>NZ_JAFMZZ010000001.1:2535902-3803854 GCF_017356245.1 Bordetella petrii
GGTCACCAGAGAAATCGCCGACAGCATCAGCAGGGCGGCCAGAAGCAAAGCGGTGCGTCCCATCAGTGCGGCCTCCGCCTGGCGCCGCGCCGCGCCGGCGCGGCTTCGCCCGGCACGCGCTGGGCCGGCACGAATGCGTCGGCGCCGTCGGCGCCCAGCGGCGTCGCGGTGCGCTCCGCCACCCGCAGCACGGCCGAACGGGCCCGCGCATTGCCGGCGATTTCGTCGTCATCGGCCTGCACCCGGCCCAGCGAACGGAACAGCGGCTGCGGCAGTTCGCTTTCGCGCAGGGGCAGGCGCGCATGCGCGACGGCCGGCCGGGCCGCCGCCGCGATGCACTGCTTGACCATGCGGTCTTCAAGCGAATGAAAACTGATCACCGCCAACCTCCCCCCCGGGGCAAGCAGCTCTAAAGCTGACGCGAGGGCGCGCGCGAGCTCTTCGAGTTCCCGATTGATGTAAATCCGTAGAGCCTGAAAGGTGCGTGTGGCCGGATGCTGCCCCTTTTCGCGCGTGCGGACGGCGCTGGCGACGCACTCGGCAAGCTCGAGCGTGGTGCGCAGCGGCCGTGTTGCGCGGCGAGCAGCAATCGCCTTTGCAACCTGAAAAGCAAACCGTTCTTCGCCATAATCCGCTATGACCTCCCGCATCTCATCCACACTGGCTTGCGCCAGCCAATCCGCCACCGTCGGGCCGCGGGTCGTATCCATTCGCATATCGAGCGGGCCTTCGCGCATAAACGAAAAGCCCCGCCCGGCATCATCCAGCTGAGGGGAAGACACCCCCAGGTCCAGCATCACGCCATCGATCGCCTCGATGCCGCGCGCCGCCAATTCTTCGCGCATGCCGGCAAAGCCGCCATGCACCACCATCACCCGGGCATCGCCGGCGGCCAGTTCGTTGGCCACGGCAATCGCCTGGGGATCCTTGTCGAACACCACCAGCCGCGCTTCGGGGCCCAGCCGCCCCAGCAGCTCGCGGCTGTGGCCGCCGCGCCCGAAAGTGCCGTCGACGAACACCCCGCGCTGCGCCCGCGCATCGGCCTGCTCGCCATCCTGCCGCCCCGACCGTGCCGCGCCCTTGCCGCCGAAATCGGCCAGCAGCAACGCATCCACCGTCGGCGCCAGCAGCACGGGCCGATGTTCGAATTCCATACTCGGTTTCAGAACGAAAACTGGTTCAACACGTCCGGCATTCCCTGAGCCAGGTCTTCCGCCTCGCGGCGGGCCAGGGAAGCGGCATCCCAGAGCTCGAAGTGCGCGCCCATACCGAGCAGCATCACATCGCGCGTCATACCGGAAGCGTTGCGCAGTTCAGGCGCGATGAGCACACGGCCAGATCCGTCGAGTTCGACGTCCTGGGCGTTGCCCAGCAGCAGCCGCTGGAGCGCGCGGGCAGACATGGGGAAAGCGGCGATCTGTTCGCGCTTCTTTTCCCACTCTTGCCGCGGGTACACCAGCAGGCAGCCGTCAGGGTGGCGGGTCAGGGTCAGCCGGCCTTCGGCCTGCGCAATCAGCGCGTCACGATGCCGGGTCGGAATCGAGATCCGTCCCTTGGCATCGAGCGTCAGCGCGCTGCTTCCCTGAAACACCACATTCACCCCACTTAATTGCACAAATTCCTACTTTTTCCCACTCTACGGTAATGGGCAAACGGGGTCAAGCGCGTGGTTGCAATTTTTTCAATCACAACAAGGACTTAGAGCACTTCTTGGATTTTCCAAAATAAAAACCCCCTGATAAATCAGGGGGTTGCGGTAACAATTAAAAGTCCTTCTTCAGAAGTGGCCCCGAGAAGACGCCCTTTCATTGTTTTACGTTCGGTCTTGCCGTAACAAGACCGGCCATGCGGCCCGGATTCAGTGGCAAGACAGGCCTGTAGGCCGGATTCTGTACGCCGGGCGAACCCGGCGGGCAATCATTCCTCTGCGCGGACCATTGCTGGACCGCTGTAGCCACCTACCCGCATGCTCGGGCGAGCCGCCCTTCGGGCCCGAAGGCCCACACATGCCTATTTGGTGTTGCTCCGGGTAGAGGTTGCCGCGTTTCACCCTGCGATGCCGCCGCCCGTTACCGGACCGCGCGGCACGGAGATGGCCGTGCCGGTGCGCGACTGGCGCGCCCGCCCCGCAGACTCGTCTCTGTGGCCCTGTTCCTCGGCCCCGCCGGCGGGCAAGCCCGCCGGCGGGGCCGGACGGCCGTTAGCCGCTACCCTGCCCTGTGGAGTCCGGACCTTCCTCGATGGATTTGCATCCACCGCGATTGCCCGGCCTGTCTTGCCCCGCCATTTTAGTACACCCGGCCGCCGGCGCGCTTCCTGCGACAATACGGGTTGCACCGCATCAGGCACTCTTATTCATGGCTTCGGCAACTCTTATTACCCTTACCGGCGTGCAACTGGCCTACGGCCACCACGCACTGCTGGCTCACGCAGATTTCACCATCCAGGCCGGCGAGCGCATCGGCCTGATCGGCCGCAACGGCGCGGGCAAGTCGTCGCTGCTGCGCCTGCTCGACGGCCGCGCCCAGCCCGACGACGGCGATCTGGCGCGCCTGTCGGGCCTGCGCGTGGCCACGGTCGAGCAAGAACCGCTGCTCGACGACTCCCTTACCGTATTTGACGTCGTGCACGCCATTGGCGACGACCACGAAGACTGGCAGCGGCCGGCGCGCGTACGCGCGGCCCTCGAACGGCTGGGGCTGCCGGCCGACGTGGCCGTCGCCAGCCTGTCCGGCGGCATGCGCAAGCGGGTGGCGCTGGCGCGCGCGCTGGTCGACGAGCCCGATCTGCTGCTGCTGGACGAACCCACCAACCACCTGGATTTCGACGGCATCGCCTGGCTGGAAGAACTGCTGCGCGGCTGGAAGGGCGCGGCCGTGATCATCACCCACGATCGCCGCTTCCTCGACGCGGTGGCCACGCGCATCGTCGAACTCGACCGCGGCCGCCTGCTCAGCTTCCCGGGCAACTTCTCGCAATGGCAGGAACGCAAGGCCCAGTGGCTGGAATCCGAACGCCTCGAACAAGAACGCTTCGACAAACTGCTGGCCCAGGAAGAAGTCTGGATCCGCAAGGGCATCGAAGCGCGCCGCACGCGCAATGAAGGCCGGGTGCGGCGGCTGGAGCGGCTGCGCGTCGAGCGCGCCGAGCGCCGCGACCGCATGGGCAACGTCAGCCTGGCCCTGGCCGAAGGCCAGCGCTCGGGCAAGCTGGTGGCCGAACTGGAAAACGTCGACAAGGCATTCGGCGACAAGATCGTGGTGCGCGACTACAGCACGACCATCCTGCGCGGCGACCGCATCGGCATCGTGGGCCCCAACGGCGCGGGCAAGACCACGCTGCTCAAGCTCATCCTGGGAGAACTCGCGCCCGACAGCGGCTCGACGCGCCTGGGCACCAATGTAGCGGTGGCCTATTTCGACCAGATGCGCGCCCAGCTCGACGAAGACGCCACGCTGGCCGATGTGATAAGCCCAGGCAGCGAATGGGTCGAGATCGGCGGCGCCCGCAAGCATGTCATGAGCTACCTGGGCGATTTCCTGTTTTCGCCGGCACGCGCCGGCTCGCCGGTGCGCAGCCTGTCAGGCGGCGAACGCGCACGGCTGCTGCTGGCGCGGCTGTTCGCGCGGCCGGCCAATGTGCTGGTACTGGACGAGCCGACCAACGACCTCGACATCGAAACGCTGGAACTGCTTGAAGAACTGCTGCAGGAATACGCTGGCACCGTGCTGCTGGTCAGCCACGACCGCGCCTTCCTGAACAACGTGGTCACCCAGACAATCGCCAGCGAAGGCGAAGGCCGCTGGCGCGACTACGTGGGCGGCTACGACGAATGGATCGCCCAGCGCCCGGCCGCCCCGGCCGCTGCCGCCGCCAAGCCGGCACGCGCCGCAGGCACGGCGGCCGATGCGCCGTCGGCCGCGCCGGCGCCCCGGGCACGGCCGGCCCGGGCTGCCCGGCTCAGCGCCTGGGAACTGCGCGAACTCGAAAGCCTGCCCGAAGCCATCGCCGACATCGAAGCCCGCCAAGCGGCGCTGTCGGACCAACTGGCCGACGGCAGCCTGTACCGCGATGCGCCCGCCGAAGTCGAACGCATCAATAAAGAGCTGGCCGCCCTGGAAACCGAGCTGGAAGAAAAATTCGCGCGCTGGGAACTGCTGGAAAGCCGGCGCGCCGACGCCTGAGCTGCCACATAGCCAGGTGTCAGGCGCCGCAAGCGCCTGACACCGAAGGGGTGAGACGGTCGTTGAATACAACGGTGTCAGGCACCTGCGGTGCCTGACACCTGGGCACGTGACTGCCGCCTACGCCATGCGCCAGTCCAGCGACTCGCCCGCCGCCAGCGGCACCAGCGACGTGTCGCCGAACGGCAGTTCGTCGGGAATGGCGTAGGGCTCGCGCCGCAGCGTCAGGGTGTCGGTATTGCGCGGCAGGCCGTAGAAGTCGGGGCCATGGAAACTGGCAAAGCCTTCCAGCCGGTCCAGCCGCCCCGCCCGCTCGAACGCGGTGGCGTACAGCTCCATCGCATGCAGGGCGGTATAGCAGCCGGCGCAGCCGCAGGCATGCTCTTTAAGGCCGCGCGCATGCGGCGCGCTGTCGGTGCCCAGGAAAAAACGCGGGTTGCCGCTGGTGGCCGCTTCCACCAGCGCCTGGCGGTGCACTTCCCGCTTCAGGATCGGCAGGCAGTACCAGTGCGGGCGCACGCCGCCCAGAAAAATCGCGTTGCGGTTGTACAGCATGTGCTGCGGCGTAATGGTGGCGCCGATCGGGCCTTCGGCGTCGCGCACATACTCGGCGCCGTCTTTGGTGGTAATGTGCTCGAACACTACCTTCAGGCCGGGATACGCTTTGCGCAGCGGCTGCATGACCCGCTCGATGAAGACCGCCTCGCGGTCGAACACGTCGATGCCGGGGTCGGTGACTTCGCCGTGCACCAGCAGCGGCATGCCGCAGCGCTCCAGGGCCTGCAGGGCCTTGCCGCACTTGCCCAGCAAGTCGGTGACGCCGGCGTCGGAATTGGTGGTGGCGCCGGCCGGATACAGCTTCACGGCATGCACCTGGCCTGACTCGTGCGCGCGGACGATTTCGTCGGCCGGCGTGTTGTCGGTCAGGTAGAGCGTCATCAAGGGCGTAAACGCCGGGATGTCATCGCGCGGGCGCAGGGCGGCCTCGATGCGCTGCCGGTAGGCCAGGGCCTGTTCGGTAGTGGTTACCGGCGGACGCAGGTTGGGCATGATGATGGCGCGCGCGAACTGGCGCGCGCTGTCGCCCGCCACGGCCTGCAGCGCCGCGCCGTCGCGCAGGTGCAGATGCCAGTCGTCGGGGCGGGTGATGGTCAGTTGCGTGATGTTTTGAGCAGAGGACATGAACAGGAGCGATGGCGGTTTATTCTGCCAGGGGCATGCCGCGCTCGGCCAGCGCGCAGAACATCGCGCTGCCCAGCGGAATCACGGCATCATTGAAATCGAAGCGCGAATTATGCAGCACGCAGCCGGATTCGGCGCCGCCCTGCCCCAGGCGAAAATACGCCCCGGGCCGGGCCTGCAGCATGAAAGAAAAATCTTCCGAGCCCATCGACGGCACCAGGTCGCGCACCACGTTTTCCTTGCCCACCAGGTCGGTGGCGATATCCGCCACCAGGTTGGCATGCTGCGGCGTGTTCAGGGTAGCGGGGTAGATGCGCTGGTACTCGATCTCGGCGGTAGCGCCAAAGCCGCCGGCCACGGCGCTGACCAGCTCGCGCATGCGTGTTTCGACCATTTCCTGTACCGACTTGCGGAACGTGCGCACCGTGCCCACCATCTTGGCTTCGCGCGGTATCACGCTCATGGCGCCGGGATGCCCGGCCTGCAGCGACCCGATCGACAGCACGGCCGAATCCAGCGGGTTCACATTGCGCGACACGATGGTCTGCAGCACGGTGATCACGTGTCCGGCGATCGTCACCGGATCGATGGTCTGGTAAGGGTGGGCGCCATGGCCGCCGCGGCCGGTGATGGTGATCTCGAAGCGGTCGGCGGCCGCCATCATGGGGCCGGGATTGATGCCCACCGTGCCGGGCTTCAGGCCCGGCCAGTTATGCAGGGCATAAATGGCGTCGCACGGAAAGGTGTCGAACAGCCCGTCTTCCATCATGGCCTTGGCGCCGCCGCGGCCCTCTTCGGCGGGCTGGAATATCAGCACGGCCGTGCCGTCGAAATTGCGGGTCTGCGCCAGATAGCGCGCCGCGCCGATCAGGATGGCGGTATGGCCGTCGTGCCCGCAGCCGTGCATCAGGCCCGCCTTGCTGGACTTGTAGCCGAAGTCGTTGTCCTCGGTCATGGGCAGCGCGTCCATGTCGGCGCGCAGGCCGATCATGCGGCCGCTGTCGTGGCCGCGCCCGCGGATCACCCCCACCACCCCGGTCTTGCCGATGCCGCGGTGCACCTCCAGGCCCAGGGCCTCGAGTGCGCCTGCCACGATGCCCGACGTGCGCACCTCTTCGAAGCCCAGTTCGGGATGAGCGTGCAAATCGCGGCGCAAAGCCGTCAATTCGTCATGAAATAGCCGGATCGATTCCAGTGCAGATCTTGCGTACATGTGCCGTTACACACCTTGATCGGGGGGTGTTGAAGTCCCCATTTTAGTTGCTACAGAGCATAAATGGCTTTGTCTTTGCTGGGGAGACACGTTATGCTCCGGCCGCAGGACAATTTTTCCAACAGCCAGAGAAGGAGCGCCGCATTATGGCTACAACCTCCAAACCCGCGACCGCACGCAAGCCGAACGCCGCATTCATGAAGCCCCTGACCCCCAGCGCCGAGCTGGCCGCCGTCATCGGCTCCGAAGCCGTGCCGCGCACCGAGGTCACCAAGAAGATCTGGGAATACATCAAAAAGCACAACCTGCAAGACGCCAGCAACAAGCGCAACATCAACGCCGATGCCAAGCTGCGTCCGATCTTTGGCAAAGATCAAGTCACCATGTTCGAACTGACCAAGCTGGTCAACGCCCACCTGAAGTAAAGCAGGCAAAGGGCGTACCACGTACGTCCCTGCTACCGGCCGCCTGGCATGCACGCCAGGGCGGGCTGCACAGCCCCGGGCAGGTTGTTTCCCCAGAGCGGAACCGCACAATGAAAAACGGCTGACCAGCGCATGGTCAGCCGTTTTCGCATGGCATGTGCGCAACTCAGGCGTAGGGCGTGGGCGCGGAGCCTTCCAGCAAGGCCAGCCAGCCTTTGATCAGCCGGTACAGTACCCACACGACCGTGGCCGCCAGGCCGATCCAGCCGATGAAGATCAGCGTGGCAATGGCGCTGATGGCCAGCCACAGCAAGGCCCACCAGAAGGTGCGCAGCAGCCAGTCGAAATGGGCGGCATACATGGTGCCGGCGGTATCCGCGCGCTTGACGTACATGAGCACCACGGCCGCCAGGGTGGCAATGCCCAGAAAGCCGCCGGTAAGAAAGCCCAGGGCATACAGGCCGTAGGCCACGTGGGTCAGCGTGCGCAAATCGGGCGAATTGCTGGGCTGGGGAATCTGGGGATCGCTCACGATAACCGCTCCATCGAATAGATTTAGCCAATCTTACCGCACAAAGACGCATGATCGTGGCCTGGCGGCAATCCCCCTGCCAGGGTGTGGCAAGGTCGCGACGCCCGCCACTTTGGTCGGGGCAGATCGGGTTCGCAAGAGCCTTTGAAAGACGGCGTCATGCGGCCGGAAAGGCGCCGTAGTTATCGGTGTGCCGCAAAGACAAAACCCCAGCACGGATGCGTGCTGGGGTTTTGTGGGATAAGAGCCTGACGATGACCTACTTTCACAGACGGGAAGTCCACTATCATCGGCGCGAAGGCGTTTCACTGTCCTGTTCGGGATGGGAAGGAGTGGGTCCACCTTGCTATGGTCGTCAAGCGTAGCTGGCTGGGCGGGCTGCGAAGGGCAGCGCGCCCGGAATTGGAAGAAGCACATCGAGCTGGCCAGGCGCGTTGGCCTGGCAGCGATTGTGAAGGTATTTATCTATTGAACGGCACTCGAACGCTATCTCATACCAGGTCTTGTATAAAACCCGCAGAGTTATAGGATCAAGCCGCACGGGCAATTAGTATCGGTTAGCTCAACGCATTACTGCGCTTCCACACCCGACCTATCAACGTTCTGGTCTCGAACGACCCTTCAGGGGGGTCTAGCCCCCGGGATACCTAATCTTCAGACGAGTTTCCCGCTTAGATGCCTTCAGCGGTTATCTCTTCCGTACTTAGCTACCCGGCAATGCCATTGGCATGACAACCGGTACACCAGAGGTACGTCCACTCCGGTCCTCTCGTACTAGGAGCAGGCTCCGTCAAGTATCCAACGCCCACGGCAGATAGGGACCAAACTGTCTCACGACGTTTTAAACCCAGCTCACGTACCTCTTTAAATGGCGAACAGCCATACCCTTGGGACCGGCTACAGCCCCAGGATGAGATGAGCCGACATCGAGGTGCCAAACACCGCCGTCGATATGAACTCTTGGGCGGTATCAGCCTGTTATCCCCAGAGTACCTTTTATCCGTTGAGCGATGGCCCTTCCATTCAGAACCACCGGATCACTATGTCCTGCTTTCGCACCTGTTCGACTTGTCAGTCTCACAGTCAAGCACGCTTATGCCATTGCACTATCAGCACGATTTCCGACCGTACCTAGCGTACCTTCGAACTCCTCCGTTACGCTTTGGGAGGAGACCGCCCCAGTCAAACTGCCTACCATGCACTGTCCCCGATCCGGATAACGGACCAAGGTTAGAACCGCAAACAAACCAGGGTGGTATTTCAAGGTCGGCTCCACCGAATCTGGCGACTCGGTTTCCGCGCCTCCCACCTATCCTACACAGGCCGGTTCACAGTCCAATGCAAAGCTACAGTAAAGGTTCATGGGGTCTTTCCGTCTAGCCGCGGGTAGATTGCATCATCACAAACACTTCAACTTCGCTGAGTCTCAGGAGGAGACAGTGTGGCCATCGTTACGCCATTCGTGCAGGTCGGAACTTACCCGACAAGGAATTTCGCTACCTTAGGACCGTTATAGTTACGGCCGCCGTTTACCGGGGCTTCGATCAAGAGCTTGCACCCCATCACTTAACCTTCCGGCACCGGGCAGGCGTCACACCCTATACGTCGACTTTCGTCTTGGCAGAGTGCTGTGTTTTTAATAAACAGTCGCAGCCACCGATTCTCTGCGGCCCCTTCAAGCTCTGCGCGCAGGCGCATCACCCTACCGGGGCATACCTTCTCCCGAAGTTACGGTATCAATTTGCCGAGTTCCTTCTCCTGAGTTCTCTCAAGCGCCTTGGAATATTCATCCCGTCCACCTGTGTCGGTTTGCGGTACGGTCTCGTACAGCTGAAGCTTAGAGGCTTTTCTTGGAACCACTTCCAATCACTTCGATCCACATGGGATCTCGTGCCACACCCTTGAATTACGCGCCCGGATTTGCCTAAAGCGCCTTCTCCAATGCAGCAACAGGGACATCCAACACCCTGATGACCTTCCGCGATCCGTCCCCCCATCGCACTGTACGACGGTGCTGGAATATTAACCAGCTTCCCATCAGCTACGCATCTCTGCCTCGCCTTAGGGGCCGACTCACCCTGCGCCGATGAACGTTGCGCAGGAAACCTTGGACTTACGGCGAGGGGGCTTTTCACCCCCTTTATCGCTACTCATGTCAGCATTCGCACTTCTGATACCTCCAGCAGCCTTTACAAGCCACCTTCGCAGGCTTACAGAACGCTCTCCTACCGCGTGTACTAAAAGTACACACCCGCAGCTTCGGTTTATCGCTTGAGCCCCGTTACATCTTCCGCGCAGGACGACTCGATCAGTGAGCTATTACGCTTTCTTTAAAGGATGGCTGCTTCTAAGCCAACCTCCTGACTGTCTATGCCTTCCCACTTCGTTTCCCACTTAGCGATAATTCGGGACCTTAGCTGGCGGTCTGGGTTGTTTCCCTCTTGAGTCCGGACGTTAGCACCCGGTGCTCTGTCTCCCAAGCTGGACTTGCGGGTATTCGGAGTTTGCCATGGTTTGGTAAGTCGCCATGACCCCCTAGCCATAACAGTGCTCTACCCCCCGCAGTCATACTTGAGGCACTACCTAAATAGTTTTCGGAGAGAACCAGCTATTTCCAGATTTGTTTAGCCTTTCACCCCTATCCACAGCTCATCCCCTAGTTTTTCAACACTAGTGGGTTCGGTCCTCCAGCACGTGTTACCGTGCCTTCAACCTGGCCATGGGTAGATCATCTGGTTTCGGGTCTACACCCAGCGACTGATTCGCCCTATTCGGACTCGCTTTCGCTACGCCTTCCCTATTCGGTTAAGCTCGCCACTGAATGTAAGTCGCTGACCCATTATACAAAAGGTACGCCGTCACCCCATTAAGAGGCTCCGACTGTTTGTATGCATACGGTTTCAGGATCTATTTCACTCCCCTTCCGGGGTTCTTTTCGCCTTTCCCTCACGGTACTGGTTCACTATCGGTCGATCACGAGTATTTAGCCTTGGAGGATGGTCCCCCCATCTTCAGACAGGATTTCACGTGTCCCGCCCTACTTCTCTTACGCCTAGTTCCACAAACCAGATTTCGTCTACAGGGCTATCACCTGCTACGGCCGGACTTTCCATTCCGTTCGACTACCTGATCTGCTAAATCGTAAAGGCTCTTCCGATTTCGCTCGCCACTACTTTCGGAATCTCGGTTGATGTCTGTTCCTCGAGTTACTGAGATGTTTCAGTTCACCCGGTTCGCCTCCGCACACCTATGGATTCAGTGTGGGATACCGCTTACGCGGTGGGTTTCCCCATTCGGACATCTGCGGATCAAAGCTTGTTTGCCAGCTCCCCGCAGCTTTTCGCAGGCTACCACGTCCTTCATCGCCTGTGATCGCCAAGGCATCCACCATATGCACTTAGTCGCTTGATCCTATAACACTACCGTCTTATAGGACGCTGATATGTTTCGCGTTTGTGCCGTTCATAAGTTTCAAAGCAGCTCTGATCATCCTTCGATCAGACCTTGAGAACTTGGAACTAAATCTATGCAATCACAACCCGTGCTCATATTCACCAGGCGCACCCGGCTACTTCATGAACACACTTTCGTTGTGCTTCTTCCAAATTGTTAAAGAACTCGTATAGCTTCATTGGGCAAAACCCAACGCGTAAGACTGACTCGCAACCCTACGCGTTGGCCTCTGGGCTCAATGGTGGAGGTGAACGGGATCGAACCGATGACATCCTGCTTGCAAAGCAGGCGCTCTCCCAGCTGAGCTACACCCCCATACCCCAACACGGATCCTCCGCATCGCGATACCTGGTGGGTCTGGTTGGATTCGAACCAACGACCCCCGCCTTATCAAGACGGTGCTCTAACCGACTGAGCTACAGACCCAAAAAACCCTCTTCGGATCAGCAGTCAGGATTGCGGCTCAGGGAGGCATTCCCCTCTCACCCACGCTCACAACCGATCCCAGCTACACATACAAACAACCGATAAGCGTGGACGCTTCAAGCAATAACAGCCAGCTCTTAAAGGAGGTGATCCAGCCGCACCTTCCGATACGGCTACCTTGTTACGACTTCACCCCAGTCATGAATCCTACCGTGGTAATCGCCCCCCTTGCGGTTAGGCTAACTACTTCTGGTAAAACCCACTCCCATGGTGTGACGGGCGGTGTGTACAAGACCCGGGAACGTATTCACCGCGACATGCTGATCCGCGATTACTAGCGATTCCGACTTCACGCAGTCGAGTTGCAGACTGCGATCCGGACTACGATCGGGTTTCTGGGATTGGCTCCCCCTTGCGGGTTGGCAGCCCTCTGTCCCGACCATTGTATGACGTGTGAAGCCCTACCCATAAGGGCCATGAGGACTTGACGTCATCCCCACCTTCCTCCGGTTTGTCACCGGCAGTCTCATTAGAGTGCCCTTTCGTAGCAACTAATGACAAGGGTTGCGCTCGTTGCGGGACTTAACCCAACATCTCACGACACGAGCTGACGACAGCCATGCAGCACCTGTGTTCCGGTTCTCTTGCGAGCACTGCCAAATCTCTTCGGCATTCCAGACATGTCAAGGGTAGGTAAGGTTTTTCGCGTTGCATCGAATTAATCCACATCATCCACCGCTTGTGCGGGTCCCCGTCAATTCCTTTGAGTTTTAATCTTGCGACCGTACTCCCCAGGCGGTCAACTTCACGCGTTAGCTGCGCTACCAAGGCCCGAAGGCCCCAACAGCTAGTTGACATCGTTTAGGGCGTGGACTACCAGGGTATCTAATCCTGTTTGCTCCCCACGCTTTCGTGCATGAGCGTCAGTGTTATCCCAGGAGGCTGCCTTCGCCATCGGTGTTCCTCCGCATCTCTACGCATTTCACTGCTACACGCGGAATTCCACCTCCCTCTGACACACTCTAGCCCGGTAGTTAAAAATGCAGTTCCAAGGTTAAGCCCTGGGATTTCACATCTTTCTTTCCGAACCGCCTGCGCACGCTTTACGCCCAGTAATTCCGATTAACGCTTGCACCCTACGTATTACCGCGGCTGCTGGCACGTAGTTAGCCGGTGCTTATTCTGCAGGTACCGTCAGTTGCCCCAGGTATTAACCAGAGCCGTTTCTTTCCTGCCAAAAGTGCTTTACAACCCGAAGGCCTTCATCGCACACGCGGGATGGCTGGATCAGGGTTGCCCCCATTGTCCAAAATTCCCCACTGCTGCCTCCCGTAGGAGTCTGGGCCGTGTCTCAGTCCCAGTGTGGCTGGTCGTCCTCTCAAACCAGCTACGGATCGTCGCCTTGGTGAGCCTTTACCCCACCAACTAGCTAATCCGATATCGGCCGCTCCAATAGTGCGAGGCCCGAAGGTCCCCCGCTTTCCCCATAAGGGCGTATGCGGTATTAGCTACGCTTTCGCGTAGTTATCCCCCGCTACTGGGCACGTTCCGATACATTACTCACCCGTTCGCCACTCGCCGCCAGACCGAAGTCCGCGCTGCCGTTCGACTTGCATGTGTAAAGCATCCCGCTAGCGTTCAATCTGAGCCAGGATCAAACTCTTCAGTTCAATCTCTGTAGTTCGCGCACCACTGCCTCAGCAATGGCACTTCGCTCAAAGAAAATGAGGTTCCTTGAATGAGCCAACATCTCTGTTTGACATTCTTGGTACTTCACTTTCATGCGAGCGCCTGATTTCTCTTTGGCTTGCAGCACCCTTGTTGCCAAGCGCGCCGCGGGCCGCATCACTCAAGCGCCCACACTTATCGGTTGTTTCGTTGTTAAAGAACAGGTACCGCCTTCGTGCCGAACCCCGCTTCGCAGTTCGTTCAGCACAGAAACGAGATTATGAGGCCTTTTTTAAACCCTGTCAAATCGGCTGCGCCGCTTCAACCTTCCCGCTTCCTGCTTCTTTCGCCGTGCCGGCCACTGAGTGCCTGAACTGCGAAAGAGCGAGACTATACACGAATTTCCACCCCCTTGCCCAGCCCTGCAATTCGCATGCCCGCAATCGGGCCCGGTGCCCCTGGCGGCGCCCGACCGGCACTTGCCAGGCGGGCGCCACCGTTTACTATTCGACCTGGACCACGACGCGCTACTGCTGCCCATGATCGAAGACATCCTGATCAATATCACCCCCTTTGAAACGCGGGTCGCGCTGGTTGAACAGGGCGCGGTTCAGGAATTACACGTCGAGCGCAGCATCCAGCGCGGGCATGTCGGCAACATCTATCTGGGACGCGTGGTGCGGGTGCTGCCCGGCATGCAAAGCGCCTTCATCGATGTCGGCCTGGAGCGCGCCGCCTTCATCCATATTGCCGACCTGCGCGAAAACCGCAGCGAGCGCAGCCAGGGGCTGACGCCCACCGCCATCGAAAAACTGCTGTTCGAAGGCCAGACTCTGATGGTGCAGGTGATCAAAGACCCGCTGGGCACCAAGGGCGCACGGCTATCCACCCAGATCAGCATCGCCGGGCGCATGCTGGTGTACCTGCCGCACGATCCGCATATCGGCATTTCGCAGAAAATCGACTCCGAAACTGAGCGCACCCAGTTGCGCGAACGCCTGCAGGCGCTGATTCCGGAAGAAGAAAAAGGCGGCCTGATCGTGCGCACGCAGGCCGAAGGCGCCACCGACGAAGAGCTGAGCGCCGATCTGGAATACCTGCGCAAACTATGGAGCCGTGTGCAGGCGGCCGCCCGCAGCCAGCCTGCCCCGGCGCTGCTGCACCAGGACCTGACTCTGGCGCAGCGCGTGCTGCGCGACATGGTGGGCCCGCATACCGGCGTGATCCAGGTGGATTC
This sequence comes from Bordetella petrii, assembly GCF_017356245.1. Lineage (NCBI taxonomy): Bacteria > Pseudomonadati > Pseudomonadota > Betaproteobacteria > Burkholderiales > Alcaligenaceae > Bordetella > Bordetella petrii. The sequence goes on from NZ_JAFMZZ010000001.1 coordinate 2,550,223, forward strand.
GCGCACGACCACCACCGCCCTGACCGAATGGGCGCGGGTTTATACGCCGTCGGTGGCCGATCGCATCCAGCACTACAGCGGCGAGCGCCCGCTGTTCGACACGGCCAATGTCGATGAAGAAATTGCGCGCGCACTGTCGCGGCGGGTGGACCTGAAGTCGGGCGGGTACCTGATCATCGACCAGACCGAAGCGCTGACCACGGTGGACGTGAATACCGGCGGATTCGTGGGCGGCCGGAATTTCGACGACACGATATTCAAGACCAACCTGGAAGCGGCGCAGGCAATTGCCCGTCAGTTGCGGCTGCGCAACCTGGGGGGCATTGTGATTCTGGACTTCATCGATATGGAAGATCCGGAACACCGCGAGACCGTGCTGGCCGAACTGAAGAAAGCCCTGTCGCGCGACCGCACCCGCATGACGGTCAACGGATTCACGCAGCTGGGCCTGGTCGAGATGACCCGCAAGCGCACGCGCGATTCGCTGGCGCACCAGTTGTGCGAGCCCTGCCCCATGTGCGAAGCGCGCGGCACGGTGCGCACGGCGCGCACCGTCTGCTATGAAATTCTGCGCGAAATTCTGCGCGAGGCGCGCCAGTTCAACCCGCGTGAATTCCGCATTCTGGCTTCGCAGAATGTGGTGGACCTGTTTCTGGAAGAAGAAAGCCAGCACCTGGCGATGCTGGGGGATTTCGTGGGCAAGCCCGTATCGCTGGAAGTGGAAACCGCGTATTCGCAGGAGCAGTACGACATTATTCTGACCTGATGCGCCGCGCCCGGCCGCGCGGCCGGAATCGCCGCAGCTAGGCGGAATCGTGCGAGCGGCGCTGTTCGGCCTGCCTGTATGCGGCCAGCCGCTTGCCCACGGCGATGACCACGAAAGCCCCCGCCAGCTCGGCAGCCAGCTTGGCCACCACGGTAGGCTCGCCCAGCCGCTCGACGAAATAGACGTCGGTAATCAGCATGCCGCCGGCAATCCACCCCAGCAGGCCCGCCCCCAATGCGACGACCATGGGGAAGCGGTCCATCAGCTTCAGCACCAGCGTGCTGCCCCACACAATGATGGGCACGCTGACCAGCAAGCCGAATATGACGTAGAAGATCTGATGATCGGCGTGCGTGTTTTCGGCGGCGCCGGCGATGGCGATGACATTGTCGAGGCTCATGGCGAAATCGGCCACGATAATGGTCTTGACGGCGGCCAGCACCGACGCCGTGCTTTTGATGCCGTCGTGCCCGTCATGCTCGGGCACCATCAGCTTGATGCCGATCCACAGCAGCAGCAGGCAGCCGATGATTTTCAGGAACGGGACGTCGAGCAGGACCAGCGCGAAGCTGATGAGCAGGACGCGCAACACGATGGCCCCCGCCGTGCCCCAGAGTATTCCGTACATGCGCTTGCCGGGCGCGAGGCCCCGGCAGGCCAATGCGATCACTACCGCATTGTCTCCGCCCAGCAGGATATCGATGAGCACAATCTGGAACACGGCGCCCCAATGGAGCGCCTGGAAGAACTCGAGCATCTGCGTGTCCGGTAAGCACGGGGGCTTGCAGCGCGGCCGACAGCAGAGGCGCGGGGAAGTCCTCAGGGATGGAACAAACGCCGTGAATTCTAATTCAGTTTTTTGTCAGGACAGCGAATTCCGGCAGCACGAGTAGGGCGATTGACAGGTCAATCGCCTATGCGTGCGCGGCGCTTCGAGGGAGTCAGTCTTCGCGGAACTGCATGTTGTACAGCGATGCGTACAGGCCCTGCTTGGCGAGCAGCTCGGCATGCGGGCCCTGCTCGATGATTTGCCCGGCGTCGAGCACGACGATGCGGTCGGCGTTTTGTACCGTGGACAGGCGATGCGCAATGACCAGCGTGGTGCGGCCGCGCATCAGGCGCTCGAGCGAGGCTTGCACCTGGCGTTCGGATTCGTTGTCCAGCGCCGAAGTGGCTTCGTCGAGGATGAGGATGGGCGCGTTCTTGATGAGCGCGCGGGCGATGGCCAGGCGCTGGCGCTGGCCACCCGACAGGCGCGCGGCGTTTTCGCCCACCAGGGTATGCATGCCCTGCGGCAGGGCGTCGACAAAATCGAGCAGGTTGGCCGCCGCCAGGGCTTCGCGCACCTGTTCGTCGGTAGCCTGGCCCAGCGCGCCATAGCCGACGTTGGCGGCGATGGTGTCGTCGAACAGCACGACATCCTGGCTGACCAGCGACAGGTGCGAACGCAAGCTGCGCAGGCTGAGCTCGTTGATGGGCACATCGTCGACCAGGATGCTGCCGGAATCGGGCAGCACGAAGCGCGGCAGCATATTGACCAGGGTGGTCTTGCCGCTGCCCGAACGGCCCACCAGGGCCACGGTCTGGCCGGGCTCGACCTGGAACGACACCTTGCTGACGGTATCGCGATCGGCGTCGTGGAAGCGATGGGTGACATCCCGGAACTCGATCTTGCCGCGCACCGGCTCGGGCAGCGTGCGCGTGCCGGTGTCGATTTCGGGCTCTTCGTCGATCAGGGTGAAGACGCTTTCGGCGGCCACCAGCATTTTCTGCATCTTGCCGGCCAGGTTGGTAAGGCGCTTGATGGGATCGAAAATCTGCGCCAGGGCGGCCATGAACGATGCAAAGCTGCCGACGGTAAGCGCGCCATGGTTGGCCTGGCTGAGGGCCACCGCGATGATGGCGCCGACCGATATCGAGATGCACACCTGGGTGAGCGGGGTCATGGCGGCGTCGGCCGTGGCGGTGCGCATGGCGAAGCGCCGCAGGCGCGCGTTGACGAAGGCGAAACGGCCGCGCTCGGCGTCGTAGCCGTCGAACAGCTTGATGACCCGCTGGCCGTTGATGCCTTCGCTGGCCACGCGGGTGAGCTCGGCGTTCATGTTGACGGTTTCGCGGTTGATGCGGCGCAACCGCCGGATGAAGCTGCGGGCGATCAGGATGGATACCGGCAGCATGACCAGGATGATCAGCGTCAGCATCCAGGACATGTACAGCAGCACACAGATGAGCGCGATGACCACCAGGGTTTCGCGCACCAGCACGGTAATGACGTCGGTGGCGTAGCCCGTGACGTTGCCGGCGTCGATGGTGAAGCGGTTGAGCAGGCGGCCGGTGTCGCCGCGCTTGAACTGGGCGTCGGGCAGGCCCAGCAGGCGGTCGAACATGTCGCCGCGGATGCCGAGCAGCACATTGTTGGCCACCCACGCCAGCAGGTAGTCGCTGAAAAAATTGCACACGCCGCGCAGGAAGATCAGGCCGATCACGGCCAGCGGCAGCGCCCACACGAAATAAGGCTTGGCCCCGGTGAAGCCGTCGTCGAGCAGCGGCTTCATGATGATGGCCAGCGTGGGCTGGGTGGCGGCCGCGCCGGCCATCAGCAGGATGGCCAGCAGCAGGCCCTTCCAGTAGGAACCCACGCGGCTGTAGACGCGCTTCCAGAGCTCGGCCTTGACCGGATGGGACCCGGCGGGCGCATGGCGTGCGGCAGAATTCAAGGGGCGACTCGCTTTAATACAATTGTGCCCGGAATTGTACCGTTCGACTGACCAATAGCCTGCCCACTGCCCATGCCCGAGATTTCCTGCCTGTATGTCAGATTGCCCAACTGGGTGGGCGATGTCTGCATGAGCCTGCCCAGCCTGGCCCTGCTGCAAGGCACCGGCCTGCCGCTGGTCGTATGCGCCCGCCCCTGGGCGCGCGACCTGCTCGAAGGCGTGGCCAAGCACGGCTTCATCCCCATGCAGGGCCGGCTATGGGATGACGCCCGCGCCGTGCGCGAGCATCGCCGCGCGCTGGCGGGCGCCGGCCTGCACATCCGCGGGCTGGCCCTGCCCGACTCGCTGTCGAGCGCGGCGGTGTTCCGGCTGGCGGGCGTGCCCAGCGCCGGATACCGGGATGACGGCCGCAGTCTGCTGCTGCGCTGGCCCATCGCCAAACCGGACCCCAGCCTGCACGCGGTGCAATCCTGGTATTACCTGACTCGCGCCGCGCTGCAGCGCTGGGCCTTGCCGGCGGGGCCGGACCAGCCCGGTCCCCTGCTGAACCTGCCTGTTACGGCGGCGCACGAGCAGGCGGCCGACGTGCTGCTGAGCGGCGCGGGGCTGGCCGGCCAGCCCTTTGTGCTGATCGCCCCCACGGCGACCGGCCTGCACAAGGGCAAGATCAAGGTCTGGCCGGGCTTCGACGCCCTGGCCCGGGCGTTGCAGGCGCGCGGCCATACCGTGGTAATGTGCCCTCCTCCGGCCGAAGCCGATGAAGCCGTGCGCAACGCCCCCACGGCCCGCCTGCTGCCCGCCGTGCCGCTGGGCGCCTTCGCCGCGCTGACCGCCCGGGCCGCGCTGGTGGTGTGCAATGATTCGGGGGTGTCGCATGTGGCCGCCGCCGCTGGCGCGCGGCAACTGACGCTGTTCGGCGTCACGAACCCCGGCCGCACGGGCCCCTGGTCGCCGCGCGCAGTGTGTGTGGGGTCGGACCGGAACTGGCCGGACACCGCCGAGGTCGAACGCCAGGCGTGCGCCCTGCTGCAACCGGCGTCGTGACCGCAATATTTACGGAACTATGACGAATTACCTGGCCAACCTGATCATTCCCCAGAATTTGTGCGTAACCCTGGTTGTACTGGGGCTGGTGCTGGGCCTGTTTCGCCTGCGCCGCACCGGCGCCGCCCTGGCCGCTTTCGGGGTGGCCTGGGTGCTGGCCTGGTCGCTGCCGGCCACGTCGCTGTGGCTGGGCGGCGCCCTGGAATCACGCTACCCGCACCTGCCCGCGGCTCAATTGCCCACGGCCGATGCCATCGTGGTGCTGGGCGGCAATACCGCCAACGGGCGCGCCAACTGGTTCCTGCCCTATGACAAGGACACCGCGATTGTGCGGGTCGACACGGCGGTCAAGCTGTACCAGGCGCACCGGGCGCCCAAGGTGGTGCTGTCGGGCGGCGCGCTGGAAGGCGACGTCAGCGAGGCGCGCGGGATGGCCTTCCTGATGAAGCAGCAAGGGGTGCCGGAAGGCGCCCTGCTGCTGGAAAACTCCAGCCGCACCACCTACGAGAACGCCATGCTGACCGAGGAAGAGCTGAAAGAACACGGCTTCGGCAAGATTCTGCTGGTGACCTCGGCGCTGCACATGCCGCGCGCCATGGCGGCGTTTTCCAAACAGGGCGTGGCGGCCATCCCCGCCTCGACGCCGCCCCAGATCGTGCTGCCGCCGGACGGTTCGGTATCGCCCTGGATACCGCACATGCGCACGCTGGACGCCAGCCGCTCGATCATCAAGGAATACGCCGGCCTGCTGGTGTACTGGCTGCGGGGCTGGGTATGAGCACGGCCGGCCCGGGCGCTCTGGCGTGCCGGCCGGGTTGCGGGGCCTGCTGTATCGCGCCGTCGATCACCCGGCCCATACCGGGCATGCCTGACGGCAAGCCCGCCGGGGTGCCTTGTGCCCAGTTGCTGCCCGACATGCGCTGCGCGATTTTCGGCCAGCCTTCGCGGCCGGATTTTTGCGGCGGGCTGCAGCCGCAGGCCGACATGTGCGGCACCAGCCGCGGCGCGGCGATAGTCTGGCTGACCCGGCTGGAGGCCGATACGGCGCCAGCGGCCTGAACCGGCGTGTGCGCGGCGAACCCTAGCTGGCAAACGCCCGGCCGGCTGTGATTCAGCCGCCCAGCGCCCCGCGATACGCATCCAGCGTGGCTTGCGCGAAAGCGGCCAGGCCGAAGTCGTCGGTTGCCTTGCGGCGCGCCGCCGCTCCCATCGAGGCCAGACGGACGGGATCTTCCAGCATCCCCCGCAGTACCTCGGCCATGGCCGGCACGTCGCGCACCGGCACGATCCAGCCGTCGGCGCCGTCCGTGACGTTTTCGGGCAGGCCGCCGGCGTTGCTGACCAGCGCCGGCAGGCCCAGCGACATCATTTCGCGGCAGGCATAAGACAGGGCCTCGCGGTACGACAGCACGAAGCCCGCATGGCAGCACGCCAGCGCGTCGCGCACATCGTCGAGCAGGCCGGGAAATACGACCCGGCCCTGCATGCCGGCCGCGCGCACGCGCGCCAGCTTGTCTGCGTTGGGGGGATCGCCCGCCACCAGGATGAGGATGCGATCGCGCTGCGCGGCAGGCAGGCTGCCGGCGGCATCGACCAGGTCGAGCCAGCCCTTGTCGTAATCGGTGCCGCCCGCGCTGCCCAGCAGCAGTTTTCCGTGCCAGCCGGCACCGAAATAGCGGTCGCGCAAGGCATCCATCGCCTGTGGCGTAGCCGGCGCGAAATAATCGGTGTCGATGCCGTGCCGGATGGTGTCGATGGGCAGGCGCCGGTACGGAGAATGCTCGAGCAGGCCGCGCACATAATCGCTGACGGCAATGACGCGGTCTGTGGCCAGGCGCGCCCGCAGCCAGTGGCCCAGCGTATCCAGCGGATGATCGTTGTGCTTGGTGAACACCACGCGCGGGCGCCGGCGCAGGCCGGCCAGCGCCAGCATGACCTGCCTGTGGTCGGCCGAGCCATTGACGTGAATGATGTCGTACTGCTGCCGGGCGATGAGCCGGCGCAGCGCGGTGCGCTCGCCGAGCCACGACGAAAGCCGGGTGGAAAAGCGCATGTCGACCGCTTGCACACCAGGCACCGCTCCGGCGTAGCGGAACAGCCGGCTGGTGCCCGGGGTGGCCACGGCGATCTGGTGCGCGCCGGACAGGGTGCGCGCCAGGCTGGTGATGTACGTGGCGTGGCCCCCGCCGTTGCGCGGGTGGAAATTGGTGTAAAGAATCTTCACTTGCGGCTGTCGGACAGGAAGCTGAGCTTGGCGTAGCGGAAGAAACTGCCGGCGGCCGCCGTCACGGCCAGCACCAACCCGTGCCGGCCGTCGAGAAAGCCGCGGCGGATCAGGTAGATGCGGATGAAGGTCCAGAACCCATGGCCCAGCGCGCTGAACACGGTGGCACGCTTGCCGCGCGCGTGCATCATGGCGGCCGCGTCCGACGAATACCGGTTGACCTTGTTGATCAGAGCGTCAAGATCGGGATACGGATAGTGCAGGAAGTGCCCCGCCAGCCGCAGCGGCGGGTGCTCAGGCACCACGCGCTCGTGCACGGCGGCATCGGTGAAGCGCGCGGTGCCGCGCTTGAACAGCCGCAGCACGTAGTCGGGCCACCAGCCGCTGTGGCGGATCAGGCGGCCGCAGAAGTCGGACAGGCGGGCGATTTCGTAAGCGTCGGCCCGGGGCGCGGCCAGCACGGCCTGGATCTCGCGGGCCAGTTCGGGAGTGACGCGTTCGTCGGCATCGATGGACAGGACCCAGTCGCCGGTGGCCAGGTCCAGGGCGCGGTTTTTCTGCGGGCCGAAGCCGGGCCAGTCGGGGGTGACATGGACTTGCGCGCCGAAATCGCGCGCCAGCGCCACCGTGTTGTCGGTGCTGCCGGAATCGACCACGATGAATTCGTCGGCGAACGCCACGGACTCGAGGCAGCCGAGAATGTGCGCGGCCTCGTTCTTGGCAATGATGATGACCGAAAGTGTCATGCCCGGTTCCTCAGGCGTTTTTTCCAGGCCTTCCAGGCGTGGTAGCGCGGCCCCCACACCGGGTGGCGCGACATCCAGATGCGGCGGTTGAGCCACGAGCCGCCCAGATTGCGGACCGCGAAGCGGTAAATGTGTTCGGGATCGGCGCCGGGCAGGTTCTGCCCCAGCGCGTCGGTGGTGTAAAGATGCCGGAAACCGGCCTCGCGCGCGGCCTGGACGTAGTCGGCGTCGAAATAGCCTTGCGGCCAGCACAGGTGATCGCTGGCCGGCCCCAGGTGCTCGGCGAGCGCGGCGCGGGAATCGGCCAGCTCGCGTGCGATATGGTCGCGCTTGGCGGCCACGTCGGGGCCGCATTGCTTGTCCCAGCGGGTATGGGTATGCGTGTGCGAGTGGATTTCGAAGGTGCCGGCGGCCACCATGGCCTGGGCCTCGCTCCAGCGCACGATGACGTCGTCGGTGCGGCCCTCGGCCACCAGCCGCTTGGTTTCGTGATGTTCGGGCGAAGCGGGCAGCGGCGCGCCCTGCCCGGCGTGCGGGCGCACCGGCCCCTGCCCCGCCCAGCCGGTTACCAGGAACAGCACAGCCTTCATGCCGTAGCGCTGCAATACCGGGTGCGCGTAGGTCCAGTTGTTGAGATAGCCGTCATCGAAGGTAATCAGCACCGACTTTTCGGGCACGCGGCCGCCCGCCAGGTAGTCGGCCAGCTGTGCGGTGCCCAGCGAGGTATAGCCCGCCCGCGCCAGACCGGCGATCTGCTGCTCGAAGACGTCGGGGGTGACCGCGATCATGCCCCCCGACGGGGTGACATGGTGGTACATCAGTACCGGTACGTTGGGCGCGTTGTTCATGATTGCCTTTCCGCCAGCCATTTGCGGTACACGGCCTCGGTGTTCTCTGCCAGCCGGGCTGGCGAGAAGATGCCTTCGTCCCAGACCATGCGGCGGCCGGCATCGCCCATGTCGCGACGCAGCTGCGCGTCGTCGATCAGGCGCTGCAGGGCGGCGGCCAGCGCGGCCTGGTCTTTGACCGGCACCAGGATGCCGGTGACGCCGTCGCGCATCATTTCGGGCACGCCGCCGACGTTGGTGCCGATGACCGGCAGCCCGGCCGCCTGGGCCTCGACATACACCGTGCCGGACGCTTCCTGCTGGGTGGCCAGCGCAAAGATGTCGAACCCCGCCAGCAGGTTGGGCACGTCGCGCCGGGTGCCCATCAGGTGGATGCGGTCTTGCAGGCCCAGTTCCTGCACATAGGCCTGGGTCTGCTCGAACGTGGGCGAGCCGGCGCCGACGAACACCATGTGCAGCCCGGGGCGGCCCGCCATCAGCGGCCGGATGGCGTCGATGAGGTCTTTGTGGCCTTTGGCGGCGCGCATCACCGCCACGCAGCCGACCACGATGTCGTCGTCGGCCAGCCCGAGCTCGCCGCGCAGCGTGGAATGCTCGACCGGCGGCGGCAGCACTACCGGGGAATACAGCGTGGCGATGTGGTCGGCGGGCACGCCGCGGCTGATCAGGTAGCGGCGCACGTAGTCGCTGACCGTGGTAACCCGGTGCGGCAGCCAGGTGTACGACAGCATCGACCCCACCTTGCTGGCCAGATGGCGCGTGCGCACGATAAGCGGCGCGCCCGTCAGGCGCCCTGCCGTGCCGGCTATCAGTGTGTCGATACGGCTGTGGGTATTGATGACGTCGTAGCGGCCTTCACGCAGGATGCCCCGCATCGCGGCCACGCCTTTCAGGTAATTGGCCAGGCCGCCCATGGGCATGGTGTGCACTGTGAAGCCGGCATCGCGCAGGCGCGGCACCAGCTGCGCCTGCGGCTGGCAGACGGCCTCGAGGTGGTGGCCGCGCGCCCGCATGGCGTGCATTTCTTTGAAAATACGGTGTTCCTGCCCGCCGAACGCGACGGCGGCCTCGGAATGGAGAATGCGCAGCGGCTGCATCAGTAAGTGACCTCGACGCCGTCGGGCTTGGCCCAGGCAGACAGGTTCTCGAGCAGGGTGTCGGCCATGCGCACGCGCCACTCTTCGCCCAGGCGCACCGTGCACAGGAAGTTGTCGCGCCCATACACGATATCGACCGGCACGCCGGGCACGCCGTTCTCGGGCTCGGCGCGGAACGGATTGAGCATCTGGCGCAGGCGGCCGGCGTCGGCCTGGCCGTTGAGCCGCACGCGCAGCGATTTGGCGCGCGCCTCGCGCGCCAGCTGCAGGTCGTAGAGCTGGTCGGCGACGATGCGCATGCCGCCGGAATAGTCGTCGTTGCTGACCTTGCCCTGCACAATGATGAGCTGGTCTTCGCGCAGGCGCGAGCGGTGCTTTTCGTACAGTTCGTTGAATACCGAGATCTCGACCTGGGCGGTGCCGTCGTCGAGCACGGCGAATACCATTTTGCCCCGCCGCGTCATCATGGTGCGCACGCCGGCCAGCACGCCGCACATCCATTGCAGGTCGCGCTGCGGCTCGATGCGCGCCAGCGGCATGGGCACGATGCGGCGCACTTCATCGCGCCAGTGGTCGAACAAGTGGCCGCTGAAGTAAAAGCCCAGCGCGGATTTTTCTTCGGTGAGCTTGGAATGCAGATTCCAGGGCGCCACCTTGCTGAGTTCGCCGGCCACCACGTCGCTGCTGTCGTCGCCGAACAGCGACACCTGGTTGGCGCTGCGCGCAGCCTGTTCGGCAGCTTCCATGGCCGTACCCACCGACGCCAGCATGGCCGCCCGGTTGGGCTCGATGGTGTCGAAGGCGCCGGCCTTGATCAGAGCCTCGATGGTGCGCCGGTTGACGGCGTGCTTGTTGACGCGCCGGCAGAAATCGAACAGGTTGGCGAACGGGCCGTCGGCCTCGCGCGAACGCAGGATTTCCTCGACCGCGCCCTGCCCCGTGCCCTTGACCGCTCCCAGCCCGTAACGCATGGTGCGCGGCGGCTTGCCTTTGCTGGTGTGCTCGTCGTCCACCGGCTCGAAGCGGTAGCCCGAGGCATTGACGTCGGGCGGCAGCACCAGCACGCCGTTGTCTTGCGCATCGCGGCAGAACACCTGCACCTTGTCGGTGTCGTCCATATCCGAAGAAATGGTGGCCGCCAGGAATTCGGTGGGATGGTAGGCCTTCAGCCAGGCCGTCTGGTACGCAATGAGCGCGTAGGCGGCCGAGTGCGACTTGTTGAAGCCGTAGCCGGCGAACTTCTCCATCAGGTCGAACAGCTTGACCGCCAGGTCGGGATCGTGGCCTTTTTCTTTGGCGCCTTTTTCGAAGAGCTCGCGGTGCTTGGCCATTTCTTCGGGCTTTTTCTTGCCCATGGCGCGGCGCAGCAGGTCGGCGCCGCCCAGCGAATAGCCGCCGATGATCTGCGAGATCAGCATCACCTGTTCCTGGTAGACGATGACCCCGTAGGTGCTTTTGAGGGTGCCTTCCAGGTCGGGATGGAAATAATCGACCGAGGCGCGGCCGTGCTTGCGGTTGACGAAGTCGTCGACCATGCCGGATTCGAGCGGCCCCGGGCGGTACAGGGCCAGCATGGCGATGATGTCTTCGAAGGTGTTGGGCCGCAGCTTCTTCAGCAGCTCTTTCATGCCGCGCGATTCGAGCTGGAACACCGCCGTGGTGTTGGCGTCGCACAGCACCTTGTAGGCGGCCGGATCGTCGAGCGCCAGCGCCATGATGTCGAAATCGCGCTTGGATTCGTTGAAGCGGCGCACGAAGCGCACGGCCCAGTCCAGGATGGTGAGGTTGCGCAGGCCCAGGAAGTCGAACTTGACCAGGCCGGCGGCCTCGACGTCGTCTTTGTCGAACTGCGACACCGCGCTGTTTTCCTGGCCGGGCTGGCAGTACAGCGGGCAGAAATCAGTCAGCTTGCCCGGCGCGATCAGCACCCCGCCCGCGTGCATGCCGATGTTGCGGGTCAGGCCTTCGAGCGGGCGCGCCAGGTCGACCAGCGCGCGGACTTCTTCTTCTTGCTCGTAGCGTTCCTTGAACGCCGGCTCGTCTTTCAGGGTGCGGTCGAGCGACCAGGGGTCGGCCGGATTGAACGGGATCAGCTTGGACAGCCCATCGCAGAACAGGTAGGGCATGTCGAGCACCCGCCCGGCGTCGCGCACCACCGCCTTGGCGCCCAGCGTGCCGAACGTGGCGATCTGGCTGACGGCCTCGCGGCCGTATTTCATCTTGACGTAGTCGATGACGCGTTCGCGGTTGTCCTGGCAGAAATCGATGTCGAAGTCGGGCATGGAAACCCGCTCGGGATTCAGGAAGCGCTCGAACAGCAGGTCGTAGCGGATGGGATCGAGGTCGGTGATGCCCAGCGCGTACGCCACCAGAGAGCCTGCGCCCGAGCCGCGCCCCGGCCCCACCGGCACGCCGTTGTTCTTGCCCCAGTTGATGAAGTCCTGCACGATCAGGAAGTAGCCGGGGAAGCCCATCTGGATGATGGTCTTGCATTCCCAGCGCAGGCGTTCGTAGTACTGGGCGCGCTTGGCTTCGCGCTCGGCCGCGTCGGGGAACAGGAATTCCAGGCGCTTTTCCAGGCCCTCTTCAGAGAGCTGGACCAGGTAGTCGTCCAGCGAAATGCCGTCGGGCGTGGGAAAGTTGGGCAGGCGCGGCTTGCCCAGCACCAGCGTCAGGTTGCAGCGCTTGGCGATTTCCAGCGTGTTGGCCAGGGCCGACGGCACGTCGGCAAACCGCCGGGCCATTTCTTCGGTGCCGAGCAGGTATTGGTCTTTGGTGAAGCGCCGCACCCGGCGCGGATCGGCCAGGATCTCGCCCTGGGCGATACATACGCGCGCCTCGTGAGCCTGGAATTCGGATTCGTCGAGAAACTGCACCGGATGGGTTGCCACCACCGGCAGGCCGGCCTCGGCCGCCAGCCGCATGGCGGCCTGGGTATAGGCCTCGTCGCCATCGGCGCCGGCGCGCTGCAGTTCGATGTAGAACGCGCCCGGGAACAGCTGCCCCCACTGGCGCGCCAGCGACAGCGCCGTGACGGCATTGCCGGCATCCAGGGCGTGGCCGATGTCGCCGGCGCGGCCGCCCGACAGCACGATCAGGCCCTGCCGCCCTTGCAGCCATTCGCGGCGGATTTCGGCGCGGCCCCGGCCCTGGTTTTCAAGAAACGACTGGGTCAGCAGCTCGCAGAGGTTCAGGTAGCCTTGATGGTTGCGTACCAGCAACAGCAGGCGGAACGGCTTTTCGGGATCGTCATCGTTGGTCAGCCAGACATCGCAGCCGGCGATCGGCTTCACGCCGGCCCCGCGCGCGCCCTTGTAGAACTTGATCAGGCCGAAAATATTGGAAAGATCGGTGAGCGCCACGGCGGGCTGGCCCAGCTTGGCGACGCGCTTGATGAGGTCGGGAATGCGGACAATGCCGTCCACCACCGAGAACTCGGAATGGACGCGCAAATGGACAAAGGCAGGCGTGGGATTGACGGCTTCGGACATGGCCCGAATTGTACCCAGTCGGGCCGCCCGCCGCCGGCTTTTTGCCCAGGGCGCGGCATGCGGCGCCCAGCTATGTAACAATATGGATTTACACCGATCGCGCCCCTTGCGGGCCTGTCAGTACCATGAAATGGCTGATTCCCGGCATATGGCTGGCCTCCATACTGTTCGCCCACTTCCGGGGCCGTGTGCGGCTGCGCCTGTCGCGGCAGTTTCTCGACCAATCGGCGCTGCTGGCGCCGGTAAATGCCCTGATGGTGCTGTGCTCGCGCGTGCCCACCACTGCCTACCTGCCCACCCGCGAGATCCCTGAACTGCAGGTGCTGGACGACAACTGGGAAACCATCCGCGACGAAGCCTTGAAAATGGCCGAGCTGCGGCGCATCAAGGCGGCCGAACACCACGACGACATTGGTTTCAATTCGTTCTTCAAGTATGGCTGGAAGCGCTTCTACCTGAAATGGTACGACGCGCGGCACCCGTCGGCCGAAGAACTGTGCCCGCGCACCGTCGAAATACTGAAGCGCCTGCCCAAGGTCAAGGCCGCCATGTTCGCCGAGCTGCCGCCCGGCGGCAAACTGAACCGCCACCGCGATCCCTTTGCCGGATCGCTGCGCTACCACCTGGGCCTGGCCACGCCGAACGACGACGGCTGCCACATCATTGTCGACGGCGAAACCTACAGCTGGCGCGACGGCGAGAGCGTGGTGTTCGACGAAACCTACGTGCACGAAGCCTACAACAACACTGAAGCCAACCGCATCATCCTGTTCTGCGATGTCGAGCGCCCCCTGAAATGGCGCTGGGCCGAGGCCTTCAACCGCTGGTTCGGCCGCGTGGTCATGTCGGCGGCCAGCTCGCCCAACGACAGCGGCGACCAGACGGGCGCCATCAACAAGCTGACCCATGCGCACTGGGTCATCGACCAGAAGCGCAAGCAGTTCAAGGCCTGGAACCGCACGGTGTACAAGGCCACCAAGTGGGGGCTGATCGTGCTGGTAATCGCGGCCTTCCTGGCCTGGTAGGCGCGGCCCTGCTTGCGTGGCCGGTATCAGGCATCTGCGGAGCCTGACATACGGGCGGCGGGCGCCCTTAGCACTCGACGATGTTCACCGCCAGGCCGCCACGGGCTGTTTCCTTGTATTTGGTTTTCATGTCGGCGCCGGTTTCGCGCATGGTCTTGATGACCGAGTCCAGCGACACATAGTGGTGGCCGTCGCCGCGCAAGGCCATGCGGGCCGCGTTCACCGCCTTGACCGAAGCCATGGCGTTGCGCTCGATACAGGGTATTTGCACCAGGCCGCCCACGGGGTCGCAGGTCAGCCCCAGGTTGTGTTCCATGCCGATCTCGGCGGCATTTTCCACCTGTTCGACCGAGCCGCCCAACACGGCCGCCAGCGCGCCGGCGGCCATGGAACAGGCCACGCCCACCTCGCCCTGGCAGCCGACCTCGGCGCCCGACAACGAGGCGTTGTACTTGTACAGCAGGCCGATGGCCGCGGCCGTCAGCAGGAAATCGCGCACGCCCTGGGGGCCGGCGCCGGGCACGAAGCGGTCGTAATAGTGCAGCACCGCCGGGATGATGCCGGCCGCGCCATTGGTGGGCGCGGTGACCACCCGCCCGCCCGCGGCGTTTTCTTCGTTGACCGCCATGGCGTACAGGTTGACCCAGTCCATGACCGACAGCGGATCGGACAGGGTGCGCTCGGCCCGCAGCGTCAGGCTGCGGTATAGCTCGGGCGCGCGGCGGCGCACTTTCAGCGGGCCGGGCAGGTCGCCGTCGGCCTCGGGATAGTTGATGCCGCAGCCGCGGCTGACGCAGTCTTGCATGACCTGCCAGATGCGGTCGAGCGCGGCGTCGACTTCGGCCTGGCTGCGCCAGGTAAGCTCGTTCTGCATCATGACCTGGGCCACGCTGTGGCCGCCCGCCCGGCACATGTCGAGCAGCTCGCGCCCAGTGCGGAACGCGAACGGCAATTGGTCGTGGGCTGCGATGATCTGGGTGTTGGCCGCGCCGGCGGTGACTACGAAGCCCCCGCCCACCGACAGGTAGCGCGATTCGCGCAGGCTGGCCCCGGCGGCATCGAAGGCATGGAATTTCATGCCGTTGGGATGTTCGGCCAGGGCTTCGCGGCGGTAGAACAGAATGTGCTCTTTTTCGACGAAGGGCACGGCAAAATGCCCCAGCAGCGGCAGCGATCTGCTGGCGCGCACCCCCTGCAGCAGGCCGGCGATGGCCGCGGGGTCGACCGTGTCGGGCGCCTGGCCCATCAGGCCCAGCAGCACGCCTTTGTCGGTGCCGTGCCCTTTGCCGGTGGCGCCCAGCGAGCCGTAGAGTTCGACCCGCACGCCAGCCACCCGGGGCAGCAGTCCGTCGCGTTCCAGGCCCTGGGCGAACAGCAGGGCCGCGCGCATCGGCCCCACCGTGTGCGAACTGGACGGCCCGATGCCGATTTTGAACAGATCGAAAGCAGATACAGCCACGGCCAGCCCCACGAAATCAACGACGGTCGAGGCATCATACGCGGGCCCGGCAGCGCTTCCAAGCCGGCCGATTTCCCCATGAGGCGCGGCCGTGCGATCATTGCTTTGTGACACGTCACTTATGCACCGCCGGCCAGGCCGGCTGATTTCACTCTGCCAGGCCAGTCATGTCGGGATTGCTTCCTTTACTCGATTTTGCCGGATACGTCGCCCTGCTGCTGTGGGGAGTGCACATGGTGCAGACGGGCGTGCAGCGCGCCTTCGGCGCCGCGCTGGGCGCCGCCCTGGGCCGCGCCCTGGGCACCCGGCTGCGCGCTTTCGCCACGGGCCTGGGCATTACAGCGGCGCTGCAAAGCAGCACCGCCACCGGCCTGATGATCACCGGCTTCGCCGCCGGCGGCGTGGTGGCCCTGGTGCCGGCGCTGGCCGCCATGCTGGGCGCCAATGTCGGCACCACGCTGATCGTGCAGGTGCTGTCGTTCGACCTGACTTCGCTGGCCCCGATACTGATCCTGGCCGGCGTCTGGATGTTCCGGCGCTACCCACCCGGCCGCACGCGCGACCTGGGCCGCGTATTCATCGGCCTGGGGTTGCTGCTGCTGTCGCTGCACCAGTTGGTGGAACTGTTCGCGCCCTTGCAGAATGCGCCGCTGCTGGCCCAGGTGCTCGAGGCCCTGGCCACCCAGCCGGTAGCGGCCGTGGTGCTGGCGGCGGCGCTGGCCTGGGCGGCGCATTCCAGCGTGGCCATCGTGGTGCTGGTGATGTCGCTGGCCGCCCATCATCTGGTGGCGCCCGAACTGGCCTTCGCGCTGGTAATGGGCGCGAACCTGGGCACGGCGGTCAACCCCATGATCGAAGGCGTCAGCGGCGACGACCCGGCCGCCCGCCGCCTGCCGCTGGGCAACCTGCTGACGCGCGTGGCCGGGGTGGTGGTCGGCCTGGTGCTGCTGCCCTGGCTGCCCGCCTGGATGACCATGCTGGACAGCGACAATGCGCGCGGCGTGGCCAACTTCCATACCGTGTTCAACCTGGTCATTGCACTGGTGTTCCTGCCGCTGCTGGCGCCGTATGCCGCCCTGCTGACGCGTTGGCTGCCCAAACGCACCGACCCCAACGACCCGGCCCGTCCGCAATACCTGGACGAGGCCGCCCATGACGTGCCGGCCGTGGCGCTGGGCAACGCGGCCCGCGAGGCCTTGCGCATGGCCGACATGCTGCAGACCCTGCTGCTGTACGCGCGCGCCGGCTTCAAGCGCGACAACCGCCATCGCCTGGTGCAGGCCCGCCAGCTGGACAACGCGCTGGACAAGATCGAAAACGCCATTACCACTTACCTGGCCCTGCTCGACCGCGAGAACATGACGGGCGACGACGTGCGGCGCCTGGACGATATCCTGGCGTTCGCCAGCAATATCGGCCATGCCGCCGACATCGCCTACCACGGCCTGCTCAATCACGTGGCGCGCCTGCGCAAGCAGGGCTGGACCCTGCCGCCCGAACAGCGCCAGCGGCTGGACGAAACGCTGGCGCGCCTGATCGCCAACCAGCGCGAGGCCGCCGCGCTGCTGGTCAACGACGACGTGCGGCAGGCGCGCGAACTGGCCGGCGAAAAGGCGCGCTTTCGCGCGCTGGAAACCGAAGAAGCCGAATCGCACCTGCTCAAGATCAAGGCCGGCGAAGTCGACGCCGCCGAAGTCGGCGCGCTGTACCTGGACATCCTGCGCGACATGAAAAGCATCAACTCGCACCTGGTGGGCGCCTCGGCCTACCCGCTGCTGGCGCGCCATGGCGAGCTGCTGCCGAGCCGCCTGCGCGAATCGGGCGGCTGAGCCGCCGCGGCCCGCACTTCAGGCCGCCGGAAGACCGGCTTAGGCAATAAAAAATAGGCGATCGCGTCGGCGGGCCAGCACACTATGGCTCATAACGAAGCCGACGCGGCGTCTGTCCGCGGACGCGGCCATCTTCCCACCGGCAGGAGACAACCATGCCATCGATCCGCTGCGCCGCGTTCGCGGCCGCCATGCTTCTGTGCGCCTCGGCGCCCGCCCTGGCCGCCTGGCCGGAGCGTCCCGTCATCATCATCGTGCCGGCAGCGCCCGGCGGCACCACCGACATGGCCACCCGCATCATTGCCGACAAACTGGGCGCCAAGCTGGGCCAGTCGGTGGTGGTCGAGAACCGGGCCGGCGCGGCCGGCATCATCGGCACGCAGCAGCTGGTGCGGGCCCAGCCCGACGGCTACACGCTGATCATGGGCAATATCGGCCCCAACGCCATCAACTACAGCATGTACCGCGACCTGCCCTACAAGCCGGCGGATTTCGCGCCCATCACACTGGTGATCTCGGTGCCCAATGTGCTGGTCGTGAACGCGCAATCGCCGGCCCGCAGCGCCGGCGAACTGATCGGGATGCTGCGCAAGGATCCCGGCAAATACTCCTTCGGTTCGTCGGGCACGGGCCAGTCGCCGCACTTGTCCGGCGAGCTCTTCAAGCAGCGCGCCGGCGTGCAGGCCACGCACGTTCCGTACAAAGGCGCAGGCCCCGCCGTGGCCGCCCTGCTGGCGGACCAGTTCACCTTCATGATCGACAACCTGCCCAGCTCGCTGCCGCACATCCAGTCCGGCAAATTCCGCGCCCTGGCGGTCACCAGCGCCAAGCGCGTGCCCGAATTGCCCGACGTGCCCACCATGGCCGAAGCCGGCATCAAGGACATGGTCGTGACGGCATGGTTCGGGCTGCTGGCGCCGGCCGGCACGCCTGCCCCGGTCATCGACCGCCTGTCCGCGGCCGCCCGCGAAGTGCTGGCCATGCCCGAGGTGCAACAGCGCTTCCACGCCATGGGTGGCCAGGCCGGCGGCAATTCGCCCGCCGAGTTCGGCGCCTATATCGACCAGGAACGCAGCCGCTGGCACGACACGGTGCAGGCCGCCGGGCTGGCGCCGAAGTAAGCCCGTCCGTTCGCGGGCAGTGCCGCAAGGCGGCGCGCCAGGCGCCGCGCGGCTTCGTCACCAGGAGATAGCGTCATGCAGAAAAGCTTGTTCCGCTGGATTGCGGTGCTCTCGGGGTGCGCCGGACTGCTGGCCGGCGCCGCCGCGGCGGCCGCGCCGGACTATCCCAGCCGGCCCATTACCCTGCTGATTCCGTATCCGCCCGGCGGCAGCGCCGACATGCTGGGCAGGCCGCTGTCGGCCGCCCTGCAGCAGCGGCTGGGCCAGCCGGTGGTGCTGGAATACAAGCCGGGCGCGGGCGGTTCGATCGCCACCGCGCAGTTGGCGCGCTCCAGGCCCGACGGCTACACCGTGCTGATGGTGCTGGCCGCGCACGCCATCAACCCCAGCCTGTACATGTCACTGCCCTACGACACCCGCAAGGATTTCGCGCCGGTGTCGCTGGCGGCCACCCTGCCGATGCTGGTGGCCGCCCCCCTGTCCACTCCGGCCGACAGCATTCCCGAGCTGATCGACTACGCGCGCAAGAACCCGGGCAAGCTGACTTTCGCCTCGGCCGGCCCCGGCAATACCAGCCACCTGTCGGCCGAGATGTTCAAGAAAGCCACCGGCATCGACATGCTGCACGTGCCGTACAAGGGCAGCGGCCCGGCGGTGGTGGCCTTGCTGGCGGGCGAAGTGTCGCTGATGTTCGACAGCATTTCCACGTCGCTGCCGCAGGTGAAGGCCGGCAAGCTGAAAGCCCTGGCCGTCACCAGCGAAACCCGCTCGCCCTTGCTGCCCGACGTGCCGACCATCCAGGAGTCGGGCGTGCCGGGCTTCGTGGTGAACGGCTGGTATGGCATCCTGGCGCCGGCGGGCACGCCGCCCGCCGTGGTGGACAAGCTCAGCGGCGCCATTGCCGAATCGCTGCGCGAGCCCGCGCTGCGGCAGCAGCTGACGGGCTATGGCTATACGCCGATAGGCAGCACGCCGCAGGCTTTCGGACAGCTTATCGACAGCGAACTCGCGCGCTGGAGCCGGGCAGTGCGGGATTCGGGCGCCACCATACAGCAATAGCCGCAAGCAGGCGGTGCGCTATAGCAGCGTCTGCAGGTCGTCGAAAATGGCCTGCCATTCGGCTTCGTCGATATCCATGAAGCCGAAAAATCGCAGCATGAAGGCCCCTTCGGTAGCCAGGAACGCCAGGCGGGCGCGGCGCCCTGCCGGGGTGGACAGGTCCAGCCCGGCAATGCGCTGCCGGTACCACAGCCGCGTGCTGGCCAGGTGTTCCGGGGTCTGGGCCAGGGCCGCCAGCAGGCTGGCCGACTTGGCGCTGACCTCGTCGGTGCGCCGCGTGGCCGCTACATGCGCACGCACCGCGTCCAGCGGGTCGGCGCTGCCCGCCGCAACCTCGGCGAAGATCCGGTCATAGGCGGCGCCCCAGCGTTCGAACAGCGCGTCGATCAGGGCGTCTTTGTTGCCGAAGCAATACTGCACGCCCCCCTTGGTGATGCCCACCGCCCTGGCCACGGCATCGATCGTCAACCCGGCCGCGCCGGAGGCCTCGATGATGGTTTCGGCGGCGTCCAGCAACTGTTCGCGGTCTACGGTGCGGCGGCGGCCCATGATTATTTTGCCCTTTTTTTTCAATACATACGTATGGATTTAAATTATAATGGCCAGACGCATCCGGCGCCAGGCTGGATGCCGGCCCTTTTCGCCGGCATCGCCTCAGTGCCGGCGGAAATCCCATGTTTTCCCGGTCCCATCGCTGGCTGGTTCTGGCCATTGTGTCGGTCGATCTATTCCTGATCGTCATCGATATGTCGGTACTCTACACGGCGCTGCCGCAGCTTACCCAGGCCCTGGGCGCCTCCGCGTCCGAGAAACTGTGGATCGTCAACGCCTATCCGCTGGCGGTGGCCGGCCTGCTGCCGGGCATGGGCACGCTGTCGGACCGCTACGGCCCCAAGCGGCTGTTCACCGGCGGCCTGGCCGTATTCGGCGCGGCCTCGCTGGCCGCGGCCTGGGCGATGAGCCCCGCCTGGCTGATCGCCGCGCGCGTGCTGCTGGCCGTGGGCGCGGCCATGATGATGCCGGCCACGCTGGCCATCATTCGCCATGCATTCGACGATGCGCGCGAGCGCGCGCTGGCCATCGGCATCTGGGCGGCCGTCGCCTCCGGAGGCGCAGCCTTCGGCCCGGTGGTGGGCGGCGCCCTGCTGGAGCATTTCTGGTGGGGCTCGGTGTTCCTGATCAACGTGCCCATTGTGCTGGTGGTACTGCCGCTGGCGCTGTGGCTGGTGAACGACCATCGCGGCTCGGCCACGCGCCGCTGGGACCTGTTCGGCTCGCTGCAGATCCTGGCCGGACTGGTGGGCGTGGTGGTCGCCGTGAAGGAAATCAGCCAGCGCGACCCGTCCCATGGCCTGGCGCTGGCCAGCGGGCTGGCGGGCGCGGCAGTGCTGGCGGCGTTCGTGCGGCGGCAGTTGCGCATGGCCGAGCCGTTAATCGATTTCCGCCTGTTCCGCGATCGCAGGTTCAGCGGGGCGATCACGGTGGCATTGGTGGCCTCGGTGGCGTTCGCGGGAGTCGAGCTGATATTCAGCCAATGGCTGCAGCTGGTGCGCGGCCTGTCGCCGCTGCAGGCGGGCCTGTTCATCCTGCCGGCGCCGCTGGCCGCCTTTGTAGCAGGCCCCGTGGCCGGCCTGCTGCTGCCCCGCCTGGGCGAGAACCGCAGCATGTGGGTCGCCACGCTGGCCGCCGGGCTGGGCGCCCTGGCCTTGGCAGGGCTGTACCAGGCCGCGCCCGCCTGGCAACTGGCCAGCCTGGCGCTGTTGGGCTTCGGGCTGGGCGCGGCCATGACCGCGGCCTCGAGCGCCGTTCTGGCCGGCGCGCCGGCCGACCGTGCCGGCATGGCGGCCTCGGTGGAAGAAATGTCGTATGAAGTGGGCGCGGTGCTGGGCGTGGCGCTAATGGGCAGCCTGGCCACCGCGGCCTATGGCGCCACGCTGGCGCTGCCCGACGGCCTGGCCGTGCCGGCCGCTGTGCGCGACAGCCTGGACCAGGCGCTGGCGGCCGCCGCGACGGCCAGCCCTGCCGCGGCCGCCCAACTGGCCGCCCTGGCGCGCGGCGCCTTCGACCACGCATTCGTGGCGGTACTGTCAGCCACGGCGGCCCTGCTGCTGGCCACGTCCTGGGCGCTGCGGCGGCATGGGCCGGCCGCTGCCGCGCCCTGAGGATCAGCCCAGGTAGCGCTGGAACCACGCCAGCATGCGCTGCCAGCCGTCGCGCGCCTCGGCCTCGCAGTACATGGGGCGGTAGTCCGCCAGGAAGCCGTGGCCGGCATCCGGGTACACCACCATTTCGGAGGCGCGCGCCGCTGCGTTGCCCTGGGCCAGCTTGGCTTTCAGGGCCTCGACGTCCGCCAATGGGATGCTGGCGTCTTTCGCGCCATACAGCCCCAGTACCGGCGCGTGGATATCGGCCGCGACGTCCAGCACCACTTTCTTGATCAGCGGCCCGTGGCCGGCGCTGAGTTTGCCATACCAGGCCACGCCGGCCTTGATGGAGGGATTATGGGCCGCGTACATCCAGGTCAGGCGGCCGCCCCAGCAAAAGCCGGTGATGCCGGCCCGGGCGGTGTCGCCCCCATGCTGCCCGGCCCAGGCCAGGCAGGCGTCGAGGTCGGCGTAGACCTGTTCGTCGGGCACCTTGGCGACGATTTCCTGGACCAGCTTGGGCACGTCGGTGTAGGCGGACGCGTCGCCCTGGCGCTGGTACAGTTCGGCCGCGATGGCCAGGTAGCCGGCCTTGGCCAGCCGGCGGCAGACGTCTTTGATGTGCTCGTGCACGCCGAAGATTTCCTGCACCACCAGCACGACCGGCAGCCCCGACTTGCCTTGCGGGGCCGCGTAATACGCGGCGATGGTGCCATCGTGCACGGGCAGGTCGAAGTCGCCGTGGACCAGGCCTTCGGTGTCGGTATGAATGGCGGTGGCAGTGGGCTGGCCTGCCGCGGGGGCAAAACTCATGACGGGGCTCCTGTACTGCGGGCCCGCGCGCGGGCCCTAGTGCGAGTGAACGGGCGGCGCCGCTGTTTCATGCGCCGCGTGGCTGAAGGCGGCATCGTGGCCATGCTCGTGCGCGGGGCCATGGTGCAGGAATGATGTGACGCCATAGATGACGATAACCCCTGCGCCCACCAGCAGCAACTGCGGCACGGCTTCGGCCAGCGAGCCGCGCTCGTGCATTTGCGGGATCAGGTCGGCCACCGAGATGTACAGGAAGCTGCTGGCGGCGATGACCAGCACGTAGGGCACCCACTGCTGCGCCTGCTGCAGCACGAAGTAGCCGGCCAGCCCGCCCAGCGCCGTGCACAGGCTGGTGAACAGGATCAGCATGAACGCCCGGCGGCGCGCCAGACCGGCGTTGATCAGCACGACGAAGTCGCCCAGCTTGTGGGGCACTTCATGCACGATGATGGACGCCGCGGTCAGCAGGCCCAGCACCGGATCGGCCAGGAAAGCCGCCGCCACCAGCACGCCGTCGCACAGGTTGTGCAGCGAACTGCCCACCAGGATAAGCACGCCGCCGCGGCCGGCCTCATGCCGGTCGTGGCCCTTGTGATGGTGGTGGCCGTCGCCCTCGTGGTGATGGCTGTGCCGCAGCAGCGCGATTTTTTCCAGCACGAAGAATCCCAGCAGGCCGGCCAGCATCAACGCGAACAGCGTGTGCGCGTCGGCCGTGGCGTTCTCGAAGGCTTCGGGCAGCAAGTGCAGCAGCGCCACCGACAGCAATACCCCCACCGACAGGCTGACCATGTGGTGCAGGTATTTGCTGAAAACGCGAAACGCCAGCCAGCTGGCGATGGACACGGCGATGAGGCCGCCGGCCACCGTGGCCAGCAAGATCGAGAGAAGCAACATGGAAGGTGCGGCGGGAAGGGGCGAGAAGCAATATTATATCGTTACAACGCCGCCCTGCCCCCGAGGCTCAGTGGGCCTGTTCCCAATTGGGGCCCACGCCCACCTCGGCCACCAGCGGCACCCGCAGCTCGGCCACGCCGCACATCAGTTCGGGCAAGCGGGCGCGCACGGTGTCCAGTTCGTTGTCGGGCACTTCGAGCACCAGTTCATCGTGCACCTGCATGATCATGCGGGTAGCCAGGCGTTCGGCGTCGAGCCAGTCTTGAACGGCCACCATGGCCATCTTGATGAGGTCGGCCGCCGTGCCCTGCATGGGCGCATTGATGGCGGCGCGCTCGGCGCCCTGCCGGCGCGGCCCCGAGGCGGCGCGGATATCCGGCATCTGCAGGCGGCGGCCGAATACGGTTTCCACATAACCCTGCTGGCGCGCCAGCTGGCGGGTGTGCTCCATGTACTGCGCCACGCCCGGATAGCGGGCGAAATAGCGGTCGATGTAGGCCTGGGCGGCATCGCGTGTGATGCCCAGGTTCGAGGCCAGGCCGAACACCCCCATGCCGTAGATCAGGCCGAAATTGATGGCCTTGGCGGCGCGGCGCTGCTCGGCGCCGACCTGGTCCAGCGCCACGCCGAAGATCTCGGAAGCCGTGGCGCGGTGGATGTCTTCGCCGGCGGCGAACGCCTGCTGCAGATTGGCGTCGTCGGACACATGCGCCATGATGCGCAGCTCGATCTGCGAATAGTCGGCCGACACCAGCACGCCGCGCTCGGCGATGAAGGCCTCGCGCACGCGGCGCCCCGCCTCGGTGCGCACCGGAATGTTCTGCAGGTTGGGATCGGACGACGCCAGCCGCCCGGTAATGACCGCCGCCTGCGAGTAATGCGTGTGCACCCGGCCGGTGCGCGCGTTGATCATGCGCGGCAGCTTGTCGGTATACGTGGACTTCAGCTTGGACAGGCCGCGGTATTCCAGCAGCACCTGGGGCAGCGGGTAATCTTGCGCCAGCCGGGTCAGTACTTCTTCGTCGGTGGACGGCGCGCCGCCGGCAGTCTTGCGCACCACCGGCAACTGCATGCGGCCGAACAGGATTTCGCCCAGCTGCTTGGGGGAATTCAGGTTGAAGGGCTGGCCCGCCAGTTCATAGGCGCGCTGTTCGAGCTGCAGCATTTCCTGGCCCAGCCGGTGGCTTTGGCGGCCCAGCTCGGCGGCGTCGACCTTGACGCCGTTGCGCTCGATCACGGTCAGGACGCGCGACACCTGGATTTCGAGCTGGTAAATGCGCTCGAGCCCTGCATCGGCGGCCACCCGCGGACGCAGCGCGTGATGCAGCTGCAAGGTGAAGTCGGCGTCTTCGCAGGCGTAGTGGCCGGCCTGCTCGACCGCCACTTCGTCGAAGCCGATCTGCTTGGCTCCCTTGCCGCACAGTTCTTCATAGGTGATGCCGCCGCGCCCCAGGTAGCGCTGCGCCAGGTCGTTCAGGCCCACCCCGCGGTGCGATTCCAGCACATAAGCCTGCAGCATGGTGTCGTCTTGTATGCCGGCCAGCGCGACGCCCTCGTTGGCGAACACATGGGTGTCGTACTTGGCGTGGTGCAGCAGCTTGGCGCGCGTCGGGTCTTGCAGCCAGCCGCGCATGCGCTCGAGCACTTCTTGCTTGGGCAGTTGCTCGGCGCTGTCGGGACCGCGGTGGGCCAGCGGGATATAGCAGGCCACGCCCGGCGCCAGCGCCATCGACATGCCGACCAGGCTGGCCTGCATTTCATCGAGCGAGGTGGTTTCGGTATCCAGCGCCACCAGCGGCGCCTCGGCCGCCTGGGCCATCCATTCGTCGAAGGCCGGCCAGGTGGAGATGATCTGGTAGCGCAGCTCGGCCGGGGCGGCCGGGGCCTCGGCAATGACCCGGGCATCGCCCTGGGGCACGCGCTGGGCATCGCCCGTGAGTTCGCGCAGCCAGGTGCGGAACCCGTAGCGCTCGTACAGAGCCTGCAGCGTGTCGGTATCGGGCTGGCGCGGCGCCAGGTCGTCGATGTGGTCGACGTGGCCGGCCAGGTCGCAATCGCATTTCACGGTCAGCAGCTGGCGCGTCAGGGGAAACTGGCCGATGGCTTCGCGCAGGTTGTTGCCGGCCACGCCCTTGATGGTGTCGGCCTGCTCGACCAGCGCGCCGATCGAGCCGAATTCGGCCAGCCACTTCACCGCTGTTTTGGGCCCCACCTTGGCAACCCCAGGCACGTTGTCGACGGCGTCGCCCACCAGCATCAGGTAATCGACGATGCGCTCGGGCGGCACGCCGAATTTGTTGCGCACGCCGGTTTCGTCGAGCACTTCGCCGCTCATGGTGTTGACCAGCGTGACATGCGCGTCGACCAGCTGGGCGAGGTCTTTGTCGCCCGTGGACACCACGGTGCGTATGCCCTGGCTTGACGCCCGGCATGCCAGGGTGCCGATGATGTCGTCGGCCTCGACCCCCTCGATGGCCAGCACCGGCCAGCCCAGCGCCCGCACCGCCTGGTGAATGGGCTCGATCTGGGCCGCCAGGTCTTCGGGCATGGGAGGCCGATGAGATTTATAGTCGGGATAGAGGTCGTCGCGGAAGGTCTTGCCGCGGGCGTCGAAAATGCATGCCGCGTAATCTGCTTTATGGTCCGAGACCAGCTTGCGCAGCATATTGACGACGCCGTACAGCGCGCCCGTAGGATCACCTTGCGCATTGCGCAAATCGGGCATAGCGTGGAAGGCGCGGTACAAGTAGCTCGAACCGTCTACCAGCAATAAGGTTTTATTCATGGTTACAAAGGCAGAACTAGAAACGCCCGCCGGCAAGCAAATACCGGTGATTATGTCAGAGATACGGGCGGCGGCAGAAAAACTGGCCGATATCGGCCCCGCCGTCAGCGTGTTCGGCAGCGCCCGCATCAGCCGCGATTCGCCCCATTATGAAACGTGCGAGGCCATTTCGGCCGCCCTGGCCGAAGCCGGCTTTGCCGTCATCGCCGGCGGCGGGCCGGGCATCATGGAAGCCGCCAACAAAGGCGCCTTCGAAGCCGGCGGCACCAGCGTCGGGCTGAACATCAGCCTGCCGCACGAAGCGCACAACAACGAATACCAGACTATCAGCCTGTCGTTTGAGTATTTCTACTCGCGCAAGGCCACTTTCTTCATGCACAGCTTCGCCTACGTGTCGCTGCCCGGCGGCTTCGGCACGATGGACGAATTGTTCGAGGCGCTGACGCTGATCCAGACCGGCAAGGTGCCGCCGGCGCCGGTGATTCTGGTGGGCAGCGAATACTGGCATGGCCTGGTCGACTGGCTGGCCGACCAGATGCTGCCCAACGGCATGATCGCCGCGCACGATCTGGACCTGTTCACGGTGGAAGACGACCCGCGAAAAGTGGTGCGGCGGGTGGTGGAATTCCATGCCGAGCGGCGCAGCGGCGCCCAGTACGCGCCGTCGCTGCCGGGCTGACCGGACAGCCGCCGCAAGCCGCCAACCCGGCCCGCGACGCGGGCGGGGCGCATTGCCCTGCCCGCGCGGGTTAGCCCCGCATGAAAGCAGGCTGCACCTCGGCCGGGATCGGACAGACATACGGCTGGCCCCGGCGCGCCTGCAGCAGTTCTTCTTTGGCCCGCGCCAGCAGCACGGGCTGCCGGAACAGTTCGGCCGCCGTGGCGGCGATGACCTTCGCCGCGTGGATCATGCCCTTGTGCGCCAGCGTCAGCTTGCCCTGCGCCACCATCTGCCACGAATGGAAAGGCGTGCCGTAGGCGTAGCAGGCCCCCCAGCACTGCGCGGTGGGCGTCACCCAGCTGACATCGCCGACATCGGTCGAGCCATAGGTGATTTCGGTCTTGGCGGGATCGTACGGCGCCACGCCGGCAAATAGCGGCGTCGGGTTGCGCAGCACGGAACCGAGGCTCTTGCCGGCATTGTCGATATCCTGCTCGGAAATCGCATCCCACATGCGGCGCGCCGCATGGTGCTCGCCTTCGGTATAGCCGGGGCCCTGCAGCGCCTGCATGCGCTCGTACATGACCTGGCTGAGCACGCGGTTCGGCATGTAGTTCGAGCAGGCTTTGTCGAACACGATGTCCAGTTCGCAGCCGGTCATCAACGCGGCGCCGCGCGCCACATTCTGCACGCGCTCGTACAGTTCGGCCGCCTGCGCATTGACCGGCGCGCGCACCAGATACAGGACTTCGGCGCGCGCCTGCACCACATTGGGCGAAATGCCGCCGCTGTTGGTGACCGCGTAGTGCACCCGCGCATCCGGCACCATGTGCTCGCGCAGATAATTCACGCCCACGTTCATCAGCTCTACCGCGTCCAGCGCGCTGCGCCCCAGGTGAGGCGAGTTGGCCGCATGCGCGGCCACGCCGCGGAAGCGGAAATAGGCCTGGATATTGGCCAGCGAAGACTGGTAGAAAATGCCGGTGTGCGAAGCCGGGTGCCAGGTCAGCGCAGCGTCGAGCTCGTCGAACAGGCCCGCGCGCGCCATGAAGGTCTTGCCCGACCCGCCCTCTTCGGCCGGACAGCCGTAAAAGCGCACCGTACCCGGCAGGCCCTGCGACTGCAGGAAGTCCTTGACCGCCACTGCGGCCAGATGCGCGGCGGTGCCCAGCAGGTGATGGCCGCAGCCATGGCCGTTGCCATTGGCGGTTTCGGACGACGGCTGGCATGCGTACGCGCCGCTTTCCTGGCTGAGCCCGGACAGCGCGTCGTATTCGCCCAGGATGCCGATGACCGGCCCGCCCGCGCCGGCCTCGGCCACGAAGGCGGTCGGAATGCCGGCCGCGTCGCGGGTAATGCGAAAACCCGCTTCCTGCAGCATGGCGATATGCAGCTCGGCGGACTTGTGCTCGTCGTAACGCAGTTCCGCCAGGTTCCAGATGCTGTCGCTCAGCCCGGTATAGCGTTCGCTGCGCGCATCAATATAGGGAAGAAGAGAGTCGATGGATGCCATGGGGGTTCCTTAGCGGTTGTGCGCCAGCCGAAGCCGGCCCGGGACGGGTTCATGCGACAGAACCGCCGCATGGCGGGCCTGGCCCAGCGCCTGGCCGATAGCCGCGCGCGCCCGCCCGATGAATTCGCCTTCGCCCGGCCGGGGCGGCAGCAGGCGGAACTCGACTTCCGGCAGGGTCGGCAGATGCGCATCGGCCAGGCGCACGATGCCGGGCGCAAGCGCCGACTCGTTCAGGCAGGCCACACCCAGCCCCGCGGCCAGGGCCAGTTGCAGGCCAGCCACGCCCGAAGCAATGTGCGCGGCCGAATAGGCGATGCCCGCGCGCGACAGCTGGCGCTCGGTGAACTGCCGCAGCGCGCAGGTTTCGGGCAGGGACAGCAGCGGCAATGGGCCGGCGGGAATACGATAGCCTTCGCCGGCCATCCAGGCCAGCCGCTCGCGGCGCAGCAGCGTGTCCGGCTGCCGGCCCCGCGGCGCGCCGCGTTCTTTCACCACCATCGAAATGCCGACATCGGCCTCGCCGCGCTGGTAAGCCTGCTCGATGGCGCCGCTTTTCATGATGGTGACGTGCAGGCGCACTTGCGGATATTGTTCGCCCAGGCGGCGCAGCATGTGGGCCACGTCGCCGGGCCGGAAGTAGTCGGTAATGCACAGCCTGAGTTCGCCTTGCAGGGCCACGCCCCGCAGGTCGCGGTAGGCCTCGTCGGCCAATGCCAGGATGGCGCCGGCATGGGCGCGCAGCCGCTCGCCGGCCGGGGTTGCGGTCACGCCATGCTTGCCGCGCCGCAGCAGTGGCTGCCCTGCCCGCTCTTCGAGCTTGCGCATCTGCTCGCTGACTGACGACTGCGACAGGAACACCCGGGGGGCCGCCGCGGTGAAACTGCCGGCATCGAGCACGGCAACCAGCGTGCGCAGTTGGTCGAGATCGAATCCTGCCATTGCCATCCAACGGTTTTTCCGATTGATTGGATCGTAAATTCCCGCTTTTCCGATGTCAATGGCAGCCCTAGACTGGCCTCACATCCTCTCACTTCCCAGGAGTCCGCCATGCCGCACATTGTCGTCCACCTATCCGGCGCGCCCGATGCCGTCACCAGCCGCCGGGTTGTCGAGTCGGTGGCCAGCCTGACCCAGTCGGTGCTGGGCAAGAAGCTGCCGGTCATCGCCATCACGCTGCAGTACATCCCTCACGACCAGTGGTTCATCGGCGGGCAAGCGCTGTCCGGGCTGGGCCGCAACGCTTTCCACCTGGACATCAGCGTTACCGACGAAACCAATACCAAGGCCGAGAAGGCACGCTTCATCCAGGAAATCCACCGCGCCTTCGAGAGCATTCTGGGCGATCTGCATCCATGCTCTTACGTGCACGTGATTGACGCGCGGGCGGCCGCTTACGGCTATGGCGGCGTCACACAGGAATACCGCCACCAGCACGGCTGAGGCCGGAAAAAGAAAAGCCCCTGGACGGGGCTTTGCTTTTTGCCGGCATTGCGGTGCGTGGCGCTCAGGCGGCCGAATCGCGCGCCGCGCGGCGGCGCTCGTGTTCCTGCAGGTGGCGCTTGCGCAGGCGGATCGACTTGGGCGTGATCTCGACCAGTTCGTCGTCGTCGATGAATTCCACCGCGTATTCCAGCGACAGCTGGATCGGCGGCACCAGGCGCACCGCTTCGTCGGTGCCCGAGGCGCGAACGTTGGTCAGCTGCTTGCCCTTGATGGGGTTGACCACCAGATCGTTGTCGCGGCTGTGGATGCCGATGATCATGCCTTCGTACAGCGCTTCGCCGGGGCTGACGAACATGCGGCCGCGATCCTGCAGCTTCCACAGTGCGTAGGCCACGGCATCGCCGTTGTCCTGGCTGATCAGCACGCCGTTGCGGCGCTCGCCGATCGAGCCTTCGCGCATGGGCGCGTACTCATGGAAGATGTGGCTCATCAGCCCGGTGCCGCGCGTCAGCGTCAGGAACTCGTTCTGGAAGCCGATCAGGCCGCGCGCCGGAATCAGGTATTCCAGGCGGGTGCGGCCCCGGCCGTCGGGCTGCATGTCTTGCAGGTCGCCCTTGCGGCGGCCCAGTTCTTCCATGACGCCGCCCTGGTGGGCGTCTTCGACGTCGATGGTCAGGGCCTCGAAAGGCTCGCACTTGACGCCGTCGATGTCCTTGAACACCACGCGCGGGCGCGACACGGCCAGCTCGTAGCCTTCGCGGCGCATGGTTTCCAGCAGGATCGTCAGGTGCAGTTCGCCGCGGCCCGACACTTCGAACACGGTGTCGTCGCCAGTGTCGCGCACGCGCAGCGCCACGTTGGACTTGAGTTCACGGTCGAGCCGGTCGCGCAGCTGGCGGCTGGTGACGAACTTGCCTTCGCGGCCGGCCAGCGGCGACGTATTCACCATGAAGTTCATGGTCAGGGTGGGCTCGTCGATGCGCAGCATGGGAAAGGCCTCGGGCTTGGCCGGATCCATCACGGTGCAGCCGATGCCGATTTCTTCGATGCCGTTGATCAGCACGATGTCGCCGGCCTCGGCTTCCGGCACGACTTCACGCTCGAGGCCCTTGAATGTCAGCACCTGGTTGACGCGCCCTTTGCCGGCCGCGCCGTCGGGACCGAACTGGTAGGCCACTTCCATGCCGGGGCGGATGCGGCCCCGGTTGATGCGGCCCACGCCGATCTTGCCCACATAGCTGTTGTAGTCCAGCGAGATGATCTGCATCTGCAGCGGGCCGTTGGGATCATCGTCGCGCTGCGGCACGTGCTGCAGGATGGCCTCGAACAGGGGCCGCATGTCGCCCTCGCGCACGTCGGGCGTCAGGCCCGCGTAGCCCGACAGGCCCGAGGCGTACACCACCGGGAAATCCAGCTGCTCTTCGGTGGCGCCCAGCTTGTCGAACAGGTCGAACGTGGCATTGATGACGTAATCGGGGCGCGCGCCCGGACGGTCGATTTTGTTGACCACCACGATGGGCTTCAGGCCCAGCGCCAGCGCCTTGCGGGTAACGAAAATGGTCTGCGGCATCGGGCCTTCGACCGCATCGACCAGCAGCAGCACGCCGTCCACCATGGACAGCACCCGCTCGACTTCACCGCCGAAATCGGCGTGTCCCGGGGTGTCGACGATGTTGATGTGGGTGCCCTGGTACTCGACAGCGCAGTTCTTGGCCAGAATGGTGATGCCGCGCTCTTTTTCCAGGTCGTTCGAGTCCATGACCCGTTCCGAGACCGCCTGGTTCTCGCGGAAAGTGCCGGATTGGCGCAGCAGCTGGTCGACCAGGGTGGTCTTGCCGTGGTCGACGTGGGCGATGATGGCGACATTGCGCAGGGCGCGAGTCATAGCGGGTCCTTTAAGGTCTGTTTGGCGGGCAGCAAGCCCGCCGGCAATTCATTCAAAGCAAGCAGCGCCTGCTTGGGGTCTGTCATGGCCTGCAAGGCCTCCAGCGTGACGGCGCGGTCCAGCGAAAACGGCCCGACGTGCGTGCGCCGCAGCGCCGCCAGGTGGGCATAGCAGCCCAGCGCCCGCCCGATGTCCTGGGCCAGGGTGCGTATGTAAGTGCCCTTGCTGCAGGCCACGTCGATCTCGGCACGCGTGCCCGACAGCGACAACAGGTCGATGCGGTGGATCGTGACCTGGCGCGGCGGGCGCTCGAGCTCGATGCCCTGGCGCGCATACTCGTACAAGGGCTTGCCGTCGCGCTTGAGCGCCGAGTACATCGGCGGCACCTGCTCGATGGTGCCCTGGAAACGTGACAGGGCGGCAAGCAGTTCGGGCTCGGTGATACTGTAGTCCTGGGCGGCGCGCGCCACCACATGGCCGGTCAGGTCGCCCGAGTCGGTTTCCTCGCCGAACTGCAGGGTGGCGCGATAGGCCTTGTCGGCATCGAGCATGGCCCCCGAGATCTTGGTGGCCCGGCCCATGCAGCACACCAGCAAGCCGGTGGCGAACGGGTCCAGTGTACCCGTATGCCCAGCCTTGGCGGCGTCCATGCTGCGCCGCGCGCGCTGCAAGGCATGGTTGCTGGACAAGCCCACGGGCTTATCCAGCAACAGGACACCGTCGAGCGCAAGCCCGCGTCGTTTGGCCATCGTCGAATCCGGGAAAAAGTTGCAGCAGCGACGACAGCCGGTCAGCGCTGGTCTTCAGGTTCGTCGGGCTCGTCCGCGGCCGGGCCGGATCGGTTGGCGCGGTCGATGAGAGCCGACATTTCGATGCCGCGCGCGATCTGTGCGTCGTGCACGAAGCGCAGCGTGGGCACAGTGTGGATGTGCAGCAGCTTGTACAACTGGGAATGCAGCCAGCCTGCCTTTTCGTTGAGCAGCGCGGCGGCGACGTCGGGCTCGGCGCCCAGCACCGTGAAATACACCTTGGCGTGCGCGTAGTCGGCCGACAGCTCGACGCCGGACAATGTGATCAATCCGGCGCGGGACACGTCGAGCTCGCGCTGAATGAGGCCGGCCAGATCCTTCTGGATCTGGTCGGCCAGCCGCAGGTTGCGGCCGGGTATGGATTTGGACTTGTGACGGCTCATGAAAAATCCGGGATACGCCGCCCCATTACAGGGTGCGGGCGATCTCCTTGATTTCGAAGACTTCCAGCTGGTCGCCCACCTGGATGTCGTTGCTGCCGCGCAGCGTCAGGCCGCAATCGAAGCCCGACTTGACTTCCTTGACGTCGTCTTTGAAGCGGCGCAGCGAATCGAGGTGGCCGGTCCAGTGTACGACGTTGTTGCGCAACAGGCGGATCTGCGAATCGCGGCGCACCAGGCCGTCGAGCACCATGCAGCCGGCCACGTTGCCGATACGCGAGATGGAATAGACCTCGCGGACCTCGACCAGGCCGATGACCTCTTCTTTTTTCTCGGGCGCCAGCATGCCCGACATGGCCGCTTTCACTTCATCTACGGCGTCGTAGATGATGTTGTAGTAGCGCACGTCGATGCCGTTGGACTCGGCCAGCTTCTTGGCGCTTTGCTCGGCCCGCACGTTGAAGCCGATGACAACCGCGTTCGAGGCGATGGCCAGGTTGATGTCGCTTTCGGAAATGCCGCCCACGGCCGCATGCACCACCTGCACCCGCACTTCGTCGGTGGACAGCTTGGTAAGGGAAGCCACCAGGGCCTCTTGCGAACCTTGCACGTCGGTCTTGACGATGAGCGGCAGGGTTTGCGTGCCCTCGCCCAGGTTGTCGAACATCGATTCGAGCTTGGCGGCCTGCTGGCGCGCCAGTTTGACGTCGCGGAACTTGCCTTGGCGGAACAGCGCGATTTCGCGCGCCTTGCGCTCGTCGGCCAGCGCGATGAGCTCGTCGCCGGCGGCCGGGACTTCGGTCAGGCCCTGGATTTCAACCGGAATGGACGGGCCGGCTTCCTGGATCTGCTTGCCGTTTTCGTCGACCATGGCGCGCACGCGGCCGAAGCTGGCGCCGGCCAGGACCACGTCGCCGCGCTTGAGCGTGCCGCTTTGCACCAGGATGGTGGCAACCGGGCCGCGGCCCTTGTCGAGGCGGGCTTCGATGACCAGCCCCTTGGCCGGCGCATCGACGGGCGCCGTCAGTTCGAGAATCTCGGCCTGCAGCAGCACGTTTTCGAGCAGGTCGTCGATGCCGGCGCCGGTCTTGGCGGACACCGGCACGAACGGCACGTCGCCGCCGTACTCTTCGGGCACCACTTCTTCGGCCACCAGCTCTTGCTTGACGCGCTCGGGGTTGGCCTCGGGCTTGTCGATCTTGTTGACCGCCACGACCAGCGGCACGCCGCCTGCCTTGGCATGGTGGATGGCTTCGCGGGTTTGCGGCATGACGCCGTCGTCGGCCGCCACCACCAGGATGACGATGTCGGTGGCCTTGGCGCCGCGCGCACGCATGGCGGTAAACGCCTCGTGGCCCGGGGTGTCGAGGAAGGTGACCACGCCACGCGCGGTCTCGACGTGGTAGGCGCCGATATGCTGCGTAATGCCGCCGGCTTCGCCCGACGCGACCTTGGCGCGGCGGATGTAGTCGAGCAGCGAGGTCTTGCCGTGGTCGACGTGGCCCATGACGGTAACCACCGGCGCGCGCGGCAGCGCTTCGGCTTCGCTGGCCACCGGGGTTTCGTCCAGGAAGGCTTCCGGATCGTCGAGCTTGGCGGCGATGGCCACGTGGCCCAGTTCTTCGACCACGATCATGGCCGTTTCCTGGTCCAGCACCTGGTTGATGGTGACCATCTGGCCCAGTTTCATCAGTTGCTTGATGACTTCGGCGGCCTTGACGGACATCTTGTGGGCCAGGTCGGCCACGCTGATGGTTTCGGGCACGTGCACTTCGCGCGCGATGAATTCCTGGGGCGCGGGCTCGTGGCGGCGCTCGGCCTGCTGGTTGCGGCTGTTGCGCCCGCCCTTGCCGCCCTTGCCGCCGGCACGCCAGCCGTCACGGCTGGGCGCCGCCGACTTGGTGTCGGCCGGCTTCTTGCGCGACGCGTCGTCGCTCCAGGTGGAGGCGACTTCGGCGGTCTTGATGGTTTTCTTGGACCCGCCGCCAGCGCCGGGCTTGGCGTCTTTCTTGGCGCCGGGCGCGGCGGCCTTGCCGGCCGGCTTGTGCAGCGTGCCCGACAGAGCGCCTGCCTCGGGTTCGGGCGCGCGCAGCACTTTGCGCGGACGGTTGAGCATTTCGCGCAGCGCGGCGGCCTCGGCCTCGGCGGCGCGGCGCGCTTCTTCGCGGCCGGCGGAATCGGCGGCGGGCGCGGCCGGGGCCGGCGCGGCACGGCGCCCTTCGGCGCGGGCCGGCTTGGCGGCGGCAGGCGCGGGCGCAGGCTCGGCCTTGGGAGCGGCGGGCTCGGGTTGGGCCGCCTGGACAGGCTCGGCAACAGGCGGAGGAGCAGTTTCGGTTTCAGCGTGCACAGCAGGTTCCGGCGGGGCCTGTTCGGCCTCGCGCTCGGCGGCGGCTTCGGCAACGGCAGGCTCGGCCGGTTCGACCGGCGCTTCTGCCGGCTTGGCCGCCGGTTCGGGTTGGGGCTCAGGCTCGGCCTGGGTCACGGGAGCGGGTTCCGGCTCGACGGCCGGCGGCTGGGACGGCGCCTCGGTGGCCGGGGCGGCTTCGGCCGCAGCGGCGGGCGCCTGGTGCGCCTCGGCGGCCGGCACGGACACGGGCGGCTCGACGGCGGGCGCGGCTTCGGCCGGCGCGGCTTCGGGCTCGGCCGCCGCCGCCGCATCGGCGCGCGCCTGTTCCAGGGCGATCTCGGACGGGTCGCGCTTGACGAACACGCGCTTCTTGCGGACTTCGACCTGGATGGTGCGCGACCGGCCGGTGGCATCGGCCTGGCGGATTTCGGAGGTCTGGCGACGCGTCAAGGTGATCTTCTTGCCCTCGGTCGCGCCATGGGCGCGGCGCAGCGAGTCGAGCAGCTTCGCCTTGTCGCTGTCGGTAACCGCGTCGTCCACCGAGTTGAGGTCAACACCGGCCGAACGCAGCTGCTCGAGCAGCACGTTGGCTGGCATTTTCAGCTCGGTAGCGAACTGGGCGACAGTATTACTCGACATTAGGCTATCTTCCCTCTATATGCAGCGATTACAACAACGGTGAACAAGCGGCCCCTGCCGTGAATTCACCTGATTCGGCACCCGCCTGGCTATTCTTCATTGAACCAGTGGGCCCGGGCGCGCATGATCAGTTCGCTGGACTGTTGCTCGTCGAGCCCGGAAATCTCGGCCAGCTCGTCGGTGGCCAGCTCGGCCAGATCATCGCGCGTCAGCACTTGCCGTTCGGCCAGCTTGGCGGCCAGTTCCGGCGTCATGCCTTCGAGTTCGAGCAGGTCTTGTGCCGTTTCAAGGCGCTCTTCCTGGGCGATGGCCTCGGTCAGGAGCGCATTGCGGGCACGCGCGCGCAGCTCGTTGATGGTGTCTTCGTCGAAGGCCTCGATTTCCAGCAGTTCCTGCATGGGCACGTAGGCGATTTCTTCGATGCCGGTGAACCCTTCGTCGATGAGGATGTCGGCGACTTCTTCATCGACGTCGAGCTTGCTCATGAACGCGGCGCGCAGGCCGGCGCGCTCGGTTTCCTGGCGGCTGAGGCTTTCTTCGGGCGTCATGATGTTGATCTGCCAGCCGGTAAGCTCGGAAGCCAGGCGCACGTTCTGGCCCTTGGCGCCAATGGCCTTGGGCAGGTTTTCTTCGTCGACCACCACGTCCATGGCGTGCTTGTCTTCGTCGACCACGATCGATTCGACGTTGGCCGGCGCCAGCGCGCCGATGACGAACTGGGCCGGGTCTTCGGACCACAGCACGATGTCGACCTGTTCGCCGCCCAGCTCGTTGCGCACGGCCGTGACGCGCGAGCCGCGCATGCCCACGCAGGTGCCGATGGGATCGATGCGCTTGTCGTAGGCGATGACGGCGATCTTGGCGCGCACGCCCGGGTCGCGGGCGGCAGCCTTGATTTCGAGCAGGCCCTGTTCGATTTCGGGGACTTCGTTTTCGAACAGCTGGCGAATGAATTCGGGCGAGGTGCGCGACAGGATGACCTGCTGGCCGCGCGCGGCGTGGTCGACGCGCAGCACGAAGGCGCGCAGGCGGTCGCCGACCCGGAAGTTTTCTTTCGGGATCATTTCGGAGCGCGGCAGCCGCGCTTCGATCTTGCCGGTTTCGACAATGATGTCGCCCTTGTCCATGCGCTTGATCGTGCCCGAGATGATGGTCTCGCCACGGTCGAGGAAGTCGTTCAGGACCTGTTCGCGCTCGGCATCGCGGATTTTCTGCAGGATGGCCTGCTTGGCAGCCTGCGCGCCGATGCGGCCGAACTCGATGGGTTCGAGGGGCTCTTCGATGTATTCGCCGACCTGGATGTTGGGCACCAGCTCGAGCGCATCGGACAGCATTTCCTGCTTGTCGGGCTCTTGCAGGCCGGCCTCGTCGGGCACCACCAGCCACCGGCGGAAGCCTTCATGGCTGCCGGTTTCGCGATCGATGGCGACACGGATTTCAGCGTCTTCCTTGAAACGCTTTTTCATGGCCGAAGCCAGCGCGCTTTCGAGCGCTCCGAAGACCACTTCGCGCGTGACATTCTTTTCGCGCGCCAAGGCATCGACCAACAGAAGAATTTCGCGACTCATCGCTTTTTGCCCTTGAAATCCAGAACGGGATCCAGTTTGGCACGCTCGACATCGCCGAGCGTGAAGTTCAATACCTGGATGTCGTCCTTCTTTGCCTCAAATTCGAGACCGAACACGGTCGGTTGCGCATCGGTGGCCGCAGCCTCGCCATCGGCGGCGGGCACGGACAGAATGCCCGAAAACACCTTGCGGCCATCCAGCGGCTGACGCAGCTTGATCTCGATGCGCTCGCCCGCGAAACGGCGCAGCTCGGCCTCGGTGCGCAACGGGCGGTCGACGCCCGGCGAACCGACTTCGAGCCGCTTGTAGTCGATGTTCTCGACTTCGTACACGCGCGACAGCTGCCGCGACACCTGTTCGCAGTCTTCGATGCGCACGCCGCCGGCCTTGTCGATGGTGACGCGCAGCAAGCCCAGCGCGGCACGTTCGACGTCGACCAGTTCGACATCCATGCCGGCAAGCGCCTGTTGGGTCAATGCGTATAAATCAGCCATACACTCAAAAAAAATGGGCTGCAACCCAGCCCACCGTATTGCCCGGCTCCCGGGCGGGGCTTCAGGGAATGACTCGCCTGGAAACCCAACACCGGGCCCGAGCCCAAATATTGCGACCTTGTGTTCCCGCCCGGAAGCCGGGCCGGTTGCCTATACCAATTACCAATACAGGCAGCCCATCCGGCCTTCCTGGGCCTGGACTGCTGCCGGGCAACCCGGCGGCCGGCAAATCGCCAACCACCCGCCCCGCAGCATCTGGCGCGTACAGAATTACCGGCATGCGTTTACCAATGCACCGCATTGGCCGACCCAAACCCGAACACCCGCGCCATGAAAACCAGCAATTTTACCAGATAACCGGGAAAATTGCCTGCTACGTCGCGGGTTTACGGCCAGGGCACCAGACCGGTGCGGCGCGCCTGCCGGCGGCGCCGCTCAGCGGCCGCCGCGCCCCCGGCTGCCGCCCAGGAACCCCAGGCGCGACTCGTGGGCCGAGGCGCTCTTGGGCTGCCAATCGTCGCCACGCGGGCCGCTGCGCTGCGACCGCGACTTGCCCCCCTGCGATTTGGGGCCGGAGCGCGCCGCCTGACCGCCGCGCGCGCCGCCAGATGCGCCGGGAGCGCCGGGCTTGCCCGGCCGGCCGGAGCCGGATTTGCGCGGCGCGCCCGTGCCGGGCATACCCGCCGCGGCCGCGGCGGCGCCGCCGGAAACGGCCGGCTGCGCCTTGGGCCGGCGCGGCTTGGCGTTCTTGGCGGGTTTTGCGCCGCCGGCCTTGGCGCCGGCCGCCTTGGAACCACCCGGCCTGGAACCACCCGGCTTGCCGCCGGCTTTGGCGCCGCCCGGCTTGCCGCCCTTGCCCCGCCCGGCATCCTTGCCCAGCGGATGACCGTTGGCATAGCCGCCGTTGAACATCAGCCCGGTGCCGAACGGATCGGACGGCGAAGAAGCCACGTGCCCGGCACTGCCCGGGCCGCCGCCCTGCAGCTTGCCGCGGCGGCCGATGCGGGCGCCGTTCATGCCATTGCGGTCCATGGTGCCGAAGCCCGGCGGCAAGGCGCTGTCGTGCGAGCGCGGCTGACGGGCGTTGCGTCCGCCGTCCGCATCGTCGTCGTCGCGCAGCAGGCCGAGCTGCACCATCAGCGCCGTGACCAGGGACGAATCGAGTTCGTCCCAGCGGCCGCGCCGCAGCGTGCGCGGCAGGACCAGATCGCCAAAACGGGTGCGGATGAGCCGGCTGACGGTAACGCCCACCGATTCGAACATGCGGCGCACCTCGCGGTTGCGGCCTTCTTGCAGCGTGACGCGGTACCAGCGGTTGCTGCCGTCGCCGCCCAGGTAGTCGAGCGCGCCGAAGGCTGCCTGCCCGTCTTCGAGTTCGATGCCCTCGACCAGCGACTTGCGGGTGGCCTCGTCCATTTCGCCCAGCACGCGCACAGCGTATTCACGCTCGGTGCCGTAGCGCGGGTGCATGATGCGGTTGGCCATGTCGCCCGACGTGGTGAAGATCAGCAGCCCTTCGGTGTTGAGGTCCAGGCGCCCCACCGACAGCCATTTGCCGGTACGCAGCTTGGGCAGGCGGGCAAACACGCTGGCCCGGCCGCCCGGGTCGTCGTGGCTGACGATTTCGCCGGCCGGCTTGTGGTACAGGATGACCCGCGGCGGCTTCTTGGTATTGGGGCGGGCGACGGGCTTGCCGTTGACGCGCACCTGGTCCGACGGCGAAACACGCTGCCCGATATGGGCCGGCTCGCCATTGACCGACACGCGCCCGGCGGTGATCAGCTCTTCCATTTCGCGGCGCGAACCGATGCCGGCATCGGCCAGCACCTTGTGCAGCTTGGGCATGGCGGCGTCGCTGTTCAGGTACTTGCCCAGGCGCTGCTCGCTGCGGGCGGCCTGGTCCAGGTAGGACAGCGCCTGCTCGGCTTCACGCTCGGCGCCGCGCGCATCGGCCGGCTCGGCGGCCGCGGCGGCGGGCTCGCCGGCGGCGGTTTCTGCCGAACCGGCGGTGCCGGCGGCGGCATCGCCGCGCCGCCGGCGGAACGGGGTGCGCAGCTTGCGGCCGCGGCCGCGGCCATTGCCCGGCTCGGCGGCCTCGCCCGCGGCGGCTTCGGCGGCCGGCGCCGCACCGAGGGCTTCATCGGCAACCGGTGCGGCGGGAGCGGCACGGGCCGCAATATCGGGAACAGGAAATTCTTCTTCTTGCATCTTTGTATTCGTTGTCACGGAGACAGCTCCAGATTTCAAGCTTGCGCCAGCCCGCTCTTGGCAGGCAGGTCTTCATCGGGGGTGGACGGAACCTCGGGCGCGGGCGGCTCGACATCGGGGTCGGGCACCTGGGGCTCGACCTCGGGTTCCGGAGTGGGCGGCTCGATCTCGGGTTGGGGATCGGCCGGCGTAATTTCAGGTTCGGGCGCCACCGGTTCGACTTCGGGCTGCGAATCCGGCTGCGGAATATGGTCGGGAGCGGGCGGCGGCATGTCGGGCTCGATGGGCATGTGGTCGGCCTGGACTTCCAGCGTCTCGGCTTGCGCTGCCCCATCTTGCGCTGTCTCGGCTTCCATCGCCAGGGCCTGCCCTGCCTCGGCCTCGGCCGCCGGCTCGCCGCCCTCTGCCGCGTCGCCGGCCGCATTCGCCACGTCCGCCTCGCCATCGGCCGTCAGGGTGACTTCGGAGCCCCCCAGGTCCAGGCCTTCCAGGGCGGCCGCGGCCTGCGCGCTGTCGAGCGGGGGCAGTTCATCCAGCGCGCGCAGCCCCAGGTCGTCGAGGAACTGGCGCGTGGTACCGAACAAGGCCGGCCGGCCGGGCGCATCGCGATGGCCGATGGTTTCGATCCAGCCCCGGTCTTCAAGCGTTTTGACAATCTGGGAAGACACCGTCACGCCGCGGATGTCTTCGATGTCGCCGCGCGTGACGGGCTGGCGCCAGGCCACGATGGCCAGTGTTTCCATGACGGCCCGCGAGTACTTGGGCGGTTTTTCCGGGTTCAGGCGCTCGAGATAGCGCTGCATTTGCGGACGGCTCTGGAAGCGCCAGCCGGAAGCCAGTTGCACCAGATCCATGCCCCGTTCGGTCCAGTGGCCCTGCAGGTCTTGCAGCAGAGTGCGCAGCTTGTCGTTGTCGAACTCCGCATCATCGCCGAACAGCTTGCGCATCTCGGCCAGTTGCATCGGCTGGCTTGCACATAGCAGCGCGGTTTCCAGCACGCATGTTGCCTCGCTATCGTTCATCGATTTTCTGTCTGTAAAAAGGGGCTAATTTGCGCTAATTCTGAAAAAAGGATAAGATCCTTCTTCTCAGACGCGGGGTGGAGCAGTCTGGCAGCTCGTCGGGCTCATAACCCGAAGGTCGTAGGTTCAAATCCTGCCCCCGCAACCAATACCCGAAGGCCCGGCACACTGCCGGGCCTTTTTGCTGGGCGGCGCCCGCAGCACCGCAAGCGCCGCCGGCAGCCGCAGCGTCGGCGCGGCACGCGCCAACCTGCCCAAGGGGCGGGAAGGTCCATGCGGTGACACGGGCTTGCGTAGCGTTCACGGTTTTCCTGCAGGCGCGGCGCCGTGCGGCATGCGCCAGGACGTGGCGCGTGGTATTCGCACAATGCCGCGCGTATCAGTGCGCAGCGCCGCCATGGCGGCATTTGCTTAAAAATGAACCTGAACCGCCTGGCACCGGAACACAGGACGGAGACGCAGGATACCCCTTGCCCCGGGGCAGCGACCGCACCAAGCCAGGACCATGCCGGGCTGGCTTCGCGGCAACGCTGAGCCGACGATTCTTAGACGTATGGGACGACCATGCTGCCCCCACGAACGGCCGGCGCACAGGCGGCCTGCCAACTTCGCACGGCAACCCCCTGGCAAGCCCTGAAGCCGCTGTAGCGGCCCCCGCTGCCGGGAAACCCGCCGCGGCGATACCCGCTGCGGTGTTGCCCGCGCCCCAGCCTATGTAGTGCGGCACATTGTGCCGTGGACACCACGGCTGCCTGTCTGGGCAGCACGGGTTGGGGCGACGTTGGTCTTCATGAAGACAGTGAGACGATTATACCCGCAATACCCCTGAGGACAAAGTATCGCGCCGCATCCATGGGCGCATTGTTGTCACGAGCGGGTATCCCAGGGAGCCGGGCCGAAACGCTCGGCCAGGAAATCCAGCATGGCCCGCAGGATCAGGGGCATCTGGCGCCGCGAGGCATACACCCCGTAGATGCCCAGCTCTTCGGGCGGCGTGGCGGGCAGCAGCGCGACCAGCCGGCCGGCGGCCAGCTCGGGGCCCGCCAGATAGGTGGGCAGCAGAGCAATGCCGCTGCCCTGCACTGCCGTGCGGGCCAGCAGCACGGCGTCGTTGGCGGTGATATTGCCGCTGACCGGCACGTCCACCCAGGCGCCGTCGCGCTGGAAGCGCCACAGGCTTTTGCCGTAGTGCGAGTGGGTCAGGCAATTGTGACTGGCCAGGTCTTCCGGCCGCGCCGGCCAACCGTGCGCCTGCAGGTACGACGGCGCGGCGCACACCGCCGAGCGGCACGGCGCCAGTTTGCGCGCAATCAGGTTCGGGTCGAGTTCATTGGTAATGCGCACCGCCAGGTCGACGCGTTCTTCGACCAGGTTGACAATGCGGTCGACCAGTTGCAGGTCTACCGAAGCGCCGGGATAACGGGCCACGAAGTCGGCCACGGCACTGCCGAGCTGGGCCGCGCCGAACGACAGGCTGACGGTTATGCGTAGTTCGCCGCGCGGCTCGGTGTCGGGCGTGGACACAGATTCGCGCATGTCGCCCACCAGGTCCAGCATGCGGCGGCAGCGCGGCAGCGTGTCCGCGCCTGCCGGCGTCAGGCTCAGGCGGCGGGTGGTGCGATGCAGAAGGCGCACGCCCACCCATTCTTCGAGTTCGGCCAGATAGCGCGACACCATGGCACGGGACATGTCCAGCCGCTGTGCCGCGGCTGACAGACTGCCGCGGTCGACGAC
This sequence comes from Bordetella petrii, assembly GCF_017356245.1. Taxonomy (NCBI): domain Bacteria; kingdom Pseudomonadati; phylum Pseudomonadota; class Betaproteobacteria; order Burkholderiales; family Alcaligenaceae; genus Bordetella; species Bordetella petrii. The sequence goes on from NZ_JAFMZZ010000001.1 coordinate 2,592,988, forward strand.
TTCGACGAACACCTGCATGGCTTTCAGGCGGTCCATGGCGGTCTCTTTCTGTGGCAGCAGTGCACGTTTTATACCGTATTTCCCGCCGGCCGCCGACCCTTGCCGGCCGATTCAGGCGGGCTGGCGCAGGGCGCGCCGCACGGCCTCGGCCACAGCGGCGGGATCCAGCCCCCGCAGGATGAACACCAGGCGCGACTGCCGCTCGCCGTCAGGCCAGGCTGCCAGCGGTTCGGGGGGATACAGGTCGCGATGCACGCCATGGACGGCGCATGGCACGCTCTCGCCCTGGAACCCGACCAGGCCCTTGATGCGCAGCAAGCCTTGATGATAGGCATCCTGCACCTGCGCCATGCCGGTCAGGAACACGGCGCGGCTGATGGGCACGGGCAGGTCGACCACCATCTGCTGCACCGGTCCATGGCGTTCACCCGGCGGCGCGCGCCGATGCGTGCCCAGCCAGCTGCCCCACTGCCCGCCCGCCGCGCGAACCGGCAAGGAGTCGCGCATCAGCAGCCGGCTGTCGAGCGGCGCATCCTGCCGCTGCACGCACACGGCCGCGCCAGGATTGGCCTGCGCGACCGCATCCAGGGTTCCGGCCAGCGCGCCCGCGGCCACCAGATCGGACTTGGCGCACACGATGAGGTCGGCCTGCGCGACCTGCCGCGCGGCTTCCGGCTGGGCCCGCAGCTGTGCCGCCACGTGCACGGCATCGACCACGGTAATCGTGCCCTGGTGGACGTAGCGCTCGGCCAGGAAATGCTCGTGGCGCAGGGTGAACAGAATCGCGGCCGGCGTGGCCAGGCCGGTGGTTTCGATCAGGACGCGGCGAAACGGCTTGATCTGCCGCCGCAGCGCCATCATGAACAGATCCCGCAAGGTGTCGACCAGCCCGCCGCTGACCGTGCAGCAGATACAGCCGCCTTCCAGCAGCACGACCCGGGCATCGGCATACCGCAGCAAATGATGGTCGACGCCCACCGCGCCGAACTCGTTGACGATGACCGCGGCCCCGGCATAGGCTGGATCCTTGACCAGCCGGTTCAGCAGCGTGGTCTTGCCGCTGCCCAGGAAGCCGGTCAGCACGACGACGCCGATGCGCCGGTCGGCGCCGCTGTCTTGGACGGAAGAATTCTGCATATCGGAGGCCGCGGGCGAAGGCGGCGGTCAAGCGTAATATGGTTGCGGCGGGCAGCCTTGCCGCGGCCACGATTCTGACCAAGGAAACCCCATGGCGCTGCATCATGCCCGCTCGGGCGAACTCATCGACATCCGGCCCCTGGGGCCGGCCCTGAAGGATACGCCTTCGCGGGCGCTGGTGCGATCCGACCAATTGGAAATACTGCGCCTGGCGCTGCCGGCGGGGCAGACGCTGCCCCCGCACGGCATCGACGCCAGCGCCATCACCCTGCAATGCCTGGAAGGCGCGGCCGAACTCGGCGCGCACGGCACGACGCAGAGGCTGGAACCCGGCACGCTGGTGTACCTGGCGCCGGGCGTGCAACACCAGGTGAAGGCCTTGCAAGACTGTTCGATACTGGTGACGCTGTTCCTGGACCGCGCCTGATCAAGGCCAGCGCAGCCGATGCGCCCGGGCGGAATATCGTGGAGCACTGCCTGCCGGGCGAATGGCCCCGGCCGCCGCCGGACAGCGGCCACCGGCGCCGGCCGGACGGCACATGCGGACGGGATCCTGCTCCTGGGATCCCTCGTACTCGCGGCGATATGCGCCGGCCAGCGCCGCGATGGCCAGGCCTGCGAAGGCCAGCAGCACAATGACCGGCGCGAGCAGAAACCAGATCATGGTGCGCCCTGCCCGGCGTGCTGCCCTGCCGGCACCCACCCCATGCGCGCCGGATCGGGCACGGGCTTGATCCGCCAGCCCAGGCCGCTCTCGAGCCGCTCGACGCGCTCGGGATACTGCAGCGCTATTTTTGCGGCCGCCAATCGGGCACGCATCGAGTCCGGCGTGTACTGGACATCGGCATCCGCCAATGCGCACGCAGGGGCAGCCCGCGCCATCACGATAGAAAAGTTCCAGACCATGCTGTGCTCTCCCGCGCCGCGGCCCGGTTGCACACGCCCGGCGCCTGGCCAGAATGCCTTGCCTGCAGGCGGATCTTTTGGCATTTCGTGCTGTCGGCGCATTTTTTTGATCGGCGTTCGCGCCGCGCCCACAAAGCGCGCTTGCGCCAATCAAAGATTTCCCGCCCCGACTTGCATCATCCAAAAAGTTGCGTCATAATCTCGCTTCTTTAGCAGATCCCCGATAGCTCAGTCGGTAGAGCGACGGACTGTTAATCCGCAGGTCGCTGGTTCGAGCCCAGCTCGGGGAGCCAAAAAGCTGAAGAAACCAAGAAACCGCCCTTGTGGCGGTTTTTCTTTTTGCATGGGTTTTCTGTACGCGCAGGCGCGCTGCGGCGATATGCGTGTGGCGAAAAACTCTGATATGATCTCGGTCTTTCGGCGCGGCGCGTTCAGGCGCGCGGCACCTGCGGAAGGCGCCTTGTGTGCCCATGCACGCCGGCATAGCTCAGTTGGTAGAGCAGCGCATTCGTAATGCGAAGGTCGGGGGTTCGACTCCTCTTGCCGGCACCAGAAATACTAAAAGGGCAGCCCATCGGGCTGCCCTTTTTCTTTGCGCGAAGCGGCGGCGGGCGCCCTATTCCGCGTCGGGCTGCTTGTCGGGTTCGGCCAGGTCGAAGGCCTGCAGTTCGCGGCAGGCCGCATCGATGCGCAGCACCGTGGGCATGGCGGAAAGATCGCAATCGAAGCGGCGCGCGTTGTACACCTGCGGCACCAGGCAGAGGTCGGCCAGGGTGGGCGCGTCGCCATGGCAGAAGCGGCCGGTGGCGGGCGAATCGGCCAGCATGGATTCCACCGCGGACAGGCCCAGATGGACCCAGTGGCGGTACCAGTCGTTCTTGGCGTCGTCGCTGACTTGCAGCGTGCGCTTCAGGTACTTGAGCACGCGCAGGTTGTTCAGCGGATGGGTATCGCAGGCGATGGTCTGGGCGATGGCGCGCACGCGCGCGCGGCCGGCGGGATCGGACGGCAGCAATGCGGGCTGCGGATGGGTTTCGTCCAGGTATTCGATGATGGCCAGCGATTGGCCGATGATGGCGTCGCCATCGACCAGGGTGGGCACCAGGGCGGCAGGATTGAGCGCACGGTAGGAATCCGACAGCTGCTGCCCGCCGTCTTTCAGCAGGTGCACGCCCAGGTATTCGTAGGGAATGCCCTTGAGATTCAGGGCGATGCGCACGCGATAGGCGGCCGAACTGCGGAAGTAGCTGTACAACTGCATGGGGTCTCCTTGGGGTGGCGGCATGCTTAGCGCGGCGTGCCGGCGCCGGGCGCGGGCTTGCGCGACAGGCCCTTGGGCAGCGGGAATGCCACGCTTTCTTCCAGGCCGGGCATGGTGCGCACCGACACGGCGCCGAGTTCTTTCAGGCGCTGCACGACTTGCTGCACCAGCACTTCGGGGGCCGACGCGCCGGCGGTGATGCCGATGCGCTGGCGGCCGGCCAGCCAGGCGGGATCGATGGCATCGGCGCCGTCGACCAGGTAGGCGTCGGTGCCGATGCGTTCAGCGACTTCGCGCAGGCGGTTGGAATTGGAACTGTTGGGGCTGCCCACCACCAGCACCAGGTCGCAATCGGGCGCCAGCATCTTGACCGCGTCCTGGCGGTTTTGCGTGGCGTAGCAGATATCGCTTTTCTTGGGTTCGACAATGTCGGGAAACCGCGAACGCAGCGCGGCCGATACGGCGGCGGCATCGTCGACCGACAACGTGGTCTGCGTGACGAAAGCCAGGTTGGACGGGTCGGCCACCTGCAGGCTGGCGACGTCGGCCACGGTTTCGACCAGGTACATGCCGCCCTGGGCCTGGCCCAGGGTGCCTTCGACTTCGGGATGGCCCTTGTGGCCGATCATGATGATTTCGCGGCCGGCGGCGCGCATGCGCGCGACTTCGATGTGCACCTTGGTGACCAGCGGGCAGGTGGCGTCGAAGACCTGCAGCCCGCGGGACTCGGCTTCTTGCCGCACCGCCTTGGACACGCCATGCGCCGAGAACACCACGATGGCGCCGGCCGGGGCCTGGTCGAGCTCGTCGATGAAGATGGCGCCCTTGCCGCGCAAGTCTTCGACCACGTAGCGGTTGTGGACGATTTCGTGGCGCACATAGATGGGCGCGCCGTGCAGCTCGAGGGCGCGCTCGACGATGTCGATGGCCCGGTCGACGCCGGCACAGAAGCCGCGCGGCTGGGCCAGCACGACTTCGGCATCGGCGGCAGTAACCGGACGAACCATTACAGCACCCCCAGCAGGTGGACATCGACGCGCAGCGTGGTGCCCGCCAGAGGATGGTTGAAGTCGAACAAGGCCCATTCGGGCTCGATTTGCTTCAGCACGCCCGAATAGCGCGCCCCGTTGGGCGCGGTGAACTCGACCAGGTCGCCGGGCTCGAAGGTGGCGTCGGCGCCGGCGTGTTCGGCCAGCATGGCGCGAGTGACTTTCTGGATGAGCTCGGGATTGCGGTCGCCATAGGCCTGGGCCGGTTCGAGGGTGGCGCTGAAGTGCTCGCCTTCGGTGTGGCCCAGCAGCGCGGCTTCGAGGCCGGGCGCCCATTGCCCCTGCCCCATTTGCAGCGTGGCGGGACGGCCGTCGAAGGTATCGGCGAAGACCGAGCCCTGTGCGGGGCCGGAGGCCAGCGCGATGCGATAGTGCAGAGTCAGGTAGGAATCGGCGCGGACGGGGGTGGCGGCCTGTTCGGCGGTGCTGCTCAAGATGGTTCACCGTAAAAAAAGTGGCGGTAGCCCCTGATTTTAGAACGTCTTGGCCGGCGCCGGCGGAAGCGCCCGCCCGGCCCCTGCCCTGCGTACAACTGCATATGGGCAAAACCATTCACAGGCGCGCCGCCGGCAACCCGCCTGCGGCATCGTTGATGGCCCGCCATTTCCACGCCGCCCCATGCCGCTGCCCGAAGACCTGCCGCCCCATGAACGCCCCCGCGAACGCCTGCTGCGCCACGGCCCGGCCTCCCTGCGCGACGCCGAGCTGTTGGCTCTGGCCCTGCGCACCGGCACGCGGGGCCGCACGGCCATCGATATGGGCAGCCAGTTGCTGCACCGCTACGGCGGCCTGCGCGGCCTGTTCGCCGCTTCGCCCCAGGAACTGATGTCCCTGCCCGGGCTGGGCGCGGCCAAGGCCGGCTCGCTGGCGGCCATTCTGGAACTGGCGCGCCGCGCGGCCGAAGAGCAACTGATGCGGCTGCACAAGCTGTCCGAACCCGGTAGCGTCAAGCGCTACTTCAAGACCGCCCTGGCGCACCGCGCCGTGGAGCACTGCCTGGCGCTGTACCTGGACAACCAGCTCAACCTGATCGCCAGCGGCGAACTGGCGCGCGGCACCCTGGCCCAGGCCTCGGTGTACCCGCGCGAAGTCGTGCGCGAGGCCCTGCGCCACCATGCGGGGGCCCTGATCCTGGCCCACAACCACCCGTCGGGCACGGCGCAGCCCAGCCAGGCCGACCGCGATTTCAGCCGCCACATGAAGCAGGCGCTGGCGCTGGTGGACATCCGGCTGGTCGACCATCTGATCGTGGCCGGCGACACGGTGGTGTCCATGGCCGAACTGGGCATGCTGTAGCGCCGCGCGCCGGTCAGCAGGCCGGCGGCAATTTCGTTAGACTGGATGCCCGAACCGACCAACCGCCGCCCGGCCGCCCTATCCATGAAGCGCCTGTGGGATATTTCTCCGCCGGTATCGGCCGCGTCGCCGGTGTTTCCGGGCGACACGCCGTACCAGCAGCACTGGAAATGGTCGCTGACGCCGGAATGCCCGGTCAATGTCAGTGAAATCCGCCTGTCGCCGCACATCGGCGCGCATGCCGATGCGCCGCTGCACTATTGCAACGGCGCGGCCGCCATCGGCGCGGTGCCGCTGGAACCCTTTCTTGGCCCGTGCCGGGTCATCCATGCCCTGGACTGCGGGCCGCTGATCCTGCCCGAACATCTGCGGCACGCGGCCGCCGGGCTGCCGCCGCGCGTGCTGGTGCGCACCGCCCGGCATGCCGCGCTGGACTGGTGGACCGACGATTTCAGCGCCTACGCGCCGCACACCATCGAATGGCTGGCCGAGCGCGGCGTCATGCTGATCGGACTGGACACGCCCAGCATCGACCCCGCATCGAGCAAGACCCTGGACAGCCACCACGTCATCCTGCGGCGCGACATGCGCGTACTGGAAAACCTGCTGCTCGATGACGTCGCCGAAGGCGACTACGAACTGATCGCCCTTCCGCTGGCGCTGGCCCAGGCCGATGCCAGCCCGGTGCGCGCCGTTCTGCGCGAACTGGGCTGATCCGCCCAAACCGGGCCGCCGCCTGCGCGGCGGCCACCCGCTATCAGGCACACCGTCGATGAATACCCCCGAACTCCCCGAAGACATTGTCCGCGACGAAAAGGCGCAGCTCGATTACGCCCGGGACATGACCTACGGCGACTACCTGCACCTGGATGAACTGCTGGGCGCCCAGCATCCGCTGTCGCCCGAACACAACGAAATGCTGTTCATCGTGCAGCACCAGACCAGCGAGCTGTGGATGAAGCTGATGCTGCACGAACTGCGCGCCGCCATCGCCAATGTGGCGCAGGACCGGCTGCCGCCGGCCTTCAAGATGCTGGCGCGCGTAAGCAAGATCATGGAGCAACTGGTGCACGCCTGGGACGTGCTGGCCACCATGACGCCGCCCGAGTATTCGGCGCTGCGCCCGTACCTGGCGCACTCCAGCGGCTTCCAGAGCTACCAGTACCGCCAGATCGAGTTCCTGCTGGGCAACAAGAATGCCGCCATGCTCAAGCCGCACGCGCACCGCGCCGACCTGCTGGCTTCAGTACAGGCCGCCTTCCAGGCGCCCTCGCTGTACGACGAATCGCTGCGCCTGCTGGCGCGCAACGGCCTGGACGTGCCGGCCGGCCACCTGGACCGCGACTGGACCCGGCCCTACCAGGCCGATCCGGCCGTCGAGGCGGCCTGGCTGGCCGTCTACCGCCAGCCGGAGCGCTACTGGGACCTGTACCAGCTGGGCGAAAAGCTCACCGACCTGGAAGACGCCTTCCGGCTGTGGCGCTTCCGGCACGTGACGACGGTGGAACGCATCATCGGCTTCAAGCGCGGCACCGGCGGCACGTCCGGTGTCGCCTACCTGCGCAAGATGCTCGACGTGGTGCTGTTTCCGGAAATCTGGGCGCTGCGCACCGACCTGTAGGCCCCGAGGCCGCCGGGGCCTGCCCGGCGGGCGGCCCTGGCAAAAAGGTAAAACCATGCTAGAATGCGGGGTTACTTCCTGGATACGTGGCTGCCAGATCCACCGCAACGGCGTTGCAAGACGGATCTGTTTGGCTGGCGACCCGCAAACCCCCGGCCAGACCGGAAGAACCGGAATTCATCATGAAAGAAGGCATTCACCCCGAATACCGCGAAGTGGTGTTCATGGACGTGCAAACGGGCAACAAGTTCGTGACGCGCTCCACCATCAACACGCGCGAAACCATCGATATCGACGGCAAGAGCTACCCGCTGTTCAAGTGCGACGTCACGTCCGAATCGCACCCGTTCTACACGGGCGCCCAGACCCGCATCGTCGAAACCGGCCGCGTTGAAAAATTCCGCGCCCGCTTCGCCCGTACGGCCGGCACGGTCAAATCGGCGTCGTAAACTTGCTCCTCGGCGAGGCGCAGCAAAAAAGCAGCCTTCGGGCTGCTTTTTTTTCCGCGCCGGCCCCATCCCTCCCCGTTTCAGGGCCCCTGGCCCGCGCTGCTCGGTTACATTAGCCACGTGCCTTCTACCACGCGCTCCACCCCGGCCCGGCTGACCATCTCGGCCACCGCCAAATTGCCCCGTCTGGTGCTGCTGGGGCTGTCGCTGGCCTACATCCTGGCCGGCCTGTTCATGCGCGACCCCTGGAAGACCGATGATGCGGTCGGCCTGGCCACGATGATCACGGCGGTGCGCGAAGGCGGCGTGACCTGGCTGCTGCCGCAGGTGGGGCAACTGGCGTTTGCCGAAGAAGGCCCGCTGATCACCTGGGCCGGCGCGCTGTGCATGTGGCTGTTCGGGCCGCTGATCGGCGACATTCCCGCCGGGCGGCTGCCGAATCTGGTGTGGTTCGGCATTACCACCGTCAGCGTCTGGTACGGCACATACCTGGTGGGCCGGCGCGCCGAGGCCCAGCCGCTGGCCCTGCCGTTCGGCGGCGAACCGGCGGCGCGCGACTATGGCCGCATGCTGGCCGACGCCGCGCTGCTGCTGCTGCTGGCCACGGTGGGCATTCTGCAGCGCACCCACGAAACCTCGGTCGTGCCGGCGATCATGGCATGGCAGGCGCTGGCGTTTTATTCGCTGGCGCGCACGCTCGACCGTCCGGCCACCGGCGCGGCCACGCTGGGCTTCGCCCTGGCCGCCAGCTTCCTGACACGCGGCTGGGTCGGCGCACTGCCCATCATGCTGGGGGCCGCGCTGGCGTTCCACCCGCGCAGCGTGCTGTGGGCGCGGCGCCGCTGGCTGCCGCTGGCCGCGGGCGTGGCCGCGGTGCTGATGCTGGCCTGGTGGATACCCGCCACCCAGGGCAGCGACTACTGGATCAGCAACTGGAAAACCTGGAACGCAGCCTCGTTCGACTGGCCCAACCTGGCCGACACCGCGCGCACGCTGCGCGACCTGCCCTGGTACCTGTGGCCCACCTGGCCGCTGGCCCTGCTGGCCGTATGGCGCTGGCGCGACTGGCTGTATGCGCCGCATATCTGGCTGCCGCTGGGGCTGGCGGTCTTTGCCGCCGCGCAACTGTTCTTCCTGGAAGAGCCCACCGATTCCGAATTCATCCTGCTGGCGGTGCCCTGCTCCATCCTGGCCGCCTTCTCGCTGCCTACCCTGCGGCGCGGCGTGGTCAACACCCTGGACTGGTTCGCGGTCATGTGCTTTTCACTGACCGTCGCCACCGCCTGGCTGGGCTGGGTGGCCCTGCATTTCGGCTGGCCGGCGCAGATTTCCCGCAACATCGCGCGCCAGACCTCGGGCTACGAGCCGGTGATTTCCTGGCTGGCGTTCGCCCTGGCCGTGCTGGTTACCGCGGCCTGGGTGGTGCTGGTGGCGTGGCGCCTGCGCTCGCACCCGTCCGCGCTGTGGCGCGGCACGGTCCTGTCGGCCAGCGGCCTGACCGCCACCTGGATACTGCTGGTGCTGCTTTGGCAGCCCGCCGTCGATTACGCGCGCAGCTATCGCGTCATGTCGGGCGAACTGGCGGCCGCGCTGGCCCAGTACCGGCAGCCGGGCGAATGCGTGCGCGGGCTGAGCGTGGGCAGCGGCCAGCGCGCGTCGCTGTTGATCTTCGACAACCTGACGCTCAGCTACGACTCGAAATGCCCCCTGGTATTGCAGCAGACCACCCGCGAACGCCTGCGCGACGGCGAGGCCGCCTATAGCGAAGGCGTGCAGGAATTGTGGCGCGGCGGCCGCCGCGCCGACCGGCACGAGATCTTCCGGCTGCTGCGCATCAAGCCGGCGCAATGACCCTCCCCGCCCCTTCTGCGCGCGGCTTCGGCGCCGCGATGCTGGGCATCGCCCGGCAGGCCTGGCCGGTGCTGGTCAGCCAGTGGGCCGGCATCGCGTTCGGCGTGCTCGACACCGCCATGACCGGCCACGCCAGCGCGGCCGATCTGGCCGCCATGTCGCTGTCCATGTCCGTGTACATCACGATCTTCGTGGGCCTGATGGGCGTGGTGCATGCCCTGATTCCCATCCTGGCCCAGCATTTTGGCGCCGGCCGCCTGGACGAGGTGGGGCGCACCTGGGGCCAGGGCGTGTGGCTGGCGCTGGGCCTTGCGGTAGTGGGCGCGGTGCTGATGATGTTTCCGGACGTCTGGCTGTCGCTGTCAGGCGATGTGGCTCCGGAAGTGCGCGAGCGGGTCACCGGCTATCTGCGCGCCCTGGCGCTGGCGCTGCCGGCCGCGCTGGTGTTTCGCACCATCTACGCGCTGGGCACCGCGGTGTCGCGTCCCAAGGTGGTAATGACCATCAACCTGGCCGGCGTGGGTTTCAAGGCTTTTTTCAACTGGCTGCTGATCTATGGCCACTTCGGCCTGCCCGCCCTGGGCGCGGCCGGCGCCGGGCTGGCCACCGCCATCGTGTTCTGGGCCGGCCTGATGGTCGGCCTGTGGTTCATTACGCACGACCGCTATTTCCGCCGCTTCGGCCTGAGGCTGGGGCGCCCGTCATGGCAGGTGCAGAAAGAACTGCTGCGGCTGGGCGTGCCGATGGGCGGCTCGTACCTGGTGGAAGTGTCCGCCTTCACTTTCATGGCCCTGCTGGTGGCGCGCGAAGGTACCTACGTCAGCGGCGGCCACCAGATCATGTCGAACCTGGCTGCCCTGTGCTACATGATGCCGATGGCGCTGGGCGTGGCCACGGCCTCGCTGACAGCCCAGGCCATCGGCGCGGGCCAGTATGGCGTGGCGCAGCGCACCGGCATGGCGGGCATGGCGCTGGGCCTGCTGGGCGCGCTGCTGACCGCGGCGGCGCTGCTGGCCGGCCGCCCGCTGATCCTGGCGGCCTATACCGACGATGCGCGGGTGGCGGCGGTGGCCGGCGCGCTGCTGGCCATGATCCCGCTGTTCCACTTGTGCGATTCGATGCAATGCATCAATTCGTACGTGCTGCGCGCCTATAAAGTGGCCGTGGTGCCGCTGCTGCTGCAGATCGTGGCGCTGGCCGGCGTGGGCCTGCTGGGCGGCTGGTGGCTGGGTTTCGGCCCCGGCCGCGGCGGGCTGGACTGGCTGCGCATGCTGGTGATTCCGGACTCACCCGTGGGCGCCGGCACCATGTGGCTGATGGCCATGATCGGCCTGGGGCTGTCGACCCTGCTGCTGCATGCGTGGTATTGGAAGATTGTGCGCGACTACCGCTTGCGGGGCCGCTGACCGGCTTGCGCGACAACGCCTTCGGCCGCACGGGCGGCTTCGGCGCTGCCAGACGAGGATTCGCGGGCGGCCGGCTCGCGGTCGCGCGTGAGGGTATGCGCTTCGCGCTGGCCGTCGGCCTCGCGCTGTTCGGCATGAACCGGGCCGCTGGCCAAGCCCAGGCACAACGCCGACGTGGAAAGAAAGGCGGCGATACGGGCGGGTGTGGTCATGGGGTGCTCCTGAAACAAACCGGACAGAATGCCCGGTTTTATTGGAAAGCATTCGCCCCGGAAGGTTCACCGGCACCGGAAAGTTTTGCGTGCGCTAACGGACGGTCATGATTGAGCGGGTGACTCAATATCCGGTGTCTGACACCCTGCGGGAGTCAGACACCTAAGCTGCAGGTGTCTCGACGATTCAGGCTTCGAAAATCAGCAGCAGCACGGTCGCGAACAGCATGGCCGCGAAGCAGGCGCGCAGCTTGCGCTCGGGCAGCCGGTAGGCCACGCGCACGCCCACCGGCACGAACAGCAGGCTGCCCGCCGCCAGCGGCAGGCCGATCCACCAATTGGCCTGGCCCGCCCAGCTGTAGGTGGCCAGGGCGATGGTCGAGCCCGGGATGATCATGGTCAGCGCCAGCGCCTGGGCCGAGGTCTGGGGCAGCCGGAACACAGAGGTCAGGATGGGCACCGCCATGATGGCCCCGCCCACGCCGAAGAACCCGCCCAGAGTGCCGCTGGCCACGCCCAGCAAGGCGGCGCGCCCGCACGTGAAGGCCGGCGCGGGACGTGCCGGCCGCGCCCGCCCCGCGCCGGCCGGGCGTGGCGGGCGCGCGATCTTGTAGACATAGAACACCGCCACGAAAAACAGGAACACCGCGAAGCTCAGGCGCAGCGTGCTCGACGGGATGCCCAGCGCCAATTGCGCGCCCACCCAGGTGAACAGCACGGCACCGATGGCGCCCGCGATGGCCGCCGGGCGGTCGATGCGGGTTTGCTGGTTGTACTTGCGCACCGCCATGACAATAGTGGGCAGCACCATGATCAGCGCCGTGCCCTGGGCCAGCTGCTGCGACATGTCCATCAGCAGCACCAGCGCGGGAATGGCGATCAGGCCGCCGCCGATGCCCAGCACCCCGCCCAGGAATCCGATCAACGCACCGCAAACCAGGCAGATGCCCGTGACGATCCACAGGCTCATGCCTGATGCTCCTTGATGATGCTCATGTTCTGAAAACAGGTGCCCGGGGGTTCCTGGCGCCGCTCATCGCAGCTTGTCCAGGGCGGCATCCAGGCGGTCGACCGCCCAGATCTCCAGCCCCTCGATGGGCTGGCGCGGGGCGTTGGCCTTGGGGATGAGCGCCGTGCTGAAACCCAGCTTGGCGGCTTCGCGCAAGCGCTCCTGCCCGCGCGGCGCCGGGCGGATCTCGCCGGCCAGCCCGACTTCGCCGAACGCGATCAGCCCGCGCGGCAGGGGCCGGTCGCGCAGCGACGACATGATGGCCAGCAATACCGGCAGGTCGGCGGCCGGTTCGGTAATGCGCACCCCGCCCACCGCGTTGACGAAGACATCCTGGTCGTAGGTGGACACTCCGGCGTGCCGGTGCAGCACCGCCAGCAGCATGGCCAGCCGGTTGCCTTCCAGGCCCACCGTCAGGCGTTTGGGATTGGGCGCGTGCGAGCTGTCGACCAGCGCCTGGATCTCGACCAGCAGCGGGCGCGTGCCCTCTTGCGTGGCCATGACGCACGACCCCGATACTTGCTGGTCGTGCTGGGACAGGAACAGCGCCGACGGATTGGCCACGCCGCGCAGGCCGCGGTCGGTCATGGCGAACACGCCCAGTTCGTTGACGGCGCCGAAACGGTTCTTGAACGCCCGCACCAGGCGGAACGACGAATGGGTGTCGCCCTCGAAATACAGCACCGTGTCGACGATATGCTCGAGCACGCGCGGCCCGGCCAGCGCGCCGTCTTTGGTGACATGGCCGATCATCACAATGGCGATGCCGGTCTGCTTGGCCAGCCGCGTGAGCTGGGCCGCGCATTCGCGCACCTGCGAGACCGAGCCGGGCGCCGCGGTGAGTTCGCTGCTGTACAGCGTCTGGATGGAATCGATGACCGCCACCGCCGGCTGCTGCTCGGACACGGCCGCCTGGATGGCTTCCAGGCGGATCTCGGCCAGCAGGTTCACGCTGCCGGTCTGCAGGCCCAGGCGGCGGGCGCGCAACGCGACTTGTTCGGCGGATTCCTCGCCGGTGACATACAGCACGCGGCTGTGGGCCGACATGGTGGCCAGGGCCTGCAGCAATAGTGTGGACTTGCCGATGCCGGGATCGCCGCCGATGAGCACCACCGCCCCCGCCACCAGGCCGCCGCCCAGCACGCGGTCGAACTCGTCGAGCCCGGTGGGCTGGCGCGGCGTTTCACGGGCTTCGATATCGGCCAGGCTGCGCACCGGGCTGGAACTGGCCAGCGGCGCATAGCGGTGCGCGGCGGCGGCCGGGCTGGCGGAGTCAACGGTTTCTTCCAGGGTGTTCCAGGCGGCGCAATGCGGGCATTTGCCCTGCCATTTGGGACTGGTGCCGCCGCATTCGGCGCAGACATAGACGGTTCGGGGCTTGGCCATGGCGCAAGTTTACCGGCAATGGGCAAGCGGCCGCGGACGGTGCGCGCCGTTGGGGCGCGGATACGTTTTCTTGCAAAACCGCCGGCCGATTTCAACCCCGTTTTGCGCGGCGGCGCGTTTAACCGGAACGATCCCCAGACAAGGACCCGCACCATGAACCCGAACAAACGCCCGGCCCGCCTGATCTGCACCGCCCTGGCCGCCGCCCTGCTGGCGGCATGCTCGCCGCCGCCGCACGACAACCCGGCGGACGCCGCCAAGGCCGCATCCGCAGCCGGCGCCGCCAGCAATACCGGCATCGTGCCGCCGCCCCCGGCCCGCCCGGCCGCCGAGGCCGATGCGGCCGCCTCCAAGGCGCATGCCGGCCCCGCGGTGCGCCGGCAATATGCGCCCCAGACCTACGTGGCGCAGCCGGCCGCCGCCTCGCTGCCGGCGCCGTCTGGCTACTATGCGCCGCCGCAAGCCGAAGAGCGCGACAACTACGCGCGTTACCGCGACAACCCGGTGACGGCCGCGCAAGAGCAGCCGGTCTCGACCTTCGGCGTGGATGTCGACACGGGCTCGTACACCAACGTGCGCCGCCTGTTGAACGAAGGCCGCTTGCCGCCGGCCGGCGCCGTGCGCGCGGAAGAGTTCATCAATTATTTCGACTACGGCTATGCCGCGCCCGATTCACGGGAACGGCCGTTCAGCATTGTCACCGAGCTGTCCGCCGCGCCGTGGAACCCGGCGCGCCAGCTGCTGAAGATCGGCATCCAGGGCTACCGGGTGGCGCCGCAGGACATTCCCGCGGCCAATCTGGTGTTCCTGGTGGACACCTCCGGTTCGATGGCCGACCGCGACAAGCTGCCGCTGATCAAAGGCGCGTTGAAGCAGCTGGTGGCGCAATTGCGGCCGCAAGACCGGGTGGCCATCGTCACCTATGCCGGCCAGGCGTCGATGACACTGGACTCGACCCCCGGGGACCAGAAGGCGCGCATCAACGCCGCCATCGACGAATTGCGCGCCGCGGGTTCGACCAATGGCGGCGCCGGCCTGGACCTGGCCTACGCGCAGGCCGCCAAGGGCTTTGTGAAAGGCGGCGTGAATCGCATCCTGCTGGCCAGCGACGGCGATTTCAACGTGGGCGCCACCGACCTGGACGACCTGAAGGACAAGATCGCCCGCCAGCGCCAGGGCGGCATTGCGCTGACCACGCTGGGGGTGGGCGGCGGCAATTTCAACGACGCGCTGGCCGTGCAGCTGGCCGATGCGGGCAACGGCAGCTACCACTACCTGGACAGCCTGCGCGAGGCGCGCAAGGTGCTGGCCGCGCAAATGTCTTCCACCCTGCTGACCATTGCCCGCGACGTGAAAATACAGGTTGAGTTCAACCCCGCCGTGGTGGCCGAGTACCGCCTGATCGGCTACGAGAAGCGCGCCCTGGCGCGCGAGGATTTCAACAACGACCGCGTCGATGCCGGCGAGATCGGCGCGGGCGCGAACGTGACGGCGCTGTACGAGATCACCCCGGTAGGCGCCGCCGGCGCACGGCTGGACCCGCTGCGCTATGGCCAGCCCGCCGCGGCGGCCGAGCCCGACGGCGAGCTGGCGTTCGTGCGGGTGCGCTACAAGCTGCCCGGCGCCACCGGCAGCAAGCTGGTAGAGCAGCCGGTAACGCGGGTGGACGCGCCGGCGGCCGGCTCGGATGGCATGCGGCGCGCGGCGGCGGCCGCGGCCTTTGCGCAGTGGCTGCGCGGCGGCAAATACCTGGACGGCTATACGCCGGCCCAGATCAGCGCCCTGGCGCGCGGCGCGCGCGGCCAGGATGCGCAGGGCCTGAACGCCGAGCTGGCGGCCCTGGTGGAAATGGCCGCCGGCCTGGGCACGCCCGCCGCGCCATGAGCCTGGCCGCGCCCGTGCCGGGCGCCGTGCTGGCGCCCGGCGGATGCGCAAGCGCGGCCGAACGGATACACTCGGCCGCCATGGACATCCCGGGTGCCGATGACGAAACCCTGATGCAGGCCTACGGCGCCGGCAACCTGGCGGCGTTCGACGCCTTGTACGCGCGCCACCGCGCCGGCCTGTACCGCTATATTCTGCGCAGCACCCGCAACGCGCACCAGGCCGACGACATTTTCCAGGAAACCTGGAGCCGCGTGATCGATGCCCGCGCCCGCTGGCAGCCGCGCGCCAAATTCACCACCTGGCTGCTGCAGATCGCTCATAATCTGATCATCGACACCTACCGGCGCCAGCCTTCGCAGGCCGGCCCGCAGGAAACCGAAGCCGCGCTGGCAACCCTGGCGGCGGCCGAGCACGAGCAGCCCGAGCAGCAGTTGTCGGATTTCCAGACCCGGCGGCGCCTGCAGCTTGCCATCGAAAGCCTGCCGCACGAACAGCGCCATGCCATACTGCTGCGGCTGGAACACGACCTGAGCCTGGAAGAAATCGCCGACGTCACCGGCGCGCCGCGCGAAACCGTGAAATCGCGCCTGCGCTATGCCACGCAGCGCATCCGTGAGGCCCTGAAAGCATGACGGCCCATCCCCGCCCCCCCCACGACGAAGACGACGATCTGGACCTGCGCGCCCTGTATCGCACGCTGCCCCGCGCCGAGCCGGGCCCGGACCTGGACGCCGCGGTGCATGACGCGGCCGCGCGCGCCGCGGCGGCCGACCGCCGGGTGCAGCGCCAGCGCCGGCTCTGGCATCCCGGCTGGGGCGTGGCCGCCTCGATTGTGCTGACCGCGGGCCTGTTCCTGCTGACCGATTTCCAGGATCCGGACGTGGCCGGACTGGCCGACGCGCCGCCTGTAGACGCCGAACTGGCGCGCCCGCCGCAGGCGATGCCGCCACCCGCCGCGGCACCGGCCCGGCCCGAAGCGCCGGCCGCGCTGCGCCGCTACGCGCCGGCCCCACAGGCCGGACAGGCCGCGCCGGCGCAGGCAGAGCCGCGCGCGCATCAGTACCGTGCCCAGCCCGATGCCGCGGACGCCGTGCCGGCGCCCGGCGCCGACACCGGCGCGGCCGCGCTCGCCAAGACGGATGCGCGCATTGAACATATCCGTGAACTGCTGCAGGACGGCCAGCGCGATGCCGCGCTGCAGGCTCTGCAGGATTTGCGGCGCGATGCGCCCGGCCTGGCCTTGCCGCCCGACCTGCGGGCGCTGCTGCCGCCCGCCCGGTAACTACTCCGCGGCCGCTTCAGCGGCCTGCCAGGCTGCCGCCGCCGTCCACGCCCAGCACCTGGCCGGTGATGAAGCCGGCCTCGTCGGACAGCAGGAAAGCAATGGCGGCGGCCACTTCGGCCGGCGTGCCCAGGCGCTTCATGGGAATGGACGCCAGCGCGCGCTTTTCGCCTTCGCTGCCTGCCGGCTGGGCCACGCGGAACAGTTCGGTTTCGATCGGGCCCGGTGCCACGGCATTGACCGTGACGCCGTATTCGGCAAGTTCAAGCGCCCAGGTGCGGGTGCAGCCGATCAGGGCGCTTTTGGCGGCCGAATAGCTGGTGCGTTCGTGCCCGCCGTGAATGACGCGGCTGGACACATTGACGATGCGCCCGGTGCGCCGCACTTTCATGGATTCGACGAAAGCCTGGGTGACCTGCACGGCCACGCGCACGTTCAGGTCCATGACGCTGTAGAGAGAGGCCAGGTCGATTTCGCCCAGCGGCTGGGGCCGCACCACGCCGACGTTGTTGACAATGGCGTCGACCGGGAATTTCTCGCGGATTTCGCGCAGCACTTCTTCGGTGCGGCCGGCGTCGGCCAGGTCGCAGGCATACAGGTAGCCCGGGAAATCGATGTGATCGGTATTGCGAGCAATGCCCACGACATGACAGCCGAGGTCGGTCAGCTTCTGGGTCAGCGCCCAGCCGATGCCCTTGGTGGCGCCCGTTACCAGCACGCATTTGTCCTTCATGGGATTCCTCGCTAAAAGTGATCAGAGGTCGCGCTTGACCGGCACCCGGGGGGCCAGCGCGCACAGCAATTCATAGCCGATAGTACCGGCTGCCTGGGCGACTTCGTCGACCGAAGGGCCATCCTGGCCCCACAGCGAGACCGGGGTGCCGATGCCCGCGGCCGGGACCGGGTCGAGATCGACCATGAGCATGTCCATGGACACGCGCCCCACCAGGCGAGTGCGTACGCCCCCCACCACGATGGGCGTGCCGGTGCCGGCGTGGCGCGGGTAGCCGTCGGCATACCCGCAGGCCACCACGCCGACCCGCATGGGGCGTTCGGCGCGGAAGATTGCGCCGTACCCGACTTCGGCGCCGATGGACAGGTCTTGCACGCCGATGATCTGCGAGCGCAGCGACATGGCGGGCCGCAGGCCGAAGCTGGCGGCGTCGGTGTCGGAAAACGGCGACGCGCCGTACAGGCAGATGCCGGGCCGCACCCAATGCGCCTGCGCGCCGTGCCCCACGGCAATGTCGGGATAACGCAGCGTGGCCGCCGAATTGCATACGCTGACCGGGCCGTCGCCCAGGCCTTGAGTGACGGACCGGAACAACTGCATCTGCTCGGCCACGCCCGGCGTGCCGTCGGCGCAGGCGAAGTGCGTCATTTTGCCGATGGCGCCCACCACGCCCTGTTCGCGCAGCTGCAGGGCGCGCGCGTGCGCGCTGCCGTAGGCGTCGGGGCTGAAGCCCAGGCGGTTCATGCCGCTGTTGAGCTTGAGCATGATGTCGACGCGCCGCGACAGCCGGGCCTGCGCCAGCATGTCGAGCTGTTCGCGCGTGTGCACGGTGGCGCTGAGATGGTAGCGGTCGACCAGCTCGAGATCGGCCGGCTGGAAGAAACCTTCGAGCAGCAGGATGGGGCCGCCCCACCCGGCTTCGCGGCAGCGCACTGCCTCGGCCAGGTCGAGCATGGCCAGCCCCTGCGCGGCCGAAAAGCCCGCCACGGCGGTTTCGATGCCGTGGCCGTAGGCGTTGGCCTTGATGACCGCCCAGATGGACGGCGGCGTGCCCGCGGCCGCCTGGGCCGCCTGGTCGAGATGGCGGCGCACGACATCCAGGTTGTGGCCTAGCGCGGCATGCGAAATCGAAGCGTGAATGGGACGTGGCATGGAAGCAATCCTGTGGCGCCTAGTCTAACTGATCTGCTCCGGCGCGGGCGATGCCGCCGCGCGCCTGGAAAAAGCGCCACTAAAATACCCCCACTGCGGCCAATGGGGCCGCCGCACGCACCGTTTATGGCTGTCGATCATTACGAAAATTTCCCGGTGGCCTCGCTGCTGCTGCCGCGCCGGCTGCGCGGCCCGGTAACCGATATCTACCGCTACGCGCGCGCGGCCGACGATATTGCCGACGAAGGCAATGCCAGCGATGCCCAGCGCCTGGCCGGCCTGGCCGCCTTCCGCGCCGAACTGCACCGCATCGGCGCCAAGCCGGGCGGCCTGCCCGACGCCGCGCCCGAGCTGGCCCACATTTTCGCGCCGCTGGCGCGCACCATCGCGCGCCACCAGTTGCCCATTGCCCCTTTTTTCGACCTGCTGTCGGCCTTCGAGCAGGACGTGACGGTCAAGCGCTACGATGACTACGCGGCGCTGCTCGATTACTGCGCCCGCTCGGCCAACCCGGTGGGCCGCCTGATGCTGCATCTGTACGACGCCGCCACGCCCGGCAACCTGGCCGAGGCCGACGCTATCTGCACCGGCCTGCAGCTTGTCAATTTCTGGCAGGATGTGCGGGTAGACTGGCGCAAGCAGCGCATATACCTGCCGCGCGCCGACATGCGGCGCCATGGCGTCACCGAAGACGACCTGGCCGCCTGCCGGCTGACCCCGGCATGGCGCGCGCTGATGGCCTTCCAGATCGACCGCACGCGGGCGCTGCTACACTCTGGCGCTCCACTGGCGCGCCGTCTGCCCGGCCGCATCGGCCTGGAATTGCGCATGGTCGTGCAGGGCGGGCTGCGGATCCTGGAACGCATCGAGCGCGACGGCTACGACGTCTTCCTGAACCGCCCGGTGCTGCGCGCGCGCGACTGGCCCATCATCTTGTGGCGAGGCATCTAGCCCCGCCGCGTGATGGAAAAACCGAGGAATACTCACCTTATTTATGACGCCTGACGATTACTGCCAGGAAAAGGCCGCCAAAAGCGGCTCGAGTTTTTACTATTCGTTCCTGTTCCTGCCGCCCGAGCGCCGCCGCGCCATCACCGCGCTGTATGCATTCTGCCGCGAAGTGGACGACGTGGTCGACGAATGCTCCGACCCGTCGGTGGCGCGCATCAAGCTGGCCTGGTGGCGCACGCAGGTCGACCAGCTGTTTGCCGGCCCTGCCGAGCATCCGGTAATGCTCGCGCTGCAGCCGCACGTGGAGCCTTGCGGGATTTCGCGCGACCGCATGCAGGCGGTGATCGACGGCATGGAAATGGACCTGGACCAGACCCGCTACCTGGACTGGCCTGGACTGCGCAAATACTGTTGGCACGCCGCCGGCGTGGTGGGCGAACTGTCGGCCGGCGTTTTCGGCTATGCCGATCCGCGCACCCTGGAATACGCCGGCAAGCTGGGGCTGGCGTTTCAGCTGACCAACATCATCCGCGACGTCGGCGACGATGCGCGGCGTGGCCGCATCTACCTGCCCGTGGACGAACTGCAGCGCTTCGACGTCAAGGCCGCCGAGATCCTGAACGGCACGTATTCCGAGCGCTTCACCGCATTGATGCGGTTCCAGACCGAACGCGCCCGCCAGCTGTACAGCGAGGCCATGGCCAGCCTGCCCGAATCCGACCGGCGCGCACAGCGGCCGGGCCTGATGATGGCGGCCATTTATCACGCCCTGCTCGACGAGATCGAACGCGACAACTGGCAGGTGCTGCATCAACGCATTTCACTGACGCCCCTGCGCAAGCTGTGGCTGGCCTGGAAGACCTGGGTGGGCGGCGGCCGCGGTCTGGTGCGCCGCCTGGCGCGATGAAAGTCGCCATCATCGGCGCCGGCTGGGCCGGCCTGGCCGCCTGCGCCGCGTTGCGCGAGGCCGACGCCCAGGTCACGGTATTCGAAGCCGGCCGCACGCCGGGCGGCCGGGCGCGGCGCGTGGTGCATCCCGAATTCGGCGCGCAGCTCGATAACGGCCAGCACATCCTGCTGGGTGCCTACGACCAGACCCTGGCCCTGATGCGCCGCGTGGGCCGCAATCCGGCCGCGCTGCTGATGCGGCGATCGCTGCGGCTGGCCAGCCTGGACGGCAGCTTTCACCTGTCCGCGCCCGCCCTACCCGCTCCCTGGCACGCCCTGGCGGCGCTGGCGACCGCGCGCGGGCTGACCTGGCGCGAACGCATGGATGCCCTGCGCATGATGCGGGGGCTGAAGAACAGCGGGTGGTTGCCGCCGCGCGACTGGACCGTGTCGCAATTGCTGGCCCACTACCGGCAGCCCGATACGCTGGTCCGCCTGGTATGGGAACCGCTGTGCCTGGCCGCCCTGAACACGCCGCCGGCCGAGGCCGGCGCCGTGCTGTACGCGCGCATCCTGCGCGACAGCCTGGCCGGCAGCCGCCACGACAGCGACCTGCTGCTGCCCTGCGTCGACCTGTCGGCACTGTGGCCCGACGCCGTGGCCCTGCGGGCCAACATGCGCTACGGCGATACCGTGCGGCAGCTGGTGCCCTCGGCCCGCGGCGTGGACGTGAACCGTGAACGCTTCGACGCCGCGGTGCTGGCGGTGCCGCCCTCGGTGGCCGCCCGCCTGCTGGGCAACGCCCTGCGCGAAGCCGGCACGCCCGGCCTGCTGAAAGCCCTGCAGGCATTCGACTACCTGCCCATCGGCACGCTGAACCTGCGCCTGGCGGCCCCCTGGCCCCTGCCCGAACCCATGATGCTGCTGCGCGAAGACGCGGCGCGCGGCCACGTGGGCCATTGGGTATTCGACCGTTCGCGGCTGACCGGCCGCGGCCCCGGCGGCGAGCTGGCGGTCGTGACCAGCGCCGCGCGCGGCCTGGCCGAGACCGACCGCGCCGCGGCCATTGCCGCGCTGACTGCCCAGGTGGCCGTGCAGGCGGCGCGCCATCCGGCGCGGCTGCCGCCCATGCCCGCGGTGCAGGCCGCGGAACTGTTCATCGAAAAGCGCGCCACGTTCGCCGCCGTGCCGGGACTGGTACGGCCCCTGAACACCACGCCGTGGGCCACCCTGGCGCTGGCCGGCGACTGGACCGATACGGGTTATCCGGGCGTGCTGGAAGGCGCGGTGCGCAGCGGCCTGCAGGCCGCGCGCGTGCTGCTGGCGCGCCAGGGCCGATAAAGCCCCGCGTGCCGCGGCGTTTCAGCGCAGCGCGTGCCCGCTGGCCAGGCCCAGCGCCGTCAACGCCAGCGACCCCAGCAGGCTGATGGCCGCATAGCCCAGCGCGGGCGCATAGGCCCCGCGTTCGAGCATGCCCACGGTTTCGGCCGAGAACGTCGAGAACGTGGTCAACCCCCCCAGGAAGCCCGTGACCGCCGCCAGGCGGATCCATTGCGGCCACTCGGGATGCGCCAGCAGTACGGCCAGCGCCAGCCCGATCAGGTAGCCGCCCGCCAGGTTGACCAGCAGCGTGCCCCAGGGCCATGCCGAGTTCAGCCACAACCCCGCCAGCCAGCGGGCGCAGGCGCCCAGCGCGGCGCCGATGGCCACGGCGAGGAAGTTGAGCGGGATCAGTGTCTGGGTCATGATTTTTTGAGATTCATTCTCATTTAAATGATAGAATCCGCAGCCTTGACCCGTAATGTCTCATGGACGGCAAACTTTCTTCGCGTCGACGGGCCTATTGGCTCAAGACACTGCATCAATGGCACTGGATCAGTTCAGCATTATGCCTGCTGGGCATGCTGTTGTTCGCTGTTACCGGCCTGACCCTGAACAATGCCGCGCTGATCGATGCGAGCCCCACGGTGACCACCCGCCAGGCGCAGTTGCCGCCCGCCCTGCTCGGCCAGCTCAAGGCCGCCGGCAACAACACCAGGCATGCCGCCGTGCCGGCGCCCGTGGCCCAGTGGCTGGATAGCGAACTGGATGCGCAGGTGGCCGGCCGCGCGCCCGAGTGGTCGCCCGACGAACTGTATGTCTCGCTGCCGCGCGCCGGCGGCGATGCCTGGCTATCCGTCGACCTGGCCGACGGCGCCGTCGAATACGAACGCACCGACCGCGGCTGGGTGGCCTACCTGAACGACCTGCACAAGGGCCGCCATACCGGCGCCGCCTGGAGCTGGTTCCTGGATGTGTTCGCGGTGGCCTGTCTGGTGTTTTCGCTGACAGGGCTGGTGCTGCTGCAAATGCATGCCGGCCAGCGGGCCGCGACCTGGCCCATGGTGGGGCTGGGGCTGCTGATCCCGCTGGTGCTGGCCCTGCTGTTCATCCATTGAAGACCGCAAGCCTGGAGATTTCATGCGCAAGCTGCTGCTGTCGGCCCTGCTGGCCGGCCTGATCGCCCGGACGGCCCAGGCCGCCGACCTGGGGGTCAATATCGAGATACCCCGCCTGGACGTGGCCGAATACCACCGCCCCTACGTGGCGATCTGGCTCGAAAATCCCGACCACAGCGTGGTGGCCGACCTGGCCGTCTGGTATGACGTGGCCAAGAAGAACAACGAAGGCGCGGAATGGCTGAAGGACATGCGCCAGTGGTGGCGCCGCAGCGGCCGCAACCAGCAGTTCCCGGTGGACGGCGTCAGCGGCGCCACCCGCCCCGCCGGCAGGCACGAACTGGCTTTCGCCGGCGGCGCCAAGCCGCTGGCCGACCTGAAACCCGGCCGCTATGCCGTAGTGGTGGAAGCCGCCCGCGAAGTGGGCGGGCGCGAACTGGTGCGCGTGCCGTTCGATTGGCCGCCCGCCCAGGCCGGACAACTGTCGGCCAGCGGCGAGCACGAGCTCGGCGCCATCGCCGTGACCCTGAAACCCTGACCGCCACTGATTTTCCGGAGCCCCGATGAAAACTGCTGTCCGACTCGCCGCCGCCCTGGCGCTTGCCCTGCCCGCCGCGGCCCACGCCCATGATCTGTGGATGCTGCCGTCGTCCACCGTGCTGTCCGGCACCGGCAACTGGATCACGGTGGATGCCGCCGTCAGCAACGACAAGTTCTATTTCAACCACGCGCCCCTGCGCCTGGACAACCTGGTGATCGTGGCCCCCGACGGCAAGCCGGCCGAGGCCCAGAACCTCAACAAGGGCAAGCTGCGCAGCACCTTCGACCTGCAGCTCGGCGAAACCGGCACCTACCGCATCGCCGTGGTCAACGACGGCGTGTTCGCCCGCTGGAAGCAGGACGGCAAGCCCAAGCGCTACTTCGGCCAGCCCGACGGGCTGGCGGCCGCCGTGCCCGCCGACGCGCAAGACCTGGAGATCTCGCAGAGCCTGGGCCGCGTGGAAACCTTCGCCACCGCGGGCAAGCCCAGCCAGGTGCGGCCCGTGGGCAAGGGCCTGGAACTGGTGCCGGTCACCCATCCCAACGACCTGTATGCGGGCGAAACCGCCACGTTCCAGATGATGCTCGACGGCCAGCCCGCCGCCGGGCTCGAGCTGACCATCGTGCCGGGCGGTAGCCGCTACCGCGACAAGGTCGGCGAAATCGAAGTGCGCACCGGCCAGGACGGCAAATTCCAGGTGCAATGGCCGCAGCCCGGCCTGTACTGGGTGCAAGCGCGCGCCGAAGACGGCAAGACCACCGTGCCGAAGGCCGCCAAGCGCCGCCTGTCGTACGCGGCCACGCTGGAAGTGCTGCAGCCGTAGGGCGCCGCGCGGTTCCATGGCTGTTCTTTCCCCGCATTCGCCGGCCGCGGTGGCCGGCGCCACCATGGGCACGACCTGGTCGGCCCGGCTGGCCCTGCCGCCGGGCCTGGCGGCGGACGCGGCGCGCGCCGCCATCCAGCAGGCGCTGGACGACGTGGTCGCGCAAATGAGCACCTGGGACGCATCCTCTGACCTGTCGCGCTACAACCGTGCGGCGGCGGGCTGGCAGGCGCTGCCCGGCGACTGTTTCCACGTGCTGCGGCATGCGCTGCAGCTGGCCGCCGATACCGGCGGCGCATACGATCCCACCATCGGCCCGCTGGTCAACGCGTGGGGCTTCGGCCCCCCGCCGCACGCCAGCGAGCCGCCCTCGGCGGGCGCCATCCAGGCTTTGCGCCAGCGCTGCGGCTGGCGGCGCATCCGCCTGGACGACGCCGGCCGCCGCGCATGGCAGCCGGGCGGCGCGTATCTGGACTTGTCGGCCATCGCCAAGGGCTACGGCGTGGATCGTGCCGCGCGCGCCCTGGACGACGCGGGCGCTGCGCATTACCTGGTGGAAGTGGGCGGCGAACTGCGCGCGCGCGGGCAGCGGCCCGACGGCCAGCCCTGGCGCGTGGCCATCGAAGTGCCCGACGGCAGCGACGACCATGCGCTGGCGCTGGCCCTGCGGGGCCGCAGCATCGCCACGTCGGGCGACTACCGCCGCTATCGCGACAACGCCGGCCGCCGCTACGCGCATACGCTGGACCCGCGCACCGGCCAGCCGGTAGACAACGGCGTGGCCTCGGTCACCGTGGTGCACGACGGCTGCATGCAGGCCGATGCGCTGGCCACGGCGCTGACCGTGCTGGGCGAACGCGACGGCCTGGCCTACGCGCGCCGGCACGATCTGGCGGCGCTCTTCATTGTGCGCGACAGGCAGCACTTGCGGCTGGCCGCCAGCGACGCCTTCGCGGCCCTGGCAACGGCCTGACCCCGGCATGACTCTTCGCCTGGCCGCCGCCTGCTGCGCCATCGCCGTGTGGCTGCTGCTGTGCCTGTGGGCGCGGCGCCGGGCCCGGCAGCGCGCGGCCGCGCAGGCCCGGGCCGCGCATGCGCTGCGCGCGCCCAGCGACGGCCGGACCATACTGGTGGCCCACGCCAGCCAGACCGGCCAGGCCGAGGCGCTGGCCCGCCAGACCGCCGAATCGCTGCGGCTGGGCGGCCTGCAGGCCCGCGTGGCGGCGCTGGGCCAGTTGGACCTGGCCGCACTGCGCGGCTACCCGCGCCTGCTGGTGGTGGCCAGCACCTATGGCGAAGGCGACCCGCCGGACAACGCCGCCGCCTTCGCCGACAGCCTGATGGCCCTGGACGGCGCCGGGGCGCCCCTGCTGGACAGCCTGGGGTATGCGGTGCTGGCGCTGGGCGACAGCAGCTACCGCCATTTCTGCGGCTTCGGCCGCCGGCTCGATGCCTGGCTGCGCGGGCGCGGCGCCACGCCGCTGTTCGACCGGGTCGAGGCGGACAACGCCGACCCGGCCGCCTTGCGGCACTGGCAGCATCATCTGGGCCTGCTGGCCGGCCGCGCCGACCTGCCCGACTGGGAAACGCCCGCCTACCAGCCCTGGCGGCTGGCGCGGCGCACGCTGCTGAACCCCGGCAGCCAGGGCGGCCCCTGCTTTCACCTGGTGCTGGATCCGCCCGATGGCGGCGCGCCCGCGTGGCAGGCCGGCGATATTGCCGAAGTCGGCCCGCGCGACCGGCGCGGCGGCGCCCTGCTGCCGCATCGCGAATACTCGGTGGCCTCGCTGCCCGCGGATGGCGGCGTGCACTTGCTGGTACGGCAGATGCGCGGCGCCGACGGCCGCCTGGGCCTGGGCAGCGGCTGGCTGACCCGCACCGCGCAGGTGGGCGACCTGATCGACCTGCGCCTGCGCGCCAACGCCAATTTCCACCCGCCGGGCGATGCGCGCCCGCTGCTGCTGATAGGCAACGGCACCGGGCTGGCCGGGCTGCGCGCGCTGCTCAAGGCGCGCATCGCCGCGGGCCATTTCCGTAACTGGCTGGTATTCGGCGAACGCCAGGCCGCGCACGACTGGTTCCACCGCGAAGAAATCGCGGGCTGGCTGGCGCAGGGCCGACTGCAGCGCCTGGACGCCGTGTTCTCGCGCGACACGCCGGCGCGGCGCTACGTGCAGCACGCGCTGCTGGACGCCGCCGACAGCGTGCGCGGCTGGGTGGAAGAAGGCGCAAGCATCTACATTTGCGGCAGCCTGCAGGGCATGGCCCAGGGCGTGGACGACGCCCTGGCGCAGATACTGGGCGCGGAACCCCTGGCCGCGCTGCGGCGCGCCGGCCGCTACCGCCGCGACGTGTATTGAACGCTGAACGCGACAGTGCCCCGGTCCGCATCGCACGGCCGGGGCACTGATTGTTGCCAGGTGTCAGGCTCCCGAAGGGTGCCTGACACCGTAAAGTCGAGACAGTCGCCGCCCACTTCGCAGCCATCTCAGTCGTACGGTGTCTGACACCCTGCGGGAGTCAGACACCGGGCGCACGCTTACTGCAGCGTGCGGGTGAACACGAACTTGCCGTCGCGCCAGTCCACCGGCACCACGTCGCGCGGCCCGAACTCGCCTTCCAGGATCAGCTTGGCGACCGGGTTTTCGATCTGCTGCTGGATGGCGCGCTTCAGCGGCCGGGCGCCGAACACCGGGTCGAACCCCGCGCGGGCCAGTTCGGCCAGCGCCGCGTCGGACACTTCCAGGCGCATTTCCTGGCGCTCGAGCCGTTCGGCCAGGCGCTTGAGCTGGATGCGCGCGATCGACTCGATGTGCTGCGCTTCCAGTCCGTGGAACACCACGACCTCGTCGATGCGGTTCAGGAACTCGGGGCGGAACGACTGCTTGAGTTCATCCCACACCACTTCCTTGATCACTTCGTACGGCTGGCCCGCCATGCTCTGGATGTGCTGCGACCCCAGATTGGACGTCATCACGATGACCGTGTTGCGGAAATCGACCGTGCGCCCCTGGCCATCGGTAAGGCGGCCGTCGTCGAGCACCTGCAGCAGCACGTTGAAGACATCGGGGTGCGCCTTCTCGACCTCGTCGAGCAGCACCACGCTGTACGGCTTGCGCCGCACCGCTTCGGTCAGGTAGCCGCCTTCTTCGTAGCCCACGTATCCGGGCGGCGCGCCGATCAGGCGGGCCACCGAATGCTTTTCCATGAATTCGCTCATGTCGATGCGGATCATGTGCTCTTCGGAATCGAACAGGAAGTCGGCCAGCGCCCGCGTGAGTTCGGTCTTGCCCACGCCGGTGGGGCCCAGGAACAGGAACGAACCGTACGGCCGCGAAGGATCGGCCAGCCCCGCGCGCGAACGGCGGATGGCGTCGGACACCAGCCGCACGGCTTCATCCTGGCCCACCACGCGCTTGTGCAGGTGGTCTTCCATTTGCAGCAGCTTCTCGCGTTCGCCCTGCATCATCTTGGCCACCGGAATACCCGTGGCGCGCGATACGACTTCGGCGATTTCTTCGGCGCCGACTTGCGTGCGCAGCAGGCGCGGCTGGCCCCCGGCCTGCTCGCCCTGCTGTTCGGCCGTGTCGGCCGCCTTCAGGCGGGCTTCGAGTTCGGGCAGCTTGCCGTACTGCAGTTCGGCCAGCTTGTCGAACTGGCCCTTGCGCTGCAGCTCGGCCATGTCGGCGCGCACGTGGTCGATTTCTTCTTTGATGGCCTGGGTGCCCTGCACCGCGGCCTTCTCGGCTTTCCAGATTTCTTCGTAGTCGTTGTATTCGCGCTGCAGCTTCTCGAGTTCTTCCTCGATGGCCGCCAGGCGGCGCTTGGAAGCATCGTCGGACTCTTTGCGCACGGCCTCGCGCTCGATCTTGAGCTGGATGATGCGGCGGTCGAGCCTGTCCATGACTTCCGGCTTGGAATCGATTTCCATGCGGATGCGCGCGCCGGCCTCGTCGATGAGGTCGATGGCCTTGTCGGGCAGGAAGCGGTCGGTGATGTAGCGGTGCGACAGCTCGGCCGCCGCCACGATGGCCGGATCGGTGATTTCCACGCCATGGTGGATTTCGTAGCGTTCCTGCAGCCCGCGCAGGATGGCGATGGTGGACTCGACATCGGGCTCGTTGACCAGCACTTTCTGGAAGCGGCGTTCGAGAGCGGCGTCTTTCTCGATGTACTTGCGGTATTCGTCGAGCGTGGTGGCGCCGATGCAGTGCAGCTCGCCGCGCGCCAGCGCGGGCTTGAGCATGTTGCCGGCGTCCATCGCGCCCTCGGCCTTGCCGGCGCCCACCATGGTGTGCAGCTCGTCGATGAATACGATGTTCTGGCCGTCGTCCTGCGCCAGTTCTTTCAGCACGGCCTTCAGGCGCTCTTCGAATTCGCCGCGGAACTTGGCGCCGGCCAGCAGCGCGGCCAGGTCGAGCGACAACACCCGCTTGCCGCGCAGGGTCTCGGGGACTTCATCGTTGACGATGCGCTGCGCCAGGCCTTCGACGATGGCCGTCTTGCCCACGCCGGGCTCGCCGATCAGCACCGGGTTGTTCTTGGTGCGGCGCTGCAGGATCTGGATGGTGCGGCGGATTTCGTCATCGCGGCCGATGACCGGGTCGAGCTTGCCCTGACGGGCGCGCTCGGTCAGGTCGAGCGTGTACTTGGCCAGCGCCTCGCGGTTGGATTCGCCTTCGGCGGCCGAGACGTTTTCGCCGCCGCGCACGGCGTCGATGGCCGCTTCCAGGGCCTTTTTCTGCAGGCCCGCATCGCGCAGGATGGTGCCGGCCGGACCCTTGTCGTCGGCCAGCGCCAGCAGGAACAGCTCGCTGGCGATGTAGGTGTCGCCGCGGCGCGCGGCTTCTTTGTCGGTGCGGGTCAGCACGGCCTGCAGGTCGCGGCCGACCTGCACGTTGTCGTTGCCCTGCACCTGCGGCAGCGCCTTCAGGGCGGCGTCAAGCCCGCCCCCGATGCGGTTGACGGCCACGCCGGCGCGCGCCAGCAGGCCGGCCGCGCCGCTGTCAGGGTCGGACAGCAGCGCCGACAGCACGTGCACGGGCTCGATATAGGGGTGGTCGTTGCGGGCGGCCAGGCTTTGCGCGTCGGCCAGGGCTTGCTGGAATTTGGTGGTGAGTTTGTCGAATCGCATGGTGGTCGTTAGGCTTGATGGGGAGCCTGACCGGCGACGTCGCGGCTGGCTCGATAACTTGCATGTGCGGACACAGCGGAGTTTTTCAAGACCTTGGCGCCATCAGGGGGATGCGTGGCGCGCAAGCAACATCCGCATCACGGCGCATGGCGCGATGCCATTGCAGCAGCATAGTCCTATCGATCCGGCAGTGCTACCACAGAACGGGGCAAAACAGGAAAACGGCTACACCGATCCCTATCCCCCAAGGAATACAATAGGGATTCATCATTAATTGCCGCCAGGCACTGGCTCGCGTATGAGCTTGAGCGGCATCAAGGTAAATCATGCAAAAACGTGTCCCTTTACCGCCGGAAGCCCCGAACTGCTCGACTTGCATGCTGGGCCATGTCTGCATTCCGGTGGGCATGGCTGCGGCCGACGTCGAACAGCTGGACGAACTCGTGCAAGAGCGCGTCCGGGTCGAAAAAGGCAAATCGCTCTACACCCTGCTGGACCCGCTCGACGCGGTATACAGCGTGCGTTACGGCAGTATGAAAACGCAGATCGAAGACGCCGCCGGCCACGTTCAGATCACCGGATTCCACCTGCCGGGCGAAGTCGTGGGCCTGGACGGCATGCTCGAGGGCAAGCACGTGTCCACCGCCCTGGCAATGGAAGACTCCGAGGTCTGCGTCATCCGCCTGTCGCAGGTCGACCACGTCGCCAGCCACCTGCCTTCGCTGCAGCACCAGATGCGCCGCCTGATGAGCCGCGAGCTCGGACGCTCGTACCAGATGCTGGCCTCGCTGGGCGGCATGCGCTCCGAGCAGCGCCTGGCCGCCTTCCTGCTGAACCTGTCGCAGCGCTATGCCGCGCTGGGTTATTCGTCCACCGAATTCGTGCTGCGCATGAGCCGCGAAGAAATCGGCAATTACCTGGGCCTGACGCTGGAAACCGCCAGCCGCTTGTTTTCGCGATTTGCACGCGAAGGTTTGATCCGTATCAATCAACGTGAAGTTCGTTTGCTCGATCTGCCGGCCCTGAAGCAACTGCTGGGCCAGGAAACCTGCTGAGCGCCACGCCGCCCATGCCGATGCGCCGTTGCCGCCCGCGCCCGCCCCGCTGCGCCGCGGCCAGCCTGGCGCTGGCATTGGCGCTGGCGGCGGGCTGGGCGCGCGCGCAAACGCCGCTGCCGCCGCCCTACAACTACGATGAGCCGCTGCCCGCGGCGCCGCGTCCGGCGCCCCCGTGGCAAGACCTGGCCCTGGGCGACGCCGAGCATGCATACCGCATGCCGGTGTACGCCAACCGCAAGCTCGCCGGCCCGCTGGACGACATCCGGCGCGTTATCGTGGTGCTGCACGGCGGCCGCCGCGATGCCCGCCGCTACTACCAGGACATCGACGCCGTCGTGCAGCGCGACGCCGCGCGCCGGGCCGACACCCTGATCCTGGCGCTGGAATTCCCCACCCCCATCGACGCCGCCTACGCCGGGCGGCCCGCCTGGCGCAAGGCCAGCTGGGAAAGCGGCGCCCTCAGCGTGCGGGCATCCGGCCGGCCGGCGCCGGTCAGCGCCTTCCAGGTGCTGGACGACGTGCTGCGCCTGCTGGCCGACCGCAAGCGCCTGCCGGCGCTGGCCGACATCGTGCTGGCGGGGCATTCCGGCGGGGCGCAGCTGCTGCAGCGCTATGCCGTGCTGAACGATCTGGACGGCGCCATACGGCGCAACGGGCTGACGCTGCGCTACGTCATCGCCAACGCCCCGTCGTACCTGTACCTGACCAATGAACGGCCGCGCCGCCGCGGCAACGGCTTCGAGCCCTACGAACGCGGCATTTGCCCAACCTACAACCGGTATCCGTACGGCCCG
Source organism: Bordetella petrii (assembly GCF_017356245.1). Classification (NCBI taxonomy): domain Bacteria; kingdom Pseudomonadati; phylum Pseudomonadota; class Betaproteobacteria; order Burkholderiales; family Alcaligenaceae; genus Bordetella; species Bordetella petrii. The sequence goes on from NZ_JAFMZZ010000001.1 coordinate 2,624,252, forward strand.
CAGAACCTGCCCGCCTACGGCGCCGATTCCGACGCGGCCAGCCTGTATGTGCGCTATGCGGCGCGCGACGTGGTCTACCTGCTGGGCAGCGCCGACAACAACCCCGAAGACCACGGCCTGGACAAGCACTGCGGCGCCGAAGCCCAGGGCGCCACCCGGCTGTCGCGCGGCCTGGGCTACCTGCGCTACGACCGGCTGCTGGCCAGCCGCGGCGCCCGGCCGGTAAGCCTGCGCCACGAACACCAGCAAGTAATGGGGGTGGGGCACGAATCGGCCGCCATGTTCGGTTCGCTATGCGGCACGCGCGCCCTGCTGGGCGACGGCGCCAGCACCGCCGTCAGCGCGGCGGCCTGCCAGCCCATCGACTGATGAAACCGTGATCAGGTCAGGGCTTGCCCTGGCGCAGCGGCTGCAACAGGCCCGCCAGGCCGTTGTGATCGAGTTCGTGCATCAGCGCCAGCAGGCGGCCGATTTCGCCGGGCGGGAAGCCCTTGCGGGCGAACCAGGCCAGGTAGGGTCCGGGCAGGTCGGCGATCAGGCGCCCCTGGTATTTGCCGTAGGGCATCTCGCGCGTGACCAGCCGTTCAAGGTCTTGCGGATTCATCCGGGCCCTGCCAGTCGAGCGTCCAGTGGCCGGCCAGCACATTCTGCAGCCACAGCGTGCAGGTTAGCGTCTTGGCGTCGGTGACGCGGCCGCCGCGGCATGCTTCGGCCAGCTCTTGCGGCGTGGCGCTGCGCACTTCCAGGAATTCGTCCTGGTCGAGCTGCGCCTTGCCCGCGACCAGTTGGCGGGCGAAGAAAATATGGATGATCTCGGTGGAATACGCGATGGCCAGGTGCATGGCGCCGGCATAGGCCCACTGCCCTGCCGTGTAGCCGGTTTCTTCGAGCAGCTCGCGGCGCGCGCAGGCCAGCGGATCTTCGCCCGGGTCGAGCTTGCCGGCCGGGAATTCAGTCATGACGCGGCCGACCGGGTAGCGGAACTGGCGCTCGAGCAGCACGCGCCCGTCGTCGAGCATCGGAATGATGACCACCGCGCCCGGATGCACGATGTATTCGCGCAGGGCCTGGCGGCCGTCGGGCAGGCGCACGGTGTCGCGGCGCGCCTTCAGGAAGCTGCCGTCGCACAGCGGCTGGCTGTCGAGCAGGGTTTCAGTCAGGTGGGCGTCGTCGGAAGCGTTCATGGGCGGCTGCGGGCGGGTGGAGACAGCCAGGCAGCTTACCACCCGCGGCTTGCAGGCCTACTGCACGCGGCGCGCCTCGAGTTCTTTCAGGCAGCCGGCCACGCCGGCCTGCAGATCGACATTGCCGATGGCTTCGCGGTCGACCCTGGCGCGGCAGCGTTGGTATTGCTGCACGCTTTCCGGCGTGTCGCGCACCGCGGGCGCGGGCGCGGCGCCCGGCTGCTCGGTGATGCGCAAGGTGGAAGGCGGCGACTTGCTGCCGTCGTGCGACGGGAAGCTGTATTCCCGGGCCTGCTGCGCCTGGGCCGTGCCCAGGGCGCCCAACAGGCACGCCAGCGCGGCCAGGCCGGAAAGCGCGGTCTTGTTCATGGGGTGCGTCCTTACAGTTGCCGGCGGGCGCCCGGACGGGCGGCCCGCGAGCGGTTATCGTAACGTCGCCGATGGGACTGCGGCGCGCCGCGATGGTTCCAAACGGCAACAAAAGCTACCATGCGGCCTGCCGCCAAGGATTGCCATGATTTTGCTGGACGCCACCTTCGAACGCACCCTGGACGCCTGGGAACGGCAGTACAGCGGCCCCGCCTGGTGCGGCGCCAGCCTGGAGGGCTGGCTGTTCGAGGGGCTGCCGGCTCGCCGCGCCGCCGAGGCCCGGCTGGCGCGCGCGGGCATCACCGCGCGGCTGCGCAGCGCCTACAAGCCCCTGCTGCATTTCTTCCTGGAAGACGCCGACCTGCGCGGCCTGGCGGCCGTGACGGTGCGCTACCCGGTGCACCCGCTGGCGCGGCCCAACCGCTACACGCTGGAAGCCTACCCGCTGGCCGACCTGCTGGGCACGGCCTCGCTGCAGTTCGTGGCGGGCACGGCCGACCTGCACTACCGGGTCGACCTGCGCTATGACGACGGCCGGCAGCGCCAGGCAATGGTGTTCGCGCCCAATGCTCCGGCCAGCGCCGACGACGGCGCGACGCTGCTGTCGCCCACCGGATGGCTGCGCGTGCGCGACGCCGCGGGCGCATTGGCGGCTGACGCGGCGTGCGGCACGGAATACCAGGCGGCCTTCGATGCCGCCGTGCAGGCGGTGCGCAGCCACGACTGGGGCGCGCGGGCCCCGCATTTCCAGCGCCTGGATATCCGTGTCGACCTGCCCGGCATGGAATTCGACGCCGGCGGCGATGCCGGCCTGGTCAGCACCTATGAAGCCCTGCATGAAGACCTGTACTTCACCCTGATCGAATTCTTCCAGCGCCATGCCGGCCTGCCGCCGGGCGACCGCCGCCTGCAGCCGGGCCAGATCGTGCCCGACGTGCGGCCGGCCGAAGGCCCGGCGCGCGTACGGGTAGCCACCCGGGCGTTCGACGCGCCCGGGCCGGAACCCGCCGTGGCGCCCCTGCCGCTGGACAGTGTCGAGGCGCCGCTGGCGCCGGCCCAGATCGCCGCGCACCTGCAGGCGCTGGGCGGCGCGCCGCTGCACGCCACCTCGCGCCAGGGCCGGCCCGTGCCGGGCACCTATCTGGAAGGGCCCGGGCCGGCGGTGTTCATCTCGGGCGGCCAGCATGCGAACGAAACCTCGGGCGTGGTGGGCGCCCTGCGCGCGGCTCAGGCGCTGTGCGCGGCGGGCGGGGCGCATTTCGCGCTGGTGGCCTGCGAAAACCCCGATGGCTATGCCCTGCACCGCGAGCTGTGCGCGCACCACCCCTGCCACATGCATCATGCCGCGCGCTACAGCGCCCTGGGCGACGACGTGGCCTACCGCGCCGGCGCCCCGCTGCTCGAACAGCAGGCCCGCCGCACCGCGCTGGCCCGCAGCGGCGCGCGGCTGCATATCAACCTGCACGGCTATCCCGCGCACGAATGGACGCGCCCCCTGTCGGGCTACCTGCCGCGCCAGTTCGAATCCTGGACCCTGCCCAAGGGCTTTTTCCTGCTGCTGCGCCACCACCCCGGCTGGAGCCAGCCGGCGCGGCAGCTGATGGATGGCATCAGCGCGCGGCTGGCCCAGGTGCCCGGCCTGGCGGACTTCCATGCGCGGCAGGCCGCGCGCTACGAGGCGCATGCGCTGGAAAAAGGCTTCGACACGCAGCACGGCATTGCCTGCGTCGTGACCGAAAGCGACCAGGAAATGGCGCCGCTGTCGCTGATATCCGAGTTTCCCGACGAAACCGTCTACGGCGCCGCCTTCCGCTACGCGCACACGGTGCAAATGGAAACCGTGCTGGCGGCCGTGGCGGTGTATGCGGACCTGGTGCGCGCGCGCCCGGACCTGCTGGCGCCGTACGCCCGGTAACACCTGCGCAGCGCCGATCGCGCTATTTTTGAAGGCGCTTTTGCGTTCAGGAGCCCGCATGAAAACCATCGCGCCGCTTTATCTGCTGGCCGCCGCCGTGCTGGCCGGCTGCGCCGCCCCCCACGATCCGCCGCAGCCGCCCGCCAAAGAAGGCCCTGCCCTGACCGACGGGCACAATGCCCGCAATTCGCTGGACTGGGCCGGCGCCTACGAAGGCACCCTGCCCTGCGCCGACTGCCCCGGCATCCAGACCCGCCTGGTGCTGACGCCGCACGGCGGCTACGAACTGCAAACCCGCTACCTGGACCGCCAACCGCACCCCAATATCGTGCGCGGCACATTCAGCTGGCAGCCCGACGGCAGCACCATCCGCCTGGACAAGGCCGGCGACGAGCAGCGGTATTTCGTGGCCGAGGGCCGGCTGATCCAGCTGTACCAGGATGGCTCGCGCCCCAGCGGGCCGCTGGCGCCGCACTACGAACTGACGCAGGTGCGCTAGCCGGCGCGCGGCGGCGGCACGCCGTGTCGCGCCCGCCAGGCGCGCAATGCTTCGCGATAGCGGTCCATGGCCTCGTCGTACAAGTCGTAAACGCAGGGGATGCAGCCGCTTTGGCAGCAATCGCCCGGGGCGGGCGCCTCGGGCGGTACGGGTTCGGGGTCTGGCGCGGGCGGCGTGGCGGCAGTTTTTTCAGCGGTAGTCATTGACGCCATTATCGCGCCCCCGCCGCCAGTGGTAATCTGGCTGCCGGATTCTGTACACCCCGCCATCATGTCCGACACCCAGTTCTGGCGCGACGCGCAATTGCCCTACGCGGAAAGCCGCCGCGCCGTGCACAGCCGCGCCTGCTACGTTGCGCACACGCACGACACCGTGTCGATCGGCGCCGTGGATGGCGGAGCCAGCGTTTTCTGCAGCGGCGGCCGGCGCCATCGGCTGCGCCCCGGCAGCCTGGTCATGGTGCCGGCGCATTGCGCGCATGCCTGCAACCCCGACGCCGGCGCCGCCTGGAGCTACCAGATGCTGCACCTGGATGCCGGCTGGACCGCCGACCTGCTGCGCGAAACCGCCCCGGACGCCTGCCTTCCCGGCCAGGCCTGCATCAGCGATGCGCCATCGGCCTACCGCCGCTTCTGCCAATTGAACATGCTGCTGTTCTCCGATGCCGCGCCTGCCGACAAAGAAGCGGCGCTGGTGCTGTATATCGGCGGCCGTTCGTGGCTGGGCCGCCCGCCGCGCGCCCCGGGGCCGCGGCTGCCCGCGGCGCGGCTGCAGCACATCGTGGCCCTGCTGCGGCGGCCCGGCAGCCAGGCGCTGCCCCTGGCCGGGCTGGCCGCGGCGGCCGGCATGAGCCGCTATCAATTCATACGCGCCTGCCGCGATGCCACCGGCATGACACCGCATGCGTATCAACTGGACCTGCGCATCGTGCAGGCGCGCCGCCTGCTGCGCGGCGGCCACAGCCTGAGCCGCATCGCGCAGGACCTGGGCTTTGCCGACCAAAGCCACTTCCAGCGCGCGTTCAAGGAACGCGTGGCGGCCACCCCGGGCGCCTACCGGCGCGCGGGCGGCTGAAGCACAGGCCCGGGGGCCTGGGCCCGCACTTTTCTTCAATACTTGCCCACCGCAAGCCGCCAGAATGCCCTCGGCATTCAGAGAGGCGGCATGGCATTTTCCTGGCAGCAATTCATCCTGGTGGCGGGCGCGCATTTTCTGGCGCTGCTCAGCCCCGGTCCGGATTTTTTCCTGATCGTGCGCGGCGCGCTGCTGCACGGCTGGCGCAAGGCGGCCGCGCTGTGCCTGGGCATTGCCGCCGCCAACGGCGTATTCATTGCCCTGGCCATCGGCGGGTTTTCGGCGCTGCGTCCGCACAGCCCGCTGTTCTACGCGTTGCAGGCTGGCGGCTGTGTATACCTGGCCTGGCTGGGCGGGCTGCTGATCCGCCACGCCCGCCCGGTGGACACGGCCCTGCAGGCCGCGGGCGGCCCGGGCGCCGCCGACGCGCCCCCATGGCACAGGCGTTTCGCCACGGGCTTCGCCTCGGGCATCCTGAACCCTAAGAACGCCCTGTTCTACGCCAGCCTGTTCTCGCTGCTGGCCGGCGAACACACCACGGGCGGCGTACAGTTTGCTTACGGGCTGTGGATGTTCGGCGCGGTGCTGGGCTGGGACCTGCTGGTGGCGGCCGGCATCGGCCACCCCGCCGTGATGGCCTGTTTCGCCCGCTACAACGCCGCCATCGAACGGGTCACCGGCGCCGTGCTGCTGTTGATCGCGGCGGGCGGATTGTGGCTGCTGGCCGACGCGGGCATTGCCGGCTGGGCCGGCTCGGCCACCCAGTAACCGCTGACCAGCGCCGCCGGCGGCGCGCTGGCGCTGACCCGCGCCGACACTTCCCACGCATCCATGCGCACGCGCAGGCCGGCATACACCCCATGGCCCGGACCGGCCAGGATGCGCCCGCCGGATTCGATGCCCTCGCCCACCCGGATGGCGCCGTCGGCGATCACGTCGCCGCCCGCCTTGATGCCCCAGCCCGCCTCGAGGTGATCGCCGCACACAACTTCGCCGGCGGCCTGGATGCCGCGCGCCGCGGTGACTTCGGCCTGCGCGCGCAGGTCGCCGCCGGTTTTGATGCCCTGTCCGGCGCGCAGCGCTCCGCCGATATCCAGCCCCTGCCCGGCCAGCACCGCCCCGGCGGCATGCGCGTCCTGCCCGGTGCGGATGTCCCAGCCGGCCCGCAAGACGCCGCCGCAGTCCAGGCGGGCGCCGGCGCTGATGCCCCAGCCGGCCTGGATATCGCCGCCGGCGCGGATGGCGCCGTCGCTGACGATGCTGCCCTGCGCCTCGATGTTGCCGCCGGCCGCGATGACGCTGCCCGCCCGCACGCCCGCCCCGCTGACGATGCGCCCGCCCGCGCGCACCACGGTATCGACGCAGATGCCGCGGCGCGCCACCAGCGTGCCCGCGAACACGATGGCGGCGGCGTCGATGGATTCCACCACCAGCACGCTGTCGGTGGGCCCGAACTGGTCGAGCAGCCAGCAGGCGTCGTCGACGCGCCCGTCGGCCACCAGGGCATCCAGCACGGCCTGATAATCGCCCTGGCCGTTGTGGTCGCGCAGGAACCACTTGTATCCGCTGGCGCAGGGGTTCTTGGCTTTGACGAAGTTCTTGGTAAGTTGCATGGCACTACGCATCAAAAATGGCTGTGGGCCCGGTGCCGCGGCGATGCCGGCGGCAAAGTGGGCCAGGCCCGCGCGCGTGCGGCGTGCGGGCCTGGATGACCAGAAAACAGGGAATCGGAAAGGCGGCGGCCCGCTGGGCCGCGCCGATTAGCCGGGTTTGGCGCGTGCGTAGGCCGAGCGCACGGCCACGTCGTGCGAGCCCACCGGAGTGGGCCGTTGCGTGGCAACCGCTGCGCGCAGCGCGAAAGAGGAAGAGACAAGCCGGGTCATGACGCAGGCATCCTACCATTCGGGCGGCCCGCGTCAAGCGCCCCCGGCGTGTCGGCTACGTCAGCAGCCAGCGAAACGCGCGCCGCAGCTCCGCCGCGCCGTGATCGGTATACCAGCGGCCGTGCGCCAGGATGATGCGCCGCGGGTCCCAGTCGATCATCTGCTGCACCGCCGCGCGCAGTTCGGCGCGGCGGCGCGAAAAGGTCAGCCGCATGTCGCGCGGCATCTGGCCGTCGGGATCCTGCACGCCGCCCAGGCGGGTCAGCCAGCGGGCGAAGGCGGAGTCCAGCTTGGCCGGCTCGAAATTCTCGATCAGGTCGGTAAGAACCAGGGTGCGGCTGCGGTAGTGGAAGAATTCCACTTCGGTCAGGTAGCTGCCGTCGATGGGCAGCGTGGCCAGTTCGGCATCCCAGGGGTAGCCGGCCGCCTGACGCAAGGGCTGCACCGGAAAATCGATGCGCCCGCCGGCCTGTTCCAGCACGCGCGGCGCCACGTACACCGCGGCCTGGCCGAACGCGCGGTGCCAGTCGGGCACCCACCAATAGTGGATGCGGCTGGGGGCCACGATCCAGCGCGGCGCGCCCAGCCGCACGATGGCATTTTGCAGTTCGGGGGTAAGCGCCGTGGGCGAATGAATGAACAGGCCGCCGCCTTCCAGCCGCAGCACTGTCATGCGCGTGGGAAAGCGCATCTTGGGCCAGGGCGGCCCGTAGCGGATGGCCGGGCCGTCGACGATCCAGACCTCGTCGTCCACCGGCTTCAGTGTGTTGACCGGCGCGTACAGCAGGCGGTCGTCATCCATGGGCGGCTCCCGCCGCCCGCCCGGCGGGCCATGCCGCGCCGGGCGGGCGGACACCGTTTACACCACGGTCAGGGTCACGTCGATGTTGTTGCGCGTGGCATTCGAGTACGGGCACACGATGTGGGCGCGCTGCACCAGGTCTTCGGCCTGCTCGCGGGCCATGCCGGGCAGCGAGATCTTCAGCTCGACTTCGATGCCGAAACCGTTGGGGATGGGGCCGATGCCCACCGAGCCGTCCACCGACACATCCGACGGAATGGCAATCTTGTCGCGATTGGCCACGAACTTCATGGCCCCCAGGAAGCACGCCGAATAGCCGGCGGCAAACAGCTGCTCGGGGTTGGTGCCGTCGCCGCCGGCCCCGCCCAGTTCGCGCGGGGTGGTCAGCTTGACGTCGAGCACCTTGTCGGACGACACGGCACGGCCATCGCGGCCGCCGGTGGCCTTGGCATGAGCGCGGTAAGCGACTTTTTCGAGAGACATGGCAATTTCCTTTCAATAAAAGTTCAGGGACAGCGGCGATTCCACCAAAGTACGGCTCGCCGGGGCCGGATACAAGTTGCTAACGATTAAATAGTGCACTACATATTTGACAGCATGATGATTCAACACAATATTCAGCCATTCGCCATCAGGCGGCCGCGCAGGTGATCCAGCTGACCCTTCAGCGCGGCCAGGTCGTCGGGCGCGCATTCGGTGGCGCACAGCACCGACACCGGCACCTGCGCGGCCTTCTGCTTCAGTTCGCGCCCCGCCCGGGTCAGGCCCACAATGACCTGGCGCTCGTCTTGCTCGGCCCGCAGGCGCGTGACCAGGCCGGCGGCTTCCATGCGCTTGAGCAGCGGCGTCAGCGTGGCCGAATCCAGAAACAGCCGGCGGCCGATATCGGACAGCGTCAGCTGGTCTTGTTCCCACAGCACCATCATTACCAGGTACTGCGGATACGTCAGGCCCAGCGGGCGCAGCAGCTTGCGGTACACCTTGTTCATGGCCAGCACCGTGGAATGCAGGGCGAAGCAGAGCTGTTCGTCGAGCAGCAGCGACGGGGCGGTGGCGGGCAAGGAACGGCGGCGATTCATGATGGAATCCATAATACATAGTGCACTATTTAATCGCAAGTTATTTTTTACGCGGCAATGCGGCCGCCAGGCGCGGCCGCTTCAGGCCGGCGGCGTATCGAATGCCCGGTGGTATTGCACGGTGCCCTGCGCGCGCCCGCGCCAGGCCTGCATCATGAAATATTCGGCCGGCACGTCCGGCAGCACCAGCCCGGCATCGGCCCGGAAGCCGAAGCGGCCGTAGTACTGAGGCCGGCCCAGCACCACGCAGCCCGCCGCGCCGCGGCCGCGCAGGCGCGCCAGCCCTTCCATGACCAGCATCGACCCGATGCCGCGCCCCTGGCTGCCCGGCGCCACCGCGATCGGCCCCAGGCCGTACCAGCCCGCCGTGACGCCGGCCGGCCCCGCGATGCTGACCGGCGAGAACGCCACATGGCCCACTACCCTGCCCTGGTCTTCGGCCACCAGCGACAGGGCCAGCGCGCCCGCGGCGCGCAGGGTGTCGATGATCGGGCCTTCGGTGTGCTCGCTGTATGGTTCGTCGCGGAAGGCGTCCTGCGTGACGGAGAAAATGGCGGCAATGTCGGCGTCGGTTTCAGGGCGTAGCAGCATGGCCGGGACATTAACACGGCGCGGCAGTCCGTAGAATAGACGGCTCTACCGCTATCACAGGCACCGCATGGAAACCGAACTCGACGGCCGTTTGCTGGCCCTGCGCCAGACCGTGGCGCTGGCCCTGGCGCTGTCCACCCGCAGCAACCCGCAGGCCACCGAACTGGCGCTGGACATCCTGGCCGAGATGAAGGCCCACGTCGCGCCGGCGCCGGCCGACAGCCCTTTCGAGGCCCCGCCCTGGGCCGGCGGCGCACGCGCGGAACTGGACGATATCGACCGGCTGGTGCGCGCGTTCACACAACAGCCCGGCGACGATTCAGGCCAGTAGCGATTCGCGCGCCGCGCGGCGCAAGGCCTGCGGCGGCTGCCCGTAGCGCCGCACAAACGCGCGGCGCATGCGCTCGGCATCGGCGAACCCGGTGGCGCGGGCCACGGCGTCGATCGTCATGTTGCCCGCCTCGACGTGCGCGCGCGCGGCGTCGGCGCGGATGCGCTCGACCGCCTTGGCCGGCGTCTGGCCGGTTTCGGCCTTGAAGCTGCGGATGAACTGGCGCGGACTCAGGCAGGCCGCGGTGGCGAGCTCTTCGATACTGAGCGGCGCCGTAAGGTGCTGGCCGATGTAGCCCAGCACGCGGCGCATGCGCTCGCTTTGCGGGGCCAGGTCCTGCAGCGCCGAAAACTGCGACTGCCCGCCGGCGCGCCGGTGGTACACCACCATGTCGCGCGCGGCCTGCTGCGCGGCATCGGCGCCCAGGTCTTCTTCGACCATGGCCAGGGCCAGGTCGATGCCGGCGGTAATGCCGGCCGACGTCCACACCCGTTCGTCGCGCAGGTAGATCTTGTCGCTGTCGACCTTGATGCCCGGGTAGCGGCGCTGCAGCTCGGCCGCATGGCGCCAGTGGGTGGTGGCGCGCCGGCCGTCGAGCAGCCCGGCCGCTGCCAGCACGAACGCCCCGGTGCACACACTGGCCAGCCGCGCGCGCCGCGCCTGCGCGGCCAGCAGGAACGCGCGCGCGCCCGGCGTGGCGCCCGTCTGGCGCGGGCCTTCGCCACCCGGCACCAGCACGATATCGGGGCGCGCGTCGCGCCACGGCCGGGTGGCCACCTCGACGCCGGCCGAACTGGCCACCCGGTCGCCGCGCGCCGACACCAGCTGCGGCGCATAGGCCGGCCCGCGCGGGCCGGCCGCGGCTTCGCCGGCAATCTGGAACACCGACAGCGGGCCGGCCATGTCCAGCAGCTGGAATCCGGGAATCATCAGGAAGGCGACATTGATAGGCATGGCAATTTTCAAGGGAAATACGTCATTCACGCCATAGCATCCATCGCTACAGTGAGGCCTGTCAACCCTTGCCTGGTGTCTACATGAGCACGCTTGCCCGCCCGCATGCCGGCCGCCGCAATGCCCGCGTCCTGGCTGTTTGCCAGGGCCTGTACATTGCCGCCATTTCCATCGACCTGACCCTGACGGCGCTGACCGGCCACATGCTGGCGCCCGACAAGGCGCTGGCCACCCTGCCGTTCGCCCTGATCACGGTGGCCGGCGCGGCCGTGACCTGGTTCGCCTCGCTGCTGATGCAGCGCATCGGGCGCCGCGCCGGTTTCGCGCTGGGCGGGCTGGCCGGCATGCTGGGCGGCCTGCTGTCGGTATGGGCCGTATTCCATGCCGACTTCTGGCTGTTCTGCGCCGGCACTGCATTGGTGGGCGTGTTCCAGGCCTTTGCGCAGTATTACCGCCTGGCCGCGGCCGACGCCGTGGCAACGGCCGCCAAGGCGCGGGCGATTGCCGTAGTGATGGCCGGCGGCGTCATCGCCGCGGTGGCCGGCCCCGCGCTGGCGGCCTGGAGCCGCGACCTGTTCCCGCTGGCCACCTTCGCCGGCGCCTACCTGATGGTGGCCCTGCTGGGCGCGGCAACGGTCGCCCTGTTGCTGGCCGCCTATCGCGACCTGCCCGACGTGCCGGCCGAAGCCGCCGGCCCGCAGGAAGCGGCCGAGCCGGCGCGCCCCCTGCGCGTGGTGGCTCGCCAGCCCATCTTCGTGGCGGCGCTGGCCAACAATGTGGTCGGCTCGGTATCGATGATGTTCGTGATGACCGCCGCGCCGCTGGCCGCCGTGGCCTGCCACCACACCATCGACGACGGGGCCAACATCATGCAGTGGCACCTGATCGGCATGTACGGCCCGGCCTTCTTCGCCGGCGCGCTGATCAAGCGCTGGGGGCTGCCCGCCATGCTGGGCCTGGGCATGGCCATCAACCTGGCCTCGGCCATCGTGGCCATCAGCTCGACCAGCCTGCCCGCGTTCTATGCGGCGCTGTTTTTCCTGGGCGTGGGCTGGAATTTCATGTTCGTGGGCGGCACCACGCTGCTGGCGCAGTCGTACCGGCCCGCCGAGCGCGGCCGCGCCCAGGGCGCCGCCGAAATGCTGCGCTACGCCGCCACCGCCCTGGCTACGCTGGCCGCCGGCCCCGCGCTGGACCTGTACGGCTGGCAGGCCGTCAACATCGCCATGCTGCCCGTGGTGGGCCTGGCCGCGCTGATGACAGCCTGGTGGGTGCGCAGCGAACGCCGCGGCCGCGCCGGCCCGGCGCGCGCCACGGCGTGACGCCTGGGCCGGCGGCGCGCGCCGTGCAATCTGTAGTTTAGAATTGCAACATCATGCGCTTGTTCGCCCGCGCCCCATCGCCCATACGCTCGCGCGCCGCCATCTGGCTGGCGCTGTGCGTATTCGCGCTGAAAGCGCTGGTGCCGCAGGGCTTCATGCCCGGCACCGATCCGGGCGCCACGCTGATCCAGCTGTGCTCGGCGGCCGGCCCCATCTGGGTGGAAGGCCCGCACAAGGCCGACCACCACCAGGATGCCCAGCACGCCGAACAATCGGCGGTCTGCCCGGTGGGCGCGGCGCTGGCCGCGCTGCCGCTGCTGTCGTCGCCGGCGGCCGTCGTGCCGGTGGCCACCATTACCCTGCATATCGCCGCGCGCGACCCGCCCGCGCCGGCCGTACACACCCCGCCTGGCGCCCCGCTCGGGGCGCGCGCCCCTCCCATCCTGCTCGGTTAGCGCATGCCATCCCGTCGCCCGCGGCGACGGTCACGCCCTTCTACCGAGAGATTCCATGCCTACCCTTTCCGCCAGGACATCCGTCCTGTCGCGGCGCACGGCCGTTTCCACGGCGCTGGCCCTGTTGCTGGCGCCCGCGGCCGCGCGCGCCCAAGACGCCGGCGGTGCCCCCGTGGCCACCCTGCCCGCCGTTTCCGTATCCGGCGACACGCCGCCGCCCACCCTGCTCGACACCGCGGCCACCGGGTCGTTCCTGCAGCTGACACCGTTCGAAACGCCCGCCAGCCTGGACATCATCACCAACGAACAACTGCGCCAGCGCGGCGACGTGACCGTCATGGACGCCATCACGCAGGCGCCGGGCATCAGCGCGTTCCGCCATCCCGGCAACGGCGGCTCGTCGCTGTCGTCGCGCGGCTTCACCGATTCGAACTCGGTGGCCATTCTGTACAACGGCCTGCGGCAATACGGCGGCCTGGGCCAGACGTTCGTGTACGACCCCTGGTCGGTGGAGCGCATCGAAGTGCTGCGCGGGCCGGCCTCGGTGCTGTATGGCGAAGGCGCCATCGGCGGCGTGGTCAATGTCATTCCCAAGAAACCCACGCGCGGCCCGATCGAAAACGAGATCCAGGCCACCGTGGGCACGCACGACACGCAGCGCCTGGGCTTCGGCAGCGGCGGCGCGCTGGACGACCGCTGGTCGTACCGGCTGGACGTCAGCGGCAACCGCAGCAACGCCGACATGAGCCTGGGCGATTCGAAAAACGCCGCCATTACCGCGGCGCTGCGGCTGGATGTGTCGCCCGAGCTGAACTTCACGCTGACCCAGGCCTATGCCTGGCAAGAGCCCACCCGCTACTTCGGCACGCCGCTGATCGACGGCGAGATCGATTATTCGCTGCGCCACCAGAACTACAACGTGGCCGACAGCAAGATCATCTACCGCGACACCCGCAGCGAATTGCAGGCCGAATGGACGCCCAACGCGGCCACCACCGTGCGCGGCCGCGTGTATTACATCGGCAGCGACCGCGACTACCGCGATGCCGAAAACTACACCTGGCAGCCCGCCAGCGGCCTGATCGAGCGCAGCGCGTACACCGCCATCCAGCACGACCAGTCGCAGGTGGGCGCACGCGCCGACGCCGCCTTCAAGGGCAATCTGTTCGGCCTGCGCAACCAGGTGTCGGTGGGCGCCGAGCTCAACCGCAGCCAGCTCAAGCACACCAATAACTCGCCCTATGGCGGCACCTCGCTGGTCGACCCCTACGACTTCGAACACGGCGAATTCATCAACGAGGCCGGCACCACGCCGCGCTACCGCAACACCGCCAGGCAGTACGCCCTGTTCGCCGAAGACCGCCTGCTGCTGACCGAGCGCTGGTCGGTGCTGGGCGGCGTGCGCTACGACCACATCGACCTCGAGCGCGAGGACCTGGAGGCCAACACCACGGCCTACCGGCGCACTTACACGAATGTGGGCTGGCGTATCGGCACGGTGTACGACGTGCTGCCCACGCTGGCGGTGTACGGCCAGTATTCCGAAGCCGCCGACCCGGTCGGCAGCCTGCTGCTGCTGTCGCCCGCCAACAAAGACTTCGAGCTGTCGCAGGGCCGGCAGGTCGAGGTGGGGGTCAAGCAGACCTTCTGGGACGACAAGGGCGAATGGACGCTGGCGGCCTATCACATCCGCAAGAAAGACCTGGTGACGCGCAACCCCGACGATCCGTCGCTGCGCGAGCAGGTGGGCAGCCAGTCCAGCCGCGGGCTGGAACTGACCGTGGGCGTCGAACTGGCGCGCAATTGGCGGGTGGACTTCAACGGCGCCATCCTGGATGCCCGCTACGACGACTACACCGATACCTCGGGCGGCGGCGCCGTCTCGCGGCGCGGCAATGTGCCGCCCGACGTGCCCGAACGCCTGGCCAATCTGTGGGTCAGCTGGAAATTCGCGCCGCAATGGACCGCCAGCGCCGGCCTGCGCTACGTGGGCAAGCGATATGCGGACAGCGCCAACGAGCTTGAGATGGCGGCCTACACCACCACCAACCTGGCCCTGCAATGGGAAGCCCGGCGCGACCTGAGCCTGGCCCTGCGCGCCTACAACGTGTTCGACAAGCAGTACGCCGAAACCGCCTACTACAACCAGACGCAATGGCTGCTGGGCACGGGGCGGCGCGTCGAACTGTCGGCCAACTACCGGTTCTGACGGCCGGCCCGCAACGATCGAGACACCATGAGCCACGACAACACTTCCGAACCCGATACCGCAAGCCGCGCCGACGTGTACCGCGCCGTGTGGCGCTGGCATTTCTATGCCGGCCTGCTGGTACTGCCCTTCATGATCCTGCTGGCCGTCACGGGCGGCCTGTACCTGTTCCACAATGAAATCGAGAACGCGTGGTACCGCGGCCTGCGGCATGTGGAGCCGGCCGCCGCGCCCGCGCGGGCGCCCTCGGCGCTGGCCGCGGCCGCGCTGCGCGCCCATCCGGGCACGCTGGTCAAGTACCTGCCGCCCGCCGCCCCCGACGCGTCCGCGCAGGTGGTGGTCAAGCCGGCCGGCGGCGACAGCCTGAGCGTGTACGTCAACCCGTACAGCGGCCGGGTGCTGGGCGCGCTGCCCGAGCGCGGCACGCTGATGTGGACTGTCCGGCGGCTGCACAGCCTGGACTACTTCGGCCCCATCGCCAACGGCGCCATCGAGATCGCCGCCGGCTGGTCCATCCTGCTGGTGCTCACCGGCATTTACCTGTGGTGGCCGCGCGGGCGCAAGCAGGGCGTGGTCAGCGTGCGGGGCACGCCGCGCAAGCGCGTGTTCTGGCGCGACATCCACGCCGTGACGGGCGCCGCCGTGGGGCTGTTCATCCTGTTCCTGGCCGCAACCGGCATGCCGTGGTCGGTTGTGTGGGGCGCCAAGGTCAACCAGTGGGCCAACGGCAGCAACTTCGGCTATCCGCCCGGCGTGCGCGTGGCGCTGCCGATGTCGGACGAACACCTGGGCCACATGGGGCCCACCACCTGGTCTCTGGAACAGGCGCGCATGCCGGAATCGCCGCACATGCACACCATGGGCCAGCCCATCGGACTGGACGCGGCCGTGGCCGCCTTCAACCGCCTGGGCCTGGCGCCGGGCTACGCCATCAACGTGCCGCAGGGCGCGGCCGGCGTCTACACCGGCTCGGTGTACCCCAACGACCTGGCGCGCCAGCGCGTGGTGCACTTGGACCAGTACAGCGGCAAGCCGCTGCTGGACATGAGCTATGCCGACTACGGCCCGCTGGGCAAGACTCTGGAATGGGGCATCAACGTGCACATGGGGCAGGAATTCGGGCTGGCCAACCAACTGATCCTGCTGGCCGCCTGCCTGGGCATCGTGCTGCTCAGCGTGGCCGGCGGCGTCATGTGGTGGAAGCGGCGCCCCGCGGGCGGGCTGGGCGTCCCGCCCATGCCGGCGGCGCGCGGCGCCCTGCGCGGCGTACTGGCGCTGATGATCGTGGGCGGCATCATTTTCCCGCTGGTGGGCGCATCGCTGCTGGTGATGCTGCTGCTCGACCAGCTGGTGCTGCGCTGCGCGCGCGTTGACACCGCGTCCTGCCGCGTGTAATTTCTACACCCATCATGCATCGACGCGCACTCCGCCTTTCCAGCCATCGCGCCCCGGCTCCCGCCGGCGCCGCGCGCGCGTCGCGCCTCATCGCCACCCCCGTCGCCCCGCCAGCGGGCGTCGTCGCGGGCCGGGCGGCACCGCCGCCCCCCGCCGCCGTCCTGGGCTGATCCCAGCCCTTCTGGCGGTTCCAGCACTTTCGCATTGAATCAGGCCGTCCGGCGCCTTCGCGCGCCGGCCGCGGCCGCTGGAACCTGTGCGTTTCCCTGACGGGTGAAATCCGATGAATCATGCAAGAACGGCCTATACGGCCCATGGCGCCACGGCGCTTTTCGTGCTGCTGTGGAGCAGCGGCGCAATCTTCTCGAAATGGGGGCTGGCGTCCGCCACGCCTTTTGCATTCCTGCTGCTGCGCTTCGCGCTGGCGCTGGCCACCCTGCTGGCGCTGGCGTGCGCCGCCCGCCAGCCGTGGCTGCCGCCGCGCGGCGCGCGCGGGCGCGTCGCGGCCACCGGCCTGACGATGATAGGCGGCTATTCGATCTGCTACTTCCTGGCGCTGGACCACGGCATCACGCCGGGCGTGCTGGCCACCACGCTGGGCGCCCAGCCCCTGCTGACCCTGGTCTTGCTGGAACGCCGCTATGCGCTGCCGCGCGTGCTGGGGCTGGCGCTGGCCCTGGCCGGCCTGGCGCTGGTGATGTGGGACAGCATCGGCCTGGCGCGCTATTCAGCCGCCGGCATGCTGTATGCGCTGGGCGCGCTGCTGTGCATGACCGGCGGCGCGATTCTGCAGAAAAGCCTGCGCCAGCCGCCGCTGCGCGCCCTGCCGCTGCAATATGCCGTGGGCCTGCTGCTGTGCCTGGCCTGCCTGCCGCTGCAGCCCTGGCGCCTGTCCGGCGGCATAGGGTTGTGGGTACCGCTGCTGTGGCTGAGCCTGATGATTTCGGTGGGCGCCACGCTGCTGCTGTACCGGCTGATCCAGGCCGGCAACCTGGTCAACGTCACCAGCCTGTTTTACCTGGTGCCGGGCGTGACCGCGCTGCTGGACTACCTGCTGCTGGGCAACCGCCTGGCCCCGCTCAGCCTGGCGGGTATGGCGGCCATCCTGGCCGGCCTGGCGCTGGTGTTCCGGGCTGCGCCGCGCACGTAGGCGCGAAGCCGGCCCGTTTCAGGCGCGCGCGCCCCGGCCGGGGCGCGTCTTCGGCGATGCGGACTCCGGCACGCCGAGCAGCCGCAGGAACAGGCCAGACAACGGTCCGGCCAGCGCCGCGCCCTGGTGTACGCCGCGCGCGATGGCGTCGTCCACCGCGCCGTGCATGCTGCTGAACAGCACGATGGCGGTCAGGCGCGGGGCGGCCAGCTTCCAGTGGCCGCCCCGCTGCCCGTCCGCCAGGATGCGTTCCAGCTGATCCAGCACCTCGGTTTTCTCGCGCGCGCCGCGGTCGCCATGGCGGGCATCGTGGAACACCACATCGTGCAGCCGGTAGTTATCCAGGTACGCCGCCACGCCGGCCTGCGTCCAGGCGCGCACGCGGGCCGGGCCGTCGTTTGGTCCGCAAGCCTGCACCGCCGCGTCCACCTGGGCCAGGAAGCCCTGCGAAAACTTGGCGCGCAAGGCCAGCAGCATTTCGTGCTTGGACGCGAAGTAATGGTAGAACGTGCCCTTGGCCACGCCGGCGGCCTCGACGATGTCGCTGACGGTGGTGGCCTCGATGCCCTTGGCGATGAACAGCTGTTCGGCGGCCGCCATCAGCTCGTCCAGGCGCACCTCGGCCGGCTTGGTGCGCGGCGGCCGGGCGGGGCTGGCGGAAGCGGAAACGAGCAGGCGGCGGGCCGTGGGCATGGCGTGCGGGCAAAGCGTGGCGAAAGCCCGAGTGTAAAAGATGCCCGGCCAGCGGGCATCCGGCTCAGGTGTCTGACTCCCGCGGGGTGTCAGACACCGGCGTATGCGGAGGCTGTCTCGGCAATAAGGTGTCTCCGACACCCTGCGGGAGCCGGACACGTGCCGATCCAAGACCCGGCATCGCCGTATACCGCCGCGGCTTATATAAAAATGATTCTTAATTCAATTGACCGACGGTCGGTCGATATATAAAATCCAGGCCTTGTCCCCTTGCCCGGCCCACCCCATGCCCATCCGCCAAATCGCCCTGGTCGCCGCCGTCTGCCTGGGCACCTTCATCACGGTGCTGGATATCAGCATTGTCAACGTCGCCCTGCCCGCCCTGCAAACCGCGCTGGACATCGACATGGCCGGCCTGCAATGGGTGGTGGATGCCTACGCGCTGTGCCTGTCGGCTTTCATGCTGTCGGCCGGCCCGCTGGGCGACCGCTACGGCCGCCGGCGCGCCTGGCTGGCCGGCGTGGCCCTGTTCGCGGCGGGCTCGGCCATGTGCGCCGTCGCGGCGGGGCTGCCCATGCTGCTGGCCGGCCGCGCCGTGCAGGGCGTGGCCGGCGCCCTGCTGATTCCGGGCGCGCTGTCGATCCTGACGCAGGCGTTCACCGACCCCGCGCAGCGCGCCCACGTGATCGGCGCCTGGTCGTCGTTCACCGCCATTTCGCTGGTGCTGGGCCCCATGCTGGGCGGCGTGCTGGTCGCCCATGCGGGCTGGCAGGGCATCTTCCTGATCAACCTGCCGGTGGGCGTGCTGGCCATCGCGCTGGGCCTGTGGAGCATTCCCGAAAGCGCGCATCCCGATCATGCCGCGTTCGATCCCGCCGGCCAGGCGCTCAGCATCGCCTGGCTGGGCGCGCTGACCTACGGGCTGATCGCCGCCGGCGAACACGGCTGGGCCCATGCCGGCACGCGCTGGGCGCTGGTGCTGGCGGCCGCCGGCCTGTGCGCCTTCATCGCGGTAGAGCGGCGCGCGGCCCGCCCGGTGCTGTCGCTGGCGCTGTTCCGGCACAGCGGCTTCGCCGTCAACAACTTCGCGTCATTCGTGCTGGGCTTTTCGGGCTACAGCAGCCTGTTTTTCTTTTCGCTGTTCCTGCAGCAGGCGCAGGGCCTGTCGCCCACGGCCACCGGCTGGCAGCTGGCGCCGCAGTTCGTGGCCATGGGCATCCTGGCCATGCTGTTCGGCCGGCTCAGCGCGCGCATTGCGCTGCCGCGCCTGATGATCGCCGGCTACACGCTGACCGGCGTCGCCATGCTGGGCATGACGGCCTTCACGCCGCACAGCGGCGCGGCGCTGGTCAGCGCGCTGATGACCCTGCTGGGCATCGGCATGGGCCTGAGCGTGCCCGCCACCAGCATGGCCGTCATGGGCTCGGTGGCGCGCGAGCGCTCGGGCATGGCCTCGGCCACCATGAACGCGCTGCGGCAGACCGGCATGGCGGTGGGCATTGCATTGATGGGCGCCCTGATGAGCGCGCGCGCCGTGCAGTCGCTGGCCTGGCAGCTGGCCGGCGCGGGCGCGGACGATGCGGCCGCCGCGGCGCGCGCCGCCGTCACCCGGCACGTGCTGCAGCCCGGCCTGCGCGGCCCCTATGCCGACGCCATGGCCAGCGGCTTTCATGCCGCCATGGTCGTGGCGGGCGGCGCGGCGCTGCTGGCGGCCGCCCTGCTGGCGATACAACGCCTGCACACCCGCCAAACTGCACTCCGGCAAGAAACAAGACGCATCTGACGGAAAAAGCCGGCTTTTTCAGCGATCTGTACGCGGCATTGCGTTACCCTTCTGCACAGACACAACGCCGCGGCCCTTGCAAAAGCGCCGCGGCGTTGTGCTTGTTCCCCCCTCAACTCAACGGAGATCCCCCTCATGAAAAAGACGCTGCTCGCCACTGCCCTGCTGGCCGGTTTCGCAGGCGCTGCTCAGGCTGAGACGTCGGTCACTCTCTATGGTGTCATCGACACCGGCATCGGCTACAACAAAATCAAGGGCGATGGATACGACGGCAGCCGCATCGGCATGATCAACGGCATCCAGGCCGGCTCGCGCTGGGGCCTGCGCGGCTCGGAAGACCTGGGCGACGGCCTGCGCGCGGTGTTCCAGCTGGAAAGCGGCTTCGATTCGGGCAACGGCAATCGCGCGCAAGGCGGCCGCCTGTTCGGCCGGCAGGCCACCATCGGCCTGGCCAACGACAGCTGGGGCATCCTGGAATTCGGCCGCCAGACCAACATGGCCTCGAAATACCTGGCCGACATCGATCCCTTCTACACCAGCTACACGCAGTCCAATCTGGGCCTGGGCGCCAGTTCCGCCAACACCACCCGCTGGGACAACATGGTGATGTACCGCACGCCTTCGGTGGGCGGCTTCGAGTTTGGCGTGGGCTACTCATTCAACGTCGACGACAACAACGCCGACGAAACAGGCTTTCGCACCGCCGACAACACGCGCGGCATCACCGCCGGCCTGCGCTACCTGAACGGCCCGCTGAACCTCACCCTGACCTACGACCAGCTCAACGGCAGCAACGGCAGCACGCAAATCGACAACAACGCCACGCCCCGCCAATATGCAGCCGGCGTGTCGTACGACTTCGAAGTCGTGAAGCTGGCGGCCGCCTACGCGCGCACCACCGACGGCTGGTTCACCGGGCAGGACCTTCCGTCCGGCACGCCGTTCAGCAATGAATTCGGCACCAACCGCTTCGTGGACGGCTTCAAGGCCAACGCATACATGGTGGGCGGCACCGTGCCCGTCGGCGGCGCCAGCAGCGTATTCGCCTCGTGGCAGCGCGTCGACCCGTCCAACGACCGCCTGACCGGCGGCGATTCCACCATGAACGTCTGGAGCCTGGGCTACACCTACGACCTGTCCAAGCGCACCAACCTGTACGCCTACGGTTCGTACGGCAAAGACTACGCCTTCATCGACGGCCTGAAGAGCACAGCCGCCGGCGTCGGCATCCGCCACCGGTTCTAAGGCGGCATAGCGGCGGCGGGCCCGGCCCGCCGCTTCAGCAGCAACTTCCTCTTCACGCCCGGCAACTGTTAACGGGCAATCATTTGTCAATATGAGGCGAGCCTTGCAGCCGCCTTAATTATTGACAATGTTATTGACGATCAAAGCCGTGCAGGCGTAACCTCGCCCACATTCAATAACAAAGCGAGCCCGCCATGACGCAGCCCCCGGATATCCCGCCCGTCGACCACACCCTTTGCCTGGGCCCTCTGCCCGACATCGCCCCCGCCACGTTCCAGGTGCCGCGCGGCGCGTGCGACACGCACGCGCACGTCATCGGCGACGGCGTGCGCTACCCGTACGTGGAAAACCGCAGCTACACGCCGCCCCCCGCGCCCGAAGACAAGTACCTGGCCATGCTGGCCGGCTGCGGCATGACCCGCGGCGTGCTGGTGCAGGTCAGCGTGCACGGCACCGACAACCGCTACATGCTGGACGTGCTGGGCCGGCACCCCGACACCTTGCGCGGCGTGGCGGTAGTGGACGCCGGCGTCACCGACCGCGAACTGGAAAGCATGCATGCCGCCGGCGTGCGCGGCGTGCGCTTCAATGTGCTGTTCGGCGGCGGCGTCGGCCTGGATGCGCTGGACCAACTGGCCCCGCGCATCGCCCGGCTGGGCTGGCATGCGCAATTCCTGATGGACGTGCGCCACCTGCCCGGCCTGATGCCGCGCCTGGCCAGGCTGCCCGTGCCCTGCGTGTTCGACCACATGGGCCACATGCCCGTGGCCGAAGGCCAGCAGCATCCCGGCTTCCAGGCCCTGCTGCATGGCGTGAAGGAATACGGCTGGTGGGCCAAGTTGTCGGGCGCCTACCGCATCAGCGACCAGTTCGACCACTACGACGATGTCACGCCCTGGGCGCAGGCCCTGATCGAAGCCGCCCCCGACCGCATGGTGTGGGGCAGCGACTGGCCCCACGTCGCCATCAGCCGCATGCCCGACACCGGCGTGCTGCGCAACCTGCTGCCCAAATGGGCGCCCACCGAAGCCATGCGCCAGCGCATTCTGGTGGACAACCCGCAGGCCCTGTACGACTTCCCGGCCGTAGGCTGAATATTCTCAACGGAGACACGACATGAGCTGGTTCCGCGAGCTGACGCCTACGGGCAAACGCACTTTCTACGCATCATTCCTGGGCTGGACCATCGATGCCCTGGACTACATGGTGTTCACCTTCGTGATTTCCACGCTGGTGGCGCTGTGGGGCATCGACCGGGGCCAGGCAGGCATGCTGGGCACCGTGACGCTGCTGTTCTCGGCCATTGGCGGCTGGGGCGCGGGCATCCTGGCCGACCGCTACGGCCGGGTGCGCATCCTGCAGATCACCATTCTGTGGTTCTCGGTGTGCACGGTGGGCATCGGCTTTACCCAGAACTTCGAGCAGATCTTCATCCTGCGCGCGCTGCAGGGCCTGGGCTTTGGCGGCGAATGGGCGGTGGGTTCGGTGCTGATGGGCGAGATCATCAAGTCGCAGCACCGCGCCCGCGCCGTGGGCACCGTGCAAAGCGGCTGGGCGGTGGGCTGGGGCGTGGCCGCCCTGCTGTACACCATTGCCTTCACGCTGCTGCCCGAGCAATGGGCCTGGCGTTGCCTGTTCTGGGTGGGCGTGCTGCCCGCCCTGCTGGTGCTGTATATCCGCAAGCACGTGCCCGAACCCGAGATCTTCCAGCAGGCGCGCAAGCAGGCCACGGACCAGCCCAAGCTGTCGCCCTGGCTGATCTTCTCGCCCGCGCTGCTGAAAACCACGCTGCTGTCGGCCCTGCTGTGCACCGGCATCCAGGGCGGCTACTACGCGGTCACCACCTGGCTGCCCACCTACCTGAAAGTGGAGCGCCACCTGTCGGTGCTGAACACCGGCGGCTACCTGCTGGTGATCATCCTGGGCTCGTTCTGCGGCTACATCGCCGGCGCGCACATGGCCGACCGCCTGGGGCGCCGCATCAACTTCATCATTTATTCGGTGCTGTCGGGCGTGTGCGTGTATGTGTACACCCAGGTGCCGCTGACCGATGAACAGATGCTGTTCCTGGGCTTTCCGCTGGGCTTTGCCGCCTCGGGCATCTTCGGCGGCCTGGGCGCCTACCTGACCGAGCTGTTTCCGTCGGAAATCCGCGCCAACGGCCAGGGCTTCGCCTACAACTTCGGCCGCGGCATCGGCGCGCTGTTTCCCAGCCTGGTGGGCTACCTGAGCAACAGCATGGGCCTGGCCATGGCCATCGGCATCTTCGCCGGCGGCGCCTACACCGTGGTGCTGATCGCCACCCTGCTGCTGCCCGAGACCCGCGGCCGCGAGCTGCCGAGCCTGGGCACGGCCGGCTAGCGGCCCGCCGGGCGGCCCGCGCGGCGCGTCAGCCGCGCGGGTACAGGTGGCGGTTCAGCGCCAGGTAGGCATCGCGCGACGGCGCCAGGTGCTCGCGGCACAGGCGGATCAGTTCGTCGCGCCGCCCCGCTTCCAGGGCCGCGATCATGGCCCAGTGCTCTTGCCGCGCGCGCTCGCGGTACGAGGCGTCCACCAGCGAACTGAAGCGGATGGGGTGCGTCTGGCGCGCGTATTCCTGGATGGCTTTCTGCAGCACGCCGTTTTCGCAAAAGCCGAACAGCGCCTGGTGAAAGCGCTGGTTGGTATGGAACACCGCGCGCGGGTCTGCGGCCGCCACGGCGCGGTCGTGCTCGCGCTGGATGTCGGTGAGCTGGCGCAGCGCCGGCGCCGGCAGGGGGCACGGCAGCGTACGCGCGGCCTCGGCTTCGAGCAATTCGCGCAGCTGGTAGAGTTCGGCCACTTCTTGCGGCTCGAAGGCCCGCACTTCGCTGCCGAAATTCTTGCGGCGTTCGACCAGGCCGCGCCGCGCCAGCTCGGCCAGCACCTCGCGCGCCGCATGGCGCTTGAAGCCGAAGCGGCGGATCAGGTCGTCTTCGATCAGGCGTTCGCGCGGATGCAGGCTGCCCAGCACGATGTCTTCTTCGAGCACGCGCACGGCATCCGAAATGCCGGACGCTTCAGCGGGCACAGTGGGCTGCGGATCTGACAAAACCTGGGACATCGACGGCAAACAGAGTGGCTGGCCCACGCGGGCAGAAGCAACCACTATATCAACAATCGATTCAGCGTTGGGCCATGGCCGCGGCGCCCGGCGCCGGCGCGGCGGCGCGGTCGTCGATGGGAAAATGCAGCAGTGCCGCCACCAGGCCCGCCAGCGCCGTGGCCGCCCACACCGGGGTGTACGAGCCGGTCAGGTCGAACACCAGCCCGCCCAGCCAGGCCCCCAGGAACGAGCCCACCTGGTGGCTGAGAAAACACACGCCGAACAAGGTGCCCAAGTGGCGCGTGCCGAACACCTTGGCCACCAGCCCGCTGGTCAGCGGCACCGTGCCCAGCCAGGTCAGGCCCATTACCGCCGCGAACAGCACCACCGACAGCGTGCTCTTGGGCAGCAGGAAAAACGCCGCGATGGCCGCGCCGCGTATCAGGTACAGCCAGCCCAGCACAACTTGCTGGCGATACTGCCCGCCCAGCCAGCCGCAAGCCCAGCTGCCGGCCATGTTGAACAGCCCGATCAGCGCCAGCGCCGTGGCGCCCAGCCCCGCCGGCATGTGGCACAGCAGCAGGTAGCCGGGTAAATGCGTGGCAATGAACGCCAGCTGGAAGCCGCAGGTAAAGAAACCCAGGGTCAGCAGGCAATAACCGCGATGCCGGCAGGCATGCAGCACGGCCTGCTTCAGCGGCAGCGCCGGTGCTTCGGCGGCCGCCGCCGCGCCGCGCGCCGCGGGCCGGTCCAGCAGCATGCCCAGCGGCGCCACCAGCAGCATCAGCGCCGCCAGGGCCAGCAGCGAAGCCGACACGCCGGCGCTTTCGCGCAGCACCTGGGCGAACGGCACCAGCGCCACCTGCCCCACCGAGCCGCCAGCGCTGGCCAGGCCCAGCGCCATGCTGCGCCGCTGCGGCGAGGCGGCCCGCCCCACCGAAGCCAGCACCACGCCAAAGCTGGTGCAGCTGATGCCGATGCCCACCAGCACGCCCATGCCCAATATCAGCAGCACCGGCGAATGCGCCGCCGTGGCCAATGCCAGCCCGGCCGCGAAGGCGGCCGCGCCGAACGCCACCACCGGCGCCGAGCCATAACGGTCGGCCGCCGCCCCGGCGAACGGCTGCGCCACCCCCCACCCCAGGTTGTGCACGGCAATGGCAAAGGCGATCTGCGTGACCGGCAGGCCGCGGTCGAACGAGAACGGATTGATGAACAGTCCGAAGGTCTGCCGCACGCCCATCGCGGCACTGAGTATCAGCGCCGCCGCGACGATCACCCCGATCACGGGGCTGGCCAGCGGATGCGCGCGGTCTGCGGTTTGCATGATGATGCGATCTCCTTTGCCGGCATGGTGGCAGCGCACGCACGCGCCGGCAAAGGAAAAGATTTTGATGGCGGATGAAAATGCTTCATCCGCGCGCTGTCCGGCCTATCCCGCCAGCGCCTGCGCCTCGCCGACCACCCAGTCGCGGAAGGCCAGCAGCTCGCTGCGCCGCGCCACGCTTTCCGACCCCACCAGCCAGTACGCCGTTTCGGCCTGCATGACCGGCAGGTCCAGCGTCACCAGCGTGCCGGCCGCCAGGTCGCGATCCACCAGCGGCCGCCGGCCCAGCGCCACGCCCAGGCCCGCGGCGGCGGCCTCGAACGCCAGCTGGATGGTGTCGAAGCGCAGGCCGCCCGCCAGGCCGACGTCGTCCGCGGCCTCGATGCCTGCGGCGTCCAGCCAGGCCTGCCAGTCTTCGCTGGCCAGGTCGACGTGGATCAGGGTGGCCTGCCGCAGGTCGGCCCGCCCGTCCACCATGGGCAGGCGGGTCCGGTACGCCGCGCTGCACACCGGCACCAGCTGCTCGCCGAACAGGCGCGTCCAGCTTGCCGCCGACACCACGCCGCGGCCCATGCGGATGGCGAAGTCGAAGCCGTCTACCGGAAAGCCCACATGCCGCTGCGAGGTATCGACGGTGATGTGCACGCCCGGCCATTGCGCCCGGAACCCATGCAGGCGCGGCAGCAGCCAGCGCGAGGCCAGCGTGGGCGCGCAACTGATGGCGATGCCGCGGCCGGCTGGCCCGACTGGCAGGCGCTGCGTGGCCGTGGCGATCAGCGACAGCGCTTCGGACACATACAGCAGGTAATCGGCCCCTTCCGGCGTCAGCGACAGCCCGCGCGGCCCGCGCACGAACAAGTCCACGCCCAGCGCCTGCTCCAGCCCCACAATGCCGTGGCTGACCGCGCTGGGCGTCACGCTGAGCTCGGCCGCGGCCAGCTTGAAACTGCACAGCCGGCCGGCGGCCTCGAAAAAGCGCAGGGCGGGCAAGGGGGGAAGACGGCGCGGCATGGCGGGGTGCCTTTAAGCAGAGCCGGCGGCGCTGCCCGGCGATGGCGCTTAATGTAGCGGACACGGGCGCCCGGCGGGTATCGGGCGCGCCTGCCCGCCTCAGTAGCTGACCCCCGCCGCCCGCAGCTGCGACGCGGTATGCCGCAGTTCCGGCAGGAATTCGCGCAGCGCCGTGGCTTCGTCGAACGTGCCCGCCGGCAGGCTGACGTTGATGGCGGCCACGATGGCGCCGTCTTTGTCGCGCACCGGCACGCCCAGCCCGGCAATGGACTCGTCCAGTTCGCCGTCGATCCAGGCATAGCCCTGTTCGCGCACCTGCTCGATAGCGGCCCGCAGGCGCGCCGGGTCCACCACGGTGGCGCTGGTCAGCTTCTTCAGCGTGGCGGTTTGCAGGTAGGCATCCAGCGCCGCGTCGTTCAGGCCCGACAACAGCACGCGCCCCATCGACACCGCGTGCGCGGGCAGCCGGCTGCCCAGCGACGGGCTCATGGGCAGGATGCGCCGGGTATGCAGGCGCTGCACGTACACGATGTCTTCTTCATCCAGCACCGACACCGCGCACGACTGCCCGATGCGCGCGCACAGCTCTTCCAGCGCCAGCTGGGCCTGGCGCCAGTAGGGCAGCGAATACAGGTACGACAGGCCCAGGCGCAGCACCTTGGGCGTCAGCCAGTAGTACTTGCCGTCGGTTTTCACGAACGACAAATCGATCAGGGTAAGCAGGAACCGCCGCACCGCGGTGCGCGGCAAGTCCACCGCTTCGGCCACGTCGCCCAGGGTTTGCCGGGCCGCGCCCTGCCCCATGGCTTCGATGATTTTCAGCCCGCGCGCAAAGGTGCGAACGAACGATTCGCTTTCTGGAGTTGCCATGCCATCCCCCGCCATGTGCTTGACACGGCAAAATTCGGCCCGCAGAATGACCGTAAAGCGGATTCAATTATCCGCTAAGCGGTCATTGTAGCACGATGCCCAGGCCGATCAACCGTTTTTCACCTTAGCCCCGCAGCCATGACAGAACCCACCTTCGAAACCGATTTCTGGAAAGACGCGCAGTCGCGCAAGATCTGGGACGACATCGTCCCCGGCCAGCCGCGCAAAACCATCCCCTACACCCTGACGCTGGAAGCCATCCAGAAATACTGCCGCGTGGTGGGCGACATGCACCCGCTGTACTTCGACGAGGAATACGCCCGCAATTCGCCCTACCAGGGCCTGATCGCCCCGCCGGCCATCCACATCCTGCTAATGTTCGCGTGCACCCCCACCGACGACTGGATGCGCAGCCCCGGCACCGTCAACGCCGGCCAGTCCTGGAGCTACAACATCCCGGCCCGGCCCGGCGACGTCATCCGCCTGCAGGCCCGCGCGCTGGACAAGTTCATCAAGAAAGACCGCCTGTTCGCCGTGCACGACAACGTGTTCTTCAACCAGCACGACGAAGTGATCTGCTCTGGCCGCGGCTGGACCATCCGCCCCCTGTAACCCCGCCGCGCCCCAAGGAACCGCATTCATGACCCACGCATTCGACACCCTGAAAACCGGCCAGCAGATCGACGGCACGCCGTTTTCGCCCACCCGCGAATCCATCCGCGAGTTCTGCGAAGCCTCGCTGGATTTCAACCCCCTGCACCTGGACGACAACTACATGCAGGGCAGCTTCGGCAAGACCCACTTCGGCGGCATCATCATGCACGGCATGAACAACTTCGGCGTCATCGCCAAGATGCTGACCGACTGGCTGTACCCGCAGGGCGGCGTGCAGCGCCGCCTGGAAACCCGCTGGAAAGCGCCGGTGAAGCCGGGCGACACCATTACCCCCCGCGCCACCATCACCGCCACCCGCAAGACCGAAAAAAGCCAGTGGGCCACGCTGGACGTGCAGGTTACCAACCAGCGCGGCGAAACCGTGGCCACCGGCGAAGCCATGGTCGAGTTCCCCGCCTGACCGCTCTTCGCCAGGCGTGGCCAGGTGTCAGGCTCCCGCAGGGTGCCTGACACCGAACACCAAAGATTCACCGAACGCCTGACACCGCCCCCCCCCCAAGATTGCCGACAACAACAAGCACCGGAGACAAATCATGAAAGCATGGACCCAGGCGGCCGCGGCCNACTGCCCGGGGTCGCATTATCCGTGCCGCCGGCTTCCACGGCGGCGCCCGTGTCGTCCTGCGCCACGGGCGCGTCATCGGCTCCGGACAACGTAATGACCAGGCGAGCCGAGCTGGTGACGCCCGCGGCGTCGCGCATGGTGTAGGTGAAGACCTCGGTCAAGGTATCGCCGGCGGTGCGCAGGGCCTGAACTTGCGGATTGCCGTTATCAACCACATAGCCATAATCGCCGCTGGCGGTCAATACCAGCGTACCGTACTGGCCCACCGTACTGCCACCCACCGTGCCGGCCTCGCCAGAGGCCTCTACCGCTACGACTGCCTGCGTGTCGCCGCCATCGACATCGCTGTCGTTGTCCAGCACATTGCCGCTTGGGTTGGCGCCTGGATCGGCATTGCCTGTCCCGCCGGCTTCGACCGCGTCGGCCAGATCATCAGTGGCCACCGGCGCGTCGTTCTGGCCTGTAATCACAATCGCAAGGGTGGCCTGGTCCTGCACGCCGCCATCGTCCAATATCGTGTAAGTGAATACATCCGTCAACGTGTCAGATGCCAAACGCAAGGCATCCACTTCTGGCAGACTGTTGTCCAGCACGTAGGTGTAGGTGCCATCGGCATTGACCAGCAAATCGCCGTAGCGGCCCCGCAAACTCGCCCCGATCGTGCCTGCAGAACCGCCGCCGCCTTCCGGTCCGGTGCGGATTCCCACCACGGTCAAGGGCTGGCCTTCGGCATCCACGTTGCGCTGCGTCAAGTCGCCGCTGGGATCGCGCCCTGGGTTGCCAACGCCCTGTTCGACGGCAATGCCGACGACCGGCGTCGCCACGGGTGGATCATTGGCGCCGTTGATGGTGATCTGCAGTTCGGCCTGGTCGGTCAGTCCGCCGCCATCGATGACGCGGTAAGTGAACACGTCCTGCAGTTGCTCGCCAACGGCCAGCGCCGCGACCGCTGCATTGGTCTCGTCGGCGTGGTAGGTATAGGTGCCATCGGCGGCGATATCCAGCCAGCCGTACAGGCCATTGATGTGTTGGGTTCCATCGCTGTCCATCTCGGTAAAGCCATCGCTTCCCGAACCGGCGCGGATGCCGTCGACCGCCTGGGTGTCGCCCGCGTCCACATCGGTATCGTTGGCCAGCACCGAGCCCGTGGCATCGACCGCCGGCGAGATCGCCGTGGCCGGCGTGGCCGCGTCCGTATCGTCCTGCGCCTGCGGCGCGTCGTAGCTGCCGGCGATGGTGATGGTCNCATCAATGGGGCCAACGATATCCCGACAGCCAACGATGATGCCGCCGATGCGGTCGAAGCCGGCGGCGTGAACAACACCGACCGGGGCGTCAATCCCGCGGGCAACCTGCTCGACAACGACAGCGATGTCGACCACGGCGACACAAAGACAGTCGTGGCCGTTGAAACCGCCGGCGAGGCAGGCACGGTGGGCGGCGGCACGACGGGACAGTACGGCAGGCTGGTGCTGACCGCCGGCGGCGCCTATGAATATATCGTCGACAACAACAATCCGCAGGTCCAGGCCTTGCGCACCGCTGGTGAAACGCTGACCGAAGTCTTCACCTACACCATGCGCGACGCGGCCGGCGTGACTGCCCAGGCGCGCCTGGTGGTCACCATTGCGGGCCGAGACGACACGCCTGTCGCCAGGGACGACAGCAATAGCGTCAATGACGTGGATGGGCCGCCAACCACCGAAGGCAATGTGCTGGACAACGACAGCGACGTGGACGGCGGCGATGAGCTCGAAGTTTCGGGAATCCGGGCGGAGCAGGGGGATCAGCAGGCGGGGGCTGGCGAACGGCTGGCTGGTCGCTATGGCTATATCGTCATGAATGCCGACGGCAGCTACCGCTATGAGATCGACCTGAGCAATGCCGATGTCGAGGCTGCACGGGGACGAGGCCCGATCCTGAGCGACGTGTTCGTCTACACCGTCACCGATCTTGCCGGCCAGCAGTCGCAGGCGCGGCTGACCATTGTGCTGGACCTGGATGCCGCATATGTGGACCGCGGCGATCCGCATGGGCTGTTTGGCGCGCAGGACCTGCAGCAGCGCCTTGTCCACGATCTGAATGTGGACCCCGTGGTTTTTGTGACGCCGGCCGTGCGCGACAGTCTTATCTTGCAGCGCTGGCTGCAGGCCAGCATACGCGGCCAACAGCCCGGGCTCGACCTGCCGCCTGAAATCACCATCGAGTCGCTGGCCGCCGGCCTGCTGGAACAGGACCACGATACGCCGCTTACCCCCACCATACAGGCCCTGCAATGGCTGGCCCGTTATGAGGACGCCTTGATGCAGACACGTTATTCAAGGGTGTTCTTGTCCGCCGACGGGCTGCTGCGCGACGACTCAGCCTTTGCTTACCGCGAACTGCGGATGCAGCCCGGGTCCGAGCGGGAACGGGAAAACGAACGCGCGAAAGAACCCGGGCAGAACGGCGTGGCGCCCCGGGCCGGGTCTTTCAGCGAACAGATCCGCGCCAGCGCCGGCCGTCCCGTGCTGCGCGAGGCCTGGCGGCCTGATGGGGAAATCAGCAAAACGAGAGGAGCGTGACATGAAGGCATACCGGGAGTTCCGTCTCAGCTTGCTTGCGCTGGCCATCGTGGGATTGACAGCCTGCTCATCCACCCAGCTGGCTGCCCCATATACGAAAGATGAGATCGAGCAGCGTATCGAACAAGACCGCAAGATGATGTATGCGGACCAGGAGCCGGTGACGCATCCGATCACTTTCTACGAAGCCGCGGCGCGCGCGTTGAAATACAACCTGGACTACCGGCTCAAGCTCATGGAAAGCGCGCTGGCGCGCAATCTGGTGGACGTGACACGGCATGAAATGCTGCCCAAGCTGATTGCGTCGGCGGGCTACACCAGCCGTTCCAACGAATCGGGCGGAACCTCGGTCGGCATCGATGATGGCGAAGTCAGTCTGCGGCCGTCTACGTCAGAACAGCGCTACCATCGGCTGGCCGACCTGGAACTGACCTGGAGCACGCTGGATTTCGTGGTCGCCTATGAGCGGTCGCAGCAGAAGATGGACCAGGTCTTGATGGCCGAGGAAAGACGCCGCAAAGTCGTGCAGAACGTGCTTCAGGACGTGCGCAATGCGTATTGGCGCGCGGTGGGCGCCCAGCGCCTGATTGCGCGCGTGGACGAACTGATGGAACGCGTGAACGACGGCCTGGCGTCGGCGCGCGAAGCCGAAAAGCGCGGCCTGCTGCCGCGCCAGCAGGCATTGGCCTACCAGCGGGCCCTGCTGGACGCCGTCGGCCTGCTGTCGACGCGCCGCCAGGACCTGGAACTGGCGCGGTCCGAGCTGGCCGCGCTGATGTCGCTGCCTCCGGGCACGGAGTTCCGCGTGGCCGACGAAGCCGAACCTGCCATTCCGATGCCGAATTTCGATGTCCAGACGCTCGAACACCTGGCGCTGGAGAACCGGCCGGAGATCATGGAAGAGTGGTATCGCAAGCGTGTCACAGAGAACGACATCAAGATTGCCAAGGCCGAACTGTGGCCGCATATTACCTTTACCGCGGGCGCGCACTATGACTCCAACAAATATCTGTACAACAACAGCTGGAATGCCATAGGCATACGGGTGTCCTGGAATCTCCTGAATCTGCTCAGCATGCCCGCCCTGGACGCCGCCGGGAAGAACCAGGACAAGGTCGCCGATCTGCGCCGCATGGCCCTGTCGATGGCGGTGCTGACCCAGGTGCGGGTGGCGGCGCAGCGCTATTACCTGGCCCGGGAACAGTTCAATTTCGCCGAGCAAAGCATGGAAGTCGACAGCCGCTTGCGCGACTATGCCAAGGCCAGCGCCAGCATCTCGGCCGACTCGAAGCTGGAATACATCCGGGCCGATGCGCGCTGGCTGTTGTCGCGATACCAGCGATTCGCGGCCTATTCCGACGCGCAGGCGGCCTGGGGCCGGCTGTATAACTCAGTGGGGCTGGACGTGATGCCGGATGTGATCCAAAGCCACGATATCGCCACCTTGGCCAAGGAAATCCAGAAAACCATGGAAAACTGGGAGCACTCGACCCTGCTGGCCCAAAGCGAGGTCGAATGACGGTCAGAATAGCGCGCATCTTTGTTGCTCAGGCGGCGCTGGCCAGCGCGATCTGCTGTCTGCCGGCCTGGGCTCAGACAGATCCCCTGGCTGCGGTAAGCGACCCCAACGCCATCCGCGTCCTGCTGACCGCCAACCCGGAAAGTACACTGGCGGCCCCGATGGCCGGGCGCCTGGACGTCATGGACGCGCGGCTCGGCAAACACGTAGAAGAAGGCGACGTACTGTTTCGGCTGGAATGCGCCGAGCCGCAGGCGCGCCTGCGCATGGCGGCCGCTGAACTGGCCGGCGCCAAGGAAACGCTGCGCGCCAAGGTCGGGCTGCGCAAGCTGGATGCGGCCGGCGATACTGAAGTAGCGCTGGCCCGCGCGGC
Organism: Bordetella petrii; assembly: GCF_017356245.1. NCBI lineage: Bacteria > Pseudomonadati > Pseudomonadota > Betaproteobacteria > Burkholderiales > Alcaligenaceae > Bordetella > Bordetella petrii. The sequence continues at coordinate 2,657,153 of NZ_JAFMZZ010000001.1, forward strand.
AACTGACCGCGCCGCCGCCGCCCAGGAACTGGCTCAGGCCCAGGTCGACTACTGCACGGTAGCCGCGCCTTATTCGGGGCGCGTCGCCAAGCTTTACGTACGCCCTCACGAAAGTGTAAGCGTCGGCACGCCGCTGGCTGACCTGGTCAGCGATGGCCCGGTGAAACTGCGCTTGAACCTGCCGTCGCGCGAATTGCGCCATGTGGAGGTCGGCACGCCGTTCCAGATCGACGTCATCGAAACCGGCAAGCGCTACAGTGCCGTTGTCACGGCGATCAACGCCCGGGTCGACGCGGTGGCCCAGTCCATTGAACTGGAAGGGAAGGCAGAGGACCCGCAGCAGGAACTGATGCCGGGCATGAGTGGAATAGCAGACTTCCAACTATCCAAATAAGCTGATGCAGGAAGATATCCTCCTGTTGCTTCAATTGGCGGAGGTCGAGGGCCTGGCGCGCCAGGCCGACGATATCCAGCAGTTGAGTTTCCATATCGCCAATGACGCGCACCCTTTACTGAATTATCGCCAGGCGCTGGTATTCGAAGAGCAGGGCGATAAGTGGCGCCTGCTGAATATTTCCGGCCTGGTGTCGACCGACCAGGAATCGCCTTACCTGGTGTGGCTGGAGCGCACCCGCAAATGGTTGCGCGAGCAGGTGGCCGACGGCAAAGACCTCTGGCTGACGGCGCCGCCCGAAGAGGGCGCCACGACGCTTACCGCCCAGGGATGGAACGAGTGGTGGACCGAGGGCGTATGGCTGTGGCCGCTGAAGTCCCGCGCGGGCAAGCCGCTGGGCTGGGTCGTGTATCTGCTGGACCAATCCCCGACTCCCGGGCAGCGGGCCGTGATGGCGCGCCTGGGCCAGGCCTGGGCCTACAGCTGGGAACTGCTGGCGCGGCGCAGCAGGCCGATCCGAAGCTGGCGCAAGGGCCGGCTGGCCAAACTGGTGCTGCTGTTGTTGGTGGCTTTGTGCTTTCTTCCAGTGCACCAGCGGGCGCTGGCCCCGGGCGAAGTCACTTCGCTGGACCTGGAAGTGGTCAGTGCGCCGCTGGATGGTGTCATCAAGGCCGTTCACGTCCGTCCCAACCAAACGGTCCAGGCTGGGCAGCTTTTGTTTTCGCTGGATGACACGACATTGAGCCATCGCCTCGCAGTCGCGGCCCGGGCTGTAGCGGTGGCCGACGCAGAGTACCTCGCGGCCAGCCAGACCGCCTTTCGCAATGAAGACAGCAGGGCGCGGCTGACGGTGCTGCAAAGCCGCGCGGAAGAACGGCGCGCCGAGCTGGCGTCCATCAAGTCCCAGCTGCAGCGGCTGGAACAGCGGGCGCCGCGGGCCGGCGTGGCCGTGTTTGCCGACGTCAACGACTGGATCGGCAAGCCGGTTGTCACAGGTGAGCGCATCATGCAACTGGCCGATCCCGCCAGGCCCGCAATGCTGATACAACTGCCCGCGTCCGACGCCATCTCGCTGGATGTCGGGGCGCCGGTCGATTTCTATCTGACGGTGCGGCCCTTGAAGCCGCTGCATGGCCGTATCATCGAGACCAGCTACGAGGCGGCCCTGACACCCGAAGGCGTGCCCAGCTACCGCCTGCGCGCCAGTATCGACGAAGGCGAGGGCGCCCGCATCGGCCTGAAGGGCACCGCCAGAATTTCCGGAGGCAGGTCGGTGCTGGGTTTCGAGATCATCCGCCGGCCGCTGGCCGCGCTGCGGGCTTTCACGGGGTTCTGAACCATGCCGGCCGCGCGATCCTTGCCCGGGCTGCGTGAAGATCTGCGCATTTTCGGCGCTTCGCCGCAAATCGACGGCAGCCCGGCCTGGATCATTGAAGACCCTGTGCGCAACCGCCATTTTCGCATCGGCTGGCTGGAATTCGAGTTTCTGGCGCGCTGGAAGATGAAGCCTGATGAGCTGCTCGCCGACATTGCCCAAGCCACCCCTTTGCAGCCCGACGGTGCCCAGCTGGGGGAATTCGCCGAGTTCTTGCGCAGCAATCAATTATTGCGCGCAGCGCCATCGCAAAGCCAGGCCATGGCAGCGGCTGAGCCTCGGCGTCCGTGGATGCAGCTGAAATGGTGGCTGCACAATTACCTGTTCTTCCGCATTCCGCTCATCCACCCCACGTACTGGCTGTCGCGCCTGTATCGCCGCCTGCGCTTTCTGTTCCACCCCCTGACTGCCTGGCTGGTGGCCGCATTGAGCCTGTCCGGCGTGTTCCTGACCTTGCGGCAGTGGGACACATTCCAGCATACCCTGTTCGAATCGGTGTCCTGGAAAGGCGCGCTCGGATTCGCGCTGGCGCTGGCCGTGGCCAAGACCCTGCACGAGTTCGGCCATGCCCTGGTGGCGACGCATTTCAAGGTTAGGGTCGGGCACATGGGCGTGGCTTTTCTGGTCATGTGGCCCATGCTGTACACCGATACCAGCGAGTCGTGGCGCCTGACCGAGCCGCGCCAGCGGCTGATGATCGCCGCGGCCGGGATCACCACCGAATTGATCATCGCCGGCCTGTCTACGCTGCTGTGGGCGGTGCTGCCGCCTGGGGTGATGCGCCAGGCCTGTTTTTATCTGGCCACCACCAGCTGGGTGCTGTCGCTGGCGCTCAATGCCAGTCCGTTCATGCGCTTCGACGGCTATTTCATCCTGTCTGACTGGCTGGATCTGCCCAACCTGCATGAACGCGCTGCGGCCCTGGCGCGCACGGCGCTGCGGCGCCTCGTCCTGGGTGGGAACGACCCCTGGCCCGAATCTTTTCCGCCGCGCCAGCGACGCAGGCTGATTCTGTTTGCGTGGGTGACCTGGCTCTATCGGCTGGTGATCTATCTGGGAATCGCGTTGGCGGTGTATCACTTTTTTTTCAAGGCGCTGGGCGTGGTGCTGCTTGCGGTGGAGCTCGGTTATTTCATCGTGCGGCCCTGCTGGCGCGAGCTGAAAGTCTGGTCGCAGCGCCGGCGGCATATCCGGCGAGCACGGCGCACAGTACTGTGGCTGGTGTTGCTGCTGTTTATTCTGTGGCTGGCGATACCGCTTCCGACCTCTATCCGGGCGCCTGCCCTGGCACGGGCTGCTCAGCAATGGGCCGCCTTTACCCCGACACCGGCGCGCGTGACCGAGTTGGCCAGGGCAGGGCAGGTCACTCGCGGAACGGTATTGCTAAGCCTCGAGAACCCCGACTTGAGCAGCCAGGCCCAGGCCGCTCTGGCCGGCATCCGCGGGGGTGCGGCGCGCCTGTCGGGCCTGCTGGACCAGTCCAGCGGCCTGGAGCAGCAGGCCGCCACGATGGAATCGCTGGCCATGAGCCTGGCCAACGCGCAATCGGTCGCCGCCGAACGTGAAAAACTGATTCTGCGCGCGCCATTCGATGGCACCTGGCTGGATGTGCCGCCCGAGCTCCGGCCGGGCAGCTGGGTTGGCCAGCAGCAGAGCCTGGGCCGGCTGGTCGATCCTTCGCGCTGGATTGCCGAGGCTTATGTCAGCGAAGAAGACATCCAGTCGCTAAGCCCTGGCAGCCAAGGCTGCTTCTATCTGGAAAGCGATCCGGTGCGCCAGTGCGGCAGCATTGAAACCATCGCGCCGGCACGGTTGCAGCGATTGCCGTCGCCCTTGCTCGCCACGGTGCATGACGGTCCCATTCCTGCGTATCAAAAGCAAGAGGCCTTGATCCCGGAACAGGCGTTGTACACGGTGCGCCTGCAGCTGGATGAGCCGCTGCCGCTGCTGCGCGAGCAACGCGGGAAGGTCTATTTTGAGGGCGTCAGGCGCAGCCGGCTGATGACAATATTGAGATATTTCGCCAGCCTGGCCATCCGGGAAAGCGGTTTCTGATTACGATCAGACCTGTAAGCCGGACGACGTGGTGAAGGTCAAGTAGGGCAGTTCGCCGGTTTTTCCGCGATCCTGCCTGGCCTGCGGCGCCGGGCGTGCTCGTAACTTTACATAATATACATTATGCGTAATTCAAACGCCGCTGGAGGCCAGGCGTTCGGCCATGGAATATCTGTCGATGTAGTCTCTGAAATGCTTCAGGAACGCCTTTTCCGCGGCAGCCGGCTGCGCGTCCCGGTGCCACAGCAGATGAAGATCCACGGTGCATACGCCTTCGCCCGGCGGCAGGCGCCACAGGCGCCCTTGTTCGATATCCGCCTGCACGCTGTGCTCAGGCAGGCAGCCAATGCCGAAACCGGCGATCAGCAGCCGCTTGACCTCGTCATGCTGCGTCGACGCTGCCACCACCCGGCCGGAAAAGCCCCGCTGGTCGCGAAAAATGGTTAACGGCGACAGGCTGTCGCCAAGCGCGTCGCTGGCGAACGAAACGAAGTTCTCGCCCAGCAGTTCTTCGATGCGGACGTCCTGTTTGCCGAACAGCGCATGGTTGCGGCCGCAGAACAGCGCATAGCGCTGCTGCAGGAAAACTTTGCTTTCAAGGCGCCGGGGCATCTGCCGGCACAAGGCGATGCCGGCCGTGGCGGCCCGCTGCTGTATCAGGGTGACGATCTCGCTGCTCGGCAGCACGTCCATCTGCACCTCGATCCGTGGATGCTGGCTGTGGAAATCGGCCCAGAAATCGTCGTACACCGCGGAATGGATCCGGCTGGCGACCAGCAGGCGGATACGCCCCGTGGCTTCCGCTTCCGCCTGCGAGACATCCGCCAATAGCTGCGACACATTGCCCTGGATCGCCTCGACCGCCCTGCACGCTTCTTCGCCCGCATTTGTAACCGTAAAAGCCACGTTGTGCCGTTCGATCAGCCGCCGCCCGAGCTGATCTTCCAGGCGCTTGAGCGCCTGGCTGACTGCCGATTGGGTCAGGTGCAGCTTGGCGGCGGCGCCGCTGATGCTTCGTTCCTGAACAATGACCAGAAAGGTCCGCAGCAGATTCCAGTCCAGGCGGTCGCTGGAGCGAGGGTCTTGCAGGATGGGAATTTGCATGGGGAAACGCGGGCAACTGGCGGGGTTGGCCTCACAAGGCAGCAGAAAGCCGGCAGAAAACCGGGAATGGCCACAAGATGGCGCGTCATTATTGTTGCTTAAGTTTCTTATTAGAAAGCATAAATTGACGTTATGTCCAGCGCGGAGCGATAACGCTTCTTCGCACAACGACATCCATCCAAGAGGAAAACCATGGCCGCTCCTGCCAGCCCATCCACGGCGCGCCAGCCCGTCCGGGCCGCAACCGCCGCCTTCATCGGCACCACCATCGAGTGGTATGACTTCTACATCTACGCCACCGCCGCCGCGCTGGTGTTCGGCAAGGTGTTCTTTCCCACCGCCGACCCCTTCGTCAGTACCATGGCCTCGTTCGGCACCTTCGCCGCCGGCTTTCTGGCGCGCCCCCTGGGCGGCGTCATTTTCGGCCACCTGGGCGACCGGGTCGGCCGCAAGAAGGCGCTGATGGCAACCCTGGTCATCATGGGAACGGCAACGGTCGGCATCGGCCTGCTGCCCAGCTATGCGGCCGCCGGCCTGTGGGCCCCCGCCCTGCTGTTGCTGCTGCGCCTGGCGCAAGGCCTCGCCGTCGGCGGCGAATGGGGCGGCGCCGTGCTGATGGCGGGCGAACACGCCTCGCAGCGCCGCCGTACCTTTGCCGCCTCTTTCGCGCAATTGGGCAGTCCCGCGGGGCTGATCCTGTCGCTGCTCGCATTCCGCCTGCTGGCGATGCTGGATGAAGCGGATTTCGTCAGCTGGGGCTGGCGGGTGCCGTTCCTGGTCAGCGCCGTACTGCTGTTCGTGGGTTATTTCATTCGCGTTGGCGTCAATGAATCACCCGACTTCACGCAAGTCCTGGAGCGCCAGGAGCGCGCCGAAGTTCCGGCCCGGGAGGTGCTGCGCACCGCCTGGCGCACTGTCCTGCTGTGCATGGGTGTCTGCACCGTGGCGATCGGCGGCATCTATTTCACCAACACGTTCATGCTGTCCTACACCACCCAGACGCTGGGCCTGAGCCGCGCGCTGATTCTGGACTGCCTGTTCGCCGTCGCCATCATCCAGTTCCTGGTCCAGCCCCTGGCCGCCTGGCTGGCCGACGCGCTCGGCCCCGTCCGGGTATTGATCACGGCGGCGTTCTGCTCGGTGCTGGCGCCCTACCCTATGTTCATGCTCGTCACGCAGGGCACCGCCCTGGGCATCATCGCCGGCATTGCCATCGTGCTGGTCTTCATGGCGACGATCTATTCGGCGATGGCCGGGTACATCAGCCAGGCTTTTGCCCCGCATGTGCGCTACTCGGGCATCTCGCTGTCGTACCAGTTGTGCGGCGCGATCGCGGGGGGCATGACGCCGCTGGTCGGCACCTGGCTGACCTACCGCTATCCGGGCCAGTGGATGCCCCTGGCGATCTTCTATTCGGTCCTTTCCGCCATCACGCTGCTCTCGATCTGGGCGCTGGCCGGACACAAGCGCCGCCGCGGGCTGGACGCGCCGCGCGCCGCCGGCACCACGGCCGCCTGATCCGATATCCATTCATTGCCGAAGGAACCCAGCATGACGCAAAACAGTACTCCCCGCGCGCTCACCGAAGAGCAGACACGGCGCATTCTCCAGGCGGTCGATGCGCATTTCGACGCGCAGCTCGCCTTCACCCAGGACCTGGTGCGTTTTCCGTCGCTGCGCGAGCAGGAACACACCGCTCAGGATTTTCTTTACGAAGCGATGCGCAAGCGCGGTTTCACGATGGACCGCTGGCAGATCGATGTGAAAGATATCGAATCGCATCCCGGCTTCGGCCCGGTGACCGTTTCCTATGAAAACGCCTTCAATGTGGTGGGCACCTATCGCCCGGCACAGCAGGCCGGCCGCTCTCTCATTCTCAATGGACACATCGATGTGGTGCCGACGGGCCCGGCGGCCATGTGGAGCCGTTCGCCATGGGATCCGGCCATTATCGACGGCTGGATGTATGGCCGCGGCGCGGCCGACATGAAAGCCGGGCTGGCCGCCAACCTGTTCGCCTACGATGCCGTGCGCGCGGCCGGCTACGAGCCGGCCGCTCCGATTCATTTCCAGTCGGTGGTGGAAGAAGAATGCACCGGCAACGGCGCGCTGGCCGCGCTGCTGCGCGGCTACCGGGCCGACGCCGTCATTATTCCCGAACCCGAAGAGAACATGCTGGTGCGCGCCAATGTCGGCGTGCTCTGGTTCAAGGTACGCGTGCAGGGCCGGCCCATGCATACGCGAGAAATGGCAAACGGCTTCAACGCCATCGACGCGGCCTATGCGGCAATCGAGGCGCTGCGCCGCATCGAAACGAAATGGAACGGCCAGCACCATTGCCACCGCCACTTCGAACATCTCGACCACCCCATCAATTTCAATATCGGGAAAATCGAAGGCGGGGACTGGCCTTCGACCGTCCCGCCCTGGTGTGAATTCGATGTGCGGGCAGCCATCTACCCAGGCACCACGGCCGACCAGGCGCGCGCCGAGATCGACGCCTGCCTGCGCGACGCGGCCTCCGACCCAAGACTGGGCGGCACGCCGCCGCAGGTTACCTACACGGGCTTCTATGCCGAAGGCTATGTGCTGGAAGAAGGCAGCGATGCCGAAAATACACTGCAGGAATGCCACAAGCTGGGCTTCCAGAGCGATCTTCAGAGCTTCACGACTCCGGGCTATCTCGACGCCCGGGTGTTCGTGATCTACGGCAATATGCCCACCCTGGTATACGGTCCCAGATCGCTCGATATCCATGGCTTCGACGAGCGCGTGCACATCGAATCGCTGCGCCTGATCACCAAGACCATCGCCCTTTTCATTGGGCAATGGTGCGGTATCAGCCCGGCGGCCTCCCGGGCCTGAATCCCGCGCCCGTGGCGCGCCTGCCTACGCGGCCTGCTGCGAGGAACTGTTCAGACGCGCTTCCGCCTTGCGCGCCGCCAGCGTCAGGCCTAGCCGGCGGCTTTCGGCGACGGCCGTCTGCCAGTATTCGCGCGCCTTGGCGTGCTGGCCTTGCTGGGCGGCCACGTTGCCCAACAGGCAAAGATAATCGCCGCGCATGAACAGGCTGCCGAACCGGTCGATGGCCTCGGCTGCCCGATGGACGGCCCGCGAGGCCCGCTCGGGCTGGTCCTGCTCCAGAGAGGCGCCGGCCAGCAGCAATTCCAGGCCGGACTGCAGCACCGGCATGCCGGTGCGCGAGGCATCGATGGCGCGCTGTATTTCGTCCAGCGCGCCTTTTTCGCCACGGCGCGCCCGCACCCAGCCCGCCAGGCCGTCGGCCAGGCCATACCAAAGCGCGAAATCGCCGCTGTGCGCCGCGGCGCGCACGGTTTCGGCGGCGCGCAGGGCTTCGTCGTCATCGCCGCGCTGGCGGTGGATTTCGCCCAGCATGGCCAGGCAAAGGACCCGGCTGGCCAGGTGGTCGAGCCGGTCGGCGTCGGCCAGGCCGGACTGCGCGGATTTCAGGCCTTCATCCTCGCGGCCTTGCAGGGTCAGCGCCCAGCCCAGCACGGCCTTTGCCGCACAGACGCCATCCGCGCCCCAGCGGGCGAAGCGCATGGAGTGGTCGGGATGCCCGCCCAGGCTTTGTATGCTGGTGCGCAGCCAGCGTTCGGCGGCCACCATGTCGCCGGTCAGCAAGTAGCTGAAGCCGCAGGCATACTGCGCCCGGCCCTGCAAGGCGCTGTCGCCGGTCTGGTCGGCATAGCGGCAAAGTCGGTCGGCCTGCTGCAGGGTTTCGGTATGCGTGCGGGTGCTCACCGCCACGGTCCAGGCCCCCCATAGCAACAGGAACTGCGTATTCGGATCGTCGTTGCTCTGCTGCAGTTCGGCGGTGCGCGCGTATGCCTGCGAGGTCTCGGCCGCCCCGCCGCCCTTGAGCGCGGTGAACACGGAACCGCGCAGCAGCTGCACATCCAGTTCGATCTTGCGGCGCATCGGGACATCGGCAATGTAGCGCAGCGCCAGCAAGGCGCGCTCGGTCAGCGCATGCGCTTCGGTCATCCCGGACTGCGCCAGCGCGTCCCGCGCCGCCAGGCACCACCAGTGCGACGCGTTGGCATGCTGGGCCATTTCGAGATGGCGGGCGATGTAGGCCGACTCGACCGGCTCGGCGCGCGGCCCCAGGTCGATCAGGTAGTTGGCCACGTTCTCGTGCTGCATGCGCCGCTGGCCCGGGCTGAGCGTGTGATAAATCGCGTCGCGAACCAGCGCGTGGCGGAAATTGGCGGGCATGCCCTCTTCTATCAGGCCGCGCTGGCGCAGTTCGCGCAAGACTTCAGGCATGCCCTCGGGCGGAACGCCGAACTCCTGCGCCGCGCGCGACATCAGCGCCTCGTCCACCTGCCCCGCCACCGCGGCAAACTGCGCCAGCCTGCGCGTGGCCGGCTCCAGGTCCGACAGGCGCGCGGCGATCAGGTCCGCGACAATGGGCGTGACGCCGATATCGGCGCCCAGCATGACCTGGCGGACCATTTCCTCGGCATAAAGAGGAATGCCGTCGGCGTCGTCCACGATGCGCGCGCGCAGCTTCGGCGACAGGCGCTGCCCCTTGGCCCGGTGAGCCACCAATTCCGCGATGGCCTGGCGTTCCAGCGGCTTGAGCGCCAGTTCATGGGCGGGCCAGGCGCAATTGAATTCTTCCCGCGCGGTCATCAGCATCATGGTGGGCGCGGACTGCCCCTGCTGGGCCAGCAGTTCGATCAGCGCCAGGCTGGAATGATCCGCCCAGTGCAGGTCTTCCCAGACCAGCAGCAAGGGGCGATGCTGCTGGCCGCGATGGGTCAGGATGGCGGCCAGGGCCTGCATCAGGGTAGACCGCGACAGATCGTTCAACGCGGCGCGTTCGCGTTCCGGAAACAGCACCCGGCGCAGGCTGCCGCGCACCGATGCGTCCAGGCCCACGCGCTGGCAAACCGTGTCGACCAGCTGCCCCTGGTACTCGGGCGAATCCAGCGCGCCGTTGACGCCGCCCCACTCCAGCGACAGCCGCCGCATGATGTATTCGCGCACGGCGTAGAACGGCGTGTGGTCATGGCCTTCGTGGCAGGCCAGCAGGCAGACGTCGCCGCCGGTGTGGCGCACATACTCCGCCATGACTCCCGTCAGCAGCGACTTGCCGATGCCGGCCTCGCCGCGCACCATCATGACGGTGGGCGCCTGGGCCACCGGCAGGTGCGCCCACAGGCGGACCAGGCTGTCGAATTCACGCACGCGGCCGAACATGCGCCGCACGACCTTGGCCTCGAGCGGGAACTCCAGCAGGCACAGATTCCGCCCATGGCGTTTTTCGGCGTGCGTGGCGAATTCGCCCGCCAGGCGGTCGCGGGCCGGCGCGCTGATCAGGACTTCGCCGGCATCGGCCAGGTAGGCCAGCCGCATGGCGCGCTGGCTTACCAGCGCGCCGGCGTCCGGCCGGGAAGTCGATTGCACCAGAGCGATATCGGCGTGTATGCCCATGCCCACCCGCACGCCGCTTGGCAGGGACAGGGCGCGGATGGCGCAGGCCAGCTTGCCGGCCGCATGGGCCGGGCGTTCGGTCAGCTTGGGGTATCCGAAAACGATCGCCAGGCTGCTGTCCGCGCCGACCAGCACGTTGGCGCCTTCGCTGCGCGCCAGTTCCAGCAGGTGCTTGCGCGCGGTTTGCAGGCTTTGCAGGGACTGCTCGGGATAATCGTCGGACTCGTCCAGCGACAAGGCCACGGCCAGCACCGCCAGGGGCTGGTACTGGCGCTGCTCGATGGGCCGCAGCGAATCCAGGTCGGCCGTGGGCAGCACGGTCTCGACCAGGGTGCGCGTCTGTTCGGACGGCTCGCTGTCGAAGCGCTCGCGCATGATCCCCACGCAATGCTGGTAAGCCAGCATGGCTGCTTCGCGATTGCCGCCATCGAGCAACAGGCGGATCAGGTGGCGGTGGGCGCCCTCGTCTTCCGGGTGTATGTGCACCCACTTCTTGGCCGTATCCAGCGCCTGTTCATTCAGGCCCGCTTCCGCCAGCCGCGCCAGCAGCGCGCTGCGGCATTCCGAAACGTCGCGCTCGATGCGCGCCTGCCAGCTGGTCTTCCAGGCGGTGAACGACCCGCTTTCGGGCAGGTCGGTGTATTCCAGAAAGTTGCCGCGGTCGTAGTCCAGGCGCTGCTCCAGCGTCAATGACTCGTAGCCGGTCGCGCCGATGATGGCCAGCACGTCGACCATGATCACATCGGGGTTCAGCGCCAGGGTGCTGGCCGTGGAGATCCAGGCGTCGGGCACCGGCTCGAACAGGCGGCGCAGCACGAACAGCGCGTGGCGCAGATTGGCGCGCCCGTCTTTCAGGTCGGCCGGCCACAGGATATTGGCCAGCTCGGCGCGGGAATAGGGTTTTCCTTGTGCCAGCGCCAACATCGCCAGCAACAGTTTGGGCTTGGTATAGCTGAGCGCGCGTCGGCCATTGACGTTGGCCACGGCGATATCGAATTCTCCGAGCAGTCGAAGATGAATGGGCCGAATCAGACTTGGGTGCATAGGCAGATAGGTGGCGAGAACCTTGCGACCCGCCAGGCCGACGCTGCCCGTAGGCACACCCATTCGCCCTGCTTTATGCCGTCTTGGGTCTCTGTTCTTCTCAGTTGATATCGATTCGATACATAAGACACGTTGTAGCGCAAAAACCGTTGAACAAACGTTAAATCGATTGCAGGCGATGACGAAATTTTTGCGATTTGCATCAACGGTTGTTAAACGGTGGGTTCCTAAGATGCATCAACGCTCACTGAAAAGCGAGTTTCTTCGCCGAACAGGATCCTACAAAAGTATGCAAATTGATTCACGCCAACTGTCACACGATTTGTAAAGGATAAGCCATCGTGTCAACTGCAGGGTTCGATCGTAATCTGGGCGCCAGCCCCATCCGCGCCGGCCAGCCGGCGGGTGAAAACCCGCGCGACGGCGAAGCGTATGCGGCCATGCGCGTGCAGATCGACCAGTTGACCGACATCCATGCCAGCGCCGTGGTGGACTGGAACGCAGTGGCGCGCCTGGGCACGCAAATCCTCAACGACGAAGGCAAGGACTTGTCGGTGGGAGCATGGCTGGCCCTGGCGCTGCTGCATACCCGCGCATTGGCCGGGCTGGCCGACGGCGTGCACGTGCTGCGCGATCTGGTGACCACGTATTGGGACGAGATGTCTCCCCCCGCGGCACGGCTGCGCGGGCGCCGCAACCAGATGCAATGGCTGCTGGATCAATTAGGAGACTGCATCCAGGATCCGCAGGCCGAATTCGCCGCGCTGCAGCCCGACGTGCACAGCGAATTGCTGGCCGACTGGGAAGCGCTGGATGCGGCATGGCAGCAGCACGACAACGAAGCGCCGGCGTTCTACGGCTTGCGCGCGGCATTGACGAACCTGCCGGTGGAACGGCCGGCCGAGCCGGCTCCTGAAGCGGCCGCGTCCGGCTCGGCATCCGCCGGCCCCGCTTCGGCGCCGGTGGCCGCTGCCGCCGCGCCCGCGGCCGGCAGCGACCCGGAAGCCGTCGCCGAAGCGGGGCTGGCCAGCCTGCGACCGCTGATCGATTGGTATCTGGAGGAACACCCCACCCTGCCCTTGCTGTTCAGGCTGAACCGCATCTGCGCCTGGGCGGCGCTGGAGCAGGCGCCGCCCGCGCAGAACGGCGCGACGCGCCTGCCGCCGCCGCCCGACCAGGTCATGGTGGGCTTCGAGAAGATCGCGCAAGGCGGCGACCCGCAAGCCGTGATTCATTTTGCCGAGTCGCGCCTGATCGGGCACCGCTACTGGCTGGACTTGAACCGCGCCAGCCATGCCGCGCTGAGCCGGCTGGGCGCCAAGGACGCGGCGCTGTCCGTGGCCTTTGAAACCGGCCGCCTGCTGTCGCGCCTGCCGCAGCTGGCCGACATGAAATTCAGCGACGGCCGCCCGTTCGCCGATCCCGACACGCAGGCCTGGCTGGAGGCGCTGGGCAGCGACGCGCCGCGCGCGGCCGGCGGCGCCGCCGGCGCGGACCCGGTGGCCGAGCTGGCTGCCGCCGCCGATGCCGACGCGGTGGCGGGCAAGCTGAATGAGGCGCTGGACAACCTGCAATCCGCCGCGCGCCACGCCGGCAGCCAGCGCGACAACTTCCGCCTGCGCCTGGCGCAGTGCGCCCTGCTGCAACGTTTTGATGCGCGTGCCGACATGCGTCCGCTGCTGGCCACGCTGATTGAAGAACTCGACGCCCACCGCCTGGCCACTTGGGAACCCGATCTGGCGCGGCAAGCCCTGAAATTGGCGGCGGCCGTCGAACTGCGATACGGCGCGTCCGGCGCCGGGCCCAATGAATCCATGCTGGCCCGCCTGGCCAGCCTGGACCTGCGGGCCGCCTGGCAACTTTCGCAGTCCACCGCCGCCGCCTAATCCATCCGCTACCTAGGAGAACTGCAATGGCCAATGATGGATCCGTAGCCCCGAAGGAACGTGTCAACATCGTCTACAAGCCGGCCACCGGCGACGCGCAGGAGCAGGTTGAACTGCCGTTGAAGCAATTGGTGCTGGGTGATTTCACGCTGCAGGAATCAGATACGCCGCTCGACGAGCGCAAGCCCATCCAGGTCGACAAGGACAACTTCAACGATGTGCTCAAGGCCCAGGGCCTGAGCGTGACGATGGCCGTGCCCAACCGCCTGTCCGAGGGCGAAAGCGATGAGTCGCTGCCGGTCACGCTGAAGTTCGAGAACATCCGCGACTTCGAGCCCGACGCCCTGGTCGAGCAAGTGCCCGAACTGCGCCAGCTGATCGAGCTGCGCGAGGCGTTGAAATCCCTGAAAGGCCCGCTGGGCAATCTTCCCGACTTCCGCAAGAAGCTGCAGGCGCTCATTCAGGATGAAGGCGCGCGCGAACGCTTGCTGGCTGAACTGGGTGTGCAATCGGCCGGCCCCGAGTCCGACCAGTCCAAGGAGTAATCGATGAGCCAGGAATCTCCCCAGCAACAGGGCGCGGCGCAGGCCGCGGAACAGGCCGGCGGGTCGCTGATCGACCAGCTGATCGAATCGACCCGCGTCAAGCCCGGCGACGATGCGTATTCGATTACCCGCCAGGGGCTGGAAGCCTTCGTGGCGGAGCTGCTCGAACCCAACCGCGCGAAAGAGAAAGTCAGCCAGGGCCTGATCGACGAGATGATCGCCGGCCTGGACCGCAAGCTGTGCCGGCAGGTCGACGCGATCATGCACCAGGAACAGTTCCAGAAGCTGGAATCGGCCTGGCGGTCGCTGAAGTTCCTGGTCGACAGGACCGATTTCCGCGAAAACAACCGCATCGAAATCCTGAACGTGTCCAAGCAGGCGCTGCTGGAAGATTTCGAAGATGCTTCGGACATCACGCGCTCGGGCTTGTACAAGGCCGTGTATACGGCCGAGTTCGGCCAGTTCGGCGGCGAACCGTTCGGCACCATTATCGGCAACTATGAGTTCGGCCCCGGCGGGCAGGACATCAAGCTGCTGCAATCCGTGGCCAGCGTCGCCGCCATGGCGCACACGCCGTTCATCGCTTCGGCCGGGCCGCAGTTCTTCGGCATGGACGCCTATGCCGGCCTGCCGAACCTGAAAGACCTGGCCGCGGTATTCGAAGGCCCGCAGTACGCGAAGTGGAATGCCTTCCGGCAGACCGAGGACGCGCGCTTCGTGGGGCTGACCCTGCCCAACTTCCTGCTGCGCGTGCCGTACGGCGACGATACCGTGCCGACCAAGCAGTTCCGCTACAACGAGGACGTGTCAGGCGGCAGCAAGGAGTTCCTGTGGGGCAACGCGGCCTTCGCGTTCGCCAGCCGCCTGTCGGAAAGCTTCGCCCAGTACCGCTGGTGCGCCAACATCATCGGCCCGCAAGGCGGCGGCACGGTCGGCGACCTGCCGGTCTACAACTATGAGGCCATGGGCGAGACGCAGACCAAGATCCCCACCGAGGTGCTGATCTCGGAGCGGCGCGAATTCGAACTGGCCGAACAGGGCTTCATTGCGCTGACCATGCGCAAGAACACCGACAACGCCGCGTTCTTTTCCGCCAATTCGGTGCAGAAGCCCAAGTTCTTCGGCAACAACAAGGAAGGCAAGGAAGCGGAGCTGAACTACAAGCTCGGCACGCAACTGCCCTACATCTTCGTCGTGAGCCGGCTGGCGCATTACATCAAGGTGATCCAGCGCGAGAACATCGGGACGTGGAAGGAGCGCACCGACCTGGAATCGGAGCTGAACAACTGGATCCGCCAGTACGTCGCGGATATGGACAACCCGGCGGCCGGCGTGCGCAGCCGCCGCCCGTTGCGCCAGGCCGAAATTACCGTGTCGGATGTGGAAGGTGATCCGGGATGGTACCGAGTGGGCCTGAAAGTGCGACCCCATTTCAAGTACATGGGTGCGTCTTTCACGCTTTCCCTGGTGGGCAAGCTCGACAAGAGCTGACCCATTGTCAACCCGGCAATGGCGTGCCGGCTGCCACCGGCACGCCGCCGGACCTGCATTCAACGCAGATACTTTTTTCAACTGCAAGGAGTAATTTACCATGGCTATGCCGTGCTACCTGACCCTCGAAGGGCAAAACCAAGGCAAGATCGAAGGGTCGTGCGAAGTCAGCGGACACGAGGGCAAGATCCTCGTCCAGGCCGTCGACCATTCCATCGAACTGCCCAAGAACCCGCAAACCGGACTGCCTTCGGGCAAGCGCCAGCACCTGGGCATCACCCTGGTGAAGGAAATCGACAAGTCGTCTCCCAAGCTGTACCAGGCGCTGTGCTCGGGCGAGCAGCTGAAGTCGGTGCTGCTGGAGTTCTACCGTATCAGCCCCAAGGGTACGGAAGAAAAGTACTACACCATCAAGCTCGAAAAGGCGGTGATCGTGGCCACGCACCTGTGGGTGCCCAACTGCCTGCAGCCCGACAATCGCCAGCTGGGCCACATGGAAGACATCGGCATGACCTACGAGAAGATCGTATGGACGTGGGAGCCGGACGGCATCGAATCGGAAGATTCGTGGCTGGCGCCGAAGTAACTGCGTGAGAACGCGGGCCCTTTGGGGCCCGCCACTGCCCCATGAGAGAACTTCGATTGCTGGAACGCGTGGCCGGCCTGGGTGGCGACATGCAGCGTTCGCACATTACCCGCGCAGAGATCCTGGTCGAGTCGATCCTGAACCATCTCAGGCGCATTCTCAACACGCGCCAGGGCAGCGTGCCCATCGACCCGTCGTTCGGCGTGCCGGATTTCACCAACCTGGCGGGGTCGTTTGCCACCGGCACCACCGGCCAGATGATCGAAGACATGAACCGCATGATCCAGCGCTACGAGCCGCGGCTGCGCCAGCCGCGGATCACCTTCGCCGAGTCCCAGGACGAGGTGCTGTCGCTGGCGTTTTCCATCTCTGGCCTGATCGCCGTGGATGACCACGAAATACCCGTACGTCTGACCTCGCACGTGGCCGCCAACGGCCATGTGTCCTTGAAAAGGCAATAGGCCATGCTGAATCGCTACTACGAACAGGAACTGGGCTACCTGCGCACGCTCGCGGCTGAATTCGCCGCCAGCAATCCCGCGCTGGCCCCGCTTCTGGGCGCAGGCAGCGCCAGCGACCCCGATGTGGAACGCCTGCTGGAAGGCGTCGCCTTCATGACGGGGCTGATGCGGCACCGGCTGGACGACGATTTTCCCGAATTCATCCAGAACCTGGCGCAACTGCTGTTTCCGCACATGCTGCGGCCCCTGCCCTGCATGACCATCATGCGCTACCGGCCCCGCGCCGCGCTGGAGGGGCCGGTGACCATCCCGGCGGGCACCGAGTTCGCCTCTGTGCCGGTGGACGGCCTGCGGGCCATATTCCGGGCTTCGTTCCCGGTCACCCTCGAGCCCGTGGCGCTGTCGAGCGCCCAGTGGGAAGGCGGCGGCACCCAGGCGCGGTCGCTGCGGCTGCAATTCCGCCTGGCCGGCCTGCCGGGCGCGCCCTGGGCCGGCGACAGCCTGCGGTTCTTCCTGGGCGACGCGCACGCCGACGCGGCGCGCCTGTATCTGCTGCTGCTGCGCCATGTGCGCGAAGTGCGCATCAGCGCCGAGGGCGGCCCGCTGACCGTGCTGCCCGCCAGCGCCATCCAGCCGGCCGGCCTGCACCCCGACCTGGAACTGCTGCCGTGGCCGCGCGGCGCGCACCCGGCCTGGCGCGTGCTGTACGAGTACTTCGCGCTGCCCGAAAAACTGCTGTTCCTGGACATCTCCGGCTTTTCCCGCTGGACCTCGCGCGGCACGGGCGACCGGTTCTCGGTGCAGATCATGTTCGACCAGGTGCCCGACTGGGCGCCCGCCGTCGGCGCGTCGAGCTTCATTCTGAACGCGACGCCGGCGGTCAACCTGTTCAAGCACGACGCGCATCCGATCCGGATCGACCATTTGCAGCCTGATTACCGCATCCGGCCGATCGCGCGCGGCAACCGGTCGGTGGAGCAGATTTTTTCCGTGGACAGCGTGCAGGCGCGCACCCCCGACGGCCGCGAGCAGGAATACCATGCTTTCTCGGCCATGCAGGGCGAGGATGCCGCCTCGTACAACCTCAGCATCCGCGCCTCGGCCCTGCACCGCGGCCATGACCATTTCCTGAGCCTGCCTTATGTCGGCGGCGAGACGCCGCAGGCCCTGACCCTGTCGACGCGGCTGACCTGCACGCATGGCGCGCTGCCGCAAGGCTTGCGGCTGGGCGATGTGTGCGAGCCCACCGACAGCTCGCCGGCGCGGGTGGAATTCAGCAACATCCACGGCATTACGTCGTACAGCCCGCCCGTGATCGACAGCGCCCTGCTATGGCGCGTGCTGTCCCATTTGAACGCCAACCATCTGGCGCTTGCCAACGAGGGGCAGCTGCGCGACCTGCTGTCGCTGTACGTGCCGGCCCGCCAGGCCGATGCGCAACGCCATGCCGCCGCGCGCCGCAGCATCGAGTCGATCGGCCAGGTCACTGTCGAGCCGGTGCGCCGCATTGTGCACGGCATGCCGGTGCAGGGCAATGAGGTGCGCATTGAATGCCGGGGCGACCACTTTCCCGGCCGCGGCAGCCTGTTCCTGTTCGGCACGGTGCTGGACGAATTCCTGGCCGGCACGACCGCCATCAACACCTTCAGCGCCCTGACGCTGGTGGACATCGTCAACGGAGAGACTCTGGAATGGCCAGCGAAGATCGGTCGCTATCGCCTGCTGTGACGTCCGCCGGGGCCGACCCGCTGCTGGCGCAAGGGCATCGCTACGCTTTTTTCCAGGCGTTGCGGCTGCTGCGCCTGCGCAGCGCCGACGCGCAGGAATTCTCGCAGAACGTGCGCGTGCGCCCTGCCGCCACGCTGTCGTTCCCGGATCGCGACATCGAAGAGATCCAGCTCGACGAGGCCGGCAAGTACCGGATCACCGCCAACTTCTTCGGCCTGTACGGCGTTACCTCGCCCCTGCCGACGTTTTATACCGAAGACCTGATCGAAGAGCAGCTGCAGGGCAGTTCGACGGCGCGCGATTTCATCGACATTCTGCACGCCGCTCTGTATCCGCTGCTGTTCCGCGCCTGGGAAAAAAACCGCACCTGGCTGGCGGTGGCCGAGCGGCAGGATGCCAATCGCCTGGACCATCTGTATGCGCTGGTGGGCATGGGCGGCGGCGCCGGCACGCATCACCCGGGAGTGCGCGGCCTGCTGCCGCACGCAGGCAATTTCAACCAGTTTCCCCGCTCCGCGTTGGGCCTGCAGTCGTTGGCGGCAGGCCTGCTGGATGAACTGCCCGTGGACGTGGAGCCATGCGTGCCCGAAATCGTCTCGATTCCCGAGCCGGCGCGCTGCCTGCTGGCGGAGCAGGCCTGCGAGCTGGGCGAGAACGCCATGCTGGGCAGCCGGATCGCCGAGCGGGCGGGCGGCCTGATCGTGCATATCGGCCCGATTCCGGCCCACCGGCTGCAAGACCTGCTGCCCGGCGCGGCGCTGCACGAGCGCCTGGTGCACGCCATTACGCTGTACCTGCGCGCGCCGCTGCGCTGTGTGCTGGGCCTGCGGGTCGAGCCGCGGCAGCGGCAAGGCGCCCGCCTGGGCGAAGGCTGGTGCCAGCTTGGCCTGGACACCTGGCTGCCCGAAAACATGCCGGGGGATGCCGAGAGCCCGTGGCCCCGTTACGACGAAGTCTTCCTGTCCATCGACACCGATCCGACACGAATTTCCAAAGAGGTCCTGCAATGATGCTGGTAGAACTGAAGCCCCTGTTCGCGCGCCTGAACCCTCACTGCTCGGCCGCCCTGGAGGGCGCCGCCGGCCTGACGCTGGCCCGCAATCATTACGAGATCGCGGTCGAGCACATGCTGCGCCGCCTGATCGAGGCGCCGGACGGCGACGCGGCGCGCATCCTCGCGCATTTCGATATTGATGCGCTGCGCCTGACCGCCCAGCTGGATGACGCGCTGGGGCAGTTGAAGAACGGCAATCCGGGGCGGCCCGTCTTTGCCGGGCTGCTTACCGAATGGGTGCAGGAATCGTGGCTGGCGGCCTCGATCACGCTGGGCCAGAGCCGCGTGCGCAGCGGCGCCATGTTGCTGGCGCTGGTTTCGCGCCTGAGCTATTACGGAGCCGGCACGCGCTACGCGGAAACATTGCGAGCGATCTCGCGCGAGCAGCTGGCGGCCGAATTCGACAGCATTGTCGATGGATCCAGTGAAACCGACATGCGCATCGCCGACGGCGCGGCGGGTGCGGCAGATAGTGCCGCGGCGGGCGCGGGCGCGGGGGAAGCGGCCATCGGACGCTTCTGCGAGGACTTCACCGCCAAGGCCCGCGCCGGCAAGATCGACCCGGTGTTCGGCCGCGACAATGAAATCCGGCAGATGATCGACATTCTGGCGCGCCGCCGCAAGAACAATCCCATTTGCGTGGGCGAGCCGGGGGTGGGCAAGACCGCGGTGGTCGAGGGCCTGGCCCTGCGCATCGTCAATGGCGATGTGCCCGACTTCCTGCGCGATACGCGCCTGCTGGGGCTGGACCTGGGCCTGCTGGAAGCGGGGGCCAGCGTCAAGGGCGAATTCGAGAACCGGCTGCGCGGCGTCATCGACGAGATCAAGGGCTCGGTCAAGCCGATCATCCTGTTCATCGACGAGGCGCACATGCTGATCGGCGCCGGCGGCCAGAGCGGCGGCTCGGATGCCGCCAATCTGCTC
Source organism: Bordetella petrii (assembly GCF_017356245.1). Classification (NCBI taxonomy): domain Bacteria; kingdom Pseudomonadati; phylum Pseudomonadota; class Betaproteobacteria; order Burkholderiales; family Alcaligenaceae; genus Bordetella; species Bordetella petrii. Next base: position 2,677,263 of record NZ_JAFMZZ010000001.1, read on the forward strand.
AAGCCCGCCCTGGCGCGCGGTGAACTGCGCACGGTGGCGGCCACCACCTGGTCCGAATACAAAAAGTACTTCGAGAAAGACCCCGCCCTGGCGCGCCGCTTTCAATTGGTGAAGCTGGACGAGCCCGATGTGCTGACGGCCGTGCAGATCCTGCGCGGCCTGAAAGACCGTTATGAAGCGGCCCATGGCGTCACGGTGCGCGACGACGCCATCGTGGCGGCCGCCGAATTGTCGGATCGCTACATTACGGGGCGGCTGCTGCCCGACAAGGCCGTCGACCTGCTGGACACGGCGGCGGCGCGGGTGCGCATCGGCCTGGGCGTGAAGCCGGCCGAGCTGGAAAGCCTGGAAAGCCGCCTGGCCGGCCTGGAACGCGAGCGCGCGGCGCTGGCGCGCGACCTGCAGTTCCAGCCCGGCAGCTACAGCGACAGGCTGGGCGAGATCGAAACGGAACGCGTGGACCTGCAGGCGCAGCGCGATGCGCTGGAAACCCGCTGGAAGATTGAAAAGGAAGCGGCAGAGGCCGTGTTGGCGCTGCGGCGCCAGTTGGGAGCGGCGCAGGACACCGCCACCGAACTCCCGATCGAAACCCCGTCGGAAAACACTGAAGCGCCTGCTGCCGCGCCGGGCGCCGGGCCGGCGGCAGCGCCGGAAGACGAGCCGGCCGCGGATGCCGCCGCGGCGCCGCCGGCCACGCCGCAAGCCCTGTCCGGGCAGCTGGATGCGGCCCGCGACAAACTGAAGAGCCTGCAGGGTGATTCACCCCTGGTGTTCATCGAAACCGACCCCGACGCCGTGGCGCGCGTGGTATCCGACTGGACCGGCGTGCCCCTGGGCAAGATGCAGCGCGACGCCGTCAGCGGCGTGCTGGCGCTGGCCGACCGCATCAAGGAACGCATACGCGGCCAGGACCATGCGGTCGACCAGATCGCGGCCACGGTCAAGGCGGCCCAATCGGGCCTGCGCGACCCGCAGCAGCCCCTGGGTGTGTTCTTGCTGGTGGGCCCGTCCGGCGTGGGCAAGACCGAAACCGGCCTGGCCGTGGCCGACCAGCTGTTCGGCGGCGAGCATGCGCTGGTGTCCGTCAATATGAGCGAGTTCCAGGAAAAGCATACCGTCAGCCGCCTGGTCGGCTCCCCGCCGGGCTACGTGGGCTACGGCGAAGGCGGCGTGCTGACCGAGGCCGTGCGTAAGCGCCCCTATTCGGTGGTGCTGCTGGACGAAGTGGAAAAAGCCCATCTGGACGTCGTCAACCTGTTCTATCAAGTGTTCGACAAGGGCACGCTGGCCGACGGCGAAGGCCGCGTGATCGACTTCAGCAACACGGTGGTGTTTCTGACCAGCAACCTGGCTACCGAGGAAATCGTGCGGCTGACGCGCGACGGCCGGCCCGACACCGAGGCGCTGACAACGGCCATACACCCTGTGCTGGCCAAGCATTTCAAGCCTGCGCTGCTGGCGCGCATGACCGTCGTGCCCTACTACACCTTGCCGCCGTCCGAGCTGGCCGGCATTGTCGACCTGAAACTGAACAAGCTGGCGCAGCGGCTGGCGGCGGCCAACCGCATCCAGCTCAGTTTCGACGCCGCGGTGCGCGACACCATTGCCGCCCGCTGCACCGAAGTCGACAGCGGCGCCCGCAACATTGACTTTATTTTGCGCAAGAGCCTGATGCCCTTGCTGTCGGATACGGTGCTGTCGGCCTTGGCCGAAGGCCGTACCCTGAGCGCCCTGCACGTGGCGCCGGACGATAACAGCGGCTGGACCATCGCCGCCACAGAGACCTGAACCCATGACCAGCCCTTACGACTACCGCCTGGACTGCCGCGCCCTGTACGACCTGGTGCCGGGCCAGACCATCAACGTCACGCACTGGCGCGGCACCGAGGCGGTTTCGCGCCCCTACCGCTTCGAAATCACTTTCGCGGTGCGCCAGGCTGACCTGGCTTTGGAAAAACTGCTGAACCAGCCGGCAACCCTGTCCGCCCACAAACCGGACGGCAGCGTGCTGCGCTGGCACGGCATTGTGACGCAAGGCGCGCAGCGGGGCGCCGATGAGACTTATGACTACTACCAAGTGGTTCTGGAGCCCCGGATGGTGCGGCTGCGCCACCTGAAATGGTCGGACATCTACCTGAACCAGCAGCTCGACGACATTATCCGGCAGCTGCTGCGCCTGGCCGATCTCGACGAACCTTACAGCAGCGCCGATGCGCCTTACGATTACCGCATCGCGGCCAGCCAGCTGGCCGCCACCCGGACGCCGTTCGCCTGCCAGTTCGAGGAAACCTGCCTGGACTTCCTGATGCGCAAGCTGGAGTTCTACGGCGTGTACTTCTGGTTCGAGCAAGGCGAGAGCCAGGAATCGGTGGTGTTTGCCAACAACGTCGACCAGCAGCCTTCCGACGCGGACAGCGTGGTGTACTACCCCAAGGGAGTGATCGATCCCGATGCGCGGGAAGTCGCGCTGACGCGGCTGAACCGGCGCGTCAGCCTGCATCCCGGCACCGTGACGCTGCACGATTCGAACGATCTGGGCAACACCACCCTGTCATTGGCCAGCAGCGCCAGCGTGCCGGCCCCCACGGCCGGCTTTGGCGAAGTGCATCTTGCCGAAGATCATTTCGAGACGCTGCAGGACGAGAACAGCGTCGCGGGGGCCACGCTGGCGATCTGGCGCGGCCAGGAGCTGGCGTGCGAACGCCTGCGGATCGACGGCGAGGCGCGCACGCCCGGCGTCTGCGCGGGCCGCATCATCGAGGTATCGGAATATCTGCGCGGCACGGATCCCGGCCAGTACTACGTGATCGAGATTACGCACGAGGGTACCCAGACACTGGAAACCGCACCCGAAACCGATGCGCCCGCCTACGTGGCGCGCTTCATGGCGCTGCCGCGCTGGCAGGACATTGGCGATTCGGATCGGCAGCCACTGCAATTCCGGCCTGCACGCGTGACTGCCGTGCCGATCATATCGCGCCTGGTCAACGGGTTTGTGGATATCGACACGCCCAACGAACCGAAACAATATGCGCAGCCCGACGACGACGGCCGCTACAAGGTGCGGTTCTCGTTTCCGCGCCAGCGCTACGCCGGCAACCAGAATTCAGCCTGGCTGCGCATGGCCACGCCATATGCGGGCGGCGCCGCGACATCGGGCCTGGGCAGCGCAGGCATGCATTTTCCGCTGCGCGAAGGCACCGAAGTGTTGATTGCATTCCTGAACGGCAATCCGGACCGGCCGGTGATCATGTCGACATTGCCCAATGTGGAATCCCCCAGCGTGGTCAATGCGCAGAATTCGGCCGACCATGTGATCCGCACCCCTTCCGGCAATGTGCTGGCCATGACCGATGCGTCCCAGAGCGCATCGAGCGACGGCGAGAACACCGGCCTGCCGGGCATTTATCTGGGCACCAACACCGCCTCGACATCCCTGAACCTGGGCGCGGCGCATGACAGCAGCATGCAGTCCGGTTTCAACCTGACCACAAGCGCCTCGGGCCATATCAACGCGGACGGCGGCATGGTGATCGAGGTGCCGGGACATTTGAAGATAGCCGCGGGCAGCTCCGGAGCAAAGGGGGTCCTCTCCAAGACAGTCCAGGGGTTGCCGTCTGGCATTTCCGTAGGGGAAAACATGGGCATCGTCGTCCAGAACTTTCTGGGCGTCAGGATCATAGGAGTCGAAGGAATTTCCGTCAACAACCATTTTGGCGGCAAACTCGACATGATGGAATTGTTTTCCTTCCTGGTGACATTAGGCGTTGGGAAGCAGATTCATTTACTGCAGAAAAAAGTGGTGAACCCCAACTCAAACTACGCCACTGCCGCACTGCATTGGGTCGCGGGCCAGTGGAAAAACGTTCTGCTGAATAAGCAGGAGAAAGCGGGGAACATTACCGTTCTGGGGCTGGAATCGATCAAATCGGTTACCCCGGACTATTCGGTCAAAGCGGGGTCGAACCAGTTGTCGATGACGCCTATCAAGACGTCCTTGTCTGGCGCCAAAGTCGAGCTCAACGCACGCTACGTTAATGTCCAAGGGCTGGATGTGGCGATAAAGTCCGAAATGGATCTGCAACTGAAGGCTGACGACGTTTATACGAACGCCCTGGGGATAAGCATGACCGCAGTACAGAATGTACGAGTCAATGCTGCCAAGACCATCATCATGGGCGAGATCATCCAGCTGGGCTGATGCTGCCATGAAAATCACCAAACCCGACGATGTGATACTGCTTCTGGGGCGCCAGTCTCATGGCGGCCAGCCAAGCCTGGCTATCACCGTGGGATATGCCTGCGGGACTGACGGCGTCCGGTTGACCGAGCAGCAGGCCTGGGCCTGGCTTGCCCCCATGTTCGACAAAGAGCCGTTCGACCTGGGCGAGAAGAAGCTGCGCGGCGGCTATGCGGTGGCGGGCAGCGCGTGCGCGCCGGCCGGCGAGTCCGTGAACGGCCTTACCGTGCGCGCCGGCGTCGGCAGGCTGGAAAAAAGCCTGCTGGTGCAGGGCGACCGATATTGGACCAGAGGCGTGGCCGGCTGGCAGGCGAGCGCGCCGCGGACGTTCGCGCGCATGCCGCTGGGGCTGGCGCGCGCCTATGGCGGCGGCGGCTGGGCGCACAACCCTCAAGGGCGGGGCCACTGTGCCGACCCGGACCAGGCCGAAGGCACCGCGCTGCCGAATGTCGAGCACCCCGATCATCCGGTGCTCAAGCCATCCGATGTGCCTCCGCTGGCGACGCTGGGCCCCCTGCCGCAAGGCAGCCCGGCGCGCGCGCGCTGGCTGGGAACGCTGGACGCGGCATGGCAGCGCCGCCGGCTGCCTTGGCTGCCCGACGATACCGACCCGCGCTGGTTCGACAGAATGGAACAGGATCAATGCCAGGACGATTACTGGCGCGGCGACGAGACTTGGTTCGCCGAGCACATGCATCCTGGCCACACCGTCCTGCGCGGCAAGCTGCCGGGCCTGCGCCCGCGCCTGCTGCTGCGCAGCGATCGCACGCCCGAGCAGCGCAGCGAAGCGCGGCTGGATCTGGATACGGTGTGGCTGTTTCCCACCGATGAGCGCGTGGTGGTGCTGTATCGTTCCAGCGTGGCGGTCAGGCGCGAAGACGCTGAAGACATGCTGGGGCTGGCCGTCTTCACCGAGGCAATGGATGAGCAGGCACAGCCGCTCGAACATTGGGCCGCCGTGTGGCGGCAACAGGAAGAAGCCGCGGCCGCACCCGCCGAGCCTGTCGTGCCTGCCGCGGTCGCCGCGGCCAGAGAGGCCGATCAAGCCGCCGGCATGGCGGAAATAGAAGCGGCGGCCCAGGAGGCACAGGCGCACGAAAAGGCCGTGCTTAAAGAGCTCGGCGACGAACAGCAAGCAGCCATCGACGAAATCGACCGCTACAGGAAGGCGGCGGGCCTGTCGCCTGCCAGCGAGGTGCTCCAGAGAGCCAAGGCACAGTATGGACATCTGGAAGAGTCGCCGCCCGATATGGACGATTGGCCCGACGATCCGGTGGCATTTGCCCGGGCCGTGCAGAGCTATCTGGATCACGAGCTGGCCCAGGCCGAGGACGAGGCGCGCACCTACTTGAAAGCGCAAGGCCGGGACTTTGACAAAGTCATGGCCAGGGCCAAGGCCGAAGCCCCTCTTCACGACAGCCACGATCTGGCCAAGACACTGGCCGCCATGCCCATGGCGCCCGAGAAAAAGCAGGCCCTGTTAGAGAAATACCAGGTATTCACGAAAAAAATGGATGCCCTGGAGGCAGAGACGGACGAGCTGGAACGGGCCGCCGATGCCATGGCGGCAGAGGCCGCCGAGCCGCCTGCACCCGGCAACGATGAATCGCTGCCGCCCGGACAACGCACGGCGCTGGACCGCGAAACACTGCTGGCGCGGCATGCGGCGGGCCAGTCGTGCGCCTGGGCATTGCTGCAAGACCTGGACCTGTCGGATGTGCCGCTGCACGGCGTGGATCTTTCGAACGCGCAGATCGAGCGCTGCGTTCTGCGCCGCGCCGGCCTGGAGAACGCCAGGTTCCATGAAGCCGAGCTGCGGCAGTGCGATCTGGCGGGCGCCGGGCTGCAAGGTTCAAGTTTCAACCTGGCTCTGCTGACCGACTGCAAACTTGACGGCGTGTCGGCGCAAGGGGCCGATTTCTCGCAGGCGCGCCTGAAGACGGTCAGTCTGGCCAGGGCCGGCCTGGGCGCAACGCAATGGGTGCAAGCGCAGGTGGACGAATGCGGATTTGAACAGGCCGCCATGGACGCGGCTCAGGCAGGCCACGCGCAATTCACGGGCTGCCGCCTGTCGGGCCTGGATGCCGGGCGGGCCGATTTTTCCCGCGCCACGTTCGACCAATGCGTACTGACTGACGCGGTGTTCAACGAGGCCGCCCTGCCCCATGCCACGCTGACCGCCTGCCAGGCCGCCGGCGCCACGTTCGCCGGCGCCCGCATGCCTGGCCTGCGCACCCTGAAGAACAGCGATTTCAGCCGCGCCCGCCTGGACCGCGCACGCATGGAGGACGCCAGCCTGCAAGACACCTGCCTGGCCGGAGCCATTCTGCGCGAAGCGCGGCTGGATCGGAGCCTGGTCAAGAACTGCGATCTGGCCGGCACGGATGCCTGGCACGTGACGGCGCGGGCGGCCAATTTCACCGGCAGCCGCATCGCCCAGGCCAGCTGGCGCGGCGCCAACCTGATGCAGTCGCGCTGGCCGGAAGCCGTGCTGGAAGATGTGGATATGACCGGGGTCAACCTGCATGCGGCCGACACTCGCAGGGCGAGCGTGCAGGGCCTGAAGCTGGAGCAGGCCCTGCTGACCCGTTGCCGCCTGCTCGAGGACTACGCCAATGGCTGATGCCGGTATGAACCCTTTGATCGAGCAACTGCGCACCGGTCACGCCATCCCGGCCGACTCCCTGGCCGGCGCCGACTTGCGCGGCGCCGATCTGAAAGGCCTGCGTCTGCGGGGGCTGGACCTGCGCGGCGCGCGGCTGGACGGCGCCAATTTGTCAGAAACGGCCTGGCAGGCCTGCCACCTGGACGAGGCGCGGTTCGACCAGGCCATCTTGAGCGAAGCCTCTTTTACATCGTGCCAGGGGCGCGGCCTTTCCCTGCACGCGGCGCGCGCAGACCATGTGTGGATGCGGCAGTGCGCCTGGCAGGAAGCCGATTTTCGCCAGGCTGACCTGACCCGTTTTGCCGCGGTAAGCGTCGTTTTTTTCGGGTGCCGGCTGCAGGGGGCCGCGCTGGCCCAGGCATGGCTGTCGCAGTGCGACCTGTCGGGCCTGGATCTGTCTGGCGTGGCTTGGACGCAAACCCACTTTCCGGACTGCCAGCTGCGCGGCGCGCGCCTGGCCGGCGCCAGCCTGGCGCAATGCTCGTTCCACCGGGTCGACGGCAGCGCGGCTGATTTCACCGGCATCCAGGCGGCATCCGTGTCGTTTCATGGCGCGCGGCTCAATGACGCCAGGTTCGACGGCGCCCTGCTCGACGGCGCCATCTTCGACCAGGCGCGGCTCGACCACGCCAGTTTCTCGCGCGCATCGCTGCGTGCCGCCCGTTTGTATGGCGCCGGTTCTCTGGGCGTGAGCTTCGCCGACAGCCAGCTGGCCGAGGCCGACCTGTCTCATTTTCAGGCCGCCCACGCCGATTTCTCGCATGCCGACTTGAGCCGCGCGCGGCTGCATGCCGTGCAGCTGCCCGATGCCCTGTGGCGCGACGCCGTGCTGGATGATGTGCGCCGCGACGACCTCGAATTGCGTGCCGCCGAGCTGTGGCACCCCCCTGTGTAACTGCGAAAGGATTTCATCATGCTCCAACCGCTTGCCTCTACCCGCCCCGGCTGCGCCGATCCTGTTTTGCCCGCCGCCAACCAGGAGGCGAACCTGCAGCACGCCCGTCTGGTCATGAGCGATGGCAAGCGCTACGCCGCGCTGACCAGCCAGGGAACACAATGGGTCACGCCGGCCGCCGGATGCCTGCTGCAGCCCGCGGTCGGCGATCTGGCGCTGGTCAGCCTGGCCGCCGGCCAGGGGTACATCCTGACGGTCCTGGAGCGCGGCGCGCCGGAAACCCCCGCGGAGCTCACCGTGCCGGGGGATCTGCGCCTGTCGTTGCCGGAAGGACGCCTGGCGCTGGCCGCCGCGCGGGGCATTGCACTGGATGCGGGCCCCGCGCTGGATGTGGCGGCCCGGCACTTGAGCGCCGCGCTGCAAGGCGCCGACCTGGCCTGCCAGGCCTTGAAGCTGACCGGGGATGAAGCCTATACGCATTGGCATACCCGCACGGATGTGGCCGGCAGCCGCATGGACGTTGCCGCGCGCAGCGAAAGCCATGTACAGCACAGTGTGCGCCGCATTGCCGGCCACGAAGAGATAAGCGCGCAATCGGTGCGGCAGACGGTCGAGCAGGACTGGTCGGTGCGCGCCGACACGGCGAACCTGAAGGCGCGCGAGCGCGTGGCGCTGGATGCCGCGTCCGTGCAGCTGGGCTGAGGAGGCACATCATGTTTCTGTTGAACAATGCCGGCGCCATGGCCACCGCCACGGTGCCCGATGTGTGCCTGACGCCCGCGGCGCCCTCGCCCATTCCCGTGCCCTACCCCAATATCGCCACCAGCGACATGGCCGATCCCGCCGGGATCGTCGAGACCGTGCTGGTGGTAGCCATGCCGGCCTTGAACCTGGGCAGCAAGATCCTGCTCAGCAATGGCGACCAGGGCGGCACGGCGGGCGGCGGCGTGGCCTGCGGCCAGATCATGGGCGAAGCGGCATTCGTGAGCGGCAGCATGAGCGTCATGGTGGGCGGCAAACCGGGCGTCCAGTTGACCAGCCCGACCACCCACAATGCCAACAATACGATGGGCCTGGTGGCAAGCCCGAGCCAGACGATCGTGATGCTGATGGGATGAGAGGCGCCATGTCGATTCCGCACCGTCTGATTCTTTGCCGGCTGCTGCCCGCGGCGTTGTGCGTGGGCGCCCTGGCCGCGTGCAGTTCGCTGAACAGCATGATGGGCGGTTCGTCCGAACAGGACGCGCTGAAGGCGCTGAAATGGACCTATGCCGCCGACGGCGTGCAGATCGCAGTGACTGCCGACCCGCATTTGAATCAATCCGCCGACCAGCCCCACACCCTGGCCGTGGCGGTCGTGCAGATGGAAGATCCCAACGCCTTCACCGCCGCCACCGCCAACAGCGCCAAGCTGACCGCCCTGTTGCTGGGCAGCAGCCCTCCTCCGGGCATGCTGGCGCTGAACCGCGTTTTCATTTCGCCCGGCGAGCAGCGCACCATTACCCTTGCGCGCGTCGAGAAAGCCCAGTACGTGGGCCTGGCCGCCGGCTACTACCACCTGGATCCGGCCCGCAGCGTCCGCCTGTACCGCATCGGCGTGGAAGTGGATTCGTCAGGCATCATCGTCACGACCCGCAACGCCACGCCCGAGCCCCTGAAGATCGATCTGCGGCTGGGGCCCGACGGCATCCAGGAAGCGCCCGGCACCCGCACTCCCCCGGTGCCGCTGACCAAGCCGCAGGCCGGCCCGGTGCCGCCGCCGGCTCCCGCGGCCGCGCCTGCCGGCCAGCCCGCCACTCAACCTTGAGCCTTTTACTCGCCGAATAACGATGAAGCCACTTAATCAACCACTGTTCTGGCACCAGGGCCTGTTTCTGCAGCCTCATCATTTCCAATACCAGGACGCCTGGATCGTGCGAAACCTGGCGCGGCAACTGGACATGGTCATGCCGTGGGGCTGGGGGTTCGGCGCCCTGCAGATCGACGACACCGCGCTGGCGGCGCGCCATTTCGTGGTGGACCAGCTCACGCTGCGATGGCCCGACGGAACCTTGACGGAGTATCCCGGCAACGCGCGCATCGAGTCGCTGCGCTTCGAGCTGGCCGATTTTTCCCAGGGCCCCCGCACGCTGTATGCGGGGCTGCGCCGCCATGTCGAAGGCCAGCCCAGCGTGCAGAAGTTCGAGAACCTGGACGATGCCGCCCAGGCCAACGCCCGCCTGGTCGTTCCCGCCGATCCGCAACGGGTGCCCGACCGCTATGCCCAGGGCCCGGCGGGCCGGGTCACGCTGATGACCTACGTGCTGCGGCTGTTCTGGGAAGAAGAACTGGACAACCTGGGCGACTATGATTTGCTGCCCATCGCCCGGCTGGAGCAGGACGGCGAAGTGGTGCGCATGATGCCCCGTTTCGTGCCGCCGTGCCTGAACCTGGCGGCCTCGCCGCAGCTGCAGCAGATGCTGCGCGAATTGCGCGACGAAGTCATCGGGCGGGCGCGCCAGCTCGAGGTGTTCAAGCAGCCGGTGGCCAGCCGTTCGGACGATGCGCAGTTCACGCCCGTGCTGGCCCTGTCGGTGCTGAACCGCTACGGCCCGCAGATCACCCACCTGATCGAGTCGCCGCAGACGCATCCCTGGACGATATACGGCGTACTGCGGCAGCTGGCCGGCGAGCTGAGCACATTTTCGGAGTTCTGCGACCTGCTGGGCGAAACGCGCGACAGCCAGCAGCTGGTTCCGCCCTACAAGCACACCGACATCGGCCAGGCCTACAGCGCCACCATGGACCTGATCCGCCGGCTGCTCAATGAAATCACCGTCGGCCCCGAGATGCTGGTGCATTTCGAGCAGGACGGCACCACTTCCAATCTGTACCGGGCCGAGATGCCGGATAACTTTTTCGGCCCCCGCCATCGTTATTACCTGATGGCGCGCAGCGCGGCCACCACCGAATCCAGGGAACTGGGCGAGCTGATTCTGATGGAGGCCAAGCTGGGCACGCCGGACCAGATCGAGACTCTGGTGACCCGTTCATTGCCCGGCCTTGAACTGTTGCCGCTGCAAGCGCTGCCGCTGGGCATGCCGCGGCGCGCGGGCGCAACGTACTTCCGCCTGGAAAGCCTGTCCGATGCCTGGGACGAGGTGCTGCGCGACAGGCGGCTGGCGTTTTTCATGCCGGATGCTCCCGCCGACCTGCGGCTGGAACTCATCGTAATCAAAGGATAAGCCGTGCGCCTGAGCAACTTCTGGGTTCCCGCCATCGAATCGGCCCGCGCGGCGCTGTCGCAATCCACCCTGGATGCGCCGGCGCTGTCGGCGCAATTGCAGGCCACCCTCGATGCCGCGGCCGGCCGCGCGCAGGACCAGGGCTTTTCGCATGACGATGTGCAGCTCGCCCTGTTTGCCGTGGTGGCGTGGATCGACGAGCAGGCCATGTCGCGTGAGTGGCCGGGGGCCTCGGCCTGGCGGCTGGCGCCCCTGCAGCGCCACTACTTCGCCACGACCCGGGCCGGCGCCGCGTTCTTCGAAAAGCTCGAGGCCCTGCCGGATGATGCCGCCGATGTGCGTGAGGTGTACGGGCTGGCGCTGCTGGCGGGCTTTCATGGGCGATACACGCATCGGCCGCCCGGCGAACTGGCGGAGTACCGCCGGGCCGTGCTCGAGCGCATCGCCCAGGAGCGCGAAATCAGTCCCCTGAGCGCGGACCAGCCGCTGTTTCCTCAAGCGGGCGCGCTGGCCAGGCGGCCTTTGCGCCATACGCGCGGCCTGGCGCCGTCGCTGGCCAGCCTGCTGTTGATCGTGGTGCCGCTGTGCGTGCTGCTGGGTCTTTATCTGTTTCTGGACCATCGCCTGGCGCAGAGCGCCGCGCAACTGATCGCGCCGCTTGCCGGCAGTCTTTGAACGCTATCGGGCAAAACCCCTGACTCCATGATGTTCAAGAAACTACTCGTTGTGATCGCCTGGGTGCTGGGCCTGATCCTGCTGGCGCTGGGATGCTGGATGGCGGGGCTGTACCTGCAATGGCCGTTGTGGCAGTCGGCAGCCTTGTTCGCCGGCATCCTGCTCGGCCTGTGGCTGCTGTCCTGGCTGCGCCGCCGCTGGCTGGCCTGGCGGCTGCGCCGGCGCCTGGCTCGCCCGGTCAGCGGCGGCACCGTCGACACGCGGCGCCTGGACGCCGACTGGCGCGCCGGATTGAGCGCGTTGAAGTACTCGCGCCTGTCGCGGTTCGGCTCGCCGTTGTATGTATTGCCCTGGTATATGGCGCTGGGGCCCCAGGACCCCGGCAAATCGGCGCTGCTGCACAGCATCGCCGGCAGAGGGCCGGTGCACGGCGATGGCGAAGACGCGCCCGTGCTGCAGTGGTGGCTGATGCGCCACTGCGTGGTGCTGGACCCCACCGAGTCGATGGGCGAAGAACACGTTGCGCCCGCCTCGGCCTACTGGCGCCGGCTGCTGCACTGGATGATGCGCACGCGCCGGCGGGAACCGTTGAATGGCCTGATCCTGGCCTTCAGCGCGGACTGGCTGATGCAAAGCGACGAGGCGCGGCTCAATGAGACCGGCCAGGGCCTGCGCAAGCGGCTGGATGAGCTGACGCGCGTCTACAACGCGCGCGTCCCGGTCTATATCGTACTGACCGATTGCCAGAAACTGCGCGGCTTCGTGCCGTGGACGGCCAGCCTGGGGCCCGCCGCCAGCAGCCAGGCGATGGGCTTTCTGAACCTGGCGCCCGGCTCGGGCGTCGGCCAGTTCATTGGCGATGCCTTCAACAGCATTGTGCACCGCATGTTCGACCTGCGGATACTGCAGGGCATACAGGGCAGGCCGAACGACGACGCCTTCGGCCTGCCCGAGCGCATGGCGCCGCTGGCCATGCGCCTGGGCAGCGTGCTGCGGCCGGCGTTCCAGGCCACGCCCTACGCCGAAACCCCGCTGCTGCGCGGCCTGTACCTGACGGGCCGGCCTGCCGGCCCCGACCGCGGCGAACCCGCCTGGTTCAGCCCGGGCCTGTTCGAGCAGGCCCTGCCCGCGCAGCGCCATGCCTGGCAGCCCATGGAACGCTGGCGCCACTGGCGCCGGCTGCTGCGGCATGCCGCCGTGGTCGTCTGGCTGCTGGCCTGCCTGGGCGCCGGCGCCTTGCTGATCTATTCCAGCCGCGTTGCCGACCAGCAATTGCAGGCAGCCAACCTGCGGGGCCTGAATGTACGGCCGGACTTCAGCGGCCCGATGCCCTCGGACCTGCACGCGCTGCAGGCTGCCCGCGGCGCGGTACACAAGTTGCAGGCCCGCCCGCGCTGGCAGCAGCGCTGGCTGCCGTTCCAGCGGCGCGTCAATCAGGTTCAGCAAGCCGTGGCCGACATCTATACCCGCAATTTCCACGACAAGGTCATTGCCTCCAACCTGGACCCGCTGCTGGCCACCAGCCTGCCTCAGGTGGACGACGATCACAGTGAAGAACTGCTGGCCGCCTGGATCCAGACCCTGGTCCGCCGCATCAACTTGCTGAACGCCGCGTTGCAGGGCCAGGATGTCTATGCCCTGCCCGCGCCGGGCGCCGAATTGCCGCTGCTGTTCGCCAGCGCCAAGCGCGCGGCGCCTGATCCGATCGACGGCCTGTTGCTGGGCGACATGTACAAAGACTATCTGTCCTGGCAGACCGACCGCCAGACCATGGTGTCGGAGCAGCACGCGCTGCGGCAGGTGCTGGTCAATCTGAACCTGACAGATCGGCCCATAGGCTGGATCTACGCATGGGTGGATTTGCAGGGTTCGCTGCAGCCCGTGCGGCTGACCGATTTCTGGAATATTCCGGCGCAACCGGACCAGCCCTATGTTCCCGCGGCGCTGACGCCCGCCGGAGAACAGGCGGTATCCAGCTTTGTCAGCGAACTGGGACGGGCCACGGGCAACAACCAGCTCTGGTCCCAGCGCCGCGACGAGTTTCGCCAGCAGTACCGCGAAGAAGGCCTGAATGCCTGGTATGCCTTCGCCGACGCTTTTGCGTCGGCGCCCGGCCAGCTGGCCGACGGCTCGGCGCGCCGTACCGCGCTGTCCATGCTGTTCACGGCCAACGACCCGTACCGCCGCTTGCTGGGCCTGCTGTCCGTGGTGGGGCAGCGCTGGCCGGACGCATCGCGGCCCGGCTGGATGCAGCAGGCCATTCAACTCGACCATCTGATGACCGCGGAGCAGAAAGAGACCGGCCAGCCCGACACCCTGACATCCAGCCTCGAGCGGCGAATCGGCGTGGCGCAGCAGTTCGGCGGCAGCCTGCTCCAGAAACTGCCCGACAGCGGTTCCGTGCATGACAGCCTGGCCACATTGCGCACGGATCGCGAATCCCTGGGCTCGCTCAACGCCTACCACAAGGGCGTGGCGGATACCATCGTGCTGCTCCAGCAGGGCGATGGCAATGCCATGAAAGCCGCCATCGATATCTGGTCGTACGGGCACAACCCCGCGGTCAAGTCAGTGCCACTGATCGATGCGAATACGGCATTGAGCAAGCTGAAAAAATACACTGACATCACGACCGGGCCGCGCACCGATGTGGTCTGGAAGCTGGCCTCGGGTCCGCTCGATTTCACCCTGGACTACGCCAGCCGCATCGTGGCCTGCCGCTTGCAGCAAAGCTGGGAAAACTCGGTGCTGAGCGTGATGCAGGGCGTGACCGACGGCGAACTGGCCAACGACATGCTGTTCGGCGACCGGGGGCAGGTCAAGGCATTCCTGGATGGCGACGTCAAGAACTTCATTGACCAGAACGCCAACCGGTACCAGGGCCGCGTCGCCCTGGGCCATGCCATTCCGCTGAATGGCCAGTTCTACGCCTTTGCCAGCCTGGCGCAACTGCGCCAGGTCACCCTGGCCGGACAGCAGATGCAGTCCAAGCGGTCCCAGAGCGAAGTGCAGGCCCTGACCACGCAGCAAACCGAGGTGGACAAGCAGATTGCCAAGCTCGAGGCCACCACCGCCAATGTGACGCTGAACACCGTGCCGCCGCAGACCAATCCGGACGCCCGTCTGCTGCCGGAAAGCGTGACGCTCAGCCTGCAGTGCGCCAGCGGCCGCATCACCCTGGAAAACCTGAACTTTCCCAACAAGGCGGTGTTCCCGTGGGCACTGGCCAATTGCGGCGATACGGCGCTCAGCATCCGCTACCCCGGCTTTGAGCTGAACCGCCAATGGAGCGGCGCACGCGGCTTTATCGACTTCCTGAAGGAGTTTTCCAGCGGCCAGCGGCGCTATACCGCGGCCGATTTCCCTGATCAGGCCGCGTCGATGCAGCAGGCCGGCGTGCAGTGGATCGCGGTCACTTACCAGCAACAAGGACAGGCGCCTCTGGTCGCGGCATTTGCCGAGGCGGACAAGCTTGCCGCGCAGGCCGGCGAAGTCAAGGCGCGCCTGGAGAAGCTGCAGCCCGGCACCGCGCCCGGTTCCAGCGTCCCGGCGCCCCGGCCCGCGCCCACGGTGCCGCAGCAAATCGTCTCGCTGTGCATGGGCCCGGTGTATACCCCGCTTCGCTCGCCGGCCCCTGCCCCGGCACGCCAGGCCGAGCCGGCCGGGCATGAACCGCCCGCGACCCGGCCCGCGGCGCCCGCATCCGCTCCGGCAGCCCCGGGAGAGTACGCCGTGCAGGTGGGCATCTTCGCGCATCCGGATCCGGTGCGCGCGCAGCTGGCGCTCAACGGTTTTGAAGCCGCCGAAAGCGCCATCAAGCTGAAGGGACACGACTACACGAGAGTCCGTATCGAAGGGTTCGCCGACGCGCAGGCGGCCCGGGCCGCCGCGGAAAAAATCGCGCGCCTGCTCAAGCTGAAACCGGCCGTGCTGCACAATGGAAAGGTGATGGACTGAACGGCCTTTCATGCGTCCACAGGTAGCTGCAGTCCAGGTCCTGGAACGACCGGCAGCCGATCTGCGTCATGACCATGTCCAGCTCGTTGCGCACGATCTGCAGCGCCCGCTCGGCGCCGGCCTGGCCGCCCGCCGCCACGGCGTACAGGGTGGGCCGGCCGAAGATGGTCGAGCAGGCGCCCAGCGCCCGCGCGATGGCCACGTCCGATCCGCGCCGCACGCCGCTGTCCAGGATCAGCGGCATCCGGTCGCCCACCGCGGCGCGGATCGCCGGCAGCATGTCCAGCGGCGCCGGCGCGGCGTCCAACTGCCGGCCGCCGTGGTTCGACACCACCAGGCCGTCCACGCCCAGGCACGCCGCCTCGCGCGCGTCATCGGGATGCAGCAGCCCCTTGATCATCAGCGGGCCGTCCCATGCCTGGCGAATGCGCTGCATGTGCTGCCAGCTGATCATCGGCGCCGGCGTCAGCGTGCCGTACAGATCGGCCACCGCCGCGGCATCGGCATCGTCGCGCGCGTAGGGCTTCCAGTTCTGCATCATGGGAATGCCGCCGGTGCGCAGATAGCGCAGCACCCAGGCCGGGTGGCCCAGGGCTTCCAGCACCACGCCCGGCGTCATGCGGAACGGCCGGGTAAAGCCGTTGCGCCGGTTGCGCTCGCGGTTTGAATTGACCGGCACATCCACCGACACCACCAGCACGCGCACGCCCGCCTCTCGCGCGCGCCGGACCAGGTCGTCGTTGATGCGCTCATCGCGCGTGCAGTACATCTGGAACCACACGTGCTCGGGGGCAATCGCGATGGCGTCTTCCCAGGCCGCGTTGCTGGCGCTGGACAGCAGGAACGGCACATCGGCCTGGCGCGCGGCCGCGGCCAGCATCAGGTCCGCGCCCGGCCTGAACAAGCCGGCCAGGCCGGTGGGCGAAATCCCGATCGGGCTGGCATAGCGGCGCCCGAACAGCTCCACCGACTGGTCGCGGGTCGACACGTCGCGCAGGTAGCGCGGAACCAGGCAATAGCGCTCGAACGCATCGCGGTTGCGCTTCAGGCACAGTTCGCCATCGGCGCCGCCATCGATGAAATCGAACGCAATGCGGGGCAGTTTGCGGCGCGCCAGCCGGCGCAAGTCTTCCAGGTTGATGGCGGATTGAAGGTTCACGGCGTGCTCTTGGCTAATAAAGACGCCATAACCTTAAGCGAGCCGGCGCGCGCCGTTGCCGGACGAGCCCGCGTCTATTTCATATGCTGAACTTGTCTGCGTCGGCCGACAGAGTCGCGGCCACGGCCTGCAGCGCGGCGTGCAGTTCGGGCAGGCGCTCTTCGCCGTACAGTTCGGCGGTTCCCATCAGGCAGGCCGCGGCGAAACACACGCCGCGCGCGTCGCGCACCGGCATGGCAAACGCATGCACGCCCGGCACCACGTCGCCCAGGTTGACGCCCCAGCCGTGATGGTCGGAGCGTTCCTGCATTTTCTGCAGCGCGTGCAGGCGCATGGTGCCGTGGCCGGCGATTTCCTGGGCCACGTTGTTCAGCAGCACCTGCCGCGCTTCGTCGGCGGCCAGCGTCTGGATGATGGCGATGCCGCCCGCCGAGGTGATCAGCGGCCGGCGGGTTCCCTGCTGCACCATCAGGCCGGCCAGGGGCAGCGTGCCGGCCCGGATGCTGCACACGTATTCATTGCCGCTGCGCAGCAGCAGCAATGCAATGCCGCCCATGCGGCGCGCGAACGATTGCAACACCGCTTCGGCGCGGCGCTGGAACTGCACGCGCGCCGGCACAGCCATGCCCAGCTCGTACATCAGCGGGCCCGGCAGGTAGCGCCGGTCGGACGGCCGCTGGATGACCAGGCGTTCTTCGACCAGGCAGGCCAGCATCCGGTGCACCGTGCCTTTGTCCTGCTTGCAGGCCGCGGCCAGGTCCGACAGGCGCCAGCCGAAGGCCGGCCGCGTGGCGATCATGCGCATGAGCTTGATGCCGCGCCCCAGGCTTTGTGTGCCGGTGCGGTCGGGCGCGGCCCGGCTGGGCTGCTCCAGAGCAAGGAGCTCGAGATCCATGGCGTGTTCTCCCCCTGCCCGCCCGCGCCGCCTGTACTGGTATGTGTCAGGCGGGCGTGTGCGAGTACATTGTTTTTCCCATCACCGGCAGCCTGGCGGTAAATACGCAGCCGGTGCGCGATTCGATCATGTACAGCGTGCGGCCGTCGGGGCCGCCATATGCGCAGTTGGTGGTGTACAGGCCTTCGGGCGCGTCGATGCGGTATTGCGGCTCGCCGCGCGGGCTGAATATCCAGACCGCGCCGAAGCCCACGTGGCACACCGCCAGGCCGCCCTCGGCGTCCAGCGCAATGCCATCGGGCCCTCCTCCACCAGACATCTGAATATACACCCCGACCTTGGTGGCGGAGCCATCGGCCATCAGCGGCACCCGCCAGATCGCGTTGTCGCGGGTCACGGCAAGATAGACCGCCGTTTCGTCCAGGTTCATGACCAGCCCGTTGGGGCTGGGGATGCCCTGCAGCACCACATCCAGCTGGCCGGACGGGCGCAGCCGGTACAGGCGGCCGCTGGGGTCGTGCAGCCCGGACTGGCCCTGGTCGGTGAAGTACAGGTCGCCATTGGCGGCGAAGAACAGGTCGTTGCAGCCCTTGAAGCGTTCCAGCCGCGCGCGGTCCAGGTATGGTTCGACGCGCCCGGTCTGTGGCTCCAGCACCATGATGCCGTTCTTGTAATCGGCGATGAAGGCGCGTCCGTCGGAGTGGAATTTCAGGCCGTTGGGCTCGCCGTCGTACTCGGCGGCCAGTTCCACGCCGCCCTTCGGGTCGATGCGGAAGATGCGGCCCCATGGAATATCCACGACCCACAGATTGCCGGCCCGGTCGAACGACGGGCCTTCCAGGAAAACCGGAGCCGGCGCGCCGTGCAGCTGCGTGCGGGCCCAGTCGCTGGAGCGGCCGCGCACCAGGTGGCGTTCCGGGATGCGCGCGAAGACTTCGGCCTGCAGTATTTCGGGGGGTGCGAACATGGGGAGTTCTGTGTGAAAAACTCAGTTGCCCGAGATGTGGTTCGGCAGCCATAGCGCCAGCTCGGGCCAGACGGCCAGCATCAGCAGCAGCACGAACATCAGCAGGTGGAACGGAATCGTGCCCATCACCACATCCGACAGGTTGCCGCGCGAAATGCTCTGGATGACGAACAGGTTGATGCCGATGGGCGGCGTGATCTGGCCCATTTCAATGAACAGCACCACCACGATGCCGAACCAGACCGGATCAATGCCATATGTGGCCAGCAATGGATACAGCAGCGGCACGGTAATGACGATCATGCCCAGGCTTTCGACCAGCGCGCCCAGCGCCGTGAACAGGATCAGCAAGGTGATGAAGAAGCCGATCTTGCTGAGCTGCATGTCGACGATGAACTCGGTAATGGCCTCGCCCACGCCGGCATAGCTCATGGCATAAGAAAAAACAAAGGCCGCGTAAGTGATGAACAGGATATTGCTGACCATCAGCGTGGAACGCTTCAGGCACCCCGCCGCTTCACGCCAGCTCAGGTTGCCGAACAGCACGGCGATCACCAGGGCGAACAGGCAGCCCGCGGCCGCGGCCTCGGTCGGCGTGGCCACGCCGGTGTAGATGGCGCCCATGATGCCCAGGATCAGCAGCAGCACGGGCACGATATCGACCAGCGAACGCAGCACCATCAGGCGCGTCAGCTCGCCGCGTTCGGCGGGAGCGATCTCGGGGCGGATAAGCGCCTTCACGCCCACATACAGCATGAACAGCGCGGTCAGCACGAGGCCCGGCACCACGCCCGCCATGAACAGCTTGGCCACCGAAGTTTCGGTGAAAGTGGCATAGACAATCATGGCGATCGACGGCGGCAGCAGGATGCCCAGCGTGCCGCCGGCGGCCAGCGAGCCGGTGGCCAGCCGCGGGTCGTAGTTGCGAGCCTTCAGTTCCGGCAGCGCTACCTGGCCGATGGATGCCGCGGTGGCGATGCTGGATCCGCTGACCGCGGCGAACACCGCGCAGCCGGCGATATTGGTCTGCAGCAGGCCGCCGGGTATGCGGCGCACCAGGCGCGACAGGCCGCCATACATGCGCATGCCCACCCCGCTGCCCTGCAGCAGTTCGGCCATCAGCACGAACAGCGGGATGGCCGTCAGGGTGTAGGCATCCATGCTGCCCCAGGTGGTGATGCCCAGCCCGTGCAGCGCGCCGATGCCGCCTTCCAGGTACAGGTACAGCACGCCCGGCAGCAGAATGGCGTACGGCACCGACATGCCCGCGGCCAGCAGGCCGATGAACAATACAAAAATCAAGACGATCAGGTATTCGCCGCCCATGGCGTCCTCCAGTGGTGGTGACGAGGCGCGCTCAGCGCGACAGGGCGCGCAGCCGCCGCATGTCGGCGGCCAGCACGCGCAGCAGTGCCCAGGCCAGGGCCAGCACGCCCAGCGGCATGGCCAGCCTGG
Source organism: Bordetella petrii (assembly GCF_017356245.1). Taxonomy (NCBI): domain Bacteria; kingdom Pseudomonadati; phylum Pseudomonadota; class Betaproteobacteria; order Burkholderiales; family Alcaligenaceae; genus Bordetella; species Bordetella petrii. The sequence goes on from NZ_JAFMZZ010000001.1 coordinate 2,697,395, forward strand.
GTATCCACAGCGGCGTCATCAGGGTGGTCGATGCGACATCGCCGGATTTCCAGCTCAGCCATTCGAAGCGCGCCAGCTCCAGCAGCAAGACCAGCGTTACCGCGATGGCCAGCAGGTCGAACAGCAGCCGCAGGCGGGCGCGCCCCCTGGGCCCGAGGCGGTTCTCCAGGAAATGCACGCTGTGGTAGGCATGCTGCAGCTGCCCGGATGCCAGCGACAGGAACGTGATGGCCACCAGGGCATAGCCGCCCAGCTCATTGCTGAACTGGATCGACCAGCCGAAGGCCGAGCGCACCACCATTTCCACGCCCATCATCGCCACCAGCGCGACCACCAGCGCCTGCGCGATCCAGCGGCCCCAGCGCGCCACCCTGCCCTCGGGCGGACTGTAGGCATCGCCTTCGGTTTCGCCCGCGATGGCGGGGTCCAGCACGGGCGGCGGCACCTGCCGCGCGTCTGGAATGATCTGCGTGTCTGCAGCCATGGCCTGGTTTTCCGGCATGGCGGTTCAGCGCCCGACGGCCTTGCGCACTTCCTGCAGCGCGGGCTTGACCGAGGGCCGTTCTTCGCCCCATTGGGTCCAGTACGGCGTGATGCGCTTTTCCGCTTCGGCCAGCTCGGCCGCGCTGGGCTCGGTGATCACCATGCCTCCGGCCGCCAGCTTGCGGGTGAGTTCTGCGTCTTCTTTGGCCATGGCTTCGGTGATGCGGCGCGTGTGCGCGTCGACCACAGCCTGCACCTTGGCCTGCGTTGCCGGGCCGAGCGCCTGCCACGCGTCGCTGTTCACCAGGATCAGCGAATCGATGTAGCTGACGTTCAGGCGATAGCTGTAGGACAGCAGGTCGCGCCAGACGTAGCCATAGCCCGAGCTGGCCGTCAACACGCCGTCGACCACGCCGCGGTCGATGGCGGCGGCGACTTCCGAAGTGCCCAGGGTGACGGGGATGCCGCCCAGCAGCTTGACGAACTCTGCCTGCTCGGGCGAGATCACGCGGATCTTCTGTCCGGACATGTCGGCCAGCGAGGTCAGTTTGTTCTTCGACCAGAACACGTTTTCCGGAAAGATGTAGCGGCCCAGCAGCGTGATGTTCTTCTTCGCGTACTCGGCCTTCAGGTATTTTTCTTCGATGCTCCAGGCCCGCTCGAACTGCGCGCGGGTGCGCAGGAACAGCGGCAGCCGCACCACGCCGCCCACCGGGACGCTGCCCAGGAAGAACGCGTCGTCGCCCATCTGCACGATGTTGTCGGCCACGGCCTGCGTGATGTTGGTGGCCGAGATCGGGATCGTGCCGCCCAGGTTCAGGCGAATGGTCAGCTCGCCGCCGGTTTCTTTCTGGATATCGTCCAGCATGGCCTTCAGGCCCTTGGCCGCGGTCACCGTGGATACCGCGTTGTAGGTGTAGGCGCGCCAGCGTTCCTTCGCGGTGGCCGGCTGCGCAACGAGCGCGGCCGCGGCCAGCAGGCACGCGGCGCCGATAGCGCGCAGGGATGCTTCAACTTTCACCATGTCTCTCTCCTCTGTTGTTATCGGCCTCGCGACTCGCTGGACGGTTGCGGGTTGCTGGTACGTTAGGCCCGATGAACAAGCAGAGGAAGAGGCGCTTCTACATAGGTTTCATATGGTGAACTTTAAGCCGCGCCACCCTCGCGGCGCATGCGGGCGCCCTATTCCTGGTAGCCCATCAGCGTGCTGATGGCGTGGGCTTCACGCCGCACCGCCGTGGCGATTGGGCCGTCGACGCTGGCATCGAAACCGCCGGTGGCGCCCAGCGCGGTCAGCACCGCGCAGGTGCGGCCCGTGTAGTCGACAACGGGCGCGGCCACGGCGCTGATACCTTTCAGATTGGTGTCGCGCACGGTGGCGCAGCCGGCGGCGCGCACATCGCGGCGCAATGCGCCGATGGGATCGCGGTGTTCGAGCAGCGCGCGCTGCTCGGGTCCGGCCGCGTCCAGTTCGGCCTGCGCGCGCGCCTGCAGCGCGGCCTCGTCCGGCTGCGCCAGGAACGCCCGGCCGGTGGCCGACCACAGCAGCGGCAGCACCGATCCCACGCGCACGTTCACGGTGACCGGCAGGCCGGGCTCTTCGAAGCGCACGATGGTGGGCCCCTTGTTGCCCATGACGGCAATGAAGCAAGTGACTTCCAATGTTTCGCGCAGCCGCACCAAAGCCGGCTCGGCCAGCCTGATGGGATCGGCCTGCCGCAGCGCCGCCACGCCCAGCAGCAGCGTCTGCAGCCCCAGGTAGTACTGCTGCGTGCCCGCGTCCTGCTGGACCATGCCCTGTTCGATCAGGCTGGCCAGGTAGCGGTGCACCTTGGCGGGGCTTTCCTGTACATGCGCGGCCAGGCCGGTCAGCGTGGCGCGTCCGCCCAGCCGCGCCAGGCCCTTGAGCACGGCCATCCCGGTTTCGGCGGCCTGCACGCGCTGCCGGCGTTGCCGCGCGGAAGCCGGCGCGGGCGTGTCGGTGTCGGGCGGCGGGGATGGCTGGGTCGGCATGCGGGGCATCCAGAGTCTGGCGTGGCTAAGGGAAAGTCCGCACAGATTAACGGGTTTATTCATTTACGCATAGCGTATATGATTTACGCAAAGAACAAACACGCGCGGCCCGGCCGCATCGACACCTGGAGAGAGACCATGTCTGTACGCAAGTCCCTGATTACGCTCGGCCTGCTGGCCCTGCCTTTGCTGGCGCCGGCCAGCGCCGGCGCCCAGGACTACCCCAGCAAGCCGCTGCGCTGGATCGTGCCGTACGCGGCGGGCGGCGGCTCGGATTTCCTGGCCCGCACCATCGGCCAGGGCCTGTCCGAGCACATCGGCCAGCCCGTGGTGGTGGACAACAAGCCCGGCGGCAATACCGCCATCGGCGCGTCTGAAACCGCGCGCGCCAAGCCCGACGGCTACACCATGCTGTCCGCCGACAACGGCACCCTGGTATTCAACCCGGTGCTGTACAAGCAGCTGTCCTACGATGCCGGCAAAGACCTGGCGCCGGTCTCGCTGATGGGCCGCTTCCCCATGATCCTGATCGTGGGGCCCGGCATGAAGGCGAACAATGTGAAAGCGTTCATCGAAGAGGCGCGCGGCCGCCAGGCGGGCCTGGATTTCGCGTCCGCCGGCGCGGGCAGCCCGCACCACCTGGCGATGGAACTGCTGAAGGTCGAGACCGGCCTGAAAATGGTGCATGTGCCTTATCGCGGCGCGGCGCCCGCGCTGGCCGACGTGGCCGCCGGACAGGTGCCCGCCATGATGGTCGACCTGGCCGCCGGCGCCGGCTTCATCAAGGCTGGCAAGGTGCGCGCCCTGGCGGTGGCCAACCCCACCCGGCTGCCGCAGCTGCCCGACGTGCCCACCTTCGCCGAGATGGGCTACAAGAATGTCGAGGCGGCCGCGCTGGTCGGCATGGTGGTGCCGGCCAAGACGCCGCCCGCGGTCATCGATGCGCTGAACAAGCAACTGGTGGCCGCCATCAACGATCCGGGCGTGCACCAGCGCCTGGTCGACTTCGGCGTCGAGCCGGTCGGCGATACGCCCGCCGAGTTCAATGCCCTGCTGCAGCGCGAACGAACCCGCTGGCACAAGCTGATCAAAGACCTCAACATCAAGCTGGACTGAGGCACCGGCACGGCCGCCGCGCGGCGCCCCGCCCGCGGCAGCCGGCCCGTGCGACCTGGAGCGCGTCATGACTCACACTGCACCGGCAAGCCCCGCGGGCTGCCCCATCGATCACGGCCCCCCCGCAGGCACGGGCTGCCCGGTCAGCCCGCGGGCGGCCGAATTCGACCCTTTCGGCGACGGCTACCAGCAAGACCCGCCCGAGTATGTGCGCTGGGCGCGCGAGCAGGAGCCCGTGTTCTACAGCCCCCGGCTGGGCTATTGGGTAGTGACGCGCTACGACGACATCAAGGCCATTTTTCGCGACAACCTGACCTTCAGCCCGTCGATCGCGCTGGAGAAAATCACGCCTACCGGGCCCGAAGCCAACGCGGTCCTGGAATCGTACGGCTATGCCATGAGCCGCACCCTGGTCAATGAAGACGAGCCCGCCCACATGCCGCGGCGGCGCGTGCTGATGGACCCGTTCACGCCGGCCGAGCTCAAGCATCATGAACCCATGGTGCGCCGGCTGACCCGCGAATACGTGGACCGCTTCATCGACGACGGCCGCGCCGACCTGGTCGACCAGATGCTGTGGGAAGTTCCGCTGACAGTGGCGCTGCATTTCCTGGGCGTGCCCGAAGAAGACATGGACATGCTGCGCAAGTACTCGATTGCGCACACCGTCAATACCTGGGGCCGCCCCAGGCCCGAAGAGCAAGTGGCGGTGGCGCATGCGGTAGGCAACTTCTGGCAGTTCGCCGGCAAGGTGCTGGACAAGATGCGCCTGGACCCGTCCGGCCCGGGCTGGATGCAGTACGGCATCCGCAAGCAGCGGGAGCATCCCGAGATCGTCACCGACTCGTATCTGCATTCGATGATGATGGCCGGCATCGTGGCCGCGCACGAGACCACGGCGAACGCGTCGGCCAATGCCGTGAAGCTGCTGCTGCAGCATCCGCAGGCGTGGCGGGATATCTGCGAAGACCCCGCGCTGATCCCCAACGCGGTCGAGGAATGCCTGCGCCACAACGGCTCGGTGGCCGCCTGGCGGCGCCTGGCCACCAAGGACGTGGAGATCGCCGGCGTGCGGATTCCGGCCGGCGCCAGACTGCTGATCGTTTCGTCGTCGGCCAACCACGACGAGCGCCATTTCGCCGATGCCGACCTGTTCGACATCCGCCGCGACAACGCCAGCGATCAGCTGACGTTCGGCTATGGCGCGCACCAATGCATGGGCAAGAACCTGGCGCGCATGGAAATGCAGATATTCCTCGAGGAATTCACGCGCCGGCTGCCGCACATGCGCCTGGCCGAGCAGTCTTTCACCTATGTGCCGAATACGTCGTTCCGCGGCCCCGAGCATGTATGGGTCGAATGGGACCCCAGCCGCAATCCCGAGCGGCTGCGGCCGGATCTGTTGCAGGCGCGGCAGCCGGTGCGCATCGGCGAGCCTTCGGTGCACGCCATCGCCCGCACGCTGGTGGTGCAGCAGGTGGCGGCGGCGGCCAACGGCATCATGCGGCTGCGCCTGGCCAGCCCGGATGGCCAGGCCCTGCCGCGCTGGACACCCGGCGCGCACATCGACGTCGAGTGCGGCGACACCGGAATGTCGCGCCAGTATTCGCTGTGCGGCGATCCGGCCGATGCCGCCGTCTTCGAGATCGCCGTGCTGAAAGAGCCGCAGGGGCGCGGCGGTTCGGCCTGGATACACGGCAATGTCAAGGCCGGCGACAAGCTGCGCGTCCGCGGCCCGCGCAACCATTTCCGGCTCGATCCGGATGCCGCCCGCGTCATCTTCGTCGCCGGCGGCATCGGCATTACGCCGGTCAGCGCCATGGCGCGCGCCGCCCGGGCGCAGGGCATGGACTACCAGCTGCATTACAGCGGCCGCACGCGCGGCGGCATGGCGCTGCTGGACGAGCTTGCCGCGCTGCACGGCGAGCGGCTGCATGTCTATGTCTCGGACGAAAACTGCCGCAACGACTTCCCTGCCCTGCTGGCCCGGCCGGCCGAGGGCACCCGCATCTATGCCTGCGGGCCGCAGCGCATGCTGGACGCGCTGGCCCGGGCGTGCGCCAGCCAGCGCTGGCCGGAAGACGCCCTGCGGGTGGAACATTTCCATTCGGCGCTGGGCAGCCTGGACCCGTCCCGCGAGCACGCCTTCGAGGCGGAGCTCAAGGATTCGGGCCTGGTCATCAATGTGGCCGCCGACCAGACCCTGCTCGCGGCCCTGCGCGCGGCCAATGTGGACGTGCAGAGCGATTGCGAGGAAGGCCTTTGCGGTTCGTGCGAAGTGCGCGTGCTGGCGGGCGAAGTGGACCATCGCGATGTCGTCCTGACGCGCACCGAACGGGCCACCCATGCCAAAATGATGTCGTGCTGTTCCCGCGCAGCGGGCAAGAAGATCGTGCTGGAGCTGTAGGCCGCGGCGGCGCGGCGGCCCGATTCTTGCTGGCGCGGCGGGTCTCTCATCCGCTCATACATCCGCCATGACATCATCGGACCGCTCTTGCAGCGCCATCCGCATCGGCATTTCGGGTTGGCGCTATCCGCCCTGGCGCGGCAGCTTCTATCCGCAGGGATTGCCGCAGGCGCAGGAACTCGCCTATGCCTCGCGGCAGGTTCCCACCATCGAGATCAACGGCACGTTCTACGCGCTGCAGCGGCCCGAATGGTTTGCGCGCTGGCGCGATGCCACGCCGCATGGTTTCGTGTTCAGCGTCAAGGGCACGCGTTTCATCACGCACCGCCTGCGGCTGCGCAATATCGAAACGCCGCTGGCCAATTTCCTGGCCTCGGGCCTGTTCGAACTGGGCGAGAAACTGGGCCCCATCCTGTGGCAGTTTCCGCCTTCGATGCGCTTCGATGAAGAACGCTTCGAGCATTTTCTGGCTCTGCTGCCGCGCGACACCGATGCGGCGGCCCGCCTGGCCGGCCGCCACGATGCGCGCATGAACGGCCGGGCCGCGCTGCAGGCCGGGCCGTGCCGGCCGCTGCGCCACGCGGTGGAAATCCGCCACGACAGCTTTGCGTGTCCGGGGTTCGTGGCCATGCTGCGCGCCCATGGCGTGGCGCTGGTGACGGCCGACACGGCGGGCAAGTGGCCGCTGCTGGAAGACGCCACCGCCGACTTCGCCTATCTACGTCTGCATGGCGACAAAGTGCTGTATTCCAGCGGCTATACCGACGAGGCCTTGCGCCGCTGGGCGGACCGCATCCGCGCATGGTCGCGCGGGCACGAACCGGCCGATGCCCGCCGCGCCGGCCCCCGGCCCGGCCAGGCGTACGGCCCGCGCGATATCTACTGCTATTTCGACAACGACATCAAGGTCAAGGCGCCGGCAGACGCGCGCAGCCTGGCCCGGTTGCTCGACTTGCCGCTGGCGCCGATAGAGCCGGCGCAGCAGGCCTGACAGGAAAACCCCGCCTCGAAGCATCGCTACCGCGGTAATCCGCGCGCCGCCCGGCGCCGCGCAAGCCCTGTTTTATCTCTTTTTATTTCCAATTTAAACGAAATAGATCGTTTTAATACGGACTGCAGGGTAGCGCGCGTAGCGTTTAACGGACGTTTAACCGCTCGCGGGAAAAACCCCGAATTTCGCGATTCGCTTCAACGGCCCATAAATATCGGCTTCCTAACATGCTCCCAAGCACCGACGAAACGTGATCCCGGTGCCCGGTTCCACCCCCGCGGCCCAGCCGCAATCAACCTCGCGGCGATGCCGCAACCTACTGGAGAAGTTCATCATGAAGAAGACCGTGATCTGCGCAGTGTCCATGTTCCTGGCCCTGGCTGCCGGCGGCGCCTATGCCGCCGATGGCGTTTCCAAGAACGACATGAAAAAGGCCGCCCTGGCCAACGGCGACATGTCCAAGGCTGAAATGAAGAAGGCCAACCTGGCCAACTTGGCCAATCACGACGCGCCCCTGGCCAACAACATGCCCAAGGCTTACATGAAGAAAGCCAACCTGGCCCATCACGATGCGCCTCTGGCCAACAACATGCCCAAGGCCTACATGAAGAAGGCCAATCTGGCCAACCACGATGCGCCCCTGGCCAACATGAAGAAGGCCAACCTGGCCAACCACGACGCGCCCCTGGCCAACAACATGCCCAAGGCCTACATGAAGAAGGCCAGCCTGTCCCCCGACGCCATGCCCAAGGCCGAGATGAAGAAAGCCTGAAAGCATCGCCATTCCGGCAGTATCGCGGCGGAGCCTGTCCGTACAGGCTTCGCCGGTTTTTTTTTATGCCCAGGCGAACCGCCGGTCCGGCCCTGCCCGCCGGCGGCGCGGCCGCTTGACGTTGCCCGCCGCACAGGCATAACCTCGGACCAGATCCAGGTTATGGAAGGGATAGTGTCCTCAACATCGGCAGTGCATCACTGCGTGGGCGTATTGCTGGCGGCAGGCGAAGGCCTGCGCTACCGCGCCGCGCGCCGCGCCCTGCGCGACGCCGCCCACAAGCTGCTGGCCCGCCTTCCCGACGGACGCCCCGTGGCGCAGGCCAGCGCCAGCACGCTGCTGGCCGCCCTGCCCGACACCATCGCCGTGGTGGCCGACCGGCCGCCGGAACTGCCTGCCCTGCTGTCGCGGCTGGGCTGCTCCATTTTGAAAGCGCCGCCGGCGCCGCGCGGCATGGGCGTGTCGCTGGCCGCGGCGGCCCGCCACCTGCTGGCCCGCCCGGCTCCTGCCGGCCAATTGCCTGGCTGCGCGGTGGCGCTGGCCGACATGCCCTGGCTGCGCGCCGACACCCTGCGCCTGCTGCTGCAGCAGGCCGCCAGCGACCGCATCATCGTGCCCGTGTGCCGGGGCCGGCGCGGCCACCCCGTGGTGTTCGGCGGCGCCTTCCTGCCCGAGCTGGCCGAGCTCGACGGCGACACCGGCGCGCGCGCCCTGCTGGAACGGCACGGCGCGCTGGAAATCGAATGCGACGATGCCGGCATCCTGCACGACATCGACACCCCCCAAGACCTGCTCACAGGAAACCCCACCCGATGAATCCCCTAGACATGGACGTCCTGCGCCAGGCGCGCGACTGGATCGCCCAGGGCCACGCCGTGCACCTGGCCACAGTGGCGCAAACCTGGGGCTCCGCTCCCCGGCAGGCCGGGGCCTTGATGGCCTTGCGGGGCGACGGGCGCATGGCCGGCTCGGTGTCGGGCGGCTGCGTCGAAGACGACCTGATCGCCCGCGCCCAGGCCGGCCAATTGCCGGACCGGCCTGAACGCGTCACCTATGGCGTCACCGGCGACGAGGCCGCACGCTTCGGCCTGCCCTGCGGCGGCACGCTGCGCCTGGTCGTCGAGCCGCTCGACCAGGCCGGCTGGCTGGACACCGTGCTGGCCGGCATCGATGCGCAGCAGCTGGTGGCCCGCACGCTCGACCTGCAGACCGGCGCCTGTACGGTGGCGCCGGCCAGCCCCGCGGACGGCCCCGATTTCGACGGCCGGATCCTGCGCGCCGTGTACGGCCCGCAGTGGCGGCTGCTGGTCATCGGCGCCAACCAGACGGCGCGCGCGCTGTGCGGCATCGCCACCATGCTCGACTTCCGCGTGCTGGTGTGCGACCCGCGCGAAGAACTGTACGCCGGCTGGGACGCGCCGCACTGCACCCTGCTGACCAGCATGCCCGACGACGCGGTGCTCGAGATCGGCGTGGATGCCCGCACCGCCATCGTGGCCCTGACCCACGACCCCAAGCTCGACGACATGGCCCTGCTGGAAGCCCTGAAATCGCCGGCATTCTATGTGGGCGCCCTGGGTTCGCGCCCCAACCAGGCCAAGCGCCGCGAACGGCTGCGCCAGTTCGATCTGGACGACGCCCAGATCGCACGCCTGCACGGCCCGGTGGGCCTGCGCATCGCCAGCCGCACGCCGGCCGAGATTGCCGTGGCCGTGGCCGCCGAACTGGTATGGGTACGCAATTCATTGGGCACCGCCCAGGCCTCGTCTTACCTGGACGTCGGCAGCCTGCCCGGCGGCGCGCCGCGCATCAACGCCGGCCCTGCCGCGTAGCCGCGCCGGCGCGGCACGCACCGCGCCGGCCCTGGATGCCACACTCAGGAGTGCCGCATGAGCCTTGCCAATCCGTCCCGCCGCTCGTTCCTGAAAACTGCCGTCATCGGCGGCACCACGATTTACATTGCGCCGCTGGGCAGCAAGGCTTATGCCGCGCTGTTCGAACAGCAATTGCTGACGCCGGTGCAATGGAACGCCACCGACGGGCGCGCCCGCTTCCGTATCGACGGCATCGCCAAGGTCACGGGCTCGAAGATTTTCGCGCGCGACATCCGCGCGCGCGACCTGCCCAACTGGCCGCGCGAGCAGTCGCACGCGCTGATCCTGCGCGCCACCCGGGCCGACCGCCGCTACGCCGGCCTGGACCTGGCCGTGCTCGGCCTGGACCTGCAGCCCGACCGGCTGGTCACCGCCGAAGATCTGGCGCGCGACCAGATCGCCTTTCCGGCCTTCTACGGCGACGACATGCTGTTGCCCGAAGGCAAGACCCCCGCCTACCTGGGCCACGCCGTGGCCATCCTGATCTACCACGATTTCGCGCGCTTCCGGTACGCGAAAGACAAGCTCAAGTTCCGCGACGACGTGGTGCGCTATGGCGAACAGACCGGGCCCTTGCAGCGCGACCCCTGGGGCACTTTCCGCTATGTGCGCGTCGGCGGCGCCACCGGCTACGACGACGATGTCTATTCCAGCCTGAAAGACGCGCCGGTGTTTCCCAGCACCATGCGCAAGCACCTGCCGGTGTGGCCCGACGGCGTCGACCACGGCAAGCTGGGCGAGCAAGGCATGTACCACGCCGGACGCATCGCCGCCGAGCTCGACCAGCCGCCGGCCGGCTGGCTGGTCATGCAGCGCGACTATCAAACGCAGTCGGTGGACACCGCCGCGCTGGAGCCAGACAACGCCAATTGCTGGTACGACGCCGCGCAGCAGGCGCTGCATATGGTGGTGCCCACCCAGTCGCCGCAGGAAGTGGCCGAAAGCACGGCCGAAATGACCGCCAAGGGGGCCTATCCGGTGCGCAAGGTGTTCCTGCACCCCTGCTATACCGTGGGCTATGGTTCGAAAGACCACTGCAATATGCCGTTCTACGGCGTGGTCTGCGCGCTGTATGGCGAGGGACGTCCGGTGCGCATCGCCAACGACCGCTACGAGCAGTTCCAGACCTCGCTCAAGCGCCACGCTTTCAACATGCACTACCGCATCGGCGTGGACCGCAAGACGGGCCTGATGCAGGCTTTCCAGGGCCACCTCGAGGCCAACGGCGGCGGGCGCGCCAATTTCTCGCCATCGGTAGCCATGGTGGGCGCCACGGCCGCGCAGTCCATCTACTATTTTCCCAAGAACGACCTGACGGCCGTCGCCATCGCCACCCGCGCCATCGACGCCGGCTCGGCGCGGGGCTACGGCACATTGCAGAGCATGGCCGCCACCGAGATGATGGTCGACGAGATCGCGGCCGAGCTGCAGCTCGATCCCATCGAGTTCCGGCTGCGCAACGTGCTGAAATCCGGCATGAAGAACACCCAGGGCGCGGTGCCGGCCGGCGCCGTGCGGGCCGACGAGATCCTGCAGAAAGCCGCGGCCCACCCCTTGTGGACCGGCCGCGCCAGGAAGAAAACCGAGCACGAGGCCGGCCATCCCGGCCAGCGCTACGGCGTGGGCTTTGCCTGTGTGCAGAAAGATTTCGGCACCGGCGCCGAATCCTCGTTCGCCCGTGTCGAGATCGACCCGCAGGGCCGCATCAGCCTGTTCCACAGCGGCACCGAGATCGGCACCGGCATGAGCACCTCGCAGGCGCTGGTATGCGCCCAGTGGCTGGGCATGCCCGCCACGCAGGTGCTGACCTCGGTCACCGACTGGACTGAATTGCCCATGCACACCAGCGGCGACCCCTACCTGATGAGCCAGGACGAACAAGACCGCCTGTCGCGCGATCCGGGCTGGACGCCCGCCTACGCCTCGCCGTCCAGCGCCACCAACTCGGCGTTCTATTTCGGGCACACCACCCGCGAGGCCGCCCGCGTCGTGTTCCTGCATGGCCTGTGGCCCGCCGCGCTGGACTTCTGGCAGCGCGGCCTGGGCGGCGGACAGGCCGCGCCGCTGGTGGTGCGGCCCGAAGATGCCCGCTGGGAACAGGGCGCCCTGACCTGCGCGGGCATGCAGCCGCTGCCGCTGGCCCGGCTTGCGCAGCGCGCGCACGAGATGGGCCTGGTTACCGGCGCGGTCGTGCATGGCTTCAACCGCTGGCAGTGGACCGAAGCCGAATTCCCCATCAACGGCCAGACGCAGCGCCTGCCCCTGGACGGGCTGGCCCTGCGCCACGGCGCCGGCGCGGCGGGCGCGCCCGGCAATGCGGGCCAGCCCTCGGCCGCCGGCTACCAGGTCGTGCCGCGCAAACAGGTGTTCATTCCGCCAGTGCAGCGCAACAACGCGGCGGTTACCTACTACACCGCGGTGGGCGCCCTGGTCGAGCTGGCCGTGCACGAGGCCACCGGCAAAGTCGAGCTGCTGTCGCACCATTCGCTGATGGAGTGCGGCAACATGATCTCGCCCGAGCTGGTATCCAGCCAGCTGCAGGGCGGCCTGGCCATGGGCATCGGCCATGCCCTGCACGAATACCTGCCGCTGTACGAAGACGGCCCCGGCAACGGCACCTGGAACTTCAACCGCTATCACTTGCCGCTGGCCAGCGAAGTGGCCTTGTGGACCCAGACCGCCGACATCCTGCCGCCGCTTTCCGAAACCGACCCGCCCAAGGGCGTGGCCGAGGTCGTGATGATTCCGATCGTGGGCGCCATCGTCAATGGCCTGGCCCACGCCATCGATCACAGATTTACCGCGTTGCCCGTCACTCCCGGGCAGATACTGGAGGCGCTGGCATGAGCATCCCCACCGAACCCCTCAGCCTCACCATCAACGGCCAGGCCGTCGGCCCGCTGCAAGTGCCGGCCAATCTGATGATGATCGACTTCCTGCACGAATACGTGGCGCTGACCGGGTCGCGGCTGGGCTGCGGCCAGGGCATCTGCCACGCTTGCGTGGTCATCCTGGACAAGCCCGACGGCACCAGCGAAGAGATCCGCACCTGCATCACCGGCGCGCTGTTCTTCCAGGGCAAGCGCGTGCGCACCGTCGAGGCGCACGGCCGGCGCAACGTGCAGGGTGAAGTCGTGGCCCTGTCGCCGATCCAGCAGAAATTCCTGGACCACTACAGCTTCCAGTGCGGCTACTGCACGCCCGGCTTCGTCAATGCCGCCACCGTGCTGGTGGAACGGCTGCGGCGCCAGCCGATCGAGCGGGCCCAGGTCGAACAGGCCGTCACCCAGGCGCTGGACCACCACATCTGCCGCTGCACCGGCTATGTGCGCTACCACCAGGCAGTCAAGGACGTGGTGCTCAGCACGCCCGGGCTGACCACCGGAGTCTGACCATGGCCCATTTTTCACCCATGCGCGCCATGTTGGCGGCCGCCGGCATGGCGGCCCTGGCCGCCTGTGGCCAGGCCGACGATGCGCCCCGGCCGCCCGACCCGCCGATCGCCGCCGGGCAGGACCAGCTGCTGCGCGGCCGCTACCTGGTGCAGGCGGCCGACTGCGCGGCCTGCCACACCGCCGAAAACGGCGCGCCGTTTGCCGGCGGCGTGGCGCTGGCCTCGCCGTTCGGCAAGTTCTACGGCACCAATATCACGCCCGATCCCGAACACGGCATCGGCAAATGGAGCGCCGACGACTTCTACGCCGCGCTGCACGATGGCGTGGCCCCCGACCGGCACCTGTATCCGGCCATGCCCTATACCTCGTACCGGCAACTGAGCCGCGCCGACAGCGACGCCATGTTTGCCTACCTGCGCAGCATCAAGCCGGCGGCCGCGCCCAACCGCGAACCGGAACTGGACTTTCCGTACAACCTGCGCTTCGGCGTGCGGTTCTGGAACTGGCTGTTCCTGGAAGACAGCCTGCCCGATGCCTCGCAGGGCGATTCCCAGGCCTGGCTGCGGGGCCGCTACCTGGCCGGCGCGCTGGGCCATTGCGCCGAATGCCATACGCCGCGCGGCAAGCTGGGCCAGCTCGATGCCGAACGCCCTTTGCGGGGCGGCGCGCTGGGCCGCATCAAGGCGCCCGATATTTCACCCGCCGGCCTGGCCGACCGCGGCTGGACGGCCGACGACCTGAACACCCTGTTCGCCGCCGGCATCGCGCCGCAGGGCGCCGTGTTCGACGAAATGTTCCCGGTGGTGCACCTGAGCACGCAGCACCTGGCCAAGCCGGACATCGCCGCGCTGAGCACTTACTTGCTCGGCGATGCGCCGCCCGCGCCCAAGGCCGTGCAGCCGGCCGACATGGAACCCGGGCTGCGCGACAGCGGCAAGGGGCTGTACACCGCGCTGTGCGCCGGCTGCCATGGCTTCGAAGGCGAAGGCAAGCCGGGCGTCGCGGTGGCCATGCAGGGCAGCGCCGCCCTGCGCGACACCGATCCGCACAACCTGATCGCGGTCATGCTGGACGGCATCGAGGCGCAGGATTTTCCCGGCACCGCCGCCATGCAGGCCATGCCCGGCTTCGCCGGCACGCTGACCGATGCGCAGCTGGCCGACCTGGCCAATTACCTGCGCGCCCGCTGGGGCGGACAGGCGCCCGGCGTCAGCGCGGAATCGGTCAAAGCATTACGCCATTGAACCGCGCATGCATTTGATGTAAATCAAACAATATCCTGCCTGAATCGCTATTCTGAAACGGAGGCTTTCACCCACAACCCTTTATTTACGGAGCTTTCCATGCTGAAGATCCTGGTACCCGTCGACGGTTCCGAATGCGCCCTGCGCGCCCTGCAAACGGCCATCGCCATGGCGGGGCAGCACGGCAACAATGCCGAACTGCACTTGCTGAACGCGCCCGTGCCCATTTTGTCCGGCCATGCACGCATGTTCCTCAACAAGCAGGATGTGCAGAAGTACTACGACGAAGAAGGCGAGAAAGCCCTGGCCGATGCCCGGCAGGCCGCCGAGCAGGCCGGCGTGCCGTTCGTCACCGCGGTGCAGGCCGGGCCGTCGGCGCAAACCATTGCCGCCTACGCCCGCATGCATCAATGCGCCCACATCGTCATGGGCACGCGCGGCCTCAGCGCCCTGCCCGGCATCCTGCTGGGCTCGGTCGCCAGCAAAGTCATCCACCTGGCCGACGTGCCGGTCACGCTGGTGAAATAGCCGCCCCGAAGGGCTCGCCAGCTCCTAGCGGCCTTTCCAGAGGCGCAGCAATGGTTCAGGTGCCCGTGCCTCGGGCACCTGGAACCGCACCGTGGCCGCCTCGTCCACGAACCATATCTCGATGCGGAAGTAGCGCTGGTCGCCGCCCGGCTCGTCCTCGCCGGCCGCCAGCGGCGCAGCCTGCCGCAGGGCCTGGCACACTTGCTGGCGGGTGTCTTCGGGGCAGGCGCGCAGGTCGATATCGCGCGGCGCCGCGCGGCCCGGCAAGTAGGCCACCCCGCCCTGGCGCGACAGCCGCACCAGCGTGGCCTGCGACAAGGGCGGCAGCTCGATCATGGCAGCACCCCTACCTGGCGCCATGCCTCGCGCACGGCCTGCCGGGTGGCCCCGTCGGCGCTGGCGGCCTCGATTGTCAGCGTGGCGAACGATGCGAAATCGGCCTGCGGGCCCAGGCGCTTGTCGCGCAGCGTGTCGTACCAGACGCGCCCGGCGCGCTGCCAGGCCGGTCCGCCCAGCGCGGTGGCGGCCAGGTAGAACGCCCGGTTGGGAATGCCCGAATTGATGTGCACGCCGCCGTTGTCGTCGGTAGTATCGACGTAATCCTGCATGTGGCCCGGCTGCGGATCCTTGCCCAGCGCCGGGTCGTCATAGGCCGATCCGGGCTGCGCCATCGAGCGCAGCGCCCGCGCGTTCACGGCCGCGGTGAACAGGCCGGCGCCGATCAGCCAGTCGGCCTGGTCGGCGTTCTGGCCCGCGCGGTGCTGCTTGACCAGCGAGCCGAACACATCCGACAGCGACTCGTTCAATGCGCCCGACTGCCCCTGGTAGCGCAGGCCGGCCTCGTGGTCGATAACGCCATGGGACAGCTCGTGCCCCACGATGTCGACCGCCACGGTGAATCGGTTGAAGACTTCGCCGTCGCCATCGCCGAACACCATCTGCTCGCCGTTCCAGAAGGCGTTGTCGTATTCGTCGCCATAATGCACGGTGCCCACCAGCGGCAGGCCGGCGTTGTCGATGGAATGGCGGCGGTACACCTGCCAGAACAGATCGTAAGTGGCGCCCAGATGCTCATAAGCCTCGTCGACCGCGGGGTCGCCGCTGGGCGGCTGGCCTTCTGCGCGCACCAGCTGGCCGGGCAGGCCGGTGCCATTGGCGGCGCTGTGCACCGCGCGGCTGACCTGGCCAGGCGGCCGGCCCGCGCCCGTGGCTGCGCGGGCCCCGGCGGGCGCGGCCGGGCCGCCGCGCAGGCCGCGCGCCTGCTGTTCGATGCGCAGGGTGGCCAAGGCGCGCTGGCGCACGCGCGGGCTGGCATGGCGCGTCAGGCGATCGAGCATATAGGGGGGGATCACGCCAGAGCACCAGGGGTCGGACATGACATGGGACATGAACGGGCCTCCTTGGCCGGATCGGGTCGGCCACGGTTTCACGTTAGCAGAAAAGCGCGGCGCCGGTCTTGCACGGCCGCCCTTCGGACCACGGCTGGGGAATACCCTTGCTATTCGCAAAAGATTTGCAATAATAATTGCGCTCGCGGCGCGGGAACCATGCCGGTCCGGCGGGCTCTGATAGCGGGCCACCCTTTAAACAACACAAAGAGAATCACCATGATCAAATCTGACGATACCGGCAAGCTCATCCTGCGCCTGAGCCTGGGCATACTGGTGCTGATGCACGGCCTGGCAAAACTGTCCGGCGGCGTGGGCGGCATCGCCGGCATGCTGTCTTCGCACGGCCTGCCCGGGTTCCTGGCCTATGGCGCGTACATCGGCGAGGTCGTCGGGCCGCTGCTCGTGATCCTGGGGCTCTATAGCCGCCTGGGCGCCCTGTTTATCGCGATCAACATGATCGTGGCCATCCTGCTGGTGCACACGGCGCAACTGTCCGGCGTCACGCAGCAAGGCGGCTGGGCCCTGGAACTGCAAGGCATGTTCCTGTTCAGCGCGCTGGCCGTTGCCTTCATGGGCGCGGGGCGCTTCGCCGTAGGCGGCGCCGGCGGCCGCTGGAACTAAGCCGCAATACAGGCCTTCGGGCCGCCAAGGCGGGGCCGCGCAAGCGGCCCCGTTTGCATGGGCGCCGCGCATTGGTGCTAGCATGAACCGGTACATCCGCAGCGGCACGTCCCGACGCTGCCAGGAGACCCGCCATGAAACACCCTCTTGCCCTGCTGGCACTGGCTGCCGCGCTGTGCGGCCCCATGGCGGCGCGGGCCGAACTGCCCGTCGGCGCGCCGGCGCCCGATTTTTCGGCCCCCGCCTCGCTGGGCGGCCAGGTATTCACCTTCAAGCTGGCCCAGGCGCTGGCCCAGGGCCCGGTGGTGCTGTATTTCTACCCCGCCGCCTTCACCAAGGGCTGCACCATCGAGGCGCGCGATTTCGCCGAGGCGACCGACGACTACAAGGCATTGGGCGCCACGGTCATCGGCGTGTCGGCCGATGATATCGATACACTGAAGAAGTTTTCGGTCAGCGAATGCCGCAGCAAATTCGCGGTAGCCGCCGACGGCAGCCAGGCCATCATGAAAGCCTACGATGCCGTGCATGACCGCCGGCCCGACCATGCCAAGCGGGTGTCGTACGTTATTACGCCGGATGCCAGGATTCTGTACACCTATACCGACATGAACCCCGACCACCACGTGGCCAATACCCTGCAGGCCCTGCGCAAGTGGCGCGCCACGCAAACGCAGGCCAGGCAGTGATCCGCGCGGCCGGGACGCTGGCTTAGCGGGTGGCGCCGGGCAGAATTTCCAGCACCCGTTCGGCCGGGCGGCACAGGCGGGCGCCCTGCTCGGTTACCACGAACGGGCGGTTGATCAGGATGGGGTTCTCGACCATGGCGTCGAGCAGTTCGTCGTCGGACACGCCGGCCGCGTCCAGCCCCAGTTCCTGGTAAAGCGATTCTTTGGCGCGCACCGCTTCGCGCACGCTCAGGCCCGACTGCTGGATCAGGCCTGCCAGCGTCTGGCGGGACGGCGGCGATTTCAGGTATTCGATCACGGTGGGTTCGATTCCGGCGTCGCGGATCATCTGCAGCACATTTCGCGACGTGCTGCAGCGCGGATTGTGATAAATGGTGGCGGACATGCGAGCTCCTTGGCCAAAGCCACAGTCTACCCAATCGGGCCGCGCCGCGGCAGGCGACAAACCCTAGCGCCCGGCCCCTGCATGCCCTAGCTGAACGGCCACACCGTGGGGTGCGTGCCGGGCGGCATCGAGGGCCGCGCCCAGCGGGCCGGCGTCAGCGAAAACTGCGCCGCGTGCCGCACCGCCGCCAATTGCCCGAAACCCGACGGACCGGTTTCCAGAAAGCCGTCGACAGGCGGCATCGGGCATTGCAGGCCGCCGGCAACGCGGCCCAGCGAACGCAGCCAGCGCGCGGTCTGCGCCAGCGACACGCGCACATGCCACGAGCCGCCTTCGGTGGCCTGGCGCGCCAGCGCCACCTGCGCCCCGTAGGCCATCAGATAGCCCGAAGCGTGGTCGAGTATCTGCATGGGCAGCGGCTTGGGCGCGGCCGAGCCTGCCGCCAGCCCTTCGGCATGATTGAATCCGGTGGCGGTCTGCACCAGCGAATCGAAACCGCGCCGCTGCGCCCAGGGCCCGCTGTCGCCGTAGGCCGACAAGGACACATAAACAATGCCCGGCCGCAGGCGGGCCGCTTCCTGGGGGCCGAACCCCAGCGCCTGTATCGCGCCGGGCCGGTATCCCTGCACGAATACATGGGCGCCGCGCAGCAAATTGGCCAGGGCGATGCGTCCGTCCGCCGTTTCCAGGTCGACGTGCACCGACAGTTTGCCGCGGCTGGTTTCGGCAATGGTCTCGATGTTGGGCAGGTGCGGCGAGTTGATCAGCATCACATCGGCGCCGTAGGCTGCCAGCGCGCGGCCGCACACCGGGCCGGCAATGATGCGCGTCAGGTCCAGCACGCGTATGTCTTTCAGCGGCCGCGCATCATGGCCATAGCGCGGCAGCGGCCGGGGGTCGGCTTCGCCCATGCGCTCGACTGTCAGGGCCGGCTGGCCGGCCAGCGCCAGCCCCTGCGGGTGGCGGTCCCACTCATCGAAGCTGCGCATGGCGGCAACCACCAGCCCCGCTTCGGCGGCCTCTTGTTCGAAGTCGAGCGCGCGCCATTGCGACAGCGCCTGCTCGACCTGCTCGCGCGTGGCGGCCGCGCCGCCGGGGCAGCCCAGCAGCGCCAGCGCGCCATCGCGGTGGTGAGCGAAATTGGCATGGATCCGCACCCAGCCCCCGTCGCCGCAGCGGTAGGCGCCGGTGATCTTGTCGCGCACCTCGGGCGCCACGCCGTCCAGGGTGAAGTAGCTGCGGCATTCCTGCGCCGCGTGCAGCATGTCGACCGCCACCCGCTGCCGCGCCCCGCCGCGCAGGCTCCACAGTTCGGCGGCGGCCAGGGCTGCCGCCGCCATGCTGGCCTGGGCGGCCGTGCCCACCGGAAACGATGACGGCAGCACCGGCTCGGCACCCGACAGGTCGATGTAGTCCATCGCTTCGTCGGGCATGCTGAGCCCGCGCCACAAGCCCTGCAGCGCATCGCGCGCGGTCTTGTTGTTGCGGGCTTGCCCGTCGGGGTATGGCGGGCGCGAGTGTCCGGCGCGATCGAGCCGCTTCAGGAACACCTGCAATTCCTTGATGACTTGCTGGTCGCCGCGCGCCTGGGCGGCGTCGATGCCGCTTTGCCAGGCCGTCCGGGCCCCCGCCAGGTCGCCCTGCCCCTGCAGCGCCTTGCCCAGCCACTTCCAGGCCACCGAATACCCCGGATCGAAGGCCAGCGCGGCGCGCAGATGGGGAACGGCGGTGGCGTATTCCTCGCGTTCTACATACGCCTTGCCCAGCGAGAACCGCAGCAGCAGATTGTCCTGCCCCTTGGCCAGCATGGCTTCGAGTCGTTCTGACAGGTCTTGCACGGGGGATGCCTACATTTTGTGTTGCCCTGAGTGGATCATATGCCAAGTCGCCGCCAGCCTGGCCGGGCAGAAATTCCAGCCAGGCAAGACCAACTGTTTCGGCGCGTATCAGCCCGCGATTTCCTGAATTTCCTTGCGCTATTCTGGTCGAAATCGGCAACGATAATTCTGCGAGGATGCTGGACTGTGCGATTTCGCCTCTTCCTGCTCGCCGCCAGTTCGGTCTTTTTATCTGCGACACAGCCCGTTGAGGCAGCGGATTCCGCGACAGCCTCCCTGCCGCTGCCGGCACTCGTCGAACGCCTGACGTGGGGAATCACTCCAGCGGAACTCGATCGGGCTCGTCAATTGGGCGCCCAGGCTTACATCGAAGCCCAGTTGCGCC
Source organism: Bordetella petrii (assembly GCF_017356245.1). Lineage (NCBI taxonomy): Bacteria > Pseudomonadati > Pseudomonadota > Betaproteobacteria > Burkholderiales > Alcaligenaceae > Bordetella > Bordetella petrii. The sequence continues at coordinate 2,717,527 of NZ_JAFMZZ010000001.1, forward strand.
CCGATCCTGGCGCCGCTCTTCCCGCGGAAGTGCAGCGCCGTATCGACGCCCTGTCCATTTCGCGCCTGTCGGCCCAGGAAGCGCTGATTGAAGCGTACCGCATTCAGATGGCCATACGCGGCATGGACGAGGGCCCTGCGAAAGCCGATGCGCGCAAAATGGCAAGAAAACTTTCGGCCGCGCGGGCGTCCGAAACCGCCCGGCGCATCACCTGGCAGGCGCTGTACTCGCCGAATCAACTGCAGCAGCAGATGACGTGGTTCTGGCTCAACCATTTCAACGTATACGCGGGCAAGGGCCACATCGGCCTGGCGCTCGGCGACTACGAAGCGCGCACCATACGCCCGCGCGCCCTGGGCAAGTTCCGCGACTTGCTCGAAGCCACCATGCGCGCGCCGGCCATGATCATTTATCTGGACAACCAGCGTAACCGCGCGGGCCGTCTCAATGAAAACTACGCGCGCGAACTGATGGAATTGCACACCCTGGGCGTGCACGCCGGCTACACCCAGAAAGATGTGCAGGAACTGGCGCGCGCGCTGACGGGGCTGGAAGTGGATTACGGCAAGAGGCTGCCCAGGATGAAGCGGCCGCTGAAAAAACAGGTCGTGCGGGAAGGCGGTTTTCTGTTCAACCCGAAAGCGCACGATTACGGCGACAAGATCTTGCTGGGCCATCGCATCAAGGGCGCCGGACTTGCCGAAATCCATCAAATAGCAGACCTGCTGGCCCGTCATCCAGCGACAGCGCGTCACATCAGCCTGAAACTGGCCCAGTATTTCGTGGCGGACCGGCCGCCCGAAGCCCTGGTCGAGGCCATGGCCCGAACCTTCCTGGCCAGCGATGGGGATATCGCCGAAACAATGCGCACCATGTTCGCATCACAAGCGTTCGCCGACTCGCTTGGCCAGGGCAAGTTCAAGGATCCGATGCACTACGTTTATTCCGCGCTGCGCCTGACATACAGCGCAATGCCGCCGGTGGCGCGCGCGGACGCGGTCAATGGCTGGCTGTCGCGGATGGGACAGCCCTTGTTCCGGCGCCAGACTCCCGATGGATATCCATCGGCGCAATCTGACTGGTCGGGATCGGGCCAGATGACAACGCGTTTCGATTTTGCAAGACAGGTTGCCCTCCATCCGCAAGGCTTCTACCGCAACCGCGGCGACAAGACGAAGCCAGACCTGCCTGCCCTGCCCCGGCTGGCTGCCCTATACAAGCGGGAAAAGCTGTACGCCACCCTGGCGCCCGCAACCCGGCAAGCGGTCGAGCAGGCAAAGTCCGTGCAAGACGCCAACCTGTACCTGCTTTCATCGCCGGAATTCATGCGCCGGTGAACACTTGAACCTGGCCACCCGATCATGCAACGACGCCATCTACTCAAGCTTGCCGCCAGCGCCCCGCTGGCCCTGTTGTCCACCCGCCTTCTGGCCGCCCCGCGCGGCACGCCGCGATTGCTCGTTGTGTTCATGCGAGGCGCCTACGATTGCAACAGCCTGCTGGTGCCCACGGCCAGCGATTTCTATTATGAATCGCGCCCGACCATCGCCATCGCCAAGCCCGGGTCGGCGGCCGATTCGGCAATATCGCTTACAGACGGCTGGGGCCTGCATCCCGGATTGAAAGATACGCTGCTGCCCCTGTACAACGCCGGTGAACTGGCCTTTGTGCCGTTTGCCGGCACCGGCGACCTCAGCCGCAGCCATTTCGATACCCAGAACGGGATCGAACTCGGCCGGCCCGGCAAGCCCGACAACAGTTACCGATCCGGCTTTCTGAACCGGCTGGCAAGCGCCCTGGCCAAGGACACTGCACAGCCCGTCTCGTTCACCAGCGAGCTGCCGCAGATCTGGCGTGGCGATTACCGCGTGCCCAACGTGGACCTGGGCGGAACCCGCCGCCCATCGTCCCTGGGCGCAAATCGCACCCGGGCCATCGAATCCATGTACCGCGATACTGAACTCAGCGCGGCAGTCAAAGAGGGAATCCGGCTCAACGCCATGGCAAGGCGCGAATTCAAAGAGGAAATGCAGCGCGCCAACGGCAAGGCGGCGCCCGCCAGCCTGCTCGAACGCGAAGCGGCCCGGGTCGGCCGCTTCATGGCCGATCGCTACAACCTGGGTTTCATCGACGTCGGCGGCTGGGATACACACGTCGCGCAAGGCAGCGTCAAGGGAACGCTGGCAAGCAGGCTGGCGCGGCTGAGCCGCGCCCTGGTTTCATACAAGACCGCGCTGGGCCCCGCCTGGCGCGATACCACCGTGGTGGTCATCAGCGAATTCGGGCGCACCTTCCGCGAAAACGGCAACAAGGGCACGGATCACGGCCACGGCACCGTTTACTGGGTATTGGGCGGCGCGGTCCAGGGCGGCCGGATTGCCGGTCGCCAGGTCGAGGTGCGCCGCGAAACGCTGTTCCAGGACCGCGACTATCCTGTGCTGAACGACTACCGGGCTCTGCTCGCCGGCATGTTCGCCCGCCTGTACGGGCTGGACTCCAAACGACTGGAACAGGTGTTTCCTGGCGTGCGGCCCCAGGACCTGAAGCTGGTGTAGGCGGCGGCGCTACACTCACCCCATGGGCTGCCCTGGCGGCACGGCAGCCCGCAACATGAGGGTTTCGCCATGAGCACGATCTACGATTTTTCCGCCCTGGACATGAACGGCGACGAGCAGGCGCTGGACGCATTCCGCGGCCAGGTTCTGCTGGTGGTGAACGTGGCCTCGCAATGCGGATTCACCCCGCAGTATGCGGGGCTGGAAGCGCTGTACCGCGACTACCATGCGGCCGGCCTGACGGTGCTGGGATTTCCCTGCAACCAGTTCGGCCACCAGGAACCCGGCGATGAGGCAGCCATTCGCGCGTTCTGCACCACTGAATACGGCGTCACGTTTCCGATGTTCGCCAAGGTCGAGGTCAACGGCCCCGACGCCCATCCGCTGTACCGCTGGCTGAAAGGCGAAAAGCCCGGCGTGCTGGGCACCGAGGCCATCAAGTGGAATTTCACCAAGTTCCTGGTGGGGCGCGACGGCCAGGTCGTCAAGCGCTACGCGCCCACGGACAAGCCTTCGGCCCTGAAGGACGATATCTTGCGGGCCTGCGAAACAGAGGCCGGATAACGGATCTCTACGCCCGTGTGGCCTGCAGCGGCGGCAGGCGGCGCCGCACCGGGCTGGACTTGACGATGGCCGTGTTGGTTTCCGCATATTCGGTAATGCGGTCCAGCACGCCATCGAGCTGCGAGATGGACTTCAGCAGCAGCCGCGCAATAAAGCAATCATCGCCGGTCACTTTGTCGCATTCGACGAATTCGCCGATGCCGGCAATCAGTTTTTCGACCTTGCGCAACTGCCCGGGCAGCGGCCGGATGCGCACGATGGCGGTCAGCGTGTATCCCAGCGCCACCGGGTCCACGTCCAGCGTATAGCCGCGCACCACACCCGATTCTTCCAGCCGGCGCAGGCGGTCGGCGACGCTGGGCGCCGACATGCCGACCTGGCGAGCGAGGTCGGCGGTCGTCATGCGCGCATTGGCGGTCAGCAGCTGCACCAGGCGCCGATCGATACCGTCGAGCACGTCGTTTTCGATAATTAGGTTGTTTGCCATAAAGACCACCCAAAGAAAGGTAAATTTCCACAAATACCATTGTTCGAACATATTATGCAGCAATACTGCCTGGGATAATTTCTTCATCGGCATCGACCCATCGATGCGCATTTCAGGGGTAGCGCGATGAAGACAGGCAACGAACAGGGCGGGCTGGCGCAAATGGCCGCCGCCATGGCGATCTCGGGCACGGTGGGCGTGTTCGTGCTGGAATCCGGGCAAAGCGCCTGGAATGTAGTGTTTCTGCGCTGTGTGTTCGGCGCGCTGGGGCTGCTGGCGTACTGCCTGGCGCGCGGCCTGCTGCGGCCGGGCATCTTCACGCGCGCTACGCTGGGCTGGACGCTGGCGGCCGGCGTGGCCATTGTGCTGAACTGGGTGCTGCTGTTCTCGTCGTACCGGCTGGCGTCCATTTCGCTGGCCACGGCGGTGTACAACTTCCAGCCGTTCTTCCTGATTGCGCTGGGCGCCATTTTCCTGGGCGAGCGCCCCACGCTGGGCAAGCTGGGCTGGTCGGTGACGGCCTTCGGCGGGCTGCTGCTGGTGCTGCGCATCGAACCCGCCGAACTGGCGCAGGCCGGCGGCTACCTGCACGGCCTGGCGCTGGCCCTGGGCGCCGGCGCGCTGTATGCGGTAACGTCCATCATCGTCAAGCGGCTCAAGCATATTGCGCCGCATGTGCTGGCGCTGGTGCAGGTCAGCCTGGGGGCGCTGCTGCTGTTGCCCATGGTGGATTTCGGCGCCCTGCCCGCCACGCCGGCCCAGTGGGGCATCCTGGCGGCCATCGGCCTGGTGCACACCAGCCTGACCTACATCCTGCTGTATTCGGCCATCCAGAAACTGCCCACCACCTCGGTGGCGGCGCTGGCGTTCATCTACCCGGCGGTGGCCATCATGCTGGATTACGTGGTGTACGGGCAGCGCCTGGCATGGTCGCAACTGGCCGGGGTCAGCCTGATATTGCTGGCCGCCGCCGGCGTCAGCCTGAACTGGCGCCTGCCCGGCCGGCATGGCCATGCCGGCCGCGGCGCCTGCGGCGCCAAGGCCAATTCGGCCTGATGCCCGGGGCGGCGCCCGCAAAGGCCCCCACGGCCGGCGGGGCTTGCGGGGCCGCATGGCGGCAAGCCGCTATCATGGATGCTGCATGCGCCGCCCGCCTCGGGCGGCCCCAGCCCAAGGATCCGCGCCATGATCGATCTCTATTACTGGACTACGCCCAACGGCCACAAGATCACGATGTTTCTCGAGGAAACCGGCCTGCCGTACCGGATCATTCCCATCAACATCAGCAAAGGCGAGCAGTTCCAGCCCGATTTCCTGGCCATCGCGCCGAACAACCGCATTCCCGCCATCATCGACCAGGCCCCCAAAGACGGCGGCGCGCCGGTGCCGCTGTTCGAGTCGGGCGCCATCCTGTTGTACCTGGCGGAGAAAACCGGCCAGTTCATCGCGCCCGACCTGCGCGGCCGGGCCGACACCCTGCAGTGGCTGTTCTGGCAAATGGGCGGCCTGGGCCCCATGGCCGGCCAGAACCATCATTTCTCGGCCTATGCCCAGGAACGCATTCCCTACGCCATCGACCGCTACGTCAATGAAACCAACCGCTTGTACGGCGTCCTGAACAAGCGCCTGGCCGACCGCGAATACGTGGCAGGCGAATACTCCATCGCCGACATGGCGGCCTACCCGTGGATCGTGCCGCACGAGCGGCAAGGCCAGGACCTGAACGACTTTCCGCATCTGCAGCGCTGGTTCCAGGCCATCCAGGCCCGCCCCGCCACCCAGCGGGCCTACGAAAAGGCCCAGCAGATCAACAGCGCGCCGTCGGTGCACACGGATGAATCGCGCCGCATCCTGTTCGGCCAGACGGCCCAGAACGTACGCTGAACCCGCCATGCCCGATACTTCCCTGCAGTTCCGGCGGGCCCGCGCATCCGACCTCGACGCCATCGTGGCCCTGCTGGCCGACGATGTGCTGGGCAGCGGCCGCGAAGACCCTTCCATGCCGGCCAGCGCATGCTACGTCCAGGCGTTCGACGCCATCGACCGCGACCCGAACCAACTGCTGGCCCTGGCCGAACGCGATGGCGCGGTAGTCGGCTGCCTGCAGCTGAGCTTCATTCCCGGCCTGTCGCGCCGCGGCCTGTGGCGCGGCCAGATCGAAAGTGTGCGCGTGGCCGCGGGCGAACGCGGCGCCGGCACGGGCCGCGCCATGTTCGAATGGGCCATCGGCCAGTGCCGCGAGCGGGGCTGCGGCCTGGTCCAGCTGACCACCGACAAATCGCGCGCGGATGCCCGGCGCTTTTACGAGTCCCTGGGATTCGCGGCCACCCACGAAGGCATGAAGCTGGAACTGGCCGCCTGATCCGGAGTCCGACCCCTATGCATGGTGAATACAAAGTCCCCGGCGGCAAGCTGGTTGTCGTCGATCTCGAAGTCGAAGGCGGCAGGCTGGCCCGCGTGCGCCTGAGCGGCGATTTTTTCCTGGAGCCGCCCGAGGCGCTGGACGATATCAACCAGGCCCTGTGCGGCCTGCCCGCCGACGCCGACGAAGCCCGCCTGGCCCAGGCCGTGCAGGCCGGCCTGCCGCGCGAGGCCGAACTGTTCGGTTTTTCGCCGCAGGCGGTGGCGGTCACCATCCGAAGAGCCCTGGCATGAGCACCCGCACCCACTGGAACGACTACCCCTGGCAGCTCATCCATGAAGGCCCGCAGCCGCCCGCGCTGCACATGGCGCTGGATGCCGTCATTACCGACGAAGTGGGCGCGGGCCTGCGCCCGCCCACCCTGCGCATCTGGGAATGGTCCGAACCGGCCGTCATCATCGGGCGCTTCCAGTCGCTGAAAAACGAGGTCGACCCCGACGGCGCGCGGCGCCACGGCGTGACGGTGGTGCGGCGGGTCAGCGGCGGCGGCGCCATGTTCGTCGAGCCGGGCAACACCATCACTTACTCGCTCAGCGTGCCGCAGGCCCTGGTGCAAGGCCTGAGCTTCCAGCAGTCGTACGAATTCCTGGACGGCTGGGTGATCCGCGCGCTGCACGATCTGGGCATCAAGGCCTGGTACCAGCCGCTGAACGACATTGCCTCGGAAAGCGGCAAGATAGGCGGCGCCGCGCAGGCCCGCCGGGCCGGCGCGGTGCTGCACCATGTCACCATGTCGTATGACATCGACGCCGATAAAATGGTGCAGGTTTTGCGCATCGGCCGCGAAAAACTGTCCGACAAGGGCACGACCAGCGCCAAGAAGCGGGTCGATCCCCTGCGCAGCCAGACCGGCCTGGCGCGCGACACCATTATCGAACGCATGCTGCAGACTTTCCGCAGCCTGGCTCCGCTGACGCCCGTGCAACTGGCCGAGGCCACGCTGGAACAGGCGCGGCGGCAGGCGCAGGACAAGTTCTCCAGCCCCGAATGGACAGCCTTGGTACCGTGATGCGATTTTTCTTTTGTTTTTCCGATGTTCCGCGGCGCGCCCGCGCCTGCCTGGCGGGCGCTGCGCTGGCGGCGCTGGCCGGCTGCGCCAGTTCGCCTTCCGACACCATCAGCCTGCCGCCCTCTACGCCGCAGCCCACCGCGACCGACGCCCAGGTCGGCGGACTGCAAGTGGAAAAACTGCAGTGGCAAGGCGCCAAGCCCGGCTGCGAAGGGCAATGCCCGCGCATCGAGATCGATAGCGTGGCCTTTCCCGACATTCCCAAGCTGACCGAACTGGTCGACCACGTGCTGGCCTACATGACCGGCGTCGACCCCAACCGCCCCCGCCCCTACCGCACGATATCCGAGTACACCCAGTACTTCTGGCAAACCGCGCAGTCGCGCGACAGCACGATCTTCAAGGCCAGCGTCAAAGCCGTGGTCGGCAATATCGTGGCGGTGGAACTGCACACCGGCCAGTACCTGACCGGCGCCGCCCATGGCATTCCCGCCACCCAGTACCTGAACTGGCAGCGCGACCAGTCCCGCGTGCTGGCCCTGGACGAGGCGCTGCAGCCCGGCGCGCATCCCGCGTTCGTCGAAGCCCTGCGCCGCGCCCATGCCGCCTGGCTGGCGAACAACCCCGACGCCCAGCGCGACCCGCAGGCCTACGACCGCATGTGGCCATTCCAGGAAAGCGACAATTTCGCGTTGACGTCCGAGGGCATGGTGGTCAAGTACGACGCATATTCCATCGCGCCGTACTCGCACGGCGAGCCCGAACTGACCATCCCCTACGCCGACCTGCGCGGCATCCTGCGCCCGGAATTCCTGCCGCCCGCATAACGGGTTCGTCCAGATCAGGGCGCGCCGGGATCGGGGACGCCGCAGAGCCGGCTTTGCCGGTCCGCCAGCGTCGCCCCTTGAGGGGGATGAGCCCGTCCTCAGGGGTACAGGCCGCGCACCTGGCGCGCCTGCAGAATGCGCGTGCAAGCCACGATGAAGGCCGCGGTGCGCAGCGTTACCTTGTGTTCCTTGGCCATTTGCGACACCGCCGCATAGGCTTCGCGCATCAGGCGTTCGAGGCGGTGGTTGATTTCGTCTTCGCTCCAGAAGAAGCTGGAGAAATCCTGCACCCATTCAAAGTAGCTGACCGTGACGCCGCCGGCGTTGGCCAGCACGTCGGGCACCACGTACACGCCGTTTTCGCGCAGCACGTCGTCCGCCTCGGGCGTGGTGGGGCCGTTGGCGCCTTCCACCACGATCTTGGCGCGCACTTTGTGGGCGTTGGACTTGTTGATCTGGCCTTCCAGGGCGGCCGGGATCAGGAAATCGGTTTCCAGCTCCCAGAACTGGGCGTCGTCAAGCGCTTCGCCGCCGTTGAAACCCGCCACTCCGCCTTTTTGCGACACGTGGGACAGCAGTTTGTGCACATCCAGGCCGGCGGGGTTGTACAGGGTGCCGGTGTGGTCCTGCACCGCGATGACCTTGGCGCCGGTTTCATGGAACAGGCGCGCCGCGGTGCCGCCCACATTGCCGAAGCCCTGCACGATGACGCGCGCCTGGCTGACATCGATATTGCAGTCGCGCGCCGCTTCGCAGGCGGTGACGAACACGCCGCGGCCGGTGGCCTCGACGCGGCCCAGGCTGCCGCCCAGCGCGATGGGCTTGCCGGTGACCACGCCGGTGGCGGTAGAGCCTTCGTTCATGGAATACGTGTCCATCATCCACGCCATGGTCTGCGCGTTGGTGTTCACGTCGGGAGCCGGGATGTCTTTCGAGGGCCCGATGATGACGCCGATTTCCGAGGTGTAGCGGCGCGTCATGCGTTCGAGTTCGGACTGCGACAGCTGGCGCGGATCGACCCGGATGCCGCCCTTGGCGCCGCCGTACGGCAGGTTGACCGCGGCGTTCTTCACCGACATCCAGGCCGCCAGGGCCATCACCTCGGACAGCGTGACGTCCTGGTGGAAGCGCACGCCGCCCTTGCCCGGCCCGCGCGACGTATTGTGCTGCACGCGATAGCCTTCGAAGTGGGCGACGCTGCCGTTGTCGAGCTCGATGGGCACATCCACGATCAGGGCCCGCTTGGGCCGTTTCAGCGTTTCCACCCAGCGCGCCAGCGGGCCCAGGTACGGCGTGACCCGGTCGACTTGCTGCAGGTAAATCCCCCAGGGGCCAAGGTGTTCGGCATCCAGGTACGACGGCAGGGCGTGGGTGGGGCTATCGGACATGAGAAGAATCTCCAGGCTAGGACTGACGTCATTGTAGCCAGCAAACACATATCGTCCCTATTAAATTGAAAGAATATTAAATAGGGACGAACTAATGCCGGACGCCCCGGACGGGCGCCAGATCCATCTTACGGCGCCATCAACTGCCAGGCCAGCCTGGCGGCCACGCGGGCCGTCCGGTTATCCAGATCGAATGCCGGATTGCACTCCGCCAGATCGGCCACCCGCAGCTTGCCGCTGCGCTTGACCCGCAACGCGATTTCTTCCACCACCGTCAACGGCACGCCGTAGGCGGCCGGCGCCGACACGCCCGGCGCCACCGCCGCCGGCAGTACGTCGATATCGATGGTCAGGTACACGTGTCCGGCCGCGGCCAGCAGGCCGTCGATCTCGGCCAGGCGTGCGTTCAGGTGGCGTTCCTGCAGGTCGCGGTCTTCGACCCATACCGCGCCGATCTCCGCGGCGCGCGCGTACAAGGCGGCCGTATTGCCCAGCCGCGATACGCCGTAGCAGGCGTACTGCCAGGCATGGCCGCCGGCGGCGCAGTGCTCGGCGATCTGGTCGAAGGGCGTGCCCGAACTGGCCGGCCGGCCGGTGCGCAGGTCGAAATGCGCGTCCAGATTGAGCACCAGCACGGGCTGGCGGTCGCCCTGCCCGTCCAGCCAGCGGCGCAGTCCCTGGAAACTGCCCCATGCGACTTCGTGGCCCCCGCCCAGCACCAGCGGCCGCGCCTCCGCGGCCAGGGTCCGGGCCACGCAATCGGCCAGGCGGTCCTGGGCGGCTTCGAGCCGGCCGTCATCGCAGGCGATGTCGCCCGCGTCGACCAGCCGCTGGTAGCCATGGGCGGGCAGGCCGGCCAGCATGCGGCGAATTGCCGCCGGCGCCCCGGCGGCGCCGACGCGCCCCTGGTTGCGCGCGACGCCGGCGTCGCAGGCGAAACCGATCAGCACCGGATCGCCGGCCGCAATGCCCTGCCCGCTGGCGCTCGCCACGTGCGCCAGCCGCCGGGTGTCGCCGCGCTCGGCGCTGTCGTCGCGGGCCCGCCACAGAGTGGTATCCAGTTGCGCGTTCATGCTGCCCCCTGCTGCGAGGCATTGAGCACGGCCTGCAGGAAGGCGCGGGTGCGCGCTTCGCGGGGCTGGCTGAAGATGACCTCGGGCGGGCCGGACTCGACGATGGCGCCGCCGTCCATTACCGCCACCACATCGGCGACTTCGCGGGCGAAGCCCATTTCGTGGGTCACCACCATCATGGTCATGCCTTCTTTGGCCAGCAATTTCATCACTTGCAGCACTTCGCCCACCAGTTCCGGATCGAGCGCCGAGGTCGGCTCGTCGAACAGCATCACCTCGGGTTCCATGGCCAGCGCGCGCGCGATCGCCACCCGCTGCTTCTGCCCGCCGGACAAACTGGCGGGCATGGCCTGCATTTTGTCGCGCAGCCCGACCTTGGCCAGCAGCTGCGCGGCCTGCGCCTCGGCCGCCGGCCGGGCCATGCCGCGCAGCGTACGCGGGCCGACCGTGACATTGTCCAGCACCGACAGGTGCGGAAACAGGTTGAACGACTGGAACACCATGCCCACGCGCATGCGCAGGCGGTTCAGCCCGGCCTGCGTCATGGGCGTGCCGTGGTCCAGCACCGATTGCCCGCAGATATCGATGGTGCCGCCCTGCGCCACCTCCAGGCCGTTGCAGCAGCGCAGCAGCGTGCTCTTGCCCGAGCCGCTGGGGCCGATCACCACGACCACCTGCGAACGCTGCACATCGAAATCGATGCCGCGCAGCACCTCCGCGGCGCCGAACGATTTGCGCAGCCCGCGGATGCGGATCATTTCTTGTTGGCTCATTGCACCATGCCTCCGGCACGCAAGCGGTGTTCGACCCGGCGCAGGACGGTCGTCGTGGCCGTGGTCAACACCAGGTAGATCAACGCGATCACCAGATAAGTCTCCAGCGAGCGGTACGAGACGCTGATGATCTTCTGGCCTTCGTGCATCAGGTCATGGATGGTCAGCAGCGACACCAGGGCCGAATTCTTGATCAGCGCGATGAATTCGTTGCCCAGCGGCGGGATCATGCGCACCACCGCCTGCGGCAGGATGATGATGCGCATGGCCTGCCCGCCGGACATGCCCAGCGAGCGCGCCGCCTCGGTCTGGCCACGGTCGACCGACTGGATCGCGCCGCGCACGATCTCGGAAACATAGGCCCCCGAGTACATGCCCAGGCCCAGCACGCCGCAGGCAAAGGCCGGCAGCATGATGCCGAACTGCGGCAGGCCGAAGAACCAGATGAACAGCTGCACCAGCAGCGGCGTGCCGCGAAAGCACAGCAGGTACAGGCTGCACAGGCCGTACAGGCCGCGCCGCTGCGGGTTGAGCCGGCCCACGCCGACCAGCAGGCCGATTGCGCAGCCCAGCAGCAAGGCGCACGCGGTGACCTCGACGGTAACCGCGGCGCCGCGCAGCAGCGCATCGAAATCGGCGAAGACGGGCGAAAAGTCCAGGTTCATCGGGGCGCCGCCTCGAACCACTTGCCGACCACCTTGTCGTAGGTGCCGTCGGCCTTCAACTGCTTCAGCGCCGCATTCAGCGCGGCGGTCAGTTCAGGCTTGCTCTTGGGCACGGCAATACCGTATTGCTCGGTGGTGATCTGTTCATCCAGCACGACAAGCCCGGGCGAATTCTGCGCGAACAGCTTGGCGGCCGGCTTGCCGGTCACCGCGGCGTCGGCGCGCCCCACCTGCACCAGGTTGAACATTTCCTGATTCTTTTCAACTTCCACGCGCTGCACCTTGGGATAGTGCTCCTTCAGGTAATTGACCGACTTGGTGCCCACCTGCACCGACACCTTGCGGCCGCCCAGGTCTTTCAGGCTCTTGATCGGCCCGTCCTTGCGGGTCAGCACCACCAGGCCGCCGGCGTAGTACGGATCGGTGAAGTCCACCACCTGCTTGCGCGCGTCGGTAATGTAGATGGCCGATACGGCCATGTCGGCGCGGCCGGCCTGCAGGGCCGGGATCAGGCCCTTGAAGTCGATGTCTATCCATTCGATCTTCTTGCCCATGGCCTTGCCCAGCGCCTCGACCAGTTCAATGTCGAAGCCCGTGCGCTGGCCGTCCTTGACGAACTCCATGGGCGGGAAAGTGGCGTCGGTCACCACGCGCAGGGTCTCCTGCGCATGAGCCGGGGCGGCGCCCCAGGCCAGGCCCAGGACAAGGGCGGCGGTCAACAGTTGGCGGCGAGTCTTCATCGAGCTTCCTTTGGATAGTAAGAATGTGAAACTACGGGAACGTCAGCCCAGGGCTTCAGCTGCTCTGCAGCCGGCCCGAGATCCGCCGGGCGGCGGCAATCGTCATGTCGATCAATGCGGGCGCGCGCAAGGCGGCGCGGGTGGATGGCGCCATCAGCGTGATCGAGGCCACGGCCAGGTGCGGACGCTGGAATACCGGCACGCTGACGCCCCAGACGCCGGTATCCACTTCGCTGTCGGTCACGGCATAGCCGGCGGCGCGGATCGGTTCCAGGCTGGCGGCCAGCTCCGACACGTTGACGCCGGCGGCCCGCAAGTCGTCGAGCAGGGCCTGCAGGCGGGCGGCGGGCATGAAGGCCATCAGCGAACGCGCCGACGCGCCGCGCACCAGCGGCAGCCCGCGGCCCTTGACGAATGAGCAGCGCAGCGGGTGCTGGCTTTCGATCATGTCCAGGCAAACCGCCTGGTCTTTCACGGCCAGCAGCAGGCCCACGGTCTCGCCGGAGTCGGCTGCCAGGCGTTCCATGTCGGGCTGCGATTCCCGCACCAGGAACGACGACTGGTCGAAACCCCACGCCAGCTGCACGCACAGCGGCCCGGGGCCGTATTCTCCGCCCTGCTCCGCCACGAACCCCCAGCGCTTGAGCAGCGCCACCTGGCGGTACAAGGTGCTTTGCGCCAGGCCGGTTTTCTCGGCCAGGGCCTGGATCGACAGCGGCCCGTCGTGGCGGGCCAGCGAGGCCAGCACGTACAGCACGCGGTCGGCTCCTCCGGCGATGGCGTGGTCCTGCATGGTCGGCGCTCCGGTTGACGGCTTGAACGGCCGCAGATTAGCGGGTTTTCTCAATTTTTATAGCTGTTATTCCCGAAAAATGAGAATGATGCGGGAAAATCCGGAGAAAACAGCGCCGCGCACCGGCCGGCGGCAGGCCTGGCGGCGCTGCCCGCAGGGTTTACATCGTGTTGCCTCCCGAGGCGGCATTGCAATATTCGGGTAGATAGAATGAATTCGCTTCTTTATGCGAATACCCATCGCACCCCAGTCTTGCGCGAGGCGATTCATGTCTACTGGTCTTCAATTCCCCTCGGTGGTGCTGCGGCACTCGACCGACGTGCTGACGCTCACACCCTGGCAGGCGGGCGGCGGCCGCGGCAACAGCCGGCGCGCCGACCGGGCCGGCGCCGAATCCATGCTGCGTCTGTTCATGAACGACGACGGCAACCGCCTGGCCGTCATGCGCCTGTGCAACGCCATCGAGCCGGGCTATACGCTGGCCGGCTCGCAGACCAGCGCGGGCGCGGCGCGCCACATGGCGGGCCTGATCGCGGCGGGCAAGGTGCTGGCCGCGCGCACCGGCGAAGCGGCCCAGTACGTCGAGGGGCAATTCCCGTACACGCTGCGGCAACTGGCCTATCTGCCGGCGCGCGGCACCGGGGTCAACGGCTCGTATTTCCTGCGTGGGCACTACACCGTCACCGGCCGCGACATCAGCGTCTCGGCCATGGGTTTCACCTCGGCCATGCAGGCCGGCTCGGTGCGCTTCTTTGCGTCGGCCCGCGTATCGGTCGACGGCCAGCCCGGCGAGGCCCATCCCCTGACGCAGGACGAGCCCGGCTATTGGCCCACCGATGAATACGCCCCGATCGGCGCGGCGCAATGGGAACTGCCTGAAGTCCGGCACGGGCAGTCGATCGCGCTGCTGATCAGCGCGGGCTATGTTTTTGAAACCGCGTCGGGCCGGGCCGTGCCCATGCCCGCCACGACCGAGCGCGAATTTCCGCTGGCGCTGAGCTGAGCGCGATGGCGGCCCGTCTGCTGGCAAGCGCGATCCTGGGCGCCGCGGCGCTGCTGCCCGGATGGGCCGCGGCCGCCCCGCCCGCTGCGGCGGGCGACGCCGGCCGGCAGGCCCTGGCCGCATACCAGGCCGCGCAAGGCGATCCCGGCCAATTGCGGCACGCCCTGGCGCTGGCCGACCAGGCGCTGCAGCAGGCGCCCGGCGATGCCGCGTTGTTGCTGCTGCGCGCCGACATCCACACGGCCCGGCGCCACTACACGCAGGCGCTGGCGGATTATGCGGAACTGCCCGACGCCGGCCTGCAGGCCGAGCGCAAGATGATGCAATGCATGCTGCGCGAACGGGTGCAGCCCGCGCCCCTGCCGCTGGATTGCTATGCCGAGGCGGGCAGGCGCTTCGCCGCCGGACAGGCGGCGCCCGGGCACGATCCGAACTATGTCATGGCCATGCTGCTGGCGCGCGACCCGCAGGGCCCGCGCCTGGCCGCCGACCTGCTGGCCGCCACGCCGGCCGGCCCGCAGCGCGACATCAACATCATGCTGTTCCAGGACTTCGACCGCACCCGCTACCTGCGGTCGGTACTGCCCTGATTCTTGCGCATCAGTACTTGTTCAACTTGACGCCGGACACGCCGGACAGGCTCGGCGCATCGGATTCGGCCGGCGTTTGTGCGCGCGGCGCCGCAGGCTTGGCTTCCGGCTGGGCAGCGGCGGGCGCGGGGGCCGCCGCCGCGGGCGCTGCCGGCGCCTGGCCGCCGCGCTGCGCATCGCGCCGCTGCTCTGCGGTGGCGATCAGCGTCGTCAGTTCGGCGGCCAGCTTGCCGGCTTTACCCTGGTAGGCCCAGTCGGCGGCGTTCTGGCCCTTGAGATTGCGCGTCGTGACATCGGCGCCGGCATCCAGCAGCACCTGCACCATTTCGCGGCTGCCCGACAGGGCCGCCATCATCAGGGGCGTCGTGCCCTCGGGCGACGGCGCGTTCACCATGGCCTTGTGCGCCAGCAGCAGCCTGGCGGTATCGACGTGGCCCTTGGACGCCGCGTAATGCAGCGGCGTCCAGCCCAGCCGGTTGACTTGCGCGCCGCGCGCGATCAGGGTGCGGGCGCGCTCGGTCTGCCCGGCCACCGCCAGGTACATCAACGCCGTTTCGTTGGCCGGATTGACGGCTTCGAGGTCGGTGCGCGGATCGGCCGCCAGCACGTCGAAAACCTGCCAGGCGCCGTCCACAACGGCGCGCATCAGCGCCGGCTGGCCGTTCTTGTAGCGCACATTGGGATCGGCCCCGCCCGCCAGCAGTTCGTGGATCTCGGGCGCATTGTCATTGTGGACGTAAACCCACCAGTTGCCCTGCGACGCCGCCGCCTGGGCCGGCGGCATGGCGCAAGCCGCCGCCGCGGCCAGCGTGCAGGCCGCAACAACCCGGCGGACCGGGGCGGGCGTGAATCGGGAGCGTCTCATGGCATTTACTCTTAAAGTAAAACTTTAACTATTCAACTCTAGATATCTTATTTTAAATAAATAACATCAATTTATCGTTCTATCTTATTGAATAATTTAAAGAAATTCTCAGTTGAAGCCTGCGCGATCTGGGCGACATCCATGCCTTTCAGCTGTGCGATCTTCTCGGCCACATGAACGACTTTCGACGGATCGTTGCGCTTGCCCCGGAAAGGCACAGGCGCCAGATAGGGCGAATCGGTTTCGATCAGCAGGCGTTCCAGCGGCATATTGCTGGCGACTTCATGCACGATGCCGGCATTCTTGAACGTGACAATGCCCGACAGCGAAATATGGAAGTTCAGGTCCATGGCGGCCTGCGCCATGTCCCAGGACTCGGTAAAACAGTGCATCACGCCCCCCACTTCGGCGGCGTTCTCTTCGCGCAGGATGCGCAGCGTGTCGGCCACCGACTCGCGGGTATGGATGATGAGCGGCAGGCCGGCCTGCCGCGCCACCCTGATATGGCGGCGGAACCGCTCACGCTGCCAGTCCAGGGGCTCGCTCAGGCGGTAGTAGTCCAGGCCGGTTTCGCCGATGGCCACCACCTTGGGGTGGCGCGACAACTGCAGCAGTTCGGCCTCGGTGGGGTCGGAAGTGGCTTCGTAGTCGGGGTGCACGCCCACCGAGGCCCACAGGTTGCGATGCGGCTCGACCAGCTCGATCAGGCCGGGCCAGTCCGGCATGTCGACGCTTACCACCAGCGCGTGCGTAACCTGGTTGGCAGCCATGCGCTGCAGGATATCGGGCAGTTCTTGCGCCAGCTCGGGAAAATTCAGGTGGCAGTGTGAATCGACGTACATGGAAGACTACTCGGACACTTTATCCCTGGCAGGATAGCACCACGCGCTGCAGGGTCGCGTGGGCGAACAGCTTGGCATTCAACGGATGGGAGGCCAGGCGCCGCTGCTGGGTCAGCCAGCGCGCTCCTTCGGCCAGGCGCACCGCGTTGGCGCGCGCCGCCGCCTGCCCCACCGGCTTGGCCAGCGACGGAAAATAGCGCACCGGCACGCCCACGCCCGCCAGCATCAGGTCGGCATACAGGCGCTGCAAGGCGTCGATCCATTCAGGCGGGGCCAGCTTTTCCAGCCCCTCGGACAACGCGCCGATATCCGGCGCCTGCCCCTTGGCCAGCGGCCCGACCAGCTGCGACAGCCATTCGGGGCAGGCCTGCTCGCCGCCTTGCGCCAGGCGCAGCGCAGCCAGCGGCGCTCCGCCGGCGGCTGCCAGCCAATCGGCGGCCGAGCCCACGCCCTGCTCTTGCAGCCACTGCAATGATTCCGCCGCGCCGGGCGCCGGCAGCGGCAGCCGCCGGCAGCGCGACACCAGCGTGGGCAGCAGGCGGTCGGGAGCGTCGGCCACCAGCAAAAAAACCGTGTGCGGCGGCGGCTCTTCCAGCACCTTGAGCAGGGCATTGGCCGAAATGATGTTCAGTGCCTGCGCCGGATACAGCAGTGCGACACGCCAGCCGCCGCGGTGGGTGGCCGTATTGAACCAGGACTCCAGCGCGCGGATCTGGTCGATGCGGATTTCTTTCGAGGGCGCCCGCTTGGCCGCGGCGCCGCTGGCGGGTTCGGATTCTTCCGCCCCTTCGGCGGCCTCGGCGCCTTCTTGAAGCGCGATGGCTTCGGGGCGGATGCGGCGCAGGTCGGGGTGATTGCCGCTGGCCACCCAGGCACAGGCCGGGCATTGCCCGCAGGCCAGGTGGCCGCGGGGCGATTCGCACAGCAGGCTGGCGGCCGCGGCCGCTGCGAACTCGAGCTTGCCGATGCCGGCCACGCCGTGCACCAGCCAGGCGTGGGCAAAGCGTTCGCGCCCGGCCAGCCAGGTGCGGGCCAGGTCTTGCTGCCATGGCAGAAACCCCGCCGCGCTGCCCTTCTGCGCCGTGTTTTCGCCCTTGGGGCGGCCCGACGGGCTCATGGCGCCTCCGCCAGGGCCTGCAGCTCGGCCTGCAATTGCGCCCGCACCTGGGCCACGGGCCGGCTGGAATCGACGATGCGTATGCGTTCGGGATGGGCGGCCGCGCGCGCGTGGTAAGCCGCGCGCGTGCGCTCGAAAAACGCCGCCCCTTCGCGTTCGAAACGGTCGGGCTGGCGCGCATCGGCCAGGCGCGCGCGGGCCAGTTCCAGCGGCACGTCGAACAGCCAGGTGCGGTCGGGCTGCAGCGCCGGCCGCATCCATTGTTCCAGCGTCGCGACGCGGTCGGCGCCCAATTGCCGGCCGCCGCCCTGGTAGGCATAGGTGGCATCGGTGTAGCGGTCGCACACCACCCAGTCGCCGCGCGCCAGCGCGGGCTCGATGACCTGCGCCAGGTGCTCGCAGCGCGCCGCGAACATCAGCAGGGTCTCGGTGTCGAGGGTCATGGATTCGGACAGCACCAGCCCGCGCAGCGTCTCGCCCAGCGGCGTGCCGCCCGGCTCGCGCGTGGCGACCACGGTGTGCCCCATGGCCCGCAGCGTGTCGGCCAGCCAGGCGGCATGGGTGCTTTTGCCGGCGCCGTCGACACCTTCGAGGGTAATGAAACGTCCGCGTGCAGTCATCGATTACGGCCCAGAATGTAGCGCGCCACGTTGCGGTTGTGTTCGGACAGATTAGCCGAAAACTCGCTGGTGCCATTGCCGCGCGAAACAAAGTACAGATATTTGTGGCGCTCGGGCTGGACGGCGGCCAGCAGCGAGGCGCGCCCCGCCGCCGCAATGGGAGTGGGCGGCAGCCCGGCCCGGGTGTAGGTGTTCCAGGGCGTGTCGGCCTGCAGGTCGGCGCGCCGGATGCGCCCCTGGTAGCGTTCTCCCATGCCGTAGATCACGGTGGGATCGGTCTGCAGCATCATGCCCTGGCGCAGCCGGTTGATGAACACGCCGGCCACGCGCGTGCGCTCGGGGCCGTGGCCGGTTTCCTTTTCGATGATCGACGCCAGGATCAGGGCCTCATAGGGGCTGTGTAGCGGCAGGTCGGGCTGGCGTTCGGCCCAGGCCTCGGCCAGCACCTGCTGCTGCTGCTGATAGGCGTGGCGCAGCAGGTCGAAGTCGGACGTGCCCGGCGTGAACACATAGGTGTCCGGGAAGAACATGCCCTCGGGTTCCTTGATCGACGAGCCCAGCCGGGCCATCAGGGCCGCGTCGCTGATGTCGCCCAGGGTCTGCTTGACGTCGGGATTGGCGCGCAGGGCCTGGCGGAACTGGGCGTAGGTCCAGCCTTCCAGGAAGGTGATCTGCCGCTGCACCATGTCGCCGCGCGCCAGGCGGCCGAGCAGCTGCCAAGGGGAATCGCCGGCGCGCGCCTCGTAGCCGCCCGCCTTGATCAGCTTGTCGCGCTCGGACAGCCGGGCCAGCCAGGCAAAGCCGTCTTCCCAGATGGGGATGCCGGCGTCGTTCATGGCGCGCGCCACCGCGCGCGGCGTGCTGCCGGGCGCCACGATGAATTCGACCTTTTCGGCGGGCAGTTCCAGGGAACGGTTCACCCAGGCCCAGGCGCCGCCCGCGGCCACGGCCGCCAGCAGCGCCACCGCCAGGCAGGCCAGCAGGAAATAGAAGCAAAGCTTTTTCATAAGAGTGCGCAGTTTAATGGATGATGGCGGATCGGGCCGGCCCGGCGCCCCTGCTGCGGGCAAGGAATTGGCGCCGGCGCCGCCCGGCGGCGGGTATCATGGCCTTGTTCCGTGCGCCGTGCCGGCGCCCTGCCTTATTTGCCGTTTTCGCCATGCATGCATTCTTTGATTCGATTCCCGCCCGGACCGATGGTTCGGCGCGCTGCGCCGCCCTGCCCGACTACGCCGTGGTTGCGGCCTCCGGCGCAGACGCATTGTCGTTCCTGCACGGCCAGCTGACACAAGATGTCACCGGCCTGCCCGCCGATGGCGCCCGGTTGGGCGGCTACTGCACGGCCAAGGGCCGCCTGCTGGCCACGCTGGTGCTGTGGCGGGCGCAGCCCACGGCCACCCCTGAGGCACAGGCCGAAGCCGCGCAGGTGTATGCCCTGGCGCGGCGCGACCTGGCCGACGCGCTGGTCAAGCGCCTGTCCATGTTCGTACTGCGCGCCAAGGCCAGGCTGGCGCAGGCGCCGCTGCAGGTGGCGGGCGTCTGGTGCCCGCCGGATGGCCTGGCCGCGCTGCAGGGTGCCGCGGGCGGTGCCCTGCCGACGGCGCCCTGGCAGCGCGCCGAACTGGCCAGCGGCACCTGGGTCGCCGCGCCTTCGGCCGGCGAGGCATTGCGCTGGTGGTGGGTCGCCGCCGACGCCCAGCTGGCACAGGCGGCTCCTCTGGCGGCGCAATTGGCCCGGGGCACGGCCGACCAATGGCGCAGCGCCGATCTGGCCGCCGGCCTGCCCTGGGTGGGCGCGGCCACGCAAGACCTGTTCATTCCGCAAACCCTCAATCTGGACCTGCTCGGCGGCGTCAGCTTCACCAAGGGCTGCTACCCGGGCCAGGAAGTGGTGGCGCGCAGCCACTACCGCGGCACGGTAAAGCGCCGCGCGGCGTATGGCCGCCTGGACGGCCAGGCCGAGCCGCCCGCGCCCGGCACCGACATCTACGACGCCACCCAGCCGCAGGAGCCCTGTGGCCGGGTCATCGAGGCCTCGCGCGACGGGGTGCTGTTCGAGATTGCGCTGGCCGCCCTGGCAGCCGGCGAGCTGCGCGTGGGCGCGCCCGACGGCCCGCACATCGCGGTTGCGCCGCTGCCCTACGCCCTGGCCGAGGGCGCCTGACCCGCGGGCGCGGCGCTACACCGCCACGCCGAACAGCGCGCCCACCCCGGCCGTCAGCAGCATGGCCAGGCCGCCCAGCACGGTTACGCGCAGGGCCGCCGGCCCCACCGGCGCACCGCCCGTTCGCGCCGCCACCGCGCCCAGCACAGCCAGCCACAGCATGGACGAGGCCGTGACCACTGCCACGACATTGCCCACGGGGGTAAGCGCCGCGGTCAGCAGCGGCAGGGCCGCGCCGGTGGCGAACGATATGGCCGACGCCAGCGCCGCCTGCGCCGGCCGCGCCCGGTTCTGCATCGAGATGCCCAGTTCGTCGCGGGCATGCGCGTCCAGCGCGTCGTGGCGGGTCAGTTGCACGGCCACTTCCCGCGCCAGCTCGGGCGCCACGCCGCGGCCCACGTAGATATCGGCAAGCTCTTGCAGTTCCTGGGCGGAATTGCCGGTCAGCGAGCGTTGTTCGAGCCGCAGGTCGGCTGCCTCGGTGTCGGCCTGGGAACGCACGGAAACATATTCGCCGGCCGCCATCGACAGCGAACCCGCCACCAGCCCCGCCAGCCCGGACGTCAGCACGGCTTCGTGCCCGGCGCTGGCCGCCGCCACGCCGGCGATCAGGCTGGCGGTGGAAACGATGCCGTCGTTGGCGCCCAGCACGGCGGCGCGCAGCCAGCCGGCTCGGAAAATGCGATGGTGTTCTCGGGCGGGCATGTTTCGTGGTGAGTAAAACGGGAAAACTAGCGCGGCGCCACGCGCACGGCGGTCATCAGGCCGACCAGGCACAGGGCCGGCTGACTGCCGCGGTAGGCCTGGACTTCGACCTGGCACACCGTAAGGCGGCGGCCCGGCTTGACCACGCGCCCGGTGGCCACGAACCGTTCGCCGTCGGCCGGCGCCAGGAAGTTCATCTTGAATTCGGAAGTCAGTACGTCTTCGCCCGCCTCGAACAACGAAAACGCGGCGTAGCCGCCGGCGCTGTCGGCGATGGAGGTGGAAATGCCCGCGTGCAGGTAGCCGTTCTGCTGGCAGAGATCGGCCCGGAACGGCAGTTCGATGTCGACCTGCCCGGGCTCGACCCGCGACAGTTTCGCGCCGAAGGCGGCCATGACCGTCTGCCGGGCGAAGCTGTCGTGAACCCGCTGCAGCGCGGCCTGCGCCGCGTGCGGATCGAGGGCGGCGTTCATGCCGGCTTGCGGGTGTACAGGTTGACGATGCTGGAGAAATCGAGCTTGCCGCTGCCGCCCGTGCTGTGCAGCGAATACAGGTTGCGGGCCAGTTCGCCCAGCGGAATGGAAGAGCGCGACGACAGCGCCGATTCGGCGGCCAGGCCCAGGTCTTTGAGCATCAGGTCGACGCCGAAGCCGCCCGCGTAGCCCTTCGAGGCAGGGGCGTGGTCCATCACGCCCGGCCAGGGGTTGTAGAGCTCGGTCGCCCAGTTGCGGCCCGAGCTTTTGGCGACGATGTCCGACAGCACTTTGGGATCGAGGCCGTTGGCCACGCCCAGCGCCAGCGCTTCGGAGGTGCCGGCCATCAGGATGCCCAGCAGCATGTTGTTGCAGATCTTGGCCACCTGGCCGGCGCCGGCGGCGCCGGCGTGGAAGATGTTCTTGCCCATGTTCTGCAGTACCGGCATGGCCCGCTGCAGCGCGGCGGCCTCGCCGCCCACGATGAAGGTCAGCGTGCCCGCGGCGGCCCCGCCCGTGCCGCCCGAGACCGGCGCGTCGATCATGGCCAGGCCGCGCGCCTGCGCGGCGGCGGCCACCTTGCGCGCCGAATCGGGGGCGATGGTGCTGCATTCGATGATCAGGGCGCTGGCATCGATGCTGGACAACAGGTCGTCGGCCAGGTACAGCGCTTCGACGTGCTTGCTGGCGGGCAGCATGGACACCACGATCTCGGCGCCGCGCACCGCTTCGGCGGCCGAGCCGGCCGCGCGCGCGCCGGCGTCGGTCAGGCCCTTGACCGCGGCGGGCACCAGGTCGAACACGGTGAGTTGATGGCCGGCCTTGATCAGGTTGTGCGCCATGGGCGCGCCCATGTTGCCCAGGCCGATGAATGCGATGCTGCTCATGTCGGTGTCTCCTTTGGATGGGGGTGCGGTGTCGGGGCGCCGGCGGGGCTCAGGTTTCGGCGGGCCCCAGGTCGGCCAGCGGATGCGCCTGGCCGGCTGGCCAGGGGGCTTCGAAATAGCGCCGCACCCAGGTGTCGGAGGCCTGCTCCAGGGTGGCCGGATTCCATTTGGGCTGCTTGTCCTTGTCGATGAGCAGCGCGCGTATGCCTTCGGCGAAATCGCCCTGCACCGTGCAGGCCAGCGCCGCCACGTATTCGATGCGGAAGACGTCCGCCAGCGAGCGCAGCCGCGTGTGCTGCTGCAGGGCGAACGCCAGCCGCGCCGAGCCGGGCGAGCCCGCCAGCATGGTGCCGGCGGCGCGCGCCAGCCAGGGGTCGGCGTGGTCTTTCAGGGCGGCGATGGACTGGTAGATGTCGGGCAGGTCGTTGCCGCTGCACAGGCTGTTGATCTGGAAAGCGTGCTGGCGCAGCGGCCCGGGCTGCAGCGGCGTGGCGGGCTCGTGGGCCAGCAGCGCGCGGCGCAGCAGCCCGTCGTTGATGGCGCGCGGCGGCGGCGAACCGTCGCCCGGGCCGCCGGCCTGGCCCGCCCAGGGCGTGTCGAGCAGGGTTTCGGCAAAGCGCGGCCAGTCGGCGGATTCGAGGCGGAAATCGGCAACGCCGGCGTAGAAGGCGTCGGAGGCGTTGAGCTGTGCGCCGGTCAGGGCCAGGAACAGCCCGGTGCGCCCCGGCATGCGGTTCAGCAGCCAGCTGCCGCCCACGTCGGGAAACAGGCCGATCGAGATTTCAGGCATGGCGATGCGCGTGGTTTCGCTGACCACGCGGTGGCTGGCGCCCATCATCAGGCCCACGCCGCCGCCCATGACGATGCCGCTGCCCCAGCACAGCAGGGGCTTGGGATAAGTGTGGATGCGGTAGTCGAGCCGGTATTCGCGTTCGAAGAAATCGCGCGCGTGCTGGTTGGCCCAGGCGCCCTGCCCCTGGTGCTGCTGCATGCTGCGGTACAGGCCGTGCAGGTCGCCGCCGGCGCTGAAGGCCTTGCCGCCGGCGCCCTGCAGCACCACCATGGCCAGCCCGGCATCGTGCGCCCAGGCGTCGAGTTGCGCGGCCAGCAGGTCGACCATGTCGAGCGACAGCCCGTTGAGCGTTTGCGGCGCATTCAGCGTGGCGAAACCCAGCCGCATGCCGTTGGCAGCGGTTTTTTCTTCGAACAGCACCGGGGAGTTCATCGGATGTCGGCTCCTTTTTCGAGCAATTGGCGGGCCACGATCACGCGCATGATTTCGTTGGTGCCCTCGAGTATCTGGTGGACACGAGTATCGCGCACCAGGCGCTCCAGCGGATAGTCGCGCAAGTACCCATAGCCGCCATGGATCTGCTGGGCGTCAAGGCAGACCTGGAATCCCATGTCGGTGGCAAAGCGCTTGGCCATGGCGCAATAGGTGCCGGCGTCGGGCAGGCCCGCATCGAGCTTGCAGGCGGCCAGCCGCACCATCTGGCGCGCCGCCACCAGGTGGGTGGCCATGTCGGCCAGCTTGAACTGCAATGCCTGGAATTCGGCCAGGCGGCGGCCGAACTGGCGCCGCTCGTCCATGTAGCGCCGCGCCGCGTCCAGCGCGCCCTGGCCGGCGCCCACCGAGCAGGTGCCGATATTGATGCGGCCGCCGTCCAGCCCTTTCATGGCGATCTTGAAGCCTTCGCCCTCGCTGCCCAGCATGTTGGCCGCGGGCACGCGCACGTTCTCGAAAGTGATGGGACGGGTGGACTGGCTGTTCCAGCCCATTTTTTCTTCTTTGCGGCCGTAGCTGATGCCGGCGCTGTCGGCCGGTACCGCGAAGGCGCTGACGCCGCCCGGGCCTTCGCCGCCGGTGCGCGCCATGACCACCAGCAGGTCGGTGTCGCCGCCGCCGGAAATGAACGCCTTGGCGCCGTTCAGGACGTAATCGTCGCCGTCGCGCTGGGCCCGCGTGGACAGCGAGCCCGCGTCGGACCCGGCGCCCGGTTCGGTCAGGCAGTAAGAGGCGAGTTTCTGGCCGCTGGCCAGCAGCGGGCCCCAGGCCTCGCGCAGGGCCGGCTGGCCCCATTGGCCCACCATCCAGGTGGCCATGTTGTGTATGGTGAGAAAAGCGGTGGTGGAGGGGTCGACGGCGGCCATTTCCTCGAACACCAGGGTGGCGTCCAGCCTGGGCAGGCCCAGGCCGCCGATGTCTTCCGCCGCGTAGATGGCACAGAAACCGAGCTCGCCCGCGCGCGCGAAGGCTTCACGCGGGAAGATGCCCTCGGCGTCCCAGTGCGCCGCGTGGGGCGCCAATTCGCCCTGGGCGAAATCGCGCGCCGCCTGGGCGAAGGCGCGCTGCTCGTCGGTGAGTTCCAGATCCACGGCTTTGTCTCCTGTTGGGGCGATCTTGGTGGCGCCGCGGCCGCCTTGTGAGCCGCCGCGCCTGCCTAGCGCCGATTTTGCATGACGTTAACGTAAACGTAAACCTATCGCCGCCATCTTACGCCGGATTCCGGGCCGGATTTTGTCTTGCCGAAGACAATGCGCGAGCGGGCCGCGCGCCTTTACAGCAGCCCGGGCGGCCGCTCGCGACCCTGGCGGGCGGCCTTGGCCCGCCGGTGCTCGGCGCGGCGCCGGCGCGACACCTTGGGGTCGAACGCCAGCGGCCGGTAGATTTCAACGCGGTCGCCGTCGGCCAGCGGGGTATCGGCCTGGCACAGCCTGCCGAACACCCCTACTCCCAGTTGCCAGGCATCTTTGCCCGGAAACCGCGCCGCGAAGCCGCTGGCCCGCACGGCGTCGCCCACCGTGGCGTGCGCGGGCAAGTCCAGCGTGCGCTGCCACACCGCCGCCGCGGATTCGGCGTGGCATACGCAGACGCGCAGCGGGCCGTCATTCGCCATAGACGGCCTGCGCGCGCTTGGTGAACGAATCGATGAAACTGGTGGCAATGCGGTTGAACACCGGCCCCACCACCATTTCGAGCGCCCGGTTGGAAAACGCGTATTCCAGGGTGAACAGCACCTTGCAGGCGTCGTCGGCCAGGGCCTGGAACTGCCAGTGGCCCACCAGCATCGAGAATGGCCCGTCCACCAGTTCGAGGTCGATGCGCTCGGGGTAGTCGTGGGTATTGCGGGTGGTAAAGCGCTGCTTCATGCCGGCGAAACTGATCAGAATCGACGCCTGCATGCCGTTTTCGCTGCGCGACTGCACTTCGGTGCCGCCGCACCAGGGCATGAATTCGGGATACTTTTCCACGTCGGCCACCAGGTCGAACATCTGCGCGGCGCTGTAGGGAACCAGGACGGATCGCTGTACTTTGTGCATCGGCTATCGCAAATCGCTAGAATGATCGGATTTTACCGGTAGCGCCGCTACCTACGGATTTTCCGCCGCATACCTGCCTCATGAGCATTATCGATAATCGCAAGGCCACGCACGACTATTTCATCGAAGACCGCTTTGAAGCCGGCCTGGTCCTGCAAGGCTGGGAGGTCAAGGCGATCCGCGACAACCGCGTGCAGCTGAAAGAAAGCTACGTCATCGTGCGCGACGGCGAGCTGTTTCTGCTGGGCATGCATGTCAGCCCGCTGCCCACGGCATCCACGCACATCCACCCCGACGCCATGCGCACCCGCAAGCTGCTGCTCAAGGCCGAGGAAATCAGCAAGCTCATCGGCAAGGTCGAGCAGCGCGGCTATACGCTGGTACCCCTGAATTTGCACTACAAAAACGGGCGTATCAAGCTCGATTTTGCCCTGGGGCGCGGCAAGAAGCTGTACGACAAGCGCGACACCGCGCGCGAAAAAGACTGGCAGCGCGAAAAAGAGCGCATGATGAAGCACGACACGCGCAACTCGCGTAAAGATAAAGAGTGAGCAGGTGCCTGGCTCCCGCAGGGCGCCAGGCACCGGAGTGTGCGGCAACTGTCTCAACAGCACGGTGTCAGGCGCCGGAGCCTGACACCTGGCGCCCTGAGGCGCCACGGGCTTCGTCTCAGGCGGCCTTGCCGGTTTTCACGATGGCCATGGCCGAGGCGATCAGGCCGCCCACATCCGACAGGTTCGACGGCAGGATCAGCGTGTTGCCTTCTTTGGCCACGTTGCTGAACGCGTCGACGTAGCGTTCGGCCACCTTCAGGTTCACGGCCTCCATGCCGCCGGGCTGGCGCACGGCCTCGCCCACTTGCGTAATGGCCTTGGCCGTGGCTTCGGCGATGGCCAGCACGGCCGCGGCCTCGCCCTGGGCCTGGTTGATCTGGGCCTGTTTCTCGCCTTCGGAGCGGGCGATGGCGGCCTCGCGCTCGCCGGTGGCGATGTTGATCTGTTCCTGGCGGCGCCCTTCGGACGCGGCGATCAGGGCGCGCTTTTCGCGTTCGGCCGTGATCTGCGCCTGCATGGCCCGCAGGATCTCGTTGGGCGGCGTCAGGTCTTTGATTTCGTAGCGCAGCACCTTCACCCCCCAGTTCAGCGCGGCTTCGTCCAGCGAGCTGACGATGGTGCTGTTGATGAACTCGCGCTCTTCGAAGGTGCGGTCGAGCTCGAGTTTGCCGATGACGGAACGCAGGGTGGTCTGCGACAGCTGGGTGATGGCCGAGATGTAGTTCGACGACCCGTACGACGCCCGCATGGCATCGGTGACCTGGAAGTACAACACCCCGTCGACCTGCAGCTGGGTATTGTCGCGCGTGATGCAGACCTGGCTGGGCACATCCAGCGGGATTTCTTTCAGCGAGTGCTTGTACGACACCCGCTCGATGAACGGAATGACGAAGCCCGCGCCCGGCGACAGCACGCGGTCGAACTTGCCCAGCCGCTCGACCACCCAGGCATGCTGCTGCGGCACGATGGCGATGGCCTTGACGATGATCAGCAGCGCCAGGACGACCAGTACGATCAGGACGATGGTGGAAGTATCGAGCATCATGAAGGGATTCCTGCGTGGATGATGAGGTAAGCCGGCTCAGGCATGACCGGCGGTGGGCCTGGGCGCCAGCACCAGGCGTGTGCCCCGTACTTCGGCGATGACGTGCAGGCCCGGCCGGCGCGGCTGCCCCGCGGCCAGTTCGGCCTGCCAGTGCGCGCCGCGGTACCAGACCCGCGCCACGCCGGCATCGGACCAGGCTTCGACCTCGACCGTCTGGCCGATGTCCATGTTGACGTCGGCGTTGCGGCCGGCGTCGACTTCGCGCTTTTTAAGGACGCCCGTGCGGCGCAGCACCAGCAGCCCGGCCAGCGCCACGGCCGCGCAAGCCACGAGCTGCCATTCGAGGCCGGCCGCCAGCCACGCGGCAATGCCCCCGGCGGCCAGGCCCAGCGCCACCAGCAGCAGATAGAACGTGCCGCTGGCAACTTCGCCGATCAGTGCGGCCGCCGCCAACCCGAACCAGATCCACATCGTTTTATGCCTTGTTCAAGCCGAGTACCGCGTCGATTGTACGGATTTCCGCCCTGCCCCGGTGCGAAATCGTGCCATGGCGACTATCATCATGTCCATGAACGCCTTTGCCGCCCCTGCGCTGCCGGTCCTGATCCTGCACACCGGCGATCCCGACGACACCCTGCGCGACCGCCACGGCGACTACGCGCAGATGCTGCGGCATGCCGCGGGCCTGGGCCCCGACGCCGTGCACATCGTGCGGGCCGATGCGGGCGAGCGGCCGCTGGCGCCTGCCGCCTACCGCGCCGTGCTCATCACCGGGTCGCCCGCCATGGTCACCGACCGCGAGCCCTGGAGCGAGCAGGCCGCCGATTGGCTGCGACAGGCCGCCGCCGCCCGCCTGCCCATGTTCGGCGTCTGCTACGGCCACCAGTTGCTGGCCCACGCCCTGGGCGGCGCGGTCGACTACAACCCGCGGGGGCGCGAACTGGGCACGCAGAACATCGAATGCCTGGCGGCCGCCGCCGGCGATCCGCTCATGGCGGGGCTGCCGGTCAGTTTTCCCGCGCAGCTGCTGCATGCCCAGACAATTACCCGCCTGCCCGCGGGCGCGGTGGCCCTGGCGCGCTCGGCGCTCGATGATCACCAACTGGTGCGGCTGGCGCCGGGCATCTACTCGGCCCAGTTCCATCCCGAGTTCGGCCCGGAATTCATGCGCGACCACCTGCTGCGCTACCAGCCCGACTACGCCCGCGAAGGCCTGGACGCCGGCGCGCTGGCCGCCAGCCTGAAGCCCACGCCCACCGCGGCCAGCCTGCTGCGGCGGTTTCTGAACCTGCGGCAGCACGCCACGGCGCAACACTAGGCCAGGCAGGCGCCCGCATAAAAAAAGCCCCTGCTTCGCATGAAGCAGGGGCTTTTTGCCATGCCCGCCCGGCGCGCCGGACAGGCATGGATCATTTGGCCAGGCGCTGCCAGGTCTCGACCACGGTATCCGGGTTCAGCGACATGGACAGGATGCCTTCGTCTTTCAGCCACTGGGCGAAATCGGGATGATCGCTGGGGCCCTGGCCGCAGATACCCACGTATTTATTGGCCGCCAGGCATGCCTTGATGGCCCGGCGCAGCATGAACTTCACCGCGTCGTCGCGCTCGTCGAAGTCGGCGGCCAGCAGCTCCATGCCCGAATCGCGGTCCAGGCCCAGCGTGAGCTGGGTCATGTCGTTCGAGCCGATGGAGAAGCCATCGAAGTACTGCAGGAACTCATCGGCCAGCAGCGCATTGGACGGCACTTCGCACATCATGATCAGCTTCAGGCCGTTTTCGCCGCGCGCCAGGCCATGCCCGGCCAGCAGCTCGACCACGCGGCGCGCCTGGCCCACCGTGCGCACGAACGGCACCATGATCTCGACGTTGGTCAGGCCCATTTCGTCGCGCACCTTCTTCAGGGCTTCGCATTCCATGCGGAAGCACTCGGCGAAGTCGGCCGCGATGTAGCGCGAGGCGCCGCGGAAACCCAGCATGGGGTTTTCTTCTTCGGGCTCGTAGCGCGAGCCGCCCACCAGCTTGCGGTATTCGTTCGACTTGAAGTCGGACATGCGCACGATGACAGACTTGGGCCAGAACGCCGCCGCGATGGTGGCGATGCCTTCGGCCAGCTTCTCGACGAAGAAGGCGCGCGGGCTGGCATAGCCGCGCGCCGCCGACTCGACCGCCTTTTTCAGCTCGCCGTCGACATTGGGGTAGTCGAGCACCGCCTTGGGGTGGATGCCGATGTTGTTGTTGATGATGAATTCCAGGCGCGCCAGGCCCACGCCCGAATTGGGGATCTGGGCGAAATCGAACGCCAGCTGCGGGTTGCCCACGTTCATCATGATCTTGACGTCGATGGGCGGCATTTCGCCGCGGCGCACTTCTTCGACCTCGGTCTCGATCAGGCCGTCGTAGATTCGGCCTTCGTCGCCTTCGGCGCACGATACGGTGACCGCCTGGCCTTCTTTCAGCACGTCGGTGGCCTCGCCGCAGCCCACCACCGCCGGGATGCCCAGCTCGCGGGCAATGATGGCCGCGTGGCAGGTGCGCCCGCCGCGGTTGGTGACGATGGCCGAGGCGCGCTTCATGACCGGTTCCCAGTTGGGGTCGGTCATGTCGGTGACCAGCACGTCGCCGGGCTGGACCTTGTCCATTTCGGAAATGTCGGCCACCACCCGCACCGGGCCGGCGCCGATCTTCTGGCCGATGGCGCGGCCCGTCACCAGCACCTGGCCGGTGGCCTTCAGGCGGTAGCGCTGCTGCACGTCGTTGCCGCTTTGCTGCGACTTCACGGTTTCGGGACGCGCCTGCAGGATGTAGATCTTGCCGTCGACGCCGTCGCGGCCCCATTCGATATCCATGGGGCGGCCGTAGTGCTTCTCGATGATGACGGCGTAGCGCGCCAGCTCGGAGACCTCGTCATCGCTGAGCGAATAGCGGTTGCGCTCGGACACCGGCACGTCGACGGTGCGCACGGCGCGGCCTTCGGTACGCTGGGGGTCGAATTCCATCTTGATCAGCTTCGAGCCGATGCGGCGGCTGACGATGGGATAGTGGCCCTGTTCGAGCGTGGGCTTGAACACGTAGAATTCGTCGGGATTGACCGCGCCCTGCACCACGGTTTCGCCCAGGCCGTACGACGAGGTGATGAACACCACGTCCTGGAACCCGGACTCGGTGTCGATGGTGAACATCACGCCGGCGCTGCCCTTGTCGGAACGCACCATGCGCTGCACGCCCGCCGACAGGGCCACTTCGGCGTGCGCGTAGCCCTTGTGCACGCGGTAGGAAATGGCGCGGTCGTTGTACAGCGAGGCGAACACGTGGCGGATCTTGTCCAGCACGTCGTCGATGCCCACCACGTTCAGGAAGGTTTCCTGCTGGCCGGCGAACGATGCGTCGGGCAGGTCTTCGGCGGTGGCCGACGAGCGCACGGCGAACGAGCCCTTGCCGTCGGCATCGAGCGCGGCGAAGGCGGAGCGGATCTGCTGTTCGAACTCGGACGAGAACGGCGCCTCGACGATCCATTGGCGGATCTCGGCGCCAGCCGAAGCCAGTTCGCGGACGTCTTCGGGATTGAGCGTGCTGAGGCGGGTGGCGATGCGCTGATCCAGGCCCGATGCCTTGAGGAAGTCGCGGAAAGCCTCGGCGGTCGTGGCGAAGCCGCCCGGTACGCGGACGCCCGCGCCGGACAGCTGGCTGATCATTTCACCTAGCGATGCGTTTTTGCCTCCTACCGAGTCCACATCCGTCATGCGGAGCTGCTCGAACGAAACGACATACGACATTGAAGTCACCTTTTACAATGGAGAGAAAGCGAGTTTGGTCAATGCATCCGGATGCGCTGACCAAACTGGCCTTGGACCGCTCTTGGGGTGACTTATATCGGGGTCAGATTGTACCCGGTCGGGCACCATGGCTTTCCCCTTTGGTTGGAATATTTTACATATGGCTTCGCCCCCTATCGAACGGACTGTCTACATCGTTTCGGACAGTACCGGCATCACCGCCGAGACCTTCAGCCACTCGGTGCTTTCGCAATTTGAGCAGGTGCATTTCAGGCCGGTGCGCCTGCCTTTCATCGACACCGTGGAAAAGGCCCGGGAAGTCGCCGCCCGCATCAACCGCAACGCCCAGGAAACCGGGGTGCCGCCCATCGTTTTCAGCACCCTGGTCAACCCGGCCAGCATGGAATGCGTGCGCAGCGCCAATGGCATCTTCCTGGACCTGTTCGGCACTTTCGTAAGCCACATCGAACAGGCCCTGGGGCTGAAATCCAGCCACTCGATCGGCCGCTCGCACATGGCGGCCAATTCCGAGCAGTACCGCAACCGCATCGATGCCATCAATTTCAGCCTGGCGCACGACGACGGCCAGTTCATCACCCAGCTCGACCAGGCCGACGTCATTCTGGTGGGGGTGTCGCGCTGCGGCAAGACGCCCACCAGCCTGTACCTGGCCATGCAGTACGCCATCAAGGCGGCCAATTTCCCGCTGACCCCCGACGATTTCGAGCGCGGCGTCCTGCCCTCGACAGTGGCGCCGCACCGGGCCAAGCTGTTCGGCCTGTCGATCCAGCCCGAGCGCCTGGCCGAAGTGCGCAACGAGCGCCGCCCCAACAGCAAGTACGCCAAGCTGGAGCAGTGCCGCTACGAAGTGGCCGAGGCCGAGCGCATGATGCGGCGGGAAGGCATTTCATGGCTGTCGACCACCACCAAGTCGATCGAGGAAATCGCCACCACCGTCATGCAGGAAGTGGGGCTGGACCGCTCGAATTGACGGGGGTCAGGTGTCAGGCTCCGCAGGTGCCTGACACCGCTGTGTGCTACCGCTGTCTCGGTCGTACGGTGTCTGGCACCCTGCGGGAGTCAGACACCTGTACGGGGGCCCGGGCCTGCCGGCGTTGTTCGAACAGGCACAGGGCGGCCGCCACCGCCACATTGAGCGATTCCACCGCCGGGGCGTGATCGATGCGCACGCGCAGCGTGGCGGCCTGCTGCAGGGCGGGCGCCACGCCCTGCCCTTCGTGGCCGAACACCCAGGCGCAGGCGGGCGGCAGGCCGGTGGCGTACAGGTCTTGGGCGCCGTCCAGGGTGGTGGCCGCCAGCGGCACTTCGAGCCGCGCGGCGCAGGCCTGCAGGTCGGCGTGTTCATGCACCGCCAGCGCGAAATGGGCGCCCTGGCCGCCGCGCAGCACTTTGGGCGACCACGCCGCCGCGCAGCCCGGCGACAGCAGCACCCGTTCTATGCCCGCCGCCGCGCAGACGCGCAAAATGGTGCCGACATTGCCGGGGTCTTGCACCCGGTCCAGCCACACCATGGATTGGTTCAGCCGCGCCGGCAGCTCAGGCGCCGGCGGTTCTACCACGAACAGCACGCCCTGCCCGGTTTCAACGGTTTCCAGGTGGTGCAGCAGCCGGGGCTCCAGCAGCAGCACCTGCCGCGGCGGCAGCGCTGCCAGCAAGGCGGCCAGTTCGGGCCGCTGCGCGCGCTCGGCGTCGAAGGCGGCCAGCAGCGGCGCGCCGCCCTGGGCCAGCCAGGCCTGGCACAGGTGCACGCCTTCAAGAATGGCCGGCTCGCCCCGGCGCCCCGCGTGCCGCGCCAGGCGCTGCAGCTGCTTGAACTGGGGGTTGTCGCGCGAAGCGATCTGCTTCATGGCAGGATGGCGAGCCGCTCGCGCACGGGCGCGAAGCTGCGCCGATGTTCGGGGCACGGGCCGTGTTCGCGCAGCCGTTCCATGTGCAGCGGCGTGCCGTAGCCCTTGTGCTGGTCGAACCCGTACTGCGGGTACAGCGTGTGCAGGCGCAGCAGGTCGGCGTCGCGCGCCGTCTTGGCCAGGATCGAGGCGGCCGAAATGGCGGGTACCAGCGCGTCGCCCTTGATCACTGTCTGCACCGTGCAGCGCAGCCTGGGCGCCTGGTTGCCGTCCACCATGGCCACCTGCGGCGCGTGGCCCAGGCCCTCGACGGCGCGCTGCATCGCCAGCAAGGTGGCGCGCAGGATGTTCAGCGTATCGATCTCGAGCACGCTGGCGCTGGCCACGCACCAGGCCAGCGCCCGCTCTTGTATGTGCGCGGCGAGTTCTTCGCGCCGCTCGGGGGTCAGCACTTTGGAATCGGCCAGGCCGTCGATGCAACGGCCCGGGTCCAGGATGACGGCGGCGGCATAGACCCCGCCGGCCAGCGGCCCGCGCCCGGCCTCGTCCACGCCGGCCATCAGGATGCCGGTGAAATCGGGCGCCTCGGCGAACAGGCTAGGCTGCGCCATGGGCCACCTCGAGGATGGCGCGCGCGGCCAGGCGGGCCGTGTCGCGCGTCAGGTCGCGATGCAGGACGGTAAAGCGCGCCTCGATGCGGGCCGCGTGGGCGTCGTCGGTCAGGGCCGTCCAGGCGGCGTCGGCCAGTTTGTCGGGCGTGGCGTCGTCCTGCAACAGCTCGGGCACCGCGAAATCGCGCAGCAGCACGTTGGGCAGCCCCACCCACGGCAGGTAAGGACGCTGCTGGCCGGATTTCCAGGCCATGATGCGCCGCATCCAGGGCGACAGGTAATACGAGATGACCATGGGCCGCTTGAACAGCGCGGCCTCGAGCGTGGCGGTGCCGCTGGCCACCAGCACGGCGTCGCTGGCCTCGAGCGCGCTCCAGGCCACCGGCAGGCCGCCGGCGGCCGCGTCTTCGGCGGTCAGGCAGCGCAGCCTCGGCACCGGATGCCGCGCCAGCACGGCTTCGAACTCGGCGCGCCGCTGGGCGTTGACCATGGGCACCACGCACACCAGGCCGGGATCGCGGCGCTGCAGCTGCTGCGCCGCCTGCAGGAAGCGCGGCGCCAGGATGCGGATTTCGGACGAGCGGCTGCCCGGCAGGATGGCCAGCACCCGCGCATGGGCGTCCAGCCCCAGCCGCTGGCGCGCCGCGGCGCGGTCGGGCTGCATGGGAATGGCGTCGGCCAGCGGGTGCCCGACATAGGTGACCGGTATGCCTTCTTTGCGGTACAGCTCTTCTTCGAACGGGAACAGCACCAGCATGTGCGAAACGGCTTCGCGGATCTTGTGGATGCGCTCGTAGCGCCACGCCCAGATCGACGGCCCCACGAAATGCACCGTGGGCGTGCCGGCCTGGCGCAGCGCGAGTTCGAGCTTCAGGTTGAAATCGGGCGCATCCACGCCCACGAATACCGAGGGGGGCCGGGCCAGCCAGCGCCGCTTGACGTCGCCGTAGGTGCGCAGCAGGCTGGGCAGGCGCTTGAGCGCGTCGACATAGCCGAATACCGTGAGCGCATGCATGGGGTGCCAGGCCTCGAAGCCGGCGGCCTGCATCGCGGGCCCGCCGATGCCCTGGCACTGCAGGCCGGCCTCGTTCTGGCGCAGCCCGGCAATCACCCGGCTGGCCAGCAGGTCGCCCGAAGGCTCTCCTGCCACCATGCCTATGGACAGGCTCATGGCCGGATGATGCCCCGGTTGGAGGCGTCGAGGAAATCCAGCAGCACCTGCAGCGCATCTTTGGCGTCGGGGTGCGACTGCTGCCGGGCGCGCAGCTCGGCGCGCGCCTCGTCGAGCGACAGGCCGCGCCGGAAGACGATCTTGTAGGCTTCGCGCAGGCTGGAAATGACCGGGGCGCTGAAACCGCGCCGGCGCAGGCCTTCGACGTTGACGCCCACCGGCCGGCACGGGTTGCCCGCGCCCAGCACATAGGGCGGCATGTCCTGCATCAGCGAGCTGTTGCCGCCCGTCATGCTGTGGGCGCCGATCTTGCTGAACTGGTGCACGCCGGTCAGGCCGCCGATGATGGCCCAGTCGCCCACGTGCACGTGGCCGCCAAGCTGCACCGAGTTGGCGAGAATCGTGTTGTTGCCGATGTGGCAGTCGTGCGCGATGTGCACATAGGCCATGATCCAGTTGTCATCGCCCAGCGTGGTGGCGCCGCCGTCTTGCACGGTGCCGGTATTGAAGGTGGTGAACTCGCGCACCGTGTTGCGGTCGCCGATCACCAGGCGGGTGGGTTCACCCGCGTATTTCTTGTCTTGCGGCATGCCGCCGATCGAGCAGAACCGGTAGAAGCGGTTGTCGCGGCCGATGGTGGTAATACCGTCCAGCACGCAATGCGGGCCGATTTCCGTTCCGGCGCCGATGGTCACGCCGGGGCCCACGACGCAATAAGGCCCGATGCGCACGCTGCCGTCGACCTGCGCGGCAGGGTCGACCAGGGCGGTGGGATGGATGTTTCCGGACATTTAGGGTCCTACGCTTCCAGACTGCGAATGGCGCACATCAGCTTGGCCTCGGCCACGATCTGGCCGTCGACCAGCGCGCGGCCCTGGTACTTGCAGATGGCACGGCTCAGGCGTTCGGCCTGCACTTCCAGGCGCAGCTGGTCGCCCGGCACCACCGGGCGGCGAAAGCGCGCCTCGTCGATGCCCACCAGGTAATACGCCGTCTTGGCGCTGTCGCACTTCAGGCCGCCATCGTCGTCGGTAAACGAGAACAGCGCGGCCGCCTGGGCCATGGCTTCGGTGATGAGCACGCCGGGCATGACAGGATGATGCGGGAAATGGCCTTCGAAGAACGGCTCGTTGATGGACACGTTTTTGATGGCGACAATGGACTTGCCGGGCACGATATCCAGCACGCGATCGATGAGCAGCATCGGATACCGGTGCGGCAGACGCTCCATGATCGCCTTGATGTCGAGTTCCATTTCGTAAAGTTTCCTACCGTTTTGAATTATGTTGCCGCCCCGCCGCCATCTGGCGGCGGATCAGGCTTTTTCCAGCGTCCGCAGGCGGCGGCGCAGTTGCGACAATTGTTGTATCACGGCCGCGTTGCGCTGCCATTCGCCGTGTTCGGCGTAAGGATACACGCCGGTGTAGCGGCCCGGCTGCGAAATACTGGATGTGACGGCGGTGCCGCCCGAAATATGGACATCGTCGGCCAGCACCAGGTGCCCCGACAGCATGGCCGCGCCGCCGATGGTGCAGCGCGCGCCGATGACCGTGGACCCGGCCACGCCCACGCACGCCGCCATGGCGGTGTGCGCGCCGATGCGCACGTTGTGGCCCAGCATGATCTGGTTGTCGAGCTTGACCCCGTCGCCGATGTCGGTGTCTTCGAGGGCGCCGCGGTCGATGGTGGTATTGGCGCCGATTTCGACGTCGTCGCCGATGCGCACTCCGCCCAGCTGGGCGATCTTGCCCCAGGCGCCCTGCCCCAGCGTGGGATCGGGCGCGAAGCCGAAGCCATCGGCGCCCAGCACCACGCCGCTGTGCAGAATGGCGCGCGCGCCGATGCGCACGTTGGCATACAGGGTGACGCGAGCATGCAACAGGCAGTCAGGCCCCAGGCTGGAGCCCGCGCCGATCACGCAGCCGGGACCCAGCGTGCTGCCGCGGCCGATGCGCGCACCGGATTCCACCACGCAGTGCGGGCCGATGCGCACGTCGTCTTCGACGACGGCATCGGGCGCCACCACGGCCAGCGGATGCACGCTGGCCGGCAGCCTGGGCTGGCGCGCGGCATCGAACCATTGCGCAAGCCGCGCGTACAGCAGGTAGGGATGCGGGCACACCACCCGCGCGCACGCGGGGGCGTCGGGATTACCGGCCAACGCCTGGGCGGCGTCGGGCGTGACGATGACGGCGGCCGCCCGCGTACCGGCCAATTGGCTCTGGTAGCGCGGGTTGGTCAGGAAACTGATTTCTTCGGGCCCGGCCGAAGCCAGGGTGCCGATGCCGCGGATCACGGGCAGCGCGCCACCCGCGGCCGCTTCGATACGCCAGTCCAGCCCCTGTGTGTTGGCGGCCGCCAGCAGTGCGTCCAGGGCCGGTGCGCGGGCGGGATCCAGCAGGATCGGCATGCGTTCGGCGCCAGCGCTTATTTGCCGAGGGCCTGGATCACCTTGTCGGTGATGTCGACGCGCGGGTTGACGGTAACCGCATCCTGAACGATCAGGTCGTAGTTTTCCTGTTCGGCGATGCGCTTGATGGCCTGGTTGGCCTTGGTGACGATGGCCGAGAACTCTTCGTTGCGACGGCGGTTGAAGTCTTCCTGGAACTCGCGGCGCTTGCGCTGCAGTTCGGTATCCAGGCGCGACAGCTCGCGCTGGCGGCTGGTGCGGTCGGACTCGGACAGCACGGGGGAATCTTTGTCGAACTTTTCGGCCTGGGCGCGCAGGTTGCTGCTCAGGCGCTGGAGTTCGTCGTCGCGCTTCTTGAATTCGGACTCGATCTTGCTTTGGGCAGTCTTGGCCGGCGCGGACTCGCGCAGGATGCGCTCGGTGTTCACGAAGCCGATCTTGGTGCCTTGCGCGTGGGCGGGCAGCGCCACGGCGGAACCCAGGAGCAGCGCACCCGCCAGGGCCAGCGTACCGCGCAGTTTGCCGGCGCGCTGGCCGCGTGCCGGGCTCGAGGTGTTGAGTGCGGAATCAGACATCATGAAAATCTCACCTTCCAATGAGGTAAAGCAAAGCCATTATTGTGCCACTAAACGGGCCGGATGCCGGGACGGGGCGCCCTGCCCATGTGATCAGGCGTAACCATCAGGAGATTAAAACCCCGTGCCGATCTGGAATTGGAAACTCTGCTGGTCGTCGCCCGACTTGGCATTGAGCGGGCGGGCGTACGATAGCTGCAGCGGCCCCAGCGGCGACTGCCACGACAGGCCGATACCGGCCGAATAGCGCCAGCCGCAGGGATCGTCGACCTCGTTGCCGGGTTCGCCGGCCGTGCACTTCATGCCGCTGCCGGCGGCCACCTGGCCCGCGTCGGCGAACAGGAACCAGCGCAGCGTGCGGTCTTTCGAGGCGCCCGGGAACGGCAGGTACAGCTGCGCGTTGGCCACGATGCGCCGCGAACCGCCCAGGTAATCTCCGGTGAGCGTGTCGCGCGGGCCCAGCGAGGCGCCGTCGTAGCCGCGCACCGTGCCGATGCCGCCGGCGTAGACGTTCTTGATGACCGGATAGTCCAGGCTGCCGTAGCTGCGGCCGTAGTCGACCATGCCGTTGAGCGCCAGCGTGTAGCTGCGGCCCAGCGGGATGTAGTACTGCTGCTGGGCGGTCAGCAGGTAGTACTTCAGGTCCATGGTGGAGAAGTCGCCCTTCAGGCGGGTATACGAACCCTTGGTGGGCGCCAGCGCGCTGTCGCGCGTGTCTTTCGACCAGCCGACGTTGAAGATGAGCGCGTTGGTGCTGTCGCCGTACTGGTCGACGAAGTCGCGGTAGGCCAGCGGCGAATTGTCGTACAGGTCGATCTGGTTGCGTTCGAACGTGGCGCCCAGGAATACGCGGTCGTATTCGGAGATGGGCACGCCGAAGTTCATGCCCAGGCCCATGGCCTTGACGCGGTAGTCGCCGTCGTTGTTGTCCCAGGGCTCGGTGACCCGGTAGTAGGCCGAGGTGGTGCGGCTGATGCCGTCTTTGGTGAAGTACGGGTCGGTGTGCGACAGCACGGCCGCGCGGTTGGTCTTGCTGGTGTTGAACTGCAGCGTCAGGTTGGTGCCGCTGCCGAACACGTTGTCTTCGCTGATGCCCGCCGACAGGATGGCCTTTTCGGACGAGCCGTAGCCCACGCCCAGGTTGATCATGCCGGTGGGCTTTTCCTTGACGTCGACGTTGACGTCGACCTGGTCGGGCGAGCCCGGCACCGGGTCGGTGGACACGTTGACTTCGCTGAAGTAGCCCAGGCGGTCGATGCGGTCGCGCGAGATTTTCAGGTCGCCCGAGTCGTACCAGGCGGCTTCTTCCTGGCGCATTTCACGGCGCACGACTTCGTCGCGGGTGCGCGTGTTGCCGCCGATCTGGATGCGGCGCACATAAACGCGGCGGCTGGGGTCGACGTAGAACGTGACGTCGGCTTCGTGCTTGGCGCGGTCGAGCGTGGGATTGGGGTTGACGTTGGCGAACGCGTAGCCCAGCTCGCCCAGGTAGTCGGTGATGGCCTTGGCGGAATCGTTGGCCTGGGCCGCCGAGAAGGTTTCGCCTTCCTTGACCTGCACCAGGTTGTTGATTTCTTTGTCGAGGCCCAGCAGGTTGCCGGCCAGCTTGACGCTGCGCACCTTGTAGGGCTCGCCTTCATGCAGCGTGACGGTAATGTAGATGTCTTTGCGGTCGGGCGAGATGGTGACCTGCGGCGGCTCGACCGAGAATTCGAGGTAGCCCTGGTCGAGGTAGAACGAGCGCAGGCGCTCGATGTCGCCCTCGAGTTTCTCGCGCGAGTATTTGTCGGTGTTGGTGTACCAGGTCAGCCAGCCCGGCGTGGTGAGATCGAACAGGTCGAGCAGCTCGCTTTCCGAGAAGGCCTTGTTGCCCACCACGCTGATCTGGCGGATCTTGGCGACTTCGCCTTCGAATACGTCGAAGCTGACGCCCACGCGGTTGCGCGGCAGCGGCGTGACGGTGGCGGTGACTTCGACGCCGTACTTGCCCTTGCCCAGGTATTGTTCCTTGAGCTCGAATTCGGCGCGCTCGAGCATGGACTGGTCGAAGATGCGCCCTTCGCCGAAGCCCACCTGCATCAGCGACTTGGTGATCGCCTTGGAGTCGAATTCGCGCATGCCGTTGAACGTGACCGACGCGATGGTGGGCCGCTCTTGCACCACGACCACCACGACATCGTTGTCGGTCTGGATTTTGACATCGCTGAAGAAGCCCGTGCCGTACAGCCGGCGCACCGCCTCGGTGGCTTCGGCTTCGGTGAATTCTTCGCCGACCTTGACCGGCAGGTATCCGAACACGGTGCCCGCGTCGGTGCGCTGGATGCCTTCTACGCGGATATCCCGCACGACAAAAGGGTCGAACGCGTGAGCCAGGGCCGGCATGAGCAGCGCGGCGAGCAGGCTCGGCATGACGCCCTTCTTGTGATGAAACATCCGAAAAGACATGTCCTTGGCTATCCTAGGTCGAGCAAATGGCGGAGGATTTTATTCGATCGCCAGTCAGGTGAACAGACGGGCGAAATCGTTGAACAGCGCCAGCCCCATGAGGCCCGCGAGCAAACCGATGCCGGCGCGCTGCCCGATGTCGATCCAGCGGTCCGGCGGCGGGCTGCCACGCACAATTTCGACGAGATAGTACA
The DNA here is from genome assembly GCF_017356245.1 of Bordetella petrii. Classification (NCBI taxonomy): domain Bacteria; kingdom Pseudomonadati; phylum Pseudomonadota; class Betaproteobacteria; order Burkholderiales; family Alcaligenaceae; genus Bordetella; species Bordetella petrii. The sequence continues at coordinate 2,758,056 of NZ_JAFMZZ010000001.1, forward strand.
GCAGATGCCCGCCGTCCAGCATCGGAATCGGCAACAGGTTGAGTACGCCCAGGCTGATGCTGATCAGCGCCAGATACGCCACGTAGGCGGCGATGCCCAGGCGTGCGGTCTGGCCGGCGTAATCGGCGATGGTGACCGGGCCGCTGATGTTGCGCCAGGACACTTCGCCGATCACCATGCGCCCCATCATGCGCAGCGACAGCCAGGCCGTGTCCCAGGTGCGCGCCGCGGCGCGCCCCATACTCTCGAACAGTCCGTAACGTACCGTCACCATGGGCAGGTCGCCGCCCAGCTGCACGCCGATGCGGCCGATGGTTTCGCCCTGCACCGTTTCGGCGCGCGGCACCACGGTCAGCGAGACTTGCGCCCCGTCGCGCAGCAGGGTCAGCGCCAGGGGCTGCCCGGCGTGGTGCTGGATGATGTCGACCAGTTGGGCGGTGCCCGGCTCGGGCGTGTCGCCGGCGCGGATGATGCGGTCGCCATTGCGCAGGCCCGCGTGCTCGCCTTCGCCGCCCGCGATCACTTCGCGCACGACCGGCTTGGGCAGGGCCAGCCGCAGCCCGGCATCGGCCAGGGGGTCGCCTTGCGCCGGGTCCATGCGGTTGCCGGGCACCTGCAGGGCGCGCTGCTGCGTGGCGCCGCTGGCCGCGCGCACCTCGACCCGGGCCTGGCCGCCGGCCGACAGCACATCGAGCAGGCGCCAGCGCGCGTCGTTCCAGGAGGCCACCTGGCGCCCGTCGATGGCCAGGATGCGGTCGCCGCCCTGGAAACCGGCCTGCTCGGCCGATGAGCCGGCGGCAGGCGGGGCGATGACGGCGGCGGGTTCCTGGGTGCCGGCCAGGTTCAGCCCGGCATAGAGCAGCACGGCCAGCACCAGGTTGAATATCGGGCCGGCCGCCACGATGGCGATGCGCCGCCCCACCGGCTGGGTATTGAACGATTGCGCGGCCACGGCGCGCGGCGCGCCGGCCGGCGGATCGTCCTGCATTTTGACGTAGCCGCCCAGCGGAATGGCCGATACGGCCCATTCGGTGCCGTGCCGGTCGGTGCGGCGCAGCAGCACCTTGCCGAAGCCGACGGAAAACCGCAGCACGCGCACGCCGCACAGGCGCGCCACCCAGTAGTGCCCCAGTTCGTGGAACGTGATCAGTATGCCCAGGGCGACGATGAAGGCAAGCAGGGTGAAAAGCATGGATAAATTTCTGAGGGCGCGGCCAGGTCAGGCCAGGCCGAGATTGCCCGCGTAGGCCCGCACCGCGGCATCGAGCGCCAGGACGTCGGCCAGGCTATCGAGCGTAACAGAAGACTGGCGCTGCTGCCATTCGAGCGCGGCGGTGATTACCCGGGGAATCCAGGTATAGCGCAGGCGGCCGGACAGGAACGCGTCGACCGCCACTTCGTTGGCGGCGTTCAGGGCCACGCAGGCGGCCTGCCCGGCGCGCAGGGCGTCGAAAGCCAGTTGCAGGCACGGAAAACGCTGCATGTCGGGGGTTTCGAACTCGAGCTTGCCCCAGCGGGCGAGGTCCAGCGCCCCTACCCCGCTGTCCAGGCGCTCGGGAAAGCCCAGGCCGTAAGAGATGGGCGTGCGCATGTCGGGCTGGCCCAGCTGCGCCAGCACCGAGCCGTCGTCGTACTCGACCATGGAGTGCACCACGCTTTGCGGATGGATCAGCACCTGGATGCGCTCGGCCGGCATGGCGAACAGCCAGTGGGCCTCGATGACTTCGAGCCCTTTGTTGACCATGGTGGCCGAATCGACCGAGATCTTGCGCCCCATGCTCCAGTTGGGATGGGCGCAGGCCTGGTCGGGCGTGACGTCGTGCAGGTCTTGGGGGTCGTGCCGGCGGAATGGCCCGCCCGAGGCGGTGAGGATCAGCCGCCGCACGCCGCGTGCCGGTTCGCTGGGCGCGCCGGCGCGGCCGCCGTGCGGCAGGCATTGGAAGATGGCGTTGTGCTCGCTGTCGATGGGCAGCAGTTCGGCGCCGTGCGCGCGCACGGCCCGCATGAACAGCGCGCCCGCGGCGACCAGGGCTTCTTTGTTGGCCAGCAGCACGCGCTTGCCGGCGTGGGCCGCGGCCAGCGCGGCCGGCAGGCCCGCCGCGCCGACGATGGCGGCCATGACCGTGTCGCAGGCCGCGTCGGCGGCGGTGTCGGCCAGCGCCTGGGCGCCGACGCGGATTTCGGGCGGGGTGCGCCCGGCGGGCCAGGCGGCCAGGAAGCGCTGCCGGGCGGCCGTATCGGGCACCACCACCACCGCCGCGCCGCTGGCGGCGGCCTGCCCGGCCAGGCGTTCCATCCGGCTGCGGGCCGACAAGGCGAATACCGCCAGCCGCTCGGGATGACGGGCGATGACATCCAGGGTGCTTTCGCCGATCGAACCGGTAGAGCCCAGGACAGCAACGCGTTGGAAACGACTCAAGACAGCACTCCAGACAACAGCAAGGCGAACGGCGCGACCGGGAGAATGGCGTCGATGCGGTCGTAGACCCCGCCGTGACCCGGCAGCAGCGCGCTGGAATCTTTGCGGCCGGCGCGGCGCTTGAGCAGGGATTCGAACAGGTCGCCCACGATGGATATGGCGCCCAGCAGCGCCGCGGCCGGCAACGCCAGCCAGAGGCCGCCCCGCTCGACCAGCAACTGGCCGAAACTGCCTGTCCACAGGCTGGACAGCCAGACCCAGGCGACCGCCCCGGCTATGCCGGCCACGGCCCCCGCCACGGTCTTGCCCGGGCTGACCCTGGGGGCCAGTTTACGCTTGCCGAATGCCCGGCCGGCGAAATAGGCGGAAATGTCGGCCACCCAGACCAGGGCCAGCAGCGACACCACGAACCAGCCGCCGCGCGCCATGAACATCAGGGCCAGCACCGACCAGGCGGCCAGGACGGCCGGCACGCTGAACAGCGACCAGCCCAGGCTGGCGGCCGGCGCGTCGGCGCGGCCGCGCACCACGGCGGTGGTGGCGGCCAGCAGCCATGCCAGGACCACCGCCGGCACCAGCCAGCGCACCACGGCGGCCTGCAGCGCCGCCGCCGCGGGCGCGCCCGACAGCCAGGCCCAGGCCAGCCACAGCATGATCGCCAGCAGCGCGGCCGCGGCCCCCACGCACAGCGCGCGCGAGGGCGGCTGGGGCACGGTCAGGCGCAGCCATTCCCAGCAGGCGCAGGCAGCGGCTGCCGCCAGCAGCGCCACGAACCACCAGGGGTTGCCCGATGCCAATGCGGCGGCCAGGACGGCCAGCAGGACGATGGCGGTAAGGACTCGTTGGCCGAGCATGGGGTCTCCGTAGCCTGGGGCCTGTTTACGCTAGCGCGCAGCGTCTTCGCGCAACTGGGCGCTGGTGCGCCCGAAACGGCGTTCGCGGGTGCGATACCACTCGAATGCGGCGTCGAGCTCGGCCGCGCCGAAATCGGGCCAGTACTGGTCGGTGAAGTACAGCTCGGCATAGGCCAGCTGCCAGATCAGGAAATTGGAAATGCGCTGCTCGCCGCCGGTGCGGATGAACAGGTCGGGCTCGGGCGCCCATGCCATGGACAGGTGGTCGGCCAGATGCGCCTCGTCGATGCGCTGCGGGTCGCGGGCCAGTTCGGGGTGCTGGCTGAGCATGGCGCGGGTGGCCTGCAGGATGTCCCAGCGCCCGCCGTAGTTGGCCGCCACCGACAGGTGCAGGCGGTCGTTGCTGGCGGTGCGCGCCTGGGCGTCGGCGATCAGGGCCTGCAGGCGCGGTTCGAAGCGCGACATGTCGCCCACCACGTGCAGGCGCACGCCTTGTTCATTGAGCTTGTCGACCTCGCGCTCGAGCGCCTGCACGAACAGGCGCATCAGCAGCGAGACTTCTTCGGGGGGGCGCCGCCAGTTTTCGGAACTGAACGCGAACAGGGTCAGATAGCGCACGCCGCGCCGCCCGCAGGCCTCGACCACACGCCGCACGGCCTGCACGCCCTTGGCGTGGCCCGCGGTGCGCGGCAGGTGCCGGCGCGTGGCCCAGCGGCCGTTGCCGTCCATGATGATGGCAACATGCTGGGGAACCGCCTGCGTGGCGGGGACTGCCTGGGTGGAACTGATAGCCATGAGCAGAAAGCGTCGCGCCCTCGGTACCTGGCCGTGCTTATACGGTCATGATTTCCGCTTCTTTCTGGGTAATGAGCTTGTCGATCTCGGTGACGTTGCGGTCGGTGAGCTTTTGAATGTCGTCTTGCGCGCGGCGCTCGTCGTCTTCCGAGATTTCCTTGTCCTTGACCAGTTTCTTGAGCGATTCGTTGGCTTCGCGGCGCAGGTTGCGCACGGCGATCTTGGCGTCTTCGCCCTCGCCCTTGACCACCTTGGTCAGGTCGCGGCGGCGTTCTTCGGTAAGCGCCGGCATCGGCACGCGGATGCTGTCGCCCAGGCTCATGGGGTTCAGGCCCAGGTCGGATTCGCGGATGGCCTTCTCGATGGCCGCGGCCATGGGCTTTTCGTAGGGCTGCACGCTGATGGTGCGCGCATCGACCAGGTTCACGTTGGCAACCTGGCTCACGGGCACCGGCGAACCGTAGTATTCGACCTGGACGTGGTCCAGGATGCCCGTGTGGGCACGCCCGGTGCGGATCTTGGACAAGTTGACCTTCAGCGTGTCAAGCGACTTGGCCATCCTGGTTTCGGCGGATTTACGGATTTCTGCGACGCTCATGAGGATTTCCTTTGCTTAAACGTGTACCAGGGTGCCTTCGTCTTCGCCGCTGACCGCGCGCTTGAGCGCGCCGGACTTGTTGATCGAAAACACCTTGATGGGCAATTTCTGGTCGCGGCACAGCGCGAACGCGGTGGCATCCATGACTTCGAGCCGGCGCACGATGGCCTCGTCGAAACTGATGCGCGCATAGCGCGTGGCGGTGGGATCTTTATTGGGGTCGGCGCTGTAGATGCCGTCGACCTTGGTGGCCTTGAGCACGATCTCGGCGCCGATCTCGGCGCCGCGCAGCGCGGCCGCGGTATCGGTGGTGAAGAACGGGTTGCCCGTGCCGGCCGCGAAAATGACGACCTTGCCTTCTTCGAGGTAGCGCAGCGCCTTGGGGCGGATGTACGGCTCGACCACCTGGTCGATGTTCAGCGCCGATTGCACCCGGGTGTCGACATCTTTGTGCTTCAAGGCATCCTGCAGGGCCAGGGCGTTCATGATGGTGGCCATCATGCCCATGTAGTCGGCCGTGGCGCGGTCCATGCCCTGCGCGCCGGGCGCCACGCCGCGGAAAATGTTGCCGCCGCCGATGACGATGGCCAGCTCGACGCCCAGCGCCACCACTTCGGCGATTTCATCGGTCATGCGCACGATGGTGCTGCGATTGATGCCAAAGGCATCTTCGCCCATCAGCGCTTCGCCGGAAAGTTTGAGAAGAACCCGTTTGTATGATCTGCTGCTCATAGGTGATGTCCCAAGGACCGATCCGACGAAAGTGTAAGACAAGAAATAGGGCCGGACTAGATATTTTCTAGCCGGCCCTGGGTACCACGACCTATCAGGCGCGGCCGGCAGCGGCAGCGGCGACCTCGGCGGCGAAGTCGCTGGTCTTCTTCTCGATGCCCTCGCCCACCACGAACAGCACGAACTTGCTGATCAAGGCGTTCTTTTCCTTGAGCATCTGTTCAACGGTCTGCTTGTCGTTCTTGACGAAGGGCTGCGACAGCAGCGTGACTTCTTTCAGGAACTTCTGCACCGAGCCCTCGACCATCTTGGCCACGATCTCGGCGGGCTTGCCCGACTCGGCGGCCTTCTGCTCGGCCACCGAGCGTTCGGCGGCGATGTCGGCGGCCGGCACGCCGTCGGCGTTCAGGGCGCGGGGCTTGGTGGCGGCGATGTGCATGGCCAGGTCTTTGCCGATTTCTTCGGCGCCGGCGTATTCGACCAGCACGCCGATCTTGCCGCCGTGCACATAGCTGGCCAGGGCGTTGGCGGTGTCGATGCGTTCGAAGCGGCGCACCGAAATGTTTTCGCCGATTTTGCCGACCAGGGCGGTGCGGGTGGTTTCAACCGTGCCCTCGCCCATCGGCAGCGCCGACAGCGCGGCCACATCGGCGGGCTTCTGGATGGCGGCCAGTTCGGCCAGCTGGTTGATGAACGCGACGAAATCGTCGTTCTTGGCCACGAAGTCGGTTTCGCAGTTGACTTCGATGATGGCGCCCTGCTTGGCGTCGGGCGAGATGTACAGGCCGATCAGGCCTTCGGCGGTGACGCGCGCGGCGGCCTTGCTGGCCTTGTTGCCCAGCTTGACGCGCAGGATTTCTTCGGCGCGGGCCAGGTCGCCCTCGGCTTCGGTCAGGGCCTTCTTGCACTCCATCATGGGCGCGTCGGTCTTTTCGCGCAGTTCCTTGACGAGGGCGGCGGTAATTTCAGCCATGATTGCTCCAGTTTCGCTAAGACATGCCCCGGCGGGCCGGGGCACATGGATTGATTCGACAAGACGCCCGCGCTGGCGGGCCGTGAGACGGGAGCCCGTCTCGAGACTTCCGGCCGGCCCGGGCGCGCGGCGCAATGCCCGCCGCGCCCGGCCCGCCGGATCAGGCTATTAGCCCTGGTTGTCCTGCACTTCGACGAACTCTTCCGAACCTTCGCCGGCCTCTTCGACCAGGCCGTTAAGGTTTTGTTCGCGGCCTTCCAGCACGGCGTCGGCGATGCCCTTGGCGTACAGCGCGATGGCCTTGGCCGAGTCGTCGTTGCCCGGGATGACGTAGTCGATGCCATCGGGCGAGTGGTTGGTGTCGACCACGGCCACGACCGGGATGCCCAGCGTGCGGGCTTCGGCCACGGCGATCTTGTGGTAGCCGACGTCGATGACGAACAGCGCATCAGGCAGGCCGTTCATGTCTTTGATGCCGCCGATGGACTTGTTGAGCTTGTCGAGTTCGCGCTGGAACAGCAGGCCTTCTTTTTTGATCATGCGCTCGGCGCCGCCCTCGGCGACGACGGCTTCCATGTCTTTCAGGCGCTTGACCGAGGTTTTCACCGTTTTGAAGTTGGTCAGCATGCCGCCGAGCCAGCGGGCGTCGACGTAGGGCATGCCGCAACGGGCGGCTTCGGCCGCGACCAGTTCACGGGCGGCGCGCTTGGTGCCGACGAACAGGATGTTGCCGCCGCGGGCAGCCAGCTGCTTCACGAACTTGGTGGCGTCCTGGTACTTGGCGACCGTTTGTTCCAGGTTGATGATGTGGATTTTGTTGCGATGGCCGAAGATGTACGGGGCCATCTTGGGATTCCAGTAGCGGGTCTGGTGGCCGAAGTGGACGCCAGCTTCCAGCATTTCGCGCATGAGGGACATGAGTTTCTCCGAGGGTTGGTTCTTGCGCTACGCCTGTACCCGCCCATGCATGGCATGGGCCGGCACCCTGGGTGGCATAACGCGCGATTTCCTGGCGCCGGTATCCGACGCCAGGATGAAAAGCCCGAAACCCGGTGGCCGATCGCCGCGGCGAACCCTGCGGCGAATAAACCCAGACGGCCGTGGCGGCCAGGGCCTACAATGGAAAAACACCCTGGCTTTGCCCCCGGTTTTTAGGCAAGCCTATAATTCTACTATTTTTCCACCCAGTTACTCAAGCCACCTACATGGGCCTCGTTACCAATCCCGCCGACCTGGACAAGATGCGCGCCGCCTGCCAGGACGCCGCGAAGATACTCGATTTCATCACCCCCCACGTCAAGCCCGGGGTCACCACGGGCGAGCTCGACCGCCTGTGCCTGGAATACCTGACCGACGAGCTGAAGGTGAAATCGGCCACGGTGGGCTATGCCCCTCCGGGCTACCCCCCCTTCCCCGGCGCCATCTGCACCTCGGTCAACCACCAGGTCTGCCATGGCATCCCGGGCGACAAGGTGCTGAAAAACGGTGACGCACTCAATATCGACGTCACCATCATCAAGGACGGCTGGTTCGGCGACACCAGCCGCATGTATCACGTGGGCGAGCCGTCGATCCAGTCGCGCCGCCTGGCCGAGATTACTTTCGAATGCATGTGGAAGGGTATCCAGCAGGTGCGCAACGGCGCCACCCTGGGCGATGTCGGCCACGCCATCCAGAAGCATGCCGAATCCAACGGCTATTCGGTGGTGCGCGAGTTCTGCGGCCACGGCATCGGCCAGCGCTTCCATGAAGACCCGCAGGTGCTGCACTATGGCAAGCCGGGCAGCGGCGTGCCCCTGACCACCGGCATGATCTTCACCATCGAACCCATGATCAACGCCGGCCGCCGCGAAATCCGCCAGCTGGCCGACGGCTGGACGGTCGTGACGCGCGACCACAGCCTGTCTGCGCAGTGGGAACACACGATCTGCGTGACCGACACCGGCTATGAAGTCCTGACCCTGTCGCCGGGCGTGCGCCAGCCGCCGGCGTTTGTTGCCGAACCCCTGACGCTGCCCGCCACCTGACCGGCAAGCCCCATGACCGCAGCCGCCCCGCCTTCGCTGCCTGACCTGCGCCGGCGGCTGCAGGCCGCCCGCGGCGAGGCCATTGCCCAGTTCCGCCAGCACCGGCGGCCGGACACCCTGCTGTTCGGATTGCGGCGCATCGTCGACCATGCGCTGCGCGACCTGCTCAAGCTGCACCCCCTGCCCGCCGGCGCCACGCTGGCGGCGGTGGGCGGGTATGGCCGCGGCGAGCTCTATCCGCATTCCGACGTCGACCTGCTGATCCTGCTGCCGCACGCGCCTTCGCCCGGCGACGCCACCGCGATCGAGACCCTGGTGGCGGCCCTGTGGGACCTGGGCCTGGAGCCCGGCCACAGCGTGCGCACCCTGGCCGACTGCGAACAGGAAGCGCAGGCCGACATCACCGTCGAGACCGCTCTGCTGGAATCGCGCTGGCTGGCCGGCAGCCGCGCCCTGATGAAGCAGTTCGAGGCGGCTATCCAGGCCCAGCTCGACGCCCCGGCGTTTTTCCAGGCCAAGCGCGTCGAGATGCAGCAGCGCCACGCGCGCTACCAGGAGACCCCCTACGCGCTGGAACCCAATTGCAAAGAATCGCCCGGCGGGCTGCGCGACCTGCAGGTGATTCTGTGGATGGCGCGCGCCGCGGGCTTCGGCCGCACCTGGCGCGAAGTGGCCCAGGCCGGGCTGCTGACGCCGTCCGAGGCGCGCGACCTGCGCCGCGCCGAGCAGGCGTTCAAGCGCCTGCGCATCGAGTTGCACCTGCTGACCGGCCGGCGCGAAGACCGCGTGCTGTTCGACCTGCAGCCCGGGCTGGCCGAGGTCTACGGCATCCAGGCCACCGCCACGCGGCGCAGCAGCGAATTGCTGATGCAGCGCTATTACTGGGCCGCGCGCCTGGTGACGCAGCTCAATGCGATTCTGGTGCCCAGCATCGAAGAGCGGCTGTTTCCGCGGCCCGACACCGGCGCGCGCGAGATCGATGACGATTTCCGCAACCTGCGCGACCGGCTCGACATCGTGCGCGACGATGGCTTCGAACGCAATCCCACGCTGCTGCTGCGCGCCTTCCTGGTGATGCAGCAGCATGCCGAACTGACCGGCCTGACGCCGCGCACGCTGCGCGCCATGTGGCATTCGCGCCATCGCATCGACGCGCAGTTCCGGCGCAACCCGGTCAACCGCAAGCTGTTCCTGCAGATCCTGCAGCAGCCGCGCGGCATCGTGCACGAGCTGCGGCGCATGACCATGCTGAACATCCTGCCCCGCTACCTGCCGGTGTTCCGCCGCATCGTCGGGCAGATGCAGCACGACCTGTTCCACGTATACACGGTCGACCAGCACACGCTGACGGTGGTGCGCAACATCCGGCGCTTCACCATGCCCGAGCATGCGCAGGAGTACCCGCTGGCCAGCCAGCTGATCGCCAACCTGGAACGCCACTGGCTGCTGTACGTGGCGGCGCTCTTTCACGACATCGCCAAGGGCCGCGGCGGCGACCATTCCGAACTGGGCGCGCGCGAAGTCAGGCGCTTCGCGCACGAGCACGGCCTGGAACCCGACGACGCCGAACTGGTCGAGTTCCTGGTGCGCCAGCACCTGCTCATGTCGGCCGTGGCGCAAAAGCGCGACCTGTCCGATCCGGGCGTCATCAAGGATTTCGCGGCCACCGTGCGCGACGAGCGCCACCTGACGGCCCTGTATCTGCTGACCGTGGCCGATATACGCGGCACCAGCCCCAAGGTTTGGAACGCCTGGAAAGGCAAGCTGCTGGAAGACCTGTACCGCCTGACCCTGGCCGCGCTGGGCGGCTCGCCGGCCGACACGCACACAGTGCTGACTGAACGCAAGGAAGAAGCGGCGCGCCTGACGCGGCTGGCAGGCCTGCGCGACGACGCGCGCGCGGCCTTCTGGAACGAGCTGGATGTGGCGTATTTCCTGCGCCACGATGCGTCGGACATCGCCTGGCACACCCGCCACCTGTATTACCAGGTGGCTCCTGACGGCCCGGTGGTGCGCGCGCGCCCCACCGAACACGGCGAAGGGCTGCAGATCATGGTGTACACGCGCGACGTGCCCGAACTGGTGGTGGCGATCTGCGCTTATTTCGACGCCAAGTCGCTGGGCATCCAGGACGCGCGCATCCACACGACCCGGCACGGCTGGGCGCTGGACAGTTTCATCGTGCTGCTGCCCGAGGGCAGCACCGACCTGCGCGCCCAGGCCACGCTGGTCGAACATGAGCTGGCGCAGCGCCTGCGCGACCCGCAGGACGCGGCCGGCGCGCGCGGCGCGTACGGCGCCCCGGCGCGCCGGCGGCAATCGCGCATTTCCAAGGTCTTTCCTGTCATGCCGCAGGCCGAACTGCAGCCCGACGAGCGCAGCCAGTCATGGCGGCTGTCGGTCACCGCCACCGACCGACCCGGCCTGCTGCACGCGCTGACGCGCGTGTTCGCCAGCCATGGGGTCAGCGTCAGCATGGCCAAGATCATGACCCTGGGCGACCGGGTCGAAGACGTGTTCATCCTGACCGGTTCGGCGCTGGAACGGCCCCGCACCCAGATGCAGTTCGAACGCGCCGTGCTGGACGCCCTGGCCGGCGACGACGCGCGCCAGCGGGCCGCGTAAGGCCGAGCTGCGGGAGGTTTCCGGGCGGAACCGCCCAGGTGTCTGGCGACACTTGCCGAGCCGGCCAGGGCGGACCCCTCAGTGCTTTCAGGCAGCCTGCCGCCGCGCGTCGCGGGCTTCCTGCAGGCGGGCCGCGGCGTCGCGCAGCGCGGTGCGCAGGCCCTCTTCCACCACGGGATGGTAGAAAGGCATGTCCAGCATCTGCGCGATGGTCAGCTGCTGCTGCGCGGCCCAGGCCAGCAAGTGGCCGATGTGCTCGGCCGCCGGCCCCACCATCTCGGCGCCCAGGAATTGCCCGGTCTCGCTGTCGGCGTACACGTGCAGCATGCCCTTGTTCTTGAGCATGACGCGCGAGCGGCCCTGGTCGCCGAAATCGACTTCGCCCGTCACGAAGCCGTCCCGCGGCAGGCGCGCATACGGAGTGCCGACCAGCGCGATCTGCGGGTCGGAGAACACCACCGCCAGCCCCGCGCGCCGCAGCCCGGGCCGCACATCCGGATAGTGCGCCGCGTTCGTCCCGGCGATGCGGCCTTCGTCGGCGGCCTCGTGCAGCAGCGGCGCGTCGGCATTGGCATCGCCCGCGATGAAGATCGGCGCCGCGCCGGCCTGCAGGGTGGTGCGATCGAATTCGGGCACGCCGCGAGCGTCGCGCGCCAGACTGGTGTGGTGCAGGTCGAGCCGGTCGACATTGGGCCGGCGGCCGGTGGCCACCAGCGCATAATCGAAACATTCGGTGCGCTCGGTATTGTCCAGCGCCACGTAGCGCACTTCGACCTGGTCGCCGACGCGGCGGGTGGACAGCACGCGGGCATCCGGATCCAGGTAGAACTCGCCCTGGAAACTGCGGCGCGCGCGCTGGCGCACCGCCGGATCGCCCAGGCCGCCCAGGCTGCCGCTGACGCCGAACACCCGTACCCGCACGCCCAGCCGGGCCAGCGCCTGGCCCAGTTCCAGGCCGATGACGCCGGGGCCGAACACGGCCACGCTGCGCGGCAGGTCCTGCCAGGCGAACACGTCGTCGTTGACGACCAGGCGATCGCCCAGCGCTTCGAACGGCGGCGGCACCGACGGCCGCGAACCGGTGGCGATGACGACGCTGCCGGCGCGCACCTCGATGCGTTCGTCCACGCGCAGCACCGTATCGGATACGAAGCGCGCATAGCCGGCCAGCTTGTCTTCGGCGGGGATGTTTTCCACGCCTTCCAGCACGAACCCGACAAAGCGGTCGCGCTCGCGGCGCACCCGCGCCATGACTTCGCGGCCGTCCACGCGGACAGCGCCATCGACATGCACGCCGAACGGGGCCGTATGCGCGGCGGCATGCGCGGCCTCGGCCGCCGCGATCAGCAGCTTGGAGGGCATGCAGCCCACGCGGGCGCAGGTGGTGCCGTACGGGCCGCCTTCGATCAGCAGCGCCCGCTTGCCGGCGGCGCGGGCCGCGCGATAGGCCGCCAGGCCGGCCGTGCCGGCGCCGATGACGGCGATGTCGGTATGCAGAATGTCCATGACTGTCCCATGCTGTGCCGGCTTCGCCCTGCGGCGACGCCGGAAGAAAAAAAGCCCGTGCCGGGCAGGTACGCGCCCGACTCCCGAGGGGTGTCGAGCACGGTACGGTTGATGCAGTTGCCGCCGGCGCCGGTGCCTGACACCTTTCGGCAGTCAGACCCCGGCGCGATGCGCGGCGCTTTGGGGGTTACAGATAGGCTTTCAGGTCTTCCAGGCCGCCGATCAGGCTGCCGTTGATGAACACCTGCGGAGCTGTGCCCTTGCCCGAGACCGCGCCGATGACCCGGCCGCGCACTTTGTGCTCCAGCGGGATCTCGATCGGGTCGTAGCCCTTGTCGGCCAGCAGCGCCTTGGCTTCGATGCAGAACGGGCAGCCGGGCTTGGAAAACACCACTACCTGGTCGGGCTTCCTGGCTTGCGGGGCAATGTAGGCCAGCATGGTGTCCGCATCCGAGACTTCGAACGGGTCGCCTTCTTTCTGGGGCTCGATGAACATTTTTTCGATCACGCCGTCTTTCACCAGCATCGAATAGCGCCAGCTGCGCTTGCCGAAGCCGAGATCGCGCTTGTCGACCAGCATGCCCATGCCTTCGGTGAAATCGCCGTTGCCGTCGGGCAGCAGCGTGATGTTGCCGGCTTCCTGGTCTTTGGCCCATTCGTTCATGACGAAGGTATCGTTGACCGACACGCACACGATGGCATCCACGCCCACGCCGGCAAAGGTTTGCGCCAGTTCGTTGTAGCGCGGCAGGTGGGTGGACGAGCAAGTGGGGGTGAAGGCGCCCGGCAGCGAGAAGACCACGACGGTCTTGTTCTTGAACAGATCGTCGGTGGTGACCTGTTTCCAGTCGTTGCCCTGGCGGATGGGGAAGGTCACGTTGGGGACCCGCTGGCCTTCGCGATTCTGCAGCATTCAATCATCTCCTAGAGTGGTTTGGTGGCCTCACCACCATGGAAGAGATGATAAATATCCGCTATCGATATATCAAATTTAATTATTTAACTTAATTGATAGCCAGGGCCAATCGGGCCCTGGCTGCGCCGGCGCCTACGCCACTGGCTGGGCGTCGTAGCCGGCCTGCTCGATGGCCGCGCGCACCGGCTCGGCGGCCGGCGCATTTTCGACCGTGACGCGGCGGGTGGACAGATCGACCGCGACGCGGGCGCCGGGCACGGCCTGCTGCACGGCCTGTGTGATGGTGCCGACGCAATGGCCGCAAGACATATCAGGCACGCTGAACTGGAAAGACATGGCAACTCCTGTAGAAAAAGCAGTGGAAAGGCACAACGGAACCCAGCTTAAACCTTCCCATCATGGCAAAGTCAAGCGTAAAATAGGGCTTGACCTTCCCATCATGGTAAGGATGAAACTGCTGGCATATCCTCTTTCCGGAGCTGCAGCATGACTGCCCTCGCCCTTGTACAGACTGAACTCGCCATTGAAGGCATGACCTGCGCCTCGTGCGTCAAGCGGGTCGAGAAAGCCCTGTCGGCCGTGGCCGGCGTGGGCTCGGCCAGCGTCAACCTGGCCACCGAAAGCGCCCGGGTCGACCATACCCCGGACGCCGACACCCAGGCGCTGGTGGCAGCGGTGGCGCGCGTCGGCTATACGGCCCATCCGATTGCCGCGCAGGACGGCCACGAAGCCCGCCAGGAACAAGCCCGCGCCGACGAAGCGCGCAGCCTGCGCCGCGCGTTCACCGTGGCCCTGGTGCTGACGCTGCCGGTTTTCGCGCTGGAAATGGGTTCGCACGCCATTCCCGCCGTGCACCACTGGGTGGCCACGCGGCTGGGCATGCAGAACAGCTGGCTGCTGCAGTTCGTGCTGACCACCGCCGTGCTGGCCTGGCCGGGCCGGGCCTTCTTTACCAAGGGGCTGGCGGCGTTGTGGCGCCGCGCGCCCGAAATGAATTCGCTGGTTGCGGTGGGCGCCGGCGCGGCCTGGGCCTATTCCGTGGCCGCCACCTTTGCTCCGCAGTGGCTGCCCGAAAACGCCCGCTATGTGTATTACGAAGCGGCGGCGGTGATCGTCACGCTGATCCTGCTGGGACGCATGCTGGAAGCGCGTGCCAAGGGGCGCACCGGCGCCGCCATCAAGCGCCTGGTCGGCCTGCAGCCCCGCACCGCGCGCGTGCTGCGCGACGGCCAGGCGCAGGACGTGCCCATTGAACAGGTGCGCCGCGGCGAGCACGTCGTGGTGCGGCCCGGCGAGAAAATCCCCATCGACGGCGACGTCATCGAAGGCAGCTCGTATGTCGACGAATCGATGCTCACCGGCGAACCCATGCCCGTGGAAAAACGCGCCGGCATGCGCGCCACCGGCGGCACGCTGAATACCTCGGGCAGCTTTACCCTGCGTGTCACGCACACGGGCGCCGACACCATGCTGGCCCGCATCATCCACATGGTGCAGACGGCCCAGGGCGCCAGGCTGCCCATCCAAGCGCTGGTCGACCAGGTCACGGCCTGGTTCGTGCCCGCCGTGATGGCGATCGCGCTGCTGGCCTTCTCGGCGTGGCTGGCCTGGGGCCCCTCGCCCGCCCTGCCGCTGGCCCTGGTCAACGCCGTGGCCGTGCTGATCATCGCCTGCCCGTGCGCCATGGGCCTGGCCACGCCGACCTCGATTATGGTGGGCACCGGCCGCGCCGCGGACCTGGGCGTGCTGTTCCGCCAGGGCGATGCGCTGCAGTCGCTGCGCGACGTCGAGGTGGTGGCGTTCGACAAGACCGGCACGCTGACGCTGGGCAAGCCGGCCCTGGCGGGCCTGCAGGCCGCGCCCGGCTTCGACGGCGACCAGGTGCTGGGCTGGCTGGCCGCGGTGCAGGAACGTTCCGAACACCCCATCGCCCGGGCGATCGTGGCGGCGGCGCGTGAGCGCGGCCTGCCCGCGCAGCCCGCCGACGACTTCCAGGCCGTGACCGGCGCCGGCGTGCAGGCGCGCGTGGACGGCCGGCAGATCGTGGCCGGCGCGGCCCGGCTGATGGACCGGCACGGGGTCGATCTGGCGGTATTCGGCGACCAGGCCGCGAACTGGGGCGCCGAGGGCAAGACACCGGTGTATGTGGCGGTGGACGGGCGCGCGGCCGCGCTGGTGGCGGTCAGCGATCCGCTCAAACCGTCGGCCGCCGGCGCGATCAACGCCCTGCATGCGCTGGGCATCAAGACCGCGATGATCACCGGCGACAACGCGCTCACCGCGCACAGTGTGGCGCGGCAGCTGGGCATCGATGAAGTGCGCGCCGAAGTGCTGCCCGACGGCAAGGTGGCGGCCATCGAGACGCTGCGCGCCGGCGGCCGCAAGCTGGCCTTCGTGGGCGACGGCATCAACGATGCGCCTGCGCTGGCCGCGGCCGATGTGGGCATTGCCATCGGCACCGGCACCGACGTGGCCATCGAAGCCGCCTCGGTGGTGCTGATGGCCGATGACCTGCATGGCGTGCCCAATGCCATCGGCCTGAGCCGCGCCACGCTGGCCAACATCCGACAGAATCTGTTCTGGGCCTTTGCCTACAACGCCGCCCTGATCCCGCTGGCGGCCGGCGCGCTGTATCCCGCCTTCGGCCTGCAACTGTCGCCGGTATTCGCCGCAGGCGCCATGGCCTTGTCCAGCGTGTTCGTGCTGGGCAATGCACTGCGCCTGCGCGCATACCGCCCTGTCCACCCCATTGCTGATGGAGGCCCGCAGTCATGAATATCGGACAAGCCGCAAGCGCCACGGGCATCTCGGCCAAGATGATCCGCTATTACGAAAGCATCGGCCTGATCGGCCCGGCCACGCGTACCGAGGCCGGCTACCGGGTGTACAGCGAAAACGACCTGCATACCCTGCGCTTCGTGCGACGCGCCCGCGACCTGGGGTTTTCGGTGGAACAGATGCACGAGCTGCTGGCGCTGTGGCGCGACCGCGGCCGCGCCAGCGCCGACGTCAAGCGCGTTGCGCTGGACCATGTGCAAGGCCTGGAGCGCAAGGCCGCCGAACTGCAGCAGATGGCGGACAGCCTGAGGCACCTGGCGCGCCATTGCCACGGCGACAGCCGCCCCGATTGCCCCATCATCGAAGAGCTGGGCGGCGGCGCGGGCTGAACGCGCCGGGCCCGGCCCGGCGGCGGCCATCGGCTTCGACAGTGGGCGCGGCTCCGCAATGGGGCCGCGCCTTTTTTTGCCATTCGGCGGCATCGGCACGCCGGCGCGCGACGCCTCTGCACGCCCCCACTTTCCGGCCATCGGCCTTCAAAAAAGGGTTTGCACAAAGCTATCCGTTCTTTTATAAATATATTTATAAAGGCTTTAAATAATACAAAACAGGTATTTTTGTATGCAAAATCAGCCCGCGAGCCAGGTAAGCCGCGCCAGCGCGGAGCCGCCGCCCGATATCGCGGCCATCCAGGTGCTGCTGCGGCGCGCGGGCATCCCGGCCAGCGATGCCGAGATCCGCGCCGTGGCCAGGACGCTGGCACGGCTGGCGCCGCCCGCCGAGGCACGCGCATGACACCGGCCGGGCTGCCCAATACGATCCACGCGTTGCGGCAACTGCTCGCCAATGCGGAATTGAGCGTGGACGAGGCTCTGGCCAGGCAGCGGCGCGCCTTTGCCGCCGACACGTCCCATTGCGCCGTCAGCCTGCTGCGCGCCGGCCCCCCGGCCGACCCGGCGCTGCCGCTGGCGGGCGTGGGCCTGGCCCACAAAGACATCTATACGCTGCCAGGCCGCGCGCCGGAATGCGGCGCCGGGCGCCCCTGGCCGGGCTCGCCGCCGCTGGCCGCGACCGTGATCCGGCGGCTGCACGCCGCCGGCAGCAGCCCGCTGGCGGCGCTGGCGATGGCCGAACATGCCTGCGGCGCCACCGGCGAGAATCCCAACTACCCGCTGCCGATCAATCCGCTGGCTCCGGCCGCCGCGGTGGGCGGGTCGTCCAGCGGCTCGGCGGTGGCCGTGGCCAGCGGGCTTTGCTATGGATCGCTGGGCACCGACACGGCGGGCTCGGTGCGCATTCCGGCAGCCACCTGCGGCGTGCTGGGGCTGAAACCCACCCGCGACCTGCTGCCGCGCGACGGGGTGGCCCCCCTGGCGCCCGCGCTGGATACCGTGGGCATCATTGCCCGCAGCGCCCCCGATGCGGCGGCGCTGCTGCAAGCGCTGCAGCCGGCCGCCGAGCCTGGGGCCCCGGCCCCGCCCGCGCCGGGCCACTGGCGCATCGCCACCTGCTGGCGCCACCCCGACCCTGGCGTGCAGGCCGACACACCCATCGTGGACGCACTGGAGGACTACGCCGCCGAATGCAGCGCGCGGGGCCGGCGCCGCGAGCACCGCCTGGGCCAGTTGCCCGAATGGATGCGGCTGGCCCAGATCCTGCTGTATGCCGAAGCGGCCACCAGCCACTCGGCGGCGCTGCGCGGCCAGACGGCGCCCCTGTCGCCCTTGCCGCGCACACTGGCGCTGGCCGGCGCCGCCCTGCCCGCCGCCTGGCATGCCGAGGCCACGCAGCGGCGCGCGGGCCACGCGCAGGCTTTCCTGGCCGACGTGCTGCAAGACTGCGACGTGCTGCTGACCCCGGTGCTGCCGCGCGGCATACCCGATTGGGCCGAGGTCATCACCACATCGCCGGGCTTTGTGCCGCGCCGCCTGCTCGATCTGTTCTGCTGGCTGTCGTTTGTGAATTACCTGGGCCTGCCGGCCATTGTGTTTCCCATCGCCCAGGGGGCCGACGGGCGGCCCATCAGCGTACAGGCCATTGCGCGCCCCGGCGCCGAAGGCCTGTTGCTGGCGCTGGCTCGGCAGGCCGAACACAGCCGTTTCGGCGCATCGGGCTACGCCGGCATGCGCCCCGCTTTCTCATCTGGAGGTTGAACCGCACCATGCCATCGCTCTCTGCCTCGCCCGCGCTGCGCCGTTTCCGCGTGCTGGACCTGTCCCGCGTGCGCGCGGGCCCCACTTGCGTGCGCATGCTGGCCGATTTCGGCGCAGACGTCATCCGGATCGAACCGCCGCCCGGCGTCGATCCGAATGAAGCCATGTTCGCCGCCGACCGCTGGAGCGGCGATTTCCAGAACCTGAACCGCAACAAGCGTTCGCTGACGCTGAACCTGAAAAAGCCCGAGGGCCTGGCAGTGCTCAAGCGCCTGGTCGCCGATGCCGATGTGGTGGTGGAGAACTGGCGGCCCGATGTCAAGGCGCGCCTGGGCGTCGATTACGAGGCGCTGCGCGCGCTGAACCCGCGCATTATCCTGGCCAGCATCTCGGGCTTCGGCCAGTCGGGCCCCTACGCGGCCCGGCCTGGCTTCGACCAGATCGTGCAAGGCATGGGCGGGCTGATGTCGGTGACCGGGCTGCCGGGCCAGGGGCCGGTGCGGGCCGGCCTGGCCGTGGCCGACTCGAGCACCGGCCTGTACACGGCGATCGGCATTCTGACGGCCCTGCTGGAACGCGAAGTGTCGGGCCAGGGCCAGTGGGTGCATGCCTCGCTGCTGCATGCGCAGGTGGCCATGATGGACTTCCAGGCCGCGCGCTACCTGAACGATGGCGACATTCCCCGGCAGGAAGGCAACGACCATCCCACCAGCAGCCCGATGGGCCTGTTCCAGGCCAGCGACGGCCCGTTCAACCTGGGCGCCTCGGGCGAAGGCAACTGGAAGCGGTTCTGCGAGGCGCTGGGCCGCTCCGACTGGCTGGCCGATCCGGAATACGCGACCGAAAAGTTGCGCGTCAGCCATCGGCAGCGGCTGAACCGGGAAATCCAGGACGTGTTCATGACCGCCACCGTGGCGCACTGGGTGGAGCTGCTCAATGCGGCCGGCGTGCCGGCCGGCCCGGTGTACACCGTGCCGCAGATGTTCGAGGACACCCAGATCCGCCACCTGGGCGTTGCGCGCCGCTGCGATGCCTGGCAAGGCGGCCAGCGCAGCATGATCACTCAGCCGGTCACACTGGCGCGCACCCCTGCCGACATCGCGCGCACCGCGCCCGGATGGGGCGAACATACCGACGAAGTGCTGCGCGAAGCCGGCTACGGCGCAGACGACATCCGCCGCCTGCGCGATGCAGGCGCCATCTGAACATCACCGCGAGCACCACCCCATGCCTACCGATACCGCACCTCCCGGCCGCCTGGACATCGAGGCCGACGCCGGCCTGCTGCGCATCCGCATCGTCAATCCGGCGCGCTACAACGCCATGTCGCTCAGCATGTGGGAAGCGCTGGGCGCCGCCGTGGCCGACGCGCAGGCGCGCCCGGGCCTGCGCGCCATCGTGCTGGAAGGCGACGGCGAGCGCGCGTTCGTGTCGGGCGCCGATATTTCGGAATTCGGCGCGCAGCGCGGCGACCCCGCGCAAGTGGCGCGCTACGACCGGGCAGTGGCCGGCGCGCAGCAGGCGCTGACCGCCAGCACGGTGCCCACGGTTGCGCTGATACGCGGCATCTGCATGGGCGGCGGCATGGGCCTGGCGCTGGCCTGCGACCTGCGCTACTGCAACCAGGGCGCGCGCTTCCGGATGCCGGCCGCCCGCCTGGGGCTGGGCTACGCGCTGGGCGGCGTCAAGCGTATGTGCGACGTGCTGGGCGGCGCCCGCGCGGCCGACCTGTTCCTGACGGCCCGTACCTTCGACGGCCGCGAGGCCGCGCGCATCGGCCTGGTGCAGGAGGTGTTCGCGGACGCCGATTTCAATGCCGCCGCCGCCGAACGGGTGGCCGCCGTGGCCGGCAACGCGCCGCTGACCGTGCGCGCCGCGCGGCTGGCCCTGCAGCATTTGCAAGGCGGCGGGCAGGCGCCGTCGGCCGAGGCCGTGCACCAGGCGGTGCGGGCCTGCTTCGACAGCGACGATTACCAGGAAGGCCAGGCCGCTTTCCGCGAGAAGAGAACACCGGTTTTCAAGGGCCGCTGACGTGCCATGCGCGCGTGGGCGGGCCGCCATCGATCGGCCACGCAGTTTCATCGGCCACACTGCAGTCTGCACCAGGGGGAAACGTATGAAAACGCTCTACCGGACAGCCTCGGCCGTCCTGATTTCCGGATACATGGCAAGCGCCGCCGCGGTCGGGCCGCAGCCCGCTCCCGCGCCGCAAAAACAGACCCTGACGATCGGCTATGTGAAGGTCGGCCATCTGTCGCCCATGCTGTTCGTGTCCGAGCCGCTGAAAGCCTGCAACGTCGACGTGCGCCCGGTCGAGTTCGTGCGCTATGCCGATGCGCGCACGGCCCTGCTGTCGGGATCGATCGACGTGTCGGGCATCGGGCCGGCCGACCTGGCGATCGCCCTGGCCCAGGGCAGCGACAAGCTGGTGGGCCTGACCGGCGTAGCCTCTTCGCCCAAGTACCTGGTCACGCGCAAAGGCGTGAAAATGGACGACTGGAAAGACCTGGCCGGCAAGCGCGTCGGCATCGCGCCGGGCTCGGCCGTATGGTTCCAGTGGGCCGCCACGCTGGCCGAAAAGGGCATCCCGTACAACACCTTTACGGCCGTGAACATCCAGGGCGGCGGCACCGCCTTCGTCCAGGCCCTGCAGCGCGGCGACGTGGACGCGGTCGCGCTGTGGGAACCGTTCGAATCCCAGCTGGTGGCCGACGGCACGGCGTTCTTCGCCAAGAACCTGGAATACAGCCAGTCGAAAGCGGTGGGCGCCGAACTGGGCCTGCTGGCCGCCACCCGCGATGCCCTGAAGGACAAGCGCGAGGCCGTCAAGTGCTTCCTGTGGGCCTACAAGCAGGCTGAAGAACGCCTGGAAAAAGACCCCAAGGCGTTCGCCGAAACCTACTCGAAGTACACCGGCCTGCCGCTGCCGGTGACACAGGAATCGGTCAAGCTGATCAAGCTGGGGGGCGTGCTGGACCTGGACCAGCTGCGCCGCCAGGCCAAGACCTTCAATGAGCTGGGCGTCATACCCAAGGATGTCAGCGGCGAGATCGATAAAGTGTGGGATCCGGGCCTGGTGCAGGAAGTCATGTAAGACGGCCGCCCGCCCAAGGAGATGCAGGTGAGTTCATCCACATTGAAGCAGCCGGCCGCGATGCGCCCGCGCCAGCCGGGCCCGGCACCGCGCTCCCGGGCGCTGCGCCGGGCCGGCCTGGGGCTGGTCGTGCCCATATTGATACTGATCATATGGCAGCTGGTGGGGCAGTCCGACGCCATGGCCGGCGTGGTGCCCACGCCCGTGCAGGTGGCGCGCGCCTGGTATGCCTGGATATTCGGCAATCCCGGCATGGGCCTGAACCCCTACCAAGGGACCTGGCTGGCCAACGTGCAGTACTCGTCGCTGCGCGTGGCGCAGGGCTTCGCCCTGGCCATGGCGCTGGGCATTCCCCTGGGGCTGGCCATCGGCTGGAGCCGGCTGACCGCGCAGCTGATGGATCCGCTGATCCAGGGGCTGCGGCCGATTCCCATCACCGCGTGGCTGCCCTTTTCGATCGCCCTGTTCGGCATCCGCGACATGGGATCGATTTTCCTGATCTTCCTGGGCGGCTTTTACGCCATCGTGGTCAATACCACGCAGGGCGCGCGCGACGTCGATCGCAACCTGGTGCGCGCGGCCAGCATGATGGGCGCCTCGTCGGCCCAGCTGCTGCGCCGCGTGGTGCTGCCGGCCGCGATGCCGTCGATATTCACCGGCCTGCGCATCGGACTGGGAATTTCCTGGACCGCGGTGATCGTGTCCGAAATGGTGGCGGTCAAGTCGGGCCTGGGGTACGTGCTGTGGGACGCCTATTACGTGGGCCGTATGGACATCGTGCTGGCCGACATGGTGTCCATCGGCCTGATGGGCTTCCTGAGCGACCGCCTGATCGTCGCCATCGAGTATCGCGTCCTGGCGTGGCGCATCCTGCAGAATCATTGAGGCCCGCATGTCGCACATCTCGATTTCGCAACTCAGCAAGACCTACCCGGGCGCCACGCCGGTGCAGGCCCTGGACGGCATCGACCTGCAGGTGGCCCAGGGGGAATTCATCGCGCTGCTCGGGCCTTCCGGCTGCGGCAAGTCCACGCTGCTGAACCTGGTGGCGGGTTTCGAGGCGCCGACCGCCGGCCGCCTGCAAGTGGGTGGCAGCGACATCGAGCGGCCCGGCCCGGAACGCGGCGTGGTGTTCCAGGAAGCCGCGCTGTTTCCGTGGCTGAACGTCTGGGAAAACGTGGTGTTCGGCCCGAAGATCGCCGGCCAGCCGAAAAGCGAGTACGCCGCGCGCGCCGACGAGATGCTGGAAATTACCGGCCTGTCGGCGTTCAAGCAGCATCTGCCGGTGCAGCTGTCGGGCGGCATGCGCCAGCGCGTGGGCATTGCCCGGGTGCTGACACTGGGCTCGAAGGTGCTGCTGATGGATGAGCCCTTCGGCGCGCTGGATGCGCAGACCCGCCTGACCATGCAGGAGCTGCTGCTGTCGGTATGGCAGAACCTGCGCACGACCGTCGTGTTCGTCACGCACGACATCGACGAAGCCATTCTGCTGGCCGACACCATCTATGTCATGTCGGCGCGCCCCGGGCGCATCGCCACCCGCATCCCGGTGCCCATCGAGCGGCCGCGTTCGCTGGACCTGATTACCGGCGAAGTGTTCAACACCTTGAAACGCGACATTCTCAAACAGATGCGGCATTGACCCGCCCGGAGCCCGCCATGTCCAACCCCCGCATTCCGCATGCCTTCCCCGATGACCGCGCGCCATGCGCGGCGCCCGACGGCGGCCGCATCATGGTGCACCTGGTCGTCAACGTCGAAAACTGGCGCTTCGACCAGGCCATGCCGCGCAGCATCATCACGCCGCCGCACGGCAAGGAAACCGTGCCCGACGTGCCGAATTTCAGCTGGGCCGACTACGGCATGCGCGCCGGCCTGGCGCGCATGCTGCAGGCCATCTCGGACCGCGGACTGCCGGCCTCGACCAGCTGCAACGCCAGCGTCATCGATGCCTATCCCCGCGCCGCCGAGGCCATGCTGAAGGCCGGCTGGGAATTCATCGGACACGGCATGCACCAGCAGTCGCTCGACGCGGGTTCGGGCGAGCGCGAACTGATCATGCAGTGCCTGGAAAAACTGCGCGCCTTCACCGGCGCCCTGCCGCGCGGCTGGCTCAGCCCCGGCCTGCGGGAAACCGCCGACACCCCGGACCTGCTTGCCGCCGCCGGAGTCGAATACGTGTGCGACTGGGTGATCGACGACCTGCCCAACTGGATGCGCGTCAAGCAGGGCAGCCTGATCCAGATGCCCTACAACCTGGAACTGAACGACTCGGTGATCTACGCGGTGGAAAAGCACTCGTCGCCGGAGTTCCTGCTGCGCCTGCAACGCACCCTGGAACTGTTCGAACGCGAAGCGCGCCGCTGGCCGCGCGTGCTGGCGCTGGGCCTGCACCCGCACCTGATGGGCGTGCCCCATCGTTTCGGCTACTTCGAGCAGATGCTGGACCTACTGACCGGGCACCCCGACGTCGTGTTCATGGCGGGCGGCCAGATCGCCGACTGGTTCAAGTCCCAGTACCCCGCCCCCGCCGCCTGAACCCGTCCGGCCCTGCGCGCCGGGGCCGGCAAGGAGAAACAACCATGCCTGTTGCGTCGACCGACGATGGCGTCAAGCTGCATTATGAAAGCGTGGGCGCCGGAACGCCGGTGGTGTTCGTGCACGAATTCGCCGGCGACCACCGCAGCTGGGAGCCGCAGCTGCGCGCCTGCGCGCGGCGCCACCAATGCGTGGTCTACGCGGCGCGTGGCTACCCGCCATCCGATGTGCCCGCGGATGCGGCCGCGTACTCGCAGGCGCGCGCCGTGCGCGACCTGGCCGCGGTCATGGACGCCGCGCGCCTGGACAGCGCACATATCGTGGGCTTGTCGATGGGCGGCTTCAATGCCCTGCACTTCGGGCTGGCGCATCCCGCCCGCGCGCGCTCGCTGACGATAGCCGGCGCCGGCTACGGCGCCCTGGCCGCCGACCGGCCGGCATTCCAGGAAGTTTCGCGCGCCGCCGCCGGTCAGTTCGAACAATTGGGCAGCGCCGTCTACGGCCCCATCTACGCCGAAAGCGCCGCCCGCGTGCAATACCAGAACAAGGATCCGCGTGGCTGGCGGGAATTCGCCGCCGCGCTGGCGGCGCACGATGCCCGCGGCTCGGCGCTGACGCTGCGCGGCGTGCAGGCCGAACGGCCGGCCCTGGACACCATGGCCGACGCCTTGCGCGCCATGCGGGTGCCGGCGCTGATCATCGCCGGAGACGAAGACGACCACAGCCTGATGGCGTCGCTGTTCCTGAAGCGCGCCTTGCCGGCCAGCGGCCTGCTGGTGCTGCCCAAGACCGGGCACACCATCAACCTGGAAGAACCGGATGCGTTCAACCGCGCGGTGCTCGATTTCATTGCCCAGGTCGAGGCCGGCCGCTGGCCGCCGCGCGATGCCCGCGCGAGCGGCGAGGCCCTGAAGGTCAGCTAGCCGCCGCCGCGGCCTCGGCCTCTTTCTGCCGGGCTCTTTCCTGGGCCGCCAGCACCTCGTCGGCGGGCAGCGACTCGAATACCGCGATCGATTCCACGTGGCCGGTGTGCGGGAACATGTTGATCACCCCCGCGCTCTTGAGCACATAGCCGCCTTCGTGAACCATGATGGCGGCGTCGCGCGCCAGGGTGGCCGGATTACAGGACACGTACACGATGCGGCGCGGCCGCTCGGCGGGGCCCAGCAGCGCCAGTGCCTGCGCGACCGCCTGCGCGCCTTCGCGCGGCGGGTCGATCAGCATGCGGTCGAAGTAGCCCAGGCCGCGCAGCCACTCGATATCGACTTCGAACAGGTTCAGCGTCGCGAAGCGGGTGCGATCGGCCAGGCCATGGCGTTCGGCCGCGGCCAGGGCGCGGTCGGTAAGGGCCTTGCTGCCCTCGACGCCCACCGCTTCGCGGCCGCGCGTGGCCAGCGGCAGAGTGAAGTTGCCCAGCCCGCAGAACAGGTCTGCCACGCGGTCTTCGGGCTGCACGTCGAGCAGCATCAGCGCGCGCGACACCATCGCCCGGTTGATGGCATGGTTGACCTGGGTGAAATCGGTGGGCCGGTACGGCATGCTGAGGCCGAACTCGGGCATGGTGTACGACAGCGTATCGGCGTGCGCGGGTTCGAGCGGATGCACGGTGTCGGGCCCCTTGGGCTGCAGCCACCATTGCACGCCGTGCTGGGCGGCGAACTGCCGCAGCACGGCCAGGTCGCCGTCGGTCAGGGGCTCGAGATGGCGCAGCACCAGCACGGTGACCCGGTCGCCCAGCGCCACTTCGATCTGCGGCATGCGATCGGGCGCCGACATTGCCGCAATCATGGCGCGCAGAGGCATCAGCATGCCGCTGACATGCGGCGGCAGCACATGGCATTCGCGCATGTCGGCCACGTAGCTGCTCTTGCGTTCATGGAACCCCACCAGCACGCCGCCTTTCTTGGGCACCACCCGCACCGACAGGCGCGCCCGGTAGCGGTAGCCCCAGGTGGGGCCGTGCAGGGGCGGCAGGATGCGCTGGGGCCGCAGCTTGCCGACATGCCAGAAGGTGTCTTCCAGCGCCCGCTGCTTGATGGCCACCTGCGCGGTGGGTTCCAGGTGCTGCATGGCACAGCCGCCGCACACGCCGAAATGCGGGCAGCGCGGCGCCACCCGCAGGGCCGACGGCCGCAGGATCTCTTCCACGCGGGCGATTTCATACGAGGGCTTGCGCCGCACCGTCTGCGCGGTTACGCGCTCGGTGGGCAGCGCTCCCTCGACGAACACCACCTTGCCGTCGCGGCGGGCGATTCCCCGGGCTTCGAGGTCCAGGGATTCGATATTCAGTACTTCGGCCATCTCTTGTGCAATCCAGGCTGATACAGGCAACCGGGCATTGTAAAAGAGGAAACCGGGGCGCGCCGCCGCCCGCCCCGGGGCCGTCCGCCTAGAACGACCGGGCCACCGAGAACACCGCCCCCAGCCGCCCTGACGGATGGCCGTTCTTGGTGGGCAGCCAGTTGTCCGCGCTGGCGCCCACGGCGGCCAGGCCCAGCACCCAGCCGTTCAGGTCTTTGGTGACGCCCAGCTTGTAGTCCACATAATGGCCCAGCGAATCGCCGTCCATGTCGGTCTGCTGTTTCAGCTTCTGGTAGCCCAGGTGCGCCACCAGCCCCCAGCCGTCGCCCAGGTCGAAATTGGCGGTGCCGTCGAGATACCAGGTGCCTTTGCTGTCCGGGGTGCTGAAGAAGTCGCTGGGCGTGTACGAGTACTTCAGGGAATAGTTTTCATAGCTCAGGCCCACGTACAGGTCGGTGTTGTTGTAATTGCCGCCCTTGGGCGAAGACGAGCCGGGATAGTAGTAGTACAGCGCGCCCACATCCAGGCCCAGGCCATGCCCCAGGTCGCCCTTCCAGCCGCCGTAGAAATCCATTTCCAGGTTGCCTTCCGGAAAGACGAAATCGGAAACGTTGGAGTTCCAGTTACCCAGGTAGAAGCCCGAACTGTGCGCCAGGTCGAAGCCCAGTTGCACGGCCGGCCGGAAATTGGTCTGGGAATAACCGCGGAACCGGTAGTCGCTGACGATGGCGGCATTGCCGCTGAGCGAGAATCCCGCCCCCAGGTCGGTGGGCTCGGCGTGGGCAATGGCGGTGAAGCCGGCGCATAGCGCCAGGGGCAAGGCAAGCAGCGTGCGTTTCATGGTGCGGATCCTGTGCATAGGAAGCAGGCGCCGGCAGGGCTGCCGGCGCGGGCGGCCGGGTTTCTTTTCAGAAAAATGACAGCGGCCCGTCCTGCCTCAAGCACCTTTCGTGCCAACCCGGCCGGCCCGGCGCGGCCCCGGCGGCGGGCCGCGGGCCGCACCATCGCGGTGCCGGATGCGCATGCCGCCGCACAGTTTCGGCGCGGCGGGCCCCATGCCTGCGCCCCGGCGGGCCTGGTCCGCGGCAAAAAAAAGCGCGGCATGCAGCCGCGCGGCGTCGTGTCTGTTCGTCAGGAGTCCGCTATTGCCAAGTGTCCGGCTCCCGTCAGGGTGCCAGACACCGCACGGCTGAAACAGCTGCCGCGCACAGCGGTGTCAGGCTCTTGCGGAGCCTGACACCTTTCCTGGGGACACCCTCTCAGGGGATCAGTTGGCCGGAGCAGTCTGTGCCGCCTCGGGAGCCGCCTTGCCGGCGTGGCGGGCCTGCATCTTGGCAACGCGTTCCTTCATGCGGGCCTGGCGCGCCTTGACCAGCTCGGCAACCTGCTGGCGCTGGCTGTCGTTCAGAGTATCCCAGGCGGCCAGCCATTTGCCGCGCACTTGCTCGGCCTGCTCGCGGAACTGGCCGCGGCCTTCGTCTTCGCGGGCCGCCAGAGCGCGCGGATCGAGCTTGCCGCTTTCCAGCTGGCTATCGAGCAGCTGGTGCCGCTTGGCGCCGGCGTCGCGCATGGATTTGTGCAGTTCGCCCTGCGCCTGCTTTGCCGCATCGAAGGCCGCCTGCTGCTTGGCATCGAGCTTGAGCGATTCGACTTGCTTCTTGGACAGCGGACCCACGCCCGGGATCATGAAGCCATCGCGCATTTTCATGCCCATGTGATGGCGGCCATGCTTGCCGTCGTAGTGCCGGCCCTGTTCGTGGCGCACGGAATCGGCATCGGGCGCGGCCAGGGCGGTGCCGGACAGGCCGGCGGCGGCCACCACAAAACCCAGGGCAGCAAGGGAAGAACGGATCGCGTATCGGGACATAGTGGTCTCCTGAAAAAGTGAACGCGAGACCATTGTGGGCCGGGGCCCGTTACGAGTGGATTTCTTGGGCGCGTGCGATATTTCAGTCGGTTGCAGCGCCGCGCGGGCCGTTCAGTCCGCGTCCCAGGCCGCCAGGTAAGCGCGCCAGTGGGCGCCCTCGCTGGCGGACAGCGTGTCGCGCACCAGGTCGATTTCGGCCTGGTAGGCAGCCGCGTCGAGCTCGCCGCGCAGAAAGCGGAAGCGGCAATACACCAGCCAGGTGTTGACCACATCGGTTTCGCAGTAGGCGCGCACCTCGTCGGCCTTGCCCTGCTGCCAGGCCGGCCATACCTGCCCGCCGTCCATGCCCAGCTTGCCGGGAAAGCCGCAAAGCTTGGCCAGTTCGTCCAGCGGCGCATTGGCGCGGCCGTTGTACTTGGCCAGCAGGTCCATCAGGTCGATGTG
This sequence comes from Bordetella petrii, assembly GCF_017356245.1. Classification (NCBI taxonomy): domain Bacteria; kingdom Pseudomonadati; phylum Pseudomonadota; class Betaproteobacteria; order Burkholderiales; family Alcaligenaceae; genus Bordetella; species Bordetella petrii. Next base: position 2,786,676 of record NZ_JAFMZZ010000001.1, read on the forward strand.
GCGGTTGTGGTAGCGGCTGATGTAGTTGTTGAACTTGAATTCGCGGTCGTCGTCGCCGGTGTCCCAGTAGCGCGGGGCCGGCACGCCGTGTATCAGGCTGCGGTAATGCAGCACCGGCAGGTCGAAGCCGGAGCCGTTCCAGCTGACCAGCCGCGGCGTATAGCGTTCGATGGTCTTGAAGAAGCCGCTGATCAGAGCGGCTTCCGGGTCGTCGGGCTGGCCCAGCGTCTTGACGCGGAAGCCCTGGTCATCGCGGAACACGCAACCGATCACCGCGATGCGCTGCAGGTGCAGCGGCAGGAAATCGTGCCCCACCGCCTCGCGGCGCGCCTGGAAGGCACGTTCGGCGACCTCGGCATCGGGCACGTCGGCGCCCCAGCCGTTGAGCTTGCGCAGCCCGTCTGTGTCGGGCAGCGTTTCCAGGTCGAAGACCAGGGTGGGCGTCATCGCGGCGGCAGGTACTGCAGCGGGTCGACCGGCGTGCCCTGGCGGCGGATCTCGAAGTGCAGGCGCGGCGAGGTGGTGTCGGTCTGGCCGACTTCGGCGATCTTGGCGCCGCGCTTGACGGTCTGGCCGGTTTTGACCAGCAGCGTCCGGTTGTGCGCGTAGGCGGTGATGAAGCCGTTCTGGTGGTTGATGATGATGAGGTTGCCCAGGCCGCGCACGCCGTTGCCGCTGTACATGACCTTGCCGTCGGCGGCCGCGGCGACCGGATCGCCCAGGGCGCCGCCGATGTCGATGCCCTTGGTGCTGCTGTTGAAGGTTTGCATGACCGGGCCGCTGGACGGCCAGCCCCAGCTGATCAGGCTGGCATCGGAGGCGCGCGGCGGCGTGGGCACCGGCGCGGGCCTTTCGGCGGGCGGCGTGGTGGCCGGCGGGGTTTCAGGCTCGCCCAGCGGAATGGGCTTGGGTTCGGCGCTGGGCGCCGGCGACGGGGTGGCGGCCGACGCGGCGGCGCCGCTGCCCGACAGCTTCAGCACCTGGCCCACGGCCAGCTGGGTGGGATCGGTGATGTTGTTCCAGCGTTTGATCTCGTTGACATCGACGTTGTTGTTGCGGGCGATCTGGTACAGCGTATCGCCGGGCTTGACCACGTACGTGCCGCCAGGCTGCGCGGCAGCCGGCTGGTTGGACAGGTCGACGACGGGGGCGCGGTTCTTGGTGAACGAACACCCGGCCAGCAGTGCCAGGCCGAACATGCCGGCCAGCCAGGCGGCTCGCGGCAAGCGTGCGGCACGCGCCGCGGAAAACGAAAAGTCGGTCAGTGGCAACTGCCCGTTGAGCATGTGCTTCTCCTGGTTGCTCAAGATTGTATTCCTGCCCTCAGCGGTACGAAACGCACGGCTTCGAGCTCGGTGCGCTTCCAGTTCGAGGCGCCGGTGCGTTCAATGAGCACCAGCCTCTGGTTGGAGGCACCTTCCGGGGCGATCAGGCGTCCGCCCGGCGCCAGCTGGTCCAGCAGCGCTTGCGGAATGGCCAGACCGGCCGCAGCCACAACAATAGCATCGAACGGCGCCACGCCGGGCAGGCCCAGCATGCCGTCGCCGTGGATCAAGCGCACGCGGGTAGCCAGGCGCAAGGCGCGCAGATGGGCGCGCGCCAGTTCGAACAGGCCGCGGATGCGCTCGATGGCGTGGACTTCGCGCACGAACTGCGCCAGCACCGCGGCCTGGTAGCCGCACCCGGCGCCGACTTCGAGCACGCGCGTGGGGCTGCGGTCTTCGCAGGCCGCGGCGATCATGCGCGCCACCACCCATGGCTGCGAAATGGTCTGCGAATGGCCGATGGGCAGCGCGGCGTCTTCGTAGGCGCGGCTGGCCAGCGCTTCGTCGACGAACAGGTGGCGCGGCACGGCGGCCATGGCGTTGAGCACGCGCTCGTCGGTAATGCCCTGCGTGCGCAGCCGCTGCACCATGGCCTGGCGCAGGCGGTCGGAATTCAGGCCCAGGTTGCCGCCCTGCCCGCCCGCGCCGCCGGCGGGCGCCGGCCGCGCCAGCGTGGGCGGCGAGATGCGCGTATTGCTGTTGGCGGCCGTGATGCCCGGCGCCAGGGCCGTCGAGCCGTAGTGCGGGCCGCGCGCGCCCGGCGGCTTGCCGGGGGGAGTCACAGGCTTGCGCATAGCGGCTCCGCCCAGTGCCGGACTTCGTCCAGCTGGCTGTGTTGGGTCAGGTCCAGCCGCAGCGGCGTGACCGATACCGCGCCCTGGGCCACGGCGTGGAAATCGGTGCCCGGCGCGGCGTCGGCGGCCAGGCCCACCGGCCCGATCCAGTAGACCGTGTCGCCATAGGGCGTGGTGGTGCGCACCACCGGCTCGGAAGGATGGCGCTTGCCCAGGCGCGTGACCTGCAGGCCGCCCAGGGCCTCGAACGGCCGGCTGGGGATATTGACGTTGAGCAGCACCGGCGCGGCCAGCCGCTGGGCGATCTGGCGCTCGACCACCTGGCGCGCCACGCGGGCGGCTGCCTCGATATGGGCCCAGCCCTTTTCGGCCAGCGAGAACGCGATGGCCGGGATGCCGAACAGATAGCCTTCGGCGGCGGCCGCCACAGTGCCCGAATACAGCGTGTCGTCGCCCATGTTGGCGCCGTTGTTGATGCCCGAGACGACCAGGTCGGGGCGCGTGTCCATCAGGCCGGTCAGGGCCACGTGCACGCAGTCGGAGGGCGTGCCATTGACGCACACGAATCCGTTGGCCGCGGTACGCACGGTAAGCGGCCGGTTCAGGGTCAGGGAATTCGAGGCGCCGCTGTGGTTGGTTTCAGGCGCCACGACGGTAAGTTCGCCCAACCCCTGCAGGGCCTGCACCAGCGCCTCGAGGCCCGGGGCGGTGTAGCCGTCGTCGTTAGAAACCAGAATTCGCATTGTGCATCCAGAAGAAAGCGCGCTCGATGAAACGCGACCGATTGTACCGCCGGAACCTTGCCGGCTTGCATGACAGCGGCAGCTGCCGCGCTCTGCGGTTCTCATGGATAACCCGCAGACGCCGCCCCGGGCCGCGCGGTAGAATCCGCAGCCACGATCCCTTACACAATGGACGCTTCCCATGGTGCAGACCGCCCCTTCGCTTTTCCTCAGCGCCGCGCTCATCGCGCTGGCCTACCTGATCGGGTCGATTCCCTTCGCGGTGGTGGTCAGCAAAGTCATGGGCCTGCAAGACCCGCGCAGCTACGGGTCGAAAAACCCCGGGGCCACCAATGTGCTGCGCACCGGCAACAAGGCGGCCGCCGCGCTGACCCTGCTGGGCGACGCCGCCAAGGGCTGGTTCGCCCTGTGGCTGGCCCAGCTGCTGGCGCCGGGCCTGTCCTGGACCGTGTTCGCCCTGGTGGCGCTGGCCGCGTTCCTGGGCCATCTGTACCCGGTGTTCCTGGGCTTCAAGGGCGGCAAGGGCGTGGCCACGGCGCTGGGCATCCTGCTGGCCGTTCATCCCGGGCTGGCGCTGGCCACGGTGGCCACCTGGGTCATCATTGCCGTATTTTCGCGCTATTCGTCGCTGGCGGCGCTGGTGGCGGCGTTCTTCGCGCCGGTGTATTACCTGTTCGGCTCGGGCGTGGCCTGGTATGCGCAGGCGCCGGTGGGCGTGGCGCTGGCCATCATCACCCTGCTGCTGTTCTACCGCCACCGCGCCAATATCGCGCGCCTGCTGGCCGGCACGGAAAGCCGCATCGGCGCCAAGAAGAAATAGCCGCCCGGCCCGGGGCCCGTCCACGCTAGGCCGGAGCGTCGGCACAGATATCGGCCAGGTCCCAGCGCGGCCTGACCGTGAAAGCATGCTGGCCGGCCTGCAGCGGCGCCAGCCCGGCCTTGACCCGCTCGGCGGCCGCGAACGCGATCATGGCGCCGTTGTCGGTGCACAACGCCAGGGGCGGGAAATAGGCGCGCGCGCGCAACGGCTTCAGGGCCTGCGCCAGCAACTCGCGCAGCAGCTGGTTGGCGCCCACGCCGCCAGCCACCACCAGCCGTTTCAGGCCGGTTTGCTTGAGCGCCCGCACGGCCTTGGCCACCAGCACTTCGACAATCGCCGCCTGGGTGGTGGCGGCCAGGTCGGCGCGCGCGCCTTCGTCCAGGCCGCCGGCGCGCTCGGCTTCTTTCACGCGCGTCAGCACCGCGGTTTTCAGGCCGCTGAAGCTGAAATCGAGGTCGCCGCTGTGCAGCATGGGCCGCGGCAGCGCGAAGCGGCGCGGGTCGCCGCTGGCCGCCAGGCGCGACAGCGCCGGCCCGCCCGGGTAGCCCAGGCCCATCAGCTTGGCGGATTTGTCGAAGGCCTCGCCGGCCGCGTCGTCGAGCGTTTCGCCCAGCAGGGCATAGCGCCCCACCCCGTCGACCCGCATCAATTGTGTATGGCCGCCCGACACCAGCAGCGCGACGAACGGGAAATCGGGGCGCGGGTCGTCGAGCAGCGGCGACAGCAGGTGGCCTTCGAGGTGATGGATGGGAATGGCCGGCAGCCCGCGCGACCAGGCGAAGGCCTGCGCCACGCTGGCGCCCACCAGCAGCGCGCCGGCCAGGCCCGGCCCGGCGGTGTAGGCCACGGCATCGACGTCCTGCAAGCCCAGGCCCGCCTCGGCCAGCACCTGGCGCGCCAGCGGCACAGCGCGGCGGATGTGGTCGCGCGAGGCGAGCTCGGGCACCACGCCGCCATATTCCTGGTGCATGGCGATCTGGGTATGCAGGGCGTGCGACAGCAGGCCGCGTTCGGTGCTGACGGCGGCCACGCCGGTTTCGTCGCACGAACTTTCGAAGCCAAGGATGATCATGGCGGGAAGTTTACATCTGGTGCGAAAATGGCGGCTTCATAACCACACACCGATCAACCACCGGGGACCTGAAAAATGCTGGAGAAGCTATTCAAATTGCGCGAACACGGTACGAACACCCGTACCGAGATCGTGGCCGGCCTGACGACCTTCCTGACGATGTCGTACATCATCTTCGTCAACCCGGACATCCTGTCCTCGACCGGCATGGACCGCAATGCCGTGTTCGTGGCCACCTGCCTGGCGGCGGCGCTGGGCTCGCTGATCATGGCGCTGGTGGCCAACTGGCCCATCGGCATGGCGCCGGGCATGGGGCTGAACGCCTTCTTCGCGTTCACGGTGGTCAAGACCATGGGCTACACCTGGGAACAGGCGCTGGGCGCGGTGTTCATCTCGGGCGTCATCTTCCTGCTGCTTACCGTGACCGGCGTGCGCGCCTGGCTGATCAAGGGCATTCCGCATTCGCTGCGCAGCGCCATCGCCGCCGGCATCGGGCTGTTCCTGGCCATCATCGCGCTGTCCAACGCGGGCATCGTGGTGCCGCACCCGGCCACCAAGGTCACCCTGGGCGACCTGCGCGGACATGCGCCGCTGTTCGCCATATTGGGCTTCTTCATCATCGCCTCGCTGGATGCGCTGCGCGTGCGCGGCGCCATCCTGATCGGCATACTGGCGGTCACGCTGCTGTCGATGGCGCTGGGCTACAACGAATTCCACGGCGTGTTCTCCAGCCCGCCCAGTCTGGCGCCCACCTTCCTGCAGCTGGACATCATGGGGGCCCTGCACGCCGGCTTCGTGCATGTCATTCTGGTGTTCGTGCTGGTCGAGGTGTTCGACGCCACCGGCACGCTGATGGGCATTGCCAAGCGCGCCGGGCTGGTGCCCGAAAACCGGCCCAACCGGCTGGGCCGCGCGCTGTTCGCCGACAGCACCGCCATCGTGGCCGGCTCGATGCTGGGCACCAGCAGCACCACGGCCTACGTCGAAAGCGCCTCGGGCGTGCAGGCCGGCGGCCGCACCGGCCTGACGGCCCTGGTGGTGGGCCTGCTGTTCCTGGCCGCGCTGTTCATTTCGCCGCTGGCCGGCTCGGTGCCCGCCTATGCCACCGCGCCCGCCCTGCTGTACGTGGCCGGCCTGATGATGCGCGAGCTGATCGACATCGACTGGAACGACGTTTCCGAAGCCACGCCGGCGGCCCTGACCGCGCTGGTCATGCCGTTTACCTATTCCATCGCCAACGGGCTGGCGTTCGGCTTCATCAGCTATGTCGTGCTGAAAACCTGCACCGGCCGCGGCCGCGAAGTGCACGCCGCGACCTGGCTGGTGGCGGCGCTGTTCGTGATCCGCTACGCGTTCTTCCCGGGCTGAGCCCGGCCGCGGACGGCCCCTGGCACGCCGCTTGCGGGCCATTGACCCAGGCTATCGACCCGATCGACCACAAGGTTGATCGGGCAACGGGTTGATTTCGCCGATACACTCTCCATGTATAGAACAGGCGCCCGTCGATCCGGGCGCCTTCTTGTCATGACCTGGAGACCCACCCCATGACCGAACTGGCCCGCGTGCCGTTTTCCGTGCTGGACCTGGCACCCATCGTGCAAGGCGGCGATGCCGCGGGCGCGTTCCGCAATACGGTCGACCTGGCCCAGCATGTCGAGCGCTGGGGCTACCGGCGCTTCTGGCTGGCCGAACACCACAACATCACCGGCGTGGCCAGCAGCGCCACCGCGGTGATCATCGGCCAGGTGGCGGCCCACACCCAGACCCTGCGCGTGGGGTCGGGCGGCATCATGCTGCCCAACCACGCCCCGCTTATCATCGCCGAACAGTTCGGCACGCTCGAAAGCCTGTTTCCCGGCCGCATCGACCTGGGCCTGGGCCGCGCGCCCGGCAGCGACGGCGCCACCCAGCAGGCCTTGCGGCGCGGCCCGCGCAGCGGCCTGGAATTCCCGGCGCTGCTCGACGAGCTGCGCGCCCTGCTGGCCCCGGCCCGGCCCGGCCAACCGGTACGCGCCATTCCGGGCGCCGGCCTGGACATCCCGATCTGGCTGCTGGGCTCGAGCGACTTCAGCGCCCGCCTGGCGGCCGAGCTGGGCCTGCCCTTCTCGTTCGCCGGCCATTTCTCGCCCGAAGGCATGGCCGCCATGCGGCTGTACCGGCACCTGTTCAAGCCATCGGCCGCGCTGCAGCGCCCCTATGCCATGATCGGCGTGCCGGTCATCGCCGCCGACACCGACGAGCAGGCGCAGTACCTGGCGACCACGCAGCAGCAGAAGTTCCTGTCGCTGATCCGCGGCAACCGCCTGCCGCTGCAACCGCCGGTCGACAGCATGGACGGCGTCTGGAACGAATGGGAGCGCCAGGCCGTGCAGCAGAAGCTGGCCGCCTCCATCGTGGGCGGACCCGATACGGTCAGACAAGGTTTGCAGGCACTGGTCGCACAGACCGAAGCCGACGAGGTCATGATTGTTTCGGACTTCTATCGCCACGCCGACCGCCTGCGGTCGTACGAAATACTTGCTTCACTGAAAAACGGCGCCGGCACGGCCACCCAGGCCGCCGCATAGCTGTACAGCCCGCCCTGCGGGGCGGGAAACCGCGCGGGCCCACCCCGCCCAACCGGCCGAACCGGCCATCGACGCCGCCCACCCGGCGGCAAGGAAGCCAAGCATGAGCAGCATTGTTGAACTGACCAAAGATTCCTTCCAGGAAGCCATCAAGCCCGACAACACCTTGATCGTCGATTTCTGGGCCCCGTGGTGCGGCCCCTGCCGCGGCTTCGCGCCCGTGTTCGAGCAGGCCGCCGAGCAGAACCCCGATGTCACCTTCGCCAAGGTGAACACCGACGTCGAGCAGGAACTGGCCGGCGCGCTGGGCATCCGCTCGATTCCCACGCTGATGGTGTTTCGCGAGCAAGTCCTGCTGTTTTCGCAGCCCGGCGCCCTGTCGGCCGGCCAACTGGACGAGCTGCTCGAGAAGATCAAGGCGGTGGACATGGCCAAGGTGCACCAGGAAATCGCCGCCGCGCAAGACGGCAGCGAAAAGTAGGCCGGCGCCGGGCGCGCTATGGAGCCGGCGGGTCCTGTACCTGCCAGCGGGCGCGCCCGCGCGTGATGTCGGCCACGGTGCCCGCCAGCCCTTGCAGCGCCTCGCGTGGAACGGCCAGCGTCAGCGCGACGCCGTCGCCGTCGAACGACTCGGCCTGCACCGATGCGCCCGCCTGGGCGGCGCGCGCCTTCAGTAGCGGCAGTTCGGCATAGTCGCAGCGGCAGTTCACCGCCACCGTCTCGATGATGGCCACGCGCGGCCCCAGGCGCAGGCATTGCGCGGCGCAGCCCCCATAGGCGCGCACCAGCCCACCGGCGCCCAGCTTGACGCCGCCGAACCAGCGCACCACCAGCACCCCCACCCGGTCCAACCCCTGTCCTTCGATGGCCTGCAGGATGGGGCGTCCGGCGGTGCCGCCCGGCTCTCCGTCGTCATTGAACCGATAGGCCTGGCCGATGCGGTAGGCCCAGCAATTGTGGGTGGCCGTCGGGTCGCCGTGCGCGGCGAAGAATGCCATCGCCTCGGCCACGCTGGCCACGGGCGCCGCATGGGCCTCGAAACGGCTTTTCTTGATGTCTTCGAAATAGGCGCAGGGCCCGCTGAGTGTGTCGCTCATACGCCGCGATTGTAGGCCGCATGGCGGGCCGGCTGGCAGTGACGCCGCGCGCCTGCGTTCGCAGCTTCAGCCGTGGCAGTCGGGCACTTCCTGGTCCAGGTAGACGTCGAAGGCCACGTCGCGCGCCCATTTCCGGATCATGGCGGTCCAGACGTCGTGCTGGCGCCATTGGCGCATGGCGGCGGCCAGCCAGCGCACCGAGGCCTCGTCGGCGGCCCGCGCCAGCCAGACGCGCTCTGCCCCGGGGCCATCCAGAGGCAGCGTGGCCGAGAATTTTTTCCATTCGGGGAACTGCATCAACGGCTCCCAGGCGGCATCGTCGATCAGGCCGAGGTCGCAGGCGCCTTCGCGCACCGCCACCAGCGCGTCGGACGGCACCCGGAAGGTGCGCACCGTGGCGCCCCAGCGCTCTGCCAGGGCCCTCGCCTGGAAGGCGGCGCCGGCCATGCATACACTGCGGCCCTTGACCTGCGGCCAGCTGCGCAGCTTAGTATCGCTGCGTATCACCGCCCGGGGCCGGGCCTCGTAGCCGGCCGGCACCACCGCCACGCCCGGATCATCCAGCCCCGGCGCCGATTGCCCGGCGACGCGGTCGGCCAGCAGCAGGTCTACCGTGCCGTCGGCCAGCGCCGCGGCGCGCCGCCCCGCTTCGATCTGCACCACAGTGACCGGCAGTCCCAGCCGTTCGCCCAGCCTGGCCGCCAGGACGGTGTCCAGCCGCTCGGGCGTGCGCACCTTGGCGCCCGCCGCGGCCGGCGGCGCCAGGTAAGGCACGCCCACCACCAGGGCGCCGCGCTCGCGCGCCTGCGCAAAAGGCTGGCTGGATGGCCCGGCGGGCGCCAGCGCCGGCGAGCCCAGCAGCCCCGCCAGCGCGGCCGCCGCCAGCGCCGGCCGGCCACAACGGATGAGAAAGCGCAACCAGGGCTTCATGGCGTGCGGCGGGCCCGCGCCCGCCGTTCCTTTCTAGACGTACTGATACCGCAGCAGGCGGTGCTTGAGGTTTTCGAGCACGAACTGGTCGATCAGCGCCGCCAGGATGGCAATGACGAGGATATTGGCCATGACGCCCGTCATGTCGGCGATCTCGCCCGAATAGGCCAGCGAGCGGCCCAGGCCCTTGCCGAAGCCGATCAGCATCTCGGCCGAGATCAGGGCGCGCCAGGCATTGCCGAACGCCAGCTGCGCGCCCGTGATGAGCTCGGGCATGACGGCCGGCAGGTACACGCGCTTGATCAGGCCCCAGGGCGTGGCGCCCATGACGCGGGCGGCCGACACATGCACGCGCTGCACCGACTCCGTGGCGTTCATGACGCTGAGCGCGGCGGGAAAGAACGCCGCCAGCGCCACGACCACGATGATGGGCGTATTGCCGAAGCCCATCACGATGAGAAACAGCGGCACCCAGGCGATGGACGGGATCGACTGCAGGATGACGATGGCGCTGCGCAGCACTTCGCGGAAGAAGTACAGCACGGCCGCCACCAGGCCGAAGCCGATGCCGGCCAGCAGCGCCAGCCCATAGCCGGCGCCCAGGCGCCCCAGCGTGCCCACCAGGCTCTGGTGGAAGGACGATTCGCCAAGGTCCTGCACCAACCGGCTCACCACGGTGGGCACGCCCGGCATCAGGAAGTCGGGCAGCGCCCAGGCGGCCGCCTGCCACAGAAAAAAAATGAAGGCCACGCCAAGCACCCCCGCGAGGTGCTTGCGCAGGCCGGTTACGCGGGTCGAGGAACTCAAAGCTTGCGCGCCTCTTGCCAGGACAGGTCGATGATGCTCGATACGTCGTACGGCTTGCCGTCACGCGTCTTGAGCGAACCCTGGTCTTGCAGGATGCCGGCGATTTCCTGCATGCGCGCGGTGTCCTTGTCGGTGAGCTTGGCCGTGAAGACCTGGGTCTTGATGGCTTCGGCAATCACTGTTTCGCGCGGCAGCTCGCCGCGCTCGCGCGTTTTCAGGGTGGGTTCGGCGATGAAGTACGAGGCGATCAGCTTGGAAGCCTGGTCGGGCTTCTGCTGCAGCAGGTCGATGGCGGCCTTTTGCGCGTCCAGCGCCTTCCAGACGTCATCCTTGCGCTTGTCCAGCACCTCGCCCGAGGTGATCACGACCATGCACGGGAACGGCCAGGCCTGGCCCACTTCGTAGATCTGCTTGACCGGCGCCACCAGCTGGGCGATGCGGTCATAGGGCTCGAACAGGAAGGCGGCGTCGACGCGCTTGCCCACCAGCGACTGCACCGCCACCGCCGGGCTGACGCCCATGATGTTGACGTCGGACGGCTGCAGGTTGCCTTCTTTCAGCACCACGCCCTTGAGCACGACGTCGGCCGTGCTGCCCTCTTTTTGCGAAGCCAGGCTCTTGCCCTTGAGATCGGCGATGCTGTCGATACCGGCATCGTCGCGCACCACCAGCGAGTGGTAGCCCTGCTGCGCGCCGCCCACCACCTTCAGGTCGGCGCCCTTCGAGGCCCAGGCCACCGCGTTGGTGAAGCCCAGCACGCCGATGTCGGCCTGGCCGCCCACGATGGCCTTGATGAGGTCGGTGCCCGACTTGAACTCGATCAGTTCGGTGTCCAGCCCCGCTTTTTTGTAGAAGTCGCCTTCCTGGGCCACGATGGCCTGGGCGTCGTCCATGACGCGCAGATAGCCGACGCGGAATTTCTCGGCGGCCATGGCCGGGGCGGCCGCCACCAGTGCCGCGGCCAGCGGCAGGGCCAGCCATTGCTTCATTTTCATCACGTGCTCTCCAGTGCTTGGAATAATAGGTATGGAATGGATCCGGCCGCGCGGGCCGCGAGTCCCGCCGCGGGGCCGCGGCGGGCGGTCAGGCCGCCAGCGCCACGTCGCCTTCGGCGACCTGGATGCCCAGCAGGCTGAGAATTTCGCGCTTTTCGCCGGCCAGGTCGGACAGGTCGTGCGTCTTGCGGCGGTGCTTGAGGTTGAATTCGCGCAGCACCCGCGCCGGGCGCTGGCTGAAGACCACGATGCGGTCGGCCAGGAACAGGGCCTCGTCGACGTCGTGGGTGACCAGCAGCACCGAAGGTTTTTCCTGCTGGATCAGCTGCCGCAGCACGTCTTGCAGGCTGAGGCGGGTCAGCGCGTCCAGCGCGCCGAACGGTTCGTCCATCAGCATGGTCTTGGGCTGGGCGATGAAGGCGCGGGCCAGCGCCGCGCGCTGGCGCATGCCGCCCGATACCTGTTGCGGGTAATAGTTTTCAAAGCCGGCCAGGCCGACCCGGGCCAGCCAGGCCACGGCCTTCTGGCGCGCATCGGCCTTGGGCACGTTCTGGAATTCGAGCGCCAGCGCCACGTTGTCGCGCAGCGTCAGCCAGGGGTACAGCGCATGTTCCTGGAACACCAGGGTGCGGCTGGGGTGCGGCCCGGCCACCGGCTTGCCGTCGGCCAGCACCTGGCCCTGGCTGGGCTTTTCCAGGCCGGCCGCCATGTGCAGCAGGGTTGATTTGCCGCAGCCCGACGGCCCCACCAGGGCGACCAGCTCGCCAGTCTTGAATTCGCTGGAAAACCCGTCCACGACCTGCAGTGCGCCGAAGTTCTTGTGGACGTGGTCGAAGGTAAGGTTCATGTGACAGGCTCGCGCGCGGGGGCGTGGAATAGGGAAACCCTAATCTAACAACCTGTTATATGAACCCAAACTATATTTTCATAATGCATTAACAACTTCTAGTTATATGAAAATACGGCCGCCCCGTCCGCCCTAGCCTTCGATGCCGCGCGAGGCCAGGTAGTCTTCGTAGCCGCCACGGTAATCGACGATTTCGCCGCTGGGCAGGATCTCGATGACGCGGGTGGCCAGGCCGGACACGAACTCGCGGTCGTGCGACACGAAGATCAGGGTGCCCTGGTATTTTTCGAGCGCGAATTGCAGCGATTCGATGGATTCCATGTCCAGGTGGTTGGTGGGCTCGTCGAGCAGCATGACGTTGTGCCGGCCCAACATCAGACGGCCGAACGTCATGCGGTTCTTTTCGCCGCCCGACAGCACCTTGGGGGCCTTGGGCAGGTCGTCGGCCGAGAACAGCAGGCGGCCCAGCACCGAGCGGATGGACTGGTCGTCGTCGCCCGGCTGGCGGTATTCGCCCATCCAGTCGAACAGGTTGATGTCGGTTTGCTGGAACTGGTCGGAGACGTCTTGCGCCATGTAGCCCAGGTCGGCGTTGTCGGACCACTTGATGGAGCCCGAATCGGCCGCCAGGTCGCCCGCCAGCATGCGCAGCAGCGTGGTCTTGCCCACGCCGTTGGCGCCGATGATGGCGATTTTCTCGCCGGCGTCGATCATGGCCGAGAAATCGCGGATGACCGGCGCGTCGTACGACTTGGACAGGCCTTCGATGGTGGCGGCCAGGCGGTGCATGACCTTGTTCTGCTCGAAGCGGATGTACGGGTTCTGGCGCGACGACGGCTTGACCACGACCTGCTCGGCCTTGATGCGGTCGATCTGCTTCAGGCGCGAAGTGGCCTGGCGCGACTTGGACTTGTTAGCCGAGAAGCGGCGCACGAAGTCCTGGAGCTCGGCCACGCGCTCTTTGGCCTTGGCGTTGTTGGCCACCAGGCGTTCGCGGGCCTGCGTGGAGGCCAGCATGTAGTCGTCGTAGTTGCCCGGATAGATGCGGATCTCGCCATAATCCAGGTCGGCCATGTGGGTGCACACCTGGTTCAGGAAGTGGCGGTCGTGGCTGATGATGATCATGGTGCTCTGGTAGCCGTTGAGCACGGTTTCAAGCCAGCGGATGGTGTTGATGTCGAGGTTGTTGGTGGGCTCGTCGAGCAGCAGCACGTCGGGGTTCGAGAACAGCGCCTGGGCCAGCAGCACGCGCAGCTTCCAGCCCGGGGCGATTTCGCGCATGGGCAGCTGGTGCTGGTCGACGCCGAATTCCAGGCCCAGCAGCAGTTCGCCGGCGCGGGCCTCGGCGGTGTAGCCGTCGTACTCGGCGAACTTGGCCTCGAGTTCGGCCGCGCGCATGTAGTCGTCTTCGGTGGCCTCGGGGTTGGCGTAGATGGCGTCGCGCTCGGTCATGGCGGCCCACATTTCGGTGTGGCCCATCATCACGACGTCGAGCACGCGCTGGTCTTCGAAGGCGAACTGGTCCTGGCGCAGCTTGCCCAGCCGCACGCCGGGTTCCAGCGAGACATTGCCGGCCGACGATTCGAGGTCGCCGCCGATGATTTTCATGAAAGTCGACTTGCCCGAGCCGTTGGCCCCGATCAGACCATATCGGTTGCCTTCCCCGAACTTGACGCTGACGTTCTCGAAAAGGGGCTTGGGGCCGAACTGGATAGTGAGATTGGCAGTAGAAATCACGGCTTGTATATAGAAAGTCGAAGCGCCCGCGAACGCGCAGGCTAAACCCGGTAGTGTAGCAAGTACCGGTTTCCCGTCGAGACACGGAGGCCGGCCCGGCCCGTTTGCATTCCCCGGGCGCCGCCCGCCCAGGCGGCAAGGGCGGGCCGGCACCACAAACTTCAAGCCTCAAGCAACAAGCACAAAACCGTCCCTCGGCCCCATAGGGGTTATTCCCGACCGTCAGACAATTGTCAGATTACGTTCAGCACGGTTTAATCCGGAGGCGTCCCATGTTTGCGCTACCAGCGCCACATCCGGCCGCCCCGCACCATGCATTGCGCTTTGTTCTTGCTTCATGCTGCCCCACAAGTTGTTCACAACAAGCTGGTTCATGCAGTCCACTCCGGAGACAACAAGCCATGCAACACCCCACCTCCTCCCGCCGTCGCTTCATCGCTGGCGCCACCTCGGTCGGCGCCGCGGCGCTGGGATTTCCCGCCGTCAGCCGCGCCCAGGGCTCGCCCATTTCCCTGCGCTTCCAGAGCACCTGGCCGTCCAACGACATCTTCCACGAGTTCGCGCAGGATTACGCCCGCAAAGTCAATGACATGGCCGAAGGCCAGCTGAAGATCGAAGTGCTGCCCGCCGGCGCGGTGGTCAAGGCTTTCGACCTGCTCGATGCCGTATCGGCCGGCACCCTGGACGGCGGCCATGGCGTGGTGGCCTACTGGTACGGCAAGAATACCGCCGTGGCCCTGTGGGGCTCGGGGCCGTCGTTCGGCATGGACGCCAACATGCTGCTGGCCTGGCATGAATATGGCGGCGGCAAGGAATTGCTGACCGAGATCCAGAAAGCCATGGGCGTGAACGTGGTTTCGATGATGTACGGCCCGATGCCGACCCAGCCGTTCGGCTGGTTCAACAAGCCGGTCACCAAGTCGGATGACGTCAAGGGCCTGAAGTTCCGCACCGTGGGGCTGGCCATCGACATGTATACGGCCATGGGCGCGGCCGTGAACGCCCTGCCCGGCGGCGAAATCGTGCCGGCCCTGGACCGCGGGCTGCTCGATGGCGCCGAATTCAACAACGCCTCGTCCGACCTGGCGCTGGGCTTCCAGGACGTGTCCAAGATCTGCATGCTGCAGAGCTTTCACCAGAGCGCCGAACAGTTCGAGATCCTGTTCAACAAGAACAAATACGAATCGCTGCCCAAGCACCTGAAGCACGTGCTGGCCTATGCGGCCCAGGCCGCCAGCGCCGACATGTCGTGGAAGGCGGCCGACCGCTATTCCGCCGACTACATCAAGCTGCAGAAGGACCACAAGGTCAAGTTCTACAAGACGCCCGACGCCATCCTGCAGCAGCAGCTCAAGATCTGGGACGACATGATCGAGAAGCGGTCGGCCGAGAATCCGCTGTTCAAGAAGGTGCTGGACTCGCAGCGCGCGTTCGCCCAGCGGGCCGGACGCTGGCACAACGACACGTCCGTGAACTTCCGGATGGCGTTCAACCACTACTTCGCGCGCAAGCCTTCGGCCTGACCTGCCGCCGGCTGATGCACTGCCGCGGCCTTGCACCCGCCTGTCCCGGGCCGGATCCCGTATCCGGCCCGGCAGGCGGGTGCGCCGTTGCCGCCGCCCTATTTTCTGATCTGGATTGCGCCCGATGCTCAAGCTGATACGCATGGTGGACCGCCTGTCCACCTTCGTGGGCCAGGCTTTCGCCTGGCTCATCGTGATACTGACCGTGCACATATGCTGGGAAGTGATGGCCCGGTATTTGTTCAACACCCCCAGCGCATGGGCTTTCGATCTGCAGCTGATGTACTACGGCGTGTTGTTCATGATGGCCGGCGCGTACACGCTGGCCAAGAACGGCCACGTGCGCGGCGATATCCTGTACGGCTTCCTGCCGCCGCGGGTGCAGGCCGGGCTGGACATCATCCTGTACATCGCGTTCTTCATTCCGGGCGTGGTGGCGATGGTGTGGGCCGGCTGGTACTACGCGGGCGAATCCATCGCCATCCGCGAGCATTCGTCGCTGATGGCGGACGGGCCGCCCATCTATCCCTTCAAGTCGTTCATTCCCATTGCGGGCGCGTTCCTGCTGCTGCAGGGCCTGGCCGAGATCGCGCGCTGCGCCTTGTGCCTGCGCCATGGCGCCTGGCCGTCGCGCGCCGAGGACGTGGAGGAAGTGGACGTCGACAAGCTCAAGGAAATGGTGCACGTCAAAGACGAGGACATCGCCGAGCTGGACCGTTTTGTCACCGATGAGGAGAAGGCCAAATGAAGATCCACAAGGCACTGTGGTTCGGCCTGAGCTGCATCGGCATCGTGGTGGCGATGATCGGCTTCCTGACGCCCTGGCACGACATCACCACCGGCCACCTGGGGCTGCTGATGCTGGCGCTGATCGTGGTGGCGATCATGCTGGGCTTTCCCACCGCGTTCACGCTGATGGGCATGGGGGTGATCTTCACCTTCCTGGCCTATTACCTGCAAAACGCGGACGCCCAGCATTCGGTGCGGCAGACGCTGGACCTGATGGTACAGCGCACCTATGCCACCATGACCAACGACTCGCTGATCTCGGTGCCCCTGTTCGTGTTCATGGGCTATCTGGTCGAGCGCGCCAACCTGATCGAGAAGCTGTTCCGGTCCATGCACCTGGCCCTGGCGCGGCTGCCCGGCGCGCTGGCGGTGGCCACCCTGACCACCTGCGCCATCTTCGCCACCGCCACCGGCATCGTCGGCGCGGTGGTGACGCTGATGGGGCTGCTGGCCATGCCGGCCATGCTGAAAGCGGGCTACAGCGTACGCCTGACGGCGGGCTCGATTACCGCGGGCGGCTGCCTGGGCATCCTGCTGCCGCCCTCGGTGATGCTGATCGTCTATGGCGCCACCACCGGCGTGTCGGTGGTGCAGCTCTATGCCGGCGCGTTCTTCCCCGGCCTGATGCTGGCCGGCCTGTACGTGACGTACGTGATGGTGGTGGCCAAGCTGCGGCCCGACATGGCGCCGCCGCTGACGGCCGAAGAGCGGCGCATCGCCCTGCCGGCCGGCGCCGAGGCCCTGTCGCGGCAGGGCTACACGCATGCCATGACCGGCATGCTGGCCGCGATGTTCAAGGGCCGCCGCAACAGCGCCGTGTCGATGCGTTTCCTGTCGCGCAACATGATGCTGGCGCTGGCCCCGCTGATGGCCTTCGTGGTGCTGACCGGGTCGGTGTACTACATGGTGACCGAGCCGCCG
Source organism: Bordetella petrii (assembly GCF_017356245.1). NCBI lineage: Bacteria > Pseudomonadati > Pseudomonadota > Betaproteobacteria > Burkholderiales > Alcaligenaceae > Bordetella > Bordetella petrii. Next base: position 2,803,643 of record NZ_JAFMZZ010000001.1, read on the forward strand.
GCGGTGTACGAGATACCCGATGAATTGCGCCTGGGCGGCGGCGGCGACTACAGCAGCGGCCTGGCCGAGCCGCCCATGGAAGACGGCGGGCTGGCCGAGCCTCCGCCGGCCGACGGCGGCGTGGCCGAGCCGCCCGGCACGCCGGCCGCGCCCGGCGCGGACGCGGCGGCGCCGGGCGAACCGGCCGCCGAATCCGGGCCGGCGCGCGAACCGGCGCCCGACGGCTACTGGATATTCTTCGGCATCTGCCTGGCGCTGCTGGCGGTCTTCTACGCCCTGCTGACCTGGGCGCGGCTGGAGATCTTCAAGATGCTGATGGGCTCGTTCTTCCCGCTGGCGCTGATGATCGCCGCGGTGCTGGGCTCGATCACCTTCGGCCTGGCCACGCCCAGCGAGGCGGCGGCCATGGGCGCCATGGGCGGCGCCCTGCTGGCGCTGGCCTACCGCCGCCTGAACATGCCCGTACTGAAGGAATCCGTCTTTCTCACCGCCAAGACCAGCGCCATGGTGTGCTGGCTGTTCGTCGGGTCGTCGATTTTCTCGGCGGCGTTCGCGCTGCTGGGCGGGCAGCGCATCATCGAAGAATGGGTGATGTCGCTGGGGCTGACGCAGATCCAGTTCATGCTGCTGGCGCAGGCCATCATCTTTTTGCTGGGCTGGCCGCTGGAATGGACCGAGATCATCGTGATTTTCATGCCGATCTTCGTGCCGCTGCTGATCACCTTCGACATCGACCCGCTGCTCTTCGGCCTGCTGGTGGCGCTGAACCTGCAGACGGCGTTCCTGTCGCCGCCCGTGGCCATGTCGGCCTTCTATCTGAAGGGCATATCGCCGCCGCACGTGACGCTGAACCAGATTTTCCTGGGCATGATGCCGTTCATGCTTATCCAGGTGGTGGCGATTTTCCTGCTGTATGTGTTTCCGGAAATCGGCCTGTGGCTGCCCACCCTGTTGTACCGTTGAGCTTCACCTGCCCTTGAAGGAACCCGCAAATGCTGCAAACGCTGGAAGTTGCGTACGGGCCCCAGACCGCGGTGGTCTGGCTGGCCCGGCCCGATGTGCGCAACGCGCTGGATGCGCGCCTGATCGCCGAGCTGACCGAAACGTTCATGACCCTGGGCGACGACAGCGAAGTGCGCGCCATCGTGCTGGCCGGCCGCGGCAAGGCCTTCTGCGCCGGCGCCGACCTCAACGCCATGCGCCGCAGCGCGCAGGCCAGCCAGGCCGACAACCGGGCCGACGCGCTGGCCATGGCCACGCTGCTGCACACCATCCATACCTGCCCCAAACCCACCATCGCGCGGGTGCATGGCGCCTGCATGGCGGGCGGCATGGGGCTGGCGGCGGCGTGCGACATTGCCGTGGCGGCTCGCGAGGCGCGCTTCGCCCTGACCGAGACCCGGCTGGGGCTGATACCGGCCATGATCTCGCCGTACATTCTGCGGGCCATCGGCGCGCGTGCGGCCAGCCGCTGGTTCCTGAGCGCCGAAGTGTTCGAGGCTGCCGAGGCCTGGCGCATGGGCCTGGTGCACGAGCTGTGCGAAGCCGACGAACTGGACGCCCGCATCAATGCCCTGCTGGGCAGCTTCATGCTGGCCTCGCCGCAGGCCCTGGCGGAATCGAAGCGCCTGATCCGCGAATTGTCGGGCCGGCCCATCGATGCCGCGGTGCTGGAAGACACCGCCGCCCGCCTGGCCGCGCAGCGCGCCACGGAAGACGGATGCGAAGGCATCGCGGCCTTCCTGGAAAAGCGCGCGCCGCGCTGGGTGCCGCAAGAACAGGAGTAAGGCGCGGGCGCCTGGCTAGTGGCGGTGCTCGTCGATGACCAGGTGCGCCATGCCCGGCTCGGTGGCCAGGCCCACCTTCTTGCCGATGGGCAGGGTCGCCTTGGTGTCGATGTGCCCATACGGCAGCCCCGTGACCACCGGCACTTTCACCGTGCGGCGCAGCCACTTCAGCACTTCCGGCATGTCGTAGCCGGCATCGTGCGGCGCCAGGCGGTAGTTGGTGAAATAGCCCAGCACAATGGCCTTCTGCCGCTGCAGCACGCCCGCCTGCCACAGCTGCGCCAGCATGCGCTCGACGCGGTACGGGTGCTCGGCCACGTCTTCCAGGAACAGGATGCCGCCGCGCACGCGCGGCATGTACGGCGTGCCCAGCAGCGAGACCAGCGTGGCCAGGTTGCCGCCCCACAGCACGCCGCGGCAGTCCACCGGGTCGGCGTCCGGCGTTTCGAAACTCAGGATCTCGAGTTCGCCGCGCATCAGTTCGCCGAACAGCGCGGCGGTCAGGTCGTCGACCTGGTCGCCGCCGAAATCGGCCACCGCCGTGGCGCCCGAATAGCTGACCGCGCCGGTCTGCGCCAGCAGCGCCAGGTTGAACGCCGTGAAGTCGCTCATGCCCACGAAGCGCTTGCCGCTGTCGGCCATGGCGCGCCAGTCGATGTCGGGCAGCAGCCGGCTCAGGCCGTAACCGCCGCGCGTGACCATGACAATGGGGTGCTTCTGGCGGATGGCGCGCGCCAGGCCGGCCAGGCGCTGCTTTTCGGTGCCGGCGAAGCGCTGCCGCACCGCCAGCGCGGCGCGGTCGACAGTGGTCTGGAAGCCCTCCTGCGCCAGGCGCCGGCAGGCGCGCTGCACGGTGGCCGGATCGCGCACGGCCGAGGACGGCGAAATCAGGTAGATGCCGCCAGCGGCGGGCGCCGGGCCGTGGCCATGCTGCCCGTGGCCGCAGTCTTCGGCGCAAACATGGCCATGCTGCCCATGCGCGGGGTGATGCGGGGTGCTCATGAAAGGGATTCCTTGGCGCGGCGCACGCGGAAGAACTGGCGCAGCAGGTCGCCGCACGGTTCGGCCAGCACGCCGCCGGTAATGGTAGTGTGATGATTGAGGCGCACGACCGCGCCCACGTCGAGCACGCTGCCGCAGGCGCCGGTCTTGGGGTCGGCGGCGCCATAGACCACCCGCGCCAGCCGCGCGTGCAGCATGGCGCCGATGCACATGACGCAGGGTTCCAGCGTGACGTACAGGCTGAGGCCCGGCAGCCGGTAATTGCCCAGCTGTTTCGCGGCGGCGCGCAGCGCCACGATCTCGGCGTGAGCGGTGGGGTCGCTGTCGGTGATGGTGCGGTTGTAGCCGGCGCCCAGCACCCGCCCCTGCGCATCGACCACCACGGCGCCCACCGGCACTTCGCCGGCCTGCCCGGCGGCTTCGGCCTGGCGCAGCGCCAGGGCCATCATGTCGGTGTCGCCGGGCTGCGGCGCGGCCGGTAGCGGCGCCAGGCCGGCGTCAGCCACGGTACACCCGCGATTTCAGGGCGATGCGCCCCGCCAGGCTGGTGACGGCCTCTTCCAGCCATTGGTACAGCTCGGCATTCTCGTCGTAGCGCGCCTGGTTCAGGTTGGACACGCGCCCTTCTTCGATGAAGCCCCAGGCCCGGCTGCGCTTGTCGCGGTGCTTGGGATCCCATACGCCGAAAGCGAAGCCGCCGGCGCGGCGGATCAGCGAAAAACACGGAATATCGGTGTAGCCGTCGCCGACAAAGACCATCTGGTCGAACGGCACGCGCAGGCGGTCTTCGGGCACCTTGCGGTTGACCTCGAAGGGCTTGTTGCGGAATTCGCGTCCGATGATGCCTTTCTGGATATGGAACAGGTAGCGGGTCTTGTCGGTAAAGCTGACCAGCCGGCGCGGGAATTCAATGCCGCCGTCGGCGCCGTAGACGAATTCGGAGGCCCAGATTTCGGTGAATTCGTGGGCGATGGGCGTGGCGCGCACCACGTCGCCGATGCCGCTGGAAATCAGGTAGAACTCGAGCTGCACCTGCGGGTGCTCAGCCCGCACCGCGGCGCGCAGCCGCTGGAACAGCGTGGGCACGCCATCGTGCAGCGGCAGGCTGGCGCCCCACTGTGCCAGGCGCTGCTGCGTGATGAGCCCGTGCGCGCCGCTGCGCGAGAGCTCAATCATCTGGTGCAGATAGGCCGGCACCGGGTCCCAGTCCTGGCTGGACAGCAGCGGGTCGACCTTGTCTTTCCAGAAGGCGGCCGTGTCCACCCCCATGCTGTCCAGGAAGCCGGACGTGCTGTCGGGGGCCAGCGTATCGTCGAAATCGAATATCAGGGCGATGACGTCGGACATGGATGCGGCGGAAAGTCGTCAATAGGCGACATTTTGCCTGATTGCGGCCGCGGGCGGTGCCGCGGCCCCCGTCCGGCCCGCCGCCCTACTGCACCGGCACGGGCGTGGCGGGCATGCCCGGCGCGGTCGTGCCGGGGGCCGCGCCCGGCGGCACCGGGATCACGGTTTCGCGCAGCACGCCGCCGCTTTCGATGCTGCCCTTCACGCTGGTGGGCGACGACATCTGGCGCATGCAGTCCGCGCGCTGGGTCTGCGGCAGGTTGTTGCAGCGGGCCGTGGCGTTGGCGCCGTAATTGGCCGACTGGCCGTTGTCCAGGCGCTTGCGCTGCGCCTCTTCGCGCGCCGCCCCGGCTTCCCGCAGGCAGGTAGCCCGGTCCTGGTTGGTCTGGCCGCTGTTGCAGCGCTGCACGTCGTATTGGTACTGGGATTGCACAGAGCCGGACGCCGCCGCGCCGGCTGCCTGGGCGGCCGTCATGCCGGCCAGGCCCCCCGCGCCCAACATCAGGGCGCAGTACAGTTTCTGCATACGTCGCATGTTCATCTTCCGCTCCTTGTTGCGTTGCCGCGCCGGGCGCGGCCGTCTATTTACGGTACGGGAAAGCAGCGGCCAATAAGGAATGCAGATGTTACAAATCCGTCTGGCGGTTACCTGCCCCAGGCGGCGTAGCGGTCGGATACGATTCACCGCGCCGGCGCCGGTCGCGGTAGACCGCCGCGCGCATCAGCAGCATGGCGGTCACCGGCGATGAGATGAACAACAACAGCGTGATCAGGATTTCGTGCACCACCGGCCGCTGCTGCAGCGCCGAAAAAACCAGGATCGACGCCACCAGCACGCAGCCGGCGCCCATGGTGTTGCCCAGGGTGGGCGCATGGATGCGGCAGAAGAAATTATTGAAGCGCAGCAGCCCGGCCGAGCCGACCAGGGCCAGCAGGCCGCCCGCCACCAGCAGGATGCTGGCGGGAATGCCCGCCCACAGGGGGATGTCGGCGTTCATGGTTCGATTACCTCGCCGCGCAGCAGGAACTTGGCCATGGCGGTGGCGCCCACGAACCCGAACAGGGCGATCAGCAGCGCCACGTCGAAATACACCGGCGTGCCCGAGCGCACGCCGAAGGTCAGCGCGGCCAGCATGCCGTTGATGTAAAGCGCGTCGAGCGCCAGCACGCGGTCTTGCGCGGTGGGCCCGCGCACCAGCCGCACGGTGCCGCACGCCATGCCCAGCACAAAGCACAGCAAGGCGAACGACGCGGCCCAGTACAGGACGAGGTTCATTCGAAGATCTCCTTCAGGGTGCGCTCGTAGCGCCGCTTGATCAGGTCGATCCAGGCCTGTTCGTTTTCCAGGTCGAGCACGTGCAGCGTCAGGGTGTCGTCGGACACATCCACCCATACCGTGCCGGGCGTGTAGGTCAGGATGCAGCCCAGCAGCGCGCGCGCATGCGGATCGCGCAGCTCGAGCGGGATGTGCACGTAGCCGGGCGAGAATTCGCGCCGGAAGTCGAGGATCAGCCTGCCCACCGCGATATTCGAGCGCACGATGTCGACCGCCACGCGCCAGACCAGGCCGGGCAGCAGCCACAGCTTGTGCGGCCGGCTGCGCAACGGCCGCAGGCGGCTGGCCGCGAAGCCCAGCCACAGCGCCAGGAACAGGCCCAGCGCCACCTGCCCCGCCGACAGCGACTCGTTGAGCAGCAGCCACAGAGCCAGCAGCACCGCAGGCAGCAACAGCAGGTACGCGCGCCGCATCACTGGCCCTCCAGGTTGCGCACGGTGCCGGCCGACAGCACCGCGTCGATATACAGCGCCGGCTGGTCGAGCACGCGGGCGGCTTCGTCCAGGTAGGCCGACACCGGCCCGGCCCCGGCCGCCAGGCCCACGCACAGCAGGATCAGCACGGCCACCGGGCCGGCTTCGCTGAGGCGCAGGCGCGGCGTGCTGCGCTCGTCGGCGCTCCAGAAGATGCGGATGCCGGCGCGGCCGAACGCCACGATGCCGGCCAGGCCGGACACCAGCACCGCGGCCACCAGGACCCAGGCGTCGGCCGGCTGCACCGATGCATTGGCCGCGCTGACCGCCGCCGACAGCAGCGAGAACTTGGCCACGAAGCCCGACAGCGGCGGCAGGCCGGTGACCAGCAAGGCGCACGACACGAAGGCCAGGCCCAGGAAGGCCATGGCCGCCGGGATGGCCACGCCGACCACGTCGTCGGAACGGTTGGGCGCTTCGGGGTCATCGAGGTCGAACATGTCCATGGTGACGGCCAGCACATTGGCGCCGAATGTGCGCGTGCGCTCGACCAGTTCGACCAGCATGAAAAAGGCGCCGGTGGTCAGCACCGAGCTGAGCAGGTAGAACAGCGCCGGCCCAGTCAGGGTGACGCCGGGCATGCCCAGCGCGGTCAGCAGCGTGCCGGCCGAGATGATGACGCAATAGCCCACCATTTGTTCGAGCTGCTGCGTGGCCAGCAGGCCGATGGCGCCGAACACCAGCGTGGCCAGCCCGGCGGCGAACATCCAGTCGAGGCTGAAGGCGGCCGGCGCGCCGGTGGGCAGCAGCAGCGAGCCGATGCGCAGCAAGGCATAAATGCCGACCTTGGTCATGATGGAAAATACCGCCGCCACCGGCGCGCTGGCCGATCCGTAGCCGCGCACCAGCCAGAAGTTCAGCGGCCACGCCCCGGCCTTGACCAGGAAGGCGATGCCCAGCACGGCGGCGCCGGCCTCGAACAGCAGCCGCTCGCTGCCGTCCAGCGTGCCCGCGCGCACCGCCAGGTCGGCCAGGTTCAGGGTGCCGGTCACGCCGTAGATGGGCGCGATGCTGATCAGCAGCAGGAACGACGCCACCAGGTTGACGACGATGTAGTGCAGCCCGGCGCTGACCCGCGCCGCGCCCGAGCCATGCAGCAGCAGGCCGTAGGACGCGGCCAGCAGCACCTCGAAGAACACGAACAGGTTGAACAGATCGCCCGTGAGGAAGGCGCCGTTCAGGCCCATCAGCAGGAACTGGAACAAGGGGTGGAAATGCACGCCCAGGCGATCCCAGCGCGCCAGCGAGTAGATCAGCGCCGCCAGCCCCAGCACCGCATTGAGCGCCAGCATGATGGCCGACAGCCGGTCGACCACCAGCACGATGCCGAACGGCGCCGGCCAGTCGCCGGGCAGGTAGACGCCGACGCCTGTGGGCCAGTGCCCCCCTGCCCCGGCCGCCAGCGCCAGCAGGGCGATGGCGGCGGCCAGCTGGGCCAGCCCCGACGCCACCGCGATGCCGGCCCGCAGGCCGCGGCGGGTGTCGGCCAGCAGCAGCATCGCCGCGCCGGCGATCAGCGGCACCGCGATGGGATAGATGGGCGCGTGTTGCAGCCAGTCGATCAAGATTCCGACTCCCTGCCATCGACATGGTCAGTGCCGGTGAGGCCGCGCGAGGCCAGCAGCACCACCAGGAACAGCGCGGTGGTGGCGAAGCCGATGACGATGGCGGTAAGCACCAGCGCCTGGGGCAGCGGATCGGCCATCGCGGCCGGGTCGGGCGCCACCGCCGGGTCGATGACCGGCGGGCGGCCGACCGTCAGCCGGCCGATGCCGAAAATGAACAGGTTGACGGCGTACGAGACCAGCGTCAGCCCCATGATGAGCTGGAAGGTGCGCGGCCGCAGAATCAGCCACACGCCGGATCCGGCCAGCACGCCGATAGCGGCGGCGTATATCAATTCCATCAGGCGGTACCTCCGGCTTCTTGCGCGGCTGCCTGGGCTTCGGCCGCCGCCTTGCGCTGCGCGCGCAGTGATTGGTGGGCCAGCGCAACCAGCACCAGCAAGGTGCCGCCGACCACCAGCATATAAACGCCCACGTCGAACAGCAGCACGGTGGAAAGATGGATGTGCCCGAGCAGCGGCACCGGGACATCCCAGGCCAGCGCCGACAGGAACGGCCGCGCGGCCAGCCAGGCCGACGTGGCGGTAAGGCCGGCGCACAGCAGGCCCAGCCCGATCCAGTGCTGGGGGTTGAGGCGGCTGCGCGACTCGACCCAGTAGACGCCGCCCACCATGTATTGCAGGATCACCGCCGTGGCCATGACCAGGCCGCCCACAAAGCCGCCGCCCGGCTGGTTGTGGCCGCGCAGCAGCAGGTAGGCCGACACCATGGCCGCCACGGGCAGCAGCAGGCGCACCAGCACCGCCGGCAGCGCCATCGCGCCATCGGGCAGTTCCGCCTGGATGTCGGGCGCCGCGCTGGGCGCGCTGGCCGGGTCGCGCTGCTGCAGCGGCAGGTCGGCGCTTTCGGGGGCCGGCCGGAAGCGGCGCAGCAAGGCGTATACGGTGAGCGCGACGATGCCTACCACGGTGATTTCGCCCAGCGTATCGAAGCCGCGGAAGTCGACCAGGATGACATTGACCACGTTGGTGCCGCCGCCTTCCGGCAGGGCCTTGTCGACAAAGAAGGACGAGATGGTCTGCCGCGGCGAGCGCGTCAGCATGGCGTAGGCCAGCGCCGCCACCGACGTGCCCGCGACCGCGGCGATGATCACGTCGCGGGTGCGCCGCAGGCGCGCGCGCGTTTCGTGCCGTTCGCCGTCGAGGCTGCCCTCGATGCGGCGCGGCAGCCAGCGCAGCCCGGAAAGCAGCAGCACCACCGTGACCACTTCGACGGCCAGTTGCGTCAGGGCGAGGTCGGGCGCCGAAAACCAGACGAAAGTCAGACAGGTGGCCAGCCCGGCCCCGCCCGCCAGGATGAGCGCGGCCAGGCGGTGGTACTTGGCCTGGAAGGCCGTGCCGACCGCGCAGATGCCGCCCACGATCCAGAGCACGGCAAAGGCCGGATCGAGCGCCGTGACCGGAGCCGGGGCATCGTTCCAGCGGCCATGGTGCAGCGGCAGCCAGGCCACCAGCAGCGCGCCGACCACGATCAGCACCATCTGCACCTGCAGGCGCGGCGAGGCGACGCGGCCCAGCAGCCAGCCGGCCGCCACGCTGGAGTAGTCGAGCAGGAACTCGAACGAGCGCCGGCCGTCGAGCCGGTAAATGAACGGCACCCGCCCCGGCTGCGCCTGCTGGCGCGCCCGCAGCGCCAGGTACAGCGCTATGCCCGCCACCATGGCCGCGAAGCTCATGACCAGCGGCAGGTTCAGGCCGTGCCATACCGCCAGGCTGTATTCCGGCATGTTGGAGCCCAGCACACTCTGGGCGGCGGCGTGCAGGAAGGGGCCGACGGTGATGCCGGGAATCACGCCCACCACCAGGCACATCAGCACCAGCAGGCCACTGGGTACCAGCATCCAGCGCGGCGGTTCGTGCGGCGCGCGCGGCAGGTCGCGGGCGGACGGACCGAAGAAGACCTGCAGGATGAAGCGCAGCGAATAGGCCACGCTGAAGGCGCTGGCCAGCACCGCCAGCGCCGGCAGGCCGTACTGGATGAGCGGGTCGCCGCTGACGAAGGTGGTCTCGGCGAAGAACATTTCTTTCGAGATGAAGCCGTTGAGCAGCGGCACCCCGGCCATGGCCGCAGCCGCCACCATGGCCAGCGTGGCGGTGATGGGCATGGCGCGCCGCAGGCCGCTGAGCCGGCCCAGGTCGCGCGTGCCGGTTTCGTGGTCGACGATGCCGGCCGCCATGAACAGCGACGCCTTGAAGGTGGCGTGGTTGACCATGTGGAAGATGGCCGCCACCAGCCCCAGCGAGCTGTTCATGCCCAGCAGCAGCGTGATCAGGCCCAGGTGGCTGATGGTGGAATAGGCCAGCACGCCTTTCATGTCTTGCTGGAAGATCGCCGCGTAGGCCCCCAGCACCAGCGAGCACAGCCCCGCCCCGCCGATGATCCAGAACCATTCTTCGGTGCCGGCCAGCACCGGCCAGAAGCGCGCCAGCAGGAACACGCCGGCCTTCACCATGGTGGCCGAATGCAGGTAGGCCGACACCGGCGTGGGCGCGGCCATGGCGTTGGGCAGCCAGAACTGGAAGGGAAACTGCGCGCTTTTGGTCAGCGCGCCCAGCGCCACCAGGGCGACCACGGCCGGGTACCAGGGATCGGCCCGCACCAGGTCGCCGGACGCGAGTACGCGGTCGAGGTCGTAGCTGCCGACGATGTGGCCCAGGATGAGCACGCCGGCCAGCAGGCACAGCCCGCCCGCGCCGGTGACGGTGAGCGCCATGCGCGCGCCCCGCTTGGCGTCGAGCCGGTGGTGCCAATAGGCGATCAGCATGAACGACGCCAGGCTGGTCATTTCCCAGAACAGCACCAGCTGGATCAGGTTGCCCGACAGCACCACGCCCAGCATGGCGGCCATGAAGGCCAGGAAAAACGAGAAGAAGCGCGGCACCGGGTCTTCGGGCGACATGTAGTACCGCGCGTACAGCACCACCAGCGCGCCCATGCCCGAGACGATCAGCGCGAACAGCCAGGCGTAGCCGTCCATGCGCAGGGTGAACTGCAGGCCCAGCGCCGGCGCCCACGCCAGGTCGGCCCGGATTACGCCGCCGTCGGCAACCTGCGGGTACAGGCCGGCCACCAGCAGCATGCATGCCAGCGCGGTAAGGCCGGCCAGCCAGGCCTCGGCATTGCGGGCGTTGGACGGCAGCAGCGCGGCGCACAGGCTGCCGGCAAACGGCAGAGCGAGGATGAGAATCAGCGACATGGCGTTCCGGGAGGACCAGCGGCTTGTCTCGTGGGCGTGAGCCAAGCATACGGCCAGGGTGGCGTTACTCGGAAGCCCGGCGTGGCGCGCCGTTGCAGCGACGCCGCGACCGCGACGCCAGCGCGTCGAAGAAGCCGGCCAGGAATCCACCCCGAAAAATATCAGATTCTTGTAAGGTTCGCACGGCGCGGGGATTGCCTAGTGCAATAATGCGCGCGCATCCGACCCGTTATGGCGGAATGCGCACAGGAGACTTTATGTTGAAGCACACCCCCTTTTTCAAGACTGCACTGCTGGCCGCGGCCTGCCTGATCGGCGCCGGCGCCCATGCCCAGGGCTACCCCGAGCGCCCCGTGCGCCTGCTGGTGCCCTTTGCCGCGGGCGGCACCACCGACCTGGTGGCGCGCATCGTGGCCGACGGCCTCAGCCGCGAGCTGGGCCAGCCGGTAGTGGTCGAGAACCGCGGCGGCGGCGGCGGCGCGATCGGCGCCGAAGCCCTGACCAAGGCCGCGCCCGACGGCTATACCCTGGGCGTGGCCACGGTGAGCACCATGGCCACCAACCCCGCCACCAACGCGCTGACCCCGTACGATCCGCTGAAAGACTTCACGCCGATCACCAACCTGGTCAACGTGCCCAACGTGTTGACGGTGAACCCGAAAACGCCGGCCAAGACCCTGAAGGAATTCATCGCCCTGCTGAAGTCGCAGCCCGGCACGTACAGCTATGCATCGGCCGGCACGGGCAGCATCTCGCACCTGGACGGCGAGCTGTTCAAGTCGCTGACGGGCACCGACATGATCCACGTGCCCTACCGGGGTTCGGGCCCGGCGCTCAATGACACGCTGGCCGGCCAGGTCAGCGCCCAGTTCGACAACCTGCCGTCGTCGATCTCGCACATCCAGGCCGGCAAGCTGCGCGCGCTGGCCGTGGCCGCCCCGGCGCGCGTGGCCAGCCTGCCCGACGTGCCCACCTTCGCCGAAGCGGGCCTGCCCGCCATGGACAACATGGCCTGGTACGGCCTGGTGGCCCCGGCCGGCGTGTCGCCCGCCATCGTCAAGCGCGTGCACGACGCGGCCGTGAAAACACTGCAGGACCCGGCCATTCGCCAGCGCCTGGAAGAGCGCGGCGCCCTGGTCGACGGCAACACGCCCGAGCAGTACGCGGCACAGATCAAGCACGAGCTCGAACTGCGCAAGCGCATCGCCAAAGAGCAGAACATCCGGCTGAACTGAGCCGGGACGGTGAGCTCGGTAAGGTGTCGGGCTCCCGTCAGAGTGCCAGGCACCGTGCTGTTGAGACAGTCGCTGCACACTTCGGTGTCTGACACCCTGCGGGAGTCAGACACCCGGCCGAGCCACCAACGACACGGATGCTGTGCGGCGGTTCGACTCACTGATCGAGTCCCGCGGCGTCCGGCCGGGCGGTGGCGGCGCGTTGGGCGGCGGGGCAGCCTGCGCAGCAGGCCGAGGGCGCCTGGTTGCGCCCGAGCCCGACGCACGTGCGCCGCCACCGCCCGGCCGGACGCCGCGGGACGGGGCTAGAACGCAACTCTCAGCGCCCCTTCCCAGCGCAACCTCCCAGCGCAATACCCACAGGCGCCTGAACTCAGGCAGCCGGCACTTCCCGCACCCCTACCCCCATATCCTGCCAGGCATCGGCATGGCAGGTGAACAGCAGCACCTGGTGGCGCGAGGCCGCGTCGTACAGCGCGCGCTTCATCAGTTCGCGCCGGCTGTCGTCGGCATGGACCAGGGTGTCGTCCAGCACCAGCAGGGTCGGCCGGCCGGCCTGCTGCAGCAGGTCGGCATAGGCCAGCCGCGCCAGCACGCCCAGTTGCTCGCGTGTGCCGAAGCTGAGCGCTTCGATCGCATCGTCGCCGCCGCCGCGCGCCAGCGCCGCCGGCATCAGGGCATCGTCCAGGCGCCATTGCGCGCCCGGAAACAGCAGGCCCGCATAGTGCTGCAACCGGCGCGCCAGCGGATCGAGCAGGCGCTGCGTCGCCGCGGCGCGCCGCTCGCTTACCAGTTGCCACAGCAGGTCGAGCGCCTGCGCCCGCGTGGCGAACTCGTCTCGCCGCCGGGCCAGCCGCTGGGCATCGGCCTGCGCCTGCAGCAGCTGTTCGCCCAGGCCCTGGGCCTGGGCCTGTTCCAGCTTGCCCTGCAGTTGCAGCAGCTCGGCATGGCGGCGCTGGTGCGCGTCGCGGGCCAGCACCGCCGACTGCTCGAAGCGCTGGGCATCCTGCTCGATGAGTTCGGGCTGGTGCGCCTGCAGGGCCGCCTGCGCCGCCTGGACGCGCTGCGCCAGCGTGTCGCGCCGCGCCCGCGCCTCGACCAGCCGGGCGCCGCGCTGCTCGCGCTGTTCGGCGCGCCCGGCGGCGTCGAACTCGCCCTGCCGCGCCGCCCACTGCGCCTGCAGCACCTGCGCGCGCGCCTGCTGCGTGTCCAGCGCGGTGCGGAACGACACCACTTCCTGGCCGGCGTGCCCGGCCTCGGCCGTGGCCGTTCGCAACGTCTGCTGGGCCTGCGCCAGGTCGGCCGGCGCGGCGCTGTCGGGCAGGCTGGCGCGCAGGGCCTGCAGCTGCGTGCGGCGCTCGTGGGCCTGGCCCTGGGCCGTCTGCAGCGCCTCGACGCCTTCCGGCGCCTGGATCCGCAAATGCTGGCGCGCCATGTCCAGGTCGCGGCGCGCCTGCTCATGCGCGGCGGCGCGCGCCTCGGCGTCGGCCAGGCTGGCGCACCCCAGGCGCGCCAGCAGCCCCTCGTGTTCGGCGCGGGCCGTGTGCAGCGCTGCCAGCACGGCCGGCAAGTCGCGCCCGCCCGGTTCGATGCGCAGGGTGCCGACCCCCGGAATGTGCAATTCGGCGGCTTCGGCCAGCAGCACCTCGCCCGCGCCCGTCAGCGCCGAGCCTTCCATGTCGATGTGCTGGCCGGCCTGCAGGCGATGCTGCAGCCGGGTCGCGCCGGCGCGCTGCTGCACCTGCAACTGCGCGATGCGTTGTTCGACGTCGCGCAGGGCGCGCAGGCCGGTTTCATCGATCGCCAGGCCGGCGGCGCCGCGCTGCAGGGCCTGGATCTGCTGCGCCAGCCGGCCTGCCTGGGCGATGGCTTCGTCCAGGCGCTGCAGCTCGCGCTCGAGCCGCTGCAGCTGTTCATCGCAATCGCGCCGCTGCGCCGCCTGCTGCGCGGCCGCCACTTGCGCCTGGCAGCGGGCCAGCTGTTCGTCGCCCTGCTGCTGCAATTGCAGGGCCCGCTGCAGCGCGGCGCGGGCCGGCTCCAGGCCGGCGGCGGCCGCCTCGGCCTGGGCCCGCAATTCGCGCAGCGCCGCGCCATCGCGCTGGTCGCGCTCGACCTGTTCATGCAGCAAGGCCAGCGTGTCGTCGGCCTGCGCCAGTTCGCGCTGCAGGCCCGCCAGCGCCTCGCGCTCGCGGCCGATCTCGGCCAGGCGCGCGCGCGCCTGCGCCGCGCGCTGTTCCAGCTCGAGCCAGGGCTGCTCTTGCTGGGCCTTGTCGTAATCGCGGCGCAGCGCGGCCAGCCGGTCCACATCGGCATCCAGCGCCCGCTTGGCCGCGGCCAGCGTGTCGGCGGCCTGCGCCGCCCGCTGGCTGGCGTCTTCGGCTTCTTTATAGGGCCCCTTGGGCCGGCCGCTGCGCGCATCGCGCAGCGCGGCGCGTTCGGCTTCGACGCGCTCGTAGAGATGATCGCCGTCGGCCGAGGCCAGTTCGCCGGTCAGGCGCGTCAGGGCCTCGCGCAGATGCCCCTGCGCATGGCCCGCCGGCTCGGCCAGGTTCTGGCCTTCGCCCTGCGGGATCCAGAGCAGGCCGGGAATGCCGCCGTGCTCGGGCCGGCTATGCCCTTTGGCGGGAAACTCGAACCCCAGCAGGCCCGCCAGCGCGTTCTCGGCCGCTTCGCCTTCGTGCCGCTCGGCGCCGCCATCGACCAGCAGCTCGCAACGCGCGCGGCTGAGAAAGGTCTTGCGCAGCAGATAGCGATGCCCGCCATGCTCGAAATCGATCTCGACCGACGGCCTGGCGCCCTGCGCGCCCCAGGGCGCCAGGCCGGCCACCTTGGTGGTCTTGTAGCGCTCCAGGAACGCCGCCCGGATGGCGGCCACGAAAGTGCTTTTGCCGGCCTCGTTCGGGCCGGCGATCACGTTCAGGCCATCGGCCAGCTGGTCCAGCACGGCCGAGCCGCGGAACTTGCGGAACTCTTCCAGCGCGATGCGGCGCAGCTTCATGGCGCCTCCGCGCGCTCGCGCTGGAACTGCACCAGCAGGCGCAGCGCCTGCCTGGCCGCCGGCGCCTGGGCGGGGTCTTCTTGCAGCGCCTGCAGTTGCGCGGCCACTTCGCCCACATAACCGCTTGCCCCCAGGGCCGCCAGGTCTTGCGCATCGGGCGCCAGCGACACGCCGGCGGCATCGAGCAGCAAGGCGCGCGTGCGCGCCGCCGCGCGCGCAATGGCCTCTTGCAGCGCATCCCAGGTGTCCAGCGGCAACTGGCCGGACAGTTCCAGGCGCAGCACATCATCGGCGCCCACCGCCTGCAGGCGGTGGGCCAGCGACTCGGCATCGGAAGGCAGCGACAGCGATTCGACCCAGTGCGCCCACCGGTACTGCGCCACCGGCAGGGCCTCGACCACCGGCTCGGCGCCGGCGCCGGGCAGCCGCACATCCAGGGCGCAACCGGACGCGTTGGCGCGGAAGCGGTCCGGCTCGGGCGTGCCGGCATACCAGGTGCGCGCATCGATCTGCAGGCAGCCGTGCCAGTCGCCCAGCGCCAGGTAGTCGAGCCTGGCGCGCGCCGCGCGGTCGGCGGCGATGGGGTTGGCCGAATCCACCGCGTCGGGCAGCCGGCCGGCCACGCTGCCGTGGGCCAGGCCCACCCGCACGCGTCCCGGCTCGGTTGCCAGCGTGTCGAACACGGCGGTCGTGTCATCGTACGTGTGGCGCTGCGTCAGGGGCGCGGCCAGCACGGCCAGGTTCAGGCCGGGCAGGTCGACCACGCCGGGCCGCAGCGGCACGTGCACGTTGGCGCCGATGCAGCCCAGCTGGTGCGCCCGCGACCACACGCTGTCGGCCAGCGCGGCATCGTGATTGCCGGCGATGAGCACCCAGGGGCCGGCATAGGCCGCCAGCGCGTCGAACAGCCGGCGGATGCTGCGGTCGGAGACGGCCTGGGTATCGAATACGTCGCCGGCCACCAGCACCGCGTCGGCGCGCCGCTCGGCCGCCAGCGCGGCAATGCGCGCCACCGCCGCATAGCGGGCCTCGGCCAGCATGGCGGCGTCATCGGTGTCGAACTGGCCGTACTGCCGCCCGATCTGCCAATCGGCGGTATGAATGAGATGGATCACGAGTCGCCCGCAGAATGCCCGCGCCGCCACGGCACGGGGCCATGGCGCGATTGTGGCACAAGGCATGCGCCGCACGGGGCGCAGCCCGCGCGGCGCCGGCGCGCTTACGCCGTAGAGCGTTCGCCCAGCGCGGGGCCGGCGCGGCGCGCCTGCGGGGCGTGGTAGCGCGACAGGGCCAGGTCGTCGGCGCGGATGGCGGGCCGCTGGCCGGTGACCAGGTCGGCCACCAGCTTGCCCGACCCGCAGGCCATGGTCCAGCCCAGGGTGCCGTGCCCGGTATTGAGAAACAGGTTGGCGTAGCGCGTGGCGCCCACGATGGGCGTGCTGTCGGGCGTCATGGGGCGCAGGCCGGTCCAGAACTCGGCCTGGGCCACATCGCCGCAGCCGGGGTACAGGTCGTTGACAACGTGCTCGAGCGTGCGGCGGCGCGCCGGGTTCAGGCGCAGGTCGAAGCCCGCCAGCTCGGCCATGCCGCCGACCCGGATGCGGTTGTCGAAGCGCGTGACGGCAACCTTGTAGGTTTCGTCCAGCACCGTGGAAACCGGCGCCGCGTCGGCGCGGGCCAGCGGGATGGTCAGCGAATACCCCTTGACCGGGTACACCGGCAGGCGCAGGCCCAGGGGGGCCAGGAAACCGCGCGTATAGCTGCCGAAGGCCGCCACGTAGCGGTCGGCCGTCAGGATGTCGCCGCCGACCCGCACGCCGCGGATCTCGGCGCCGCTGGCTTGCAGGCCTTCGACATCCTGGCCGTAGCGGAACTCCACGCCCAGGCCGGCCGCCAGCAGCGCCAGGCGGCGCGTGAACAGGCGGCAATCGCCGGTTTCGTCGTTGGGCAGGCGCAGGCCGCCGGCCAGCTTGTGCGCGGTGCGGGCCAGGGCCGGCTCGACGGTTTGCAGGCGGGCGCTGTCCAGCAGTTCGTAGGGCACGCCGCAGGCGTCCAGCACCTGGATGTCGCGCTGCGCCGCTTCGTACTGGTGGGCGCTGCGGAACAGCTGCAGCGTGCCGCGCGTACGGGCCTCGTACTGGATACCGGTATCGGCGCGCAGCTCGCGCAGGCAATCGCGGCTGTATTCGGCCAGGCGCAGCATGCGTTCTTTATTGACCGCGTAGCGGCCGGCCGAGCAGTTGGCCAGCATCGCGGCCATCCAGCGCCACTGGTACAGCGTGCCGTCGGGCCGGATCGCCAGCGGCGCGTCTTTCTGGAACAGCCACTTCAGCGCCTTCAGGGGAATGCCGGGGGCCGCCCAGGGCGTGGAATAGCCCGGCGACACCTGCCCGGCATTGGCGTAGCTGGTTTCGCAGGCGGCCTCGGGCTGGCGGTCGAGCACCGTGACCCTGGCGCCCTGCCGGGCCAGATAATAGGCAGTGGTGATGCCGATCACGCCGCTGCCCAGGACGATGACGTGCATGAGAATTCCCCGATTTAGACATGTCACACGAATATTCGAATAGTCTAGAAGCGGCCTGGCAGTGAAAAGCACTAAAATCACCCGTTCCAATCCATTTTTCGACTGGCGGCACGGGCCCCGGCGGCCCGGCAAGAGTGAAATGCGCGAACTCGACCGTATCGACCTGAAAATCCTCGACATCCTGCAGCGCGACGGACGCATCTCCATTACCGATCTGGCCGAACGCATCAACCTGTCGGCCACCCCCTGCTCCGAACGCGTCAAGCGCCTGGAACGCGAGGGCGTCATCGCCGGATATCATGCCCGCGTCAACCCCGCCGCCCTGGGCCGAAACTTGCTGGTGTTCCTTGAAATCAAACTGTCGGCCAAGTCCGGCGACATGTTCGACAAGGTCAAGCAGGAACTGCTTTACGTGCCCGAAGTCATGGAATGCCACCTGGTGTCGGGCGATTTCGACTACCTGGTGAAGGCCCGCCTGACCGAAATGAACGAATACCGCCGGCTGCTGGGCGAGATTCTCAAGCGCCTGCCCGCGTCGGCGGAATCGCGCAGCTATGTGGTCATGGAAGAAATCAAGGAAACCCTGTTCCTGCCCACCCATGGCCACTAGTATTGATAGCCCGAGGCCGCCGCGCCCAACCGGAGACCCGATCTCATGACGCGCCTGTACCGATATTTTTTCCGCGGGCTGATCACCGTACTGCCGATCGCGCTCACGATCTACCTGCTGTACATCGTGCTGGCCTGGACCGAACGCATGGCGCTGGCGCTGCTCAGCCCGTTCATCGGCAGCTTCTACATTCCCGGCATGGGCCTGGCGCTGGGCGTGCTGGGCATTCTGCTGATCGGCTACCTGGTGTCGAAAGAACGCGTGCAGCGCGTGTTCCACCTGGTTGAAATGCCCTTCACCAACCTGCCGGTGGTCAAGAGCATCTATTCGTCGCTGAAAAGCTTCGCCGATTATTTCTCGCCCAGCGCCAAGACCGATACCCAGCACGTGGTGATCCTGCGCATTCCCGGCCAGCCGCTCGAACTGGTGGGCCTGATCACCCGGCGCGGCACCGCCGGCCTGCCCGACGGCTTCCTGCCGGGCGAGCGCGTGGCGGTATACCTGCCCATGGGCTACATGATCGGCGGCTATACCGTATTCGTGCCGACCGACTGGGTACAGCCCATCGACATGTCGGTCGAAGAAGCCATGCGCGCCTCGCTGATCGCCTGGATGGCGCGCGCCCCGGACGGCTCGCCGGCGGTGCGGCCCGAGCCGCCCGCCCCTCCCGCCGCCCCTCCCGCTGCCGAGCCCCCACCGGCCGCGCCGCCCGGCGCCCCGGCCCCCTGATCCACCCTGCCCCGCTGCCCAGGAACCTTCCATGAAACTCATGGCCAAGAATTCGCTGTTCGCCATTTTGCTGCGCTCCCCCTGGTGGATCAGCCTGCTGGTGGCGGCCGTGCTGATCGTCATCGGGCTGGCGGCGCTGCCGCCGGCCTACGCGCCTTTCCCGGTCTTTGCGGCCATTCCGTTCCTGGCCATCGCCGGCATCGCCGCCTGGAAGCAGCGCGGCAAGCCTTCGCCGGCCCGCGTCGAGCAAACCGCGGCCACCTTGGCCGCGCTGTCCTGGCCGGCCTTTGCCGACGTGCTGGAAGCGGCGCTGCGCCGCGACGGCTGCGAGATCAGGCGCCTGAACGGCAACGCGGCCGATTTCGAAGTCACGCGGGCCGGCGGCGGCCGCGCCCTGCTGGCGGCGCGCCGCTGGAAAGCCGCCCACACCGGCGTCGAGCCCCTGCAGCGCCTGGAGTCCGCCCGGGCCGATGCGGGCGCCGGCGAAAGCATCTACGTGGCGCTGGGCGCCCCCTCGGCGCCGGCGCGCGACTACGCCTCGCGCCACAACATCCGCTTCATGGACGCCGAGGCCCTGGCGCGCCTGCTGCCGGCGGGTGTGCCACAGGCGTCCGCCCGGCAGTAGAATCTGGCGCCTGACGGCGCGCGCGGCCTCATCCCGATCGGACGCGCACCGCGCCACGGAGCCTGCGCATGCCCTCATCCGAATCGCCCCGCCAGCCCGCCCCGCGGCAAGGCATCCGCATCGCCGCGCCCAGCGCCGGCGCGCTGCGGGCCGAACGCCAGGCGGCCCACGATTTCCTGCAAAGCCTGGGCCTGGCGCCCTACGCGCAGGCGGTGCCCGACGGCCCCTGCGCCGTGCATTTCGAGCCCAGCCAGGCCTTGCTGGAACTGGCGCCGCAGCGCGACACCACCTCGCTATGCGCCGCCCTGGAACTGGACACCGAAGCCCGTGCCGACGACCTGGCGCGCGAGATCCTGCTGGCCATGCTGCTGGGGCCGGTGGCCTTTCCGTTTCCCGATGCCGCCGAACTGCGCAGCGCCGTGCGCATCCGCCAGCACATCGTGCAGGCCGCGCGCAAGACCGCCCTGGCCTTCGACACCGAACAGGCTGAACGGCCGGCGGGCTACTGGCGCTATGACGAGACGCGCGGCTTCACCATCGAACCGGGCGTGTCGCTGATCGAGGCCCTGCAAAAAGCCACCCAGCCCGAGGCTTCGGGCAAGCTGTATTCGTTTTCGTGCTACCGCGCCACCGAATACGTGACGCTGCTGGGCATCGCCCTGGAACTGCAGGCCGCGCATCCGGCGCTGTACGCCAGCCTGCAGCGGCAGTGGGAAACGCGCGCCATCATGTCGGGGCCGTTCCATGACGTGTTCCTGCGCGAATACGGCTCGATGGACGCGCCGCTGCCGCCCCGGTACTACGTGCCGGGCGACCGGCTGTGGTTCCGCAACCCCGACGCGCATTCGTCCAACGTGGAAGGCTACGAGGGTTCGTGGGTGTTCTACCTGGGCAGCGGCCTGTTCAACAACTTCTGGAAGCGCGACCAGCCCTACACCCTGACCGCCAAGTGCGTCGAAATCTACCACTGGCGCGACGGCGCGCGCCTGGATGCGCAGGGCCGGCTGGTGCTGGACGAAGCCATGGTCGAAGACCGGGTGGCGCGCACCCTGGCCGATCCGGCCGCGGTGCGGGACATCCTGGCGCGCATGCTGCGCCGGCGCGACCCCCAGGGCGTCTACGCGGAAGGCGGCTGCATCGACGCCACGCGGGAATGCGCGCAATGGGTGCTGCCGGGCACGGCGCAGATCGTGCTGCCTGATGTGGCGGCGCGATAACGGCCGGCTTTGCGCGACAGATTTGCCGGGTGCCTGGCGCCGTACTGCTGGAACAGCCGCTGCGCACTTCGGTGTCTGACACCCTGCGGGAGTCAGACACCTGGCCAACTGCCAGGTGTCAGGCTCCCGCCAGGGTGCCTGACACCGTACGACTGAGACGGCCGCGGCCTACAGCGGTGTCAGCCACCTGGCAGTTGGCCGCTCAGCGAACCTTGCCTTCTTTCCAGGCCTGCAGCAGCTGGTCGTACGGAATCGTCTGGCCTTGCGGCTTTTCGTTGGCCAGTTTCTTCCAGGGCGCGTGCTGGTCGGACAGCCACTTCGACGGATCGCTCTTCTTGTTGAGCTTGGGCGCGCAGTGGCTCATGCCGGCGCGCTCCAGGCGGGCCATCACGCGGTCCATCTCTTCGGCCAGGTTGTCCATGGCCTTCTGCGGCGTCTGTTCGCCCGTGACCGCCGTGGCCACGTTCTTCCACCACAGCTGGGCCAGCTTGGGATAGTCGGGCACGTTATTGCCGGTGGGCGTCCAGGCCACCCGCGCCGGGCTGCGGTAGAACTCGATCAGGCCGCCGTAGCGGTTGGCGTTCTTGGTGAAATAGTCGCTGTGGATGTCGCTGTCGCGGATGAAGGTCAGCCCGGTGATGGACTTCTTCAGCGACACCGTCTTGGACGTGACGAACTGGGCGTACAGCCAGGCGGCGGCCAGGCGGTCGGGGTCGGTGGACTTGAAGAAAGTCCATGAGCCCACGTCCTGGTAGCCGTTCTGCATACCGTCCTTCCAGTACGGGCCATAAGGCGACGGCGCCATGCGCCACTTGGGCGTGCCGTCTTCATTGACCACCGGCAGGCCCTTCTTGGTCATGTCGGCCGTGAAGGCGGTGTACCAGAAGATCTGCTGGGCGATATGGCCCTGCGCCGGCACCGGCCCGGATTCAGAAAACGTCATGCCCATGGCCTGCGGCGGCGCGTACTTCTTCATCCAGTCGATGTACTTGGTCAGCGCATAGACGGCGGCCGGGCTGTTGGTGGCCCCGCCCCGCTCTACCGACGCGCCCACCGGCGTGCACTTGTCGTCGGCCACGCGGATGCCCCATTCGTCCACCGGCATGCCGTTGGGCAGGCCCTTGTCGGCCGCGCCCGCCATCGACAGCCAGGCGTCGGTGAAACGCCAGCCCAGCGACGGGTCTTTCTTGCCGTAGTCCATGTGGCCGTAGATTTTCTTGCCGTCGAGCTCCTTCACGTCGTTGGTGAAGAAATCGGCAATGTCTTCGTAGGCCGACCAGTTGGTGGGCACGCCCAGCTCGTAGCCGTACTTGGCCTTGAATTTCTCGCGCAGGTCCGGACGCGCGAACCAGTCGGCGCGGAACCAGTACACGTTGGCGAACTGCTGGTCGGGCAGCTGGTACAGCTTGCCGTCCGGCGCGGTGGTGAACTTGGTGCCGATAAAATCCTTCAGGTCCAGGCCGGGGTTGGTCCAGTCTTTGCCCGCGCCCGCCATGTAGTCCGACAGCGGCAGGATGGCGCCGTACCGGTAGTGCGTGCCGATCAGGTCCGAGTCGGATATCCAGCCGTCGTAGATGGACTTGCCCGACTGCATCGAGGTCTGCAGCTTTTCGACAACGTCGCCTTCCTGGATCAGGTCATGGTTGACCTTGATGCCGGTAATCTCGGTGAAGGCGCGCGCCAGCGTCTTGGACTCGTACTCGTGGGTGGTGATGGTCTCGGACACCACGTTGATCTCGTTGACGCCCTTGGCCTTGAGCTTGGCGGCGGCGTCGATGAACCATTGCATCTCGGCCATCTGTTTGTCTTTGGACAGCGACGACGGCTGGAATTCGGAGTCGACCCATTTCTCGGCCTCGGGCACTCCTGCCCAGGCGACCGACCACCCGATCAGGGCGATGCTCGCCGCCATGGCTTGCCTGCGCAATTTCATGATCTTGCTCCTCGTTGTACCTTCCCGTCCATGCTGCCGACCGGAGGCCTGGGAAGATGCCGGCCGGCGGTCGTACGCTACAGCTCGTTGTGGCTTACCCCTTGCGCATGATCCACGCCAGCAGCAGCATCGATGCCGCAAAGCTGATCCACACCGTGGGCGGATCATCCAGCGTGAACCAGTCCATCATCTTTTCGCCCAGCCCCACGTAGGCCAGGTTGACCCAGGCCGCGGCCATCAGGCCGATGAACAGCCGGTCGCCGCGCGTGGTGGCAATGGGCAGGAAGCCCTTGCGCAGCCGCGTGGGCGATTTCAGTTCCCACACCGTCATGCCCGCCAGCATCAGCACGATGCAGATGAAGAACACCGCCACCGGCGTCGTCCATACCATCCACTGGAACATGGCCAGCCCCCCTATACCCGGCCCATCGCGAAGCCTTTCGCGATGTAATGCCGCACGAACCAGATGACAATGCCGCCGGGCACGATGGTCAGCACGCCCGCCGCAGCCAGCACGCCCCAGTCCATGCCCGAGGCCGATACCGTGCGGGTCATGGTGGCCACGATGGGCTTGGCGTTCACCGAAGTCAGCGTGCGCGCCAGCAGCAGCTCGACCCAGCTGAACATGAAGCAGAAGAAAGCCGCCACGCCCACGCCCGACTTGATCAGCGGCAGGAAAATCGTCAGGAAAAACCGCGGGAACGAATAACCGTCTACATAGGCGGTTTCATCGATCTCGCGCGGCACACCCGACATGAAGCCTTCCAGTATCCAGACCGCCAGCGGCACGTTGAACACCAGGTGAGCCAGCGCCACCGCCAGGTGCGTGTCCATCAGCCCCAGCGAGCTGTACAGCTGGAAGAACGGCAGCAGGAACACGGCGGGCGGCGTCATGCGGTTGGTCAGCAGCCAGAAGAACACGTGCCGGTCGCCGATGAAGCGGTAGCGCGAGAACGCGTAGGCGGCCGGCAGCGCCACGGCCAGCGACACCACCGTGTTGATGGCCACGTAGATCAGCGAATTGATGTAGCCCGAATACCAGGCCGGGTCGGTGAAAATGGTGCGGTAGTGCTCCAGCGTGAAATGGCTGGGCCACAGCGTCAGCGTGCTGACGATCTCGGTATTGGTCTTGAACGACATGTTCAGCATCCAGTACAGCGGCAGGATGGCGAACAGCAGGTACAGCGCCAGGAAGGCCGCGCGCCAGGCCGAGCCCCGCTTATCCATGAGCGTTCTCCTCGGCGGCGGTGCCGGCCCGCAGCATCCAGTTGTACAAGATGAAGCACAGCAGCAGGATGATCAGGAAATACACGATCGAGAACGCCGCCGCCGGGCCCAGGTCGAACTGCCCCACGGCCTTCTGCGTCAGGTATTGCGACAGGAAGGTGGTGGCGTTGCCGGGCCCGCCGCCAGTCAGCACGAAGGGCTCGGTGTAGATCATGAAGCTGTCCATGAAGCGCAGCAGCACGGCGATCATCAGCACGCCGCGCAGCTTGGGCAGCTGTATGTAGCGGAACACCGCCAGGCGCGACGCGCCGTCGATGCGCGCGGCCTGGTAGTAGGCCTCGGGAATGGCGCGCAGGCCCGCATAGCACAGCAGCGCCACCAAAGGCGTCCAGTGCCAGACATCCATGGCCAGCACCGTCAGCCAGGCGTCCAGCGAATCGCCGGTGTAGTGGTAGTCGACCCCCAGCCAGGTCAGCGCCGCGCCCATCAGGCCGATGTCGGTGCGCCCGAACACCTGCCAAATGGTGCCCACCACGTTCCAGGGGATCAGCAGCGACAGCGCGATCACCACCAGCACCGCCGAGGCGCGCCAGCCCGAGGCGGGCATGCACAGCGCCAGCAGGATGCCCAGCGGAATCTCGATGGCCAGCACCGCCAGCGAAAAGCCGATCTGGCGCAGCAGCGCCCCGTGCAGTTCTTCGTCCTGCAGCACCATGGCATACCACTCGGTGCCCACGAACACCCGCCGGTCGGGCGAGATGATGTCCTGCACCGAATAATTCACGATGGTCATCAGCGGCAAAATGGCCGAGAACGCCACGCAGATCACCACCGGCAGCACCAGCAGCCAGGCGCGTTGGTTGATGGGCTTCATGAAATGCGCTCCTCGTTGCGGTAGAAGCAGGTGTGGGGATTCAGCAGCGGCAGCCACACCGTGTCGCCCTCGGCGGCCGCGCTGCCCGGGCGCGCGCGGGCCCGCAGCGTGGCGCCCTCGAAATCGCCGGTCAGCAGCAGGTAGGTGCCCAGGTCCTGCACGCGCGAAATGCGCACCGGCACGGCCCCCTGCGCACCCGCCGTGCAGGGCTGCAGGTATTCGGGCCGCACGCCCAGGCGCACCTCGCCGGCTTCGGCCAGGGCTCCGGCCGTGCCGGCGGGCAGGCCCGACAGGCGGCGCGTGCCCACCGCCAGCGCGCCGTCGCGCCACTGCGCGGGCAGGAAGTTCATGCCCGGCGAGCCGATGAAATGCCCCACGAAGGTATGCGCGGGCCGTTCGAACAGGTCGTCGGGCGTGCCGATCTGCACGGCCTTGCCGCGCGACATCACCACCACCTGTTCGGCGAACGTCAGGGCCTCGGTCTGGTCGTGCGTCACGTAGATGAGCGTCAGGCCGAGTTCTTGGTGGATTTCCTTGAGCTTGCGCCGCAGCTGCCATTTCAGGTGCGGATCGATCACCGTCAGCGGCTCGTCGAACAGCACGGCGGACACATCGCTGCGCACCAGGCCGCGGCCCAGCGAGATCTTCTGCTTGGCGTCGGCGGACAGCCCGCTGGCGCGCCGGTCCAGCTGCGCCGACATGTCCAGCATCTCGGCGATGCGGCCCACCCGCTCGCGGATGTGCGCCGGCGCCATGCCGCGGTTGCGCAGCGGGAACGCCAGGTTCTGCGCCACCGTCATGGTGTCGTACACCACCGGGAACTGGAACACCTGGGCGATGTTGCGCTGCTGCGGCGTCAGGCCGGTGACGTCGCGCCCGTCGAACAGGATGCGGCCCTGCGACGGCCTGAGCAGGCCCGAGATGCAGTTCAGCAGCGTCGTCTTGCCGCAGCCGGACGGCCCCAGCAGCGCATACGCGCCGCCGTCGCGGAAGGTGAAGCGCAGCGGCAGCAGCGCGTAATCGTCGTCGGATTGCGGATCGCTGGCGTACGAATGGGCCAGGTCCAGTTCAATGGCCGCCATCAGGCTGCTCCAGCGGCGCTGCCGGCGGCCAGCAGGCGGCCGCCGGCGTCGAAGGCATACAGGCTGGCCGGCTCGAAATACAGGGTCAACGGGTCCTCCAGTTCGTAGCGGTGCACGCCGGGCAATTGCGCCACCACGGGGCCGGCCGCCGTCATGGCGTGCACATAGGTGTCCGACCCGGAAATCTCGGCCAGCTTGACCTTGCCGGGCAGCGCCACGCGGCCGCTGGCCGGCGCCACGTGGAACGCGCCGGCCCGCAGACCGGCCGTGATCTGCGCCGCGCCGCCGTCATCCGGCAGCGGGCGCGACGCCGTCACCCCGCCCGGCAGCGCGATGCCGTCGGGCCCGCGGCGCGCGGCGAACAGGTTCATGGGCGGGTCGCTGAACGCCTGCGCCACGCGCAGCGAGGCAGGCTGGTGGAACACCTGCGCCGCCGGCCCGTACTGCAGCAGTTCGCCGGCGTCCATGACCGCGGTATAGCCGCCCAGCAGCAGCGCCTCGGCCGGCTCGGTGGTGGCATAGACCACCGTCGAGCCGCCGTCGGCGAACAGCCCCGCCAGCTCGTCGCGCAGCTCTTCGCGCAGCTTGTAGTCCAGGTTGACCAGGGGCTCGTCCAGCAGCACCAGCGGCGCCTCTTTGGCCAGCGCGCGCGCCAGCGCCACGCGCTGCTGCTGCCCGCCGGACAGCTCGGCCGGATGGCGCTTGAGCAGGTGGTCGATGTGCAGGCGCGCGGCCATGGCCTGCACACGGGCGGCGATATCGGCGGCGCCGCGCAGCTTCAGGGGCGAAGCAATGTTGTCGTACACCGTCATCGACGGGTAGTTGATGAACTGCTGGTACACCATCGCCACGTTGCGGCGCCGTACCGGCACGCCCGTGACGTCGGCGCCGTCGACCAGCACGCGGCCTTCGGTGGGGCGGTCCAGGCCCGCCATGATGCGCATCAGCGAAGTCTTGCCTGCCTGCGTGGCGCCCAGCAGCACCGTCATGGCGCCGGGCGCCGGGGCCAGGCTCATGGGGTACAGGTGGGTCTGAGACCCGGCCTGCAGGGCGATCTGGTCCAGCGTCAACTGCATCGTTCTCCTCCAGATGGGCGGATGCGCTTCGCTTTCGTTGTTTTTTTGCTTTTTTGCGTTTTACCCAACAAGCGAAAGAAAAACAATCTTGCAGCGCGTCATTATTTTTCGCTTTTGTTGTTTTATGATGCGAATATGACACTGAATCCTCGACAAAGCGCCCTGGTCGAAATGGTCCGATCCCAGGGGTCGGCCACCATCGAAGCCCTGGCCCGCCACTTCGACGTCACGCTGCAAACCGTGCGGCGCGACGTCAACCTGCTGGCCGAAGCCGGGCTGCTGTCGCGCTTTCACGGCGGCGTGCGCATCGAAGCGTCCACCATCGAGAACATCGCCTACCGCAAGCGCCAGGGGCTGCATGCCGAGGCCAAGCAGCGCATCGCGCAGGCCGTGGCGCAGGCCGTGCCCGACGGCTGTTCGCTGATCCTGAACATCGGCACCACCACCGAGGCCATCGCGCGCGCCCTGCTGCGCCATCGCGGCCTGCGTGTCATTACCAACAACCTGCATGTGGCCGACATTTTGTCCGACAACCCCGATTGCGAAGTCATTGTGGCCGGCGGCGTGGTGCGCCCGCGCGACCGCGGCATCGTGGGCGAGGCCACCGTCGATTTCATTCGCCAGTTCAAGGTCGACATCGGCCTGATCGGCATTTCCGGCATCGAGGCCGACGGCACGCTGCGCGACTACGATTTCCGCGAAGTGCGCGTGGCGCGCAGCATCATCGAGCAATCCCGCGAGGTCTGGCTGGCCGCCGACAGCAGCAAGTTCCAGCGCCAGGCCATGGTCGAACTGGCACACATCTCGCAAATCGACCGCTTCTTCACCGACGCGTATCCGCAAGAACCCCTGGCGCAAGTCCTGCAAGAGTCCGGCGTGCGCTGCGAGATCGCGGCGGCCGCCGCCGAGCCCGGCGCGGCAGCGCCCGCCGACGACTCGCGCAGCCTTGCCTGATCCCGCCCCGCATCCCGCCACACGCCCCTCTACATGAATCCCACCCCTGCATCCCTGCCCGCGCCCAGCCGCGCCGCCCTGCTCGACACGCTGAACGACAGCGCCGCCTGGGACGTCATCGTGATCGGCGGCGGCGCCACCGGCCTGGGCACCGCGGTGGACGCCGCCGCGCGCGGCTACCGCACGCTGCTGGTCGAGGCCGCCGACTTCGCCAAGGGCACGTCCAGCAAGGCCACCAAGCTGGTGCACGGCGGCGTGCGCTACCTGGCCCAGGGCAATATCGCGCTGGTGCGCGAAGCCCTGCACGAACGCGGCCTGCTCAACCGCAACGCGCCGCACCTGGTCTGGCCGCTGGGCTTCGTGGTGCCCGCCTACGGCCTGTTCGACCAGCCCTTCTACGGCATCGGGCTGAAGATGTACGACATGCTGGCCGGCAAGCTCAACCTGTCGCCCAGCCGCTGGCTGTCGCGCGCCGAAACGCTGGCCCAGGCCGCCACGGTGGCGCCGTCGGTGGCCGGCCGCGGCCTGCGCGGCGGCGTGCTGTACTACGACGGCCAGTTCGACGACGCGCGGCTGGCCATGGCCCTGATGCGCACCTTGTTCGACCTGGGCGGCACCGCGGTCAACTACGTGCGCGCCAGCGGCCTGACCGGCGACGACAAGGGCGCCATCGACGGCGTGCGGGTGCAGGACGCGCTGGGCGGCGGCGAATACACGCTGCGCGCGCGCTGCGTCGTCAACGCCACGGGCGTATGGGTCGACAGCGTGCGCCGCATGGACGACGCGCAGGCGCAGACCATGGTGGCGCCCAGCCAGGGCGTGCACCTGATGCTGCCGCGCGATTTCCTGCCGGGCGACAAGGCCATTCTCATTCCCAAGACCGACGACGGCCGCGTGCTGTTCGTGGTGCCCTGGAACGGCCACACCCTGGTCGGCACCACCGACACGCCGCGCAGCGACCTGCCGCTGGACCCGCCGGCCACCCAGGCCGAAGTCGATTTCATTCTGCAGACCGCCGCGCGCTATCTCAGCCACAAGCCCACCCGCGCCGACGTCACCAGCGTCTGGGCCGGGCTGCGCCCGCTGGTCAAGGCCACCGGCGAGACCAAGACCCTGTCGCGCGAGCACACCATTGTGGTGTCGCGCGCCGGGCTGGTCACCGTCACGGGCGGCAAATGGACCACCTACCGGAAAATGGCCCAGGACGTGGTCGACACCGCCATCCAGCACCAGTTGCTGCCGCAGGCGCGCTGCCGCACCGCCGACCTGCCGCTGCATGGCGCGGGCGCCGCCGTGCCGGACGCCCCGCCGCGCGGCACGCCCGACAGCTACTACGGCACCGACCTGCCGGCGTTGCGCGCCCTGCCCGGCATCGGGCACATGCTGGTCAAGGCCAGCGGCCTGACCGAGGCCCACGTGCGCTTCGCCGCCCGCCACGAGCTGGCGCGCAGCGCCGAAGACGTGCTGGCACGGCGCAACCGGGCCCTGTTCCTGGACAGCCAGGCCGCCCTGCTGGCCGCGCCCGAAGTGGCCCGCATCCTGGCCGAAGAGCTGGGCCACGACGCCGACTGGCAGCGCGCCACCGTCGAAGACTTCACGCGCACCGCCGCGCATTACCGGCTGGATTAAGCCTTCCGAAGCGTCGGCTTGCAAGGCCTCCGGGTGTCTGGCTCCGCAGGTGCCGGGCACCGTGCCGATCATGCGCCTGTGGATATTGCGCTTTGGGGTTTGGGGGGTTGCGTTCTAACCCCGTCCCACGCCGTCCGGGCGAGCGGTGTCGGCGCACGTGCGTCGGGCTCGGGCGCATACAGGCGCCCTCGGCCTGCTGCGCAGGCTGCCCCGCCGCCCAACGCGCCGACACCGCTCGCCCGGACGCCGCGGGACTGCGACTGTGAGTTCGAACCGCCGCATGGCACGTGCGAAGCCTGATACCTGGCAATCAAATTCCTTCGTTCGGCCTCTTTTAATTAATTAAACAATTAATTAAACTGCCGGCATGCCTACCTCCGTACCAAAGCCGGCCCGCAGGCTCGGCCGCCCCGCCCGCCCGCAGCGCGCCGACAGCCGCGATGCGATGCTGGATGTCGCCACCGCGCTGTTCGCCTCGCAGGGTGTCGCCGCCACCACCATCGCGCATATTGCGCGGCGCGCCGACGTGACGCCGGCCATGGTGCACTACTACTTCAAGAACCGCGAACAGCTCATCGACGTGGTGGTGGCCGAGCGCCTGTCGCCGGTCATTGCCTTCGTCTGGGCCCCGGCGGCCCTGCCCCCGGCCGACACCGCCGGCGCGCCGCCGCCCGGGCCGCGCGCCATGGTGGCGCAGATCGTGGCGCGCATCGTGCAGTGCGCCGCCGAACGCCCCTGGCTGGCGCCGCTGTGGATGCGCGAAGTGGTCAATGAAGGCGGCCAGCTGCGCGAAAAAGTCTTTCGTTATCTGCCCGTCGACCACTTGCACGCCTTCGCCGCCGCGGTCGCGGCGGCCCAGCGCCAGGGCGCCGTGAACCCCGGCATCGAGCCGCGCCTGGTGTTCCTGTCGATCCTGGGCATGACGCTGCTGCCCCTGGCCACCGCGGCGCTGTGGCAGCGCATCTGGGCCCCGCAGGGCGGCACGGCCGGGCTGGATGCCGACGCCATTGCCGCCCACGCCACCGCCATGCTCACCGGCGGGCTGTTCCCGCCTGAATCCCGCGCGCGGCGCCCCGCCGCGCGCCGTTCCCCTGCCCGGCAAGGACGCTGACCCATGCCTGCCCGCCGCCATCCGCCCGCGTTGCCCCGCCTTCCCATCTGGTGCCGCCTGGCGCTGGGCTGCCTGCCCTTGTGGCTGGCGGCCTGCGGCAACGATGCCGCGCCGTTCTACCAGGGCTACGTCGAAGGCGAATTCGTCTACATGGCCGCGTCGCAGGCCGGGCGGCTGCAAACCCTGCACGTCGCGCGCGGGCAGCAGGTAGAGGCCGGCGCGCCCCTGTTCGCCCTCGAGGCCGACCCCGAAGCCGAGGCGCAGCGCGAGGCCCGCGCGCGCCTGGCCGCCGCCCAGGCGCAGCGGCAGGACCTGGCCACCGGCCAGCGCCCGCCCGAAGTGGACGTGGTGCGCGCCCAGCTGGCGCAGGCCGAGGCCGAGGCCCGGCGCGCCGCCGCGCAGCTGGCGCGCGACCGGGTGCAGTTCCGCGCCGGCGGCATTGCGCGCGCCCAGCTCGACGACAGCCGCGCGCAGGCGCAATCCAGCGCCGCCCGCGTGCGCGAACTGCGCGCCCAACTGCAGGTAGCCGCGCTGCCGGGCCGCGAGCAGCAGCTGCGCGCCCAGGATGCCCAGGTCGACGCCGCGCGCGCCGCCCTGGCGCAGGCCGACTGGGCGCTGGCGCAAAAGCAGGTGGCGGCGGCCCAGGCCGCGCGGGTGTTCGACACGCTGTTCCGGGTGGGTGAATGGGTGCCGGCCGGCAGCCCGGTGGTGCGGCTGCTGCCGCCCGGCAACATCAAGCTGCGCTTTTTCGTGCCCGAAACCGCGCTGGGCGGGCTGCGCACGGGCCAGCCGGTGCAGGTGCGCTGCGATGCCTGCGGCGAGCCCATCCCGGCCTCGATCAGCTACATCGCCACCGAGGCCGAATACACGCCGCCGGTGATCTACAGCCGCGACAGCCGCGGCAAGCTGGTCTACATGGTCGAGGCGCACCCGGCCCCGCGCGACGCGGAGCGCCTGCACCCCGGCCAGCCCGTCGAGGTCACGCTGCCATGAAGCGGCCCGACGCCGGCGACCGGGTCATCGACGTGCACGGCCTGAACAAGCACTTCGGCGACAAGCACGTGGTCAACGATGTGTCGCTGCAAGTGGGGCGCGGCGAGATCTACGGTTTCCTGGGCCCCAACGGCAGCGGCAAGACCACCTGCATCCGGCTCATGTGCGGCCTGCTGACGCCCGACTCGGGCAGCGGCACCTGCCTGGGCTACGACATCCTGACCCAGAGCGCCGACATCAAGCGCCATGTGGGCTACATGACGCAGAAATTCTCGTACTGGGAAGACCTGACCATCCGCGAGAACCTCGACTTCGTGGCGCGCATGTACGAAATGCCCGACCGCCGCCAGGCCGTGGAGCAGGCGCTGGAAGGCCTGGGCCTGCAAAGCCGCGCCAACCAGCTCACCGGATCCCTGTCGGGCGGCTGGAAACAGAGGCTGGCGCTGGCCGCCTGCCTGCTGCACGAGCCCCAGCTGTTGCTGCTCGACGAGCCCACCGCGGGCGTGGACCCGACCGCGCGGCGCGATTTCTGGGAAGAGCTGCACGCCCTGGCCGCGCGCGGCATTTCGGTGCTGGTCAGCACCCACTACATGGACGAGGCCGAGCGCTGCCACAAGCTGGCCTACCTGGCCTACGGCCGCCTGCTGACGCAGGGCACCGCCGAAAGCGTCACCGCCGAGCAGGGGCTGGCCACCTGGGCCATCCATGGCCGCGACCTGGTGCCGCTGGGCCAGCGCCTGCGCGGCAGCCCCGGCGTGGACCAGACCGTGGCCTTCGGCTCGTCGCTGCACGTCAGCGGCAAAGACCATGCGCTGCTCGAACGCACCCTGCGCCAGGCAGTGGCCGGCAATGACCTGAAACTGGAGCCGGTCGACACCAGCCTGGAAGACGTGTTCATCTACCTGATGAACCATTCCACCGACAACTGGAGCCGCGCATGACAGCCCGTGAGCGGCGCTTTTCCTGGACGCGCTGGTGGAGCATGGTGCTCAAGGAATTCCTGCAGCTGCGCCGCGACCGCATCACCTTCGGCATGATCGTCGGCATTCCCATCATGCAGCTGGCCCTGTTCGGCTATGCCATCAACACCGATCCCAAGCAGATGCCCACCGCGGTGATCGTGTCCGACCACAGCGAATTCACGCGCACCTTCGTATCGGCCATGAAGGCGTCCGACTATTTCCACATCGTCGAAGAGCTGCCCAGCGAAGAAGCCGGCCGCGCCGCGCTGGCCCAGGGCCGCGTGCTGTTCGTGCTGAACATCCCGCCCGGCTTTACCCGCAGCCTGCTGCGCGGCGAGCGGCCCACGCTGCTGATCGAGGCCGACGCCACCGACCCCATGGCCACCGGCATGGCGGTGGGCGCGGCCACGCAGCTCAGCCAGGCCGTGGCGCGCAAAGACCTGACCGGCCCGCTGGCGCACCTGGCCGGCGGCCAGCCGCCGTTCGAGGTGCGCGTGCACCGCCTGTACAACGAAGAGCAGATTGCCCAGTACAACACCGTGCCGGGGCTGATGGGCGTGATCCTGAGCATGACGCTGGTCATGATGACGGGGCTGGCGATGACGCGCGAACGCGAGCGCGGCACCATGGAAAACCTGCTGGCCACGCCGGTGCGCCCGCTGGAAGTCATGACCGGCAAGATCGTGCCCTACATCGCCATCGGGCTGATCCAGGCCACCATCATCCTGCTGGCGGCGCTGTACGTGTTCCATGTGCCATTGATGGGCAGCCTGTTGGCCGTGTACCTGGCCGCGCTGCTGTTCGTGGCGGCCAACCTCACGGTCGGCATCACGCTGTCGTCGCTGGCGCAGAACCAGTTGCAGGCCATGCAGCTGACCATGTTCTATTTCCTGCCCAACATCCTGCTGTCGGGCTTCATGTTTCCGTTCCAGGGCATGCCCGTCTGGGCGCAGTACATCGGCAACCTGCTGCCGCTGACGTATTTCAACCGCCTGATCCGCGGCATCCTGCTCAAGGGCAACGGCTGGGCCGACCTGTGGCCGCATGTCTGGCCGCTGCTGCTGTTCACCGCCCTGATCATGGCGCTGGCCGTAAAGTTCTATCGCCGCACGCTGGACTGAACCCATGAAGCCCATTCCTGCTTCCTCGCCACGCGCCCGCGGCCCCCTCGCCGCCTGGGCCGTGCTGCTGGCGCTGTCCGGCTGCGCCGTGGGGCCCGATTTCGAACCGCCCGCCGCGCCCGCGGCCGACCGCTACACCGCAGCCCCCACGCCCGCCGCCACCACGGGCAGCGCCCGGGCGCCGGCGCAGCGCCTGCATGCCGGCATGGATATCCCGGCGCAATGGTGGACGCTGTTCCGCTCTCCCGAACTCGACCAGCTGGTGCGCGAAGCGCTGGCGCACAGCCCCACGCTGGCACAGGCCCGCGCGCGCCTGCGCCAGGCGCAGGAAGAATTCAGCGCCGAATCCGGCGTGCGCACCCTGCCCTCGGTGGATGCCAACCTGTCCGGCGCGCGCCAGAAGGTCGACCCCTCGGCCTACGGCGTGCCCGTCGTGCAGCAGCCGGCGCCCTTCACGCTGTACAACGCGTCGATCGACGTGTCGTACACGCTGGACCTGTTCGGCGGCGAACGGCGCGCGCTGGAAGGCCTGCGCGCGCAAGTCGATTACCAGCGGCACGAACTGCAGGCGGCCCGCATGACGCTGGCCGCCAACGTGGTCACGGCGGCCATCCGGCAGGCCGGGCTGCGGGCCCGCCTGGAAGCGACACAGGCACAGCTTGACGCGCAGGCCCGCCAATTGGCCATCATGCGCCAGCGCCGGCAGGCCGGCGGCGTGGCGGACCTGGATGTGCGCAGGCAGGAATCGCTGCTGGCGCAGACGCGCGCCGCGCTGCCGGCGCTCGAACAGGACATCGAACGCACCCGGCATCAATTGGCGGCGTACCTGGGCCGCCTGCCGGCCCAGGCCGACTGGCCGGAGCTGCCGCTGCGGGCGCTGCAGTTGCCGCTGGACGTGCCGCTGGGCGTGCCTTCGCAACTGACCCGCCAGCGCCCCGATATCCTGGCCGCCGAAGCCCTGTGGCATCGCGCCGCGGCCGACGTCGGCGTGGCCACCGCCAACCTCTACCCGCGCTTCACGCTGACCGGCAGTTTCGGCTCGCAGCGCACCCGGGCCGGCGACGTCGCCGACGGCGTCAATGTCTGGAGCCTGGCGCTGGGCCTGACCCAGCCGCTGTTCCATGGCGGCGAACTGCGGGCGCGCCGGCGCGCCGCCGAAGCCGCCTACCAGGGCGCCGCGGCGGCCTATCGCGACACGGTGCTGCAGGGCTTCCGGCAAGTGGCCGACGCGCTGCGCGCCGTGCAGGCCGATGCCGACACCCTGCGGGCGCGCGCCGAAGCCGAGCAGCAGGCCGAGGCCGCGTATCGCATCACAGTCCGGCAATACCAGGCCGGCGGGGTCAGCCAGCTGGCCCTGCTCGACGCGCAGCGCGAACAGCTGCGCACCCGCGCCGAGCGCATCCAGGCCCAGGCCGACCGCCATGCCGACACGGCCGCGCTGCTGCAGGCGCTGGGCGGCGGCTGGTGGAACGAGCCGGAAGGCGTATCATCCCTGCATCCGCCGCCATCCCCGCCCGCTTGTCATGGATGTCTTCCTGCAACTGCAAGCCCTGCTGACTGACCATCAGGTTCCCTACCGCCTGCTGCGGCACGAGCCCGCCGGCAAATCCGAAGAAGTGGCCGCCATCCGCGGCACCGCCGTCAGCCAGGGCGCGAAGGCGCTGGTGTGCCGCGTGAAAATCACCTCGAACCAGCGCATGCATGTGCTGGCCGTGTTTCCGGCCGACAAGCAGGCCGACCTGGCCGCCATCGCGCTGGCCGCCGGCGGCAAGAAGGCTTCGCTGGCCTCGCACGACCAGGCGCGCGAACTGACCGGCTGCGAGATCGGCGCGATTCCGCCGTTCACCTTCAACCCCGACCTGGCGCTGCTGGTCGACCCCACCCTGCGCGACCGGCACGACGAAATCGTCTTCAACGCCGGCCGGCTCGACGCCTCGATCGTGATGCGCACCGACGATTACTTCCGCCTGGCCCGGCCCCGGCAGGCCTCTTTCGTGCACGCCTGAGCGGAACGCGCCATGTGTCTTGCCGTGCTTGCCCTGCATAGTGTTGCCGGTGTCCCGGTGCTGATGGCCGCCAACCGCGACGAGTTCCACGCCCGCCCCACCCAGGCGGCCGCGGCCTGGCCGGGCCGGCCCGCCATTTATGCCGGCCGCGACTTGCGCGCCGGCGGCACCTGGATGGGCGTGGACGAGCGCGGCCGCTTCGCGGTCGTTACCAATTTCCGCGACCCTTTGCATATTCTGGCCGACGCGCCCTCGCGCGGCGCGCTGACCGAAGACTACCTGCGCGGCACGCTGTCGCCGGCCGACTATGCCGCGGCCGTGCACCAGCGCGGCGCGCGCTACAACGGCTTCAACCTGATCGTGGGCGACGCCGCCACGGCCTGGTATGTCAGCAACCGCGACGGCGCGCCGCGCGCCTTGCCGCCGGGCATTTATGCGGTGTCCAACCATCTGCTCGACACGCCCTGGCCCAAGCTGGCGCGCACCAAGGCGGCCTTCGAGCAAGTACTGCGCCAGGCGCCGCAGCCCGACCTGCCGGCGCTGTACGCCACGCTGTTCGACCGCACGCCCGCCGACGACGCCAGCCTGCCCGACACCGGCATCGGGCTGGCGCGCGAACGGCTGCTCAGCAGCCCGTTCATCATCAGCCCCGACTACGGCACGCGCGGATCCACCGTGCTGGCCCTGCACGCCGACGGGCGCGGCGAATTGCACGAACGCCGCTACGGGCCCGACGGCGCGCCCGCCGGCGATAGCGACCTGGCCTTTCAATGGCACGGCTGAATGAAGCCCCACACCAGGCGTCAGGCTCCGCTGGAGCCTGACACCGCATGGCTGAAATAGCCGTGGCACACAACGGTGTCAGGCACCTGCGGAGCCTGACACCTGCACCTTGGACAAGCCTGCCCGCGGCGCGCGCGCCCTGATACCTGCCGACACACCCGCTTCCATCCTGAGCGGGACGAACTTCGCCGGCGCAATATGATCTAAGTACTTCTGTCCCGCGCATCCGGGACACCGCCGCGCCCGGCCGCGGCCAAGCGCCGGGCTTGCAGGAGTACGCCCATGAACAAGCGCCACGAACGTTCCCGCATGGCCGCCATGCTGGCGGCCGGCAGCCTGGTCCTGGCCACCGGCGCGGTTGCCGCGCAAACACCCGCCGCACTGCCGGCCGTGCAGCAGCAGGGCCAGGTGCAATACCTGACAGGCGGCTTCGGCCACGACGAGTCCGAAGCCATGAAAGCCGCCAGCAGCAGCTACCCCCTGGCCCTGACCTTCGCCTCGAAACAGGGCGGCGCCTACCTGGCCGACGTGCAGGTCACCATCACCGACGCGCAAGGCAAGACCGTGCTCGACACGACCTCCGACGGCCCGTACCTGCTGGTGAAACTGCCGGCCGGCCGCTACAAGGTCTCGGCCCGCTTCAACGGCAACGAGCAGACCCGCCACGTATCGATATCCGCGCACGGCACGGTGCGCCAGACCTTCACCTGGAACGCCTGACGGTTCGCGGCTCAGGCCGCCGCGAACAGAATGGCGATGTTCAGCGCCAGCGCGGCGGCCCATACCAGCGAGCGCAGCGTGCCCAGCCCGGCGATGTACAGGCCGGCATAGGCCAGGCGCAACGCCAGCCACGCGCCGGCCAGCCACGCCAGGTGCGCCGCGGCGGCGCCGTTGTGCAGCGCCAGCAGCACCGCGGCATAGAAAAACGGCAGGGCCTCGAAAGCGTTGGCCTGCGCCGCGTCGGCGCGCGCCCGCCATCCGTGCTGGCCGGCCAGCCAGGCGCGCGGCGCGTTGTTGTCGAATGCGCGGCCGCCCGCCTTGGCAACCAGCGCGGTCAGGGGCGGCAGCAACGCCGCCGCCAGCATCAGGCAAGTCAGTGTGGTCATGAATCGCCTCGGTTCCAGAACGCGACATCACTGACTGTAAACCGGCCCGTCGCGGCGCGGGCGTTTTGGCGTTACGCTGGCGCTCCGCCGTCGTATTGCCGCCACCATGCCGCTAGCCGCCCTGTTTCCCTGGATCGCCCTGTGTGTTGCCGCCGCCCTGTTATGGCCGCCCGCCACCCGCCCCTATGCCCTGATACCGCTGGGCGTGGGCTATGCCTGGGCGCTGGGCCAGGGCGCGCTGGAGCCGGTGGCGCTGCTGTGGCTGGCGCTGCTGGCGGCCGCGGGCTGGGCGGTGCGCGCGCCCGGGCCGCCGTGGCGCATTGCCGCGGGGCACCTGCTGTTCGTGATGCTGGCCGTGGGGCTGGGCCTGCACCTGCTGCCGGGTTTCCATAACGCACAGGCCATCGCGGCGGCCCGCTACACTGCCGATGCCGCGCCGTTCAGCATGTACCTGAACCTGGACAAGCCGCTGGTGGCGTTCTGGGTGGTGCTGGCGCTGGCGCCGCCCATGGCCGGCGCGGGTGCGGCCGCCACGCTGCGCGCCACAGTGGCTGCCTGCGCGGCCGCCGCCGTGGCTTGCCTGGGAATCGCCCTGGCCGCCGGACTGGTGGGCTGGGCGCCCAAGTGGCCGGCCCAGGGCTGGCTGTGGCTGGCCAATAACGCCTTGCTGGTCACGCTGGCCGAAGAAGCGCTGTTCCGCGGCTACATACAGCAGCAATTGACAGCCCGCTGGGGCCGCCGGCGCGGCGGCGCGGCCCTGGCCATCGCGGCGGCCGCCCTGCTGTTCGGGCTGGCCCATTTCGCGGGCGGCCTGCACTGGGTGGCGCTGGCCGGCCTGGCCGGCGCGGCCTATGGCGTGGCGTATCGATATGGCGGCCTGGCCGCGGCAGTGCTGGCCCACCTGGGCCTGAACACGCTGCATTTCGCCTGGTTCACCTATCCGATGCGCGCCGCGGCGGGCTAGCCGGGGCCCGTTTCCGCGGTAAAAACCGGGGCAGGCCTAGGGCTTGAGGCTGTCGGCCCATTCGCGCGCCAGGTCGCGCCGCGCGCCGCGGTTGGCCAGCGCCGTCACCAGCATGGCGATGCAGGCCCCGGTGGCGGCCAGGGCCATGTCTTTCTGGGCATCCCAGATATCGCCCTGCATGCCCAGATAGGCGGCGCCCAGCTCGCCGCCGAACAGCGACGCGGCGCCCCATTCGATCAGTTCGTACAGCGCCGAGGTGGACAGCGCCACGTCCAGCGGCAGCAGATAGCCCCAGAAGCCGCGCACTTCGACCACG
Source organism: Bordetella petrii (assembly GCF_017356245.1). Lineage (NCBI taxonomy): Bacteria > Pseudomonadati > Pseudomonadota > Betaproteobacteria > Burkholderiales > Alcaligenaceae > Bordetella > Bordetella petrii. The sequence goes on from NZ_JAFMZZ010000001.1 coordinate 2,842,484, forward strand.
CGCAGGAAGATTTCGCGTATCGGATAGGCAAACAGCAGGCCGTACGAAAAATGCACCAGCCGGTCGAAGTGGTTGCGCTGCCAGCCCAGCGCCTCGTTCAGGCCGTGGCCGGTCAGGGCGCGCCACCAGTCGTCGTACGGCACGTTGGAATAGGTGTAGTGGGCGCCCACCGCGTGCAGGCACAGGAACAGGAATATCAGCGTATACGACACCCGCGAAAACGCGAACCAGCGCCGCGTCACCACCAGCACCGCGCCGAACAGCAGCACCAGCGCATTCTCCAGCAGCCAGTCGGACCGGTCGAACGGGCGGATGGCCAGCGCCACCCACAGCACGGCGTACAGCGCGGCCAGCAGGCCCAGGTAAGTGTGGCGTGCGGAAGGTTTTTTCATGGGTCAGTCGTCGGTGATCCTGCCGCGCAGGCGCTTGACCTCGCCGTGCAGCACCTTGCGCTGCACGCGGCGGCGCTGCGAGGCGCGGGTGGGACGCGTGGGGCGGCGCGGGGTGACCGGCCGGGCCGCCTCGCGCACCATCCCGGCCAGCCGTTCCAGCGCCTCGGCGCGGTTTTTTTCCTGGCTGCGAAACGCCTGCGCCTTGATCACGATGACACCGTCTTTGGACACCCGGCGGTCGGACAGCGCGCACAGCGCCTCTTTGATGTGCGCAGGCAGGCTGGAGGCGCGCACATCGAAGCGCAGGTGGACGGCGCTGGATACCTTGTTGACGTTCTGGCCGCCGGCGCCCTGGGCGCGGATCATGCCGAACTCGATATCGCGCTCGTCCAGGTACAGATCTTCTTGGACGTAATACATAGGCCGCCAGTCTACGCCAGCCGGCCCGTCGCCGCGACCGGCGCCATGCCGGTAAAATGGCGGTTTGGACAGGGCCGGCCGCCAGGCCGCGGCCATTGCATGACTTATTCCACCAAAGAAATCTTCAAGACGCTGCAGGGCGAAGGCGCCCAGGCCGGCCGCGCGGCCGTGTTCTGCCGGTTTGCCGGCTGCAACCTGTGGTCGGGCCGCGAAGCCGACCGCGTCGGCGCCGCCTGCACGTTCTGCGACACCGACTTCGTCGGCACCGACGGCCCGGGCGGCGGCAAGTTCGCCACCGCGGCGCTGCTGGCCGATGCCATTGCGGCGGCCTGGGGCTCCGGCACGCAAGGCCGCTATGTCGTGTTCACCGGTGGCGAACCGCTGCTGCAGCTGGACGCGGCGCTGCTGCAGGCCGTGCACGGCCACGGCTTCACCGTGGCCATCGAAACCAACGGCACCCTGCCCGCGCCGGACGGCATCGACTGGATCTGCGTCAGCCCCAAGGGCAGCACGCGGGTGGTCATCGAGCGCGGCCACGAGCTCAAGCTGGTCTACCCGCAGGCCGAGGCCCGGCCCGAAGCCTACGCCCACCTGGACTTCCAGCATTTCTTCCTGCAGCCCATGGACGGCCCGGCGCGCGCCGCCCATACCGAACAGGCCGTTCAATACTGCCTGCGGCACCCGCAATGGCGGCTCAGCCTGCAAACCCACAAATACATAGGCATTCCATGACTACCCCCCGCGCCGCGCGAGGCCGCCGATGATCTCGGTGACCCGCAGGCTGGAATTCGATGCCGGCCATCGCATTCCCGACCACCGCAGCCAGTGCCGCAACCTGCATGGCCACCGCTACGTGCTCGAAGTCACGCTGGCGGGCGACATCGTCGACGCGCCGGGCGCGTCCGACAACGGCATGCTGATGGACTTCTCCGAAATCAAGGCCATCGCCAAGCGGCATATCGTCGACCCCTGGGACCACGCCTTCCTGGTTTTTCGCGACGACACCGCCGTGCGCGGTTTCCTGGATACGCTGCCGGGCCACAAGACCGTGGTGCTCGACTGCATTCCCACGGCCGAGAACCTGGCCCGCGTCATATTCGCCACGCTGGCGCCGCACTACCACGGGCATTACGGCGCACAGCTGCGCCTGGCGCGCGTGCGGCTGTACGAAACCCCCAACTGCTGGGCCGACTGCAGCGGCTGACCCCGGCGCGGCCCTACAGGCCGTTTTCGCGCGTGGCCATCAGGTAGTTCTCGGCGGCGCCATCGTTCACGCTGGCCCACAGCAGCTGGTCGGACCGGAATGCGCGCCACGACGCCAGCACCTTGGCAAAACCCGGGTCCTTGGCGGCGTAATCGTCCAGCACGTCGCGGGTGGCGCGCTGCATGGCGTGCATGACCTCGGGCGGCCAGGCCTTCAACTTGACGCCCTGCCCCACCAGCCGCTTCAGGGCCGGAATATTGTTGGCGTCGTACTTGGCAAGCAGGTCGTCGGCCGCGCAGGCGCTGGCCGCGCGCAGCGCTTCCTGATAGCGCGGCGGCAGCCTGGCCCAGCTGTCGCGGTTGATGGCCAGGCACAGGCTGGCGCCCAGTTCCAGCACGCCCGGCCCATAGTAGTAGCGCGCCACCTTGGCGAAGCCCAGCTTCTCGTCGTCGTACGGCCCGACGAACTCCACCGCGTCCAGCGACCCCTTTTCCAGCGCCGGATAAATATCGCTGCCGGCCACCTGCTGCGGAATCGCGCCGAGCTTTTCGTACACCATGCTAAGCAGCCCCGGCGTGCGGATGCGCAGGCCCTTCAGGTCGTCGGGGCTGTTGATTTCCTTGCGGAACCAGCCGCCCATCTGCGCGCCGGTATTGCCGCACGGGATCGCCAGCGCATTGAAGCGGGCGTAGGCCTCGTCGACCAGCGCCTGGCCGCCGCCATGCAGCAGCCAGGCCATGTGCTGGCGCGGCGTCAGGCCGAACGGCACGCCCGTGTCGAACACCAGCGCCGGCTCTTTGCCCAGGTAGTAGAAGCCGGCGGTGTGGCCGCATTCGGTGGTGCCGTTCTGCACTGCATCCAGCACCTGCAGCGGCGGCACCAGCTCGCCGGCCGAAAACGGCCGGATGCTGAATTTGCCATCGGTCAGCGCGGCCACTTTCGCGGTAAGAAACTCGGCCGCGCCCCACACGGTATCGAGCGAGCGCGGAAAGCTGCTGGGCATGCGCCAATTGACGGTGGGCGCCTCTTGCGCCACGGCGGGCGCGGCCAGCGCGGCGCCGCCGGCGCCGGCCAGGGTCAGGAATCGACGACGTTGCATGGCACGGCTCCTTATTCGATGCAGTCGGGCGCCTCGCGCAGGACGCGGCGGGCGAAATAGGCAAACGTCAGCGCCAGGATCTTCGGCTTGACCAGGAAATCGTGCGACTCGCGCGCCAGCTCGGCGGGCACCGGCTTGACCGGCCCGATGGCGCGGGCGCGCAGCTGCAGGGCGGCCACCTGCTCCAGCCAGATCGCCATGACCGTGGCCTCTTCGATCGACTTGCCGGCCGTCAGCATGCCGTGGTTGGCCAGCAGGATGGCGCGCTTGCCGCCCAGCGCCGCCGAGATGATTTCGCCCTCGTCGTCGCCGATGGGCAGGCCCGGCCATTCAGGCAGATAGGCGCAGTCGTCGAAAAACGGCGTGGCGTCCATGTGCGCCACCACCAGCGGCTCGCCCACCATCGACAGCGCCGATACCGCCGGCGGGTGCGTGTGCACGATGCACTGCACCTCGGGCCGGTGCCGGTACACCCAGGCATGGAAGCGGTTGGCCGGATTGGGCAGCGACTTGCCGTCCAGCGGGTTGATGTCTTCGTCGATCAGGATCAGCTCGCTGGCGCGCGCCTCGTCGGCGCCCATGCCGAACGGCAGAGTCAGGATCGAGCCCGGCGCCTCGCCGCGCGCGGTGATCTGGCCGGCCAGGCCGCCATGCCAGTGGCCTTGCGCGGCCAGCATGCGGCAGGCCAGCGCCATTTTCTGGGCAGGCGTCCAGGCCGCCTGCGGCGCCGCGCGCTCTTCGATCTCGCGATCGACACGGCGGCGCAGGGCGTCCTTGTCCTGGGAAGTGTAGTTCGACATCTTGATCATCCTGGTAATGGCAAAACGGTATTTTTTATGTTGCCTTATAGGCAACTTGTTGCCCAAAGTACAAATAATTGCCCAAACACTCAACGCGGGGAAACCCGCAGACGGGCGCTGCCGCGGCCAGCCAAAAGTGGCATCATGCTGCCTTCGCTGTCTTGATTGCCGCCCGCCCCATGCCGCCGAAACGCCTGCCGCCGCCCGCTCCCGCCGCCCCCGATGCCCAGCAGGTGGGGCTGCGGATGCGGGCCACGCGGCGCCGCCGCAAGCTGACGCTGGCGCAGCTGTCGGCCCTGACCGGCCTGGACAAGGGCTTCCTGTCGCGCCTGGAGCGAGGCGAAAAATTCGCCTCGGTGGGCTCTCTGCACACGGTGGCGGTAGCCCTGGACACCACGCTGTCGGCGCTGCTGGGCGAAACCGATCCGCAAGATGAAATCCACATCGTGCGCGCCAACGAGCGGCACCGCATGGCCTCTTCCGCCACCGACCCGGGCGAGCACGCCTACGAGGCCATCACCATGGGCGGCACCGGCAGCGGCCTGTCGGTCATGGTGGTGCAAGTGGGCACCCATGGCGAACGCACCGTCGCCCACCACGGCGGCGACGAGCTGATCTTCGTGCTGGAAGGCCGCGTGCGCGTGCATTTCGGCGAACACACCGTGCTGCTGGAACGCGACGACAGCGTGCGCTTTCCCGGCTACCTGCCGCACAGCCTGCGGGCCGAGGGCCGCAAGACGGCCCGCGCCCTGATCATCATCGCCAGTGATTGATCCCCCCGGAAGCGGGAGGCACTTCAGGCACCCTGAATTTCATTGCAGGCCGACCTAGTTGCCGACCTTGCTGCACAGGATCCGGCAGCGGTTCGCATGCATCGATCGCCGTCCCGCGCCGTCCGGTCGGGCTAGCACGCGAACCGCGCAATGGCCTCGCCATATTGATAGGATGCTAATAAATAGCATACAATACAACTCATGAAATCCCCTTCCGACTCCCGCCTCATGGCCGCCACGGCCAGCCTGATGGTGCTGTCGCGCGCCTACCGCGGCGCCGCCGATGCCGCCCTGTCCGAATACGGCCTTTCGCAGGCCACGGCATGGCCCGTGATCATCGCCGGCCGCCTGGGCGACGGCGTGCGCCAGGGCGCCCTGGCCGAGGCGCTGGGCGTCGAAGGCCCTTCCCTGGTGCGCGTGCTCGACCACCTGGTGTCGGCCGGCCTGATGGAACGCCGCGAAGACCCGAACGACCGCCGCGCCCGCACCCTGCACCTGACGCCCGACGGCCAGGCCCTGCGCGAGCGCGTCGAATGCGTGCTGGCCGCCCTGCGCCGCCGGCTGTTCAAGAACGTCAGCGACACCGACCTGGAAGCCTGCCTGCGCGTCTTCGACACGCTCAAGACCACCCTGGGCCGGCAATCGGCCTCGGCCACCGAAGAAGACCGGCCATGAAGCTGCCCAACAGCGATGAGCTGATCTTCTCGGTCAAGTGCTACGTGGGCGCCATAGCGGCGCTTTATCTTTCGTACACCATGGGCCTGTCGCGCCCGTTCTGGGCCATGACCACCGCCTACGTGGTGTCGCAGCCCTGGGCGGGCGCGGTGCGTTCGAAGGCGGTGTTCCGCCTGGGCGGCACGTTCTTCGGCAGCGCCGTGATGGTGTACCTGGTGCCGCGGCTGTCCAATGCGCCCGTGCTGATGATCCTGGCCATGGTGACCTGGGTCGGCCTGTGCCTGTATATCGCGGTGCTGGACCGCACGCCGCGCTCGTACCTGTTCATGCTGGCGGGCTACACCGCCGCCATGATCGGTTTCCCCAGCGTCACCGATCCCGCCACCGTGTTCGACACGGCGCTGGCGCGGGTCGAGGAAATCAGCCTGGGCATCGTGTGCGCCACGCTGGCTCACAGCCTGGTGCTGCCGCGCGGCATCGCCGGGCCGCTGATGGCCCGGCTGGACGCCACGGTGCGCGATGCGCGCAACTGGATCCGCGAAACCCTGATCCAGCGCGACGCCGCGCAGCACGGCAAAGAACGCCGGGCGCTGGCCGAAGACATCACGCTGCTGCGCATGCTGTCGACCCACGTGCCGTTCGACACCGGCAACATCCGCTGGACCGCCGGCGCCGTGCGCGCCATGCAAGACCAGATTGCCGCCCTGACACCGCTGGTGTCGGCAGTGGACGACCGCCTGCGCGCCCTGCAGGAAGGCGGCCACGCCCTGCCCGAACCGGTGGCGCGGGTGCTGGACGACATCGCCGCCTGGATCGACGCCGGGCCGCAAGCCGACCGCGCCAGCGCGGCCACGCTGCGCGCCGCGCTGGCGCAGCTGGCGCCCGATATCGGCCCGGCCGCCAGCTGGCGCGACGCGCTGCTGGCCAGCCTGGTGGCGCGCCTGCGCGAGCTGGTCGAGGCTTATGCCCGCTGCCTGGCGCTGCGCCACGACATCCGCGCCGGCCTGGCCGGCGCGCCGCGCCAGGGCGCGCGCGCGGCCCGCCTGGGCGCCGGCTCGATCCTGCACCACGACCACGGCCTGGCCCTGCTGTCGGCCCTGGCGGCCGCGCTGGCCATATCGGTGTGCTGCGTTTTCTGGATCGGCACGGCCTGGAGCAACGGCGCCACCGCCGCCATGATGGCGGCCATTTTCAGCTGCTTCTTCGCCGCGCAGGACAACCCCGTGCCCGGCATCATGCAGTTCCTGCTGTACACCATTTATTCGATTCCGCTGTCGGCGCTGTACCTGCTGGGCATCATGCCCGCCATCCATTCGTTCGAGATGCTGGCGCTGTCGATCCTGCCGGTGGCGCTGGCGCTGGGCGCGCTGATCCCGCGGCCGGCCTATACCCTCAGGGCCATGGCGCTGCTGTTCGGCTTCCTGGGCACGCTGGCGCTGCACGACACCCACACCGCCGACCTGGTGTCGTTCATCGACACCATGGCCGCGCAGATCATCGGCGTGGCCACGGCCGCGCTCATCGCGGCGATCTTCCGCACCATCAGCGCCGAGCAGAGCGCGCGCCGCATCCAGGCGGCCAACTGGAAAGAATTGGCCGCGCTGGCCAGCGCCGGCCGCGCGCCGTCGCGCTCGGCCTATACGCTGCGCATGCTCGACCGCATCGGCCTGCTGCAGCCGCGCCTGGCGCTGGCCAGGCGGGCCGACGACCAGTTGGCCGCCGACGCGCTGAAAGACCTGCGCGTGGGCAACGACATCGCCGAACTGCAGCGCGCGCGGCGCGTGCTGCCGGCCGCCGAACCCGCCATCCGGCCCGTGCTGGGCGGGCTGGCGGGGTTTTTCCGGCAGCGCCTGGCGGGCGGCGGCCGCGGCGCCGCCGACTTTCCCGCCCTGCTGGCCGACATCGACCGCGCGCTGGCGCGCGTCACGGCCACGCCGGGCGCCCTGGCCGCGCGCGACCGCGCCGTGGTGGCGCTGGTGGGCATCCGCCGCGCCCTGTTTCCGCAAGCCCCCGACTACCGGTCCGACGTCCTGCCGCCGGCGCACGCATCATGATTGGCGAATTCAATTTCTACGGCATTTATTTCCCCTGGCTGCTGGTGCTGGGGCTGGCCACGCTGGGCGTGGCCTGGGCCGCGCGGCGCCTGCTGGCGCGCGCGGGTTTCTATCGGCTGGTGTGGCATCCGGCGCTGTTCGATGCCGCGCTCTACGTCGTATTGCTGTACGGCGTTTACCTGATTTCACCTTACGTACTGAAGTAGCACCATGAATATCCTCAACACGCTGCGCCGCCCCATCGTGGGCAAGTTTCTCGTGACGGCGCTGACCGTCTGCGCGGCGGTCTATGCCGGCTGGCAACTGTGGACGCACTACGAAGTCGAGCCCTGGACGCGCGATGGCCGCGTCAAGGCCTATGTCGTGCAGGTCGCGCCCGATGTGTCGGGCCTGGTAACCGCCGTGCCCGTGCACGACAACCAGGACGTCAAGGCGGGCGACGTCTTGTTCGAAATCGACCGCGCCCGCTTCCAGCTGGCCTATGACCAGGCACAGGCCGCGGTACGCGCGCAGCAAGTGGCGCGCGACCAGGCCGCGCGCGATGCGCGCCGCAACCGCTCGCTGGGCAAGCTGGTATCGGCCGAGGCGCTGGAGCAAAGCCAGGCGCGCCTGCAGCAGGCCGAAGCCGCGCTGGCCGAGGCCCAGGTGCAGCGCGAAACCGCCAAGCTGAACCTGGCGCGCAGCCGCGTGGTGGCGCCCACCGACGGGCGGGTCACCAACCTGGACCTGCGCGTGGGTTCTTACGCCACCGCGGCGCACGGCGTCATGGCGCTGGTCGACGCCGGCTCGTTCTATGTGGAAGGCTATTTCGAAGAAACCAAGCTGGTGCACATCCATGAAGGCGATGCGGTCCTGGTCACCCTGATGGGCGACTCGCGCCAGATCCGCGGCCACGTGCAGAGCATCGCCATGGGCATTGCCGACCGCGACCGCAGCACCGGCGCCAACCTGCTGCCCAACGTCAATCCCACTTTCAACTGGGTGCGGCTGGCGCAGCGCATCCCCGTGCGCGTGCAGATCGACGAAGTGCCCAAGGGGGTGCGGCTGGTGGCCGGCCAGACCGCCACGGTGGAGGTCAACGCATCATGAACATCCGCCCCCTGTGCGTACTGCCGCTGGCCCTGGCGCTGGCCGGCTGCGCCGCCGTCGGCCCCGACTACCAGGTGCCCGCCAGCGCCGCCGTCAACCGGCCCACCGCCTCGGCTGATTTCCTGCAGGCCCGCGAAACGGCGTTCCGGCAGGATGCCGTACCCGGAACCTGGTGGCGGCTGTACCAGGACCCCGCGCTGGATGCCTTGATCGGCCAGGCGCTGCGGGCCAATACCGACCTTCGCATCGCCGCGGCCAACCTGCAGCGGGCCCAGGCCGCCACGCGCGAGGCGCGCGGGCAGCAGCAGCCCACGCTGGGCGTGAATGCCGCGCCGGCGTTCGGGCATGTCTCGGGCGTGCAGGCCGGCGCCCCCGATGTGCGGCCGCCCGACAGCTGGTCGTATTCCGGCGGCATCAGCGTGGCCTACCAGGTAGACCTGTTCGGCCAGATCCGCCGCGCCATCGAGGCCGCGTCCGGCGACGAGCAGGCGGCCCAGGCCGCCTACGATGCCGCGCGCGTAACCGTGGCGGCCGAGACGGCGCACGCCTATGCCGACATCTGCGCGGCCGGCATGCAGCTGGCCTCGGCCCGGCATTCGGTCCAGGTGCAGCGCGATTCGCTCGATGCCGTGCAGCGCCTGCAGCAGGCCGGCCGCGGCACCACGCTGGATGTCACGCGCGCGCGCAGCCAGCTCGAACAGCTGCAGGCCGACCTGCCGCCGTTCCAGGCCAGCCAGCGCACCGCCCTGTATCGCCTGGCCGCGCTTACCGGCCATACCCCCGCCGAAATGCCCGCCACGCTGCTCGACTGCGCCCGGCCGCCGCGCCTGGCGCAGCCCATCCCGGTGGGCGATGGCGCGGCGCTGCTGCGCCGCCGGCCCGACATCCGCCAGGCCGAACGCGCGCTGGCCGCCGCCACCGCCCGCATCGGCGTGGCCACGGCCGAGCTGTACCCCACTATTACGCTGGGCCTATCCGGCGGTTCGGCCGGCCCCGCCGCCATCGTGGGCGAGCGCGGCACGTTCAGCTGGAGCATCGGCCCGCTGATTTCCTGGACCCTGCCCAACACGGGCGCGGCCCAGGCGCGCATCGCCCAGGCCCGCGCGGGCGCCGGCGCGGCGCTGGCGCGCTTTGACGCCACGGTGCTGGGCGCCTTGCGTGAAACCGAGAGCGCGCTGGTCACGTATGCGCGCCAGCTCGACCGCGAGGCCGCGCTGCAGGCGGCTCGCGACCAGAGCGCACTGGCCGCCGGCCAGGCCCAGCAACTGTTCCAGGCCGGCAAGACCGACTACCTGACCGTGCTGGACGCACAGCGCACGCTGGCCGGCAACGAAAGCGCGCTGGCGGCCTCGCAGGCGGCGCTGAGCATCGACCAGATCGCCCTGTTCCTGGCGCTGGGCGGCGGCTGGCAAGACACGCCCGTCAGCACCGCCGATGCCGCGCACGCAGGCAACGCGGCGCCAGGCGCGCCTGGCGCGTGAAGCCGTTCATGCGGAAAACGAGAGGCCGCGCGGGCCTCAGTGCAGCGTCGAGCCCTGCGGCGGCGCCTGGTTCAGGCCCAGCGCCGCTTCCCAGCTGCGCAGCGGCACGCAGGTCTGCAGGCGCTCGATGGCGCGCTGCACCAGAGCCGGATGCAGCACATGCCCCACGCGGCTGGCCACGTCGATCGTGGCATCGCCATGCAGGGCATCCAGCCGCGCCTGGGCCGCCTGGGCATGCGATACCGCCATGACGGCGTCGTCGGCGCCATGCAGCAGGTGAATGGTGGTGTATTGCGGGGCGCTTTTTGGCAATTGCGCATAGCGCCCGGAAAAGGCCAGCACCCGCCCGGCCAGGCCGTCGTGGGCCTGCACCGCTTCCAGCGCCATGATGGCCCCCTGCGAGAATCCCGCCAGCGCGGTGTCCGACTGCAGCAGCCCCAGGCGCGCCTGCGCGGCCCGGATGTATTCAACCAGCGCCGGCAGGGCGCGCGCCACGCGTTCGGCGCGGTTGTCGTCATCAACCCCCTGCACTGAAAACCACTGCCGCCCGCCGGCCGCGCCATCGCCAGGCTCGAACCCCGCCGGCGCCAGGATGGCAGCCTGCGGGAACGCGGCGCGCAACGCCCGCGCCAACGGCTGCAGATCCTGCGGCCCGCCGCCCACGCCGTGCAGCAGGATGAACAACTGCTTGATCTCGATGCCCGGGTCGGGCAAGAACTCTAGGGCGGCGGCGTTGGACATGGCGAGGCTCTGGCTGGGTCTGAGCCGTCATTGTAGATCCCGGGTCCAGGCTCTGGATTTGAGTTCCGGCACCGTTCCGGACCGCTTGGGCGGGCGGGGCGACGCACGTGTGCCGGCCCCGGGCGCCCGGACCGCACCGTGAAGCCCGCCCCCGCCCGGCCCGCCGCCGCGGCGCCTGAAGAACTCAAATTACTGTATATTCATACAGTAATAACGGATCCCCCCAAATGTTGCCCCCCGAACACATCCACCCCGCCCTGTGGCGCGCCACGCAATTGGCCCGCGGCGCCGAACGCGGGGTTCCCACCGGCCATGCCGCGCTGTCCGCGCTGTTGCCGGGCGGCGGCTGGCCGCCGGGTGCGTTGGTGGAATTGCTGGCCCCGCATCCGGGCGTCGGCGAAATCCGCCTGCTGCAGCCCGCCCTGGCCCAGCTCGACAGCCGCCAGGCCATCGCGCTGGTGCAGCCCCCGCACGTGCCGCACCTGGCCTGCTGGCAGGGCTGGCGCCTGGCCCCCCGCCAGTTGCTGTGGGTGGCGCCCGAACGCCCCGCCGACGCCCTGTGGGCCGCCGAGCAAATCCTCAAGCACGGCAGTTGCGGCGCCCTGCTTTGCTGGCTGCCCGCAGCGCGGCCCGAAGCGCTGCGCCGCCTGCACCTGGCCGCCCAGGGCGGCAGCACCCTGTGCTTCGCCCTGCGTCCCGCCACGGCGGCGCAGCAGGCCTCGCCCGCCCTCTTGCGGCTGGCGCTGGCCCCCGTGCCGGGCGGGCTGTCGGTCCACATCCTGAAGCGGCGCGGCCCGGCCTGCGCCGAACCGCTGCACATTGTTTTCGAACCCGCCACGCCGCCGGTTTCCGCACCGCCCCGCCATGCCCCTCTGGATCGCCGCCTTCCTGCGCTGCCTGCCGCTGGACGCCGCACGCCCGCAATGGCCTCGTGACGCGGCCTTCGCGGTGCTGGAACAAGAGCGCATCGCCGCCCTCACCCCCGCCGCCGCCGCGGCCGGGCTGCAGCCCGGCATGCGGCGCGCCGGCGCGGCGGCCCTGGCGCCGTCCATCGCCCTGCTGGCGCGCGACCTGCCGGCCGAAAACCGCATCCTGCACGAAGCGGCGCTGGCCCTGCTGCAATACACGCCCGACATCGCCCTGGCCGAACCCGACACCGTGCTGCTGCAGGTCGATGCCAGCCTGGCGTATTTCGGCGGCCCGCGCGCGCTGCACCGGCGCGTGGCCGCCACGCTGCGCGCCATGGGCCTGCACGCCTCGCTGGGCCAGGCCCCCACGGCCCAGGGCGCCTGGCTGCTGGCGCGCCAGGCCGCGCCCCGGGCGCCGCGCCGCGTACTGAAGGCCGCCACGCTGGCGCGCCGGCTGGATGCCTTGCCCTGCGCCCTGCTGCCCAGCGCCCAGCCGCGCCTGGACTGGCTGCACGACATCGGCTGCCACACCCTGGGCGCGCTGCGCCGCCTGCCGCGCGCCGGGTTGCAGCGGCGCTGCGGCACCGAACTGGTCCGGGCGCTCGACACGGCCTATGGCGCCACCCCCGAATGCCATGCCTGGATCCAGCCGCCCGCGCGCTTCCGGCAGCGGCTGGAACTGCCCGACTACATCGAGCATGCCGGCGCCGTGCTGGCCTCGGCGCGCCGCCTGCTCGAACAGCTCTGCGGCTGGCTGGCCGCCCGGCAGCGCGCGGTGCGGCACCTGACGCTGGTGCTGGAACACGAACGCGGCCGGCGTGCCCGCCCGCCCACCGTGCTGCCCCTGAGCCTGGCCCAGCCGGCCTGGCAGCAGCCGCACCTGCTGGGCCTGCTGCGCGAAAAACTCGGCCGCCTGCAGCTCGAGGCGCCGGTCATCGCCCTGGTCTTGCGCGTGGCCGACACCGTCGAACAGCCCGCCGCCAGCACCTGCCTGTTTCCCGAGCCCGGCGGCACGCCGGCCGAACACGCGCGGCTGCTGGACCTGCTCAGCGCCCGGCTGGGCCGCGAGCGCGTCCTGCACGCGCGGCCCGTGGCCGACCACCGCCCCGAAGCCGCCAACGGCTGGCAGGCGGCGCAGGACGGCCCCGGCGGCCAGGGCGCCCTGCCGGGGCTGCTCGACCGTCCGTTCTGGCTGCTGGACCCGCCCGTGCCGCTGCAGGTCATCCAGAACCGCCCCGCCTATGCCGGGCAGCCCTTGCGCCTGGTGCGCGGCCCCGAGCGCATCGAAAGCGGCTGGTGGGACGCCACCCTGACCGTGCGCGATTATTTCGTGGCCGAAGACGCCGCCGCGGCGCGCTACTGGCTGTACCGCGAACGCGATACCGAGCACGCCCGCTGGTTCCTGCACGGGCGCTACGCTTAGGGTCCGCCATGCCGCCGTCTTCGCTCCCGCCCGGCCTGCTGCCGCCCTATGCCGAACTGCAGTGCCTGTCCAATTTCTCGTTTCTGCAGGGCGCCTCGCATCCTGAAGAGCTGGTCGAACAGGCCGCGCAGCTGGGCTATGCCGCGCTGGCCATCACCGACGAGTGCTCGCTGGCGGGCGTGGTGCGCGCGCACGTGGCGGCCGAATCCCGCAAATTGCCGCTCATCATCGGCAGCACCCTGGTGTTGCACGGCGGCGCCGGCGCGCCCGATCTTACTGTGGTGCTGCTGGCGCAGAACCGCGAGGGCTACGGCAATCTGTCCGAACTGATCACGCTGGGCCGCTCACGCGCGCCCAAGGGCGAATACCGGCTGCTGGCCGACGACATCGCCGCGCCCGGCCCGGCCCATGCGCACCTGCGCGGCATGCCCGATTGCCTGGCCATCCTGGCGCCGCCCGACGGCACCGATGCCGAAGCGCTGACCCGCCAGGCCGCCTGGCTGGCGCGCACGTTCCCGGGGCGCGCCTGGGTCGGCCTGACCCTGCTGCACCACGCGCGCGACGACCTGCACCGCGCCGCCGTGCAGCAGGCCGCGCAGGCCGCCGCGCTGCCCATCGTGGCGCTGGGCCGGGTGCAGATGCACCTGCGTTCGCGCAAGCCGCTGCACGACACGCTGGCGGCCATCCGCAGCAAGCGCAGCGTGGCGCAATGCGGCTACGACCTGCAGGCCAATGCCGAGCAGCATCTGCGCACCCGCCTGCGCCTGGCTGCGCTGTACCCGCCCGACGCCCTGGCGCAGACCCTGGCCATCGCGCAGCGCTGCAGCTTTTCGCTGCGCACGCTGCGCTACGAGTATCCCGACGAAATCGTGCCGGCCGGCGAAACCCCCGCCAGCTACCTGCGCCGCGAAGTCTATGCGGGCGCCCGCGGCCGCTACCACGGCAATGTTCCCGCATCCGTCGCCACCCAGATCGAAAAAGAACTCTCGCTGATCGCCGAACTGGAATACGAGCCCTATTTCCTGACGGTCTACGACATCGTGCAGGAAGCGCGCCGCCGGAACATCCTGTGCCAGGGGCGCGGCTCGGCCGCCAATTCGGTGGTCTGCTATTGCCTGGGCATCACCGCGGTGCCGCCCGAGCAAAGCAAGGCCCTGTTCGAACGCTTCATCAGCAAAGAGCGCAACGAGCCGCCGGATATCGACGTCGATTTCGAGCACCAGCGCCGCGAAGAAATCATCCAGTACATCTACGATAAATACGGACGGCACCGCGCCGCGCTGACTGGCGTGGTGATTTCATACCGCCCGCGCAGCGTGCTGCGCGACACCGGCCGCGCGCTGGGCGTCGATCTGGGCATCATCGATGCCGTGGCGCGCGCGCACCAGTGGTGGGACGGCCGGCAGGCCATGCTGCGCACGCTGGGCGCCTGCGGCCTGGACCCCGAATCCCGCGTGGCGCGGCACTGGGCCGTGCTGGCCGAAACCCTGATCGGCTTTCCGCGCCATTTGTCGCAGCACCCCGGCGGCTTCGTGATCTCGCGCGGCAACCTGGCCCGCCTGGTGCCCATCGAAAACGCCGCCATGCCCGACCGCAGCGTGGTGCAGTGGGACAAGGACGATCTCGACGCGCTGGGCCTGCTCAAGGTGGATATCCTGGCCCTGGGCATGCTGTCGGTACTGCACCGCGCGCTGGATTTCGCCGCACAGCGGCGCGGCCGGCCGCTGGCGCTGCATGAAATCCCGCAAGGCGACGATCCCACCTACGAAATGATCTGCGATGCCGACACCATCGGCGTCTTCCAGATCGAATCGCGCGCGCAGATGAGCATGCTGCCGCGCCTGAAGCCGCGCAACTACTACGACCTGGTGGTTCAGGTGGCCATCGTGCGGCCCGGCCCGATCCAGGGCGGCATGGTGCATCCCTACCTGAAGCGGCGCAACGGAGCGCCCGTCACCTATCCCAGCGCAGCCGTGGAAGGCGTGCTTACGCGCACGCTGGGCGTGCCCATTTTCCAGGAACAGGTCATGCAGATCGCCATGGTGGCGGCCGATTTCAGCGCCGGCGAGGCCGATGCGCTGCGGCGCTCGATGGCGTCCTGGAAGCGCAAGGGCGGCATCAGCAAATACACCGACCAGCTGGTCGCCGGCCTGCTGAAAAACGGCTACAGCGCCGAGTTCGCCGAGGCCATCATCCGCCAGATCGAGGGCTTCGGCGAATACGGTTTCCCGGAAAGCCACGCGGCCAGCTTCGCACTGCTGGCCTATGCCAGTTCGTGGCTCAAGCGCCACGAACCCGAAGCCTTCCTGGCGGCGCTGCTCAATTCGCAGCCCATGGGCTTTTATGCGCCGGCCCAACTGGTGCAGGACGCGCGCCGCCACGAGGTCGTCGTGCTGCCGGCCGACGTGGCCATCAGCGGCTGGGAAGCTTCGCTGGAAAACCTGCCCGGCCCCGCCGGCCAGCCCGCTGAACGGCCCGCCGTGCGGCTGGGCCTGAACCAGGTGCAGGGCCTGTCGGAAGACGCCGGCCGCCGCATCGAACAGGCGCGCGCCGCACGGCCCTACGCCGACACGCGCGACCTGGGCCGCCGCGCCGCGCTCAGCCGCCACGAACTCGACGCGCTGGCCGCCGCCGATGCCCTGCGCACCCTGGCCGGGCACCGCCGCCTGGCCAGCTGGGAAGCCAGCGCCAGCGTCGCCCACCGCGACCTGCTGCGCGATGCCGACGTGGCCGAAGCCGCCGCGCCCGCCCTGCCGGCGCCCACCGAAGGGCAATCCATTTCCGCCGACTACCGCAGCCTGCGCCTGACGCTGCGGCGCCATCCCCTGGCGCTGCTGCGGCCGCGCCTGCAGGCGCTGCGCTTCGAAACCGCCGCCGTGCTCGGCACTTACCCCGACCGCCGCCTGGCGCGCGCCTGCGGCCTGGTCACCGTGCGCCAGCGGCCGCAAACCGCCAAGGGCACCATCTTCGTCACCCTGGAAGACGAAACCGGGCCGGTCAACGTGGTGGTGCGCAATGAACTGATCGAGCGCCAGCGCCGCGAACTGCTGGGCGCCACGCTGCTGGGGGTATACGGCATCTGGCAAAGCGCCAATGGCGTGCGCCACCTGATCGCACAGCGGCTGGTGGACCTGTCGGCGCTGCTGGGCGGACTGTCGACGCGCAGCCGCAACTTCCACTGAGCACGCGGGCGGCCTCCATGCCAGATGCCTGGAACCGCAGCCGATGGTTTGCCGACGGCTACGGTTTGAACGGCCCGGCGTCTACAGGCAGTTCCAGGCCCGACATCTGCGCCGTCAGCAAGGCCGCGCTGCCGCAGGCCAGGGTGAAGCCGAGCGCTCCCTGGCCGATGTTCAGCCACAGGTTGTCGGCCACCCGGCTGGCGCCGATCAGGGGCTTGCCGGTGGGCGTGGCCGGACGCAGGCCGGCCCAGGGCACCGCCTCGCTCAGGTCCAGCTGCGGGAAGGCCTCGTTCACCTGGCGCTTCAGCAAGGCGATGCGGGCGGGATCGATATCGGCGTCCCGGCTGCCGATGTCGACCATGGCGGCGATGCGCAGCATCCGGCCCACGCGGGCATAGACGATGCGCCGCTCGTAGTCGGTCACGCTGATGGCCGGGGCGGTGTTGTCATCGGGCGCCAGCGGCACGCTCAGGCTGTAGCCTTTCAGCGGATACAGCGGCACGTCCTGGCCCAGCGGCCTGAGCAACGCGCGCGAACCCATGCCGGCGGCCAGCACCACTGCGTCGGCGCCGATATCGCCATGGGCGGTTTCCACCGCCACGATCTTGCGGCCGGCGCGGCGCAGCCCGTGCACCGGGCTGGCCATGCGGCATTCGGCGTTGCCCAGTTCTTTCAGGCGCCGGAACAGGGCCTCGGTGAACTGCCGGCAATCGCCGGCCTCTTCGCTGGGGGTGTAGACCGCGCCCGCCAGGCGGCGGCCCAGCCCGGCCAGGGCCGGCTCCAGCTTCAACGTATCGGCCGCGTCCAGCACCCGCTGCTCGGCGCCCAGCGCGGCCTGGTAGGCTACCAGCTTGCGGGCTTTTTCAAGCAGTTCCGGGCTGCGATAGGCGATCAGCTTGCCGTTGCGCACATGGCCGAAATCGAGTTCTTCCTGCTCGAGCAGGCGGTGCATCACGTCGCGGCTCAGATACGACAAGGCCTGCAGCTGTGCCGTGGAAGCCTGCGCCACCGACGCGCGGCAGGCCAGCGCGAACCGCAGGCTCCACAGCCACTGATGCGGATCCAGGCGCGGTCGGAAACGCAGCGGCGAATCGGCGCGCAGCAGCCACCCCGGCACGCTGGACAAGACCCCCGGGCCGGCCAGCGGCGCCACATAGCTGTAGCTGAGCTGCCCGCCGTTGGCATAGCTGGACACCGTGGCCGGGCGGGCCCGGCTGTCGACCAGCACCACCTCGTGCCCCTGCCGGGCCAGGAAATAAGCCGACGTCACCCCGACCACGCCGGCGCCGATTACGCATACCCTCATGGAAAACCCTGAATAACCATACTTGCAGCCATTCTGGAATGCCGCCGCTCCCCCGGCAAATGCCAAACTCGCAAGCTCCCATAACCTAAAGTTTTCTTTCTGGGGCTGCCTTGGTTGGGAGGTCTCTTTCGGTCTAGGGGGAGTGGGTTTGGTTCTTCTGGCGTCGGAGCGGGGCGTGGGGGCGGGCTTGGCTTCACGGGGCCGTCCGGGCGCCCTGCGCGCCCGGGCCCGGCCCCGAGGCGCCGCGCCCGCCCCCACGCCCCGCCCCGACTCGCGGTCAAGCCAATTGACCTGCCGCCGGGACGAGAAGGGTTCTTGCCTTCGTCGGCAGCGGGGGGTCAAAGAGAAGGGTCTTGCGGGGCCGCCCCCGCCGGCCGCCCTGCGCGGCCGGCGGGGGCATTCGTTCAATGTGGCGTGTG
This sequence comes from Bordetella petrii, assembly GCF_017356245.1. Taxonomy (NCBI): domain Bacteria; kingdom Pseudomonadati; phylum Pseudomonadota; class Betaproteobacteria; order Burkholderiales; family Alcaligenaceae; genus Bordetella; species Bordetella petrii. Next base: position 2,860,450 of record NZ_JAFMZZ010000001.1, read on the forward strand.
AGGGTGACTGACACCTCGGGCCCGCAAGCCGCCGCAGATCCATGCCCGAATGCTGCGCAGCGCCGCGCTGGGCGGCGTTGCGCAGCGGCCCTGCACGATTTTTCTCTCAAGACGAGCGCGCCCCACGAAGCTCAAGGACTCCGGCCGTCCCGGCGATGACTGGGCTTGCCGCTGCTGCGAGTCGGGCCGGGCGGCGGGGCATGGTCCGGGCGCCTCGGGGCCGAGCGAGGGAAACCGAAGGAGGCCGCAGGCTGACGCGGTTGACGACGCGGTGCCTGGCGCGAAGGCGCCAGGCCGGCCCCGTGAAGCCCGGGCCATGCCTCGCTGCCCGGACCGACGCCAGAAGAACACCCCCCAAAACGCGAAAAAAGCCCGCTAAGCCACCCGATGTAAGCGCACGATCGCCTCCCCTGTAGGCGCGCGCACCAGATCCGCCAAGGTATGCCGATTCAAGGCGTCGTAGAACACCTGCAGGCTGTCGGCCAGCACGCCGGACAGGCGGCACAGGCCGTTCAGGGCACAGGGCGGCTCGGCGCAGTTGATCAGGGCGCCCTGGTGTTCCAGGGCGCGCACCAGGTCGCCCACCCGGTAGGCCGAGGGCGGGTGGGCCAGGCGCAGGCCGCCGCCCTTGCCGCGGGCGGTGGCCACCCAGCCCTGCTGGGCCAGGAAATGCACCACCTTCACCATATGGTTGCGCGATACATCGAAGCGCGCGGCGATTTCGGGAATCGTCGCGGGCGTCGCGCGGCCGTTGTCCTGCGTCAGGTACATCAGCACGCGCAGGCCGAAGTCGGTGTATCGGGTCAGTTGCATGCGGCCAGACTATACCGGCTAAGCGCCCGGGCCGCCCGTGCCGAAGACTTCGGCATGGATGCGGTCGGATGCCACGCCCAGATCGGCCAGGCTCTTGCGCTGCGCGTCCATGAACGGCAGCGGGCCGCACAGGTAGTAATCGGCGTCGGGCAGCACCGCCACGTCGCGGATCGCCGGCAGGTCCATGCGGCCGGCGTAGTCGTAGTCGCGGCCGGGCTGGTCGCCGGTGCCCACCGTTTCGTAGTAGATTACCTTGCGCACGTTCGGCCGCGCCTGCGTCACCGTGTTGATGTGCGCTTTCATGGCATGCACCGAACTGTCGCGGCAGGCATGCACAAAGCGGATCTGGCGGCCGTCGTCGCGCGCCACCAGATGGTTCAGCATCGACACCATGGGCGTCAGCCCCACCCCGCCGCTCAGCAGCACCACGGGCGCGGCGCGCCGGGCGTCCAGCGTGAAATCGCCCTGCGGCGGCGCCAGGTCCAGCACATCGCCTTCCTGCACGCGGGCATGCAGCAGGTTGGACACGCTGCCCGCCGGCGCGCCGGCCTTGCCGCCTTCGCGCTTGACCGAAATGCGCAGCCGCCCCTGGCCGGGCGCATCGGACAAACTGTACTGGCGCGGCTGCATCAGCCCCAGTTCAGGCACATACACGCGCAGCGAAATATACTGGCCCGGCAGGTAGTCGGGCACGCTGCCGCCATCGGCCGGCACCAGGTAGAACGAAGTGATCTCGGCGCTTTCGGGCACCTTGCGTTCCACCCGGAAAGCGCGCCAGCCCGTCCAGCCGCCGTCCTTGCCGGCCGACTGCGCGTACAGGCGGGCCTCTTCGGCGATGAGCAGGTCGGCCAGCTGGCCATAGGCGGCCGCCCAGGCGGCGATCAGCTCGTCGGTGGCGGCCGCGCCCAGCACCTCGCTGATCGAGGCCAGCAGGTGCTTGCCCACGATGGCGTAGTGTTCGGGGCGGATGCCCAGGCTGACATGCTTGTGCACGATGCGCGTCACCACCGGCGCCAGCACCGACGGGTCGTCGATGTGCTCGGCGTAGGCCGCCACGGCCGCGGCCAGAGCCTGCTGCTGCTGTCCGCCCTCTTGGTGGCCCTGATTGAACACCTGCTTCAGTTCCGGGTTGTGGCGGAACATGCGGGCATAAAAATGGCGGGTCAGCGCCTCGCCATGGGTTTTCAGAACAGGCGCGGTGGCCTTGACCAGTGTGCGGACTTCCTGGCTCAACATGAGTACTGCTCCTTCGTCTACGGGTGAGGCTTAAAACATGTATTTATTATACATTTTAAAGACGGCCATACCGGCCGGCGTTTGCGCGGCGCACCGGCGCCCGGTTAAAACATCAGTTCAGCCGTATCCACCATAAAGGTTTCACCATGAGCAGCATCTCGCTCAAGACCCGCCTGTCCGACGCCATCAAAGACGCCATGCGCGCGCGCGATTCGCAGCGCCTGTCCACCCTGCGGTTCCTGTTCGCCGCGGTCAAGCAGAAAGAAGTCGATGAACGCCACGAACTGACCGACGCCGAAATCACCGCCATCATCGAAAAGCAGGTCAAGCAGCGACGCGAATCGATCGCCGCCTTCGAACAGGCCGGCCGCCTTGAAACCGCCGCCCAGGAAACCGCCGAGCTCGACGTGTTGCGCGAATTCCTGCCGCAGGCCGCCACGCCGGAAGAAATCGACGCCGCCATCAGCGCCGCGCTGGCCGAAGTGGCCAAACAGGGCGTCAGCGGCGGGCCCGCCATGGGCAAGGTCATGGCCATCCTGAAGGCCGCCCTGGCCGGCCGCGCCGACATGACCCTGGTGTCGCAGCAGGTCAAGCAGCGTCTGGTGTAGGCAGCGCCAGCCCCGCCCCCGCCGGGCCGAACAGATCCAGGTCGGCCTGGCGCGCCAGCGCGGCGGGATCATCGAAATTGCTCATTCCCACGCCCGCCAGCCGGTAGCGCGTGTGCGCCGGCAGGTCGACGCGCGCACACAGCTGGCGCGCCACCTCGGCCAGGGCCTCGGCCGATGCCGGCGCGCGCGTCAGCGTCAGCGTGCGCGTCAGGATGCGGAACCGGTCGGTCTTGAGTTTCAGCACCACCGTGCGGCCCACCGCGCCTTTTTTCACGGCCTGGCCCCACACCTTCACGGCCAGCCGCGCCAGCGGCTCGTCCAGGGCGCCCAGCGGCTGGTCGACGGCGAAGGTGGTCTCGGCCGAAATCTGCTGCAACGGGGCGTCCGGCTGCACCTCGCGCCGGTCGATGCCCTGCGACAGCTCGTGCAGGCGGATGCCGTAGCGCCCGAAGTGATGCTCGAGCTCGGCCGCCGTGTAGCGCGCCAGGTCTCCCACGGTATGCACGCCCAGCGTCTCGAGCCGGCCCTGCATCACTTTGCCCACCCCGGGCACCTTGCGCACCGGCAGCGGCTGCAAGAACGCCAGCACCTGGGCGGGCTTGATGACGAACAGCCCGTCGGGCTTGTCCCAGTCGGATGCGATCTTGGCCAGGAACTTGTTGGGCGCCACCCCCGCCGATGCGGTCAGCCGGGTTTCCTGCAGGATCTCGCGGCGGATGGCGCGCGCCACCTCGGTGGCCGATGGCAGCCCCTGCTTGTTGGCCGTGACGTCCAGGTAGGCCTCGTCCAGCGACAGCGGCTCGATCAGGTCGGTGTGGCGCGCGAATATCTGCCGCACCTGGCGCGACACATCGCGGTAGCGGTTGAAATCGGGCGGCACGTAGACCGCGGCGGGACACAGGCGCTGCGCGCGCGCCACCGACATGGCCGAATGCACCCCATAGCGTCGCGCCTCGTACGAGGCCGCGCACACCACCGAGCGCGGGCCTTCCCAGGCCACCACCACCGGCAGCCCGCGCAGCGCCGGATTGTCGCGCTGTTCGACCGACGCGTAGAACGCGTCCATGTCGACGTGTACGATCTTGCGCGAAGACGATGGCATGACAGGCACCCGGCGGGCGATACGGACGGCGATGGGATGGAAAAAAGAATATTATGACGCGCTCTCACGCATCCACCGATACTTGCCCGTATTCATGACCTCGCCCGCCCCTACTGATTACTTCGGCCTGACCATCCCGCTGATGAGCCTGATGGGACTGGTTCCGGACAGGATCGGCCCCGACAGCGCCCGCACCGTGCTGCCCTGGCGCGCCGACCTCACCAACAGCCGCGGCGACATCCACGGCGGCACCCTGATGAGCGTGCTCGACTTCACCCTCAGCGCGGCCGCCCGCGGCAACGATCCCGCCCTGGGCATGGCCACCATCGACATGACCACCAGCTTCATGTCGCCCGGCACCGGCGACCTGGTCATCGAAGCGCGCTGCCTGCGGCGCGGCGCCTCGATCGCGTTCTGCGAAGGCGAAGTGCGCGGCGCCGACGGCCAACTGGTGGCCAGGGCGTCCGCCACGTTCAAGATCATCAAGCGGCGGCCTGGCGGGGATTGATCCCCCCGAAGCGCTGCGCGCGTTCCATCTGGCGGATCGGCAAAGCCGGCTCCGCGGCGTCCCCGATCGGACCATGCCTTAACGCTGCGGCTGCGGCATCGGCCGCGGCAGTTCCCAGACCTGCTCGGCGGGGCGCGGGTCGCCCGGCATGTACGCCACGCACGAAGGCACGCCGTAAATAATGGCTTCGCGCATGGCGCGCATGGCGTCGGTATTCCAGATGCCGCGCCCCCACATGGCGACGTCCACTTTCGATTGGCGCTCGTCCAGCGCGGCGATGCGCACGCGCGCCACGTCGTCGTTGGTGAACGGCACCTCGACGCGCACCAGGGCGCCGCGCCCGGCCTGGTCGACCTCACCGTGCACCGTGTAGGCACCCGTGCCGCGCAGGCAGCGCTCGGCCTGCGCCTCGGCGGCGCTGTAGGCATCGCGGTAACCGGACTGCACCGTAAAGCTGTCGGTCAGCGCACTGCCGCCGGAAAGGCCGGTCGAGCATCCCGCCAGGCCCGCGGCGCCCAGCGCCGCTGCCACTGCAACTCTGATCATGTTGACTCCCGTAACGTGGCTGCGATTATCCCGCAATCGGCCGCCCGCCCGCCACCGGAACGCGCGCGCCGGTTCGACGCGCCCGCCCCGCCTGTGGCATGATCGGCGGATACCGCCGGGCCCGCCCGGCCCAGGAGACCCGCTTTGCCCCACGCCTCTTCCGCGGCCGCCCAGCCGCCGCGCCGCTACCCCCTGAAAGACTTCTTCCGCAACCCCGACCGGGGGTTTTTCCGCCTGGCCGACGACGGCAGGACGCTGGGTTTCATGCAGCCGGTGGCGATGGATGAACATCCGGCCCGCATGAACATTTTCGTACAGGCGCTGCAAGACGGCCGTCCCGCCGGCGAGCCGCGGCGGCTCACCGGCGAAACCGCGCGCGACATCAGCAATTTCTTCTGGAAAGGCAGCGACATCGTGCTGTACCAGAAAGATTTCGGCGGCGATGAGAACTTCCACGTGCTGGCCGTCAATGCGCGCACCGGCACGGCCCACGACCTGACGCCCTACCCCGGCGTGCGGGCCGGCATCGAAGACGACCTGCCCGACGACCCCGACCACGTGCTGATCAGCCACAACCAGCGCGACCCGCAAGTGTTCGACGTGTACCGCGTCAATGTGCGCACCGGCGCGGCCGCGCTGGTGGCGCAGAACCCCGGCAACGTGGTCGGCTGGCAGACCGACCACGCCGGCAAGGTGCGCGCCGCCCTGACCAGCGACGGGCTCGACACCACCCTGCTGTACCGCGACGACGAGGCCGCGCCGTTCCGTGCGCTGATCACCACCGACTACCGCACCACCGTCAGCCCGGCCTTCTTCACGTTCGACGACCGCCGCTTCTACGCACTGAGCAACCGCGGGCGCGACAAGCTGGCGCTGGTCATCGTCGACCCGGCCCGGCCCGACGACGAAGAACTCGTGTTCGCCACCGACGAGGTCGACCTCGACGCGGCCGGCTATTCGCGCAAGCGCCGCGTGCTGACGCTGGCCGCCTACCAGACCGACAAGCCGCGCCGCCATTATTTCGACGCCCCTACCGAAGCGCTGTACGGGCAGCTGGAAGACCTGCTGCCCGGCTATGACCTGGCCATCCAGGGCTGGAACCGCGATGAAGACACCTTCATCGTGGCCGCCTACAACGACCGCACGCCGGGCGCGCGCTACCTGTTCCAGAGCGGCGCGGGCACGCTGCACAAGCTGGCCGACATCAATCCGTCCATTCCCGAGGCCGACATGGCGCAGGTGCGGCCGGTGCGCTACACCAGCCGCGACGGGCTGGAAATCCACGGCTACCTGACCCTGCCCGCCGGCCGCCCGCCGCGCGGCCTGCCGTGCATCGTCAACCCCCACGGCGGGCCCTGGGCGCGCGACGGCTGGGGCTACAACCCCGAGGTGCAGTTCCTGGCCAACCGCGGCTTCTGCGTGCTGCAGATGAATTTCCGCGGCTCCACCGGCTACGGCCGCCGTTTCTGGGAAGCCAGCTTCGGCCAATGGGGCCTGGCCATGCAGGACGACATCACCGACGGCGTGCGCTGGCTGATCGACCAGGGCATCGCCGACCCGGCCCGCATCGGCATTTACGGCGGCAGCTACGGCGGCTATGCCACGCTGGCCGGCATTGCCTTCACCCCCGAACTGTACGCGGCCGCCGTCGACTACGTGGGCGTATCCAACCTGTTCACCTTCATGAACACCATTCCGCCCTACTGGAAGCCGCTGCTGGCCAAGATGCACGACATGGTGGGCCACCCCGAGCGCGACCACGACCGCCTGGCCGCCACTTCGCCGGCCCTGCACGTCGACCGCATCCGCACCCCGCTGCTGATCGCCCAGGGCGCCCAGGACCCGCGCGTCAACAAGGCCGAAAGCGACCAGGTCGTGCAGGCCCTGCGGCAGCGCGGCGTCGAAGTCGAATACCTGGTCAAAGACAACGAAGGCCACGGATTCCACAACGACGAAAACAAATTCGAGTTCTACGCGGCCATGGAAGCCTTTTTCGTGGAACACCTGAAACCATAAAAAACGGGGCACGAACCCGGACCGGGCCGGCCGCCCGCCCTCTTGGCATGTTTGGTTACGGAAACCTAATGGCCCGCGGGCGGGTCTATCCGGTTCTGACCTAGAATCGGCAGCAATGAATACCCCTGAGCACCCCTCCACCCCCGCCCCCCGCCGGGGCGTCAGGCAGTTCCTGCACAAGCGCTTCCTGGCCAAGGCCGCCGTGGCCCTGGCCGGCCTGGCCGCGTGCGGCGCGCTGCTGCTGGCGCTGGCCGTCGCGCTGGCCTGGCCCAGCCTGCCCGCCCTGCACGCCATGACCGACTACCGGCCCAGCGTGCCGCTGCGCATCTACACGGCCGACCACGTCCTGATCGGCGAATTCGGCGAAGAGCACCGCAACGTGCTGCGCTTCGACGAAATCCCCCTGGTCATGAAGCAGGCCATCCTGGCCGCCGAAGACGACAACTTCTACCAGCACGGCGGCATCGACTGGGCGGGCATGCTGCGCGCCAGCCTGGCCAACCTGGTCAGCATGTCGAAGTCGCAGGGCGCCAGCACCATCACCATGCAGGTGGCGCGCAACTTCTACCTGTCGTCCGAAAAAACCTATTCGCGCAAGTTCTACGAACTGCTGCTTACGTTCAAGATCGAATCCGAGCTCACCAAAGACCAGATCCTCGAGCTCTACATGAACCAGATCTACCTGGGGCACCGCGCCTACGGCTTCGCCGCCGCGTCGCGCACGTATTTCGGCAAGCCGCTGTCCGAGATCACCGCCGCCGAGGCCGCGCTGCTGGCGGGCGTCCCCAAGGCGCCGTCGCGCTCCAACCCCATCACCAACCTCGAGCGCGCCAAGGTGCGCCAGCACTATGTGCTGGGCCGCATGCAGGCGCTGGGCTATCTCACGCCGGAACAGGCGCAGGCCGCGCTGGACCAGCCCCTGCTGATCCGCGGCAGCGAAGGCGCGCAATCCAACGGCTTCGCGGTGCACGGCGAATACCCGGCAGAGCTGGTGCGGCAGATCATGTACGGCATGTTCCAGGACGAAACCTACACGCGCGGCATCGACGTCTACACCACCATCGCTTCCAAGTCGCAGCAGGCCGCCTACGAAGCCGTGCGCGCCGGCGTGCTCGACTACACCCGCCGCGCGCCCTACCCCGGCCCCGAAGACCAGCTCGACCTGCCCGACGGCATCGAGCACGATCCGCAGGCGTTCGAAGAAATCCTCGACGGCGTGCAGGAAGAATCGCCCGACAGCGGCGACCTGCTGGCCGGCGTGGTGCTGTCGGCCAGCCCCACCGAAGTGAAGGTGGCGCGCAGCGCCAACGAAATCATCACCGTGTCCGACAAGAAAGCCCTGGCCGTCGTGGCGCGCGCCCTGGGCCCGAAGGCCGACGACGATATCCGCATCCGGCGCGGGTCGGTGGTGTACCTGCATAAAAACGGCGACACCTGGGAAATCATCAACATGCCCACGCTGCAGGCGGCGCTGGTGTCGCTGGCGCCGCAAGACGGCGCGGTGCGGGCCCTGATCGGCGGCTTCGATTTCTACCGCGGCTCGTTCAACCGGGCCACGCAGGCCTGGCGCCAGCCCGGCTCCACCATCAAGCCGTTCGTGTACGCCGCCGCGCTCGAGCGCGGCATGACGCCGGCCACCCAGGTATCCGACCAGCCCTTCACGCTCAGCGTCGAACAGACCGGCTCGCGCCCCTGGGCCCCCAAGAACGACGGCAATGAATACGAACCCATGCAGACCCTGCGGCAGGGCCTGTACCGTTCCAAGAACATGGTGTCGATCCGCGTGCTGCAGGCCATTACGCCGCAGTACGCGCAAGACTACCTGACCCGCTTCGGCTTCCAGAAAGAGCGCTGGCCGGCCGTGCTGCCGATGGCGCTGGGCGCGGGCGGGGCCACCCCACTGCAGGTGGCCAGCGCCTATACCGTGTTCGCCAACGGCGGCTACCGCGTGCCGCCGTACCTGATCGACCGCGTCACCGACCGTTCCGGCAAAGTGCTGATGCAGGCCCAGCCCACGGTGGCGGGCGACGCAGCGGCGCGCGCCATCGACCCGCGCACCGCCTGGGTCATGGACGACATGCTGCGCGACGTGGCTTCCATCGGCACCGGCGCGCGCGCCAAGCGCACCCTCAAGCGCTCCGACCTGGCCGGCAAGACGGGCACCACCAACGACGCGGTCGACGTCTGGTTCAGCGGCTACACGCCCACGCTCACCACCACCGTCTGGATGGGCTTCGACCAGCCCCGTTCGCTGGGCACCAACGCGTTCGGCAGCGGCCTGGCGCTGACCACCTGGCTGGACTACATGCAGCCCATGCTGCAGGGCGTACCCGAACAGCCGCAGCGGCCCCTGCCCGGCGGCCTGATCGTGCACAACGGCGAATACTATTTCTCTGAATTCCCGCCCGGCCAGGCCGTGGCCGCGCTCGACCTGTCCAGCGGCGACGCCCTGACCGACTTCCTGAACAACATGCGGCCCAGCGACAGCGCGCCCACCCAGGTGCGCCCGCTGGATGCCCCGCCCCAGGGCGGCGGGCTGCCGATGCCGCCCATCCCGGTGCCGCAGGTCGGCCAGGCCGGCCCGCCGCCGGCCGTGCCCGCCGCGGCGCCCCCGTCCCCGGGCCCCGCGCCCATCCTCACCATTCCCATCCCTTCGGCGCCCGGCCCGGCCAATGCCCGGCCGATCCAGGCGCCCGGCTCGGTCGAATCGCGGCCGCTCTGACCACGGCCACGGCCGTAAGGTCTTAAGGTGTGTCAGGCGCCCATGGCAATGCCTTAAGGCCGATTCCGTGGTTTCCGGGCTATTGCCCAGGTGTCTGACTCCCGCAGGGTGTCGGACACCGTACGACTGAGACGGCTGCGGCATGCAGCGGTGTCAGGCACCTGGCGGAGCCCGACACCTGGGGCAATACCCAGGCAAAACGCCGTCTTTCGCCTTAAGGCCGTGCCATGGGCGCCCGACACAGCCGGCTCGGAACAATCGCCCCCCGCCGGCGCCACAAATCCGTGCGCGGAGCCTATTATTACGATGAGAATGGATATTGTTCATGCTATCGTTCAGGTTTCCGTCAATTACGCCCCGCGCCGCCCATGACCGCTGCAACTACCGTCAAGACCTGGTACCTGGTTCACAAATGGACCAGCCTGGTCTGCACCCTGTTCTTGCTGGTCATCTGTCTGACCGGGCTGCCGCTGATCTTCCACCATGAAATCGAGCACCTGCTCGACGAAGGCAAGCCGGTGGCCGAACTGCCCGCGAACGCGCCCCTGGCCAGCCTCGACCAGATCGTCGCCCAGGCCAGGACGCTGTACCCCGGCGAATACGTCGACTACGTCTTCCTGGATGAAGACGAGCCGCAGGCTTATGTGGGCATGGTGCCCGAGCTGGGCAAGGCCGTAGAGCAAGGCCATGCGGTGCGCGTCGACATGCGCACCGCCGAAGTGCTGCACGACGGCCCGCCCTACGCCGAAGACCGTTTCTCGTTCATGGGCATCATGCTGGCCCTGCACGTGGACCTGTTCGCGGGCCTGACGGGCGAACTGTTCCTGGGCTTCATGGGGCTGCTGTTCGTGGCGGCCACCGTGTCGGGCGTGGTGCTGTACGGCCCCTTCATGAAGAAGCTGGAATTCGGCACCGTGCGCGCCGCGCGCTCGACCCGCCTGAAATGGCTGGACCTGCACAATTTGCTGGGCATCGTCACGCTGGTCTGGGTCTTTGTGGTGGGCCTGACCGGCGTCATCAACGAATTGTCCACGCCGCTGTTCCGCCTGTGGCAATCCACCGAACTGCCGCGCATCCTGGCGCCCTACCAGGGCCGGCCCGTGCCCACCAATCTGGCGTCGGTGCAGAACGCCGCCGACACCGCCATGAAGGCCCTGCCCGGCCGCGAGGTTTCGTTCATCGCCTATCCCGGCAACGCCTACGGCAGCCCGCACCACTACATCGTCTGGCTCAAGGGCAACACGCCGCTGACCTCCAAGCTGAACAGCCCGGTGCTGATCGACGGCGTCACCGGCGAACTCAGCACCGTGGCGCGCATGCCCTGGTACCTGACCGCGCTCGAAGTCTCGCGCCCGCTGCACTTCGGCGACTACGGCGGCATGCCGCTCAAGATCCTCTGGACCCTGCTGGACCTGGTCACCATCGTGGTGCTGGGCAGCGGCCTGTACCTGTGGATCGCGCGCCGCAAAGCCACCGACGCGCGCGTGGCCGAACTGGTGCGGCGCCATCAGCAGTCCGCCACCCCCCAACGGAGCCCCGCATGACCCCCCGCAACCGCTTCCTGTTCATCTGGGGCGCGCCCATCGTGCTGGGCGTGCTCAGCATCTTCGGACTGCTGGCGGCGCTGCTGGGCACCGGCCTGTGGCACTGGGCCTCGTGGCTGTCGCTGACCGCGCTGCTGGTGGTCATTGCCAGGTACTGGTGGTTTCCGCCTGCCAGGGCCTGAAGGAAAGTCCTGAAGCGATCGGGGTCCGGCCCCAGCCTGACCAGGTGTCAGGCTCCGCCAGGTGCCTGACACCGCAATAAGCCGCAGCCGTCTCAGTCGTACGGTGTCCGACACCCTGCGGGAGTCGGACACCTGGACCAGGTGTCTGACAACTGGCCGGTCCGGGCCCGCTCAGCCGCTGAAACGTTCGGGGTCCGGTCCCAGGCGCGCGCCTTCGGGCAGATTGTCGATAGCGGCCATGTCGTCGGCCGACAGCTCGAAATCCAGCACGTCGATATTGGCCCGGATGCGGGCCGGCGTGACCGACTTCGGAATCACGATCAGGCCGTTCTGCAGGTGCCAGCGCAAGGTGACCTGCGCGGCCGACTTGCCGTACTTGTCCGCCAGCGCGGCCAGGGTCTTGTCCTGCATCACCGCGCCCTGGCCCAGCGGGCTCCAGGATTCGGTGGCGATACCCTGTTCGGCATGGAACGCGCGCAGCGGCTTCTGCGCGAAGCCGGGATGCAGCTCGATCTGGTTCACCGCCGGCACCACGCCGGTCTCGTCGATCAGGCGCTGCAGCTGGGCCCGCGGGAAGTTCGACACCCCGATCGAGCGCGCCCGGCCGTCTTCCTTCATGGCCACCAGGGCGCGCCACGCATCCAGGTACTTGTCGCTGCCGGCCACCGGCCAGTGGATCAGGTACAGGTCGACATACGCCAGCCCCAGCTTGTTCAGGCTGGCGTCCATGGCCTGCTGGGCCTCGTCGTAGCCGTGCTTGTCGTTCCACAGCTTGGTGGTGACAAACAGATCTTTACGCCCGACGCCCGCGGCGCGCAGGCCCGCCCCCACGCCCGCCTCGTTGCCGTAGATGGCCGCGGTGTCGATCAACCGGTAGCCGGCCGCCAGCGCCTCTTTCACGCAGCGCGCCGCCTCGTCGTCGGGCACCTGCCAGACGCCCAGGCCCAGTTGCGGAATCGAGTTGCCGTCGTTCAATTTCAGTATGGGCATCGTCGCCATGAGACCTCCGAAAGTGAATGAGTGGAATGCGGATACGCCCGGCGCACCGGCAGGCATCTAGCCCCGATGATAGCGCCCTGCCCGGCCATTCTTCCAATCGGGGCCCCGCGCGCCAGCTCATGGGCCCCCTCCGTGCTACGCACTCCGATATTCGCCCTTGGGGCGGCCCCGCGGGCTCAGGGCCGCGCCAGCGACTGCCGCAGAATGAAACTGCAGGCGGCCACCAGCAGCCTGGCGCACTCGGCCATGGTGCCTTCCATGCGGTGCTTGGGCCCCGCCACGGCAATGGCGAAAGTCTCTTTGTTCAGCACCAGCGAAGCCGCCACGGCCCAGACGTCGTCGACGTTCTCGCCGCGGGTCTGGAAATAGCCCAGCCGCCGGCCCTGCTGGACGTCGGCCAGCAGGGCCTCTGGGTCGGTCAGCGTCGCCGGGGTCACGCCGTCCAGCGAATGGGCCTGCAGCCAGGCCTTGAGCTCGGGATCTTTCATGCACCCCAGCATGGTCTTGCCGATGGAGCTCGAATGCAGCGGCTTGATGTCGCCCGGCCGGGCCGAATAGCGGATCGAGTGCATGCTTTCCACCACCTGCAGGTAGATCACCGCATCGCCCTGCCGCTTGCCCAGGATGACCGTCTCGCGCGAGGTGTCGCGCAGGCGCTCCAGCACCGGCGTCATGCGCTCGACGAAAGGATCTTTGTCGACGATGTCGCGCGCCACGTCGAACATGCGCTTGGTGGGATACAGCGAACGCGGCCGCGCCAGGGAATACAGGTAGCCGCGCGCCGTCAGCGTGCCGACGATGGCGTGGCAGGTGCTCTTGGGCAGGCCGGCCAGTTCGGCCAGCTCGGTCAGCGACAACGGCCGCTGGCTGGCCTGGAAGGCTTCGAAGATGTCGAGCAGGCGCTCGATGGCGGTGACATTGGCGGTGGACATATCGGGCCTCTGGCGGGACGGGATGGCGGGCCCCGGTTCAGCCCGCTGAACAAACCGGGCCGGCGTCGGCCCGGGCGGCATCACAGTATCGCTTTGTTCAGAATACCGAACATTTGTCCTTGATGCAGAAAAAAAGACTGCCTAGCATGCCATCCAGGCCTGCAGCATCCTGCTCGGCCGCCCGGGCGCCGGGCATCCCACGGGGTGTCCGGCGCCGCCACCGCCCATTCCGCCGGAGACCGCAGTGCCAGGCAGCGACGACATCCTCATGGATCACCAGCCATCCGGCGCCTGCTGGATCACCATCAACCGCCCCGCCAAGCACAACGCCCTGGCCCGCCCCCTGCTCGACGCCCTGGCGCAGGGTGTGCACGCGGCCGCCGCGCGGCCGCAAACCCGCCTGATCGTGCTGATGGGCGCCGGCGAGCGCTACTTTGCCGCCGGCGGCGACCTGCGCGACCTGGCCGCCGTACGCGACGAGGCCGCCACGCTCGAGATGGCGCGCCAGGCCCGCCAGGCGCTCGACGCCCTGCGCCTGTGCCCCGTGCCGGTGCTGGCCTACCTGAACGGCGACGCCATCGGCGGCGGCGCCGAGCTGGCGCTGGCCTGCGACCTGCGGCTGCAGGCCGCGCACGCCCGCATCGGCTTCATCCAGGCGCGCCTGGCCATTACGTCGGCCTGGGGCGGCGGCACCGATCTGTGCCGCCTGGTGGGCAGCGCGCGCGCCCTGCGCATGATGGCGCGCAGCGAAATGATCGACGCCGGCCAGGCGCTGGCCTGGGGCCTGGCCGACGCCGTGATCGCCGACGGGCCCGGCGGCGCCGACCTGCAGGCCTTTCTGCGGCCCATGCTGGCCTGCCCGCCCCAGGTGCTGCGCGGCATCAAGGCGCAGGCGCAGTCATGGCGCCAGGGCGCCGCCTACGACGCCGCGCGCGCCACCGAACAGCAACAGCTTTTGCAGACCTGGCTGCACGACGACCACTGGCGCGCCAGCGAGCAAGTCTTATCCAAAGGAAAGCAATGAGCAGTCAAGCGCACCCCGACCGGCCGCCGCGCCTGCATCCGGTCAACCGCAGCGGCATCGATATCCCGGTCAGCGCCGGGCCGGAATCGGTCGATCCCGCCCGCATCGGCCTGCCCGGCCAGTACCCGTTCACCCGCGGCATTTTTCCAGACGGCTACCAGGGCCGGCTGTGGACATTCCGGCAGTATTCGGGCTTCGGCACGGCCGAAGAATCGAACGCGCGCTACAAGTTCCTGCTGGCCCAGGGCCAGACCGGGCTGTCGGTGGCGCTGGACCTGCCCACCCAGTGCGGCCTGGACCCCAGCGACCCCATGGCGCGGCCCGAGATCGGCAAGGTCGGCGTGTCGCTGTCGAACCTGAGCGAGGCCGAGATCCTGTTCGACGGGCTGGACCTGTCGCGCATATCGACCTCGTTCACCATCAACGGCACGGCCGCCATCGTATACGCCATGTACCTGGCGGTGGCCGACAAGCAGAACGTGCCGCGCAGCAAGCTGACCGGCACCATCCAGAACGACATTCTGAAAGAATACGTGGCGCGCGGCACCTGGATCTTCCCGGTGCGGCCCTCGATGCGGCTGATCGCCGACACCATTCTGTATTCCAATGACGTGTCGCCGCGCTTCAATCCGATCAGCATCGCCGGCGCGCACGTGCGCGACGCGGGCGCCACGGCCGCCGAAGAAATGGCCTACACGCTGGCCAACGGCCTGGCTTATGTAGACGAACTGCGCCGGCGCGGCGGCGACATCGAGAAATTCGCCAAGCGCCTGTCGTTCTTCTTCTACGTCCATATGGACTTCTTCGAGGAAATCGCCAAGTTCCGCGCCGGCCGGCGCCTGTGGGCCAGGCTGATGAAAGAGCGCTACGGCGTGCAAGACCCCAAGGCCCAGCATTTCCGCTTCGGCGTGGTGTGCGGCGGCTCGTCGCTGGTGGCGCCTCAGCCCTACAACAACGTGGTGCGCGTCACAGTGGAAACCATGGCGGCGGTGCTGGGCGGCGCGCAGTCGATCTTCACCTGCGCGCTGGACGAGGCCTACCAGATTCCCACCGAATTTTCGGCCGAACTGGCGCTGCGCACTCAGCAGATCATCGCTTACGAAAGCGGTATCTCGAAAACCGTCGACCCGCTGGGCGGCAGCTATTTCCTGGAGCAGCACACCGACCGCATGGAGGCGAAGATCGAGCAGGTCATGGCCGAGATCGACGACTACGGCGGCGTCATCCGCGCCATCGAAGATGGCTGGATCCAGCTGCGCCTGGCCGAGCGCGGCCTGGAACGCAAGCTGGACACCGATGCCGGCGAGCAGGTCATCGTGGGCCAGAATCATTTCAAGAAGGCCGGCGAAGAAACCCGGATCGGCGAGGTGTTCACGCTGGACCCCACCGTCGCGCAGCGCTCCCTGGAAAAATTCCAGCGCGTGCTGGACACGCGCAGCCAGGCCGCGGTCGATACCGCGCTGGCGCGGCTGGCATCGGCGGCGGCCAAAGACCGCGAGAACCTCATGCCCTACCTGGTCGATTGCTGCCACGCTTATGCCACCGTCGGCGAAATGGTCGCCTGCCTGAAAAAAGAATGGGGTGAATTCAAGGAGCCCGTCAATCTATGAACACGCCATCCAACAGCCGGCCCGCGCTGGCCGGCAAGCGCATCCTGATCGGCAAGCCCGGGCTGGACGGCCACGACATCGGCGCCAAGATCGTGGCCCTGAGCCTGCGCAATGCGGGAGCCGAAGTCATCTACACCGGCCTGCGCCGCAGCCCGCGGCAGATCGCCCAGGTGGCCGTCGACGAAGGCGTGGACGCGGTGGGCCTGAGCATCCTGTCGGGCAGCCACCAGGAGCTGACCCGCGAAGTCATCGCGCAGCTGCGCGAGCTGGACGCCGGCGACATCAAGCTATTCGTGGGCGGCACCATACCGGCCGACGACCAGTCGCAGCTGCTGGCGCTGGGCGTGGCCGCCATTTTCACCGCCGACATGCCGCTGGAAGAAATGATCCAGACCCTGGCCCTGCGGCTCGAAGAGGCGCGGCAGTGAACGCGCCGCTGGCGGGCATCCGGGTGATCGAAGTCGGCCACATGCTGGCCGGCCCCTACTGCGGCCTGATGCTGGCCGACATGGGCGCCGAACTCATCAAGATCGAACCGCGCGAAGGCGACATCGGCCGCACCATCAGCCCGCACAGCATCGGCCCGCACAACGCCTACTTCGCCAGCCTGAACCGCAACAAGAAAAGCATCGTGCTCGACCTGGCCAGCGCCGACGGACAGGCGGCGCTGGGCCGCATCGCCGCGCGCTCGCACGCCCTGGTCACCAACCTGCGCCCGTCGGCCATCCGCAAGCTGGGGCTCACCTACGATGCGCTGCGCGCCCATAACGAACGGCTGGTCTGCGTCGCGCTGACCGGCTACGGGCTGGACGGGCCCTATTCCGAAAACCCGGCATACGACTACGTCATCCAGGCCATGACCGGCATCATGGCCATCACCGGCGAACCCACCGCCCCGCCGGCCAAGGCCGGCTACTCGGCGGTGGACAATTCCGCCGGGCTGGTCGCCGCGCTGGGCCTCCTGGCCAAGATCGTCGAAGGCCGCGGCGGCCAGGTCGATGTGTCCATGTACGACGTGATGTTGTCGCAGCTGAACTATCTGGCCGGGGCGGCGCTGAATGCCGGCGAAACCATCGAGCGGCTGCCGGCCTCGTCGCACCCGTATGTGGTGCCGGCGCAGCTGTTCCCCACCGCCGACGGCTGGCTGGTGCTGTTCATCACCCACGACCGGTTCTGGCGCATTTTCTGCGCCGAGATCGGCCGGCCCGAATGGATCGACGATCCGCGCTACGCCACCATGGCCGCCCGCCGCGCGCACCGCGCCGAGGTGGTGCGGGCCATTACCCAGGTGCTGGCCGCCGCGCCGGCAGAGCAATGGGTGGCGCGCCTGGCGCCGCTGGGCCTGGTGGCGGCGCGCGTGGGGACGCTGAACGAAGCCCTGCGCGGCGATATCGCCGCCGCGCGGCAGTTGGTGGTAACGCTGGGCGACAGCGACCCGCCGCTGCAGGCGGTGGCCAGCCCGCTGCGCTTCGCCGGCCACGCGCCGCGCTACGCCGCGCCGCCGCTGCTGGACCAGCATCGCGACGAAATCATGGCGTGGGCGGTCCCATGACAGCAGGCCGGGCGCCCCTGGATCGCCGCGCGCTGGGCCGCGCGCTGACGCGGCTGGCCAACGCCAGCCCGCTGGAACTGGCCGCGCAGCCGCCGCGCCAGCCCGCCCGGGCGGCCCGCCGCATCGGCATCACCGGGGCGCCGGGCGCGGGCAAAAGCACGCTGCTGGGCCACCTGGCGCTGGCGCGCCTGGGCGGCGGCCGGCTGGGCGCCCTGGCGGTCGACCCCAGCAGCCCCAAGAGCGGCGGCGCCATCCTGGGCGACCGCGTGCGCATGGATGAGCTGGCCGGCACGGCCGACCTGTATATCCGCTCGCTCGGCTCGCGCCGTACTTCCGACGGCCTGGCCGACAACCTGCCCGAAATGCTGGACGCCATGGACGATTTCGGCTTCGACGAAGTGCTGCTGGAAACCGTGGGCGTGGGCCAGGCCGAATACGCCGCGCGCACGCACGTCGACACGCTGGTGCTGGTGCTGCTGCCCGACAGCGGCGACACGGTGCAAGCCATGAAGGCCGGCATCATGGAACTGGCCGACATCTTCGTGGTCAGCAAGGCCGACCTGCCCGGCGCGCGCAAAATGGCGGCCGACATCCGGCGCATTGCCACCGCCATGCGCCACGAACCGCAGGCCTGGGTGGCGCCGGTGCTGCTGGCGGCCCAGGACCAGCCGGCCTCGATCCAGGCGCTGTCCGCGGCCATCGACCGCCACCAGGCCTGGCTGGCGGCCGGCGGCCGCCAGGACGCCATCCGCGACCAGCGCGCCCGCTACCGGCTGCGCCGCCTGCTTGAAATCCGCTGCGCCGAATTCATCGCCGCGCAAGACGGCGCGTTTTTTTCCCAGCCCCTGCAGCGCCAGCTGGCGCAATTGCTCGCTGGGCTGGAACATCCCGACGGCCAGCCATAAGGCCGCCCCCACCAAAGGAGAGACACATGCGTTATTCAACCTGGGCCCTGGCCCTGCTCCTGTCCGCCACGCTGGCCGCGCCGGCGGCGGCCGCGCAGGACTTCCCCACCAAGCCGGTGCGCATCATCGTGCCGCAGACTCCCGGCGGCGCCTCGGATACGCTGGCGCGCACCATCGGCCAGAAGCTGGGCGAACAATGGAAGCAGACGGTGGTGATCGAGAACCGTGCCGGCGCCGGCGGCAACGTCGGCATGGAAGCCGTGCTGCAGGCGCCGGCCGACGGCTACACACTGTTGATGAGCTATGTGGGCACCCAGGCCATCAATGGCGCCCTGTACAAGAACCTGTCGTTCGATCCCGGCACCGATTTCGCGCCGGTGGCCACGCTGGCCACCCTGCCGTTCGTGCTGATCACCCGCCCCGACGCGCCGTTCAAATCGGTGGACGACCTGGTGCGGGCCGCCAAGAAAGGCCGCATCACGTACGGGTCGGCCGGCAACGGCTCGGTCAACCACCTGCTGGGCGAGATGTTCAGCAGCGCCGCCAAGGTGCCGCTGGAGCACGTGCCCTATCGCGGCGCCGCGGCCGCGCTGCAGGACTTGCTGGGCGGGCGCATCGACATCGTGTTCACCAGCCTGCCGTCGGTGGCCGGCGCGATCAAGGCCGGCACCGTGCACCCGCTGGCGGTCACCAGCGCCAAGCGCGCCAAGTCGTTCGCCGATATCCCCACCATTGCCGAAGCGGGCTTCAAGAGCTTCGACGTCAACCCATGGTTCGGCCTGATGGCGCCCAAGGGCACGCCGCCCGCGCTGATCGGCCGCATCAACCACGACGTCAACGCGGCCCTGCAGGATCCGAAGGTCGTCGAAAGCTTCGCCGGCAAGGGCGCCGAGCCCTACGCCACCAGCCCCGCAGAATTCGCCAAGGTGCTCGACGCCGACGTCAAGCGCTGGGGCGAAGTCGTGCGCGCCTCGGGCGCACAGGTGGACTGAAGGCGGCGCGGCATCGCTCAGGTGTCGCCCCGGTGTCTGACTCCCGCAGGGTGTCGGACACCGCAATATTGAAGCAGTTGCTGCACACTTCGGTGTCTGGCACTTGCGGAGCCAGACATCTGGACCCAAGGCGTGCGCCAAGGCCCCTGCCGGCGCCGGGGCTTTCGCGCACGAGCGGACAAGCTGGCCGATAATGCCGCCTGCGCGGCTTTCCCGGCCGCGCGGACCTTGCGCCCCGCCCGCCCATGCCCCAGCCCGCCCCCACCGCCTCGCCGCGCGGCAGCCTCGCCACGCTGCGCACCCTGCTTCCCTACTTGTGGCCGCCCGGCCGCGCCGGCCTGAAGGCGCGCGTCGTCATCGCGCTGCTGTGCCTGCTGGCCGCCAAGGCGGCCGTGGTGTACGTGCCGCTGCTGTACAAATCGGCCATCGACGAACTGGGCGGGCACGCCGGCGCCGCTATCGTCGTGCCGGTGGGGCTGATCCTGGCCTACGGCGCCGCGCGCGTCTTCTCGCTGCTGTTTTCCGAACTGCGCGACGCCGTGTTCGCCCGCGTGGGGCAGCACGCCATCCGCGCGGTGGGGCTGCAGATCTTCCGCCACCTGCACGCGCTGGCCCTGCGCTTTCACCTGTCGCGCCAGACCGGCGGCCTGACCCGCGCCATCGAGCGCGGCACCAAGGGCATCCAGACCCTGCTGTCGTTCCTGCTGTTCAATGTGCTGCCCACCTTCTTCGAG
Organism: Bordetella petrii; assembly: GCF_017356245.1. Classification (NCBI taxonomy): domain Bacteria; kingdom Pseudomonadati; phylum Pseudomonadota; class Betaproteobacteria; order Burkholderiales; family Alcaligenaceae; genus Bordetella; species Bordetella petrii. The sequence goes on from NZ_JAFMZZ010000001.1 coordinate 2,880,475, forward strand.
ATCGGCCTGGTGTGCGCGGTGCTGTGGAAGATGTTCGATTTCTGGCTGGCCGCCGTCACCGCCCTGACCGTGGGCCTGTACCTGGCGTATACGCTGGTGGTCACCGAATGGCGCACCCAGTTCCGCCGGCTGATGAACGAAACGGATTCCGAGGCCAACACCAAGGCGGTCGAAAGCCTGCTGAACTACGAAACCGTCAAGTACTTCGGCAATGAGGAACACGAGGCGCGCCGCTACGATGCGTCGCTGACCCGCTACGAGCGCGCCGCGGTGCGCAGCCAGGTCAGCCTGTCGATCCTGAACATCGGGCAGGCGGTAATCATCTCGGTGGGCCTGACGGCCGTCATGTGGATGGCGGCGCAGGGCATCGTCGACGGCCGCTACACGCTGGGCGATTTCGTGCTGGTCAACACCTACCTGCTGCAGCTGTACGACCCGCTCAGTTTCTTCGGCTTCATCTACCGCGAAATCAAGCAATCGCTGATCGACATGGAGCGCATGTTCGAACTGCTGGGCCAGCAGCGCGAAATCGGCGACAAGCCCGGCGCCGGCGCGCTGCGGCTGGCGGGCGCCGGGGTGGAGTTCCGCGACGTGGTGTTCGGCTATGACGCGCGCCGGCCCATCCTGAAGGGGGTCAGCTTCCAGATCCCGGCCGGCCGCACGGTGGCCGTGGTGGGCTCGTCGGGCGCCGGCAAATCCACACTGGCGCGCCTGCTGTTCCGCTTCTACGACGTCGAGCAGGGCGCCATCCTGGTCGACGGGCAGGACATCCGCGACGTCACGCAAGCCAGCCTGCGCGCCGCTATCGGCGTGGTGCCGCAGGACACGGTGCTGTTCAACGACACCATCCACTACAACATCGCCTATGGCCGCCCGGGGGCCACCGATGGCGAGGTGCAGGCGGCCGCGCGCCTGGCCCACATCCACGAGCTGGTCATGAGCATGCCCGACGGCTACCGCACGCTGGTGGGCGAACGCGGCCTGAAACTGTCGGGCGGCGAAAAGCAGCGCGTGGCCATCGCCCGCACCATTTTGAAAAACCCGTCGATTTTCCTGTTCGACGAAGCCACCAGCGCGCTCGACTCGCACACCGAACGGGAAATCCAGGCCAACCTGCGCGAAGTCAGCCAGGGCCGCACCACCCTGATCATCGCGCACCGCTTGTCGACCATCGCCGACGCCGACGAAATCATCGTGCTGGGCGACGGCCGCATCGTCGAACGCGGGCGCCATGCGGCGCTGCTGGCGCGCGGCGGCCCCTACGCGGCCATGTGGGAAAAACAGGCCCACGCCGGCGATACCGTGCCGGCCTGAGCGGCGCCCGGCACTGCGCGTTTGACACGGCCGGGCATCCTGGCCGAATATCGCAGCCTTTGCCCGCCTTGCGCCGCCCATGTCCGACCCCACCCCGCTTCCCGCCGTACACGTTTGCGCCAGCAGCGCGCTGGCCGATGGCGGCCTGGGCGTAAAACTGCCGGCGGCCGACGGCGCCGGCCGCACTACCGTGTTCTTCGTGCGGTACCAGGGCCGCGTGTACGGCTATGTCAACCGCTGCGCCCACGTGGGCGTCGAGCTCGACTGGGAAAACAGTTTTTTCACGCGGGCCGGCGACCTGCTGATGTGCGCCCGCCATGGCGCCACCTACCAGCCCGACACCGGCCTTTGCGTGGGCGGCCCATGCAAGAACGGCCGCCTGGCGCCGCTGCGGGTACAGGAGCGCGATGGCGCGGTGTACTGGCTGCCCGCCGGGCGCATCCTGCCATTGCCCGACGGCAATACGGGCGCCGTGCCTACGGCGCCAGCTTGAATCCCAGGTCGATTCCCCATTTATCGGTTTCGCGCAGCCACTTGGCGCCGCACTCCAGGCAGCGGAAATGGTCTTCGCGGCAGCCTTCGCGCCCCTTCTGGCTGGGATGCAGAAACCCCTGGTGCCCCAGCCCCGGATGCGGCTCGATCCCCGGCACGCCCGGCGCGATGGCCTGGCATGCAACACACATGATGCTCATGAGCAACCTCTGGACAACAATTAGCAAATTGTAAAGGATTTGACTAATTGTTGACCGGCCGCCGGCCGCGGCCGGCCCCTGCGCGTCAGGCGAGCGGCAGGGCCGCGTAACAGGTGGCCAGGTGGTAAGGCGTGGTCGAGGGCATGTCGGCGCGCGCCAGCGACCCGTCGGCGCCCAGGCATTCGCGCCAGCCCAGGGGCGACAGAAAGCGCCCCTGCAGGCCGGCCAGCTGCGCGGCCAGCGCCGGCCAGTCGCAGGTGGCCGCCAGGTAGCGCGCGTATTCGGTCTGGGCCCAGATGCGCTCGGTGGCGTCGCGCACCTGGCCGTCTTCGTGCAGGGCGGCCCGCACCCCGGCGGTGGCCTCCAGCACGCCGTGCCGGCGCGCCCAGCCGCAGCCGCGCGGCACGGCCAGCGCCAGTTCCAGCCCCGCGAATACGGCCGGCGCGCTGTCGAGCAGCACGAACCATTCGAACTGGTGGCCCGGCTCGATGCGGTTGCCGGGCGTGCCCAGCGGGGCCTCGGCCACGCATTGGCTGGGCGCATGCAGAAAGGCGTCGGCCACGCCCTGCGCCATGCCGCGCAGGTTCTGCGCGAACCAGGCGGGCTCGGCCACGCGCGACGCGGCCAGATAGGCTTCGGTCAGGTGCATGACCGGATTCTGCGCCGGCCCGTGGCTGACCTGGCGCCAGTCGGCCGACATGGCGGCGTGGTACAGGCCGTCGTCGCGGCGAAAGCGCGCCTCGATCTGCTCGGCCGTCTGCAGCAGCGCCTGGCGCGCCTGCGCGTTGCGCGAGCGCTCGAAATAGGCGGCGCATGCAAACACCACGAAGGCGTGCGTGTATAAGTCTTGTGTGTCGTCCAGCGGCCGGCCGTCGGCGTCGATGCTGTAGCGCCAGCCGCCGTGCCGGTCGTCGCGGAAGTGGCGCAGCAGCGCTTCGAACAGCCGGTCGGCATGCCGCGCATGGGCCGGTTCGGAAGCCGTGGCATACACGTACAGCTGGCGCGCGCAGGCCATGGCGCGGTAGCGCTGCGGCGCCAGGGGCAGCGCGCTGTCGCCGGCCAGCGATTCGTACGGCAGCCCCATGTGTTCATTGAAGCCGCGGCCCATCCACAGCGGCAGGATCACCTCGCCGAAGTGGCGGCGCAGCGCCTGGATGGTGCCGGAGAGTTCAGGAGCAACGGAAGCGGCCATCGATGCATGGCGCGCCGGTGGCGCGCGCCGTAAATGACGAAGCAGCGACGATAACCCGGATTTGTGCCGCAGCCGGGCCAGCCATCGGTTCACCATCATGGGCGCGCGCGGTTCGCAAGGTTTCCGCCTGGGCCTTTGTCAGCGGAATATGTTTTCCTCTACCCAGTTCTGGGCGAAGATTTCTGCGCGATCGCGCGCCTCGTGCAATGAGGCGCAGTCGCCCAGGTACGAAAAGGCGGCATCGACTTCGGTGCCCCCTTCGGCCGTTACCGTCAGCAGTACGCCGTATCCGCCGGTATCCATGGCCGCTGTGGATACGTCGATCAGCACTTCCTGGTCATGATGCTGCATGGCTTCCTCCCAGTCGGTTATCCAAACGCGTGAATCCACGCGTGGCGCTGGCGGGGTCCATTTATAAGGTCCGCATGGCAATTGGACCCGTGGGCGGCACGCAAGTTCATCTTACCGGGGGCCCGCGGGCGGCGATACCCCTGGCATCCCCTAGGATCGGCTAGCCCAGGTGGATGGCGCCCGGCGCTTCCATGCGCAGGGCCAGCCGGCCCTTGTCGGTAAGCGTCAACAGGCCGGAATCGGTCTCGCGCAGGCAGCGCAAGATCAACAGGCCGTCGGCCACGTGCGCGGGAACCTGCCCGCGCGGCACGCCGGCCGCGTCGCCGTCGGCGACGAACTGCAGCCAGTGGGCGAGTTCGCCCTGTTGAATTTTCATGCGTGCCATGGGATGTGTGCGTTTGAAAAAGCTTTGTCTACGATAGCATGCGCCCTGCCGCCCCCGGCGGCTCAGCGCAGCAGCACCGGCAATGCCGATGCTAGCAGCGCGACGCCGGCTGCTGTCAGCATTCCCAGCACAATCTTGCGAAACATTGCATCGGTAATGCCGACATAGGCGCGCGCGCCCAGCCATCCGGGCAGCAGCATGGCCGGAATGGCCACGGCCAGCGACGGCGCCATGGCCCGCGTGACCACGCCGCTTGCCATATACGACACCATCGTTGCCGCCAGCATGGCCAGGTTGAAGTTCTGGATGATCGAGCGCTGCGTATCTTTTTCAAAACCGCGCAAGGTGCACCACAAGGTGGGCAGCACGCCGGTAAAGCCGCCCACCCCGCCCATGACGCCGCCCAGCAGGCCCACCCCGGCATCGGCCAGGCGGCCGCCCGCCGTCAGGCGCGGCAGCCGGCCCGCCGCCAGCATGAGGGGGCACCAGGTGGCCAGGAAACCGCCGATCAGGGCCTTGAACAGCGCCGGGTTCAGCAGCGGCAGCACCGCCACGCCCAGGGGAATCCCCAGCAGTCCGCCCGCCACGAAGGGCAGCAGGCGCGCCGCGTCGAAGCCGCGCCGCACCGTCAGCGCCGCCAGGATCTGGCCGGCCAGGGCGCACGCCACCACCAGCACGGCGGCCAGGCGCGGGTCCAGCGTCCAGGCCCAGAACGACATGGCCACCATGCCGAAGCCGAAGCCGGCCAGGCCCTGCACAAAACCCGCCGCGGCCGCTCCGGCGACAATCAGGACAAACATGGAATCCATGGGCAAGGCGGTCCCCCGGGGGCTGAACGGTTACAGGCGCGGATCGTAACGCCTGAAACGATTTTCTGCTTGCATCGCGAAAAAGCCGGGACTAAATTGGAATTGCCGGGCGTTCTGACACCCATGCGTGCGAGGCCAGGCAAGAGCGCCCCACACTCGTCCCGAGCTGGGGCGCTCTTCATTGTGCGCTCAGAATGCGATTTCGCCGATGCACGCCAGCAATTGCGCCGCAATGGCCTCGGCGTTCTGGTCGATGCGGTTCAACGGCCCGGCCACCGCCAGCCCCAGCGTCAGCGCGCCGCGCCGCAGCGGCGCGGCGATGGCCATGACATCTTCGACGTTTTCGCCGCGGGTAATGCTGTAGCCGCGCTGGCGCGCGGCCAGGATATCGTCTTTCAGGCGCGCCGCCGACGTAATGGTGCGCGGCGTGGCGCGCCCCAGTTCATGCGCCTGCAGCCAGGCCTGCAGCTCGGCGTCGGGCAGCGCGCCCAGCAGCGCCTTGCCGATGGAACTGGAATGCAGCGGCTTGAAAGCGCCCGCGCGCGATGAATAGCGGATGGTCTGCCCGCTTTCCACCACCAGCAGGTACAGCACCCGGTCGTCCTGGCGGGTGCCCAGGATCACGGTTTCGTGGGTGGCGTCGCGCAGCGCGGTCAGGAACGGCAGGCAGCGCGTGGCGATGGGATCGTGGGCGTTGATCTCGCGCGCCATGTCCCATAGCCGCCGGGTGGGATAGGCCTCGCGCGACGACAGGAAATACAGCAGCCCGAACTGCTCCATCGAATGCACGACGGTATGGCAGGTGGACACCGGCACCCCGGTCGACTGTGCGATCTCGGACAGCGACAGCGGCCGCCTGGCCTCGCAGAATGCTTCCAGGATGTTGAACGGGCGCAGCGCCGAGCGGCTGGGAGTAGAGGCCATGTATCAGTAGAGCCGGTTGAAAAAAGCAAACCCGCCAATCCAGCGCGCCGCGCATGGCCCTGCCGCCGCTCAGGTCCGGAACGAAGCGTCCCGGCGCTCGAGCATCCGCAGCATGGCCGGCCATTCCAGCACGCCATAGGGGCGGCGGGTCTCGGGCTTGTACAGGTGCGCTGTCTTGGCAATGACATCACGCGCCGGGTAGTGCAGGTCGGTATTGCAGGCCATGGCGTCGACCTGGGCCCGGCAGGCCATTTCCAGCCAATACATGGTGTTGAACGCCTGCGGGATGTCCGCGCCGGCCACCAGCAGGCCGTGATTGCGCAGGATCATCGCATCGCCGCCGCCCAGGTCTTGCGTCAGGCGATCGCGTTCGTCCGTGTCGACAGCAGGTCCCTCGTACTCGTGATACGCGATCGTACCAAACCGCATGGCCGTCTGCGTCAGGGGCAGCAGGCCGCATTCCAGGGCCGATACCGCCATGCCGGCGCGCGAATGCGTGTGGATCACGCACTCGACATCGTGGCGCGCGCCATGCACCGCGCTGTGGATCACATAGCCGGCGGGGTTCACGTCATAATCGCCGTGCGGATTGAGCAGCACGTCGCCGGCCAGGTTGATGGTGATCAGGCTGGACGCGTTGATCTCTTCATACAGATAGCCGTACGGGTTGATCAGCAGGCGGTCTTCGTCGCCCGGCACGCGCGCGGTGATGTGGTTGTAGATCAGGTCGCTCATGCCGAACAGCGGCATCAGCCGGTAGCAGGCCGCCAGGTTGACGCGGGTTTCCCATTCGGCCGCCGAGACGGCCGGCTTCACATTCATGGTCAGGGTATTCATGCTCTTCTCCGGTTCAGTTCAAGGGGCGGCTCATCGGACCAGGGCCAGCGAAAATGCCGGCACGTACGTCACCAGCATCAGCACCGCCAGCATCATCACGACCTGCGGCCAGATCGCGCGCGCCACGGCGGTCAGGCGCTGGCCGCTGATGGCCGTGCCGACGAACAGGCAATAGCCGATCGGCGGCGCGGCCATGCCGATCGCCACATTGGTGACGATCATCGCGCCGAAATGGATGGGATCGATGCCGAACTGGTGCCCGATGGCGATCAGCATGGGGCCGAAGATCAGCATCAGCGCGATCTCGTCCATCACCGCCGCCAGCAGGAAGAACCCCAGGTTCAGGATCAGCAGCATCACCCACTGCTGGTGTATCGACGCGCTGAGCAGCGCGGCCAGCCTGGTGGCGAACTGTTCCTGCGCCACCAGCACGCCCATGCCGCCCGACACCGCCACGATGCCCATGACAATGGCGCTGACCCTCATGGCGCGCAGGATCACCGCCGGCACCTGCGACAGGCGCAGCTCTTTTTCGATGAACACGCCGACAATGAAGCTGTAGAAGCACACCACCGCGGCCGCCTCGGTCGGCGTGAACACGCCGCCGTAAATACCGCCCAGCACGATCACCGGCGCCAGCAGCGCCCAGACGCCCTTGCGCAGCGCGGCGCCCAGTTCGGCCGCCGTGGCGCGCGGCAGCTGCGGCACCCGGTCGCGGTGGGCGCGCCATATCACGATGGCCGACAGGCCCACCGCCATGATCAGCCCCGGGATGACGCCGGCCAGGAACAGCTGGGCGATCGACTGCTCGGCAATCACGCCCCAGATGATGAACGCGATCGAAGGCGGGATCAGCGGGGCCAGCACTCCGGCGCTGACCGCCAGCGAGGTGGCGTAGGGTCTGGAATAGCCCCGCTCGGCCATGGCCGGAATCATGGCGCCGCCGATGGCCGCGGTGGTGGCGGGCGCCGAGCCGGAAATCGCCGCGAAGATGCACGCCGCCACGATGGTCACGTGCCCCAGCCCGCCCAGCAGATGGCGCACGAACACGTCGGCCACCGCGATCAGCCGCCTCGACAGCCCGCCCGCCGACATCAGTTCGCCCGCCAGCATGAAGAACGGGATGCCGAGCAGGCTGAATGACTGCGTGCCCGCCACCATGGTCTGCGGCAGCAGCATCGACGGGATATCCGCCACCACCATTACCGCCACCACCGCCAGCCCGATGGCGAACACAAACGGCACACCCAGCACCACCAGGGCGGCGAACCCGGCGGTCAGGATCCAGACGCTCATGCTCACGACGGTTCTCCGGTTGCATGGCGCGCCCACAGCAGTTCCAGGCCGTACAGGAACACCAGGGCGCCGCAGGTCGGCGCCGCGCTGTACAGCAGCACGATGGGATACCCGATGGCGGCCGAGGTGGCGCCGTACATTTCCAGCGCGTAGCCCAGCCCCGACACCACCAGGTAGGCCCCGAACGCCGCCGTGGCCAGGTCGATCAGCGCCTGCAGCAGCCTGCCGCCGCCCGCCGGCAGGCGCTCGATCAACAGGTCCATGCGCACATGGAACGATTCCCGCACCCCCACCGCCAGCATCAGCAGCATCGACCAGCTGAACAGCAGCAGCGCCAGCTCTTCCGTCCAGGATGGCGGGCGGTTGAAGATATAGCGCATGCACACCTGCCACAGGATGGCCGCCACCATCAGCGCGGCCATCACCACGATGACGCCCTTCACGGCGCGCGTGATGATGTCATTGCAGCGCGTCAGCGCTTTGAGCAGCGCGCCCACTTACTTCACCTGGGCCAGCGCGGCGTCCAGCAGGTCCGGGCCGATGCCGGGCCGGAAAGCGTCGTACACCGGCTTGACCTTCTCGCGGAACGCCGCCGGGTTGTCAATGGTGTTGACCTGCATGCCCTTCTCTTTCAGCGTCGCCACCAGTTTCCGGGCGTTCTCGTCGTTGATCCTGCGCTCTTCCTGTGCGGCCTTGCGCGCGGCGTCCAGGATGGCCTGGCGCTGCGGCGGCGCCATCTTGTCGAGCAGGCGCTTGTTGAACACGAACTCGATCACCGAGAAAGTATGGTTGGTCAGGGAAAGGAACTTGGTGATCTCGTACGACTTGGTCGAGTCGATCACCGACAGCGGGATCTCCAGCCCGTCCAGCGCGCCCTGCTGCACGGCGGTGTAGGTCTCGCCCCAGGCCATCGGCACCGGGCTGCCGCCCAGCGCTTCGTACATGCCGATGTAAATGGGGCTCTGCATCACGCGGTACTTCACGCCGGCCACGTCCTGCGGCGCCTTCACCGGCCGCACGTTGTTGATCATGTTGCGAAAGCCGCCGCCCATGTAGCCCAGCACGGCGATGCCCTTGGCCTCGAGCTTCTTGGCCAGCTGCCGGCCGATGGGGCCGTCCATCAGCTGGTAGGCCTGCTCGGACGACGCATACAGGAACGGCAGGTCATTCAGCTGGAAGGCCGGCTCCATCTGCGCTACCACGGCATTGGTGATCAGGCCGGCCTGCGCCAGGCCCATGCGCACGCCTTCCAGCAGCGCCTTCTCGTCGCCCAATTGCCGGTTCGGGTACAGCTGCACTTCGAACGACTTGCCGTTCGGATCGGCCTCCAGCGCGGCCTTGAAGGCGCGCGCGCCGATGGCATAGGGATCCTGCTCGCCGTCCGTGGTGGTCCAGCCCAGCTTGATGACCTGCTTGTCCTGCGCCTGCGCCGCCGCAATGGCCAGGCATCCCGCCGCCGCCACGCACAGTCTCTTGAACCAGATGTTCATGTCTGCCCCTTGTAGATGTTGTCTTCGAGTAATAGGTGCGCGCGCACGGCTGCCCTGCGCGCGCCAAGGCCGGCGAGCGGATCAGTCCCGCCAGTAAAGCCGCGCCGGGTTGTCGACCAGCACCGCCTGCCGGATGGAGGCATCGGGCAGCCAGTCGTACACCAGGTCCACCAGGTCGCCGTCGTTGGGCATGGGCCCCGGAATGTGCGGATGCGGCCAGTCGGTGCCCCACACCGCCTGCGCCGGGTTGGCGTCCAGGATGGCATCGACCAGGGGGCGCACTTCCGGGTAGGCCGGCGCATCCGCCGACGAACGGTATGGCGCCGACAGCTTCACCCACGCCCTGCCCTCGCGCAGCAAGGCCAGCAGGTTGGCGAAACCGGCGCTGCCGATCAGTTGCCCCGGCTGACCGTGGCCGATGTGGTCCACCACCACCGGCACGCGCCCGGCGATGCGCGGCGCCAGGTCGGGCACCCGCGACAGGTCGCCGAACAATTGCACGTGCCAGCCGTGCGGGCTGATCTTGTCGATGATGCTGTCTATGTCGGCCTGCGTGGGGCCGCCCTGGAACAGCACGTTCACGCGCGTGCCGCGCGTGCCCAGCCGATGCCAGCGCGCAATGTCCTCGTCGGGCGTGTGCGCATAGGCCACGGCCACGCCGCGCAGCCAGGCGGCATGCTCGGCCAGCAGCGCCTCATAGCTGGCGTGGTCGGCCCCATACACACTGGGATGCACCAGCACCGCGCGGTCGATGCCATATGCGGCGCGCAGCGCCTGATAGCTGGCCCGCGGGGCGGGCGTGGGCGTATAGGCGCGGCCGGCCGCCAGCGGATACTGGCCGGGGCTCTCGAAAATATGGAAATGGCAGTCGCAGGCTCCCGCGGGAAGCCGCTGGCGGGCCGGCTTGAGCGCGGCATCAAACGGCAGGTAGGTCATGGACGCACGCCCCCCGTGCAGGGCATGGGCGGCGCGCGCCGGGTGCGGCGCCGCGGCGCGCGGCGGGAAAAGCTTTGGTCCAACCCCATCTGACGACCTCCCTTGGTGGTCCTGCATCAGTCCGGACAGCTTTATTTTTCGGTATTATGAATTTTTTATAGCTTATGTCTTGTATTTGGAATTTATTCTACGGACTGGTGGGGTCGATGGCAATACTGGACGCCGGCTGACGCCCGTCCAGGAATACGATGCGGCGCCGCGGGTCAGTTGCCGTACAGCGGTTCGCCGCACGCGCCCACGCGCTTGATGCTCTTCAACAGGCGCCCCGCCCGCCGCTGCGCCTCGGCCAGCTGGCTGCAAGGTTCCCAGTCGGGCACCTGCCAGGCGCGCTCGGTGTCCGGGCGGCCTTCCTGGTGAGATGCGACCACCAGCCGGTATTGGCCGCCGGGCAGTTCAACCACGTCGCAATGAATGCGGTAGCCCTCGATACGCACGCCTTTTGCGATATTCATGAATATCCGCCGGAAAGAAAAATCTGGTGACGCGTCCAGCGTATGACGCGCGTGCGACAGATTCATGTCAGGCGCCCGGCCCCGGCGCGCGCCTACAATCGGCAGGCGCGCGCATCCGCGCCGGGCGCCCGCCCGGCCCGCATGGCACGCCCGCATCGCACTGAGGACACCGCATGATCGACCACCTGGACCACCTGGTCCTGACCTGCACCGACCCGGCCGCCACCGTCGACTTCTATACCCGCATCCTGGGCATGCGCCTGGAAACCTTCGGCCAGGGCCGCCAGGCCCTGCGCTTCGGCAACCAGAAGATCAACCTGCATGTGCGCGGCAGCGAGTTCGAGCCCAAGGCGCACCTGCCGGTGCCCGGCGCGCTCGACCTCTGCTTCATCGCCGACCGCCCGCTGGACCAGGTCATCGAACACCTGGCCGCGGCCGGCGCGCGCATCATCGAAGGCCCGGTGGCGCGCACCGGCGCCACCGGCAAGATCCGCTCGGTGTACCTGCGCGATCCCGACCTGAACCTGATCGAGATCTCCGAGCTGCAGGCCGGGTCGTGAAGCGGGCCGCGCGGCGGAATCTTGATAACATCGCGGGCATGAACCGCCACTTCCATCACCGCAACCTGCCCCATCTGTTGCTGTATGCGCGCGAGGCGCTGATGGCGCATTTCCGGCCCATCCTGAACCAGGCCGGCGTCACCGAACAGCAATGGCGCGTGCTGCGCACGCTCAGCGACCTGGAACCCATGGAGCCCAACCAGATCGCCGCCAGCTGCCAGATCCTGCGGCCCAGCCTGACGCGCATGCTGCTGGGCATGGAACAGGCCGGCCTGATCGAACGGGCGCGCTCCAGCGCCGACCAGCGGCGCCAGGACATCTCGCTTACGCCCAAGGGGCGCAAACTGATCGAGCGCATGCGTCCGCTGGTGGACAAGCGCTACGAAAACCTGGAAAAAACCGTGGGCAAAGACCGCCTCGAGCGCCTGTATCGCGATATCGACGCGGCCATCGAACTGGTCAAGCGCGAACCGCCGGCGGTCTGACGGCCGCGCCGGCGCCGGCCAGCGGCCGGCGGCGCGGCTATCCCTGGGGGCGCGGCGGCACGGGCCCGCCCTGGTGGGCGAAGCAGCCCACATCAAGCACCGTGCCCGAAATCGCGGCGGCCTGGTCCGACAGCAGGAATGCCGCCGCCGCGGCCATGTCCTCCGGCACCACCGGCCGGCCCGCCGCCGAGCCGGCCGCGTTGCGGCCGAACTTCGACGCGTCGCCCCCCACGCGGCCCAGGCTCATGCCCGACACGATGCCGCCGCCGCCGGGAATCAGCGTATTGACGCGGATGTGCTGATGGAAGTGGTCGTAGGCCATGGCGGCGCCCAGCGCCACCAGGCCGCCTTTGCTGGCGCTGTAGGCTGCCATGTTGGGCTTGCCCCAGCCGGCCCCCGACCCCACGTTGACGATGGCGCCGCCGCCCTGCCGCGCCATGTGCGGTATCACCTGGCGCGCGCACAGGTACACGCCCTTGAGGTTCACCGCCATGATCTGGTCCCACAGGGCTTCGTCGGTATCCAGCACCGTGCCCAGCGGCCCGATGGCGGCATTGTTCACCAGGCCGTCGATGCGGCCATGGCGCTCCAGCGTATGGCGCACCACGCGCGCCACGTCGTCGGCCCGCGACACATCGGCTTCGAGCAGATCGGCCTCCAGCCCGGCCTGCTCGAGCTCGGCCTGCACCTGCCGGATGCCGTTGTGCGCGGTGCTGGACACCTGGGCCGACTCCAGCCCGAACGCCACCACCCGCCAGCCGGCCCGGGCCAGCCCCACCGTGATGCCGGCCCCGATGCCGAAGGTCCCGCCGGTTACGATCACGGTTTTCATGCTGCGCGCTCCTGCGGCAGCGGCAGGATCGCGTTGATCTGCCCGGTGCCGGAACTGGCGAAGTATTCGGTAATGATCTCGGCCGGCCGGTCGTAGGCATCCCAGCCCAGCAGGCCCAGCAGCATGGCCGTGTCGTGCATGCCGCCCTCGCCTTCGCACAGCTCGGCGTACTCGGGCAGCATGGCGCAGAAGGTCTTCCAGTCGCCCTGGCGCCACAGCTCCACCACCCGCAGATCCACCTGGCGGAAGAATTCGCGGCTGATGCTGTGGATGGATTCTTCGGGGCTGCCGTTGTCATTGAAGCGGTGCGACAGCGATCCGCTGGCCAGCACCGCCACATTGCTGTCGCTGCGCTCGATGGCTTCGAGCACCGCCTCGCCCATGCGGCGGCTGTCGTCCAGCTTGTGCCAGGCGCACCAGCCCGCCATCGACACCACCTTGAAATGGCCGTCCTGGTTCATGTAGCGCATGGGCACCAGCGTGCCGTATTCCAGTTCCAGGCTGTCGATCTCGTGGGCCCGCGTGGCCACGCCGCGCGCGTTGGCGGCCTCGGCGATCAGGTGGCCCAGCGCCGGATTGCCCGGATAGGCGTAGCGCATGTCCTTGATGAAATGCGGCAGCTCGTTGCTGGTGTACACCCCCGAGAATTGCCCGTTGCAATTCACGTGATAGCCGGCGTTGACCAGCCAGTGCACGTCGAACACCAGCAGGGTGTCCACGCCCAGCTCGCGGCAGCGCCGGCCGATGACGCGATGGCCCTCGATGGCCGCCTCGCGGCAGCCCTGGTGCCTGCCGGGCAGTTCCGACAGGTACATGGACGGCACATGCGTGATCTTGGCCGCCAACGATAGTTTCCCCATATGTCTCTCCTGGCCCCTGGCGGGCGCTATACGCCCCACTTCGGGATGTGATGGCCGCCCATCGACACGCAGACGTTCTTGACCTCGGCAAACACCTCGTAGCTGTATTCTCCGCCTTCGCGGCCGGTGCCGGATTCTTTCATGCCGCCGAACGGCTGGCGCAGGTCGCGCACGTTCTGGCTGTTGACGAACACCATGCCGGCCTCGATGCCGCGGGCCAGCCGGTGGGCGCGGCCCAGGTCGTTGGTCCAGATATACGACGCCAGGCCGTATTTGACGTCGTTGGCCAGCGCCAGCCCGTCGGCCTCGCCCTTGAACGGCAGCAGGCAGGCCACCGGGCCGAAGATTTCTTCCTGGGCGCAGCGCATGCGGTTGTCCACGTCGGCCAGCACCGTGGGCCGCACGAAATTGCCCTGGCTCAGGTGCGCCGGCAGGCCCTGCGGCTTGTCTGCGCCGCCGGCCACGATGCGCGCGCCCTCTTGCTCGGCCAGGCGGATATAGCCGGTGACCTTTTCCCAGTGCTGGCGCGTGATCATCGAGCCGACATTGGTCTTTTCGTCGGTCGGGTCGCCCACCACCAGGCGCTGCGCGCGCTCGGCGAACTTGCGCACGAAATCGTCATACACGCTTTCCTGCACGAAAATGCGCGAACCGGCGGTGCAGCGCTCGCCGTTGAGCGAAAAAATGGTGAACAGCGCCGCGTCCAGCGCGCGGTCGAGGTCGGCATCGTCGAACACCAGCACGGGCGACTTGCCGCCCAGCTCCATCGAGAATTTCTTGATGCCGTCGGCCCCGGCGATGATCTTCTTGCCCGTGACCGTGCCGCCGGTGAACGAGATGGCGCGCACGTCCGGGTGCCGCACCAGCGCGTCGCCCGCCGTGGCGCCATAGCCCTGCACCACATTCAGCACGCCGGGCGGAATGCCGGCTTCCAGTGCCAGCCGGCCCAGCTGGTCGGCGGTCAGGGGCGACAGCTCCGACATCTTCAGCACCGCCGTGTTGCCCAGCGCCAGGCACGGCGCAGTTTTCCAGGTGGCGGTCATGAACGGCACGTTCCAGGGCGACACCAGGGCGCACACGCCCACCGGCTGGTACAGCGTGTAGTTCAGCATCTGGTCGTCCACCGGGTAGGTATGCCCGTTCATGCGCACGCAGACTTCGGCGAAGAAATTGAAGTTCTCCGACGCGCGCGGAATCAGCTGCTTGCGGGTCTGCGAAATGGGCAGGCCGGTGTCGGCGGTTTCCAGCTCGGCCAGCTGCGGGACGTTCTGGTCGATGAGTTCACCCAGGCGGCGCATCAGGCGCGCGCGCTCGCGCGCCGGCGTATTGGCCCAGCCGGGAAAGGCCCGCTTGGCGGCGGCCACCGCGGCATCGATCTCGCGTGCGCCGCCCGCCGCGACTTCGTCGATGGCCTGACCCGTGGCCGGGTTGAAGGTGGTGAAGCGGTCGTCGCTGTCGACCTGCTTGCCGTCGATCCAGTGTTTGATGGTCACAGATGTTCTCCTTGCGCGTCTGGGCCTGCCGGCCGGGTTGGGTCGGCCGCAGAAATAATTAACTCGTTAATGATCTCCGGTTTGCCCCAGGCTGTCAATGCGCCGCGGCCCGCCGGGGCGGCGCGCCACATTCATGAACAAATACGATGGATGAATAAAAAACTTTCGATTCATTTATGAATAAGGCCGTGCTGCAATCTGCCTGTCCGCGCCCGTTCCGGCGCGCCCCCAAGGAGACCTTCCCGCATGACTACGCAGCCCGCCCACACCGGTGTACTGATTGCCGGCGCCGGCCCGGTAGGCCTGGTGCTGGCCATGGAACTGGCCGCCCGCGGCATCGACGTCACGGTGCTGGAACCGCGCCAGCGGCTCGAACCGCCCAACGTCAAGTGCAACCACGTGTCGGCGCGCTCGATGGAGATCCTGCGCCGCCTGGGCGTGGCCGGCGCGGTGCGCCAGGCCGGGCTGCCGGAAGACTATCCGCACGACATCGCCTACCGTACCACCGCCACCGGCCAGGAACTGACCCGCATCCCCATCCCGTGCCGGCGCGACCGCTACACGGCCGCCGCAGGCCCCGACACCGGCTGGCCCACCGCCGAGCCGCCGCACCGCATCAACCAGATCTACCTGGAACCCATCCTGTTCCTGCACGCCGAGGCGCAGGCCCGCATCCGCATCCTGAACCGCGCGGCGCTGCGCGATTTCGAACAGGACGCGCAAGGCGTGCGGGCCGTGGCCGAGCACGTCGACACTGGCGAGCAGTTGGCATTCAGCTGCGACTACCTGGTCGGCTGCGATGGCGGCCGCTCGATGGTGCGCAAGCGCATCGGCGCGCAGCTGCGCGGCGATGCGGTGGTGCAGCGGGTGCAGTCCACCTATATCCACGCGCCCGGCCTGCTGGCGCGCTTCCGGCATGCGCCGGCCTGGGCCACGTTTTCGCTCAATCCGCGCCGCAGCGGCAACATGTACGCCATCGATGGCCGCGAACGCTGGCTGATCCACAATTATCTGCGCGACGACGAGCCCGACTTCGAATCGGTGGACCGCGACGCCTCCATCCGGGCCATCCTGGGCGTGGACGCCGGCTTCCGCTACGACATCATCAGCAAGGAAGACTGGTACGGCCGGCGCCTGGTGGCCGACCGCTTCCGCGACCGGCGCGTGTTCCTGTGCGGCGATTCCGCCCACCTGTGGGTGCCCTATGCCGGCTACGGCATGAACGCCGGCATCGCCGACGCCGCCAATCTGGCCTGGCTGCTGGCCGCGCGCCTGCAGGGCTGGGGCGCGCCGGGCATCCTGGATGCCTACGAGGCCGAGCGCCTGCCCATCACCGAGCAAGTGTCGCACTTCGCCATGAATCATGCGCACGCCATGGCCAGCCAGCGCAAGAGCGTGCCCGACGGCATCGAGCAGCCCGGCCCGCAGGGCGACGCGCTGCGGGCGGCGCTGGGCCGCGCGGCCTACGAGCTGAACGTGCAGCAGTACTGCTGCGCCGGGCTGAACTTCGGCTACTTCTATGACCGCTCGCCGCTGGTGGCCTACGACGGCGAAGCGGCGCCCGGCTATTCCATGGGTGCGTTCACCGCGTCCACCGTGCCCGGCTGCCGCACGCCCTATTTCGAGCTGGAAGACGGCACGCCGCTGTACGACGTGCTGGGCCCGGGTTATACGCTGCTGCGCTTCGACCCCGCCATCGACATCGCGCCGCTGCTGCGCGCCGCACGGGCCGGCGGCATGCCGCTGGCCGTGCTGGACGTGGGCCGCCACGACCCGCGCGCCGCGGCGTACCGGCACGCGCTGCTACTGTCGCGGCCCGACCAGCACGTGGCCTGGCGCGGCGACGCCCTGCCCGCCGACCCGGAATCGCTGGTGGCCCGCCTGTGCGGCGCCGCGCACTGAGGCGCGCGACTCAGCGCGGCTGCGCCAGGATCTCGGTAAATACGCCGATCAGCGCCGCCGCCGCGGGCGACAGGGTATGGCCCTTGCGCGTCACCACGTACAGGCTGCGCTCCACCGCGGGGTCGTGCAGAGGCCGGGTCAACAGGTTGGGATACTGGAAGCCGCTGACCAGGTAGCCGGGCAGCACCGACACGCCCAGGCCGCGCGAGGTCAGGGCCAGCGCGGTCGACAGGAACGAGACTTCCCAGGCGGGATGGAAATCAATGCCCGCCTGCGACAGCGCGCCGTCGATCAGCGTGCGGATGCCGTTGCCATGCCGCACGGTAATCAGCGGGAACGGCGCCAGGTCGCGCCAGCGCAGGCGCTTGCGGGCGGCCAGCGGCGAGTCGTCGCGGCACACCACCCCCAGTTGGTCGCGCAGCAGCGGCGTCAGGGCGATGCCCGCGGCGCGCGCGTCCGGCGTGCCGATGCTGAACTCCACCTCTTGCTCCAGAACCGGCGCAATCAGCCGGTCGGGCCCCAGGTCGTGCATCACCAGGCGGATGTCGGGGTAACGCTGCTGGAACTGCTCGATCGCCAGCGGCATCAGCGTGGCCGCCACGGAAGTGGTCACCGCGAAATGCAGCAGCCCGCGCCGCCGGTCGGCCAGCCCGCGGGCATTGCTGACCAGCAGGTCGACATCCTGCAGCACGCGCTGCGCCATCTCGTAGGCCTCGCGGCCGGCGTCGGTGGGACGCAGCGTGCGCGAAGTGCGGTCGAACAGCAGCACGCCCAGCGCTTCTTCAAGCTGCTGCAGCAGCACGCTGGCGGCCGACTGCGTCACGTGCATGGCCTGCGCGGCCTGGGTCAGGCTGCCCAGCCGGTACACGTGCACGAAGGCCTGCAGCTGGCGCAGGGTCGGCGTCATGGCCTGCCCTGTTGCGCGGGCTCAGTCATTGTCCGGCCCTCCGGTTTTGATTATCATTAACATGGCAATTAAATCGCGCGGAGACCGTCATGCCCCACATCTGGATAGAGTATTCCAACAACCTGCGCCCGCGCCTGGATGTGCCGGCCCTGATGCGCACCATACAGGACAGCGCCGTCGATGACGGCAGCGTATTCCCCCTGGCCGGCGCGCGCACGCGCGCCATCGCCGTCGAAGACTACCTGATCGTCGACGGCCACCCCGACAATACCTTCATCCATGTCACCATCAGGGTCGGACATGGCCGCGATGCCGCTGAAAAACAGCGCGCGGCCGAACGGGTGTTCGCCGCGCTGCGCGCTTTCACCGAGCCCCTGATGGCGCAACTGCCGCTGGGCCTGAGCCTGCAGCTGGAAGAAGCCGACCCGGTGCTGAACCTGAAGCACAACAATTACCGGCAATACCTGCAGGCGCGCCAGGCCTGAAGCGGCAGCCCCGGGGCTGCCGCCCCGCCTGGTTATTCGAGCTGGATGCCGGCGTCGTGCGCCACCTTGGTCCAGCGCGCGATATCGGTCGAGATCGCCTGGCGCAGCACCTCGCCGTCGGCCGTGCCGGTGTCCATGCCTAGCTGGTGATAGCGCTTCTGGATCTCGGGCTCTTTCAGGATCTCGGCCAGCGCGGCGTTCAGCGTGCGCACCACCTCGGGCGGCGTGCCCGCCGGAGCCACCAGCGCGCTCCAGATCGGCACGTCATAGCCGGCCAGGCCCGATTCGGCCACGGTCGGCACGTCGGGCAGCACCGGCGAACGCTCTTTGGTGGTCACCGCCAGCGCGTGCAGGCGGCCGGCCTGCACCGACGGGATCACGGCCGCGCTGTCCAGGAAGGCCAGGTCGATCTGGCCGCCGGTCAGGTCCACCACCACCGGCCCCGAGCCCCGGTACGGCACGTGCGTGAACTGCACGCCCGCCATGCTGGCCATCAGCTCCGCCGCCAGCTGGAAGGTCGAAGTCGCCACGCCATGCGTCAACGGCGCTTTCTGCGACTTCTGCAGCTTGATCAGTTCCGACACCGACTTGATGTCTTTCAGTTTGGGGCCGGTGGTGATCACCAGCGGAAACTTCGCCAGCAGCGCCACGGGCGTGAAGTCTTTCACGGGGTCGTACGTCAGGCGGCCGGGCTTGTACACCGCGGGGTTCACCGTCAGGCCGCCGCTCGATATCACCAGCAGCGTGTAGCCGTCGTTGGGCGCGGCTTTCACGTAGTTGGCCGAGATCATGGAATTGGCGCCGGGCTTGTTCTCGACGATGAAGGTCTGCCCCAGGCGCTTTTCCAGTTCCGAAGACACCAGGCGCGCCAGGATGTCGTTGGTGCCGCCCGGCGCGAAGCCGACGATGACGTTGACCGGCTTTTCCGGATAGGCCGCCGAAGCCGGCAGCGCGTACGCCGCGGCGGCCATGCAGCCGGCGGCAAGCAAGGTGGATATTTTCATGATGTCTCCTGGAATGCTCTGTGATTAACCTGTTAACTTATTTATGAAATTTAAGTCCATACAATGGACTATGATCAATCTATCGAAAACCCTTACTCCCCATCAGCCTCCCCATCCATGGAAAAAACCTCCGAAGGCGTGCGCGCCGTCGAGCGCGCCCTGGCCATCCTGCAGGCCTTCACGCTCGAAGACTCCCAGCTCTCGGCCATCGAGCTGGCCAGGCGGGTCGGCCTGAGCCGCCCCACGCTGTACCGGCTGCTGTACACCCTGGAAAACCAGGGCTATATCGTGTCCGAGGGCGACCCCCAGCGCTTCAGCCTGGGCCCCGCCGTGGCCCGCCTGGCGCACATCTGGGCCGCCGGCCTGGATCTGCCGCGCCTGGCGCGCCCGGTGCTGCAGCAAGTCTGGGAACAGACCCGCGAAACCGTGGCCCTGTTCGTGCCGCGCGGCGACTTGCGGCTGTGCGTCGCCGAACTGCCCTGCCCGCAGCCCCTGAGCTTCAAGCGCGGCGTGGGCTACAGCGAAAAAATCGAACGCGGCGCCAGCGGCCGCGCCATCCTGGCCTATGCGGCGCCCACCGCCGCCCAGCTGGCGCGCTACAGCCAGGCCCTGGACATCGAGCCGGCCCGCCTGCAACGCGACCTGGCGCAGGTGAAGAAAAAGGGCTACGCCGAGAGCCACGACGAACTGATGCGGGGCGCCACCGCCGTGGCCGCGCCGTTCTTCGACCGCGCCGGCGCGGTGGCCGGGTCGATCGGCGTGTTCGGCCCGGCCGTGCGGCTGGACAAGGACCGCGTGGCGTCGCTGGCCGCCCTGGTCACCCGGGCCGCGGCCGAGCTGTCGGCCATGCTGGGCCATGCCGAACGGGCGCCGGGCGCGGCCTGACGCGCGGCGGCGCCGGCTTCAGAAGAACACGGTCAGGTTCTTCGCCAGCAGCACGTTCTGGTCCAGAATGATCTCGCGGCGGGCCAGTTGCCAGGGCCCGCCCGCCTGGCGGCGCAGCGTGTCGTTGCGCTTGCCCACGAAAAAATAGGTCTCGTATTCGACGCGGTTCTGGTACACCAGGAAGCGCGAACCCACATCGACCTCGCAGCCGCCATCGGGCAGTTCGCGCACCGCCAGCACGCGCACATTGCTGACCTGGTGGCACACGCGCGACAGCGGCTCTTCGGCCCAGTGCACGCCGGTCTGGATCTGCTCGACGCGCTTGCGCAGGGTCCACTTGTCTTCGTCGAACCAGCTGATGTCGCGGCCCTGGCGCGTGTTCTCGCGTTCTTCATGGGTGCCGTACTTGACGTTGCGGCGGATCGGCATGAAATAGCTCAGATCGTCGGCCAGCGTGTCGAGCCAGTCGTCGAACCGCCGCGAGTCGATCAGGTCGGCCTCGCGGTACAGGAATTCTTCGACTTCCAGCCGCAGCAGCAGGTGCTGCAGGCCGGCCGCATCGCCGCCGACGGTATTGCCGTGCGCCGGCGCCGCCGGCTGGGGGGAAACCTGGGTATTCATCATTGCTCCTGGAATGGCGGTCGGCGGCTCAGCTTTGCGCGGGCCGGTACATGGGATCGTTCTTGCCCAGCAGGTCGTCCCAGCCCTTGCCTTCCATGTAGTCGCGCCAGCGGTTGTACAGCGCGCGCGGGTTTTCTTCGCCGACCTGCAGCGACACGTTGCCCGGCACCGGGTCGTTGATGGCCGACTTGCCCAGCGACTGCTGGTAGTTGTACGGGTAGCGCCGCGCAATCGTGCCGCGGCTGGCCGCCGTGGCGTAGTTCCAGTTCTCCATATCGTCCTGCTCGGTCATGCCGGCCGGGCCCGAATAGCGCATGTAGTAATGGCGCAGGAAGTCCTTGACCGCCGGCGGCGCGTCCTTGTCCACCAGGAAGAAGCGCCAGACCTCGACAGTGTCGGGCCCATGCGGGTGCCACACGAAAATCGAGCGCGGCTGGTTGCCGTGGAACGACGTGTTGGGAAAAATCGTGCCCACGAACGGCCGCAGGCGCGACTTGTCGCCCAGGCGCCGGCGCCGTTCTTCGAAGCAGTGGCGGAAATACGCCTCGACCTCGGGGTTGTCCTTGAACGACTCCACGTATTCCTGGCCTTCGGGCATGATGGCGCTGTGCACGCCATGGCCTTGCGGAAAGTTGATCCACAAGTGCTTGGCGTGTTCCAGCTCGTTGTCGCGGCGGCCCTTCACGTCGGCCTTGGCGCTGGGCCCGATGCCGATCAGGTCCACCGATTTGTGGCTGACGTTGTGATACGTGTCGCCCATGAAATTCTCGGCCGGGAATTTCCAGTTGCACGGAATGATCCACTTGGTAATGCCGCCGAAGACTTCCGAGCCGCCCTCGCGGCCGTCGCGGCAGTCCAGCGCCAGGTCCAGGTGCTCTTTGGCGTCGCCCAGGTAGGTCAGGAAATCCGGCGCTTCGGGGTCCCAGTTGGCCCAGATGGTGCCTTTGTAGTTGCAGATGTTGGGCGGCTCGATCAGGCCCCAGTCGGCCTTTTCCATGCAGCCTTCGTAGATGGTCTTGTACATGGGCACGCCCTGCAGCTTGCCGTCCAGCGTATAGCTCCAGGCGTGGTACGGGCAGGTGAACAGCGACGTATTGCCTTCGTCGTACAGACAGACCTTCATGCCCCGGTGGCGGCACGAGTTCAGGAACACATGGATCTGCTGCTTCTTGTCGCGGCACAGAATCACCGACTCTTCGCCCATGCGCGACACGAAATAATCGCCGGCATTGGGAATCTGGCTTTCATGGCCGACAAACTGCCATACCCGCGGAAACAGCTTTTCCAGTTCGTCGCGGTACACGCTTTCCTGGAAGAACATTTCCCGGCTCACCAGGCCTTTCTTCAGGTCCACATAATGCTCGTAGGTCTTGCCGCTCATTCAGGCCTCCATTGGAATCAACAGGCAGCGCGCGCCCGGCGGCGCGCGCCGTATTCGGTTCAACTGAATCGTTCGCACAGCACATCGCCGCCCGCGGCGCCGGCCTTGACCACCGACTGCCGCACCGCCTCTACCATGGCGGGCGGGCCGCACACGTATGCACGCGTGTCGGCGGGCAGGCGCATGGCCTCGATCAGCTCGGTGACGCGCCCCGCATGGCAGCCGGCCGGCGCATCCTGCTCGGCGGCCCACTGCACCACGGCGCCGGGTATGCGCGCCGCCAGTCCGGCCAGCTCTTCGTGCGCGAACAGGTGCGCGCCGCTGCGCCCTCCCACCAGAATGTGCATGGGCTCGCCGCACGCCGGCGCGGGCGCATCCGCCAGCGCGCGCAGCATCGACAAAATGGGAGCCAGGCCCGTGCCGCCGGCCACGAACAGGCGCGGCCGCGCCTCGTCGCGCAGGAAGAAGGCGCCGCGCGGCGCTCCCACGCTGATGGCCTGCCCCGCCGCGGCCTGCGCCAGCCAGCCGGAAAAGCGTCCGTTGTCCAGCTCGCGCACATAAAAGCTCAGGCAGTCGGCGCCGGGCGCGTTGGCCATGGAATAGGCGCGCGCCCAATCGGCCTGCGGCGGCCCCAAGTGCACGTACTGGCCCGGCAGGAAATCGGGCGCCTGCTCCAGCGCCACGTCCAGGCGCAGCGTCTGCGCCGC
Source organism: Bordetella petrii (assembly GCF_017356245.1). Classification (NCBI taxonomy): domain Bacteria; kingdom Pseudomonadati; phylum Pseudomonadota; class Betaproteobacteria; order Burkholderiales; family Alcaligenaceae; genus Bordetella; species Bordetella petrii. Next base: position 2,903,335 of record NZ_JAFMZZ010000001.1, read on the forward strand.
CACCCGCTGCACGGCCGCAATGCGGCCCTGCCGGGGCTCGGCCTGCGCCGCCATGCATTCCGAAAACTCGTACGGAAACTCGATCACACAGGGCCCGTCCAGCGCCGCCACGCACGGCAAGATCGCGCCGCCGGCCCGGTCTTCATCCACCAGCGTGTACCGGTCGTACTCGCCCAGCGTCACCTCGCCGGACAGCAGCGACGCCATGCAGGTGCCGCAGTTGCCTTCGCCGCAGCCGGCCAGTAGCTGGTAGCCGGCCTGGCCGGCCGCCTGCACCAGCCGCGCGCCCGCCTCGGCATCGAAGCGGCGCGACTCGCCGTCGGAAAAAATCAGGGTGATCGCATGGCGGCTCATGGGGAAATCCTCGCTCAATGGCATATGTCCGTCTGATGGACATCATTCTCATTTTTTATTCTTCGCCTTTTGCCGGGCCCTTGTCAAGCCCGCGCCGCGACTTGCCAGCGCGGGAGGCTTTCTGGATAATAGATAACATGTTAATAATTTGAAGCTATCGCGGCCGCCATGGCGCGACGCCTCGAAGGAGACCCCATGCCATCCTCGTTTTCTTACGCGGCGCTGTGCCAATCCCCCACGGGCGACCTGCCGCGCACCGTGGCCGGCGTGCTGCTCAATGACGCGGCCGCGCTGGCCGCGCTGGGCGACGCGGTCAACCAGCCCCCGTACAAGGCGCCGCCGCGGGCGCCCGTGCTGTACATCAAGCCGGCCAACACCTATGCCGCCGACGGCGACGCCATCGCCCTGCCCGCCGATGCCGACACCGTCGTGGTCGGCGCCTGCCTGGGCATCGTGTTCGGCCGCCAGGCCCGCCGCGTCGACGCCGGCCGCGCGCTCGAATACGTGGCCGGCTACCGCATCGTCGCCGACCTGTACGTGCCGCACGCCAGCTATTACCGGCCCGCCATCAAGCAGAAGTGCCGCGACGGCTTCTGCCCCATGGGTCCGGTAGTGCCGCGCGGCCAGGTGGCCGACCCCGATGACCTGGACATCCAGGTCAGTGTCGACGGCCAGGTCGTGCAGCAGGCCTCCACCCGCAACTGGGTGCGCCCCGCGGCCCGGCTCATCGCCGACGTTACCCGCTTCATGACGCTGGAAGCCGGCGACGTGCTGCTGGCCGGCATCCCGGCTGGCGAGCCGCAGGCCCGCGCCGGCCAGCAATACGAAATCAGCATCGGCGCGCTGGGCCGCCTGGCCAACCGCCTGGTCGCAGCGCGCTGAAGGAGCCCCTCGTGAAACACGCCCGCATCCGCTACCAAGGCAACATCCACCTGGCCACCGAACACGGCGACGCCGAACTGCGCCTGGCCGATGGCCGCGTCGTGGCGCAGGACCAGGTCGAATGGCTGCCGCCCATCGAGCCGCGCACCACCTTCACGCTGGCCATCAACTACGCCGACCACGCCAAGGAACTGGCGTTCAAGGCGCCCGAAGAGCCGCTGGGCTTCCTGAAGGCGGCCAATGCCTTCGTCGGCCACCGAGCCTTCACCCACCGGCCCGCCGACGTGGCCATGATGCACTACGAGTGCGAACTGGCCGTGGTCATCGGCAAGCCGGGCCGCAACATCGCCCGCGAGCGCGCCTACGAGCACGTGGCCGGCTACACGGTGGCCAACGACTATGCGCTGCGCGACTACCTGGAAAACTGGTACCGTCCCAATTTGCGCGTCAAGAGCCGCGATACCTGCACGCCCCTGGGGCCCTGGCTGGTCGACCGCGACGATATCCCCGACCCCATGAACCTCGAACTGCGCACCACCGTGAACGGCAAGGAAACCCAGCACGGCAACACGCGCGACATGGTGTTCGACGTGCCCGCGCTCATCGCCTACTTCAGCAGCTTCATGACCCTGTCGCCAGGCGACCTGATCCTGACCGGCACGCCCGACGGCATCGTCAACGTGGTGCCGGGCGACGAAGTCGTCACCGAGATCCAGGGCGTGGGCCGGCTGGTCAACACCCTGGTGGCCGAACCCGCCTGATCCCTTCCACTCATTCATCAACTCATCACCGCACTCATGCTCGACGCATCCACTATCCAGGAACTCGCCGCCCGCCTGCACCAGGCCGAGCGCAGCCGCACCCAGATCCGCCAGATTTCGCTGGAGCACCCCGAGATCACCATCGACGACGGCTACGCCATCCAGCGCCAGTGGCTGGACCTGAAAATCGCCGAAGGCCGCAGTATCAAAGGCCACAAAATCGGCCTGACTTCGCGCGCCATGCAGCAGGCCTCGCAGATCGACGAGCCCGACTACGGCACCCTGCTCGACGACATGTTCTTCGGCGAAGGCGATATCCCAGCCGAGCGCTTCATCGTGCCGCGCCTGGAAGTCGAGCTGGCCTTCATCCTGGCCAAGCCGCTGCGCGGCCCGGGCGTAACCCTGACAGACGTGTACAACGCGGTCGACTACGTAGTGCCGGCGCTCGAGATCATCGACGCCCGCTCGCACCAGATCGACCCCGACAGCAAGCGGCCGCGCAAGGTGTTCGACACCATTGCCGACAACGCCGCCAATGCAGGCGTGGTGCTGGGCGGCCGCCCGGTGCGCATCCATGAAGTCGACTTGCGCTGGGTGGGCGCCATCCTGTCGCGCAACGCGGTGGTCGAAGAAACCGGCCTGGCCGCGGGCGTGCTCAACCACCCGGCCAACGGCGTGGTGTGGCTGGCCAACAAGCTGGGGCCGCGCGGTGTTACGCTCGAACCCGGCCAGGTGATCCTGTCGGGTTCGTTCACGCGGCCGGTCTATGCCCGCCCGGGCGATACTTTCGCGGTCGATTACGGCGCGCTGGGCTCTGTCAATTGCCGCTTCATTTAACAGCACCTTCCATGGATATCCTTACCAACCAATTCAAGCGCGCGCTGCGCGCCGGCCAACCGCAGATCGGCCTGTGGGCCGGGCTGGCCCATCCCTACACGGCGGAAATCTGCGCGGGCGCCGGCTTCGACTGGCTGCTGATCGACGGCGAGCATGCGCCGAACACGCTGCAGACCATGCTGGGGCAGCTGCAGGCCGTGGCGGCCTACCCGGTCGCTCCGGTGGTGCGGCCGCCCTGGAACGACTTCGTCCAGATCAAGCAGATCCTCGACGCGGGCGCGCAGACCTTGCTGGTGCCCATGATCCAGTCGGCCGAAGAAGCCGCCGCCGCCGTGTCGGCCATGCGCTATCCGCCGCACGGCATCCGCGGCCTGGGCAGCGCCCTGGCGCGCTCGTCGCGCTGGAACCGCATTCCCGACTACGTACAGCGCGCCAACGATGAAATGTGCCTGCTGGTGCAGATCGAAACGCCGCAGGGCCTGCAGGCGCTCGACGGCATCCTGGCGGTGGAAGGCGTGGACGGGGTGTTCATCGGGCCGGCCGACCTGTCGGCCAGCATGGGGCACCTGGGCAACCCGGGCCACCCCGAGGTGTGCGCCGCCATCGACGACGCCATCGTGCGCATCGTGCGCGCCGGCAAGGCTGCCGGCATCCTGCATGCCGATCCGGCGCAGGCGCGCCACTACCTGGATCTGGGCGCCACCTTCGTGGCAGTGGGAGTGGATGCGACGCTGCTGGCGCGCGCCGCCGAGAAACTGGCCCAGTCGTTCAAGGGCCAGCCCGCCGCCGCGCCGGCCAAGCCCAGCGGACCCTACTGAGATATGGGCGCTGCGCCACGCGCCTGACCGGCCAGGTCGGCCAGGTGTCTGCCCCCCGCAGGGTGTCAGACACCGTATATGTTGAGACGCCCTCGGCACACTTCAGTGTCTGACACCCTGCGGGAGTCAGACACCTGCAACGGCTGCAACGGGCGCGCCGTGCGCGATCAGGAAGCGCCGCTGGTGCGCGGCACCGTGGTCGTCGCGGCGGCCGCGCCCGACTCCATCAGCTTGCTGGCGCACAGATCGGCCGCGCCATCGACCGGCGCCTTGGCGTCGGCGAAAGTCACCCAGCCGCCCTTTTCGATCATGCCGTCGCGCTTCCACGAGTCGGCGCTCTTGAGCGCCGCCAGCTGGGCTTGCGCATCGGGCGCCGCCATGAAGCGGTGCACGCAGATGCCCGCGGCCAATTGCGCCACGGCGGCGTCAGTAGAGGCCTGGGCCTGCTTCGCCGCGGTGTTCTGGGTCACCCAGCCGCCGGCCGTGAAGCCGACAATCATGGTCACGACGGCTGCGCCCACGCATGACCATAGCCAGATGGTTTTGCTCGGTTTGTAATCGCTCCAGGCCTTCATAGGGCTATTGGACATATTCTGCTCTCCTTGGTGGTTGCGCCGATGAAAAAAACTCACGGCGCGACTCACTGTAGTGCAGTTGGCGCGTCAAAGTAGGACGGAATTACCCTTACTTGATGTAACCGGGCAAGGCGCGCGGTAAACGCGCGCCCGTGGCGCTGCGCAACCGGTTTCAGCCCTTGCAGGCGGCCATGCCGGCCGCGAAATTCGCGCGCAGTTCGTCGATATTGTGGAAGCTCTTCGAGTAATACAGCGTGCCGGTGCTGCCGGCCTGCGAATGCGGCTCGAACTCGGTCAGGTAAACGGTGCGCGCGCCGTTGGCGGCGTACAGCGCCTTGGGCGCCATGTTGGGTATTTGCGCAAGGCGTTGCCGACCCGCCAACGCGGCCAAACCGCCGCGCGAAACAGGCCGCCCAAACGAAAAGGCCGTTAGTGATTACTATCACTAACGGCCTTGGAACTACTGGTCGGGACGGCGGGATTCGAACTCGCGACCCCTTGCACCCCATGCAAGTGCGCTACCAGGCTGCGCTACGCCCCGAAAGAAAAAGAGTATATCAGAACTGAAAAAAACCTGCACCGGATGGAGCAGGTTTTTTAGTGCGGCAGCGGGGCTTTTTCAGCGCGCCTCGTTGTCCGTGGCCGGCGCGCCCAGAGCCTCGCCCAGCATGGCCGACACGTTGCCCAATTCGGCGCGCAGGGCCTGGATCTCGGCGCCCGAAAGACGCACGGCGGCGTCCTGGTCGTGCGGCGTGTCGCGCGCATCGCCCAGCCGGTTGCGCGCGCCGCTGATGGTGAAGCCCTGTTCGTACAGCAGCGAACGGATGCGGCGGATCAGCAGGACTTCATGGTGCTGGTAGTAGCGGCGGTTGCCGCGGCGCTTGACCGGCTTGAGCTGGGTGAATTCCTGTTCCCAGTAGCGCAGCACGTGCGGCTTGACGCCGCAGAGGTCACTGACTTCGCCAATGGTGAAATAGCGTTTGGCGGGAATGGGCGGAAGCGCAACAGTGGATTCGGGACGAGTCATGGATGGATTTTATGCCGTGGTGCATCATGAGCCGATAACAATTGCCGACAAAGCGTATCACTCCCCGCTATTGTTCGCATCGTCTGCCGGCTCGGCCTGCTCGACCACGCTCTTGAGCTTCTGACTGGCATGGAAGGTAACCACGCGCCGCGCCGCGATGGGAATGGTCTCGCCCGTCTTGGGATTGCGCCCGGGCCGCGGCGGCTTGTTGCGCACCTGGAAGTTGCCGAAGCCCGACAGCTTCACCGAATCGCCACGTGCCAGCGCGTCGCGGATTTCTTCGAAGAAAGTATCGACGATGTCCTTGGCTTCGCGCTTGTTCAGCCCCACCCGCTCGAACAGCAATTCGGCGAGTTCGGCCTTGGTCAGGGTACGCGGCTCGGCAAGCATGTTAGTCCCCATGGTCAAGTGCGCTGGCGCGCGCCGTGGGCGCTGGCCAGCGCCTGGTTGATACGGGCCAGGCAGTCGGCGACGCGGGCTTCATCCAGCGTGACCTCAGTGTCCTGTAGCCAGAAACGGAACGCAAGGCTTTTTTCGGTGACGGGCCGGCCGTCCTGCGGGCGGTCGCGCCATACGTCGAACAGGCGGGCATCCTGCACCACCGCCAGCTGCGGATCGGCCGCGATGGTGGCGGCCACCGTATCCAGCATGGCCTGGGCGCTGACGGGCAGGTCGACCCACAGCGCCAGGTCGCGCACCACCACCGGCTGGCGCGACAGCTCGCTGACCTGCGGCAGGCGGCCTTGCGACAGGGCCTGGACGTCGATTTCGAACACCACGGGCGCATGCGGCAGGTCGGCCTGCTGCGCCCAGCGCGGATGCAGTTCGCCGATCCAGCCCGCCGGCTGCCCGTCGAGGTCGATGCGCGCGCTGCGGCCCGGGTGCAGCGCGGGGTGCGCGGCGGGCTCGAAGCGCAGCTGGGCCGCGCGCGCGCCGAACAGCGCCTGCACGTCCATCTTGACGTCGTAGAAGTCCACCTGCCGGGTCGGCACGCCCCACTGCTCTTCGACCGCCGGGCCCCAGGCCGCGCCGGCCAGGCGCAGCGGCTGGCGCACGCCGGCGACTTCGAGCGGGCCGTCCTGATGTGCGGCGTCGCGCAGGAACACGCGCCCCAGCTCGAAGACGCGTACGCGCGTCTGCTTGCGGTTGGCGTTGTAGCGGATGTTGGCCACCAGGCCGGCGATCAGGCTGGAACGCATCACCGACAGATGGCTGGCGATGGGGTTCAGCAGGCGCACGGGGTTGTCGTTGCCGGCGTAATCGCGTTCCCAGTCGGACTCGACGAAGCTGTAGTTGACGACCTCTTGGTAGTCCTGCCCGGCGGCCAGGCGGCGCAGCGCGTGCGGGCCGCGCCGCTGCTCGGGCTGCGAGAACATCTGCGCGCGCGCCAGCGGCGGCACGTCGGGCAGGCGCTCGAAACCGTGGATGCGCGCGACTTCTTCGATCAGGTCTTCTTCCAAAGACAGGTCGAAGCGGTACGACGGCGGCTCGACGATGAAATCGTCGCCCTGCACCTGGAACGGCAGGCCCAGGCGGGTGAAGATCTGCGCCACTTCGGCCTGCGGCACGGGCACGCCCAGCACGCGGTGGCAGCGCGACAGGCGCATGCGCACCGGCTCGCGGCTCGGCAGGTTGACGGCCTGGTCGTCGATCGGGCCGGCCTGGCCGCCGCAGATATCGATGATCAGGCGCGAGATGAATTCCAGGTGCTCGGGGATGCTGGCGTAGTCGACGCCGCGCTCGAAGCGGTGGCTGGCCTCGGAACTGAACTTGTAGCGCCGCGCGCGGCCGGCAATGGCCTCGGGCCACCAGAAAGCGGCCTCGACATAGATATTGGCGGTATCCAGCGTGACGGCGGTGGCTTCGCCGCCCATGATGCCGGCCAGGCTTTCGACCTGCTCGCCCGCCACCACCACGCCCACCTTGCTGTTGAGCTCGACGGTCTGGCCGTTGAGCAGCTCGAGGGTTTCGCCGTCGCGCGCCCAGCGCACTTCGATGCCGCCGCGGATCTTGTCGAGGTCGAACACGTGGGAAGGACGGCCCAGCTCCAGCATGACGTAGTTGGAAATGTCGACCAGCGCCGACACCGAACGCTGGCCGGCGCGTTCCAGGCGCGCCTTCATCCAGGCCGGCGTGGCCGCGCGCGCATTGACGCCGCGGATGACGCGGCCGGCGAAGCGGCCGCACAGCTCGGGCGCCTGGATGGCGACCGGAACGCGGTCGTCCAGGGTGACGGGCACCGCCTTCGCGGTGGGCACCGACAGCGGCGCGCCGGTCAGGGCCGCGACTTCGCGCGCCACGCCCAGGATGGACAGGCAGTCGGCGCGATTGGGCGTGAGCTTCAGGGTGAACAGCGTGTCGTCGAGGTCGAGCGCCTCGCGCAGCGACTGGCCGGGCGCCAGCGTGCCGGGCAATTCGAGCAGGCCGGCGTGGTCTTGCGACAGGCCCAGCTCGCGCGCCGAGCACAGCATGCCGGCCGACTGCACGCCGCGCATCTTGGCCACGCCGATCTTCATGCCGCCAGGCAGTTCGGCGCCCACGCGCGCCAGCGGCACCGTCAGGCCCTGCGCCGCGTTGGGCGCGCCGCACACGATCTGCAGGGGCTGGCCCGAGCCGTCGTCGACCTGGCAGACGCGCAGCTTGTCGGCGTCGGGATGCGGGGCGATGGCGGTGATGCGCGCCACCACCACGCCGGTGAACGGCGGCGCCACCGGCGCGGTTTCTTCGACTTCCAGGCCGGCCATGGTAAGCCGGTGCGCCAGTTCGTCGGTTGCGATCGCGGGATTGACCAGGGCGCGCAGCCAGGATTCGGGAAATTGCATGATCAGCCGTCGGTTATTCGTTGAACTGGCGCAGGAAGCGCAGGTCGCCTTCGTAGAACTGGCGCAGGTCGTCGACGCCGTAGCGCAGCATGGTCAGGCGCTCGAGGCCGGAGCCGAACGCGAAGCCGATGTAGCGCTCGGGGTCGAGGCCGAAGTTGCGCACCACTTGCGGGTGCACCTGGCCCGAGCCCGAGATTTCCAGCCAGCGGCCGCGGTTGGGGCCGGACGTGAACATCATGTCGATTTCGGCCGACGGCTCGGTGAACGGGAAGAACGACGGGCGGAAGCGCACGACCAGGTCGTCGCTTTCGAAAAAGCGGCGCAGGAAGTCGGTATAGACGCCCTTCAGGTCGGCGAACGAGATGTCTTCGGCGATCCACAGCCCTTCGACCTGGTGGAACATGGGCGAATGGGTGGCGTCGCTGTCGACGCGGTAGGTGCGGCCCGGCGCGATGACCTTGATGGGCGGCTGGTGCATGCGCGCGTAGCGCACCTGCATGGGGCTGGTGTGCGTGCGCAGCAGCAGCGGCAGGCCGTCGCCGTCTTGCAGGTCGACGTAGAAAGTGTCTTGCATGGACCGCGCCGGGTGGTCCAGCGGATTGTTCAGCGCGGTGAAGTTGGTCCAGTCGTCTTCGATTTCGGGGCCGTCGGCCACGTCGAACCCGATGGAGCGGAAGATTTCCTCGACGCGTTCCCAGCTGCGCGCGATGGGATGGATGCCCGCCGGCGCGCGGCCGCGGCCGGGCAAGGTGACGTCGATGGTTTCGGCGGCCAGGCGGGCGTCGAGCTCGGCCTGGGCCAGTTGCGCGCGGCGCTGGTTCAGCAGCGCTTCGATCTGCTGCTTGGCCTGGTTGATGCGCGCGCCCATTTCGCGCTTCTGGTCGGGGTCGAGCTTGGCCAGCCCCTTGAGCAGCAGGGTCAGCGCGCCCTCTTTGCCCAGGAAGCGCGCCTTGGCGTTTTCCAGGGCAACGGCATCGGGCGCCGCGGCGAAGCGTTCTTGGGCCTGGGAAACCAGGTCGTCTGCCAATAGATTCATGGAATCTCACAACCTAAAAACAATGCCCCGTCGCGTTCTGCCTGGGGGCGGACCCTACGCCAAAACGCAAACGGGGCCTACAGCCCCGTTTGCAGCGATGCGCGATGCGACCGGCGCGATCAGGCGGACAATGCCGCCTTGGCCTGCTGCACGATGGCGGCAAAGCCGGCCTTGTCGCGCACGGCCAGGTCGGCCAGCACCTTGCGGTCGAGGTCGATCGAGGCCTTCTTCAGGCCGGCGATGAACACGCTGTAGCTCAGGCCCTGCTCGCGCACGGCGGCGTTGATGCGGGTGATCCACAGAGCGCGGAAGGTGCGCTTCTTGTTGCGGCGGTCGCGGTAGGCGTATTGCCCGGCGCGCATGACCGCCTGCTTGGCGATGCGGAATACGTTGCCGCGGCGGCCACGGTAACCCTTGGCGGCGGCGATGACTTTCTTATGACGAGCACGGGCGGTAACGCCGCGTTTGACGCGAGGCATAGTGGATCTCCTTTATCAAGCGAAAGGCATCATGGCCTTGACAGAGGCCACGTTGGTTTCATGAACCGCCGCCGAACCGCGCAGCTGGCGCTTGTTCTTGGTGGTTTTCTTGGTCAGGATGTGGCGCTTGAAAGCCTGGCCACGCTTGATGGATCCGCTGCCGCGAACCTGAAAGCGCTTCGACGCGCTTTTCTTGGTTTTCATCTTGGGCATGATGATTCCTAGATTTGATTGAATTACATGAACCACAGGTGCTTGGCCGCCAAAGTGCCTGGGGCGTGCCCGGGCAAGGCTTCGAGGCAAGGCTTGATATACCTGGATCCACTTCTGGTTTTTTCCTGGCGAACCGGGAAAAGCCCTTGATTATATGGTGATTTCGGGGTTTTTGTCGAATCGGGCGCCAGGCCCGGTTCAGCGCAGCGTGCAGCGGTACTGCAGGGCCTCGGCCACATGGCGGGCCTGGATGGCCTCGCGCCCGTCCAGGTCGGCCACGGTGCGCGCCACCCGCAGGGCCCGGTGGGTGGCGCGGGCCGAGCCGTGCAGCCGCCGCATGGCCTGCTGCAGCAGCGCCCGGCCATCGGCGTCGAGGGCGCAGCAGGCGTCGATGGCGGGCCCCTGCAGCCCGGCGTTCGGGCCGCCCTGGCGCTGCTGCTGGCGCTCGCGGCAGCGGGCCACGCGGGCGCGCACCGCCTCGGACGGTTCGCCGGGCGGGGCGTCCAGCCAGTCCGGCGCCGCGGCCGGCAGCTCGATCGCCAGGTCCAGGCGGTCGAGCAGCGGCCCCGACACCTTGCCCACGTAGCGCGCCACCTGCTCGGGCGTGCAGGTGCAGGGGCGCGCCGGATGCCCGCGCCAGCCGCAGGGGCACGGATTCATGGCCGCCACCAGTTGGAACCGCGCCGGATACTGCACGGTATGGCGGGCCCGGGCAATGGCCACCCTGCCCGTTTCCAGGGGTTCGCGCAGCGATTCCAGGGCGCGCCGGTCGAATTCGGGCAACTCGTCCAGGAACAGGACGCCGTGGTGCGCCAGGCTGACCTCGCCCGGCCGCGGGCGGGCCCCGCCGCCGATCAGCGCCGCCGCCGAGGCCCCATGGTGCGGCGCGCGGAACGGCGGCTGGCCCTGCAGGGCCGAGGCCGCGCCGGCGGGCACGGCCAGCCCGGCCAGCGCCGCGGCCTCGAGCGCCTGAGTGCGCGACAAGGGCGGCAGCAGCCCCGGCAGGCGCTGGGCCAGCATGCTCTTGCCGGCGCCGGGCGGCCCCACCATGAGCAGGCTGTGCGCGCCGGCCGCCGCCACTTCGAGCGCGCGGCGCGCCATCGGCTGGCCGCGCACGTCCGACAGGCACGGCGGCGTGGCCGCGGACGGCCATGCACCGGGCTCGGCACGGGCCAGCGGCGCGCTGCCGGCCAGGTGCGCGGCCACCTCGGCCAGCGTGCCAGCGGCCAGCACCCGCAGGCCGGGCACCCAGGCGGCCACGGCCGCGCTGCCGGCCGGCAGCACCAGGGCGGCATCAGGCTGCTCGCGCGCGACCGCCAGCGCCAGGGCCAGCGGCGCGCCCACCGGCACCAGGGCGCCGGTCAGGGAAAGCTCGCCGGCCAGCACCAGGTCTTGCAGCCCGGCCGGCGCGGCGTCGCCGCCGGGTCCGGGCACGGCCACCTGGCCCGAAGCCAGCAGCACGCCCAGCGCGATGGGCAGGTCGAAACGCGCCGAGGCTTTCGGCAGGTCGGCCGGCGACAGGTTCACGGTAATGCGGCCGTTGGGAAATTCGAAGCCGCTGTTGAGAATGGCCGCCCTCACCCGTTCGCGGCTTTCACGCACCTCGGTGTCGGGCAGGCCCACCACCGTAAAGGCGGGCAGCCCCGGCCCCAGGTGCGTTTCGACGCGCACGGCGGGCGCCTCCGCGCCCGACAGGGCGCGGCTGGCAAGAATGGCGAGAGTCATGGCGGCCCCGAAGATGGATCAGCCGCCAGTATGCGTGCAGCCGGCGCGCGCCGATGGCGCCGGTGCGACGGGAATGTCGCGCCGCGCGGGCGCGGGCGCCCTGCTACGGCCTGGTTTCCAGCGCGGCCACGCGGGCCTCGAGCTGGCGCACCTGCGCATCGAGCTGGTCGACCCGCTCGCGCGCCCGCGCCAGCAAATCGGCCTGCACGTCGAATTCTTCGCGCGTGATCAGATCCATTTTCGTGAAAGCCTGGCCCATCATGGCCTTCACGTTGCGTTCCAGGTCGGCCGCGGGGCTGCGGGCGATGAGGTCGGACAGGTTCTTCTGGAAATCTTCAATCCATTGCGTGCGGTTCATGACATCCTCGCATTCGTGTTCGCTGATGCCCACAGTGTAGACCTGAACAGCAAAAAAGCCCCCCACGCTGCGCTGCGCTTGCTGCCCCCCAAGGGGGCGCTTTTTGCCTTGGGGCGGCCCGGCGGCAAAAAAAATGGGCGGGCCGCACGCGGCACCGCCTCAAAGCACAGGAGAAAACCGAATCGCCACCTGGCGACTCCCAGAAGCAATCGCACCCTGAGGTGCTGGCCGCACGCAAATGCGGTATGGCTTGATTCTTCCTGACCTGGCAGCGTGTCACAAGCGGCGGCATGTAATGCCGCGTTTCAGACGACCCGATACATTTATATCGAAAATACGCCGAATTCTGACGCATGTGCAGCCGGCTGAATGTCTTTTCAGCCTTGCATGCCGCATGTGCGAGAGAACGCCGGCGTGGCCGCGCCCGCCGGCAAGATGGCGATCGACGCTTGCCGGAGCACTGTCGTTTGCTGCAATTAGATACAACAAGCGCCCTGGCCAAATATTTTGTTGCATGACTCCCCGCGCCGGTGCCACGCACCATCGCGGGGACTCCCGCACGCATTCGTGCACCCGCATGGAGCATCCAGGCACGATAACGGGCGCCAGGCACCATGCCGCCCCCGCCGGCGCGCGTGCGCGAAAGATGGCATGGATATTGCTTGATTGGGCATGCCTGAGTGCAACCACGAGAGGAATTGCCATGAAACTCATCATCGCCATCATCAAGCCCTTCAAGCTCGACGAAGTGCGGGTGGCTCTGTCCGGTATCGGCGTCCAGGGACTGACCGTCACCGAAGTCAAGGGCTTCGGCCGCCAGAAAGGCCATACCGAGCTGTACCGGGGCGCGGAATACGCGGTCGACTTCCTGCCCAAGCTGCGCGTCGAAGCCGCGGTGCCGGACCACCTGGTCGACCAGGTCATCGACGTGATCGAACAGGCGGCGCGCACCGGCAAGATCGGCGACGGCAAGATCTTCACCGCGCCGCTGGAACAAGTGATCCGTATCCGGACCGGCGAGTCCGGCGAGGCCGCGCTGTAACGACAACGATAAAGAAAGATGCATTGGAGCCTGAAAAATGGATAAAGCGGATATCTCCTGGTTGCTTGTTTCCACCCTGCTGGTGCTGATGATGGCGGTGCCGGGCCTGGCGCTGTTCTACGGCGGCCTGGTGCGCAGCAAGAATGTGCTGTCGGTGCTGATGCAGGTGCTGTGCACCTTCGCGCTGGGGCTGGTGCTGTGGTTCGCATACGGCTACTCGCTGGCGTTTACCGAAGGCAACGCCTTCTTCGGCGGCTTGTCGCGCGCCTTCTTCGCGGGCATGTTCACGCCGGCCGACGGCGCCTACGCGATGTCGGGGTCGCTGACTGAAATACTGTTCGCGTCATTCCAGGCCACCTTCGCGGGCATCACCTGCGCGCTGATCGTGGGCAGCTTCGCCGAGCGCGCGCGCTTTTCGGCGGTGCTGGTGTTCACGGTGATCTGGTTCACGTTCGCCTACATTCCCATCGCCCACATGGTGTGGTTCGCCTCGCAGACCGCGCCCGGCCTGCTCAATGCCCGCGGCGCCCTGGACTTCGCCGGCGGCACCGTGGTGCACATCAACGCCGGCGTGGCCGGCCTGGTGGGCGCCTATGTGGTGGGCAAGCGGGTGGGCTACGGCCGCGAAGCCATGCAGCCGCACAACCTGCCCATGACCTTCATCGGCGCGGCGCTGCTGTGGGTGGGCTGGTTCGGCTTCAACGCGGGCTCGGCCCTGGCCGCCAACCAGGGCGCGACCCTGGCCTTCTTCAATACCATGATCGCCACCGCCGCCGCCGTGCTGGCCTGGCTGTTCACCGAATGGGCGCTGAAAGGCAAGCCGTCGATGCTGGGCGCCGCGTCGGGCGCCATTGCCGGCCTGGTCGGCATCACCCCGGCCGCCGGCCTGGTGGGCCCTGGCGGCGCGCTGGTCATCGGCATCGCGGCCGGCATCGTGTGCGTCTGGGGCGTCAACGGCCTGAAGCGCCTGCTGCGCGCCGACGACGCGCTGGATGTGTTCGGCGTGCACGGCGTGGGCGGCATCATCGGCGCCCTGCTGACCGGCGTGTTCAACGCCCAGGCGCTGGGCGGGCCGGGCCTGGCCAACGCCGCAGATATCCTGGGCCAGGTGTGGGTGCAGCTCGAAGGCGTGCTGCTGACCATCGTGTGGTCGGGCGTGGTGGCCTGGGTGGCCTACAAAATCGCCAACGCCCTGTGCGGCCTGCGCGTGCCCGAAGACCAGGAACGCGAAGGACTGGACGTGACCAGCCACGGCGAATCGGCCTACCACAGCTGATCACGGGTTCCGGCTGTTCCAGGTGTCTGACTCCCGCGGGTGTCAGACACCTTTTTTTGCGCCGGGCATTTTCTTTCCGCCGGGGCGCGGGCGCACGCTGGCGTCGATCAGCCGGCCCGCTGCCTCGGACAGATGGCGCGCCGGGCCGCCCCGGCCGAACAGCTGGCTGGACACGAAGGCGCCTTCCAGCAGCAACAGCAGGCCGTCGGCCAGCATGTCGGCATCGTCGGCGCCCATGGCGCGCGCCAGTTCCACCATGCGTGCGCGCAGTTGCGCCTTGTGCGCCACCGCCACCAGGCGGGCCGGATGGTCGGGCTCGGGATACTCGACCGCGGCGTTGGTCAGCCCGCAGCCGCGGTAGCCGCCGCTGCCGGCGGCGCGCCGGGCCAGGCCGTCGAAATACACCATCAGCGCGGCGCGCGGATCGTCGGGATGCTGCTGCCCGCCGGCCTCGAACTTGCCCCAGAACTCGGCCTCATAGTCGCGCAGATACGACGCGGCCAGCTCGTCTTTGGACGAGAAGCTGCGATACAGGCTGGGTTTGGTCACGCCGGCCTCGGCCACCAGCGCGTCGACGCCCACGGCCCGGATGCCGTCCTGGTAGAACATGCGGCGGGCGGTTTCGCGGATGCGGTCGGCGGCCGGTTTGGGCGGCACGGCCGGCTGAGCGGCAACGGGGGAAACAGTCTTGCGGGCCATGGCGGTACTCCTGACATCGAATCAAAATTTCACTTGACGATGTTACTGACCGGTACGTAGCATACGAGTTCCTTTTACGTACCGGTCAGTAACATGAGTATATCCCAGCTTCCCCGCCCGTTCCGGCACTACGGCCAGGCGTATGCTTTCGTGGTGGTTGCCGTGATTTTCCTGGCGCTGCTAGTGTCCGCCGGATTGCGCTCTACTCCCAGCGTGCTGCTGGTGCCCCTGGAAGAATCGTTCGGCTGGAGCCGCGCCACGGTTTCGTTCTCGGCGGCGCTCGGCATCTTCCTGTATGGCCTGGTGGGTCCGTTTGCGGCCGCCGCCATGGAGCATTTCGGCCTGCGCCGCGTGCTGATCGGCGCGCTGGCGCTGATGTCCGCCTCGACCTTCGCCAGCAGCTTCATGACGCAGTCCTGGCACCTGCTGCTGACCTGGGGCGTCTTCTCCGGCATCGGCTCGGGCGCCGTCGCCGTGGTGCTGGGGGCCACCGTGGTGAACCGCTGGTTCACCACGCGCCGCGGCCTGATGATGGGCCTGCTGACGGCCAGCACCGCCACCGGCACCCTGCTGTTCCTGCCCGGCCTGGCGGCGCTGGCCTCGTCGGGCGACTGGCGCCGCGCGGTGTGGGCGGTGGCCGCGGGCGCGGCGGCACTGGTGCCGCTGGCCTGGTGGCTGGTGCCCGACCGCCCCGCCAGCGTCGGCCTGACGCCCTACGGCACGCCGCCCGACACGCCGGCAGCCGCGCCGGCGCCGCGCACCGGCCTGCTGGCGGCTACCTTCGGCACCCTGAACCGCGCCATCCGCACGCGCACGTTCTGGTTCCTGTTCGCCACGTTCTTCGTGTGCGGATTCACTACCAACGGCCTGGTGGGCACGCACCTGATCGCGCTCTGCGGCGACCACGGCATTCCCGAAGTGCGGGCAGCCGGGCTGCTGGCCGTGATGGGCATTTTCGACCTGATCGGCACCACCGCCTCGGGCTGGCTGACCGACCGCTACGATCCGCGCAAGCTGCTGTTCATGTACTACGGCCTGCGCGGGCTGGCGCTGATGTACCTGCCCTATTCCGATTTCTCGTTCTACAGCCTGTCGATCTTCGCGATCTTCTTCGGCCTGGACTGGATCGCCACAGTGCCGCCCACGCTGCGCCTGACCACCGAAGCCTTCGGCGACCGCGATGCGCCCATCGTGTTCGGCTGGATCGTCGCGGGCCACCAGGTGGGCGCCGCCACCGCGGCCTGGATGGCCGGCTATGTGCGCGAAACGCAGGGCAGCTACCTGATGGCCTTCGTGCTGGCGGCGGTGATCGCGCTGCTGATCCGCCGCAAGCCGGCGCAGCAGGCGGCGCCGGCCGCGGCCTGAACGGCCTGAGGCACGGACGGCGGCCAGGCCGCCATCCGTGCCGGCTTCAGGCCGCGTCTTCGATTTCGCCCAAGTAGGCGGCGCGCACTTTGGGATCGGTAAGCAGTTCGGGCGCCGGCCCCGACAGGGTCAATTCGCCGGATTCCATGACATAGCCGCGATGGCTGTGTTCCAGCGCCAGCTTGGCGTTCTGCTCGATCAGCAGGATGGTGACGCCCTCGGCGGCGATGGCGCGCACCACTTCGAACACTTTTTCAACCATCAGGGGCGCCAGCCCCATCGACGGCTCGTCGAGCAGCAGCAGCTTGGGCCGCGCGATCATCGCCCGCCCCATGGCCACCATCTGCTGTTCGCCGCCCGACAGCGTGCCCGCGGCCTGCCTGCGCCGCTCGGCCAGGCGCGGAAACAGCGTGAACACGCGTTCCGTGTCCTGGCGCACCTGCGCGGCGTCGCGCCGCACATAGGCGCCCATGGCCAGGTTTTCTTCGATGGTCAGCTGCCCGAAAATGCCGCGGCCTTCGGGCACCATCACCAGGCCGCGCCGCACCAGCTCGAACGACTTGCGGCCGTTGATGGACTGCCCGTCGTAGACGATGTCGCCGCCGGCCAGCGGCACCAGGCCGCAGATGGCCCGCAGCGTGGTGCTCTTGCCGGCGCCGTTGGCGCCGATCAGGCAGACCAGTTCGCCGCTGTCGACCCGCAGGTCGATGCCGCGCACCGCGCGGATGCCGCCGTAGGCCACTTCCAGCCCGCGCAGTTCCAGTAAGGGTTGGGATGCGCTCATGATGCCGCTTGCTCCGATGATTGCGCGGGCGCCTCGTGGGCCGCGCCCGCGCCCAGGTAGGCTTCGATCACTTTGGGATCGCGCTGCACCTGGGCCGGCTTGCCCATGGCCAGCACTTTGCCGTATTCCAGCACCAGCACCCGGTCGCACAGCCCCATGACCAGCTTCATGTCGTGCTCGATCAGCAGCACCGTGATGCCGTCGGCGCGGATCTTTTCGATGAGCTGGCGCAGCACCACGGTTTCCGAGGCGTTCATGCCCGCGGCGGGCTCGTCCAGCGCCAGCAGCTTGGGGTCGGTGGCCAGCGCGCGGGCGATTTCCAGGCGCCGCTGGTCGCCGTACGACAGCGAGCGGGCCACGTCATTGGCGCGCGCGCCGATGCCCACGTAGTCCAGCAGTTCGTGCGCGCGGCGCTCGATGGCGGCCTCTTCGGCACGCGCGCCGGGCGTGCGCAGCACCGCGCCCAGCACGCCGGCGCGGGTGCGCGCATGGCGGCCTATCATGACGTTCTCGATGGCGCTCAGGTTGGCGAACAGCCGGATATTCTGAAAGGTGCGGGCCAGCCCGGCCTGCGCCACTTCATGCGGCTTCAGGCCGGTAAGCGGCGCGCCGGCGAAGGTGCAGCGCCCTTCTTCCGGGATATACAGGCCGGTCAGCACGTTGAACAGCGTGGTCTTGCCCGCGCCGTTCGGGCCGATCAGCCCGTAGATCTCGCCGGCGCGGATGTCGAAGCTGACCTCGGACAGCGCCCGCAGGCCGCCGAACCGCTTGCCCAGCCCTTCTGCTTGAAGAATGATGCTCATGCCCGGCCTCCCGCGGTGCCCGCCAGCTCGCGCTTGCGCACCGCCGAGGGCCACAGCCCGGCCGGCCGGAACAGCATCACGCACACCATGGCCAGCCCGAACAGCAGCATGCGGATGCCTTCCGGATCGAGCACCACTTCGCCGAACACCAGCCGCTGGATGGGCTCGACCACCGCGCGCAGAAACTCGGGCAAAGCCGCCAGCAGGATGGCGCCCAGGATCACGCCGGGAATGTTGCCCATGCCGCCCAGCACCACCATGCACAGCACCGAGATGGACTCGGTCAGGCTGAAGCTCTCGGGGCTGACGAAACCCTGCATCGAGGCGAACAGCGCGCCGGCCACGCCGCCGAACGACGCGCCCATGGCGAATGCCAGCAGCTTCACGTTGCGGGTGTTGATGCCCATGGCCTTGGCCGCGATCTCGTCTTCGCGGATGGCTTCCCAGGCGCGCCCGATGCGCGAATTCTGCAGGCGCACGCACACCAGCACGATCAGCAGCGTGATGCCCAGCAGCAGGTAGTAGTACTTTTCGGGGCCGGTCACGCGCAGGCCCAGCAGGGTTTCGGTGCGGCCGAACATGAATTCGCCCACCTTGAAGCCGTCGATGCGGTTGATGCCCTGCGGGCCGTTGGTGATGTTGACCGGCGCGTTCAGGTTGTTGAGGAAGATGCGGATGATTTCACCGAAGCCCAGCGTGACGATGGCCAGATAGTCGCCGCGCAGCTTCAGCGTGGGCGCGCCCAGCAACACCCCGAACACGCAGGCCAGCCCCAGGCTGATGGGCAAAATGGCCCAGAACGGCAGGTGCAGGCCGAAGTGCGGCGAAGCCAGCAGCGCCCATGCGTAGGCGCCCACCGCGTAGAAGGCGATGTAGCCCAGGTCGAGCAGGCCGGCAAAGCCCACCACGATGTTCAAGCCCAGCGCCAGCATCACGTACAGCAGCGCGAAGTTCAGGATGCGCACCCAGCTCTGCCCCGCCATGCCCAGCGCGAACGGCAGCACGGCCAGGGCCACGCCGATCAGCACAATGCCCAGCAGGTTGCGGCGCGACAGGCCGCGGTTCTTCATGGCGGTGTTCATGCGCGGTCTCCTACGCGTTCGCCCAGCAGGCCGGACGGACGGAAGATCAGCACCAGCACCAGCACCACGAACGCGAACACGTCCTGGTAGTGGCTGCCCAGGAACCCGCCGGTAAGATCGCCGATATAGCCGGCGCCCAGCGATTCGATAATGCCCAGCAGCAGGCCGCCGGCCATTGCCCCGACCAGATTGCCGATACCGCCCAGCACCGCGGCCGTAAAGGCCTTCAGCCCCAGCATGAAGCCCATGGTGTACTGCGCCACGCCGTAATAGGTGGTGACCATCATGCCGGCCACCGCCGCCAGGGCCGAGCCGATCAGGAACGCCGCCGAGATCACGGTGTTGATATTCACGCCCATCAGGCCCGCGACCTCGCGGTTCTGCGCGGTGGCCCGCATGGCGGTGCCCAGCCGCGTCTTGTGCACGACCGCCAGCAGCGCGCCCATGATCAGCGCGGCGATCAGCACAATGGCCATCTGCAGCGAGCTCATGCGCGCGCCGGCCAGTTCAAACACCTGCGGCTGCAGCACTTGGGGAAAATTCAGGTAATTGCGGCCCCAGACCATCATGGCCAGGTTCTGCAGAATGATGGAAACGCCGATGGCGGTGATCAGCGCGGCCAGCCGCGGCGCGCGGCGCAGCGGGCGATAGGCCATGCGCTCGGCCGTCCAGCCCACCGCCATGCACAGCGGCACCGACACCAGCAGCCCGGCGCCCAGCACCGCGAACGCCGACACCGTGGGATCGCCGCCCACCATGGCCGAGGCGATCATGGTGGCCGCCATGGCGCCGATCATGACGACATCGCCATGCGCGAAATTGATAAGCCCGATGATGCCGTACACCATCGTGTAGCCCAGCGCGACCAGCGCGTAGACGCTGCCCAGCGTCAGGCCGTTGATGAGTTGTTGTATGAAGATGTCCATAGCCGCCGAGCCTGCCAGGTGCTCATAGAAGAAAAAGCCGCGCCGCGCGGGCGGTGCCGCGCGGCGGTCATGCGGCAGCGCGGGCGCGCGGCGCCCGGCTGCCGTGCCAGCCGGCTCAGTTGGCCTGGCTGACCATGGTCTCGACCATTTCCCACTTGCCGTTCTTGACTTCGTAGATGGTGACCGAGATTTCTTTCAGGTCGCCCTTGGCATCGTAGGCGATGTGGTCGCTGGTCGCGCCCTTGCGCTCGAGCTTGGCGAGCTTGGGCAGGTAGTCGGCCGGATCGGCCGAGTCGGCCTGCTGGATGGCGGTGATCATGTTCCAGGCGCCATCGTAGGCGTACGGCGCGTACACGCCGGGGGCCTTCTTGAAGCGGGTTTCATAGCGCTGGGCGAAATCCTTGCCCGCCGCCATCTTTTCCAGCGGCACGCCGGCCAGCGAGGCGTACGTGCCGTCGGCGGCATCGCCGGCCAGCTTGATGAAGGTGTCGCTGCGGGTCATTTCGCCCGAGATCAGCGGGGCCTTCAGGCCCAGCCGCACCAGCTGGCGCTTCATGGGGCCCGATTGGGCGTCCAGGCCGCCGTAGAAAATGGCATCGGGCTCGGAAGCCTTGATGTTGGTCAGGATGGACGTGAAGTCGTTGGCCTTGTCGGTGGTGTACTCGCGCCGCACGATCTCGCCGCCGGCCTTCTTGACCGCCTTCTCGACCTCGTCGGCCAGCCCCTGCCCGTAGGCGGTGCGGTCGTCGATGATGGCGACCTTCTTGGCTTTCAGGTTCTCGACAATGAACTTGCCCACCGCGGCGCCCTGCTGGGTGTCGCTGGTCATCATGCGGAAGGTGGTGTCGTAGCCCTGGTTGGTGTATTCGGGCGACGTGGCCATGGCGATCTGCGGCAGGCCGGCCTCGTTGTACACGCGCGAGGCGGGAATCGTGGTGCCCGAGTTGAAGTGGCCCAGGATGCCGTCGACGTCTTCGTCGACCAGCTGCTGCGCTACCTGCACGGCGGTGCGCGGGTCGGCCTGGTCGTCGCGCGACACCAGCACGAACTTGGCGGTTTCACCGTCGATCTTGATGCCCTTCTTGTTGGCCTCTTCCAGGGCCAGGGTCAGGCCGTTCTGCATGTCTTCGCCATAGTGCGACTGCGGGCCGGTCAGGGGCGCGGCAAAGCCGAATTTGATTTCTTCGGCATGGACGGCGCCAGCCACGCAGGCTGCTGCCAGTGCGGCCAGCAAGGCCGGGCGGGAAAATGCGGATTTCATATGAACCCTCCTGTGTGAATGGGGTGGTGCAAAGGCCCGCCGCCGCTCGTGGCGCGGGGGCCTTTTATTGATCGGCAATGCCGGGCTGGCCGTCGCCGGGGGTCCGGCATTGGTTCAGCCCGAGTGTCTTGTAAAAAGTTGCACCGGATTTTCGGCCAGGTGCAACCCCGTGTGCTATTGGAGATAACCCGCGCCCGGACGGGGCATGCCGTGCCTGCATGGCGGTTTCCTCTTAGCCGATGGACATCAGGCTGGCGTTGCCGCCGGCCGCCGCGGTATTGACGCTGATGGAACGTTCGGTGAGCAGTTGTTCCAGCACATAGGCCGCGCCGCCTGCCAGGGCGTCGGGCGTCAGCCCCTGCACGGTCAGGATCGGGCCGTCGCGCGCCGCGATGCGCTCGTTCCAGGCGCACAGCGCATCGCCGTCGCCTTCGAACAGCACGCCGTGGAATACCGCGCCGTCCACTTCGGCGTCGGCCAGGAACGACACCGCCGCCTCCGCCTGCGCGGCGGCATGCCAGGCGCGCGCGGCGGGCGTATCGAGGAACAGCGCCGCGTTGCCGGAGGCCTGGACGGCGGCGTACTGGGCCCGCGCCCCGGCCTCGGTGGCCGCCACGCACAGCACCGCGCCGCGCGGCTGCAGGCTGTACGTGTTCTGTTCGCCGGTGGGGCCGGGCAGCGCCAGCACGCGCGGCAGCGGGCCGGCGCCGCCGGCCCCCGGCGGCAGGCCCGCGGGCCGCGTCGCCAGCAGGCGGTACAGGTACAGCGGCCCGCCCGCCTTGGGTCCGGTGCCCGACAGGCATTCGCCGCCGAACGGCTGCACGCCCACCACCGCGCCGACAATATTGCGGTTGACATACATATTGCCGGCATGCACGCGCTGCGTGACGCGGCCGATGGTTTCGTCGATGCGGCTGTGCACCCCGAAAGTCAGCCCGTAGCCGGTGCCGTTGATCTGGTCCAGCACCTGGTCCAGCGCCTCGCGCGGGTAGCGCAGCACGTGCAGCACCGGCCCGAACACCTCGCGCGTCAGTTCGTCCACGCTGCCGATCTCGATCAGGGTGGGCGGCACGAAGGTGCCGTGGCGGCAGCCCCCGCCCAGCTCGACCTGGTCGACGCGGTGCCCGGCCGCGCGCATGGCGTCGATGTGGCGCACGATGTTGTCGCGCGCTTCGGCATCGATGACCGGGCCCACGTCGGTGGACAACTGATCGGGATTGCCCACGCGCAATTCGCGCATCGCGCCGCGCAGCATGTGCAGCACATGATCGGCGCTGTCTTCCTGCAGGCAGAGCACGCGCAGCGCCGAACAGCGCTGCCCGGCCGAGTCGTAGGCGGAATTCAGCACGTCAAACACCACCTGCTCGGCCAGCGCCGACGAATCGACCACCATGGCGTTCTGGCCGCCCGTCTCGGCGATCAGCGGAATGGTGTGGCCGCGGTCGTCCAGCCGGCCCGCCAGCGTGCGCGCGATCAGGCGCGCCACGTCGGTAGAACCGGTGAACATGATGCCGTCGATGGCCGGGCTGGCCACCAGTTGCGCCCCGACGGTCTCGCCGCGGCCCGGCAGCAGTTGCACCGCGCCCGCGGGCACGCCGGCCGCGCGCAGCACCTGCACCGCCTGCGCGGCGATCAGGCCGGTCTGCTCGGCCGGCTTGGCGATCACCGTGTTGCCCGCCACCAGCGCAGCGGCCACCTGCCCGGTGAAAATGGCCAGCGGGAAATTCCAGGGGCTGATGCACAGCACCGTGCCCAGCGGCCGGTGCGTGTCGTTGCCGAACTCGCGCTCGGCCTGGTCGGCGTAATAGCGCAGGAAATCGACCGCTTCGCGGACTTCGGAAATGGCATTGGGCAGCGACTTGCCCGCCTCGCGCACAATCAGGCCCAACAGCGGCTGCATGCCCTCTTCCAGCAGCTGCGCGGCGCGGCGCAGGCACTGCGCGCGTTCCGCCACCGGCGTGGATTGCCAGATCGGCGCGGTGTTGCCGGCCGCCTGCAGGGCGGCATCGACCTCGGCGGACCGGGCCTCGATGCACTGGCCCACCACGTCGCGATGGTCGGCCGGGTTGCGCACGTCGACGGCGCGCTCGGCATCCCAGGCCGCGCTGTCTTCGCCCAGCATCGGCATGGCCCGCCACGGCGTGGCGGCGCTGGCCAGCAAGGCGGCCGCCAGCGAGCCCAGCCGGTGTTCGTTGGTAAGGTCCAGGCCGGCGGAATTCAGCCGCGCGCCGCTGCCGGGCGGGCCGTACAGGTCGCGCGGCAGGGGAATTTTCTCGTGCGGAGCCCCCAGCGGCGAAATCCGCGAGGCCACCTCGACCGGATCGGCCACCAGCTCGTCGATCGAAATGCTCTCGTCGCCGATCAGGTTGACGAACGAGGTATTGGCGCCGTTCTCGAGCAGGCGGCGCACCAGGTAGGCCAGCAGCGTTTCGTGCGTGCCCACGGGGGCATAGATGCGGCACGGGCGGTTCAGCTTGTTCTGCGCCACGGGCCCGACCACCTCGTCATACAGGGGCTCGCCCATGCCGTGCAGGCACTGGAACTCGTATTGCCCGGGGTAGTAGTTCTGCCCGGCCAGCTGGTACACCGCCGCCAGGGTATACGCGTTGTGCGTGGCGAATTGCGGATATACGGCTTCGGGCGCGCCCAGCAGCTTGCGCGCGCAGGCCAGGTACGCCACGTCGGTATACACCTTGCGGGTATACACCGGATAGCCTTCCAGGCCGTCGATCTGGGCCTGCTTGATTTCGCTGTCCCAGTAGGCGCCCTTGACCAGGCGCACCATGATGCGGTGGCGGCTGCGCCGCGCCAGGTCGATCACATAGTCGATCACGAAGGGCGCGCGCTTCTGGTAGGCCTGCACCACGAAACCGATGCCGTTCCAGGCGTCCAGCTCGGGCGCCAGGCACAGGGCTTCGAGCAGGTCCAGCGAGATTTCCAGCCGGTCGGCCTCTTCGGCGTCGATGTTCAGGCCGATATCGTAGCTGCGCGCCAGCACCGTCAGCGCCTTGACGCGCGGCAGCAGCTCTTCCATGACGCGCTCGCGCTGCGCGCGCGAATACGTGGGATGCAGCGCCGAAAGCTTGATGGATATGCCCGGGCCTTCATAGATGCCGCGGCCCGCCGCCGACTTGCCGATGGCGTGGATGGCCTGTTCATACGAGGCGTAATAGCGGTCGGCGTCTTCGCTGGTGGTGGCGGCCTCGCCCAGCATGTCGTACGAATAGCGAAAGCCCCTGGCCTCGAGCTTGCGGTTGTTGGCCAGCGCCTCGGAAATGCTCTGGCCCGACACGAATTGCTCGCCCATCATGCGCATGGCCAGATTGACGCCCTTGCGCACCAGCGGCTCGCCGCCCTTGCCGATCAGGCGCGTCAGGGCCTTGGACAGCGACTGTTCGCTGTTGACGGCCACCAGCTTGCCGGTCAGCATCAGCCCCCACGTGGCGGCATTGACAAACAGCGACTGCGAGCCGCCCATGTGCGCGCGCCAGTCGCCGCGCGAGATCTTGTCGCGGATCAGCGCATCGCGCGTGGCGCGGTCCGGTATGCGCAGCAGCGCCTCGGCCAGGCACATCAGCGCGACGCCTTCCTGGCTGGACAGCGAGAATTCCTGGATCAGGCCCTCTACCCCGCCGCCGCCGCGCTTGTCGCGCAGCGCCTGCACCAGGCGCGAGGCCATGGCGTGGATTTTCTCGGCATGAGGCATGCGCGCCTGCCCCAGCAGCAGCGGCACGCACTCCGGCTCGGGGCGGCGATACGCGGCCGTGATGGCGGCGCGCAGCACCGACTGCGGCTGCACGTCCTGGCCGAACTCGAAAAACGGCGGCGTGGCCGGCTGCGCGCCCGCGTCGAAGTCTTCGGTATCGGCGTCGTCCTGCGACAGATGGATGATTTCGGCTGGCAGCTGGCCGCGCTCGATCTTGTCGAGATACGCCAGAAGCGCCTGCTTGTGCAGCCAGTGCGGGGTGCAACTCAGTTTCCGCGCGGCCGCCTTCAGGCGATCCCGCAAGGTGTCGTCCACCTTGACGCCCAGTGTGGTACTGGCCATGATGAATTCGGTTCCTCAGCTCATACGGCGCCGGCCAGGCCCAGTCGTGCCCGGCCTGCGCCGCTTCCGGTCAAACCGGGATACTAAGGAAGATGCAACCCGCTTTGAATTATGGTTAACCTTTAAGGGTTTACCCTTAAATGCAACCCCAGACCTGTATCTGCTGCCCGGCCGGGGCGGGCTGTGCGCCGCCGGACTGGATGGCCGAGGCGATGGTCTGCCCCAGCAGCGTCACCGCACGCTGCTGGGCCTGCACCAGCGCCGGGATGTCCTGCCCATCGGCCGGCACTTGCACGGTGGCCCGGCAGATCAGCGCCCGGGCCCCCTTCAGGTTCAGGGGCCGCACGCGCCAGGTGGCATCCAGCCGCGCCGGGCCGCCCGACACCATGTCGAAACGCTGCACGTCCACCTGCACCCGCCAGACCGGCGCGTTGTCGGCCGGCTGCAGGGTCTGGACGTCGAGCGCGCCCAGGGTGTGGGTCAGCACATCGGACAGCGCGGCGCCGATCTCGTCGGACAGCGGCGCGCTCCAGCGATGCGAATACAGCGGGGTCAGCGCTCCGTCGCCCTCGTGCCGGCGCAGCATGATCTGCGGCTGGTCGGCCTGCAGGGGCACCGACACCGGCGCGACTTCGATCTGGTATTGCACCCGCTGCGCTGCGGCCGGCGCCGCCTGCGGGGCCGGCTGCAGCGTGTAGTAGCGCGCGGGCGGCGACATGGCGCAGCCGGCCAGCGCCGCCGACAGGGCCAGCGCGGACAGGAGCGGGACGTATCTGGAAATGCGCATGGATCAGTTCCTGGTTGTGCCGGGCAGCGGGTCTTTGCCGCGGCCGCGGATCAGGGCTTCCGGATTGGCCTGCAGGTAATCGGCCAGAGTGCGCAGCGAGCGGGCCGCCCGGCCCAGTTCCTGCATGGCGCGTTCGGCATTGGCCGGCAGCGCCGCGTCATTGGCCAGCAGTTCGTTGATGTTGTCGAGCGACTTGCGCGCCGCGCGCAGCGTGTCGCGCGCCTCGGGCGCCAGGGTCTTGTCCAGGCTGGACATCAGCCTGGAGGTGCTCGACAGCGTCGTGCGCAAGTCGCGGCCGATCTGCTCGAACGGAATGCGGTTGATCCGGTCGACGATGTTGGTGATCTGTTGCTGCAGCTGTTCCAGGTTGCCCGGAATCGTCGGGATGACGACCGGGTCGGAGATGCGGAATTCGACCGGATCGGCCTTGGGGAAGTGCGCCAGCACGATGTACAGCTGCCCGGTCAGCAGGTTGGCGGTGCGCAGCTGGGCCCGCAGGCCGTGCTTGATCATCGAGGCCAGCAGCTTGCCTTCGGTGTCGTCGCCGGATTCCAGGGCGCGCTCGTGCACCCGGTCGTAGACCGAGCCCAGGCGTTCGGGATACAGCGACGCGTCGACCATGGCATAGAAGCGCTTCTTGTCGGAATCGAAATCGACGGTGATGCGCGTGACCTCGCCCAGCGCGATACCCTGGAAGTCGATCGTGGCGCCCACGCTCAGGCCGCGCACCGACTGGTCGAAGCGCATGCGGATCGGGACCGGATCGCCATCGGGATTGGCCCTGGCCTCGGCTTCGCTGCCATACAGCTCGAACTCGTTGCCCGCCGCGGCGGCGCCGGAATCGTTGGCATTGATGGGGGCGAACGCCACCCCGCCCAGCGCCAGCGACACCAGCGACTGCGTATGCAGCTTCAGCCCGCTGCCGTCGACCGACAGGTCTACGCCGCTGGCATTCCAGAAGCGCGTGCCGCGCGTTACGAACTTGTCGTTCGGGGCGTCGATGAACACTTCGACGTTGACCGCGTCGCCGCTTTCGTCGAGCTTGTAGCCGATGACCCGCCCGACGTTGATGCGGCGGAAATACACCGGCGAGCCGATATCCAGCGAGCCCAGGTCATGGGCCTTGAGCACGAAGCGTTTGCCGTCGCGGTCGTGCGTGACCGGCGGCGGGGTTTCCAGGCCGATGAACTCGAACTTGGTGGCGGTGTTCGAGGCCCCTGCCCCGTCGACCGCGTCGACCCCGATGTAGGCGCCGGACAGCAGCGTGCCCAGCCCCGACACGCCGCTGATGCCCAGCCGCGGCCGCACCACCCAGAAGTTGGTGCCCTCGGTGGCCAGGCCGGCCGCGTCCTTGACCAGTTGCGCCTGCACGATGACCTTGGAGCGGTCATCGTTGAAGTGAATGTTGTGCACCGTGCCCACCACCACGTCTTTGTAGCGCACCTGGGTCTTGCCGACCTCGATGCCCTCGGCGGTGTTGAACTCGATGGAAACTTCCGGGCCGACTTCCATCCAGGTGCGGATCACCAGCGACAGGCCGGCCAGCAGGGCCACCACCGGCACCAGCCATATCCAGGAGATGCGCCGCTGCTTCTTGCGTGTGACTTCCGGGGCGTCGACGCCGTCGGTGGAAGGTGGAGGAGTTTGCTCGGCCATGTCGGTTATCAGTTTGCTGGAGCTACGCCGTATTTTGCCCTGGCGCCGCGGGCATGTCGCCGCCCGTTCGTGCGCCGGGCCTGGCGTCGTCGCGCGGCGCCAGGTCCCATGCGCTGCGCGGATCGAAGCTCATGGCGGCGAGCATGGTCAGGATGACCACCAGGCCGAAAGCGCCGGCCGCCGGGCCGGCCGAAATCTCGATCAGGCCCTGGAAGTGCGCCAGGGCCGACAACAATATCACGACGAACACGTCGAGCATCGACCATTGGCCGATGAACTCCACCAGTTCGTACAAGCGGGTGCGCTGGCGCAAATTGAGCGCGCTGCGCCATTGCACGGCGCCAGCCAGCGCCACCAGCGCGAAAATCTTCGTCAGCGGCACCATGATGCTGGCTACGAACACGATCAGGGCGATGTCCCACGAGCCGGTCTGCCAGAGCTCGACCACGCCGCCCAGAATGGTGTGGCCGCTGTCGCCGAAGAACAGCGAGTTGATGTTCATGATGGGCAGCACATTGGCGGGCACATACAGCACGGCCGCGGCAAGCAGCAGCGCCCAGGTGCGGGCCAGGCTGTCGGGCTTGCGGTAGTGCACCACCGCCTGGCAGCGCACGCAGCGCGGCGGGGCCCCGCCGTGATCGTGCGGATCCAGCGCCTGTACCTGGCCGCAGGCATGGCAGCCGGCCAGCACCTGGCCCGGCCGCGCGCCGGGCACGTGCACCGGCACGACGCCGCTTTGCTCGGCGTAGCGCCACACGGCATGCGGCGACAGGCGGGAAAGAATGGTCAGCAGCACGGTCAGGGCGGCAAAGGCATACAGGCCCGGCGCGGGGTCGACCCTGGCCATGCCCGCCAGCTTGACCACGGCCACCACCACGCCCAGCAGGAACACCGGCACCATGCACCATGGCCGCAGCAGGCCCAGCATGCGCATGGCGGGCCGCAGGCCGCGGGGTTCGCGCCCCAGGGCCAGCGGCCACAGCACCCATGCCAGCAGGCACAACTGCAGCAGCGGCAGGCCGAACCCGGCCAGGCCGGTCATGGCGGCGGTCAGCACGTAGCCCTGCTGCCAGGTCATGAAGACCGCGTCGAGCAGCGAGGCATCGCGGGTCAGGCCGCGCACCGCCATCGTGACGACCGGATAGCCGTTGGCCACCACGAACACGATCAGCGCGGACAGGGTCAGCGCCAGCCAGCCCGACAGGCCCAGGCCGCTATAGCGCCACAGGATGGTGCCGCAGCGCGAGCAGGTGGCGGTCTCGCCGGGCTGCAGTTCGTGGCGCCTGAAAACGCTGGCGCAGTGCTCGCACGAGATCAGGGGCTCGCGGACCAAGGCTAGTCGACCAATTCGACTTCCTGCTTGTCGGGCGCGCCTGAACGCGGCGATTTGCCTGCGCCGTCGAAGCTGAGCCGCACCTTGCCGGCCTCGTCGAGATCGACCGTGACCGTGCCGCCGTCGGACAGCTTGCCGAACAGCAGTTCGTCGGCCAGCGCCCGGCGGATGGTGTCCTGGATGAGGCGCTGCATGGGCCGCGCGCCCATCAGCGGGTCGAAGCCTTCTTTGGCCAGGTGCTCGCGCAGCGTATCGGTGAATACGGCCTCGACGCGGCGCTCGTGCAGTTGGTCTTCGAGCTGCATCAGGAACTTGTCGACCACGCGCAGGATGATTTCGCGCGACAGCGGCGCAAACGGAATGATGGCGTCGAGGCGGTTGCGGAATTCAGGCGTGAACATGCGCCGGATTTCCGCCATCTCGTCGCCCACGACCCGGCTGTTGGAAAAGCCGATGGCCGGCCGGTTCAGGGTTTCGGCGCCGGCGTTGGTCGTCATGATGATGATGACGTTGCGGAAGTCGGCCTTGCGTCCGTTGTTGTCGGTCAGCGTGCCGTGGTCCATGACCTGCAGCAGGATGTTGAACACGTCCGGGTGGGCCTTCTCGATTTCATCGAGCAGCAGCACGCAGTGCGGCTGCTTGGTGATGGCCTCGGTGAGCAGGCCGCCCTGGTCGAACCCGACGTATCCCGGCGGCGCGCCGATCAGGCGCGACACCGCATGGCGTTCCATGTATTCGGACATGTCGAAGCGCAGCAACTCGACGCCCATGATGAAAGCCAGCTGGCGCGCCACTTCGGTCTTGCCCACGCCGGTGGGGCCGGAAAACAGGAACGAACCGATGGGACGGTCGGGCTTGCCCAGGCCCGAGCGG
Organism: Bordetella petrii; assembly: GCF_017356245.1. NCBI lineage: Bacteria > Pseudomonadati > Pseudomonadota > Betaproteobacteria > Burkholderiales > Alcaligenaceae > Bordetella > Bordetella petrii. The sequence goes on from NZ_JAFMZZ010000001.1 coordinate 2,933,157, forward strand.
GCCATCTTGATGGCGGCCGACAGGGCTTCGATGGCATTGTCCTGTCCGAACACCACGGTTTTCAGGTCGCGGTCGAGCGTGGCCAGCTTGCTGCGGTCGTCGTTGGACACCGACTGCGGCGGGATGCGCGCGATTTTCGAGACGATGTTCTCGATGTCGATCTTGCCGATGAGCTTTTTCTGGCGCGAGCGCGGCAGCAGGCGCTGGGCAGCGCCCGCCTCGTCGATGACGTCGATGGCCTTGTCGGGCAGGTGGCGGTCGTTGATGTAGCGCGCCGAGAGCTCGGCCGCGGCGCTGAGCGCGGCGGCCGAATAGCGCACGTTGTGGTGCTCTTCGAAGCGGCTTTTCAGGCCGCGCAGGATCTGCACCGTTTGTTCGACGCTGGGCTCGGACACGTCGATTTTCTGGAAACGGCGCGACAGCGCGTGGTCTTTTTCGAAGACGCCGCGGAATTCGGTATAGGTGGTGGCGCCGATGCACTTCAACTGCCCGGACGACAGCGCCGGCTTGAGCAGGTTGGAGGCGTCGAGCGTGCCGCCCGAGGCCGACCCCGCGCCGATCAGGGTGTGGATTTCGTCGATGAACAGGATGGCGTCGGGATTGCCGCGGATCTGCTTGAGCACGCCTTTCAGGCGCTGCTCGAAATCGCCCCGATACTTGGTGCCGGCCAGCAGCGCGCCCATGTCGAGCGCGTAGACGTGCGCGCCCTGCAGGATTTCGGGGACTTCGCCGCGCGTGATGCGCCAGGCCAGGCCTTCGGCGATGGCGGTCTTGCCCACGCCGGCCTCGCCCACCAGCAGCGGGTTGTTCTTGCGACGGCGGCACAGCACCTGGATGACGCGCTCGACCTCGTGCTCGCGGCCGATGAGCGGATCGATGCGGCCGGCCAGGGCCGCGGCGTTCAGGTCGTTGGCGTATTGGTCGAGCGGCGACTGGCGCGACTCGGCCGGTTCTTCCAGGCCGGGCTGTTCTTTCGGGGCCGCGGCGGATTCTTCCTGGGGCTGCTTGGTGATGCCGTGTGACAGGAAATTGACCACGTCGAGCCGCGTGACGCCCTGCTGCTGCAGGTAGTAGACCGCGTGGGAATCTTTTTCGCCGAAAATGGCCACCAGCACATTGGCGCCCGTGACCGGCTTCTTGCCGGTGCCGCCCGCCGACACGTGCATGATGGCGCGCTGGATCACCCGCTGAAAGCCCAGGGTGGGCTGGGTGTCGACTTCTGCGCCGGTGGGAATGACCGGCGTGTTCTCGGACACGAACTGACGCAGATTACGGCGCAAGTCATCCAGATTGGCGGCGCAGGCGCGCAGGACTTCCACGGCCGACGCGTTGTCGAGCAGCGACAGGAGCAGATGCTCGACGGTAATGAATTCATGCCGGGCCGAGCGGGCCTCGACAAAAGCCATATGCAGGCTGACTTCAAGCTCTTGGGAAATCACGCTTCCTCCGTAACGCATCGAAGCGGTCGAAATACACGATTCATATTCTAAGCTGATCAGGGCGTAACGCCAGCGATTTCAAAAACCACACGGTCGTATCGGCCTTGTTCGTCCATGGCGGTCAGGGTATAGCGGCCATTGTGCACCATCGACAATGTCAGCGGTGCCGACGCCTCGCCGCGCTCGCGCACGCGCCCGTCGAGCATCCACCACACCTGGCCGCGCGCGCCCTGCACGCTTACATCCAGTACTACCTCTTGCCGGCCCGGCACCGGCCTGAGCACCGATCCGTTGGCCACGCCCTGCAGCCGCAGCGGCCCGCTTGCCACGTCGGCGTAGCCGGCGAAGGTGGGCGGCACCGTGTCGTCCAGCGCCCAGGCCGCGCGCGGCTGGGCGCACGGCCCGGCCTGGGCGCTGCCCTGCCGCCAGCCGCCGGGCCAGCAGGTGACCACCGGCTGCACGCTGGCCGGCCGCGCGGCGCGGCGCGCGACGCCGGCCGGCAATGCCGCGGCGATGTCGCGCAACAGCGGCGCGGCCACATTGGCCCCGAAAAAGCCCGGGTTGGGCGTGCCGTCGGGCCGCCCCACCCATACGCCGATGGTCCAGGCATCGGTCACGCCCAACGCCCAGGCATCGCGGAAGCCGAAGCTGGTGCCGGTTTTCCAGGCCAGCGGCCGGCCGGCCTGCACCAGGGGCCGGTCGGGGTGGCCGCCGCCCTCGAGAATATCGCGCACGATCCAGGCCGCCCCAGGGCTCATCATACGGGACTCGACCCGCGGCTGTCCCGGCGCCAGGCGCGGCCGTCCGGCCAGCCCGCCGCGGGCCAGCGCCCGGTACGCGCCGACCAGCTCTTCCAATGTGGTGCCGGCGCCGCCCAAAATCAAGCTCAGGTTGGGCGCGGCCCCGTCCGGCATGCGCAGGCGCACGCCGCCGGCCAGCAGCATCGAGGCAAAGCGCGACGAGCCGACGCGGTTCAGCAGATCCACCGCCGGCACGTTCAGCGAGCGCTGCAGGGCCTGCGCCACGCTGACCGGCCCCGAAAACGCCGCCTGGAAATTGCCCGGCGCATAGCCGCCGAACGAAAGCGGCGCATCCAGCAGCAGGCTTTCGGAATGCACCAGCCCTTCGTCCAGCGCTTGCGCGTACAGGAACGGCTTCAGGGTCGAGCCCGGCGAACGCACCCCGCGCACCATGTCCACGTGCGCATAGCGGCTGTCGTCGGAAAAATCGGCCGAACCGGCGTAGGCCTTGATGGCCAGCGTGTCGTTGTCCATGACCAGCACCGCCATCGATACTTTGGGCGGCAGCGCATCGACCCGGTCGAGCAGCATGCGCTCGGCGGTAGCCTGGATGTTGGCATCCAGTGTGGACGCCACGATGGCCGGCCGCCGGCCGGCCCGCCGCTGGCCCGCCAGCAGTCGCTGGGCCGCCAGCGGCGCCAGCCAGCGCGCCCGCAAAGGCGGGGCCACCACGGTTTCGATCTTGGCGTCGGCCACGGCGGCGGCGCTCCAGCCGCGCGCCGTCATGCGGTCCAGCACTTTGTCGCGCGCCGCCTGGGCGGCCCGCGGATGCCGGTCGGGGCGCAGGCGCGACGGCGCCTGCGGCAAGGCCGTCAGCAAGGCGGCCTCGGCGGGGCTGAGGTCGCGGGCGGACTTGCCCAGCCACAGGCGCGCGCCCATCTCCACGCCCTCGACAATGCCGCCCATGGGAGCATGCGTCAGGTACAGGGCCAGGATCTCGTCTTTGCTGTAGTGCCATTCCAGTTGCAGCGCGCGCGCAATCTGGCGCAGCTTGGCGGCCAGCGAACGCGACGGCAGCGCCGCCAGCTGCGGATCCATCAGGCGGGCCACCTGCATGGTCAGCGTCGAACCGCCCGACACGATGCGCCCGTGCGCCAGCCATTGCCATCCGGCGCGCGCCAGCGCCACCGGGTTGACTCCCGGATGCCAATAGAACCAGCGGTCTTCGTAGCCCAGCAGGGTTTCCAGATAGGCCGGCGCCACCTGATCGGGCGTGACCGGGTAGCGCCACATGCCATCGCGGCTGGGATAGGTGCGCAGCGGCGTGCCATCGGCCGCCACGACCACCGCCGCGCCGCCGCTGCCCATGGCAGGCAGGGGAAACAGGCGGTCGAGCGCCAGCAGCGCCGCCGCGCCGGCCAGCAGCAGGCCGGCCAGCAGCGCCAGGCGCCGCCGTCCGCGCCCGGCGGGCTCTATTGCGAAGCGGCGCCGCGGTCGCGGATCTCGATGGGGCTCCATCGTTCGCCTACGCCTCGCAGTTCGGGCCGGTACATGTCTTCGGCCACGCTGGACGGCACGGCATAGCGCCCCGGCGTGACCACCCGCGCCATGTAGAACACCTCGACGGTATTGCGGTCCAGGGCCACGGCAGCCACGTAGCGGTCATCGCGGAACTCGCGGTGCTTGATCGCCGGGTTGGCCAGCGCATCGGCCACCCGCGTTCCGCCGATTTCCCAGTCTTGCATGTCGGGGCTCTGCGACAGGTTCAGGTTCTCGACCTCGAGGCCGGCGGGCACGCGATCGACCACCAGCGCATCGGGCAGGACCTGGTTGGCCGAGACCCGCAGCTTCACCACCAGCAGATCGCCGGTATGCAGCACGCCGCCGTCCCAGGGCTTGCCGTCGGGCGTGTACCAGCTGCGCTGCAGGCGGATTGCATCGCTGCGCGGCGCGGGCGGTTCCTGGCGGGTGCCTTGCAGGTCGAGTTCCACGAATAGCGGCTGCGTGCCGGTGTTGGTGAGCTGCAGGGCCGCCAGGTCGGCGCCGCGCAGGGCCACGCTGCGGTCTTGGGTGCCGCTCAGGTCCTGGCGGCCGCCGGCGGTGGCCAGCACGGCCGCCCAGGGCTGGCCGGCATCGCCGCCGGCCGCGCCGGCAGCCAGCACCAGCGCCATCTGCTCTTGGGTCGACAGGTACGAACGCCCCTGCAGGCGGCTGTCGAGCTGCGCCAGCCAGGCTTCGCGGCCCTGCTCCGCCAGCTGGTACCTGGCCGCCAGGGCGTAGGCCTGGGCGTAATCGCGCACCGCGCTGCCGTAGTCGCCCAGCCATTCGTCCCTGTAGCCGCCGCCGCCATGGTGCTGGTAGCCGTAGCCGCGCGCCAGGGCCAGGTCGACGGCCTGCTCCATGCGTGCCGAATCGCCCATCAGCTGGAAGGCCGCTGCCAGCTGAATCAGCGGCAGCGGCGACAGAGCGCGTTCCTGGTACCGGTCGAACAGTTGGCGCACGGTCGACAGCGGCGCCTGGCGGTCGCGCGCCAGCACCAGCGCCGCCGCCGCGAAGCCGGCGAAGCGGCGATGGTCGTTGCGCAGCGTACTCGCGTAGTCGCGGTCGACTCGGCCGCTCTGCAGTTCGCGGCGCAGCTTGTCGGGCCAGGTGCCGAAGCTGCCGGGGCTTTGCTGCAGCTGTTCCAGCAGCCATTGTTTGGGACGCGCCAGCGCAGCCTCGGGCACCGCGAATTCGTGGTCGCGCGCATCCTGCATGAAACCGGTGGCATACGCGGTCAGCCAGATGTCGCGCGACGAGGCGTCGCCCCACAGCGAGTATGCGCCCGAGGCATTGCGCATGCCGGCCAGGCGCCCCAGCGCGCCGGCGACCTTGTCGGCGCGCGCTTGCCGAGTGCGCGGCGGCAGGCCGAAGCGCCGGGCATCGGCATCGTCGATCAATACCCAGGGAAGCGCGGCGCTGATGGTCTGCTCGGTGCAGCCATACGGATAGCTGAGCAGGCGCTGCACCAGGCGCGCCACATTGATGGGCGGCCGGTTCGACAGGCTGAGGCTGGCGGTGATCGAATCCGGGTAATAGCCCGCCGCCAGCGCCGCACCGGGCGCGAAGCTGGCGCCAGGCGCCAGCCGCACCCGCCGCAGCTGGTTCTCGGCCGCGTGGGCCGGCTGTACCTGCAGCACGGATTCGCGCACGATGTGCACCGGCCTGGCCCCGCCCTTGCCGTCGATCTGCAGCCGCAGCTGCCCCAGGCCGTACGAGCCGGTGGGCGTGGCCACAAAGCGCAAGGTAGTGCGCTGGCGGTCTTTCAGCGTGACCGAGCGCGTGCCGTCGGCAATGGCCAGCGGATCGAGGGCGCGCAGGTTCACCGTGACCTGCTGCGTGGCGCCGCTGAGATTGGTGATATCCAGCGCCACGGCGGCCTGGTCGCCCGGCGTGATGAAGCGCGGCGTGCTGAGCTCGGCCACGATGGGCGCGGCCACGACCATCTCGGCATCGGTGCTGCCGTATTTGTCGTCGCTGAACGCCACCGCCATCAGGCGCAGCGTGCCGTTGAAATCGGGCAGGTCGAGCGGGATATCGGCTTCGCCCTGCCCGTTCAGCGCCACCGGCCCGGAGAACAGGTCGACCAGCTTGACCTTGCGCGGCAGGCTGCGGCTGTCGCCGCGCAGCGCCGCGTCGCCGCCCCACTTCAGGCGGCCCGTGGTGCCGTCCATTTTCTCGATCAGCTTGCCGTACATATCGCGCAATTCGGCCGCATAGCGATGCTTGCCGAAGAAGAAATCGAGCGGGTCCGGCGTGGCATATTGGTTGATGTTCAGGATGCCGACATCGACCGCCGACAACGTGACCATGGCCCGCCCGCCCTGGGCGCCGTCGACCTTGACGCGCACCGTGGCGCGCTTTTCGGGCTCGACCTTGGCCGGCGCATCGAGCGTGACGGCCAGCTTGCGTTCGGCGCTGCCGATGGGCAGGAACGCCAGGCCCAGCGCGCGGGCCGGCGTGACCCGGTCGCCCGCGCTGCCGGGGCGGAACACCACGGCCGACACGTACAGATCGTGCCGCTTCCAGGAAGGATCAAGCGGAATCTCGAGCGGCGTGCCGGCAGCCTGCACCGGCACCCAGCGCGACCACAGCATGCGGTCGCCCTCGACCGTGACCAGCGCCTGCCCGTCGTGCGGCGGCGTGATGGTCAGCTTGACGGTATCGCCGGGCCGGGCGGGCACGCCTTCCAGCTTCATTTGCACCCGGTCGGGCCGGTTGCCCACGGCCTCGGCGTCTTGCGCGCCCCAGCCGGCGTAGAACCGATAGCGCGCGACCTGGCCGGTCTGCGGGTCGGCGATCTCGAGCCGGTAGCGGCCCCAGCCCACCGGCAGCGACAGCGAGCTGCGGTCGGGCAGCGCAATGACGCGCGATTCCACCAGTTCCTCGGTATCGGTATAGCCGCTGTTCCAGCCGCGCTGGTCGTCGTAGCGCCAGTAATACCGGCGGTTCTCGCGATACAGGCGCAATTGCGCCTCGGGCAGCGGCGCCACCTTGCCCGCCGCATCCACGCGCACGACTTCGAATGCCGCCGGCGCGCCTTCGCGCGTGACGTCGTCGTCGAACAGCGGGCGCACGGCGATCAGCTTGTCGGCCGGCCAGACACTGCGTTCAATCGAGCGCACCACCGGCCGCCCGCCCGATTCCAGCAGGCTGGCGGACAGTCGCACCCGCAGCGGCGAATGCGCCGCGCCCGCGCCTTGCGGATCGACCGTCAGCTGCGCCGCTCCCTGGTCGTCGAGCTTGCCCCCGGGCAATTCTTCGTAGTGGCGCAGCGTGTCGTCGCCGACGTCGCCGAACACAAAGCCCGGCCACTGCTGCGCCAGCGCGTAGCGGTCGCGCTTGACCTGGAAACTGGCAAGCAGCCGGTTGCCGGCAGCCGGCGCGCCGTACAGGTAGTCGCCCTGCACGTCGATGCGCCACGGCTCGCCCGGCGCCAGCACGGCCTGGGCGGAATCCAGCCGCAGCTTCATGCGCTCGGGCAGGAACTCCTCGACCTGGAACCACCATGACGCGTCCGGCACCCGGGCCGCGGGATCGACCCGCAGTTCGAGCAGCCATTTGCCGGTCTGCGCATCGACGGGCAGCCCGACGGCATGTTCGACATAGCCCGGCGCCTGGGCCGCCGGCTGCCACAGCTCGCTGCGCACCACGCGGCCATCGGGGCGCTTCAGGGTGGCCGTCAACGGGGCCCGCGGCAGCGGGCGGCCGTCGGGGTCGCGCGGCAGCACCGATACCTGGAACGTCTCGCCGGGCCGGTACAGATTGCGCCCCGCGTAGACAAACAGATTATTGTTGCGGGCCGGATGCCCGCCGATATCGTATTCGGACAAATCCAGCGCCGGCTCGCCCAGGGCCAGCACGGTCAGTTCGGCGCCGCGCGCCGCGCGCACCAGGCGCGCACGGGACGGATCGCCGTCGAAACGCACGTGGCCGCCCTGGTCGGCGCGGGCCCGCGCCAGCACCTTGCCGGCGCCGTCGACCAGTTCCACGTCCGCGTCGGCCACCGGCTGGCCGCTTTTGAGCGACACCGCATAGGCCTCGATGCGGTCGGCGTAGCGGCGCGTATGCAGGCCGATGTCGCTGACATAAAAGTACGTGACCTGGTATTCGTAGCGAAAGCGCCCCGGCTCGCTCATTACCGCCACGTAAATGCCAGGCTGCCGCAGTTCGGCCAGGCTCTCCACGGGCAGGAACGTGACATGGCGCCGGTTGGGACGGTCGTCGGTCAGGAAGCGGCCCTGGTAGACGCTGGTGGTCAGGCTGTGCAGCCGGTCGAGATCCCAATTGCTGACCGAGCCCTTCAGGCTGCGGTTATCGGCATAGCGCCATTCGTCCTCGTCATCGTCGTCATCGGCGGTACGGCCCAGGCCCAGCACATCGTCGAAGAATTCAGCCATGTGCTCGGGCGCCACGCGCAGGAATTGCACATCGACCTCGGGCACGTTGACCGTGGTCACGGGCAGGCCGCCGTTCTGCCCGGCCGGCAGCACCACGCCGCGGCTGGCGAAATAGAACGAAGGCGGCATGGCGGGCGTCTGCACGCTGCACTGGTGGTCGGCGCCCAGCGTGGCGCCCGCCCTGGCGCCCGGCAAGGCGGCGCGCAACCGCACGGCGTAGCTGCGCTGCGGCTGCACATAGGGGAAGTACGCCATGCGCGGGTTGTCGCCCACCACCCAGGCGCCCTGCACCGGCTTGCCCTGGGCCGCCGGCGCGCCGGCGGCCACCACGGCCGCCTTGCTGGCCGCGGCAGCGGCGTCCTGGCCGTCGTCGGCCTTGACCGCGCCGGTATCGATGACACCCAGGAAAGCATCGAGATCGGCCTTGCGGTCGACCGGCTGGGTAAACGTGACCGCCAGGGCCAGCGTATCGTTATATTCGCGCGCCTGGCAGTCCAGCACCGCGAACGGATCTGCCTGGCCGACCGTGGCGGCGGCCGGCTGGGCCGCGCCGGACGGCTGTGAAGGGGATGCCGCCGGCGCGCGCGGCGCCGGCTCGGCCGAGGCCGCCGGCGCCTGCGTGGACGGCGCGCCCCCGTGCCCGGCCCACCACCCCAGTCCGACGGCGATCGCCACCACCACCGCCAGTATCCCGACAGCGCCCCCTCTTTCACTCATGACATGCCCCTGTACAGCGTGTGCGAGCGCGGCGCGCCCTGGATCGCCGAGCCGGCCGGCGCCGGTGCACGGCGGATACTGAGTTGCTTTTTATACTGGCCTGCTTTCTATACCGGCTCCATGACGCATTGCAGCGGATGCTGGCGCGCGCGCGCATACTGGGCCACCTGCGCAATGCGCGTGGCGGCCACATCGCGCGGATAAACGCCACAGGCGCCGCGGCCTTCATGGTGGACCTGCAGCATGATGCGGGTGGCATCTTCCTGGTTCTTGCCAAAGAACTTCTGCAAGACCTTCACTACGAATTCCATCGGCGTGTAGTCGTCATTGAGCAGCACTACCTGGTACATGGGAGGCGGCGCGGTGCGGGCCGGCGCCTTTTCCACAGCCACGTCATGCTGGGTATCCAAGGTCGAACTCATAGGGCGGGATTCTATTGAAACAGGGACCGGCAACGCCGGGACTTACGTAAAATTACACGCAGAAATGCGTAGTTTCCACACTTGACGCCGGAAAGAAAAGCAGAGCATTATCCACGCATTCGGGGGTCCTTAGCTGCAGGGAGGCCCACCCGGAAGCCGGAAGGCCGTTGGCCCAGGCCGAATGCCTTCTGTCAAACATACGATTCAATGAGGCAGTCCGCATGTCTGATACGACCGCAACCGCCGTCCAAGGGGACAATCCCAAATCGACGGGTACCGTCAAATGGTTCAACGATGCGAAAGGTTTCGGCTTCATTACGCCCGATGACGGCGGTGAAGATCTGTTCGCGCATTTTTCGTCCATCCAGATGAACGGGTTCAAGACCCTGAAAGAAGGCCAGAAAGTGGCGTTCGAAATCATCCAGGGTCCTAAAGGCAAACAGGCATTGAACATCACATCGGCCTGACGCCCAGTATCTGTACAACGCCGCCCGTGCGCCGGCCCATCCGGCACCGGGCGGCGTTATTGCCCGGGCGGGGCGCAATGCCCCGCCCTGTTATTTTCCGCCGTTTCCCCATTCCATGTCGACCCATCGCCTGCAGCCCTACCCGCGCTTTTTCATCCAGGCGGCCGTCGCCCTTGCCGCGCTGCTGGGCCTGCCGGCCAGCGCCACGGCCCAGCATGCCGCCCCCGCCAGCCCCCAGAGCAGGCTGCCCGTGGCCGAGTTGTCGGCCGGCATACACATCATCCACGCCGAAGTCGCCAGCACCGAAGACACGCGCCGCATCGGCCTGATGCAGCGCCAGAGCCTGCCCGACAACAACGGCATGCTGTTCGTGTTCGAACTGCCCGACCTGCAATGCTTCTGGATGCGCAATACGCTGCTGCCGCTGTCCATCGCCTTCATTGCCGATGACGGCGCCATCGTCAACATCGCCGACATGGCGCCGCAAACCGACGACGCCCATTGCTCGGCCCGGCCGGTGCGCTACGCGCTCGAAATGGCGCAAGGCTGGTTCGCCGCGCACGGCATCAAGGAAGGCAACCGCATAAACGGCCTGCCTTGAATATTCCTGGGCCGTTCAAATGAAAAAGAGCCGGCAATGCCGGCTCTTTTTATTGCCTGCGGCGCGGGATCAGACCCGTTCGAGCACCACCGCGATGCCCTGGCCCACGCCGATGCACATGGTGCACAGCGCATAGCGGCCGCCGGTGCGGTGCAGCTGGTTGATGGCGGTGGTGGCCAGGCGGGCGCCGCTGGCGCCCAGCGGATGCCCCAGCGCGATGGCGCCGCCGTTGGGATTGACGCGCGCGTCGTCGTCGGCAATGCCCAGGTCGCGCAGCACGGCCAGGCCCTGCGCGGCAAAGGCCTCGTTCAGTTCGATGACGTCGATCTGCTCGAGCTTCAGGCCGGTGAGTTCGAGCACCTTGCGGGTGGCCGGGGCCGGACCCATGCCCATGATGCGCGGGGCCACGCCGGCCGTCGCCATGCCCACCACGCGCGCGCGCGGCGTCAGGCCGTAGCGGGCGGCGCCGCGCTCGTCGGCCAGCAGCAGCGCCGCGGCGCCGTCGTTCACGCCCGAGGCATTGCCGGCCGTTACCGAGCCGCCTTCGCGCACCACGCCCTTCAGGCGCCCCAGCGCTTCCACGCTGGTTTCACGCGGGTGCTCGTCTTTGGCCACCACGATCGGATCGCCCTTTTTCTGGGCGATGGACACAGGCGTGATTTCGGCATCGAAAAAGCCCTCGCGCTGCGCGCGGGCGGTTTTTTCCTGGCTGGCCAGCGCGAACTTGTCCTGGTCGGCGCGGCTGATCTTGAAATCGTCGGCCACGTTCTCGGCGGTTTCGGGCATCGAGTCGACGCCATACTGGGCCTTCATGAGCTTGTTGACGAAACGCCAGCCGATGGTGGTGTCGTAGATGGCGGCATTGCGCGAGAACGCGGTGTCGGCCTTGCCCATGACGAAAGGCGCACGGCTCATGCTTTCGACGCCGCCGGCCAGCATCAGGCCGGCCTCGCCCGCCCGGATGGCGCGCGCCGCGGTGCCGATGGCGTCCAGGCCCGAGCCGCACAGGCGGTTGAGCGTGGCGCCCGGCACCTCGATGGGCAGCCCGGCCAGCAGCGTGGCCATGCGGGCCACGTTGCGGTTGTCTTCGCCCGCCTGGTTGGCGCAGCCCAGGATCACATCGGCCAGTTCATCCCAGTGCACGCCGGTGTTGCGCGCCATCAGCGCCTTGATCGGCACGGCGGCCAGGTCGTCGGCGCGCACCGGCGCCAGGGCGCCGCCGTAGCGGCCGAAAGGAGTGCGGATGGCATCGCAGATGTAAGCATGCACGGTCATGGATCGAAGCCCGAAGAGAATGTGACGAAGGAAAAAGCGAATCTTTCGATGTTACGCCAGCAGCGTCGGGACGGGCATGGCGCTCCGCCGGTGTGTCCACAAAATGGACAGTGTCTACGTGCTGGACACTGGAGGGGGCTACGGGCCGTCGCGGGCAGCCCGCGCGGCCTCGACCTGCGCCTGCCGGCGATAGCGCCCCGCCGCGAAATGGTAGAACGGCTGCGGGCAGAACTGGCGCGCCACCACCGATGCCGATAAAGCCCCCACCAGCAGCCAGAACAGCATGGGCTGGCTGCCGGTCATTTCCATCACGATCACGCTGGCGGTCAGCGGCGACTGCGTGGCCGCGGCCAGAAAGGCCGCCATGGAGATCAGCACCAGCACGCGCCGGTCGACCTCGCCGCCGCTCAGCTCCCACAGATGCTGCCCGATGCCGGCGCCGGTGGTCAGCGCCGGCGTGAAAATGCCGCCCGGAATGCCTGCCCAGTACGACACCACCGTGGCGGCCAGCTTGGCCAGCCCGAATGCCGCGGGCCCTTCGGACTCGCCGGACAGCAGCCCGCCGGCGACCGCATAGCCTGTGCCATACACTGTGTCCTGGCTGAGAGCGCCCAGCACGGCCAGGGCCAGGCCCATGGCCGCCGCGGTGTAAATCGGGTGGCGGCGGATCCAGCCGCGCCACAAGACAGGCGCGACACCGGCCGCCCCCTTGCTCAGCAGGCGGCTGAACACGCCGCCCAGCACGCCATTGACCAGGCCGCACAGCAGCACCCACATGGCCATGTAGTGCGGCAGGGAAGTTCCGCCGAAGGTGCCGAAATACGGGTTGTTGCCCGCCAGCGCCACCACCAGGAAACCGGCCGCCAGCACCCCGATCAGCACCAGCCGCTGCCAGCGCAGCACCGTGCCGCGCCCCAGTTCTTCAATGGCGAAGATCACGCCCGCCAGCGGGGCGTTGAAGGCGGCGGCCAGGCCGCCCGCCGCGCCGGCGGCGATCAGTTCGTTGGCATGGAAGCCGCGCAGCGGCACGCCCATGCGCCGCCAGAAGCGTCCCCAGGCCAGCATGACGGCGGCGCCGACCTGCACCGAGGGGCCTTCGCGGCCGGCCGAGGCGCCCGCCGCCAGGCCCAGGAAGGTCAATGGAATCTTCCAGACCGTCTGGCGGGGCGACACCAGGCTGGTTTGCGCCGGCCCGGGCGGCAGGGTCAGCGCGCCGATCACTTGCGGGATCCCGCTGCCGGCCGCCTTGGGCGCCAGCCGCAGGGTCAGCCAGCGCAACAGGGCGAAGGCGGCGGGAATAAGTACGAATGCCAGCCAGCCGTAGCGGGACACCCAGGCGTGGTTCCATTCCAGGGCCAGGTCGGCCAGGCGGGCAAAGCCCAGCGATACCAGCGCCACCAGGGCGGCGCCGCCCAGCAGCAGGCCCAGTTGCAGGCTTTTGCGCGACAGGCGTCCCATCTGGCGCGCCTTGCGGTGGGACAACAAGCGCAGGCGGGTCGTCAGGCGGCGAATCAGTGGCATGGTCGGCTGGCAGGCATGGAAAACGAAGCGGGCGGCGGCGCGGCTGGCCCGCTACCATACCACTGCAGCGCAGGCAGCGGCAGGCGGCACGCCAGCCTCCGCCCTGCCCCGCGCGCCAACGAAAACGCCCGGCCAAGCCGGGCGTTTGCTTGGGCGGCAGGCCGCTCAGGCGAAGTTCTTGGCCGCGAAGTCCCAGTTGACCAGCGCCCAGAAGTTTTCCAGGTACTTGGGACGGGCGTTGCGGTAGTCGATGTAATAGGCGTGTTCCCAGACATCACAGGTCAGCAGCGGCTTGTCGGCCGTGGTCAGCGGCGTGGCGGCATTGCTGGTGTTGACGATGTCGAGCGAACCGTCGGCCTTCTTGACCAGCCAGGTCCAGCCCGAGCCGAAGTTGCCGGCGGCGGACTTGTTGAAGGCTTCTTTGAAAGCGTCGAAGCTGCCCCACTTGGCATTGATGGCGTCGGCCAGCTTGCCGGAGGGCGCGCCGCCCGCGTTGGGAGCCAGGCTGTTCCAGTAGAACGTGTGGTTCCAGATCTGGGCCGCGTTGTTGAACACGCCGCCGGACGATTTCTTGACGATGTCTTCGAGCGAAGCGTTTTCGAATTCGGTGCCGGGAATCAGGTTGTTCAGGTTCGTGACGTAGGTCTGGTGGTGCTTGCCGTAGTGAAACTCGAGCGTTTCCTTGGAGATGTGCGGAGCCAGAGCGTCCAGCGCGTAAGGCAGGGGGGGAAGAGTATGTGCCATGTGGGTTCCTTCTTTGTTGAGTGCACGATCAAGCGGAACCATTGTATCGGCTCTTGGCGTGGGCACGCCGGCTTAACCCTGTTTCGGCGCGGGGTTAACGCGGGCGCGGCTCCAGCACCTGCACTTGCGCGCCGCCCTGCGCGAATGTCACCCCCAGTTCCTGGCCGCGCGCCAGCGGGGCGCCCTCGCGCACGATGCGGCCCTGCGCATCGCGCACGATGGCATAGCCGCGCGCCAGCGTGTGCTGCGGATCGAGCGCGCGCAAGTGGGCGGCCACGGAAGCGGCGCGCGCCTGCCGTACGGCCAGATGGCGGGCCTGCGCCTGCCCCAGCCGGCGCGCCAGGGCGGCCAGCCGCTCGCCGGCGCGTTCGAGGTCGGGCGCCGCGTGCCCCAGCCGCTGCGCCAGCAGGCCGATGCGCGCGGCGCGGCGGCCCTGCGGGCCGCTCCAGGCAGCGGCCAGCCGATGGCGCAGGGTGTTCAGCCGTTCGGCCTGGTGCGCCAGCCGGCGCGCCGGCGACACCAGTTGCGCGGCCGCCCGGTCCAGGCGCTGGGCGGCCCGTTCCAGCCGGCGCTGCTGCCCGCGCGCCAGGCGCCGGGCTGCCTGCTCTACCTGGGCCAGCAGGTCGGCGCGCGGCAGGCAGGCCAGTTCGGCCGCCGCGGTCGGCGTCGGAGCGCGCACGTCGGCCACGAAATCCACGATGGTGAAATCGGTTTCGTGCCCGACGCCGCTGATCACCGGAATAGCGCTGGCGGCCACCAGGCGCGCCAGGGTTTCATCGTTGAAGCTCCACAAATCTTCGATGCTGCCGCCGCCGCGCACCAGCAGCAGCGTGTCCACTTCCCCGCGCGCATTGGCCAGCTGCAGCTGGCCAGCCAGGCGGGCGGCCGCATCGGCGCCCTGCACCGGCGCCGGATACACCACCACCGGCACCTGCGGCGCGCGGCGCGCCAGGGCCGACAGCACGTCGCGCAACGCCGCCGCGTGCAGCGAAGTGACCACCCCGATGGCCCGCGGCAGCGCCACCGGCACGCGCTTGGCGGCGGGCTCGAACAGGCCTTCTTCGGCCAGTTGCGCCTTCAGGCGCAGGAACGCCTCGTAAAGATTGCCCAGGCCCGCGCGCCGCATGGCCTCGGCCTGCAATTGGTAGTCGCCGCGAGGCTCGTACAGCGAAACGCGGGCGCGCACTTCCACCTGGTCGCCGGCACGGGGCACGAAGCCCACGGCCGAGGCACGGCCGCGGAACATCACGGCGCGTACCGCCGCGCGACTGTCTTTCAGGGTGAAATACCAATGGCCCGACGCGGCCTGGGTAAAGTTGGATATCTCGCCGCGGACCCACAGTGACGGGATGTTGCGCTCCAGCAATTGGCCCACTGCTTGGTTCAACTGGGCAACCGTCATGATATCCCGCGTAAATACGTCGTTTCTTACGGGAAATTCAACTGTCATAAGGCTTTCCGAAGAGATATCTGTCCACAGGGCTTGCCGGGCGGGCTCAGATGATATCGCAGACGCCCCCGCCACGGCCCGATAGCCCGCAGCGCCAGCAAATTGGTACTAAGCAATTGTTTTTTATAAGAAAAATAGCCAACCCCAGATAGGCATGCCACCACCGACCCAGCGCAGAACCAGCATTCATCCGCCTTTGGGGGAAGTTCTGCACAGAATTATCCACAAAAACTGTGGATAGATTGGGCCGACGGCGGCGGCCTTGCCACGGGCCCCTTCCGCCCGTTACAGTTCGCCCTTGAATCGGGTTGCGCCGCCGGGCGCGGCCACCCCCGGGAGCGCACGCCTTGCTGTCCATTTTCCGCGAAGCCGGCTGGCCGATCTGGCCGCTGCTTGCCACGTCCGTATTGGGCCTGGCCCTAATCGTCGAACGCCTGCTTTCGCTCAGGCGCAGCCTGATCCTGCCCCGCGGGCTGCCCGACCAGGTGCTGGAAATGCAGCGCAACGGCCAGGATACGCCGGAAGCGCTGGCCAGGCTCGAACGCAACTCGCCGCTGGGCCGCGTGCTGGCCGAAGTACTGCGCCAGCGGCACCAGCCGCGCGACGTCCAGCGCACGGCCGTCGAAGACGTGGGCCGCGCCGTGGCCCACGAACTGAACCGCTATATCCCGGCGCTGGGCACGGTGGCCGTCATCGCCCCGCTGATGGGGCTGTTCGGCACCGTGGTGGGCATGATCGAGATCTTCGGCTCGTATACGCCCTCGGGGGGCGATCCGGCGCAACTGGCGCGCGGAATCTCCATTGCGCTGTACAACACTGCCTTCGGCATCCTGATCGCCATTCCCGCCATGATCGCGCACCGCTACCTGCGCGGGCGAGTCGATGGACTGCTCAATGCCATGGAACAGATCGCGGCCCGGGTGGCGCGCGCCAGCGCGCCGGGCGCACAGCCCGGGAACCAGCCATGAATTTCCGCGGCGCCCGGGGCGAACGCGACGATCTCGAGATCAACCTGATCCCGCTGATCGACGTGCTGCTGGTCATCCTGATCTTCCTGGCCGCCACCACCTCGTTCGCGCGCTATACCCAGCTGAAGGTCACGCTGCCTGAAGCCGCCATCGAACAGGAAACCCCGCCCGCCATCGAAGTGGCCATCAGCCGCGACGGGCGCTATGCCATCAATGGCACGCTGGTCGATGCCGCCGGGCCGGACGACATGGCGCAGGCCCTGGCGCTGGCGGCTGCCGGCAAGTCGCAGCCGCTGCTGCTGATCAACGCCGATGCCCAGGCCACCCACCAGTCGGTGGTCAATGTCATGGAAGCGGCCCGCCTGGCGGGCATCGGGCGCGTCAACTTCGCCGCCCAGAACGCCCGGTGAAGCCGCCCCCCGCGCGCGCCCCCTTCCCGCAACGCCACTGGCAGCACGACGGCTGGCTGGCCACGCTGCTGCGGCCGCTGTCGGCCCTGACCGCCTGGCATGTGGCGCGGCGGCGCGAACAGTACCAGGCCGGCCGCCGGCCGGTGTACCGGGCTCCCGTGCCGGTCGTGGTCATCGGCAACATCTATGTAGGCGGCACCGGCAAGACCCCGGTGGTCATCGCCACCGTGCAGGCGCTGCGCGAGCGCGGCTGGACGCCGGGCGTGATCAGCCGCGGCTACGGCGCGCGCATCGGGCCGCAGCCGCGGGTCGGCCAGGGCGACCTGGCCCCGGCCAGCTACGGCGACGAACCGGCCCTGATCGCCCGCGCCACGGGCGCGCCGGTCGCGGTGCATCCGCGCCGGGCCCTGGCGGCCCAGGCCCTGCTGCAGCGCTATCCCCACGTGGATGTGATCGTGTCCGACGACGGGCTGCAGCACCTGGCGCTCGCGCGCGATGTCGAAATCGCCGTGCAGGACGAACGGGGCGTCGGCAATGGCCGCCTGCTGCCGGCCGGCCCCCTGCGCGAGCCCGCCGCGCGGCTGGACACCGTGGATGCCGTGATCACCAACCGCGCGCCAGGCTCGCCGGCATCCGCTGGCGCCGGCACCGGGCCACGGCGGGCCGACATGCGGCTCGAGCCCGACGCGGCCCGGCACCTGCAGAGCGGCGCCCGCCGGCCGCTGGCCGATTTCGCCGACGCCTCGGCATTCCCGGCCGTGGCCGCGGCCGCGGGCATCGGCAACCCCGAGCGCTACTTCGCCACCCTGCGCGCCGCCGGCGTGCGCCCCGCCCCCTGCCTGGCGCTGCCCGACCACTACGACTACCGCCGCTCGCCGTTCGACGCCGTCGCCGCCGACGCGATCCTGATCACCTCGAAAGACGCCATCAAATGCCGCGGGCTGGACGATCCGCGCCTGTGGGAAGTGCCGGTGCAGGCGCGGCTTTCGGACCCCGGGCTGTTCGACTGGCTGGCCGCGCGCCTGCGCCGGGCGGCCGCCGGCGGCTCCCCCTGAAACGGCGCCCGCCTGCCCGCCAAACTGCTTTAAAATCGCGGCATGGAATCCCGCCTTCTCGACACTCTCGTGTGCCCCCTCTGCAAGGGCCGCCTCGACTACGACCGCGCCCAGGCCGAACTGATCTGCCGCGCCGACCGCCTGGCCTATCCCGTGCGCGACGGCATCCCGGTCATGCTCGAATCAGAAGCCCGGCAGCTCGACGCCGCGCCTTCTGGCCCGGCCTGAGCCGTGAGCTTCATCGCCCTGATCCCGGCCCGCATGGCGTCCACACGCCTGCCCGACAAACCGCTGGCCGACATCGCCGGCAAGCCCATGGTGGTGCGCGTGGCCGAACGCGCGGCCCGTTCGGGCGCCGCCCGCGTCTACATTGCCACCGATGACGCCCGCGTCGAGCAGGCAGCCGCCGCCCACGGCCATACCGCCCTGCTCACCCGCGCCGACCATCCCACCGGCACCGACCGTCTGGCCGAGGCCATCGAACAGCTGGGCCTGGCCGACGACGCCGTCGTGGTCAACGTGCAGGGCGACGAACCCCTGATCGACCCGGCCCTCATCGATGCCGTGGCCGCCGCGCTGCAAGCCCACCCTGACGCCGCCATCGCCACTTGCGCCTGCCCCCTGGCCGACGCCGAGGCGCTGTTCAACCCCAACGTGGTCAAGGTCGTGTGCGGCGCCGACGGACGCGCCCTGTACTTTTCGCGCGCGCCCATCCCATGGGCCCGCGACGCCCTGGCCGGCGGGCAGCGCGTGCTGGCGCCCGGCCTGCCGGCCCTGCACCACATCGGGCTTTATGCCTACCGCGCGGGCTTCCTGCGCCGCTTCCCGGCCCTGCCCCAGGGCGCGCTGGAACGCTACGAGGCGCTGGAACAGCTGCGCGCCCTGGAACACGGCCACGCCATCGTCGTGCACCGCACCCCGCAGCCGCCCATGGCGGGGGTCGATACGCCCGCCGACCTGCAGCGCGTGCGGTCGCTGTACGCGGATGGGTTATAAGGGGTTTCCCTTGATACGCACGGCCACAAGGGCTGCTGCGTTGCGGCATAATCGTTCCCGGTCATAAAAATTCGCAATCATTCAGGAGCACCCATGCGTCTCATCCTGCTCGGACCGCCCGGCGCCGGCAAAGGCACCCAGGCCGCATTCGTCACCCAGCACTTCGCCATTCCGCAGATTTCCACGGGCGACATGCTGCGCGCGGCCGTCAAGCAAGGCACGCCGCTGGGCCAGGAAGCCAAGAAAGTCATGGACGCGGGCGGGCTGGTATCCGACGAGATCATCATCGGCCTGGTCCAGGACCGCCTGAAGCAGCCCGACTGCGCCAACGGCTACCTGTTCGACGGCTTTCCCCGCACCATCCCGCAGGCCGATGCGCTCAAGAGCGCCGGCGTGGCGCTCGACTACGTGGTCGAGATCGAAGTGCCCGAAGAAGACATCATCGAACGCATGAGCGGCCGCCGCGTGCACCCGGCCAGCGGGCGCAGCTACCACGTGCGCTTCAACCCGCCCAAACAGGAAGGCCTGGACGACGTCACCGGCGAACCCCTGGTCCAGCGCGACGACGACCGCGAAGATACGGTGCGCAACCGCCTGGCCGTGTACCAGAAGCAGACGCGCCCCCTGGTCGACTATTACGCATCGTGGGCCCAGGCCGGCGACGGCAAGGCGCCCAAGTACCGCAAGATTTCCGGCGTGGGCGCGGTCGACGACATCAAGGCCCGCCTGTTCCAGGCGTTGGCCGGCTGAACGGGCGGCAGCGCCCCCCATCCCCCGCGCCGCGGCATGCCGCGGCGCTTCACTGAATTCATCTGTTTCCAAAGGCTCTACATGGAAATCGCGAACAAGGTATTCATCGTCACCGGCGGCGCGTCCGGCCTGGGCGCCGGCACGGTGCGCATGCTGGTGGAAAACGGCGCCAAGGTCATCATCGCCGACCTGCAAGACGAGCCCGGCCAGGCCCTGGCCAACGAACTGGGCCAGCGCTACGTGCACTGCGACGTCACCCAGGAAGCCGACGGCCAGCGCGCCGTGGCCGCCGCTCTCGAACTGGGCGCGCTGTTCGGCCTGGTCAACTGCGCGGGCGTGGCGCCGGCCGCCAAGATCGTCGGCAAGAACGGCGCGCATCCGCTCGACCTGTTCCAGAAAGTCGTTTCCATCAACCTGATCGGCAGCTTCAACATGATGCGGCTGGCCGCCGAAGCCATGAGCGCCAACGCGCCCGAGCCCACCGGCGAACGCGGCGTGCTGATCAACACCGCGTCGGTCGCGGCGTTCGACGGCCAGATCGGCCAGGCCGCCTACGCGGCCTCGAAGGCCGGCGTGGCCGGCATGACGCTGCCCATCGCGCGCGACCTGTCCAAAACCGGCATCCGCTGCATGACCATCGCCCCGGGCATCTTCGGCACGCCCATGATCTTCGGCATGCCCCAGGAAGTGCAGGACTCGCTGGCCGCCAGCATCCCGTTCCCGGCGCGCCTGGGCCGTCCCGAAGACTACGCCAAGCTGGTACGCAGCATCATCACCAACGACATGCTCAACGGCGAAACGATCCGCCTGGACGGCGCGATCCGCATGCCGCCCAAGTAATCCCGCCCCGCGCGCGCCGGCCCGGCCGGCGCGCGCTTTTTCTTCTTTCTACATGGGTCTGTTCCGCTCGGCCGCCACCGTCAGCAGCTTCACGCTGCTGTCGCGCATTACCGGCCTGATCCGCGACATCCTGGTTGCGCGCGCCTTCGGCGCCGGCCCGCTGACCGACGCCTTCTGGGTCGCGTTCCGCATTCCCAACCTGCTGCGCCGCCTGTTTGCCGAAGGCGCGTTCGCCCAGGCGTTCGTGCCCATCCTGGGAGCCGCCCGCAACGAACGCAGCGACGCCGAGGTGCGCACGCTGCTCGACCGCGTGGCGGTGCTGCTCACCCTGGCGCTGATGGCCGTCACGCTGGCGGGCATCCTGGCCGCGCCCTGGGTCGTCACCGCGATGGCCAGCGGCCTGCGCGGCGAGGCTCGCGGCACTGAATTCGGCGCCGCCGTCTGGATGACGCGGATGATGTTCCCGTACATCCTGTGCATGTCGCTGGTGGCGTTCGCCTCGGGCGTGCTGAACACCTGGCGGCGTTTTGCCGTGCCGGCCTTCACGCCCATGCTGCTGAACCTGTCCATGATCGCCGCCTGCCTCTGGCTGGCGCCGCGCATGGACATCCCCATCTACGCGCTGGCCATTGGCGTAATGGCCGGCGGCGTGGCGCAACTGGTCATGCAATGGGCCGCGCTGGCGCGCCTGGGCCTGGTGCCGCGCCTGTTCACCAGCGTGCGGCAGGCCTGGCGCGACCCCACCGTGCAGCGCATTTTGCGGCAGATGGCGCCGGCCACGCTGGGGGTGTCAGTGGCGCAGATATCCCTGCTGATCAACACCAACATCGCCACCTGGCTGGCGCCGGGCAGCGTCACCTGGCTGTCGTTCGCCGACCGCCTGATGGAATTTCCCACCGCCCTGCTCGGGGTGGCCCTGGGCACGGTGCTGCTGCCCAGCCTGTCGGCCGCTCACGCGCGGCGCGACGACGCCGCCTATTCGGCGCTGCTCGACTGGGGCCTGCGCCTGGTGCTGCTGCTGGGCCTGCCGGCCGCCGTCGGGCTGGCCCTGTTGTCCGACGGGCTGGTGGCCACCCTGTTCCATTACGGCGCGTTCCAGGCCCAGGATGTCGCGCAGACCCGCCTGGCGGTCGTCGCCTACTCGGTCGGCCTGATCGGCATCCTGGGGGTCAAGATCCTGGCTCCCGGGTTCTACGCCCAGCAAGACATACGCACGCCGGTGAAAATCGCCGTGATGGTGCTGGTGGCCACCCAGCTGATGAATCTGGCGCTGGTGCCGGCCCTGGCCCATGCCGGCCTGGCGCTGGCCATCGGCCTGGGCGCCACCCTGAACGCCCTGGCCCTGCTGGTCGGACTGCGGCGGCGCGGCACCTACCAGCCGGCGCCTGGCTGGCCGCTGTTCCTGCTGCGCCTGCTGCCGGCCCTGGCCGCCCTGGCGCTGGTGCTGGCCTACGCCGACCAGCGCCTCGACTGGGTCGCGCTGCAGGCGCATCCGGGCCAGCGGGCCCTGTGGCTGGCGGCGGTGCTGGCCGCCAGCGGCGCGGCCTATTTCGCCGCCCTGTTCACTTGCGGCTTCCGGCTGCGCGATTTCGGCCGGCGTCATGCCGGTTAAGGCCCAAAACTGTAAAAAAACAAGAATTTACGCCCGCACTATGTAATCTAAAGTAAAAAAAGCATTATTATTTAATGATGCAATTGCTCGGTAGTCGTTCGGGTTCGCTCATGGCAACGGATACCCCCTCCAGTCAGGCGTCGCCCCTCTCAGACCAGGTCATAGACTGGCTGCTGCTGCTGCGCTCCGGCCGGGCGACGCAGCACGATTACGCCAAATTCCTGGCCTGGCGCGATGCCAATCCGCAACACAACAGCGCCTGGCAGCAGCTTACCGGCACATTGGGCGGCGCGGCGTTCGGCCGGCTGGGCGATTCGTACCCGGCAGGCTACGAATCCGACCTGCCCCCGCTCGAAGCCCAGCCCGTTTCCCGGGCGCGCCGGCGCTTCCTGGGCGGCGCCGCCCTGCTGGCGGCCGGCGGCGCATCGGCCGCCTACGTGGGCAACATGTTCTTCCCGCTGGGCAGCCTCACCTCCGATGCCGCCACCGGCACCGCCGAACGCCGCCGCTACATGCTGTCCGACGGCAGCGAACTGCTGCTGGACGCACGCAGCCGCATCGACCTCACCTACACGGCCAATGCCCGCAAGCTGAAACTGCTGGCCGGGGCCGTCACGGTGGCCGCCAGCGCCACCGACCACCGTCCGTTCACCGTCACTACCGCCGAGGGCACCATCCATTCGGCCGGCAGCCGCTACATGGTGCGGCAGCAGCCGCACCGCACCCTGGTAGTGGCGCACGACGATCCCGTCACCATTGAAACCCTGGCGGGCGCGCGCGACGTCCTGCGCCCCGGACTGGGGGTGCGCTTCGATTCGGTGCGCGTAGGGGTGCCCCGCGCCGAACTCGCCGCCCAGGCCGCCTGGGAACACGGCCTGATCGACGCGCGCGGCCAGCCCCTGGCCGAAATCGTCCAGGCGCTGCGTCCCTATTATCCTGGCAGCCTGCGCGTCTCGATGGCGGCAGGCGGCCTGCCCGTTACCGGCGAATATTCGCTCGACGACGTCGACACCACGCTGCGCAGCCTGCAGGAGCACATGCCCATCGACGTGCGGCGCTTCACTCCGTGGTTCGTATCCATCGGGGTGGCCTCGGCCTGAGGCCGCCCTGCTGCCTTGACCAGGCAAATGTCTTGCAATCCCTGGCAGAGTTGCTACAATATTGGACTTTGCCGAATTCACTAGATACCGCAACATGGCCAATACCGCCCAAGCACGCAAACGCGCCCGTCAATCGGTGGAGCGCAACAAGCACAATTCCAGCCTGCGCTCGATGCTGCGCACCGCCATCAAGCGGGTACGCCAGTCCATCGCTGCCGGCGACAAAGCGGCGGCCAGCGAAGTGTTCCAGAAAGCCACCAGCGTGATCGACCGCGTGGCCGACAAGAACATCATCCACAAGAACAAGGCCGCTCGCCACAAGAGCCGCCTGGCCGCCGCCATCAAGGCGCTGGCCTGATCATTCTGCCGCCTCTTCGGGGGCGGCATGAATACGGCAAAACAAAAGGATGCCCGCGGGCATCCTTTTGTTTTGGGCGGGCCTGCCGCGCATGGCCCGCCATGCCTGGCGGGGCTCAGGTCGGAAACGACTCGCGCAGCGCGAACGTGGCCTGCTTGAACACCCCCAGGTCGGTGCCCACCGCCACGAAATGCATGCCCATGTCCAGGTAGCGGCGCGCGTCGGCGTGTACCGGCGCCAGAATGCCCACGGCCTTGCCCTGCGCGCTGACGCGGTGGTACAGGTGGCGGATGGCCTCCTGCACTTCCGGATGCCCCGGGTTGCCCAGATGCCCCAGCGCAGCCGCCAGGTCCGACGGGCCGATGAAGACGCCATCCACGCCCTCTACCGCCGCGATCTCGTCCACCGCCTCGATGCCGGGGCGGCTTTCAATCTGCAGCAGCACGCAGATGTTGTCGTTGATGGTGTGCAGGTAGTCGGGCACCGTGCCGTAGCGGTTGCTGCGCTGCGAGCCGGCCACCCCGCGGATGCCCTGCGGCGGATAGCGCGTGGCCGCCACCGCGCGGCGGGCGTCTTCTTCCGATTCGATGAACGGAATCAGCAGGTTGTAGAAACCGATATCCAGCAGGCGCTTGATCTCGACCGGGTCGTTCCACGACGGCCGCCCCACCGGCGCGCTGTCGCTGCCCTGCAGGGCCTGCAGCTGCTGCAGGAACATCGGCACCTCGTTGGGCGAATGCTCGCCGTCCAGCAGCAGCCAATCGTAGTTGGCCAGCCCCACCAGCTCTGCGGTAATGTGGCTGGACATGCACATCCAGAAGCCGATCAGCCGTTCGCGCGCCAGGATGCGCTGGCGGAAGCGGTTGGGTAGCGGAGAAGTCATGAAGATTCCTTTGCAGTGGCGAATTCAGTCAGTTCGGGCGCCGCGCCCGCGGCTCAGTGGATCTCGGGCTCTCCGGCCGTCTCTTGGCGCTGCCCGGTCTGCAGGAAATCGAAATCGCAGCCGGTATCGGCCTGGCTGATGTGCTTCAGGTACAGCACGCCGTAGCCGCGCTCGAACCGGGGCGGCGGCGCCTGCCAGGCCGCGCGGCGGGCGGCCAGCTCGGCATCCGGCAGCTGCACGTCCAGGCGCCGGTTGGGCACGTCCAGGGTGATCAGGTCGCCGTCGCGCACCAGCGCCAGCGGCCCGCCCACATACGATTCCGGCGCCACGTGCAGCACGCACGCGCCGTAGCTGGTGCCGCTCATGCGCGCATCGGAAATGCGCAGCATGTCGCGCACGCCTTGCTTGAGCAATTTCTGCGGGATCGGCAGTTGGCCCCATTCGGGCATGCCCGGCGCGCCCTGCGGGCCGGCGTTCTGCAGCACGATCACGCTGTCGGCGTCCACATCCAGGTCCGGATCGTCGATGCGCGCGGCCATGTCGTTGTAGTCTTTGAACACCACGGCGCGGCCCGTATGGGTCTGCAGGCGCGCCTCCATGGCCGGCGGCTTGATCACCGCGCCGTCGGGCGCCAGGTTGCCGCGCAGCACGGCCAGGCCGTCGCGCGGAACCAGCGCCTGCTCGCGCGTGCGGATCACGTCGTCGTGGAAGACGCGCGCCCCGGCGATGTTTTCGCCCAGCGTGCGGCCGTCGACGGTCTGCTGGGCGGTGTCGAGCAGGTCGCCCAGCTGAACCATCAGGGCGCGCAGGCCGCCGGCATAGTAGAAGTCTTCCATCAGGTACTTGCCCGAGGGACGCAGGTTGGCCAGCACAGGCGTGCTGCGCGCCAGGCTGTCGAAGCGGTCGAGATCGAGCGGAAATCCGCAGCGCCGCGCCATGGCGATCAGGTGCACCACGGCGTTGGTCGAGCCCGACAGGGCCAGCACCGTGCGCACGGCGTTGTCGAACGATGCCGCCGTCAGCAGGCTGGACGGGGTGACATCGTGCCACACCATCTCGACGATGCGCTTGCCCGACAGGGTAGCCATTTGCGCATGGCGCGAATCGGGCGCCGGAATCGACGAATAGCCCGACAGGCACAGGCCCAGCGCCTCGACCGCCGCCGTCATGGTGGATGCGGTGCCCATGGTCATGCAGTGGCCGGGCGAACGCGCGATGCCGTCTTCGACGCCCTGCCAGTCTTCTTCAGTGATGTTGCCGGCGCGCAGCTCCGCCCAGTATTTCCAGGTGTCCGAACCCGAGCCCAGCGTCTGGCCGTTCCAGTTGCCGCGCAGCATGGGCCCGGCCGGCACGAAGATGGTGGGCAGGTCCATCGAGGCCGCCCCCATCAGCAATGCCGGCGTCGTCTTGTCGCAGCCGCCCATCAGCACACAGCCATCGGCCGGGTACGACCGCAGCAGCTCTTCGGTTTCCATGGCCAGCAGGTTGCGGTAGAGCATGGTCGTGGGCTTCTGGAAAGGCTCGGACAGGCTCATGGCCGGCATTTCCACCGGAAAGCCGCCGGCCTGCCAGATGCCGCGCTTGACCTCTTCGACCCGCTGCTTGAAATGGCTGTGACAGGGGTTGATATCGCTCCAGGTGTTGATGATGGCGATCACCGGCTTGCCGGCGTAGTCGGAGCGGTGGTAGCCCATCTGCGCCGTGCGCGAGCGGTGTCCGAACGAACGCAGGTCTTTCACGCCGTACCAGCGATGGCTGCGCAGGTCTTCGGGGCGCTTGCGCTTGGAATGGTCAGTCATGGGATGGAGTCCTTCGATGAGTCGTCGGGATGCGGCAAGGGCCGTCTCGTTTCGGGAAAATCAGGCGCCCAGGATGTAGGGCACGCCGCTGCGTTCGCACAGCGCGCGCAGGCGCTGCTCCAGCGCGGCCGGAATGGGGATGCCGTCGCGCAGGCGGCGCTGGCGCTCGGCGGCCTCGGGCTCGCCGGCCACCTGCACTGACCGGGCCGGATCGGCCGGCGGCGTGTCGTGCAGCATGTCGATCACGTCGTCGACCTCTTCCTCGAACGAGCCCGAGTCGCGGAACGCATCCGGATTCAGGGCCAGGAAGAAGTGGCCGATGTCGTCGGGCTCGCCCGGCTGGCGCACGGCCGCGCGGCGCGCCGCCATGGCGCTGCCGCCCAGGGTGCCGCCCAGTATCTGCGCCATCACGGCCAGCCCGTAGCCCTTGTGGCTGCTCATGGCGGGGGTGCCGCCCAGCGGAGTCAGGCCGCCCTCGGGGCGCTCGAAAATGTATTGCATGGCCTGCGCGGTATCGGTCACGCTGCCGCCCTGCCCATCGACGGCCCAGCCTTCGGGCAGGGGCTTGCCGTGGAAGTCGTAGACCTTCACTTTGTTGGCGGCCACGGTGGTGGTGGCCATGTCGAGCACAAAGGGTTCGTTCTGCGCCGCCGGGGCGGCGAAGGCGATCGGGTTGGTGCCCAGCACGGGCGCGGCGCCATGGGTGGGCACCATGATGAGCGTGGTGGCGCTGCTGGTGACCAGGCCCACCACGCCGCGCCGCACGGCCATGCGGGCGTAGACGCCGGCCGCGCCGAAATGATGCGAGTTGCGCACCGCCACGGCGCCCACGCCGTGCTCCAGGGCCTTGTCCACCGCCAGCTGCATGGCCTGCGCCGCCACCGGATAGCCCAGCCCGGCCATGCCGTCGAGCAGCGCGGTCGAGGCCGCGTCGCGCACCACGCGCGGGCGGGCGTCGATGCGCAGCGTGCCCGCGCGCAGCTTGGCCTCGTACGACGGCAGCATGGAAATGCCGTGCGAATCGATGCCCAGCAGGTCGGTCTCGGCCATCAGGCCGGCGGTCGTGGCGGCCAGATCGTCCGCCATGCCCCAGGCCGTCAATACCCGCAGAATCTGTTCGCGTACCTGCCCGGCGGCCGCTCTTGCCGCTTGCACACTACTGCTGCCCTGCACTGCCTGTCTCCTTGGGGCTTGTGCCCGTTTGTTTTCATGATGCGCCCGGCCCGGGCGCCTGCTCAATCCCTTTCGCGGTCGACCAGGCGATGGCGGGCCTGCCCCAGGTGGAACTGCATCGCCACCCGGGCCCGTTCGCCGTCTTGTTCGCGGATCGCGCCCAGGATCGCCGCATGCTCGTCGGCCACGCGCTGCGCGCGCTGGCGCGAACCGGTGCGCGTCAGGCTCAGCGTCAGGCGCATGAAGCCGCTGATGGATTCGTGGATGGATTCCAGCACGCCCAGGTAGTAGTCGTTGCCGGTGGCCTGCGCGATGCTGGCATGGAACGCCAGGTCGGCCTCGGGCGAGACGTGGCCGCGCTCGAGCCCGTCGATGAAGGCGGCATGCGCGTCGGCGATGCTCTGCAGTTCTTCATCGGTGCGCCGCAGCGCCGCCAGGCGGGCCGCATCGCCTTCCAGCGCCATGCGGATTTCCTGCGCCCGCAGATAGGCGCCCACGTTCTGCACGTCGCTGAAGGTTTTAAGGCGCGGCGCCGGCTGCTGGCTGACGAAGGTGCCCAGGCCCTGGTGGGCGGTGACCAGGCCGTCGGCGCGCAGGCGCAGCAGCGCTTCGCGCACCACCGGCCTGGACACGCCGAACCGTTCGCAGATTTCGTGTTCCGAGGGCAGTTTGTCGCCCACGTTCAGGCTGCCGCCGGCGATCTGTTCGAAGATCTGGCCATACAGCTGGTCGGCCAGCCGCACCCGCTGGCCGCGTTCCAGCACCAGCGTGCCGGTGCCGGCTTCCGCCGCCGCGGCGGCCGGCGCTGGCGCGCCAGCCGATTTCTTGCGTTTCAACTCGCTCCCCTTTCCACGTTGCGGGCTGCCGTCGCGTATCGCCGGCCGTTCGCAGATGTCCGGCGCCGCGCCGGCGCCAGACACTTATATACCACTGTCGGGCGCCGGTCGCTCACCCGCCCGCCACCCCCTGGGTGTTGACGTACAGCGCGTAGATGGAATGCGACGAGGCCATGAACAGCCGGTTGCGCTGCGGACCGCCGAAGCACAAGTTGGCGCAGCGTTCGGGCAAATGGATGTGGCCCAGGCGCTTGCCTTGCGGCGACACCACCATCACGCCGTCCTTGCCTTCGCCCATGCCCCAACCGCACCACAGGTTGCCGTCGATATCGCAGCGCATGCCGTCGATGGTGCCGCCCTGCGCATCCAGGAATACCCGGCGGTTGGACAGGCGGGCCCCGCCGTCGGCCACGTCGTAGGCGTGGATCAGGCGGTTCGGCGCGGCACGGCCCTCGACCACATACAGCAGCGAGCGGTCCGGCGAAAAGCACAGCCCGTTGGCGCCTTTCAGGTCGGTGATCATGGCCTCGCCCTTGCCCGTGGCCGCGTCGATGCGGTAGACCGTGTGCGGCAGTTCGGCCCGGGCCTTGCGGCCTTCATAGTTGCCCCCGATGCCGAACGGCGGGTCCGAGAACCAGATCGATCCATCGGTATGGCACACCACGTCATTGGGCGAATTCAGCGGCTTGCCCTGGTAGTTGTCCATCAACACTGTGACCGAGCCGTCGTATTCGGTGCGCGTGACCCGGCGCGTCAGGTGCTCGCAGGTAACCAGCCGGCCCTGGCGGTCGCGCGTATTGCCGTTGGCGTAGTTCGAGGGCTTGCGGAATTCGCTGACGGCGCCGGTTTCCTCTTCCCACTTCATGATGCGGTTGTTGGGAATATCGCTCCACAGCAGGAAGCGGCCGTCGCCGAACCACACCGGCCCCTCGGCCCAGCGCATGCCGGTGGCGATGCGCTCCACGCCGGCATTGAACAGGCGGTAAGGCTCAAAGGCCGGGTCCAGCACTTGCACGGCGGGATCCGGATAGGCCGGCGCGGGCTGCCAGGCCAGCGCCGCGCCCGGCAGCGCGGCCACCGCCGCCGCGCCGGCGCCGGCCAGCAGGCGGCGGCGCGCCGGGTCCGCCGGCGCGCCGCCGGAGGAAAGCATTCCCTGCGAGGCGGCTCGGGGCCGCCGCAAATCGGCATCGTGCATGCAAGTCTCCGTTGTGTGGTCGTGAGGAAAACCTGGCGGGCAATCGGCGCGCGCCGGGGCGCGCGCATCGCGGCGATCTACGCGGCGGCGGGCTCGCGGTCCCATTCGAGCAGGCTGCGAGCCACCGGCGCCACACGCTGGCGCTCGGATTCGGACAGGCCGGTCAAGAGCGGCAGCATCGGCCCCATGTCGGCCACGCCGGACAGCGTCACGGCATCGTGCAGTACGCGGATCGGGCTGATCTGGTCGCGGCAGTCTTCCAGGCCCAGATAGCGCGCGCGCACCTGCTCGGCTTCGTCGAAGCGGCCTTCGTGCAGCAGGCGCAGCAGGCGCATCGAGCCGCGCGGCGCCACGCAAACCGACCCCGACGTGAAGCTCTTCAGCCCGAACTGGCGGAAATGCGCGATGGCCGGGCGTTCGCCCACGCCGCTGACCAGCCAGCGCGAGTCCACCGCCTGCAGCAGCGCGGCCAGGTAGGGATCGTCGGCCGGATCGTCGCGCACCACGGCGTACTTCAGGGCCGCGATGCGCCCCTCGTCGACCAGGCCGGCCACCGTGGCGGGCGCCAGGTAGCCGGACGATTTCAGGTACACCACCACCGGCTTGCCCAGCGCGTCGCTGAAGCGGCGGATGCCGTCGGCCAGGCCGGCGTCGGTGTACGGAAACGACATCGGCAGCAGCATGGCGGTGGGAAACGCGCGCGTGCGCAAGATGGCGGCCTGGTCGATCAGCTTGCCGTAGTCGGGGCCCGCCGAGGGCAGCACCCAGGTGTCGTCGCCCGCGGCCTCTGCCAGGAAATCCACCAGGCGGGCGTATTCGCTGACGCCCACGTTATAGAAATTGGCATTGCCGCCATACATCACGCTGCGCACGCCGCCCTGCTCCAGATGGCGCAGCAGGGCCTGGTTGGCATTCGTGTCCAGCGACAGATCGGCCTTGCGCGCCAGCGGCGGAACGGCAATGACGGAACGCTGCAGGTCGGCGGCGGTGACCGGGGTGGTTTTCATGGCGGTAACTCCTGGAAGCCCTGTTGTCGAAAAGGAAGTCAAAAAAAGTATACTTGGTTGACAAGTAAAAGCTCAATACCTATATTTGTATTACAACAGTTCAGCACCGCGAGCCCACCGCTGCCGGCCCCACCTGGCCGCCGCGCGGGCGCCCCGAAAGAATGCGCGCCAGGCGCACCCCGAGGAGACACCGCAATGCTTGTCAATTTTTCGTTCCGCCCCCTGTTGGCCGGCATGTGCGCGGCGGCCGCGCTGGCGGCCCCGCCCGGCGCGTCCGCGGCCGATTCGTACCCGGACCGCCAGGTCACCATCCTGGTGCCTTTTCCGGCCGGCGGCACCACCGACATCGCGGCCCGCGTGGTGGCGGCCGAACTGGGCAAGGCCTGGAAGCAGCCCGTGGTGGTGGAAAACCGCGCCGGCGCCGGCGGCAACGTGGGCACCGCCGAGGCGGCCCGTGCCAAGCCCGACGGCTACACCCTGCTGATGGGCACGGTCAGCACCCACGCCATCAACCAGTCGGTGTACGCCAAGCTGCCCTACGATCCGGTGCGCGATTTCACGCCGGTGACCCTGGTGATCCCGGTGCCCAACATCCTGGAACTGAACCCCGCGTTCGCCGACCGGCACAAGATCCGCTCGGTGGCCGACCTGATCGCCTACCTGAAGGCCAATCCCGGCAAGGTCAACATGGCCTCTACCGGCAACGGCACCTCTACACACCTGTCCGGCGAACTGTTCCAGGCCATGACCGGCACCAAGATGACCCACGTGCCGTACAAGGGCAGCAGCCCGGCGCTGACCGACGTCATGAGCGGCTCGGCGGACCTCATCTTCGACAACCTGCCGTCGTCGATGGGCTTCCTGAAGGCCGGCAAGCTGCGCCCGCTGGCCGTCACCAGCGCCGAGCGCTCGCCCGCCCTGCCCGATGTGCCCACCATGGCGCAGGCCGGCGTGGCCGGCTACGACGCGTCCAGCTGGTTCGGCCTGCTGGCGCCGGCCGGCACGCCCCCGGCCATCGTCGAGCAGGTGCAGCGCGACGTCGCGAAAATCCTGCAGGATCCGGCCGTGCGCGCGCGCTTCGCCGCGCTGGGCGCGGTGCCGTCGGGCATGGCCCCGGCGCAGTTCAAGCAGTTCATGGCCGCCGAAGCCGCCAAATGGGCCAAGGTGGTCAAGCAATCGGGCGCTCGGGTCGACTGACCCCGCCCCGTTCCCAGGCTGCCGGGGCGCGTGGCCGGCGGCTCATCCAACAACACGCGCACCAGGAGACATTGTGAACAAACTGATCAGCGCTATTGCGACCGCCAGCCTGGCCCTGCTGGGCGGCACCGCCACCCACGCGGCCTCGTTTCCCGACAAACCGGTCACCATCATCGTGCCGTTCGTGCCCGGCGGTTCGTCCGACATCACGGCGCGCTCGGTCATGCCGAGCATGCAGACGCTGCTGGGCCAGAGCTTCGTGGCCGAGAACAAGCCCGGCGCCAACAGCGCCATCGGCGCCCAGGCGCTGGCGCGTTCGCCGGCCGACGGCTACACCATGATGGTGGGCTCGATCGGCACGTTCGCCATCAACGAGGCGCTTTACAAAGAACTGGCCTACAACCCCAGCAAAGACTTCGTGTATCTGACACAGGCCGTGCGCAACCCGAATATCCTGGTGGCGCCGCCCTCGTTCCCGCCCAACACCGTGGCGGAACTGGTTGAATACGCCAAGAAGCACCCCGGCGAAGTCACGTACGCCTCGTCGGGCACGGGCTCGTCGGACCACCTGTCGGCCATCCTGTTCCGCCAGCGCACCGGCACCACGGGCGTCGACGTGCCCTACCGCGGCGGCGCCGCGGCCATCGCCGACCTGCTCGGCGCGCAGGTCAATGTCTCGTTCCAGAACCTGGGCGCGGTGCAAAAGTACGTGCAGGCGGGCAAGCTGAAGGCCCTGGCCATCACCGGCGACGCGCGCGCCGCCGACCTGCCCAAGGTGCCCACCCTGACCGAAGCCGGCATCAAGGACATGGTGGTGTATTCATGGCAGGGCTTTGCGGTGCCCAAGGGCACGCCGGCCCCGGTGGTCAAGACCCTGTCCGACGCCCTGCGCAAGAGCCTGCGCGAGCCCGACGTCACCAAGACCCTGCAGGGGCTGGGTTTCGAAGTCGTGGCCAGTTCGCCGGAAGAGTTCGCCAAATTCCAGCAGGGCGAAGTCAAGCGCTGGAAGCAGGTGATCAAGGAAGGCGGCATCCAGCTGCAATAACCGACGGGCGCGGCGCGGGCAGCCAGTTGCCCGCCCGCGCCTCGAATCAAGTAGCATTTGCGTTTTCCCCTCCTTTACCCCGCGCATACGACATGACCAAGCAACGCATCCTCCAGGTCGGCTCCCTGTCCGGCTCGCCGTCGGCCAATCAGCGGCTGGCCGACGGCTACGACGTCTTCGAACTCTGGAAGCACGGCGACCGCAAGGCCGCGCTGGCCGAGTACGGCCCGGGCATCACGGCCATGGTGACTTCGGCCTCCATGGGCGCCGACGCCGACCTGATCGCCGCCCTGCCCGACCTGAAGGCGATCTGCAGCTGGGGGGTGGGCTATGAAACCATCGATGTGCAGGCCGCCCGCCAGCGCGGCGTGCTGGTCAGCAACACGCCCGACGTGCTCACCGACTGCGTGGCCGACCTGGCCTGGGGCCTGATGATCGCCGGCGCGCGCCGCATGAGCCTGGGCGACCGCTATGTGCGCGCCGGCCGCTGGGGGCAGGTGCACGGCGGCATCCCGCTGGGCACGCGCGTCAGCGGCAAGAAACTGGGCATCATCGGGCTGGGCCGCATCGGCCAGGCCATCGCCCGGCGCGGCGACGGCTTCGACATGGAAGTCCGCTACCACAACCGCCGCCCCCGCAGCGACGTGCCATACACCTACGAAGCATCGCTGGTCGAACTGGCCCGCTGGGCCGATTTCCTGGTCGTGGCCACCGTGGGCGGGCCGGAAACCCGGCACCTGGTCAATCGCGAGGTGCTCGAGGCGCTGGGCCCCAAGGGCGTCGTCGTCAATATCGCGCGCGGCCCCGTCATCGACGAGCAGGCCCTGGCCACGGCGCTGGAAAACGGCAAGCTGGGCTGCGCGGCGCTGGACGTGTTCGAACACGAGCCCAACGTGCCGGACGCTTTGAAAACCAGCGACAACACGGTGCTGCTGCCACATATCGGCAGCGCTTCTTACGAAACCCGCCTGGCCATGGAAGACCTGATGCTGGAAAACCTGCAGTCTTACTTCCAGACAGGCAAGCTGGTTACGCCGGTGCCCTGAACCCGCGCCCCGCCCCGCAAGGCCGGAAAGCCGCGCACGATGCGCGGCTTTTTCTTTGCCCGGCGGCGCCCCGCTTCAGATTTCGCGCTCTTCGGTCTTGAGCTTGTTGTCGTGGGCGAAATCGACCACGAATTTGTAGGCCAGCGGCTCGAGCTCGCGCAGGCGCTGGTCGACCACCACGCCGCGCACCCCGTCGACCATGACGGGCAGCACATAGGGGGAATACGTCAGGTGGCTGCCGGTGGAGCCGGGCGGACGGAACTGGGCCATGACGCCCGCCAGGCGTTCGGCCCAGTCGCTGGGGCGAAACCGGGCGCCGCTTTCGGTGACGCCGTGGATAACGAATTGTTTGACACGAGTTGCCATGAATTTTTCACCGCGGGCTGCGTATGCACGGTCCAGACTGGCCGAGCACCAAAGATGCGGCCCGCGCCGCGAATTGTATATGATTGGTCTTTTGGCTTCGCGTTTCCATCATGACTCCTCCCACGCACCAGACCGGCCCCTTGCGGCACTTCCTGCAGTTCCGGGATTTCTCTTCCGCTGAAATCGCTTATGTGCTCGAACGCGCACGCCTGATCAAAGACAAATTCAAGCGCTACGAGCCCCATATGCCCCTGCACGACCGCACCCTGGCCATGGTGTTCGAGAAAGCCAGCACCCGCACCCGGGTCTCGTTCGAGGCCGGCATGTATCAAATGGGGGGGTCGGTCATCAACCTGACCTCGAACGACTCGCAACTGGGCCGCTCCGAGCCCATCGAGGACACCGCGCGCGTCATCTCGCGCATGGTCGACATCGTCATGATCCGCACCTTCGAGCAAACCCGCATCGAGCGCTTTGCCTCGCATTCGCGCGTGCCGGTCATCAACGGTCTGACCAACGAATACCATCCGTGCCAGATCCTGGCCGATATCTTCACTTACATCGAGCACCGCGGCCCCATCGCCGGCAAGACGGTGGCCTGGATCGGCGACGCCAACAACATGTCGTACACCTGGCTGCAGGCGGCCGAAATGCTGGGCTTCTCGCTGCACGTGTCCACCCCGCGCGGCTACGAGCTCGACCCGGCCCGCGTGGGCGCTCCGCCGGCCGGCGTGCTGCGCCAGTTCGACGACCCCATCGAGGCCTGCCGCGGCGCCCACCTGGTCACCACCGATGTCTGGACCAGCATGGGCTACGAAGCCGAAAACGACGCCCGCCGCACCGCCTTCGCCGACTGGTGCGTCGACGCCGAAATGATGGCCGCCGCCGACGCCCAGGCGGTCTTCATGCACTGCCTGCCCGCCCACCGCGGCGAGGAAGTCACTGGCGAAGTCATCGAC
This sequence comes from Bordetella petrii, assembly GCF_017356245.1. Classification (NCBI taxonomy): domain Bacteria; kingdom Pseudomonadati; phylum Pseudomonadota; class Betaproteobacteria; order Burkholderiales; family Alcaligenaceae; genus Bordetella; species Bordetella petrii. The sequence goes on from NZ_JAFMZZ010000001.1 coordinate 2,968,067, forward strand.
GGCCCGCAAAGCGTGGTCTGGGACGAAGCCGAAAACCGCCTGCACGTGCAAAAAGCCCTGATGGAATTCCTGCTGCTGGGCCGCATAGACTGACTGAACCCCACCCCCGCAGCGCTGCGCGCTTCCCCCTCAAGGGGGCGACGCTGGCGGACCGGCAAAGCCGGCTCCGCGCGTCCCCGATCTGGCCGCACCTGTTTTCATTCCGGGCGGCCCCCCAGGGGGCTGGGAATCTCCGGCCCGTACCCCTTGCCCAAACGCGTTAAAATCCCGGGTTCAAGCGCGGCACGCCGCCGCCCCGTAGGCGCTTTAGATCACACAATGACTACTATCCTCCCCAACCTTCCCGTCGGCCAGAAGGTCGGCATCGCCTTTTCGGGCGGCCTGGACACCAGCGCGGCGCTTCTGTGGATGCGCAACAAGGGCGCCATTCCGTACGCCTACACCGCCAACCTGGGCCAGCCCGACGAAGACGACTACGACGCCATTCCGCGCCGCGCCATGGAATACGGCGCCGAGAACGCCCGCCTGATCGACTGCCGGGCGCAGCTGGTGGCCGAAGGCATCGCGGCCCTGCAGGCCGGCGCCTTCCACGTGTCCACCGCCGGCATCACCTACTTCAACACCACGCCCATCGGCCGCGCCGTCACCGGCACCATGCTGGTGGCCGCCATGAAAGAAGACGGCGTCAACATCTGGGGCGACGGCAGCACGTACAAGGGCAACGATATCGAGCGTTTCTACCGCTACGGCCTGCTCACCAATCCCGACCTGAAAATCTACAAGCCCTGGCTCGACCAGCTGTTCATCGACGAACTGGGCGGCCGCGCCGAGATGTCCGAATACATGCGGCAAGCCGGTTTCGACTACAAGATGTCGGCCGAGAAAGCCTATTCCACCGATTCCAACATGCTGGGCGCCACCCACGAAGCCAAGGATCTCGAGCACCTGAACTCGGGCATCCGGATCGTCAAGCCCATCATGGGCGTGGCCTTCTGGCGCGACGACGTTGCGGTCAAGGCCGAAGAAGTCACCGTGCGCTTCGAAGAAGGCCAGCCGGTGGCCCTGAACGGCGTCGAATACGCCGACCCGGTCGAGCTGATGCTGGAAGCCAATCGCATCGGCGGCCGCCACGGCCTGGGCATGAGCGACCAGATCGAGAACCGCATCATCGAAGCCAAGAGCCGCGGCATCTACGAAGCCCCGGGGCTGGCCCTGCTGTTCATCGCCTACGAACGCCTGGTCACCGGCATCCACAACGAAGACACCATCGAGCAATACCGCGAAAGCGGCCGCAAGCTGGGCCGCCTGCTGTACCAGGGCCGCTGGTTCGACCCGCAGGCCATCATGCTGCGCGAAACCGCCCAGCGCTGGGTGGCGCGCGCCGTCACCGGCGAAGTCACGCTTGAACTGCGCCGCGGCAACGACTACTCGCTGCTGAACACCGAATCGCCCAACCTCACCTACGCGCCCGAGCGCCTGTCCATGGAAAAGGTGGAAAACGCCCCCTTCACTCCGGCAGACCGCATCGGCCAGCTGACCATGCGCAATCTCGACATCACCGATACGCGCGACAAGCTGTTCACCTACGTGAAGACGGGGTTGCTGGCTCCGTCGGCCGGGGCGGCACTCCCGCAGTTGAAGGATGCCGCCGGCAAGAAGTAGGTGGTCTTGCCGTTGTTGTTGTTGAGCTATTGAGGCGTCGGTCCGGGCGGCGGGAAAGGGCCCGGGCTTCACGAGACCAGCCTGGCGCCTTCGCGCCAGGCGCCGCGTCGTCAACCTCGTCGGCCTCGCGGCCTCCTACGGTTTCCCTCGCTTGGCCCCGAGGCGCCCGAGCCCTTTCCCGCCGCCCGGACCGACTCGCGATGGCCTCGCCTACCCGCATCGCCGGGACGGCTGGGGTTCTTCGGCTTCGTGGCATTTCCTGTGTAAAGAAAAAAATCGCACAGGGCCGCCCTCGGAAGCCGCCCTGCGCGGCTTCCAAAGGCATTCGGCTGAGCGCATGTGCAGCAATTGCCAGGCGTCGAGGTCCTGGATATAGGTGTCTGGCTCCCGCCAGGGTGCCAGACACCGCACGATTGAGACAGCGACTGCACACATAGCATCGAGGCCCGACACCACCCGAATGCCCTTGGAAGCCGCGCAGGGCGGCTTCCATGGGCGGCCCTGTACGATCTTTTTCTTTACACAGGAAATGCCACGAAGCTGAAGAACTCCAGCCGTGCCGGCGATGGATGAAGTGAACTCAGTGCGAGTCGGGGCGTGGCCGTGGGACGGTGGGGGCGCCTCGGAGGCAAGCGAGGGAAACCGTAGGAGGCCGCCAGGCCGACGAGGTTGACGACGCGGTGCCTGGCGCGAAGGCGCCAGGCTGCCTTCGTGAAGCTCCCACCGCCCCACGGCCACGCCCCGACGGCCAGAAGAACTCTCACATCCACCGCTAACAAAAGCCATCGCCAACAAACGGCGTTTACAACTCCACCTGCATTCCCATTTCCACCACCCGGTTGGGCGGGATCTTGAAGAACTTGGTGCTGCGGGTGCCGTTGCGGGCCATGAAGGCGAAGATGGTGCGGCGCCAGCGCTGCATGGCCGGCCGCTTGGCCGCCACCACCGTCTGGCGCGACAGGTAATACGACGTGCGCATCGGCTCCAGGTCGATCTCGGGATACGCCTCGGCCACCAGCCGGAGCACGGCCGGCACATCCGGGTCTTCCTTGAACCCGTAGTGCACCACCACCTGCCAGCATGACGGGCTGATCTGCTCCACGTCGAAGCGCTCGTCCTGCGACGCATACGGCACATCCGCCACGCGTATGGTCAGGAACAGCACGTGCTCATGCAGCACCTTGTTGTGCTTCAGGTTGTGCAGCAGGGCCGACGGCACCACGCCCGGGTTCATGGTCATGAAAATGGCCGTGCCCGGCACGCGCGCCGGCGGAAATGCTTCCAGCTGCGTCATGAAATCCTTCAGCGGCTGGTGGTCGCGGCGCTGCATCTCGGCCAGCAGGCTGCGGCCGCGGCGCCAGGTCATCATCAGCAGGAACACCACCGTGCCCACCAGCAGCGGCAGCCAGCCGCCCTCGTGGATCTTGAACACATTGGCGCTGAACAGCAGCAGGTCGACCACCAGCAGCACGCCCAGCACGGCCAGCCAGAGCAGCCGGCGCCCGCCGGTGGCGCCGCGCGGCAGCACCGAAAACGCCAGCACCGAGGTCACCAGCATGGTGCCGGTAACCGCGAAGCCGTAGGCGGCCGCCAGGCTTTCCGAATCCTGGAACAGCATCACCAGGATCAGCACGGCCACCAGCAGCAGCGCGTTGACCTGCGGCAGGTAGATCTGGCCCTTCTCGGCGGCCGAGGTGTGCAGGATCTGCATGCGCGGCCAGAAACCCAGCTGCACGGCCTGGCGCGTAACCGAATACGCCCCCGAAATGACCGCCTGCGAGGCCACCACGGTGGCGATGGTGGCCAGCACCACCAGCGGCACCAGCCCCCATTCGGGGGCCATCAGGAAAAAGGGATTGCGGATCGCCTGGGGGTCGCGCAGCAACAGCGCGCCCTGGCCGAAATAACACAGCACCAGCGCCGGCAGCACCATCGAGAACCAGGCGCGCCGGATCGCCGGCCGGCCGAAATGGCCCATGTCGGCGTACAGCGCCTCGGCGCCCGTCAGGGCGAGCACTACCGCGCCCAGCAACAGAAAGCTGCCCAGCGGGAAATCATCGATGAAGCGCACGGCCCATATCGGGTTCAGCGCCTCGAGCACCTGCGGCGCCTGCCAGATCTGCCAGCCGCCCAGCGCCGCCAGGGTGCCGAACCACAGCGCCATCACCGGCCCGAACAGCTTGCCCATGACGCCGGTGCCGCGCGACTGGATGGCGAACAGCAGGATCAGCACCAGCAGCGACATCGGCACGATCCACGAATCCAGCGTGTGCGACACCACGCCTATGCCTTCGATGGCCGACAGCACCGAGATGGCCGGCGTGATCATGCTGTCGCCATAGAACAGCGAGGCGCCGAAAATGCCCAGCACCACCAGCAGCCAGCGCACGCGCCCTTCCCGGCCGCGCACCGCCAGTTCCAGCAGCGCCAGCGTGCCGCCCTCGCCGCGGTTGTCGGCCCGCAGCACCAGGGTGACGTACTTGAACGACACCACCAGCATCAGCAGCCAGAACAGAATCGACAGTACGCCCAGGATGTGGGCGGGTTCGAGGTCGGCGAACCCGACCAGACAGGCGCGCAGCGTATACAGCGGGCTGGTGCCGATGTCGCCATAGACGACGCCCAGCGCGCCCATGATCAGCGCGGCTTTCGACGAGGGGGCCTGCCCATGCGGCGCCAGGGCGCCCGGATGTTGCAATGTCATGATGCGCGGTCGTGGCGGGTCAGTTGGGCGCCCTTGCGGGGGCCGGGAAATACGACGGACAGGCGGGTGCCGGGGTATTCGGGGCGGCTGCTCAGCTTCCACCAGGCGCCATGGGCATGGGCGATTTCGCGCACGATGGCCAGCCCCAGGCCCGAGCCGCCCACGGTGCTGCCCGGCGACCGGTAAAAGGCCTCGAACACCCGCTCATGCTCTTCGGCGGGAATGCCCGGCCCATCGTCCTCGACGGTCAGTGAAGGCGGATTCAGGCCCACGGTCAGCGTGATGCGGCCACCGCCCTTGCCATAGCGCAGGGCGTTGTCGATCAGGTTGCCCAGCAGTTCATCGAGCAGCAGCGGGTCGCCGTCGATCCATACAGACTGGTCCGGCGCCACCAGGTCGATCTCGAAATGCGCGGCGCGCGCGTGCGGAATCCATTCGGCGCCGCTGGCCCTGACCCATTCGCACAGGTCGATGCGCACGAAGCTGTCCTGCGGGCGCGCGTTCGGATCGGAACGCGCCAGCACCAGCAATTGCTGGCCCAGGCGGATCATGCGGTCGCTGACGGCCTTGATGCGCTCGGCGCGCACGCGCACGTCGTCGGGCAAGGGCCGCGCCAGCATCAGTTCGGATTCCATGCGCAGGCCGCTCAGGGGCGTGCGCAGCTGGTGCGCGGCATGGCCGATGAAGCGCCGCTGCGCCGCCAGCGAGGCGTCCAGCCGCAGCAGCAGATCGTTGGTGTGCGTGACCAGCGGCTCGATCTCGACCGGCACGCCCGCCACTTCAAGGGGCTGCATGTCGTCGATGGAGCGCTGCCGGATTTCGTCGGACAGGTGATTGACCGAGCGCAGCCCTGAACGCACCCCCTGCACGATGACGCCGGCGAACACCCCCACCAGAATGGCCTGCCCCAGCACCATCAGCCAGAAGAAGTCTTCCAGCATCCAGCCCGCCATGTCGAACTTGTGGCTGATCACCCAGGTGGCGAGCAGGTCCAGCGCCACCAGCACCAGCATGGGCGGCAGCAGCCGCTTTACCAGGTAGCGCGCCAGCGAACCGCGCGGCATTTGCCAGCGCGCGGCAGAAACAATAGAGGGGGAATCCGGCATGGTGGCGGGCGCCGGCCGGGCGACGGTGCGCGCGGGCCGGTTCGGCATGTTCACGCCGGCTCGGTATCCAGCATGTACCCGAAGCCGCGCACGGTCTGGATGCTGGCGCCCGTGCCTTCCAGGCGCTTGCGCAGGCGGTAGACATAGACTTCGACGGCGTTTTCGCTGAAGTCGGCGTCCCAGGCGGAAAGGGAATTGACGATCTGGCGCTTGGTGACCACCCGGCCGGCGCGGGCCATCAGCATTTCCAGCACCGACAGTTCGCGCACCGACAGCGACAGGCGCTGGCCGTTGGCGCGGACCTCGCGGCCCACGGTGTCGAATGTCAGGGTGCCGGCCTCGATCAGGGGCTGCGCCTGGCCGGCGCGGCGGCGCCCGAAGGCCCGCACCCGCGCGGCCAGCTCGGGCAGGTCGAAGGGCTTGGTGACGTAGTCGTCGGCGCCGGCGTCCAGGCCGGCCACCCGGTCGTCCAGGCCGTCGCGGGCCGTGACGATGAGCACCGGCACCTGGTTGCCGTCCTGGCGCAGCTGGCGCAGTACGTCCAGGCCGCTGCGGCCGGGCAGGTTGAGATCGAGCAACAGCAGGTCGTAGGACTGCCCGGCCAGGGCGCCCAGCACCTTGTCGCCATCGGTCAGCCAATCGACTGCATAGCCTTGGTCGGCCAGGAACTCCTGGAGCGCATGGCCCAGGGTCGTGTCATCTTCGATTACAAGAACTCGCATGCGGCGATTCTAGCGCGAAGATGGCACGGACGGGTAATGGCGCGCGAGCCTGGCGGGTCAATTCGCCGGGGCCGGCGCGGGCGCCGCAGCCGGGGCTGCGGTGGCGGGCGCGGGCGGATTGGCGGCCGCCGCGCCGGGCGCGGCCGGATCGGCCGGCGCCGCGCCATTGGGCTGGGGCGTGGTAATGAAACCGATGCGCGACAGGCCCGAACGCCGCGCCGCCGCCATCACCTTGGCCAGCGTTTCGTAGCGGGTGTTCATGTCGGCGCGGATGCGCAATTCCGGCTGGGGCTTGGTCTGCGCGATCGTCAGGAAACGGTTGGGCAGGTCTTCCATGGCCACCGGTTTTTCGTCCCAGAACAGCGCGCCGGCCGGATCGATGGCCAGATCGACGGTCTTGGGCTCTTCCTGTACCTGCTCGGCGCTGACCTGCGGCATGTTGATGCGGATCGAGTGCGCCATCAGCGGCGCCGTGATGATGAAGATCACCAGCAGCACCAGCATCACGTCGATCAGCGGCACCATGTTGATTTCCGACACGGTGTGGCTGCCCGAGCCTTTGCTGTCGAAGCTGCCGAAAGCCATTATTCGGCTCCCCGGGCGCCGGCGGCGCTGCCCTGGCGGCGCAGCGCGCGCACCTTGCCGTCGGACAACACCACTTGCTGGCCCGTGCTCAGGAAGGCGAACAGATCATGGGCGAAGGCATCCAGGCGCGACAGGAACACGCGGTTGCCGCGCACGAAGGCGTTGTAGGCCAGCACGGCGGGAATGGCGACCGCCAGGCCCAGCCCGGTCATGATCAGGGCCTCGCCCACCGGGCCGGCAATGCGGTTGATGGTGACCCCGTCGGCCAGTCCGATGCCGACCAGCGCGTGGTACACGCCCCACACCGTGCCGAACAGGCCGACGAACGGCGCCGTGGAGCCCACCGAGGCCAGCACGGTCAGGCCGTTTTCGAGCTTGGCCGTTTCTTCATCGATGACCTTGCGCATGGTGCGCGTAACGAACTCGCCATTGGCGCCAGTTTCCTCGAGCTTGGTGGCGCCGAACTTGGAATGATGGGTCTGCGCGTGCATGGCATGGCTGGTCAGGTGCGAGAAAGGATCGCGCGCGCCGTGCGTGACGATTTCGTTCTCGACCTGCTCCAGCGAGCTGGAATTCCAGAACTTGTTCAGGAAATCGGCCGAGCGGCGGCGCATGCGCACGTTGCTGATGAACTTCACCAGGATCAGGTACCAGGTGACCAGCGACATCAGGATCAGAATGGCGAACAGCGTCTTGCCGACGAAATCGCTCTGCGCAACGAAATGCAGGAAACCCATGTCGGGCGGCATGGGCAGCGGCGCCAGCGCCGACGGTGGTGCAGCCGCGGCCGCCTGGTGGACAGTATCGGCGGCTTGCGACAGCGCCGGGGCGGCCTGGTTCAGGGCGTCGGCGGCCTGCTGCGCAGCCGGCAACGCGCCGTTGGCCGCCGGGGCGGCGGCTGCGGCGGCCGGGGCAGCGGCCGCGCCGGGCGCGGCGGGCACGGTACTCGCCTGCGCCACCAGAATGGCGTTATGCATAGCGTTGGACATCTCAGTTCCTCATCACGAAATCGAACGGTAATTTGGCTTTGGCCGGATACGCCACGCCGTTGCGGGTCAGGGGCTTGAAGCGCGCCTTGCGCGCGGCGGTCAGCGCCGACTCGTCCAGCCGGGTATAGCCCGACGACTGGGCGATGGTGGCGCGCTCGACCAGCCCCTGCGTATTGATTTCCACCAGCACCACCACCCGGCCCTCTTCGCGCAGCCGCTTGGAAGTCATGGGATAGACCGGCATCGGGCGGCGTCCCATGTACTCGACGCTGGACACCATGATGGGCTCATCCGGCGGCGGCCCCTGCACCGGGGCCTGCGTCACCTGCGCGCCCTCGGTCGCGCCCGTGGGCGGCTTCTCGACCTTGGGCGGCTCGACCGGCTTCTCGACCTTGGGCTTGGGTTTCGGCTTGGGCTTGGGTTTCGGCTTTGGTTTCGGCTTGGGCGCCGGTTCCGGCACCTTTTCGATCACCGGCGGCTCGGGTTCGGGTTCCGGCTCGATGACGGGCTCGGGTTCGGGCTCGACCACCGGCTCGGGCTCCGGTTCCGGTTCCGGTTCGGGCTCGGGTTCCGGCTCGGGCGGCGTGGGCGGCTCGACCGTGGGTTCCGCCTTGGCGATTTGCGGAACCGGCGCCTCGATCACGCTGACCATCACCGCCTCGGGTTCGAGCAGCTGCGGCGGGCTTTCATCAGGCATCCAGTAGATCGCGGCCACCACCGCCATGTGCGCCGCCAGCACCGTAAGGCCGGCGCCGGCGCGTAAAGCCAGGGAAGACTGCGGACGAGCGGACCAACCGTGTTGAAAACGAGGCATGAATCAGCCGAAAAACATCAATGTCGGCCGGCCGCGCAACCGGCACCACGCCGGGAAACGCCGGGACCGGCAAATTCCAAGTCCGACATATTATATTAAATGCGAATGATTCGCACATACTTTCTGGTTGAAGCGCCGCCGCTCAATCGCCGGGCCTGCCCGCCCGGTCGACATGGCCCAGGTCGCGCCCCGGATCCAGGCGGTCGCGCACGCGCTGCTTGAGAATCCTGGCGTCGGGGAACCCTCCGTCGACTGCGCGGTCCCAGAGCAGGCTGTCGTCATACTGGATGCGGAACACGCCCCCCGTGCCCGGCACCAGCGCCACTGCCCCCAGATCGGTGCCGAAGGTCGACAACAGTTCCTGCGCCATCCAGGCGGCTCGCAGCAGCCACTGGCACTGCGTGCAGTACGTGATGCTGATCCGGGGAAGGTTGGATTCACTCATGAAGCACTCCGAATCTGGCCTGCGGGCGCCGCAACCGGCCGCCCCAGGCGCCAGTATGCTTGCGCCCGCCAATGGCGGGCAACCGGTTTTCGCTGCAGCGCAGCAGCCGGTGCCGATTCGCAATACAATGCCGCTGCACCCCGCCCCGGGGCGCGCGCCTGAAACCGCCCAGCGGAAGGCAGTTGCGGCCGCGGGCGCCACCAGGCGCCCGGCTTCCCGGCCATTGGCCGGCCTGCGCCGGCTCCTCGTTTTCGTTATGCCCGGTAGTTCCTCCAATTCCTTCCTGCGTACCCTGTGCAGCCTGCGCTGGCTGGCCATTGCCGGCCAGGCCGCGACCGTGCTGGTCGCCAGCGGCCTGCTCGGGCTCGAACTGCCGCTGCGGCCGCTCTGGAGCGGCGTGGCGGTGCTGGTGGCCTTCAACATCTACGCCAGCCTGCGGGTGCGCCGCAGCCATGGCGAAATCGAACCGGTCACCGCCTTCGCGCATCTGCTGGTCGACATCGCCGTGCTGTCCTGGATGGTGGGCTGGAGCGGCGGCATCCACAACCCGTTCGGCCTGATGTTCCTCATCCTGATCGCGCTGGCCGCGCTGGCGCTGCCGCGCGGCTGGGCGCTGGCCGCGGCGCTGGCGTGCCTGGTGGGATACGCGGTATCGGCCCTGCTGGGGCGGCCGCTCGAAGGCCACCACAACCCCTATGCCCTGATCCTGTGGGCCATCGCCACCAGTTTCCTGATTTCGGCCATCGTCGTGCTGTACTTCTCGACCCGCCTGGCCGCCGACCTGCGCAGCCGCGAACGCGAGCTGGCGGCGCTGCGCGAGCGCTTCACCCGCAACGAGGGCATCGTCGCGCTAGCCACCCACGCGGCCGCCATGGCGCACGAACTGAACACGCCGCTGGCCACTATGACCCTGCTGGCCGACGAAATCGCCGCCGAAGTCGACACCGACGACCTGCGCGCCGACGTCGCGCTGCTGGGGCAGCTGCTGGCGCTGTGCCGCGAACGCATCCGCAACCTGGCCGTACCCACCGAGGTCGACCTGGTGCGCGTGGTGGGCCAGTGGCGCCTGGTGCGCCCCACCATCGACCTGCACCGCACCGGCGAACTGCCCACCACCCTGCGGGTCGAGCCGGCCATCGCGCATCTGCTGCAGGCCCTGCTGAACAATGCGGCCGATGCCGGCGAGGCCGAAGGCCACGCGCGCGTCGACCTGCACCTTGAATACCGCGCCGGCGCGCTGCGCGGCGAAGTGCGCGACCACGGCCGCGGCTTCGATCCCGACCACTCCCTGCTGCCCGCCACCAGCCTGTTCCACAGCGGCAAGCCCGGCGGACTGGGCGTGGGGCTGGCCCTGTCGCACGCCACCGTAGAACAATTGGGCGGCGAAATGACCATGACCGCGGCCGATGGAGGAGGCGCCCGCATCCGTTTTTACCTGCCGCTGGAGCCCGGCGCTCCGCGCGCTTCCGGAATACAAGCATGAATCCATCCGACGCCGGCCTGCTGATCGACGACGACGAACTCTACGTGCGCACACTGCAGCGCAGCCTGGCCCGCCACGGGCTGGAAACACGCGTGGCCACCAGCATCGCCGAAGCCCTGCGCGTGGCCGAAGAAACCCAGCCGGCTTTCGCCCTGGTCGACCTGCGCCTGGGCGAAGACTCGGGCCTGACCCTGATCCGCCCGCTGCGCGCCCTGCGCACCGATATGCGCATCCTGCTGGTCACCGGCTACGCCAGCGTGGCCACCGCCGTCGAGGCCATCAAGCGCGGCGCCGACGACTACCTGCCCAAGCCCGCCACCGCGCCGATGATCCTGCGCACCCTGGGGCTGGCCAAGGCCGAATCGGTCGCCATCGAATCCACCATGACGCCGCTGCACCGGCTGGAATGGGAACACATCCAGCAGGCACTGCACGAATGCGGCGGCAATGTATCGGCCGCGGCGCGGCTGCTGGGCATGCACCGGCGCTCGCTGCAGCGCAAGCTGGCCAAGAAGCCCGGCCCCGAACGCGACCTGGCCTTCGATTGACCGCCAAGCGGGTGCGACACGTTGTCGCACCCTGTCGGCCGCGCCAAGCGGCGCCCCTCCCGCGGCAGCGGGCCGTTCCCCTGGCATTCCGGGCGCAACTCACGGGCTTGATGCGACTTTTCGTCGCATGTTTGCGCTGCAACAAATCGCTAGCATTGCGGCTTCACCGCATCTTTGCGTCTGCGCAAGGCATGTGATGCGACTCTTGCCGGCCACGGCAATCCACCCTCAAGGCTGTACGTGAAACACCCCTTCTTCGCCACCTTCGGGCGCACGCTCGGTATCGGTGCGCTCATGCTGCTCGGCGGCTGCACGATGGAAGTGCTTTCTCCCAAGGGAGACATCGGCGCCCAGGAAAAAACCCTGATTCTCACCGCCCTGGGGCTGATGCTCCTGGTGGTGGTGCCCGTCATTATCATGACGCTGTATTTCGCCTGGAAGTACCGCGCGTCCAACACTCAGGCGGTGTACATGCCGCGCTGGGCGCATTCGACCCGCATCGAGGTGGTGGTGTGGACCATCCCCTGCATCATCGTCGGCATCCTGGCCGTGCTGACCTGGCGTTCCTCGCATGCCCTGGACCCCTACCGCCCCATCGAATCGGCCGTCAAGCCGGTAAACATCGACGTCGTGTCGATGGACTGGAAGTGGCTGTTCATCTATCCCGACTACGGCATTGCCACCGTCAATGAAATCGCCTTCCCCGTGGACGCGCCGGTGCAGTTCCGCATTACGTCGGCGTCGGTGATGAACTCGTTCTTCATTCCCCAGCTGGGCAGCCAGATCTACTCGATGGCGGGCATGGAAACCAAGCTGCACCTGATCGCCCGCGAAGCCGGCACCTACGCCGGCATTTCCGCCAACTACAGCGGCGGCGGCTTCTCGGGCATGCGCTTCAAGGCCATCGCCACCTCGCAGCAGGGCTTCGAAGACTGGATCAAGCAGGCCAGGGCCGCCAACAACCCGCTCACGCCCGCGGCCTATCAGGCCCTGGCGGCGCCCAGTATCAATGTGGCCGCCACGCGCTACTCCAGCACTCCCACGGGCATGTTCGACTACATCATGCACAACCAGATGAGCAAGATCGCCGGCCTGGATCCGGCGAACTGCACGCCCACGTCGCAGAATTTGATCGCAGGAAACAACTGATGTTCGGCAAACTCACCCTAGAGTCCATTCCGTACCATGAACCTATCGTCATGGTCACGCTGGCGGCGGTGGCCATCATGGGCATGGCGCTGCTGGGCGCCATTACCTACTTCCGCAAATGGAAGTACCTGTGGACCGACTGGCTCACCACGGTCGACCACAAGCGCATCGGCATCATGTACATCATCGTGGCGCTGGTCATGCTGCTGCGCGGCTTTGCCGACGCCATCATGATGCGCACGCAGCTGGCGGTGGCCTCGGCCGACTCGGCCGGCATCCTGCCGCCGCACCACTACGACCAGATCTTCACCGCCCACGGCGTCATCATGATCTTCTTCATGGCGATGCCGTTCATCACGGGCCTGATGAACGTGGTGGTGCCGCTGCAGATCGGCGCGCGCGACGTGGCCTACCCGTTCCTGAACTCGCTGAGCTTCTGGCTGTTCGTCGCCGGCGTAGTGCTGATGATGCTGTCGCTGTTCGTGGGCGAATTCGCCGCCACCGGCTGGCTGGCCTACCCGCCGCTGTCGGGGCTGGACTACAGCCCGGGCGTGGGGGTCGACTATTACCTGTGGGCGCTGCAGATATCCGGGCTGGGCACCACCCTGAGCGGCATCAACTTCATCGTGACCATCCTGCGCATGCGCGCGCCGGGCATGAGCCTGATGAAGATGCCGGTGTTCACCTGGACCGCGCTGGTCACCAACGTCCTGATCGTGGCCGCCTTCCCCGTGCTGGCCGCCACCCTGGCCCTGCTGACCGCCGACCGCTACCTGGGCACGCACTTCTTCACGAACGACATGGGCGGCAACGTCATGATGTACGTGAACCTGATCTGGATCTGGGGCCACCCCGAGGTGTACATCCTGATCCTGCCCTGCTTCGGCGCGTTCTCGGAAATCGTGGCCACGTACTCGAAAAAGCCGCTGTTCGGCTACAAGTCGATGGTCTACGCCACCGCCGCGATCGGCATCCTGTCGTTCCTGGTGTGGCTGCACCACTTCTTCACCATGGGCTCGGGGGCCAACGTCAACGCCTTCTTCGGCATCATGACGATGATCATCTCGGTGCCCACCGGCGTGAAGATATTCAACTGGCTGTTCACCATGTACCGCGGCCGGGTGGAAATGAGCACGCCCATGCTGTGGACCGTCGGGTTCATGGTCACCTTCGTGATCGGCGGCATGACCGGCGTGCTGATGGCGATTCCCGCGGTGTCGTTCGTGCTGCACAACAGCCTGTTCCTGATCGCGCACTTCCACAACGTCATCATCGGCGGCGTGGTGTTCGGCTGCATCGCCGCCATGACCTACTGGTTCCCCAAGGCCTTCGGCTTCAAGCTGAACGAACGCCTGGGCAAGTACTCGTTCTGGTGCTGGCTGGTGGGCTTCTACCTGGCCTTCATGCCGCTGTACATCCTGGGCTTCAAGGGCATGACGCGGCGCCTGAACCACTACGACAACCCCGAGTGGCAGCCCTACCTGATCGTGGCACTGGTCGGCGCCTGCTTCGTGGCGCTGGGCATCTGGTTCATCCTGCAGCAGGTGTTCGTCAGCATCCGCGACCGCAAGCAGAACCTGGACACCACCGGCGATCCCTGGGGCGGCCGCACCCTGGAATGGTCCATCCCGTCGCCGGCGCCGTTCTACAACTTCGCCCACGTGCCGCACGTCGAGCACCTGGACCAGCACTGGGAAAACAAGGAAAACGGCACGGCCTACACCGCGCCCGCCGGCTACGAGGACATCCACATGCCGCGCAATACCGGCGCCGGGGTGTACATCGGCGCCTTCGGGCTGGCCATGTGCTTCGGCCTGATCTGGCACATCTGGTGGCTGGCCATCGTCGGCTTCCTGGGCATGATCGGCTCGTTCCTGGTGCGCGCCTATGACCGCGACACCGACTACTACGTGCCCGCCGCGGAAGTCGAACGCATCGAATCCGCCCATCTCGCCAATATGCAAAAGGCCGCCTGAGCCATGACCCAAGCTGTAACCGCCCTGCCCCACGGGTCCGGCCACGCCGGACACCATGATGACGGATCCAAGACCGTGTTCGGGTTCTGGATCTACCTGATGAGCGATCTGCTGATCTTCTCGGTCCTGTTCGCCACGTTCGCCGTCCTGTCCAAGGCCACCGCCGGCGGCCCCACCGGCGCGGAACTGTTCGACCTGTCGTTCGTGCTGGTCGAGACCATGCTGCTGCTGATCAGCAGCTTCACCTTCGGCATGGCCATGCTGAACCTGCACGCGGGCCGCGCGCGCCGCGTCATCGGCTGGCTGTGCGTCACTTTCCTGTTCGGCGCCGGCTTCATCGGCATGGAAATCTTCGAATTCCACCACCTGATCACCGAAGGCGCCGGGCCGCAGCGCAGCGCCTACCTGTCGGCTTTCTTCACGCTGATCGGCACCCACGGCCTGCACGTCACGTTCGGCCTGGTGTGGATCGTGGTGATGATCGACATGGTGCGCCGCCACGGCCTGGATCCGGTCAATGTCCGCCGCCTGTCGTGCCTGAGCCTGTTCTGGCACTTCCTGGACATCGTCTGGATCTGCGTGTTTACGTTTGTTTATCTTCTGGGAGCGCTCTGATGTCGCACGACACGATCGCCGCGGCGGACCATGGCCACGGCCATGACAGCGCCGCCCACGGCACCCTGAAATCGTACCTGGTGGGCTTCGGCCTTTCCATTCTGCTGACGCTGGCGTCGTTCGGGCTGGTCATGTCCGGCGCGGTGCCCCGCTCGCTGGCCATGCCGGGCATCATCGTGCTGTGCGTGGCGCAGCTGCTGGTGCAGCTGGTGTACTTCCTGCACATGGGCGCCTCGCGCTCGCAGCGCGACAACCTGTCGGCCTTTGTGTTCGCCGTGTTCGTCATCGCCATCATCGTGGGCGGTTCGGCCTGGGTGCTGCACAACATGAACGCTAATATGATGCACCCCATGCCCGCCGGCATGTAGGCCCCGCGGCGCATTTGCCGGGGCCGGGCGGCTCCGGTATACTGCCGTCCGCGTTGCTGCAGGCAGCGGCGCAGGCGGCACCCGGGGGTGCTTAGCTCAGTTGGTAGAGCGGCGCCCTTACAAGGCGTAGGTCACAGGTTCGACCCCTGTAGCACCCACCACCCCCGCACAGCAAGGCACTCGGCATTCCCGGGTGCCTTTTTGTTTGCCCGGCGCCTGCCCCTTGCCCGGGCGGCCGGCGCCAAAAACACAAAAGCCCTTGAAGTTCCGGCGCGGCACGCCGATTCAAGGGCTTTTCGATCGCGGCGCACGCGCGCCGCGCGATGCCGTGGCTTAGTTGACGGCGTCTTTCAGGGCCTTGCCCGGACGGAACTTCGGCACCTTGGCCTTCTTGATCTTGATGGTTTCGCCGGTGCGCGGATTGCGGCCCGTGCGAGCAGCGCGCGCCGAGACGGCGAACGTGCCGAAGCCCACCAGCGTGACCGTACCGCCCTTTTTGAGCGTGGTCTTGACAGCACCGATCAGGGCGTCAAGCGAACGGCCAGCAGCAGCCTTGGAAATATCAGCCTTGCTGGCGATATGATCGATGAGTTCGGTTTTGTTCATTCAGGTTTACCCCTCACAAGGTATTGGTTCTGTCGGGCGCGCGCTGGCGTCGGAGGAAAACCTCGACGCCGGCAAACGGAAGAACGGACGAGTGGAAATGCTTCTGGGCACTACCAGGCGCAACTGCAAAATTGCTGCGTCGCGGAGACTTCACCGCCACGATACCGTGGTGAAGTGTCAGCGACGCAGAGACGTATTAGGCCTTGCGCCGAAGCGGCTGTCAAGAGGAAAGCTTGCCAAAAGCCGCGCCAATACTGGCTTAGAGCATTACGTAATAGGCGCGCTTGCGTTCGCGCATGGGCGCGCCCGCCGGGCCCCGCCGGCGCGGCGTCAGACGTCGGCCCAGCGGCGCAGCAGATTGTGATAGATGCCGGTAAGCTGCACGATGGACGGATGCCCGGCGGCGTCCTGGTTCAACCGCTGGATGGCCACGTCCATGTCCAACAGCAGGCTGCGCTGGCCGTCTTCGCGCACCAGGCTCTGCATCCAGAAAAAAGCGCTGATGCGCGCGCCGCGCGTCACAGGGTTGACCTTGTGCAGGCTGGTGCCCGGATACAGCACCATGTGCCCGGCCGGCAGCTTGACCGAGCGCGGCCCGTAAGTGTCGTCCACCACCAGCTCGCCACCGTCGTAGGTATCGGGGTCGGAAAAGAACAGCGTGGCCGACAGGTCGGTGCGCACGCGCTCGGACGTGCCGGGCACCACCCGCACGGCGTTGTCGACGTGGTAGCCGAAAGCCTCGCCGCCTTCGTAGCGATTGAACAAGGGCGGAAATATTTTGCGCGGCAGCGCCGCCGACATAAACAGGTTGTTGGCCGACAGCCGCTGCAGGATCAGCCCGCCCAGCTCCTGGGCCAGCGGATGCTGCTCGGGCAGCTGGCGGTTGTGCTTGACCTGCGCCGACTGGTGGCCGGCCGTGACCCGGCCGTCAACCCAGTCGGCCTGTTCCAGGCGCTGGCGCATCTGCGCCGCCTCGGCGGCGCTGAAAACATCGGCAATTTGTATAAGCATGGGGGCCCGCGGGAAAACCGGCGTGGGTTACGCCAGACAGGCCTTGAGCGCCTGGTCGAAGTCGTGCAGCAGGTCGGCCTGGTCTTCGATGCCCACCGACACCCGGATCAGGCTGTCGGCAATGCCCATCTGAGCACGGCGCTCGGCGCCCATTTCATAATAGATGGTGTGCGCCGCCGGCAGCGCCAGGCTGCGCGTATCGCCCAGGTGCGTGGCCATCAGCACGATTTTCAGGTGGTTCAGGAAATCGAAACAATCGACGCCCTCGGCCAGCTCGACCCCCAGCAGCCCGCCGTAGCGGCCGCCGAACAGTTCGGTGGCGCGTTCATGCTGAGGGTGGCCGGGCAGCCCGGGGTAATGCACGCGGGCCACGCCTGGATGCGCGTCCAGCATGCGCGCCAGCGCCAAAGCGTTGCCGCAGTGCGCCGCCATGCGCAGCGCCAGGGTTTCGGCGCCCACGGCGATGCGGTGCGCCGAATCGGCTGACAGCGTGCCGCCCATGTCGCGCAGGCCCTTCTTCTTGATCTGCAGCAGCCCCCAGCCGGTGGACGGCCCCTTGCGGTAGCTGTCGTAGATGTTGGCGTAGCCCGACCAGTCGTACAGCCCGGTGTCGGTAATGGAACCGCCCAGCGCGTCGCCATGGCCGCTGATGTACTTGGACAGCGAATTCATCACCAGCGAGGCGCCCACCGCGCGCCCCTGGAACATCCAGGGCGAAGTCAGCGTGTTGTCGATGACATACACCAGATTGTGCTCGCGGCACAGTTCGCCCATGCCGGCCAGGTCGGCCAGCTGGGTGCCGGGGTTGGCGATGGTTTCGGTGAACACCATGCGGGTGTTGGGCCGCAGGGCGGCGCGCACCTGGGCGATGTCGGTGGGATCGACGTAGCTGACCTCGACGCCCAGCTCGGCCAGCGTGCCCAGCAGGCTGTTGGTATTGCCGAATACGTACTGGCTGGACAGCAGGTGGTCGCCCTTGCGCAGCAGGGTCGAGAACACCGCGGCCAGGGCCGCCATGCCGGTGGCGAACGATACCGTGCCCGCGCCCCCTTCCATTTTGCTGATCTTGGCTTCCAGCGCGGCCGTGGTGGGCGTGCCCTGGCGGCCGTAGGTAAAGCCGGCCTTGCCCTGGAACACCGCCGCCAGCTCGCGCGCGTCGGCGTAGGCGAACTCGGACGAGGTATGGATGGGCTTGTGCACGGCGCCATGCTCGACGGACTGCAGGCGGTCGGAATGAAGAATGGTGGTGGTAAAGCCGTTCTGGTGCATGATGATGAAGACTTGTGAGGGGCGGCGATCGCCGCAGCCGGAAAAGTTTACTCCTGCCGCTGGCGCACGGACTCGTACAGGCACACGGCGCTGGCCACGCTGACGTTCAGGCTTTCAACCGAGCCCAGCATCGGGATATTGACCAGCTGGTCGCAGGTTTCGCGCGTCAGGCGGCGCATGCCCTCGCCTTCGGCGCCCATCACCCAGGCCATCGGCTGGCGCGCATCGACGGCGTGCAGGCGGTCGGCGGCCTGGTCATCGGTGCCCACTACCCAGACGCCCCGCTCTTTCAGGCCGCGCAGCGTGCGCGCCAGGTTGGTGACGGTAATGTAGGGCACCGTGTCGGCGGCCCCGCAGGCCACCCGCTGCACCGTGCTGTTGAGCCCCACGGCGCGGTCGCGCGGCGCCACCACCGCATGCACGCCGGCGGCGTCGGCGGTGCGCAGGCAGGCGCCCAGGTTGTGCGGATCGGTCACCCCGTCCAGCACCAGCAGCAGCGCCGGCCCTTCGATGGTGTCCAGCACCTCGTCGACATCGACCGCCAGCAGGCGCTCTTCGGCCAGCGCCACCACGCCCTGGTGGCGGGTGCCGCGCGCCAGGCCGTCCAGCCGTTCGACCGATACCGGATGCACGCGCCGCCCGGCCCGTTCGGCCTGCTCCAGGAACGTCTGCATGCGCTTGTCGCGGCGCGAGGCCTCGACATAAATGTCTTTGATCGACTCGGGCGCGTGCCGCAGACGCGCCACCACCGCGTGAAACCCCGCCAGTACTTGGGCCGACGCCATGAATATTCACCTTATTGTGGGTAACGAAAGGCCGGCCGCCGGCGCGCCAGGGGCGCCCGGCCGGCCACAGCCGCCATGTTACCGCCTGCGGCGCCGCCCGCGCCGCTCCAGGTGTCTGACTCCGCAGGTGTCAGACACCCGAGGGGGCTACCGGCGCGCGGCTTTCTTGGCGGGCGCGCGCTTCTTGGCGGGCGCCGCCGGCTTGGCGGCCTTCTTGGCCTGGGCGCGCCGCTGTTTGGCGGTTTGCCCTTTCAACGCCGCCGGCTTGGGCGCGGCGGCCTTCTTCACCTTGCGCGGCTCGTCGGGATTGCGCGAGGCGGCCTTGCGCAGCGCCTCGAAACTGGTGCCCTTGACCAGGCGGAACTCGATGCGGCGGGCCTCCAGGTCGACGCGCGACACCTGCACCTGCACCTTGTCGGTCAGCCGGTAGCGCATGCCGGTGCGCTCGCCGCGCAGTTCGTGCAGCGCCTCGTTGAACTGGAAGTACTCGCCGCCCAGTTCCGACACGTGCACCAGGCCTTCCACGTGCAGCGTATCCAGCGTAACAAACACGCCGAAGCTGGCCACGCCGGTGACCGTGCCGCTGAAATCCTCGCCCACCCGCTCTTTGACGAACCAGCACTTCAGCCAGGCCTCGACATCGCGCGAGGCCTCGTCGGCGCGCCGCTCGCTGGCCGACAACAGCAGGCCCAGCTTTTCCCAGGTGGCGTGCTCATGCTCTCGCTGCGTGCGGCCGATGACCATCGGCTGGTCTTCCAGGCCCGGCACATAGCGCCGGCCGGCCAGCAGCGCCTTGATCACGCGGTGCGTCAGCAGGTCGGGATAGCGCCGGATCGGCGATGTGAAATGGCTGTAGGCCGGATACGCCAGGCCGAAATGGCCGACATTGTCCGGGCTGTAGATGGCCTGCTGCATCGAGCGCAGGCACATCGTCTGCAGCAGCTGGAAATCGGGCCGGCTGCGCACACTGTCGAGGAATTCGCCGTAGTCCTTGGCGGTGGGCGCATCGCCGCCGCCCAGCGACAGGCCCATGGTGCGCAGGAATTCGCGCAGCGAAGTCAGGCGTTCCGGCGTGGGGCCTTCGTGAATGCGGTACAGGCCGGGATGCTTGCTGCGGCTCATGAAATCGGCCGCGCAGGTATTGGCCGCCAGCATGCATTCTTCGATGAGCTTGTGCGCGTCGTTGCGCACCACGCCCACGATCTGCTCGATGCGGCCCAGCTCGTTGCAGACGATCTTGGTCTCGACCGTGTCGAAATCGATGGCGCCGCGCTTCTTGCGCTGCTGCACCAGCAGTTGGTAGAGCTCGTGCAAGTGGCGCACGTGCGGCATGACCTCGCCCAGCGCATGCGCCACCGGCCCGCCCGGCTGCTGCAGGGCTTCCCAGACCTGGGTGTAGGTCGTGCGCGCATGCGAATGCATGACCGCGTTGTAGAACTGATAGGCCGTGATGGTGCCCGCCTTGGCGCCCGAGGCCGGGATCACCATGTCGCATACCAGCACCAGCCGGTCGACCTGCGGGTTCAGCGAACACAGCCCGTTGGACAGCGATTCGGGCAGCATCGGGATCACCCGGCGCGGGAAATACACGCTGGTGCCGCGCTCGAGCGCGTCGTCGTCCAGGGCGTCATCGGGCGTGACATAGTGGCTGACGTCGGCAATGGCCACCAGCAGGCGCCAGGCCGGCCGCTTGCGCTGGCCGCTGCCCAGTTCCACCGGCTCGCAGTACACCGCGTCGTCGAAGTCGCGCGCGTCTTCGCCGTCGATGGTGATGAGCGGCACGTCGCGCAGGTCGATGCGGTCTTTCAGGTCGGCCTTGCGCACCACATCGGGCAGGCGCGCGGCCTGCTTGGCGGCGGGCTCGGAAAACTCGACCGGCACGTCGAACTTGCGTACCGCGATCTCGATCTCCATGCCGGGGTCGTCGATTTCGCCCAGCACTTCGGAAACCCGGCCCAGCGGCTGAGTGTGGCGGGTCGGCTGTTCCATGATCTGCACCGCCACCACCTGGCCGTGCTGTGCGCCGTTGGTGTCGCCCGGCGGAATCAGGATGTCGTGCTTGATGCGCTGGTCTTCCGGCACCACGATGGACAGGCCGTGCTCGTGCAGAAAGCGGCCCACCAGCTTGTTGGTGCGCCGTTCGATGACCTCGACGATCATGCCTTCGGGCTTGCCGCGGTATTCGCCCGAAGGCTTGACCAATACGCGGTCGCCGTGCAGCACCTTGAGCATTTCGCGCGGCGACAGGAACAGGTCGGGGCCGCCGTCGTCGCGCAGCAGGAAGCCGAAGCCGTCGCGGTGGCCCTGCACCTTGCCCGCCACGAAGTCCAGCTTGGTGGCCAGCAGCAGCACCCCCTTGCGGTTGGGCATCAGCTGGCCATCGCGCTCCATGGCGCCCAGGCGGCGTTCGAAGCCCACCAGCGTGGCGGGCCGCTCGACGCCCATGCGCTCGGCCAGCTCGGCCGGCGACAGCGGCGCCCCGGCCGACCGCAGCGCCTTCAGAATGGCTTCGCGCGAGGGCACATCGGGGTCGAAGTCGGGGGGCGTTTCGGGCAACACGAATCCTGATCTGCCGTTGTTATTGTTATTGGAATCTTTACTCGATCGTTTTGCCAAAGTTGGGAATCCTGTATATAATCTTTTGCTTCTGTGGTCTGCCCAAGGCTGATCACTGCAGCAAGGCCTGTATGGTAATGCATGTAGCACGTTGCTAGGTTGTTTGCAGCGTATCATACAAACCCGCAAGGTTTTGCTCAGTGCCCAGGTGGCGGAATTGGTAGACGCGCATGGTTCAGGTCCATGTGCCGCAAGGTGTGGAGGTTCGAGTCCTCTCCTGGGCACCACGGAATTCAGGCAGTTCGGGGCACCCCCGAATCGCCGCCCGGCCCCCGGCAGCCCTTCAAGGCTCCCGGGGGTTTGTTTTTTGCCCGGCGCGGCGGCCCTCGGCCCGGCTGCCGGCGCGCCGCACATGGTCGCGCTCGTAGCGCGCCTGCCCCATGGCGGCAATCTGCCCTCCCACCAGCTCGTCAAAAGGCCTGAGCAGCGCGGCGAACGATCGCGGCGCCTCCAGCGCGTCCAGCGCCGCGGCCACTGCCTCGATGGTGGCCAGCGCCTGCGGATGCCCGGCATGGCGCACCCGGTAGCGCGACTCCGGCCCGCCCGCCAGGGCCGCCCGCGGCAGCGCCGCCAGATCCGGATGCGCCGCGAGCAGCTGGCGCGCATGACGCCAGGTGCCATCCGGCACCACCAACAGCCGCGGCGGCCCCGCCGGGTGGGCCGGGCCCGCGGGCGCCAGCACCTCGGCCCCTTCGCCCGGAAACAGCAGCCAGGGCTGGTAGCCCGCCACTTGCCACAAGGCGGCATCGAACTGCCGCCCCACGTGCAGGCTGGCATTGCGCAGGCCCAGCACCGCCAGCCGGGCGGTATTCAACGCGTGGCGCGCCTCTTCCGGGTGCTGCAGCACCAGCACGCGGGTGCGGCTGTCCAGCGACGGAATCCACCGGCACAGGCAGTGCGCCAGCGGCCGCCGGCAGCGCGCGCAGGCGGCCCGCCCGCCCGAGTTGCGCCCGGCCTGAAAAGTGTGCATAATGCGCGTCCTCTGATGTTCAAACGCGATTAAACAACACCGCGCCCGAACAACAGCGCCCAGGTGGCGGAATTGGTAGACGCGCATGGTTCAGGTCCATGTGCCGCAAGGTGTGGAGGTTCGAGTCCTCTCCTGGGCACCAATTACTACATCGCGACTTACCTTCGCGATGCGCCGAAAACCCCGATTGCCGCAAGGCATCGGGGTTTTTTATTTGGCTTTTCCCGCCCAGCCGGCGGCCGGGTTGCGCGTCAATCGCCCAGCGCGCGCGTCATGGCGATGTGCTCGATGCCGGCCTCGACGAACGTTTCACCTTGCGCCGCGAATCCGTGGGCTTCGTAAAAGCGGCGGGCATGGGTCTGGGCATGCAGCAACAGCAGGCGGTGGCCGTCGCCATGCCCCTGCGCGATCAGCGCATCCAGCACTTGCCCGCCGACGCCGCTGCCGCGGGCCGCCTTGCGCACGGCCATGCGCCCGATATGGCCATCGGGCAGCAGCCGTCCGGTGGCAACGGGCGTGCCGTCGCCGCCATAGGCCACGGCGTGCACGGCCACCGGGTCGTCGTCGTCGAGCTCGATATCGACCGGCACCGACTGTTCCAGCACGAACACTTCGTGCCGCACGGCGTAGGCATCATCGCGCAGGCGCTCCCAGGTTCCCAGGACAATACGGACAGCGGACGGGGTAGGCATGGCGGGTCTCCTGCAATGGTCGGTAAAGGCTCGGCCTCTGTGGCACACCCGGATTTTCGCAGGCAAAGCGCCCGGCTGGAACCCGCCGGCGCACAGTAGAATGGGCGCACTTCAAATCGCCCCCCCGCCATGCAAGCCGTTGTCACTGCCGCCCTGCCGGTTTTCGCCCTCATCCTGACCGGCTGGCTGGCGGCCCGCTGGCGCGTGCTGGGCCCGGCCGCCACCGATGCGCTGAATCGCTATGTGGTGTATCTGTCGCTGCCGGCGCTGCTGTTTCGCGCCATGGCCCATGCCGACCCCGGCCAGCTGCACTGGGGATTCGTGGCGGCGTTCGCCGGCGGCATCGCCATTACCTTCGCCGCGACCTGCGTGCGGCCGCGGCGCCGCGCCCCGCCCCTCACCGATCTCAGCATCGAAGGGCTGGCGGCGTCTTACACCAACGCCGGCTACATGGGCATCCCGCTGTGCCTGGCCCTGCTCGGCCCGGCCAGCCTGGCGCCGGCGGTCATTACTACCCTGCTCACCGCCTGCGTGCTGTTCGGCGCCGCCATCGCCCTGATCGAATTCGACCAGCACCGCGACCGCAGCCTGGCCGCCACCCTGGCCAAGGTGGCGCGGGCGCTGGTCCGCAATCCGCTGCTGATCGCGCCGCTGCTCGGCCTGGCCTGCACGGGGTCCGGCCTGGCGCTGCCGGCCGGCCTGGACCGCTACGTCGAGTTGCTGGGCGCCTCGGCCAGCCCGTGCGCCCTGGTCACCATCGGCCTGTTCCTGGCCCAGGCCCAGCCCGGCGGCAGCCGCGCCGCCGTGGGCCGGCTGGTGGCCGGCAAGCTGCTGCTGCAGCCCGCCGCCACCGCGGTGCTGGCTTTCCTGGTTTTCCCCATGCCACCGCTGTGGGCCTCGTGCGCGGTGCTCATGGCGGCCCTGCCCATCGGCACCGGGCCCTTCATGCTGGCGCAGATGTACGGCCGCGACGCGCGCGCCACCTCGCGCGCCATCCTGCTGTCGACCATTCTTTCGGTGCCCACCATTACCCTGCTGGTCGCCTGGATCAGCTCCCGGCTTTCCTGAACCTTTGCGCCATGCTGCTGCCCGCCACCATTTTCATCGTCACGCTGACCCTCGTCATCTGGCAGCCCCGCGGCCTGGGCATCGGCTGGAGCGCCACGGCTGGCGCCGCCGTGGCACTGGCCACCGGCGCGGTGCACCTGGCCGACGTGGCCGCGGTGTGGCATATCGTCTGGAACGCCACCGCCACGTTCATCGCGATCATCATCACCAGCATCATCCTGGACGCGGCCGGCTTCTTCGAATGGGCCGCCCTGCACGTGGCCCGCTGGGGCGGCGGCCGCGGCCACTGGCTGTTCGCGCTCATCGTGCTGCTGGGCGCCGCCGTATCGGCCCTGTTCGCCAATGACGGCGCGGCGCTGATCCTGACTCCGATCGTGATGGAGATGCTGCTGGCGCTGGGGTTCGGGCCCGGCGCCACCCTGGCCTTCGTGATGGCGGCCGGCTTCATCGCCGACACGGCCAGCACGCCGCTGGTGGTATCGAACCTGGTCAATATCGTGTCGGCCGACTTTTTCGGCATCGGTTTCGGGCGCTACGCGTCGGTCATGGTGCCCGTCAATGTCGCCGCCGTGGCCGCCACCCTGGCGGTGCTGTTCCTGTACTTCCGCAGGCACATCCCGGCCCGCTACGACGTGGCGCAATTGCGGACGCCGCACTCGGCGGTGCGCGACCCGGTCACCTTCCGCACCGGCGTGGCGGTGCTGGCGCTATTGCTGGCGGGTTTTTTCGTTCTGGAACCCCTGGGCATCCCGGTCAGCGCCATTGCCGCGGCCGGCGCCCTGGCCCTGCTGCTGGTGGCGGGCCGCCAGCATATCGTGGGCACGCGCCGGGTCATGCGCGAAGCCCCCTGGCATATCGTGGTGTTCTCGCTGGGCATGTACCTGGTGGTGTACGGGCTGCGCAACGCCGGCCTGACGGCTCACCTGGCCAGCCTGTTCGACGCGTTCGCCCGCCATGGCGTGTGGGGCGCGGCCATGGGAACGGGCCTGGTCACGGCTTTCCTGGCCTCGGTGATGAACAACTTGCCGGCCGTGCTGGTGGGCGCGCTGGCCATCGCCGACACCAGCGCAACCGGCGCCGTGCGCGACGCGATGATCTACGCCAACGTCATCGGCACCGACCTGGGCCCGAAGATCACGCCCATCGGCAGCCTGGCCACTCTGCTGTGGCTGCACGTGCTGGCGCGCAAGGGCCTGCGCATCACTTGGGGCTATTACTTCCGGGTCGGCATCGTGCTGACCCTGCCGGTGCTGCTGGCCACCCTGGCGGCGCTGGCGCTGCGGCTGAGCGTTTGCCCATAGTTCTAAGAAGGCCGTATCTAGTGGTATGGTTGCCGTCATCCGCAATCGGGAGACTCGCATGACCTGGATGGTTGGCCGCTACACAACCTTTGTCGTGGTGCTGCTGGGCGCCGCCATTACTGCCGTGCTGGCGGCGACGGCATCCGTCCACTGGCTATGGGCGGCGGTGCCGCTGGCGCTGCTGGCGCTGCTGGGCATCTACGACCTGATCCAGGAACGCCACGCCATCCGCCGCAATTATCCGGTGCTGGGCAACCTGCGTTTCCTGTTCGAATTCATCCGCCCCGAGATCCGCCAGTACTTTCTGGAAGACGACACGCACGCCGCGCCGTTCTCGCGCGCGCAGCGCTCCATCGTGTACCAGCGCGCCAAGCTCGAAATCGACAAGCGCCCGTTCGGCACCCAGGAAGACGTCTACGGCGACCGCTACGAATGGATCAACCATTCGCTGGTGCCGGCGCACGTCGCCGATGCCGATTTCCGCGTGACCGTCGGCGGCGCCGAATGCACCCAGCCGTACTCGATGTCGGCATTCAACATTTCGGCCATGAGCTTCGGCGCCCTGTCGGCCAATGCCGTCATGGCGCTGAACGAAGGCGCGCGCCAGGGCAACTTCGCGCACGACACCGGCGAGGGCGGCGTCAGCCGCTACCACCGCAAGGCCGGCGGCGCGCTGGTATGGAACATCGGCTCGGGCTATTTCGGCTGCCGCGACGAAAGCGGCGCGTTTTCCGAAGCCGCCTTTGTGCGCAACGCCTGTACCCCCCAGGTGAAAATGATCGAGATCAAGCTGTCGCAGGGCGCCAAGCCCGGCCACGGCGGCATTCTGCCGGGCGCCAAGGTGACGCCCGAAATCGCCGAGGCGCGCGGCGTCGCGGCCTGGCAAGACTGCAACTCGCCATCCAGCCACAGCGCGTTCGATTCGCCGATCGGTCTGCTGCATTTCGTGGCGCGCCTGCGTAAACTGTCCGAAGGCAAGCCGGTGGGCTTCAAGATGTGCGTGGGCCACCCCTGGGAATGGTTCGCCATCGTGAAGGCCATGCTCGAAACCGGCATCACGCCCGACTTCATCGTGGTCGACGGCGCCGAAGGCGGCACCGGCGCCGCGCCGGTCGAATTCGTCGACCACGTCGGCACCCCGCTGCGCGAAGGCCTGCGCCTGGTGCATAACACCCTGATCGGCGTGAACCTGCGCGACCGCATCCGGCTGGGCGCATCCGGCAAGATCATCACGGCCTTCGACATGGCGCGCGCCATGGCCATGGGCGCCGACTGGTGCAACGCCGCCCGCGGCTTCATGTTCGCGATCGGCTGCATCCAGGCGCAGGCCTGCCATACCGGCAAGTGCCCCACCGGCGTCACCACCCAGGACCCGCTGCGCCAACGCGCGCTGGTGGTGCCCGACAAGGCGCAGCGCGTGGCCCACTTCCATCGCAACACGCTGCATGCCCTGGCCGAGCTGCTGCAGGCCGCCGGCCTGACGCATCCCGGCCAGCTGCGCCCGCATCACATTGCGCGGCGCATCTCGTCCAGCGAAGTGCGCCTGCTGTCGGCCCTGTTCCCAGAACTGGAACCAGGCGAATTGCTGCGCGGCGAGTTCCGGCACACCCTGTTCAAGGTGGGCTGGTCGATGGCGCGGCCCGACTCGTTCCAGCCTGCGCACGATGTCACCGTGGCCCTGGCCGCCATCCATCGCGCACAGGTGGCCACCACGCCCTGAACGCCGGCGCGGGCGCTACAGCCAGCGCTCGAACAGGCGCGAGAAAAACTCCATGAACCGGTTGCCGGCGCCGCGGTCGTGCCAGTCCTGCAGGGTAACCTGCTGGGCCGCGGCCACGTCGCTGTCGAACAGGGCTTCCATCTGGGCGCCGAACCGGCCGCCCAGAATTACCGCGTTGATTTCATAGTTCAGCGCGAAGCTGCGCCAATCCATGTTGCTGGACCCGACGGTGGACCACACCCCGTCGACCACGGCGGTCTTGGCGTGCAACAGCGCATCGCGGCGCTCGTATATCTTCACGCCGGCCTCGAGCAGATTTTCGTAGTGCGAGCGCCCGGCATGGAACACCAGCGACGAATCGCTGAATCCCGGCAGCACCAGCACCACGTCCACGCCGCGCCGCGCGGCATCCTGCAGCACTTCGACAAAGGCCGGGTCGGGCACGAAGTACGCCATGGTGATGTGGATGGATTTCTGCGCGCTTTCGAAAGCCGACATCAGCGTCAGGTACACCGTGTAGCCGTCGCTGCGATCCGGCTGGTTGGCCAGGATGCGCACCGTCAGGTCGCCCTGCTCGACAGCGCGGGGAAAGAAATCGCCGTGCGCCAGCGGCGGCCCTTTCTGCGATTTCCAGCCCGCCAGGATCACGCGCTCGAGCTCGGCCACGGCGGGGCCGGCGATGCGTATATGGGTATCGCGCCAGGGCTGCGCCTCGCGGCCCGAACTGGCCGGACGCGAGCCGGATGAGTACACGCTGCTGACGTTGATGCCGCCCAGATAGCCGACCTTGCCGTCCACCACCAGCAGCTTGCGGTGGTTGCGCTGATTGGGCGACCATCCGCCGCGCGCCGAGGCCGGATTGACCGGGTTGAAGACGGCGACCTGCACGCCCGCCTCGCGCATGCGGTCGAACAGGGTATCGGGCGTCTGCAGTGTGCCCACCGCGTCGATCATGACGGCGACTGAAGCGCCGCGGCGCTGCGCGGCGATCAGCGCGTCGGCAAAGCGCCGGCCCGCTTCGTCATCGTCAAAAATATAGGTTTCCATGTGCACGTAATGCCGTGCCTGGCCAATGGATTCCAGCATGGCGCGGTACGTGGCCGGCCCGTCGGCCAGCAGCCGCACATCGTTGCCCGGCACCAGCGGCGCGCCGCTGATGGCGGCTTCGATGGCCTGGTGGCGGGCCCGGAAGTCCTGCTCGCGCGCCGTGCCCGCACGCTTCACGATGTCCCTGCCCTGTTGATAGCTGGACCAGCCGGTGTCGGCCGACTGGCCCGCCTGTTCTTTACGCGCCTGGCGTTCCTGGGCGTCGGGCACCGTGGCGCAAGCCGCCAGCGATGCCATCAGCGCCAGCCACACCAGGCACCTTACCGCGCGTCTCGGATCGCGGGCTGGCATGGCTGCATCCCCGGCTCAGGGCTGCCACTGGGTGCGATGCGAGATGGTCGTGCGGCGCGGCGCACCGCGCCGCGCCGGCTCGCGATCCGTCCAGCGGCCGCCGCGCCAGCGGCCGTGCTCGCGGTCGACCTGGAAGCCGCCCGCGTCGCGCAGCAGCGCCATCACCGCCTCTTCCTCATCGGGCTCGACGTGCACCGCCAGCAACACGGCCTGTTCGGCGGCGGGCAGGCTGTGCAGGCGGGCATTGCGCAGGGCCACCAGGCGCCGCCCGGCCCAAAGGGCGCCGGCAGCCGACCCCGCGCAGGCGCCCAGCACGGCCCCGCCCACGACGGCGATGTCGCCGCGGGCCAGGAAAATGGCGGCCACCGTGCCCAGCAGCGCGCCGGCCGCGGCCAGCGCCGCGGCGCGCCAGGCCATGCCGTAGCGCGCGTGCCCGGCCTGGGTCTCCGGGTCTTCATCCCAGGACTGGACCCGCCCGGTGCGGCGCCCGCCCCGGAACAGGCTGACCGCCTCTTCGCGGAAACCTTCGGCAAACAGCGCATGCGCCGCGCTCTTGGCCGACGGGACACTATCAAAACGTGCAACGATCATCGACGACATACGCAGTCTCTTGGCATATTGACTCTTGACTTTATTCTGCTCGCCCGGCCGGGGCCTGTCCTGTGGTTTCGCAACCAGCAGTAATGCGGTATTTCGGCGCCCCGCGCCCAGACACACTTTTTCGCCAGCGCCCCGCCCTGCTTGCGTTTCGTTAAAAAGCATTGCAATCGGCCCGTGGGGCTTGCGGCGCGGCGGAATCGCCGGTGACAATAAGTGTCGCGCCAACTGCAAGGAAGCAACCGCATGGTCCAGCCCCGCAGCATGTTCGCCGCCGCGCCCCCCGCCTTTCTGGAACCCTCGCCCGACGATACCGCGCAGGCCCTCCAGGAACTGCAGGCCGGCCTGCTCGCCCGCCCGGCGCGCATCGATCCCAAATACCTGTACGACCGCCTCGGCTCCAGCCTGTTCACTGCCATCACGCAACTGCCCGAGTACTATCCCACGCGCTGCGAAGCCGAGATCCTGCGCGACCACGCCGCCGACATCGCCCGTCACGTAGGCGCGATCGATTCGCTGGTCGATCTGGGCGCCGGCGATTGCGTCAAGGCAGAACGCCTGTTCGCCAGCCTGCGCCCGCGGCGCTATGTGCCCATCGATATCTCGGCGGATTACCTGCGCGCGGCAGTCCAGCGCCTGGAACACGCCCATCCGGGGCTCGAGATCATCGCGCTGGGCCAGGACTTCCATCATGCGCTCGATCTGCCCGACACCATTCCGGACGCCGGGCGGCTGTTCTTCTATCCCGGTTCCAGCATCGGCAACCTGGACCCGGCCGAAGCGCTGGCCATGCTGGCGCGCATACGCGCCGCCTGTGCCGGCGGCGGCCTGCTGGTCGGCATCGACCGCGTCAAGCCGCGCCGCATTCTCGAACCCGCGTACGACGACGCGCTGCACCTGACCGCCGCGTTCAACCTGAACCTGCTGCGGCACGTCAACCACCTGCTGGGCAGCGATTTCAACGTGCACGACTGGAGCCACGTGGCCCACTACGACGAGCCCCACTCGCGCATGCAGATGTACCTGCAGGCGCTGGGCGATGTCAGCGTCGGCTGGCCGGGCGCGCAGCGGCGCTTCGGCAGCGGCGAACGCATCCACACGGAAAACTCGTACAAGTACACGGTGGACGGCTTTCGCGATCTGCTTGCGCGGGCCGGCTACACCCGCATCGAGCACTGGTCGGACGCACGCGACTGGTTTTCTGTTTTCAGCGCGCGGGCCTGAACCGCGCCATCCCACCCATGCTCTCCGACACCGCCATGGCTCCCGCCTGCCTGCTGACCCACTCTGCCCCGCCGCGCGATGCCGCCGCCGGCCTGGCGCAGCGCTATGAACGCGTGCGCGGCCAGACCCGCGCGCTGGCCGAGCCGCTCAGCCCCGAAGACTGCCAGATCCAGTCCATGCCCGACTGCAGCCCGGTCAAATGGCACCTGGCCCATACGACCTGGTTTTTCGAAACCTTCATCCTGGCGCGCTTCCTGCCCGGGCATCCGCCGTTCCATCCGCAATACCGGATGCTGTTCAATTCGTACTACAACGCCATCGGCGACCGCCATCCGCGCCCGCAGCGCGGCATGCTGTCGCGCCCGCCGCTGGCCGACGTGCTGCGCTACCGCGACGCGGTCGACACTGCCATGGCCGGCCTGCTGGCCCGCCCCGAAGACGCCGGCCCCGACTTCGAGCAGTTGGTCGAACTGGGCCTGCACCATGAGCAGCAGCACCAGGAACTCATCCTGACCGACATCAAGCATGCCCTGTCGCTGAACCCGCTCAAGCCCGCCTACGCGCCGGCGCGGCAGGGCGGACTGCCCGCGGCCACCCCGGCGGGCTGGAGCCGCTATCCAGGCGGCTGCGTGCGCATCGGCCACCAGCCGCCCGGGTTCGCCTTCGACAACGAAGGGCCGGCGCACGACGTGCTGCTGCGCCCGTTCCACCTGGCCAATCGCCTGGTGACTCAGGGCGAATATCTGGAATTCATGCGTGACGGCGGCTACCGGCGCCCCGAACTATGGCTGTCGCTCGGATGGGACCGGGTCTGCGCCGAGCAATGGCGCGCCCCGCTGTACTGGGAAGGCCGGAAAGACGACTGGCGGATCTTCACGCTGCACGGCATGCAGCCGCTGGACCCCCACGCGCCGGTCGCCCACGTCAGCTATTACGAGGCCGATGCCTACGCCCGCTGGGCCCGCGTGCGGCTGCCGCGCGAAGCCGAGTGGGAACACGCGGCCCGCGCCAGCCAGGCGCCGGGGCATGCCAACCTGCTCGACCACGGCCACCTGCACCCCCGCGCCGCGGCCCAGTGCCCGCCCGCCGGCGGGCCGGTGCAACTGTATGGCGATGTATGGGAATGGACCAGCAGCGCCTACGACGCCTATCCGGGCTACGCGCCGCCCGCCGGCGCCGTGGGCGAATACAACGGCAAATTCATGTGCAACCAGTACGTGCTGCGCGGCGGCTCGTGCGCCACCCCGGCCGATCACATCCGGGCCACTTACCGCAACTTCTTCCCGCCCGAGGCGCGCTGGCAGTTCTCGGGCATCCGCCTGGCGCGCGACGCCTGACAGGTTTGCGCCGAAATAAAAGGTCATGCTAGAATTTCGTTCTTGCCCAGGCACGCGTTACTTTGTTACCTGGGCCAGGCAGCATCAGTGTGCATTGCAGTTTGTTTGTGCACACATTGCTTGGCGCATTAGCTCAGCCGGTTAGAGCGACGGAATCATAATCCGCAGGTCCCCTGTTCGAATCAGGGATGCGCCACCAAGATTTCTGCAGGGCGCCCATGCCACATGGGCGCCCTTTGTTTTTGGTTTTGGCTTTTGGCCGCCAGCTCAAGCCGCCACGCGCAGGTGCCGCCGCGACTGGCCGCCCCTGATGGGCCGCAGCAGGCTGCTGGGCACGTCCTCGACCAACGCCGGTTCGCACCGCACGCTGACCTGCCCCGGCAGGATCCAGCTCTTGCCGTGGCGGCATTCGGTGGCGCGCAATTCCTGCGCCAGGCGCAGCGCGTCGAGCTCGGCGCGATCGCGGCCGGAACGCACCATGTCGCAGAACCGGGCAAAGCTGAAGGTGTGCGCGCCCTCGCGCCCTATTACATCGACGCAGCCGCGAAACTCGCCGAAGCCGACCTCATGCACGCGCGGCCGGATGGAATAGCTCACCTTGGAAGCAAAAGCAGAAAACGTATCCATGATTTGATCTCCCTGATGAAGCACTACGGTTTCAGGGTAGAGCAAAAATATGGCAAGCCCGCGCCGCCTTTGCAATCTTTGAAGAGGATTACCCGGCCGTTACAAAATCCATAATTCACTACATCCGTTGCAAGAATCGCTCCCGGAATCAGGGCTGGGCGGGCGGGTCGTCGCGATCGGCAACCTCGGCAAAATCAGAGGTGAAGAGGTCCCAGCAGGCAATGAACAGCGCCGCGATCAACGGCCCGATCACGAAACCGTTCAGGCCGAACAGCGCCATGCCACCCAGCGTGGAGATCAGCACCACATAATCGGGCAGCTTGGTGTCCTTGCCGACCAGCAGCGGGCGCAGCACGTTGTCGACCATGCCGATCACCAGCACGCCGTACAGGATCAGCGCCACGCCCTGCCATATGGCGCCGGTAACCAGGAAGTACACGGCCACCGGCACCCAGATCAGGCCCGCGCCGATGGCGGGCAGCAGCGACAGGAAGGCCATCACCACCCCCCACAGCACCGGCCCCTGGATGCCCAGAACGTAGAAAATCACGCCGCCCAGCGCGCCCTGCGCCGCGGCCACCGCGATGTTGCCCTTGACGGTGGCGCGGATCACGGTGGTGAACTTGCGCAGCAGGTGCGTCTTGCGGCCGCCGCTGAGGGGGATCGCGGCGCGCAGGCGCGCCGACAGCAGCGACCCGTCGCGCAGCAGGAAAAACAGCAGGTACAGCATGATGCCGAAACTGATCAGGAACTGGAATGTGTCCTGCCCGATATTGAACGCCTGGGTGGCCAGGTACTGGCTGCCCTGCATCGCGCCCGCGGTGAGCTTGTCTTGCAGGCTGGTGATGTCGGCCATGCCGAAGCGCGTCAGCAGGCTGTGCAGCGATGCCGGCAGCGCGTCGATCACCTGCTGGAAATAAACGCCGAAGTTCAGATTGCCCGACTTGACGCGCTGGTAAAGATTGGCGCCTTCCTGGACCAGCGAGCCCGTGATGAACGTGACAGGCACGATCACCACCAGCAGCACCAGCAGCAGCGTGGCCAGCGCGGCCAGATTGCGCCGCTTGCCCAGCTTGGCGGCGATGCGGCGATGCACCGGCGCGAAAATGATCGCCAGGATCGCCCCCCAGAACACCGCGCCATAGAAAGGCCACAGCACCCAGCCGAAAGCGATGGAGACGAGCACCAGCAACAACAGGAAAAAGCGGTTATGCAGGCTAGAGCCGTTCATATTTGATCCCATGCGCGGCGGTTGCCGCGTGAGGCGCAATTGTACAAATCCGGCGTGACGGCGCGCATCAGGCCGGCGCCAGGGCCCGCAGGCTGCGCTGCGCCTGGCTGACCGCCTCGGCATGGCCGTTGAGCGCATCGAGCAGGCGGTTCAGCTCTTGTTGTATGGATGGGTCGCGCACCGATGCCGAGTCGGCATCGATGACGATCTGTTCGCGGTGGCGGGCCACGAACTCGGCC
Source organism: Bordetella petrii (assembly GCF_017356245.1). Classification (NCBI taxonomy): domain Bacteria; kingdom Pseudomonadati; phylum Pseudomonadota; class Betaproteobacteria; order Burkholderiales; family Alcaligenaceae; genus Bordetella; species Bordetella petrii. The sequence continues at coordinate 3,001,924 of NZ_JAFMZZ010000001.1, forward strand.
ACCCGCACGGCATCGTCGAGCGCCGCGGAGGCCACCGCCAGCAAGGGATCCAGGCGGGCCGCGCTACGGGTCACCGCGCGCTGGTAAGCCTGCGCGTAGACGGCCTGCAGGTCGGCCGGCTGCTCCAGCGCGGCGCGTTCGGTGCGCGCCTGTTCCAGCGCCTTGCCCAGGTCGGCGCGCGCCTCGGACAACGCCTGCCGGTCGGACAGCAAGGCATCCTGGCGCGCCTGCAATTGCGCCAGCGTATGCAGCTCTTCGTCTTCCAGCGCGTTTGCCAGGCGCTCGACCACCGACGCGGCCACCGCATTGAAATCGGCCAGCACCTGGTAATGCTCGACATAATCGCCGAAGGCGTCGCGCTGGGCTTCGTCCAGCGCCGGCACGGCCGTGCCCGGCGCATCGGCGACCTTGGCCTGCAGCCAGGCCATGAACGCGGCGCGCTGCTCCGGCTCTTTGTTGACGCAGCCGGCCAACGCCAGGCTGGCGGCCAGCAGCCATATGAAACGAAACGCTATGCGCATGCTTCCCCCATTTGCGGCGGCCGGCGCCGGGCCGCCGGCCGGATCGAACATTAACCCAACTGCAGCCGCCCATACAGCGCTTAGAGGATTTGTTGCCTCGGAATCGATATGTGACACGGCCCCGCGGGCCGGCGGCGACCCCTGCCCTACAATTGCCTCATTCTCTCTTTTGCACCGCGTTGCCCGCCATGACCACATCCGATGCCTCCTTCACCGCCCCGCAAGAGCCCTGGGGCTACACGCACCCCGACTGCCGGGGCTCGACGGCATTCCTGTTCTTCACCTCGGACCTGGCCCGCACCGTGAACGAGCAACTGGCCCACGGGCCGCTCGATGCCGCCGCCCTGGAATGCGCCCAGCAGGCCGTGGACGCCCTGGTACAGCGCTACATCGACATCCAGGCCGCGCCGGCGGCGTTTGCCGGGCAGCGCATCCGGCTCAGGCTCGAGGCCGGCCAGGGTGCCGCCCCGCAGGTGGCGCTGGAAATGTCGCCCGAACTGGAAGACCAGATCATCGAAGCGCAACGCCTGGCCCACCAGCAGGCGGCCACCCGGCATTGACCCTCGTTCGCCAAAAGCCTTGACAAAACAATGATTTATTCGTAGAATTCAAGGTTAAGCAGTAAAACAGCAAACGCGCCGGCGCAAAACCATCCCAAGTCAGCCAGCCGTTCTGCCGTTCGTGGCTTTGCCACTTTCCGTTTCCGGCCGCCCAGTCGCACCGGCCTGCGCGAACAACCCGCAGGCAGCCTTCCGGCCTTGAACCCCACCCCGGCCCGGCCCTGACGCCGGCCAGCAGCAAGCAGGCCCCACACGGGCCTGATGCACCCGCCTGCGCCCTGTCGCCGCGCGCGCTCGCCAGATCCCGACTGGCAGCGCCCATCGACGCACCTGCGCGTAGCGGGTGCCGCTATTCCATAACCAGAACTCGAAACAGAGGAACACCATGAATCGATCCATCCACCCTATCACGGCTGCGCAACTCCTGCCCCGCCGCGCGCACAGCAAGCTCGACCACACCCCCATCCATGTGGGCGACGTCGTGCACCTGAAGCCGGCCAGCGGCCCGGACATCCGCGCCACGGTGATCTACAACGCGCCGATCAACGGCACGGTCACCTACACCACCGACGTGGTCCGTCCATGCGGCCAGTCCGGCGGCCCCGGCGTGCGCATCCGCTTCCGCCACGAGCACGTGCACCGCATCGAACCGCTGCGCCGCAACGCCGCCCCGGCAGCCTGAAGACCAGGGCGCGGCTGGCTGCATGGCGCCGCCAGGCGCCATGCTACAGTCGGCCTCACCCCCCTGCGCCGCGCCCGTTCACCCATGCAGCACACACGCTCGTCCATACGTATCTGGGACCTTCCCACCCGCCTGTGCCACTGGGCCCTGGCCGCCTGCGTCATTGGCGCCTACATCAGCGTCAAGCTGGGCGGGCTGTATATGGACTGGCACGTGCGCTTCGGCCTGGCCACGCTCGGGCTGGTCGTCTTCCGCCTGGCATGGGGCCTGGCCGGGCCGCGCTACGCGCGGTTCGCCACCTTCGTGCGCGGCCCCGGCGCCATCAGGCGCTACCTGCAGGGCGCGGCGGCGCCGGCCGGGCACAATCCGCTGGGCGCGCTGTCCGTCATCGCCATGCTGGCCGTGCTGGGCTTCCAGGCGGCCAGCGGCCTGTTCACCAGCGACGACATCATGACGCAGGGCCCGTTGTATGCGCGCGTGGACGAATCGCTGGCCGAGTGGTTCGGCCGCTGGCATCACACAAACGAGTGGCTCATCATCGGCCTGGTCGCGCTGCACCTGCTGGCGGTGTTCTGGTATGCCGCCGTGCGGCGCAAGCGCCTGGTGCGGCCCATGATCACCGGCGACGCCCTGCCGCAGGATCTTCCTGCCGGCACCCCGCCCGCCCAAGACGGCCCGGCCGTCTGGCTGCGCGCCGCGCTGTTGGCCGGCGCGGCGGCGGCGCTGGTGCTGTGGATCCGCTCGCTGGAAATCGTGGCCGATTTTTCTTTTTCGTAGCGCGCGGCGCATGCCACGTACAAAAAAACCCGGCTTGCCGGGTTTTTTTGTTGCTGCCACAGGCCGCGCGGGCCTATTTTTTCTTGCGGTATGAATCGTGGCAGGCCTTGCAGCTTGCGCCCACGTCGCCAAAGGCCGCGCGCAGCGTGTTCAGGTCGCCCGAATCGGCGGCGGCCGTCAGCTTGGCCAGGTTTTCTTTCAGGCGCTCCTGCTTTTGCCGGAAGCCCGCGGCGTCGCTCCAGACCTCGGGCCGCGCCTCGCCCCCTTCGGTGCCCGGGCCGAACGCGGCCCACGGCAATCCGGCCAGCACGTTCAGGATCCGGACATTGGCCTTGATCCGGGCCGCGTCATACGGCGCCTGCCCCTTCACGACGGGCTGCATGCGGCCGAAGTGCGACCCCATCAGGGTCAGGGCCGACTGCCGGTACTTGATGGCGTCGGCCGGCTTGGCGAATTGCGACAGCGCGGGCGTGGACCACAGCGACATGATGCTGAAACAGGCCGCGGCGGCCAGCAGGGGGACTTGCTTCATGGACGATCTCCCGGTAGGTGCGACGATGCCGGCCGGGCCGGCACTGCCGACTATACCGCCCGGGCCAGACCGGCAGCCAGCCCGACGTAGGCGCGCGGGGTCAGGGCCAGCAGACGCGCCTTGGGCTCATCGGGAAGCTCGAGGCCGCTGACGAACTCGCGCAGCGCGGCTTCGGTGATGCCCTTGCCGCGCGTCAGGGCCTTGAGCTGCTCGTACGGCTGCGGCAGGCCGTAGCGGCGCATGACGGTCTGCACCGGCTCGGCCAGCACTTCCCAGCAGGCGTCGATGTCGGCATCGATGGCGGCGGTATTGACTTCCAGCTTGCCCAGGCCGCGCAGGCACGAATCCCAGGCCACCAGGCTGTAGCCCAGGCCCACGCCCAGGTTGCGCAGCACGGTGGAGTCGGTCAGGTCGCGCTGCCAGCGCGACACCGGCAGCTTTTCGGACAGATGGTGCAGCACGGCATTGGCCAGGCCCAGATTGCCTTCGGAGTTTTCGAAGTCGATGGGGTTGACCTTGTGCGGCATGGTGGACGAGCCCACTTCGCCTTCTTTCAGGCGCTGCTTGAAGTAACCCAGCGCCACGTAGCCCCAGATGTCGCGGTCCAGGTCCAGCACGATGACGTTGGCGCGCGCCACGGCGTCGAACAGCGCGGCCATCCAGTCGTGCGGCTCGATCTGGATGGTATGGCGGTTCTGGGTCAGGCCCAGGCCGCCCAGCACGCCGGCGCTGAAGGCCGGCCAGTCGATCTCGGGATAGGCCGACAGGTGGGCGTTGTAGTTGCCGGTGGCGCCGTTGAGCTTGGCCAGCGGCTCGACCGCCTCGATGGCGGCGATGGCGCGCTGCAGGCGCGCCGCCACGTTGGCGAATTCCTTGCCCAGGGTGGTGGGGCTGGCCGGCTGGCCATGGGTGCGCGACAGCATGGGCTGGTCGGCATACTGGCGCGCCATGCCGGCCAGCATGTCGGCGATCTGGCGCAGGCGCGGCACGACGACCTCGGCGCGGGCGCGGCTGAGCATCAGCGCATGCGAGGTGTTGTTGATGTCTTCGGAGGTGCAGGCAAAGTGGATGAACTCGGCCGCGCGGGCCAGTTCGGCATCGCCGGCCACCTGCTCTTTCAGCCAGTATTCCACTGCCTTGACATCGTGGTTGGTGGTGCGCTCGATGTCCTTGATGCGGGCCGCGTCGGCTTCGGAGAAGTCGCGCACCAGCTGCGCCAGGCGGGCGCGGGCCGCCGCGCTGAAGCTGGGCAGCTCGGGCAGCCCGGCATCGGACAGCGCCACCAGCCATGCCACTTCGACCTCGACCCGGTGCGCCATGAAGCCGGCTTCGGACAACAGCCCGCGCAGCGCGTCGCCCCGCGTCGCGTAGCGGCCGTCCAGCGGGGACAGAGCGTTGAGGTGGCTGATCTGGTCGGCAATCTGCATGGCGGGGAAAGAAAAGGAAAGTAGTCGAATGGCGGGTGCCGATTTTATCACCCGCGCCAATGTAACAATGCCGCAAAAAGCGTTGCGCAATGGGAACTTCGCATTTTTGACGCTATCCCTCCTGCTATACTGCGGCCGCTTTCCGACTTCGCTTGTGGCCTCCATGAAACTGATCGGCTCGCTTACCAGTCCCTATGTCCGCAAAGTGCGGGTCGTCATGGCCGAGAAGAAGCTGGACTACCAGCTCGAACTCGAAAACGTCTGGTCCCCCGAAACCCGGATCCAGGCCTACAACCCGCTGGGCAAGGTACCCTGCCTGGTCATGGAAGACGGCGGCGCGCTGTTCGATTCGCGCGTCATTGTCGAATACCTGGATACCCTGTCGCCGGTAGCCCGCCTGATCCCGCAGCCGGGCCGCGAACGCGCGGCGGTCAAATGCTGGGAAGCCATCGCCGACGGCGTGCTCGACGCCTGCGTCGTCATCGTCAAAGAAAACCAGCGCCCCGAGGCCCAGCGCAGCGCCGACTGGATCGAACGCCAGCACAGCAAGATACAGGCAGGCCTGGAAGCCATGAACACCAGCCTGGGCGAACAGGCCCACTGCATGGGCGTGAACTACAGCCTGGCCGACATCGCCGTGGGCTGCGCGCTGGGCTACCTGGACCTGCGGTTCGCCTCGCTGGACTGGCGCGCCGCCCATGCCAACCTGGCGCGCCACTACGAAAAGCTGTCGGCCCGGCAGTCTTTCATCGACAGCGCCCCGCCGGCCGCCTGAGCGGCCGGCAACCCCCGGATCAGGCGCCGAAGGCCTGCCAGGCCTTCATCAGCATGTACGCCGCCAGGGCGAACAGCAGGCCCGCGAACACCCGTTTCAACGTACCCACCGGCAGGCGGTGCGCCATGCGCGCGCCGGCCGGTGCCGTGAGCACGCTGGTGGCCACCAGGGCCAGCAGCGCCGGCCAATAGATGTAGCCCAGCATGCCCGGCTGGCTGGTGTTTTCGTTCAGGCCCGACACGACATAGCCGATGCTGTTGGCCAGCGCGATGGGAAAGCCCAGCGCCGCCGATGTCGAGACGGCGGAGTGCAGCGCCACGTTGCACCACACCATGAAGGGCACCGACAGGAAGCCGCCGCCGGCGCCGACCAGGCCGGACAGGAAGCCGATGCCGGCCCCTGCCGCCGTGGTGCCGACAATACCCGGCATCTGGCGCGAGGGCTTGGGCTTTTTGTTGCGCAGCATGCTCCAAGCCGAATAGCCCACAAACAGCGCGAAGAACAGCGACAGCCATGCGGTGCTGAGCGCCGCGAACACGGCGCCGCCCGAGAACAGCCCTCCGAGGATGATGCCGGGCGCCATGGCGAACACGATCTTCCACTGGATGGTGCCCTTGCGCTGGTGGGCGCGCACACTGGAAATGGACGTGAACAGGATGGACGTCATCGAGGTGGCGATGGCGGCGTGCACGATCAGATCCTGTGGCATGCCCTGCCAGGTGAACAGCATGGTCAGGAACGGCACCAGCAGCATCCCGCCGCCGATGCCCAGCAGCCCCGCCGCGAACCCGACCACCGCGCCCAGCGCCAGCAGGCAAACCAACATCGCTACATCCACTTCGACCTCCTAATCATGAACACGAAACCTGGCGCCGCCCCCAGCGGGCGGCGCTCAGGCGATGATGCCGCCGCCCAGGCAGACGTCGCCGTCATACAGCACGGCCGACTGGCCGGGCGTGACGGCCCACTGGGACTGGCTGAACGACAATTCGAAGGCGCCCTGGCCGGCCGACTCGAGCGCGCAGGCCGCGTCGGCCTGCCGGTAGCGGGTCTTGGCGCCGTAGCCGCCCGCCTGCGGCGCGCGGCCGGCCACCCAGCTGGCGTCCAGCGCCTGCAGGCGGCCCGACAGCAGCCAGGGGTGGTCGTGGCCCTGCACGACATAAAGAATGTTGCGCTGCAGGTCTTTGCGCGCCACGTACCAGGCATCGGCGGTGCCGTCGTCGCGCTGGCTGCCCTTGACCCCGCCCACGCCCAGGCCCTTGCGCTGGCCCAGGGTGTAGAACGACAGGCCATGGTGCCGCCCCACCTTCTGGCCCTGCGGCGTCAGGATGTCGCCCGGCTCGGTCGGCAGGTAGCGGTTCAGGAATTCGCGAAACGGCCGTTCGCCGATGAAGCAGATGCCGGTGGAGTCTTTCTTGGCGGCATTGTGCAGGCCGATGTCGTGGGCGATGCGCCGCACCTCGGTCTTGTGGATTTCGCCCAGCGGGAACAAGGTGCGCGACAGCTGCGCCTGGTTCAGGCGATGCAGGAAGTAGCTCTGGTCTTTGGTGGCGTCCAGCGCCTTGAGCAGCTGGTATTCGCGCCCATGCGGCCCGGCGATGGCGCGCACCCGCGCATAGTGGCCGGTGGCGATGTGTTCGGCGCCCAGGGTCATGGCGTGGTCGAGAAACGCCTTGAACTTGATTTCGGCGTTGCACAGCACGTCGGGATTAGGCGTGCGGCCGGCGGAATATTCGCGCAGGAACTCGGCGAAGACCCGGTCTTTGTATTCGGCGGCGAAATTGACGTATTCGAAGTCCACGCCCACCAGGTCGGCCACGCTGGCGGCATCGAGCAGGTCCTGGCGGGTGGAGCAGTATTCGGAATCGTCGTCGTCTTCCCAGTTCTTCATGAACAGGCCGATGACCTCGTAGCCCTGCTGCTTCAGCAACCATGCCGTGACAGACGAGTCGACGCCGCCGGACATGCCGACCACCACGCGGCGGCCTTTGCCGGAAGATGAGCTGAACGATGCAAGAGACATGATGGCGATATTTTAGAGGGCGGCGGGCTCGCCGGCCGGGCGCGGCTCGGCCGCCAGCGAGGCTTCCATCAGCCAGGCCCGGAACGCCTGCAGGATGGGCAGATTGGCCTTCTGTTCGGGGTAGCACAGGTAATAGCCCTGACGCGCGCGGATCGGCAGCCGCAGGGCCACGGCCAGCCTGCCGTCGCGCAGCTCGTCTTCGATCAGGCAGCGCGGGATCAGGGCGATGCCGAAACCCGCCGCCGCGGCCTGTGACAGCAGCGAATACTGGTCGAAGCGTGCCCCTTCGAGCGCGCGCCGCGTATCGCAGCCAGCTTGCTCGAACCAGTCGCGCCAGCCTTCCAGCGCCGACGTATGGTGCAGCAGCGGATAGCGCAGCAGCTCGTCGGCGCTTTGGCAGCCGTCGCCCAGCAGGCGCGGGCTGCATACCGGCACGATGTCGCGCCCGACGATGTAGTCGGCGCCGCTGCCCGGCCAGATGCCGTCGCCGAAGCGCACGGCCGCGTCCAGTTCGGGGGTGGAAAAATCGTAGCCCTGGCGGTGCGGCAGGAACTCGACGTGGATGTCGGGCCGCACCCGCATGAAGGCGGCCAGCCGCGGGATCAGCCAGCGCGCGCCGAAAGTGGGCATGCAGGTCAGGTGCAGCGTGCCGCCCCGGCCCTGGTGCGCAATGAGCTCGACCGTGGCCGCCTCGATCTGCCCCAGGCCGGCCTGGATCTTCTTCAGGTAGCTCTGCCCCGCTTCGGTCAATACCAGGCCTTGCCTGATCCGCAGGAATAGCTCTACCCCCAGGAAGTCCTCGAGATGTTTCACTTGTTTACTGACGGCGCCCTGGGTCACGCAGAGTTCCTGGGCGGCGCGCGTAAAGCTGCTATGCCTGGCAGCCACTTCAAAGGCTTGAAGATCAGTTAAAGACGGGCAGAATCGGCGCATGGCGGGCGCGGAGGTTTGTAACTAATTACAACTTCCGGCATGAAAAAAAGGAATAGCTTACGGAGAATCTTTCGTTTGCGCAAACCCGGCGCGGCGCACAGAATCTTCAGGTTTGCGAATCGCAACGATCCAATATCTTCCTACAGGGGAATCCATGCAACGTCGCCATGTCATCCTGGGCCTGTCCCTCACCGCCGCGGCGCTGGCCGCGCCGCTGACCGCCGGTATCGCCCACGCACAAGACGCCTATCCCACCAAGCCCATCCGCCTGGTCGTGCCCTTCCCGCCCGGCGGCACCACCGACATCGTCGGCCGCCTGTTCGCCGACAAGCTCAGCCAGGCGCTGGGCCAGACCGTCGTGGTGGAAAACAAGGCCGGCGCCGGCGGCTCGATCGGCAGCGCCCAAGTGGCCAGCGCCGAGCCCGACGGCTACACGCTGGGCATCGCCACCGTCAGCACGCACGGCATCAACCCCGCCATCTACCACAACCTGCCGTTCGACGCCGAAAAAGACTTCACGCCGATCTCGAACCTGGCCTCCGTGCCCAACATCATGGTGATCAATCCCAAGGTGCCGGCCAAGAACATCAGCGAGTTCATCGCCCTGGCCAAGAAAGAGCCGGGCAAGTTCGCGTACGCCTCGGCCGGCAACGGCTCGGTGTCGCACATGATGGGCGAACTGTTCAAGATGGCGTCGGGCACCGACCTGATGCACGTGCCGTACCGCGGCGTGGGCCCGGCCCTGAACGACACGCTGGCCGGCCAGGTCGACGTGCTGTATGACAACCTGCCTTCGTCGCTGCCGCACGTGCAGGCCGGCAAGCTGGTGGCGCTGGCCGTGGCCTCGCCCAAGCGCGTGGCCGCCCTGCCCAACGTGCCCACGTTCGCCGAAGCCGGCCTGGCGGCGGTCAATGATTCGTCGTGGTTCGGCCTGATCGGCCCGGCCAAGCTGCCCAAGCCCGTGCTCGACAAGCTGCATGCCGCCGTGGTGAAGGTCAGCGCCGACCCGGCCGTGGTGCAGCGCCTGGAAAGCCTGGGCGCCGAGCCAGTGGCCAACACGCCGGAAGAATACGCCAAGCAGATCTCGGCTGAAATCGCCAAGAACAAGCGTATTGCCAAAGAAGCCAATGTAAAGATCGACTGATCGATCTGCGGCCCCCGCTGCGGCGGGGGCCGTTTCCTGTCTTGATGCCGTATCGATTCCCCATGCTGATCAACGAACCCCTGTCTTATCGCCTGGCCTTGCCGGCCGGCTACCCGGAAACCTCGGCCGCGCTGGTGCTGGATTCTCCGCACAGCGGCACGACCTACCCTCCGGATTTCGCGCCGTCGGTGCCGTTTGCCGCGCTGCGCACCGCCGAAGACACCTGGGTCGACGACCTGTGGGGCGATGCGGTCGAAATGGGCGTGCCGCTTATTGCCGCCGCCTTTCCGCGCGCCTATATCGACGCCAATCGCTCGCTGGAAGAAATCGACCCGCAGCTGCTCGACCAGCCGTGGCCCGAACCGCTGCCCGAGTCGCCCAAGGTAAAGCTGGGCAAGGGCCTGATCTGGCGCATGCTCGACGACGGCACGCCGCTGTACGACCGCAAGCTCGGCCTGGCCGAAGTGCGCCACCGCATCGATGCCTGCTGGAAGCCGTACCACGCCCAGGTGGCGCGCCTGATCGACCAGGCCCACGCCCGCCACGGCAAGGTGTGGCACATCAACTGCCATTCGATGCCCAGCGTAGCCGGCATCTACGCCACCGACAAGCCCGGCCTGGTGCACCCCGATTTCGTGCTGGGCGACCGCGATGGCTCCACCAGCGACCCGGCCTTCCGCGAATTCGTCGCCGCCTGGCTGCGCGAGCGCGGCTATGACGTCACCGTGAACGATCCCTACAAGGGCGTGGAACTGGTGCGCGCCTTCGGCCGCCCGGCCGACGGCCGCCACAGCCTGCAGATCGAGATCAACCGCAAGCTGTACATGGACGAAACCACGCTGCGGCCGTCGGCCGGCTACGGCAAGCTGAAGGCCGACCTGCGCGGCCTGACCGCCGCCCTGCTCGACTGGATGCAAGCGCAAACGGCCTGACGCCGGACGTTTGCGCGCATGCGGCCGGCCCACGCGCCGGCCACCCTGGACGCCCTGGCAATGTCAGGGCGTTTTTTTTTGGCTGTTCTCCTGCCTGGCCCTTCCTGACCGCTCGCCCGCGATTCGTGTATAACTACGCGAACCCAGGAGGAGAAGCGATGCAGATAGGGATACCGCGCGAGACCCGGGAGGGCGAGACTCGCGTCGCAGCAACGCCGGAGACCATTAAAAAATACCTCGGCGCCAAACATGCCGTCGTCGTCGAGCGCGGCGCGGGCCAGGCGGCCCGCTACCCCGACGAGGCCTATGCCGCGGCCGGCGCCACGCTGGGCAGCGCGCAAGACGCGCTGGGCAGCGAACTGGTGCTGAAGGTGCGCGCGCCCTCGGCCGACGAGCTGGCGCACATGAAGGCCGGCGCGGTGCTGGCCGGCATGCTCGACCCCTTCGACGCCGAGGGCCTGGACGCGCTGGCGGCCGCCGGCCTGACCGCCTTCGCGCTCGAAGCCGCGCCGCGCATCACCCGCGCCCAAAGCCTGGACGTGCTGTCGTCGCAGGCCAACCTGGCCGGCTACAAGGCCGTGCTGCTGGCCGCGCACTACTACGGACGCCTGTTTCCCATGATGATGACCGCCGCCGGCACGCTGAAGGCGGCGCGCGCCGTGGTGCTGGGCGCCGGCGTGGCGGGCCTGCAGGCCATCGCCACGGCCAAGCGCCTGGGCGCCGTGGTCGAGGCCTCGGACGTGCGCCCCGCGGCCAAGGAACAGATCGAATCGCTGGGCGCCAAGTTCATCGACGTGCCTTTCGAAACCGACGAAGAGCGCGAAATCGCCCAGGGCGCCGGCGGCTACGCGCGCGCCATGCCGCCGGCCTGGATGGCGCGGCAGGCGGCGCTGGTGTCCGAACGCTGCAAGCAGGCCGACATCGTCATCACCACCGCCCTGATCCCGGGCCGCCCGGCACCCACCCTGCTGGCGGCCGAAACCGTGCAGGCCATGAAACCCGGCTCGGTGGTGGTGGATCTGGCGGTCGAACGCGGCGGCAACTGCCCCCTTTCCGAAAAAGGCCAGGTCGTGGAAAAACACGGCGTCACGCTGGTGGGCCTGACCAACCTGCCGGGGCTGGTGCCCACCGACGCGTCGGCGCTCTATGCGCGCAACCTGCTCGATTTCCTGAAACTCATCACCGACGCCGACGGCGCGCTGGCCATCCGGCGCGACGATGAAATCGTCGCCGCCTGCCTGATGTGCGAAGGCGGCCATGTCATCCAGAAAAAGGGCTAGGCCATGGAAGCAATCAACCCCACGCTGGTCAACCTGATCATCTTCGTGCTGGCCATCTACGTGGGCTACCACGTGGTGTGGAACGTCACCCCCGCCCTGCACACGCCGCTGATGGCGGTCACCAATGCCATCTCGGCCATCATCATCGTCGGCGCCATGCTGGCGGCCGCGCTGACCGAAGGCGGGCTGGCCCGCGGCATGGGCGTGTTCGCGGTGGCGCTGGCCGCCGTCAATGTGTTCGGCGGGTTCCTGGTCACGCGCCGCATGCTCGAGATGTTCAAGAAGAAAGACAAGAAGCCCGCGGAGGCCCGCCAATGATCTCGCTGAACCTGGTGACCCTGCTGTACCTGGTGGCCTCGGTCTGCTTCATCCAGGCCCTCAAGGGGCTGTCGCACCCCACCACCTCGCGGCTGGGCAATGCGTTCGGCATGGCGGGCATGGCCATCGCCGTGCTGACCACCGCCGCGCTCATCGTGCAGCTGGCGCGCGCCGGCCATGCCGGTATCGGACTGGGCTGGGTAGTGCTGGGCCTGCTGGTGGGCGGCTCGATCGGCACCCTGATGGCCAAGCGCGTCGAGATGACCAAGATGCCCGAGCTGGTGGCGTTCATGCACAGCATGATCGGCCTGGCGGCCGTGGCCATCGCCGTGGCGGTGGTGGCCGAGCCGCACGCCTTCGGCATCGCGGCGCCGGGCTCGCCGCTGCCGGTGGGCAACCGCCTTGAGCTGTTCATCGGCACCTTCGTGGGCGCCATTACGTTCTCGGGTTCGGTCATCGCCTTCGGCAAACTGTCGGGCAAGTACAAGTTCCGCCTGTTCCAGGGCGCGCCGGTGGTGTTCGGCGGCCAGCACATGCTGAACCTGCTGCTGGCCCTGGCGATGCTGGCCTGCGGCTTCTGGTTCATGGCCACCCAGTCCTGGACGCCGTTCATCATCATGACGGCCATCGCCTTCGTGCTGGGCGTGCTGATCATCATCCCCATCGGCGGGGCCGACATGCCGGTGGTGGTGTCGATGCTCAACAGCTATTCGGGCTGGGCGGCGGCGGGCATCGGCTTCTCGCTGAACAATCCCATGCTGATCATCGCCGGTTCGCTGGTGGGCTCGTCGGGCGCGATCCTGTCGTACATCATGTGCAAGGCGATGAACCGCTCGTTCTTCAACGTGATCCTGGGCGGCTTCGGCGGCCAGGGCGCGGCGGCTGCCGCGGCCGGCGACGGCCAGCAGCGCAGCGTGAAGTCCGGCAGCGCCGATGACGCGGCGTTCCTGATGACCAACGCCGAGACTGTCACGATCGTGCCCGGCTACGGGCTGGCCGTGGCGCGCGCCCAGCACGCCCTGAAAGAACTGGCCGAGAAACTGGGCGAGAAAGGCGTGACGGTGAAATACGCCATCCACCCCGTGGCCGGCCGCATGCCGGGCCACATGAACGTGCTGCTGGCCGAGGCCGAAGTGCCCTACGACCAGGTGTTCGAAATGGAAGACATCAACGGCGAATTCGGCCAGACCGACGTGGTGCTGGTGCTGGGCGCCAACGACGTGGTCAACCCCGCCGCCAAGAACGATCCGTCCTCGCCGATTGCCGGCATGCCCATCCTGGAAGCCTACAAGGCGCGCACCGTGATCGTGAACAAGCGCTCGATGGCGGCCGGCTATGCCGGCCTGGACAACGAGCTGTTCTACATGGACCGCACCATGATGGTGTTCGGCGACGCCAAGAAAGTGCTGGAAGACATGGTCAAGGCCGTGGAATAGGCCGCCCGCGGTACTTCAATACCCGCCGATGCCCGGCGTCCCCGGGCATCGGCTAGCCCTTCAACCGTTCGTCGACCACCTCGATCCAGTGCCGCACCGGCGTATCGGTGCCGCTTTGCAGGTGCGACACGCAGCCGATGTTCGACGAGATGATCACCGGCGGCGCGTACGGCGCCATCGCCGCCAGCTTGCGGTCGCGCAGCTCCAGCGCCATGGCCGGGTTCAGCACCGAATAGGCGCCGGCCGACCCGCAGCACAAATGCGCATCGGCAAACGGCTGCAGCTCGAATCCCAGCTCGGCCAGCAGGCGCTCGCTCAAGGGGCGCAAGCCCTGCCAGTGCTGCAGCGTGCACGGCGGATGAAACGCCGCCCGCCCGCCCGGCGCCAGCCGCTCGCGCAAGGCCTGCGCATGCGGCGCGACGATCTCGGCCACGTCCTTCACCAGCGCCACAATGCGTTCGGCGCGCTCGGCATAACGCGCGTCGCCGCGCAGGTGATGGGCATATTCCTTCACCATGGCGCCGCAGCCCGAGGCGTTCATGACGATGGCCTCGATCTCGCCCCGCTCGACCGCCGGCCACCACGCGTCGATGTTGGCGCGCATCTGGTCCAGCGCATCGGCCTGCGCATCCAGGTGGAAATTCACGGCGCCGCAGCACCCCGCCCCCGGCGCCAGGCGCGCGCCGATGCCCACGGCGTCCAGCACCCGGATGGTGGCCGCGTCGATGGTCGGCATCATGGATGGCTGCACGCAGCCGGCCAGCATCAGCACCTGGCGCGCATGGCGCCCGGCATCAGGCAGCAGGCCGGGGCTGCGCCAGACCGGCACCTTGCGCTTCAGCGACTGCGGCAGCAGCCCGCGCAGCATCTGCCCGGCGCGCATGGCGGGCGCGAACAGCGCCGAATTCAGGCCTTTGCGCAGCAGCGCGCGGCGCAGGCGGTCGCGCCACGGGCGCTGCACTTTCTGGTCGACCAGCTTGCGGCCGATGTCGACCAGGTGGCCGTACTGCACCCCCGACGGGCACGTGGTTTCACAATTGCGGCAGGTCAGGCAGCGGTCCAGGTGCTGCTGCGTGGCCAGCGTGGGCTCGGCCCCTTCCAGCACCTGCTTGATCAGGTAAATGCGCCCGCGCGGGCTGTCGAGTTCGTCGCCCAGCACCTGGTAGGTGGGACAGGTGGCGGTGCAGAACCCGCAGTGCACGCAGCGGCGCAGGATGGCATCGGCCTCGCGGCCGTCGTCCGTATCGCGCGCCCAGGAAGCGAGATTGGTCTGCATGCTGCGTTATAGCTCCAACACAAGGCGGCCCGGGTTGAACAGCCCGGCCGGATCCAGCTCTTGTTTCAGGCGCCGGGTGATCGCCGCCACCCCGGCGGACAACGGATGGAATACGCCATCGGCGGGAATGGCCGCGCCGGAGGGCCGGAACAGGGTGGCATGGCCGCCCAGGCGCTGCGCCAGTTCGCGCATGGCCTGGGCATCGGCGGCGCCGCTTGCCCAGCGCTGGCCGCCGCCCCACTCCAGCAGCGTCGGCAGGCCGATGTCCTGCGCCGGCACGGTGGGCGGCAGGGCCAGGCGCCACAGAGGCTGGCCGCGCCCGAAAAACGGATGGGTTTGCTCGCGCAGCGATGTCCACCACTGCGCGGCCTGCGCCGCGTCCAGGGTATCGCCGCCGATGCGGGCCGCCGCGCTGCGCACCGCGGGCGGCGCGCCCGACAGCCGAACCGTGACAAAACCGCCGGCGCCCTCGTCGGCAGGGCTCCAGCAAGTGGCCGACACGGCCAGCGGCTGGCCGCGCCACTCGGTGAAACAGGCCAGGGCTTGCGGCTGGGTGGCCTCGAACCGCAAAGTGCGCTCTTCGAAAGGCCGCGGCGCGACCTTCAGCGAGACTTCGAGAATGGCGCCGAAAATGCCGTGCGAGCCCGCCAGCAGGCGCGATACGTCATAGCCCGCCACGTTCTTCATGACCTCGCCGCCGAACGACAGGATGCGGCCCTGCGAATCGAGCAGGCGCGCGCCCAGCACGAAGTCGCGCACGCCGCCGGCCGCCATGCGACGCGGCCCCGCCAGGCCCGCCGCCACGCAGCCGCCCACGGTGGCCGACGCGCCGAAATGCGGCGGCTCGAATGCCAGCATCTGGCCGTGCTCGGCCAGCGCCGCCTCCAGCGTGGCCAGCGGCGTGCCGGCGCGCGCGGTCACCACCAGCTCGGACGGCTGGTAGCTGACGATGCCGCTGTAAGCGGTCATGTCGAGCAGGCAGTGGCCATCTTGCGGCGTAAGCGGCCGGTAATTGCCATAAAAAGATTTGCTGCCGCCTCCCATGACGAACAGCGGCTTGTGGCCGGCGCGCGCCGTCATGACCTGGTCGCACAGCTCCGACAGGACGAATTCCATGTCGCGCCCGCCCTAAAAGCGAGCCAGGTCGGGAAAACTCATCTCTCCGGCATGCACGTGCATCTTGCCGTATTCGGCGCAGCGCGCCAGGGTGGGAATCACCTTTTCGGGATTCAACAGGCCCGGCGGATCGAACGCCCGCTTCACGGCCAGGAACGCGTCCAGCTCATCGCGCGAAAATTGCACACACATTTGATTTATCTTCTCCATACCCACCCCGTGCTCACCAGTCAGGGTGCCTCCGACCTGCACGCACAGCTCGAGAATGGCTGCGCCGAATTTTTCCGCCCGCTCGACTTCATCGGGCTTGTTTGAGTCGAACAGAATCAGCGGATGCAGATTGCCGTCGCCCGCGTGGAACACGTTGGCGCAGCGCAGCCCGAACTCGTCTTCCATCTGCTCGATGGCTCCCAGCACGCGCGCCAGGTGGCGGCGCGGGATGGTGCCGTCCATGCAGTAGTAATCGGGCGACACGCGCCCCGCGGCCGGAAAGGCGTTCTTGCGCCCGGCCCAGAACCGAAGCCGTTCGGCCTCGTCGCGCGAGACCTGCAGGCGCGTGGCGCCGGCCTTGCGGAACACCGCCTCCATGTGCTGGATCTCGTGCGCCACCTCTTCGGCCGTGCCGTCGGATTCGCACAGCAGGATGGCCTGCGCCGAGACGTCGTAGCCCGCGTTCACGAAAGGCTCGACCATCTGCACCGCCTGGCGGTCCATCATTTCGAGCCCGGCCGGGATGATGCCCGCCGCGATGATATCGGTGACCGCCTGGCCCGCCGCTTCCGCGCTGGAAAAACTGGCCATGACCACTTGCGCGCAGGCCGGCCGCGGGATGAGCTTGACCGTGATCTCGGTGACCACGCCCAGCATGCCCTCGGAGCCGATGAACAGCGACAGCAAGTCGAGCCCCGGCGCGTCCGGCGCCTCGGACCCCAGCTCGACCACATCGCCGTCGATGGTGACCACGCGCACGCGCAGCACGTTGTGGACGGTCAGTCCGTACTTCAGGCAATGCACGCCGCCCGAGTTCTCGGCCACGTTGCCGCCGATGGAGCAGGCGATCTGGCTGGACGGGTCGGGCGCGTAGTACAAGCCGTAAGGCGCGGCTGCCTCGGAAATCGCCAGGTTGCGCACGCCGGGCTCGACCACCGCCGTGCCGCTGGCCGGGTCGATGCGCCGGATGCGGTTGAACTTGGCCAGCCCCATCAGCACGCCCTGCGCATGCGGCATGGCGCCGCCGGACAGGCCGGTGCCGGCGCCACGCGCCACCAGCGGCACATTCAGGCGCTTGCACAGGCGCATCACGGCCACGACCTGCTCTTCGGTTTCGGGCAGGGCCACTACCGGCGGCAGCGCGCGGTACAGCGACAGGCCATCGCACTCGTATGGACGGGTATCTTCTTCGCGGTGCAGCACGCAGTGCGCGGGCAGCACGCCATGCAGTGCGTCGATGACCTGGGTCGCGGAAAACGGCTGCTGAGCGTGACTGAGGTTCGGTTCGACCAGTGAATTCATGAGCGCAACAATAGCGCGTGGCTATCATTCCCGGCAGAGCGGATTTACCCGCACCCGCCGGCCTTGCCAGCCCTGCTGGCAGCGTGGTCTTACCAGCTGATGATCTTGCCGGGATTGAGGATGTTGTTGGGGTCGAACGCGTGCTTCAGGCTACGCATGAGCGCCAGCGCGTCTTCCCCGTGCTCGTCGGCCATGAACTGCATCTTGTGCAGGCCCACGCCGTGCTCGCCCGTGCAGGTGCCGTCGGCTGCGATGGCGCGTCGCACCAAATTGTGATTAATAGTTTCAGACTCTTGCCACTCGGCCTGGTTGTCGGCATCCAGCAACATCAGCACATGGAAGTTGCCGTCGCCCACGTGGCCCACGATGGTGTACGGGAAGCTGGCGCGGTCGAGCTCGTCGACCGTTTCGCGCACGCAATCGGCCAGGCGGGAAATGGGCACGCAGACATCGGTGGTGCTGGCGCGGCAGCCGGGCCGCAATTGCAGGCCGGCAAAGTAGGCGTTGTGGCGCGCCGTCCAGAGACGGCTGCGGTCTTCGGGGCGCTCGGCCCATTCGAAATCCATGCCGCCGTGCTCGGCGGTGATGCCTTGCACGATCTCGGCCTGCTCTTGCACGCCGGCCGGGCTGCCGTGGAATTCGAACACCAGCATCGGGGTTTCGCGCAGCGTCAGCTTGCTGTGCAGGTTCACGGCCCGCACCGCGGCCGCATCCATGAATTCGACCCGCGCCACCGGCACGCCCATCTGGATGATCTCGATGACGCTTTGCACCGCGTCGTCCAGCGTGGGGAAATTGCACACCGCGGCCGACACGGCCTCGGGCTGCGGATACAAGCGCACGGTGACTTCGGTGATGATGCCCAGCGTGCCCTCGCTGCCCACGAAGATGCGGGTCAGGTCGTAGCCGGCCGAAGACTTGCGGGCCCGGCCCGCCGTGCGCACGATGCGGCCATCGGCCGTGACCACCGTCAGCGACATCACGTTTTCGCGCATGGTGCCGTATCGCACCGCGTTGGTGCCCGAGGCGCGCGTGGCGGCCATGCCGCCCAGGCTGGCGTCGGCGCCGGGATCGATCGGGAAGAACAGCCCGGTGTCGCGGATTTCTTCGTTGAGCTGCTTGCGGGTGACGCCGGCCTGCACCGTGGCGGTAAGGTCTTCGGCATTGACCGCCAGCAGGCGGTTCATCTGCGACAGGTCGAGGCTGATGCCGCCCTGGATGGCCAGCAGGTGCCCTTCGAGCGACGAGCCGGCGCCATAGGGAATGAGCGGCACGCGGTGCTCATTGCACAGGCGCGCCACGGCCGCCACTTCTTCGGTGCTGTGGGCGAACACCACGGCATCGGGCAGCATCGGCGGATACGGGGATTCATCGCGGCCGTGATGCTCGCGCACGGCCTGCGACACCGACAGGCGGTCGGCAAACTGCGCGCGCAGGGCGTCCAGGCAGGCGGCGGGCACCGGGCGGCGCAAGGATTCGGCGGTGGCGGGAGCATTCATGGCGTAGTCGCGGTCGAAGAACGGGAATCTTTCATTCTACGCCGGGCGCGGCCCGAACTCCGCGCCCCGCGCATGATGGAACATGAGGTCCGCCCGGCCGCGCCGCCCTACTTGCCCGCCGTCGCGGCCGCGCGGCGGCGTTCTTTCACGGCCCGCGCCAGGCGCTCGAGCACCTGCACCGAGGCGTCCCAGTCGATGCACCCGTCGGTGATGCTCTGCCCGTACACCAGCGGCTCGCCCGGCACCATGTCCTGGCGCCCGCCCAGCAAATGGCTTTCGACCATGACGCCCACGATGCGCGTGTCGCCGCCTTCGATCTGGCGCGCCACGTCGTCGATCACCAGGGGCTGGTTCTCGGGCTTTTTACTGCTGTTGGCGTGGCTGGCGTCGATCATCAGGCGCTGCGCCAGGCCCGACTTGGCCATGTCCTGGCACGCCACCGACACGCTGGCCGCGTCGTAATTGGGCGCCTTGCCGCCGCGCAGGATCACGTGGCAGTCTTCATTGCCGGCCGTGGACACGATGGCGGAATGCCCGCCTTTGGTTACCGACAGGAAATGGTGCGGCTGCGAAGCCGCCTTGATGGCGTCGACGGCGATCTTGACGTTGCCGTCGGTGCCGTTCTTGAAGCCCACCGGACACGACAGCCCGGAAGCCAGCTCGCGGTGAACCTGGCTTTCGGTCGTGCGCGCCCCGATGGCGCCCCAGGACACCAGGTCGGCAATGTATTGCGGGGTGATCATGTCCAGGAACTCGCAGCCGGCGGGCAGGCCCTGGCTGTTGATGTCCAGCAGCAGCTCGCGCGCCACGCGGATGCCGCGATTGATGTCGAAGCTGCCGTCCAGGCCCGGATCGTTGATCAGCCCTTTCCAGCCCACCGTGGTGCGCGGCTTCTCGAAGTACACCCGCATCACCACTTCCAGCTCGCCCTGCAGGCGGTCGCGCACCGGCTTGAGGCGGCCGGCATACTCCAGCGCGGCGCGGGTGTCGTGGATGGAGCACGGACCGATGACCACGATCAGGCGGTCATCCATGCCGTGCAGGATGCGGTGCATGCCCTGGCGCGCGGCGAAGACGGTTTCGGACGCCTGCTGCGTGCAGGGGAATTCGCGCATGACATGCGACGGCGGGTTCAGCTCTTTGATTTCGCGGATGCGAAGATCGTCGGTATTGTGCGACACGGTGTGCTCCTGGGTTGCCCCGCCAGGCTGACGGCACAAAAAAGCCGCCAGGGGGCTGGCGGCTTTTTTGAGGGATTTCGTACGGACTTCAGATTGAGCGCGTCCCTTCCTCCGCCAGCGGCTTCAGAAAACCATAAAAATAAAAGTAAAAAGCGGGGGACGCGAATTTCATGACGAGAAACTCTAGCACAAAAACGGCAAAGCCGCCAAGGCTGGCCTGCCAAACCGGCAGGCCGGGATGAGCCGGCTCAAGCCGTGCCGCCCACCGTCAGCCCATCCATGCGCACCGTGGGCATGCCCACGCCCACGGGCACGCTCTGGCCGTCTTTGCCGCAAGTGCCCACGCCCGAATCCAGCTGCAGGTCGTTGCCGATCAGGCTGACGCGGTTCATGGCGTCGGGGCCGTTGCCGATCAGGGTGGCGCCCTTGACCGGATAAGTGACCTTGCCGTTCTCGATCATGTAAGCCTCGGAGGCCGAGAACACGAACTTGCCGTTGGTGATATCGACCTGGCCGCCGCCGAAATTGGCCGCGTAGATGCCGTGCTTGACCGAGGCGATGATTTCCTCGGGCGGCGTCTGGCCGGCCAGCATGTAGGTGTTGGTCATGCGCGGCATGGGCAGGTGCGCGAACGATTCGCGCCGTCCGTTGCCGGTGGCGGCTGTTTTCATCAGGCGCGCGTTCAGCGTGTCTTGCATATAGCCGCGCAGGATGCCGTCTTCGATCAGCACGTTGCGCTGCGTGGCATTGCCTTCGTCGTCGATGTTCAGCGAACCGCGGCGGTCGGGCAGCGTGCCGTCATCGATCACCGTAACGCCCCTGGACGCGACGCGCTGGCCGATGCGCCCGGAGAACACGCTGGAACCCTTGCGGTTGAAGTCGCCTTCCAGGCCATGGCCCACGGCCTCGTGCAGCAGGATGCCCGGCCACCCCGAACCCAGCACGACCGTCATCTCGCCCGCCGGGGCCGGGCGTGCGTCCAGGTTCACCATGGCTTCGTGCACGGCGCGCTCGACATAGCCCTGCAGGATGTCTTCAGAGAAATAGGCCAGCCCCAAGCGTCCGCCGCCGCCGGCATGGCCCATTTCGCGGCGCCCGTTGCGTTCGGCGATCACCGTCAGGGACAGCCGCACCAGCGGACGCACGTCAGCCGCCAGGCGGCCGTCGCTGCCGGCCACCAGCACGACATCGTATTCGGCCCCAAGACCGGCCATGACCTGGATGACATGCGGATCGCGCGCGCGCGCCATGCGTTCCACCTGTTCAAGCAGGGCCACTTTCTGCGGCGCGCTCAGCGTGGCCAGCGGGTCGAGATCGGCATACAGGCTGCGCCCGGCCTCGGGCGGCACCTGGGCCGCCACCTTGACCCTGCCGGCGCCGCGGCGGGCAATGCCGCGCACGGTACGCGCCGACGAGAGCAGCGCCTCGGGCGACAGCGAATCGGAATAGGCGAACGCGGTTTTTTCGCCGCTGATGGCGCGCACCCCCACGCCCTGCCCGATCGAAAAACTGCCGGTCTTGACGATGCCCTCTTCCAGGCTCCAGCCTTCGCTGCGCGTGTACTGGAAATACAGGTCGGCATAATCGACCTTGTGGGTGAAGATTTCGCCCAGCGCGCGGGCCATGTCGGCTTCGGTCAGGCCCCACGGGTCGAGCAGCAGCGACTTGGCCGTGGCCAGGGATTGGATATCGGGATCGATCAGGTTCATAAGGTTTCTGTCTTTACAGGACTCGGTGGCGCAATGCCGGCAGCGATGCGCGCACTTGCGCCAGGCGCTCAGCCTCTATGGTACCGCTGACCACGCCCGGCCCTTCGGGCAGCACGTCGACGACCTCGCCCCAGGGGTCGATCAGCATGGAATGGCCCCAGGTGCGCCGGCCGTTCGGGTGGTGCCCGCCCTGCGCGGCGGCCAGCACGTAACATTGGTTCTCGATGGCGCGCGCCCGCAGCAGCAGCTCCCAGTGCGCCTTGCCAGTGGTATAGGTGAAGGCGGCCGGCACCAGAATCAAGTCCACCTGCCCCAGGGCCCGGTAAAGCTCGGGAAATCGCAAGTCATAGCAGACCGACAGCCCCACCTTGCCCCACGGCGCGTCGAAGGCGCGCACGGTATCGCCCGGGCGGATGGCGATGGATTCGTCATAGGCCTCGGCGCCGCGCTGGAAATTGAATAAATGGATTTTGTCGTAGCGCGCCACCGGCTGGCCGTCGGGGCCGTAGACGAACGTCGTATTGAATACCCTGCCCGGATCCGGGCAGGCCAGCGGCAGCGTGCCGCCCGCCAGCCAGACGCCATGCTGTTGCGCCTGGGCCGACAGGAAATCCTGGATCGGCCCCTGGCCGGGCTGCTCTTTTATTTCCAGTTTCTGAAGATCGCCCCGCCCCATAAAACAAAAATATTCAGGCAGCGAAATCAGCCGGGCGCCCGCCGCGGCCGCCTGCCCGATTAATTCGCCGGCCTGGCGCAGATTATCCTGCACGTCGGGCGTGGAGACCATCTGGATGGCGGCCACTGCCGTTGAATTCGACCCGGAAACACCCATTTTTCAGCCCTCTGGAAATGACAAAGACGACGCACAATAATGAATCGGCGGGATATTTTATGTATTATGCGAAGAATGGCCGGTGAATATGGCCATTATTACCTGCTCTGCACCGCTCTTAATTACCGGCACCAGACCGAACCTATTATCTTCCAGGACTCACCATGCCCCGTGAAACCTACTCCGCCCTTCAGGCAAAAATAGAAAAAGAAATCAACAAATTGCAAAAGAAGGCGGAAGCTCTGCAAACCAAGCGCCGCAAACCGGTTATTGCATCCATTGTGGCGTCGATGCGCGAATACAATATTACCCCCGAAGAAATCGCCGCGGCCTTCGGCGGCGCGTCGAAAACGCCGCGCGCCTCGGCCGGCCGCAAGGCCGCCCCCGCCGCCAAGCGCCAGGTGGCGCCCAAGTACCGCCACCCCAAGACCGGCGAAACCTGGAGCGGCCGCGGCAAGGCGCCGCGCTGGCTTACCGCCGAAGAGGCGGAAGGCAACAGCCGCGAAACCTTCCTGATCGCCGAGTAAATCAGGCCCGGGCCGGCGCCGGGCTATTCGGCCCGGCATTATCCGTGGCGCCGGCCCGCGCTGAAAACCGCCGCCTTATACCAGCCGCCTGGCCGCTCAGCGGTCAAGCGGATATTCGACTTCGCGTTCCGAGCCATTATTGCCCGGGAAATTATCGAATATCGCGCGCACCAGATACGGCATGGTCCGTACCAGGTCTTCGCGGCCCGTAACAATATAGGCGGTGGCCCGATATACCTCGGCGCCATTGCGCGCCGTATCGTGGATTTCCACACTGAGGCGGTTGCGGTACGCCACGGTGGGCACGTCGACCCAGTCGGGGCCCCAATAACCCATGCCGCCGCCCCACCAGCGCGGCCCGTAAAAACCGCCGTAGCCGCCATAAAAATACGGATCATAGGCGCGGCGCACCATGACCTGGGTCTGTTCGGCCCCGTACTTGAATGAAACCTTGAAACGCGCCGGCTTGCCCGCCGGGGCCTCGACCAGCCCGGTGGGCCCGATTCCGGCGCGCATGGTGTCCTGGTAGGCCTGGTATTCCAGGTTGTCGGCCTGGCCGGGGTCGGCGTCGACGAAGCGGTAGGTCTGGCCGACCACGTCGGCGGGCCATTGCTGGAACGACGTGACGCGGGCCTCTACGGTGGGCGTGGCGCAGCCCGTCAGCAACCCGGCCGACAACGCGACTGCCAGGCCGGCCCATCGCCAAAAGCCGGGCCACATTCTGGATTGGGACATAAGCATCTCCGATGGGCGCCATCATACGTAGATTTCGACCATGCCGGTGAATGAAAGTTTTCAACCGGATATTTCTTCCCATATATGGCCGGCGGGGTCCTACTACAATACGTCATTGCCCATTCTGAATTGATCCCCGCATGCGCACCGAAACGCCTGTAACCGTATATCGCAAGGATTATCAGCCCTATCCTTATGCCATTCCGGAAGTCGCGCTGGCGTTCGACCTGGACCCGGAATCCACGCAGGTACACAGCACGCTGCGCATCGAACGCAAGCCCGACGCGCCCGCCGACGCGCCGCTGGTGCTGGACGGCACCGAACTGGAGCTGGTGTCCCTGCAGGTGGACGGCCAGCCCTGGCCGGCCGGCCGCTATACGCTGGACGATAGCGCCCTGACGCTGTCCGGGCTGCCAGCCGGCGCCACGATCGACATCGTCAGCCGCTGCCGGCCCAGCGCCAATTCCACCCTGATGGGCCTGTATGTATCGGGCGGCAATTTCTTCACCCAATGCGAGGCCGAGGGCTTCCGGCGCATTACCTGGTTTGCCGACCGGCCCGACGTCATGTCGCGCTACCGTGTCACGCTGCGCGCCACGCCCGACTACCCGGTGCTGCTGTCCAATGGCAACCTGCTGGCCACGCGCGCCCTGCCCGATGGCCGCCAGGAAGCGCAATGGGAAGATCCGTTCCCCAAGCCCTGCTACCTGTTCGCGCTGGTGGCCGGGCGCCTGACCCACCGCGAAACCACGGTGCAGACCGCCAGCGGCCGCCCCGTGCTGCTGCAGGTGTACAGCGACCCCGGTTCGGAAGACCGCACCGAATGGGCGCTGCAATCGCTGGCGCGGGCGCTGCGCTGGGACGAGGCCCGCTTCGGCCTGGAACTCGACCTGGACCGCTTCATGGTGGTGGCGGTGCGCGACTTCAACATGGGGGCCATGGAAAACAAGGGCCTCAACATCTTCAATGCCGCCTATGTGCTGGCCGACCCGCACACCGCCACCGACGCCAACTACGAAGGCATCGAGGCCGTGATCGGGCATGAATACTTCCACAACTGGACCGGCAATCGCGTCACCTGCCGCGACTGGTTCCAGCTCAGCCTGAAAGAAGGCCTGACCGTCTTCCGCGACCAGGAATTCACCGCCGACATGATGGCCCGCGACCTCGACGCCGCGGCGGCCGCCAGCGCCCGCGCCGTCAAGCGCATCGACGATGTGGTCACCCTGCGGGCGGCGCAGTATCCGGAAGACGCCGGTCCCATGGCCCACCCGATACGCCCCGAAAGCTACCAGGAAATCGGCAATTTCTATACCGCCACGGTGTACGAGAAAGGCGCCGAGGTGATCCGCATGCAGCATACCCTGTTGGGCGCGCAAGGCTTCCGCGCCGGCATGGACGAGTATTTCCGGCGCCACGACGGCCAGGCCGTGACCTGCGACGATTTCGTGGCCGCCATGGAATCGGTGTACGCGCGCCAGCATCCCGGCCGCGACCTCTCGGTGTTCCGCCGCTGGTACCGCCAGGCCGGCACGCCGCGCGTGGCCGTGACGCTGGACTACGACGCAGCGTCCAGGCAGTGCATCGTCACGCTGTCTCAGCGCTGCCCGCCGGTGGGCGTGGAAAAACGCGCCGGCGACGGCTACGTGAAGGCGCCGCTGCATATTCCTTTTGCCCTCGGCCTGCTCGACCCGCAAGGCCGCGCGCTGCCGCTGCACCTGGCCGGCGGCGCGCCGCAAGATACCGCGCTGCTTGAGCTCACCCAGGAAACCCAGCAATGGGTGTTCCACGACATCCCGGCCCAGCCGGTGCCGTCGCTGCTGCGCGGCTTTTCCGCGCCGGTGATCGTCGAATACAACTGGAGCGACGCCGAGCTGGCCCTGCTGTCGGCCCACGACAGCGACCCTTTCGCGCGCTGGGAAGCCGGCCAGGAACTGGCCACGCGCCAGATCCTGGCGCTGGCGGCGCGCCACCAGGCCGGCGCGCCCATGCAGGCCGACGCCGCCTTCATCCAGGCGTGGCGCGCCCTGCTTACCGATCCGGCGCTCGACGCGGGCTACCGCGCCCGCGCCCTGGCGCTGCCGTCGGAAAAAACCCTGGCCGAACGCATGGAAGCCATCGATCCGCCGGCCCTGGCGGCCGCGCGCGACTTCCTGCGCGCCGAACTGGGCCGCGAACTGGCGGCCGAATGGCGGGCCGCGCTCGAGGCCAACCAGACGCCCGGCCCGTACAGCCCGGCGCCCGGCCCGGCCGGCCGGCGCGCGCTGAAGAACCAGGCGCTGGGGCATCTGATGGCCGCCGGCCTGGACGGCGCGCAGGCACTGGCCCAGTCGCAATTCGACCAGGCCGGCAACATGACCGACAGCCTGGCCGCACTGTCCGCCCTGGTGAACCACGGACAGTCCCAGGCCGCCGCCCAGGCGCTGGCCGCTTTTTACACGCGCTGGCAGGACGATCCGCTGGTCATCGACAAATGGTTCACGCTGCAGGCCACCGCGCGCGGCACCGATGTCGAGGCAGTGCGGGCGCTGATGGCGCACCCGGCTTTCACGCTGCGCAATCCCAACCGCGCCCGCGCGCTGGTGTTCCAGTTCTGCCTGAACAACGCGCGCGGCCTGCATCGCGCCGATGGCGCCGGCTACGCCTACTGGGCCGAACAAGTGCTGGCGCTCGACGCCCTGAACCCCGAAATCGCCGCCCGCCTGGCCCGGGCGCTCGACAACTGGGGCCGCTTCGTGCCGGCCCTGCGCGCGCCCATGCAGGCCGCGCTGCAGCGCGTGCGCGGCCACGCCGGACTATCGCGCAACGTGCTGGAAATCGTATCCAAGGCGCTGGAATTCGCCTCCTGAATTCCGCGCCCTCATTCGCTGCTTACGGAGATCGCTCTTGAAACGCAAAACCCTTACCCAATACCTGGTCGAGCAGCAGCGCTCGGCCAACGCCCTGGCCCCCGAGGTGCGGCTGCTGATCGAAGTCGTGGCGCGCGCCTGCAAGGCCATCAGCCATGCCGTCAGCAAAGGCGCGCTGGGCGGCGTGCTGGGCAGCCTCGAATCCGAAAACGTGCAGGGCGAGGTGCAGAAAAAGCTCGACGTGCTGTCCAATGAGATCCTGCTCGAGGCCAACGAATGGGGCGGCCACCTGGCGGCGATGGCGTCCGAAGAAATGGAAACCATCCACCTGATCCCCAACCGCTACCCCAAGGGCGAATACCTGCTGCTGTTCGATCCGCTGGACGGCTCATCGAACATCGACGTCAACGTGTCGATCGGCACGATTTTCTCGGTGCTGCGCGCCCCGCACCGCGTGGCGGGCGCCGACGAAGTCTGCGAACAGGATTTCCTGCAGCCGGGCAGCCAGCAGGTGGCCGCGGGCTATGCGGTGTACGGCCCGCAGACCATGCTGGTGCTGACCATCGGCACCGGCGTGGTGGGCTTCACGCTCGACCGCGAAATGGGCTCGTGGGTGCTCACGCACGAGCAGATGCGGGTGCCCGAGGACACCAAGGAATTCGCCATCAACATGTCGAACATGCGCCACTGGGCGCCGCCGGTCAAGCGCTACATCGATGAATGCCTGGCCGGCAAGACCGGCCCGCTGGGCAAAGACTACAACATGCGCTGGATCGCCTCGATGGTGGCCGACGTGCATCGCATCATCACGCGCGGCGGCATTTTCATGTACCCGTGGGATGCGCGTGAACCCGGCAAGGCGGGCAAGCTGCGCCTGATGTACGAAGCCAACCCGATGAGCATGATCATCGAGCAGGCCGGCGGCGCGGCCATCGACGGCAAGCAGCGCATCCTGGACATCCAGCCCGACAAGCTGCACCAGCGCGTCAGCGTGATCCTGGGCTCGAAGAACGAAGTCGAACGGGTCGGACGCTATCACGCCGAGGCCGGCCAGGTGCCAGGCGCCGCTGGAGCCTGACACCCGACACCGCTACTTCACTTCTTCGATGGTCTTCACATCGTCCTTGTTGACCTGGACTTTGTGGCCGTCTTTCTCGTATTCGTAGAAGCCCGTGTCCTCGTTGTATTGAGGCTCATCGGGGGTGACGACCTGGCTGCCGTCGCGCTTTTCCACCATAGAAGGCGACGAGCAGCCCGCCAGTACGCCGACTCCGGTCATGATCAGGGCGAGCGTCATGGTCTTCAGTTTCATGGGGCGTTTCTCCGTCAGTCTTGAAAGAACTTTCAATGTAGGGCGGGGCTTTTGCCCGCACCGTGACGGGATGTCTGCAAAATGCATAAGTCTGTAATGACAGCGGCCGCCGCCCTGTTGCGTCCCCCTGCTGCGCCGCGCCCGTGGGGCATGGCCCCAAAACAAAGCCCCCGGCTTGCGCAAGCCGGGGGCCCGGGGCGGAAAGACGCGGAAATCACCCTTACACTTTGGCATTGGCCTCGATGTAGCGTCGTACCAACTGTGCCTGGCAATCCATGATTTCGACGCGCTGCGGCAGCGATTCCAGGCCGGCCAGCGCGGGGGGCGGCGTAACCGGCCGTCCCAGCGCTTCTTCGATGGTGTCGGAAAACTTGGCCGGCAGCGCCGTTTCCAGCACCAGCATCGGCACGCCGGGCTCGACGAATTCGCGCGCGACCTTCACCCCGTCGGCCGTGTGCGGATCGACCAGCACGCCGGTGGCGTCGTAGGTGGAACGGATCACGGCCAGGCGGTCGGCGTGTGTGCTGGTGCCGGCCACGAAACCGTATTGCGACTCGAAGGCCGGCTTCAGGGCGGACAGGTCGAAGCTGCCGTCGCGCGCCAGGTCGGCCCACAGCGCCTTGACGCGCTGCGGATCGCGGCCGGCAAGATCGAAGACGAAGCGCTCGAAGTTCGAGGCCCGCGAGATATCCATGGACGGACTGGACGTGGCATAGGTGTGCTCGGCGCCGCGCGGGCGGTATATGCCGGTGCGGAAGAATTCTTCCAGCACATTGTTCTCGTTGGTGGCCAGCACCAGGCGCCGCACCGGCAGGCCCATGGCGCGCGCGATATGGCCCGACAGGATATTGCCGAAATTGCCCGAGGGCACCGCGAACGACACCTGCTGGCCGGGCGCCGAGGTGGCGCGCAGCCAGCCGTGGAAGTAATACACCACCTGCGCGGCGATGCGCGCCCAGTTGATGGAGTTCACCGCGCCGATGCGGTAGCGGGTCTTGAAATCGAGATCGCCGGCCAGCGCCTTGACGATGTCCTGGGCCTCGTCGAACACACCGCGCACGGCGATATTGTGGATGTTGTCGTCTTGCAGCGAATACATCTGCGCGCGCTGGAATGCGCTCATGCGGCCGTGCGGCGACAGCATGAACACCGCCACCCCCTGTTTGCCGCGCAGCGCGTACTCGGCCGCCGAGCCGGTGTCGCCCGAGGTGGCGCCCAGGATATTCAGCGTGGCGCCGCGCTTGGCCAGCACATATTCGAAGACCTGGCCCAGGAACTGCATCGCCATGTCCTTGAAGGCCAGCGTCGGGCCTTCGGACAGGCCGAGCAGTTGCAGGCCGCCGTCCAGCGCCCGCAGCGGCACGATGTCTTCGCTGCTGAACACGCCCTGCCGGTAGGCCGCGCGCGTCAGGCGGCGCAGGTCGTCGGCCGGGATGTCGGTGGCGAAGCGCGACAGCACCTCGAAAGCCAGGTCGGCGTACGGCAGGCCGCGCCAGCTCTCGAGCGTGTCGGCCGATATCTGCGGCAGGGTCTCGGGCACGGCCAGGCCGCCATCGGGGGCCAGGCCTTCCAGCAGGATGTCGCTGAACGCTTGCGGGGCCATGCCGCCGCGGGTGGAAATGTATTTCATGTCAGGGTCTCGACACGCAGGCGCGTGACGCTGGAGCGCACGAACGGCAATTGCTCGATGCTGCGGATGGCCTGGTCGACGTTGCCTTCGACAGCCTGGTGGGTCAGGAAGATGATGTCGGCGCCGCCGATGTGCGACGGCTGCTGGATCATCGAGCCGATGGAAATGCCGCGCTCGGCCAGGATGCGGGCAATGTCGGCCAGCACGCCGGGCTGGTCGTCGACGCGCAGGCGCAGGTAATACGAGGTGCTGACCTTGTCGATGGGCAGGATCGCCAGATCGGACAGCGCATCGGGCTGGAAGGCCAGGTGCGGCACGCGGTTGCCGGGGTCGGCCGTGTGCAGGCGGGTGACGTCGACCAGGTCGGCCACCACGGCCGAAGCGGTGGGCTCTTCGCCGGCGCCCTGCCCGTAGTACAGCGTCGGCCCCACGGCGTCGCCGCGCACCAGCACGGCGTTCATGGCGCCCTCGACGTTGGCCAGCAGGCGCTCGGCCGGCACCAGGGCCGGATGCACGCGCAGCTCGATGCCGTCGGCGCGGCGCTTGGTGATGCCCAGCAGCTTGATGCGGTAGCCCAGGCGCTCGGCATGCGCGATGTCTTCCTGGGCCAGCTGCGAAATGCCTTCGATGTGGGCCTTGTCGAACTGCACCGGCACGCCGAAGGCCAGCGAAGCCAGCAGCGTCAGCTTGTGCGCGGCATCCACGCCTTCGACGTCGAAGGTGGGATCGGCTTCGGCGTAGCCCAGGCGCTGGGCCTCGGCCAGCACGTCGGCGAACGGCAGGCCGCGCGAGCGCATTTCGGACAGGATGAAATTGGTGGTGCCGTTGATGATGCCGGCCACCCATTCGATGCGGTTGGCGGTCAGGCCCTCGCGAATGGCCTTGATGATGGGAATGCCGCCGGCGACGGCGGCCTCGAAGGCCACCATGACGCCCTGCGCCGACGCCGCGGCGAAGATCTCGTTGCCGTGCTTGGCCAGCAGCGCCTTGTTGGCCGTGACCACATGCTTGCGATGCGCGATGGCTTCGAGCACCAGTTCGCGCGCCAGGGTGTCGCCGCCGATGAGCTCGACCACGATGTCGACTTCGGGGTCGCGCACCAGCGCGTGCACGTCGGTATCGACCGTGACGGCGTCGCCGACGCGGCTGCGCGCCTTGGCCACGTCGCGCACCGCGACACGGCTGATCTCGATGCGCCGGCCGGCGCGGCGGCCGATTTCTTCGGCATTGCGGGCCAGCACGCTCCAGGTGCCGCCGCCCACCACGCCCAGGCCCAGCAGGCCGATCTTGATAGGCTTGATTTCGGCGCCGGGCCGCGGATGCTGCAGGGGTATTGCGTTTGTCATCTCAGTTTTCCATTACGCCACGCGCACCCGCGCCGCATGAAACAGGTGCGGCTCGACCGGGGACGCCGCGGAGCCGGCTTTGCCGGTCCGCCAGCGTCGCCCCCTTGAGGGGGAAGCGCGTAGCGCTTCGGGGGTGGGCTTCATGCGTCATTTCAGGAGGCCGTCCTTGCGGAACATGTCTTTGATGCCTCGCACCGCCTGGCGCGTGCGCTGCTCGTTTTCGATGAGCGCGAAGCGCACGTATTCGTCGCCGTATTCGCCGAAGCCGATGCCGGGCGACACCGCGACCTTGGCGTCGGACAGCACGCGCTTGGCGAATTCCAGCGAACCCATGGCGCGGTAGGGCTCGGGAATCTGCGCCCAGATGTACATGGACGCCTTGGGAATCTCGACATTCCAGCCGGCCTCGTGCAGGCCGCGCACCAGCACGTCGCGGCGGCTGCGGTACTGCTCGACGACTTCGCTGACGCAGTCTTGCGGGCCGTCGAGCGCGGCGATGGACGCCACCTGGATAGGCGTGAACGTGCCGTAGTCGTGGTAGCTCTTGATGCGCGCCAGCGCGTTGACGAGCTCGCGGTTGCCCACCATGTAGCCGATGCGCCAGCCAGCCATGTTGTAGCTTTTGCTCATGGTGAAGAATTCCACCGCCACGTCGCGCGCGCCGGGCACCTGCATGATGGACGGCGCCACGTAGCCGTCGAAACAGATATCGGCGTAGGCCAGGTCGTGCACCACCAGGATGTCGTGCTCTTTGGCCAGCGCCACCACCCGCTCGAAGAACGTCAGGTCGACGCACTGCGCCGTGGGATTGCTGGGGAAGCCCAGGATCATCATCTTGGGCTTGGGAATCGATTCGCGCACGGCGCGCTCGAGCTCTTCGAAGAAATCCACGCCCGGGGTCATGCGCACCGAACGGATATTGGCGCCGGCGATGACCGCCCCGTAAATATGAATGGGATAGCTGGGGTTGGGCACCAGCACCGTGTCGCCGCGGTCGAGCGTGGCCAGCATCAGGTGCGCCAGGCCTTCTTTGGACCCGATGGTGACGATGGCTTCGCTGTCGGGATCGAATTCGACCGCGTAGCGGCGCTGGTACCAGTCGCAAATCGCCTTGCGCAGACGCGGGATGCCCTTGGATACCGAGTAGCCGTGCGTGGTGGGGCGGGTCGAGGCCTCGACCAGCTTGTCGACGATGTGCTTGGGCGTGGGGCCGTCGGGGTTGCCCATGGACATGTCGATGATGTCCTCTCCGCGCCGCCGGGCGGCCATCTTGAGCTCGCCGGTGATATTGAACACGTACGGGGGCAGACGCTCGATGCGGGAGAACTTCCTCATGGGAATGATTCCTTGGTTAAGGCGGGGAAAACGAGAGGGGTTGCGGTGCAGCAAAACTCAGTAATCTAGCGCAAGCAGGCCCAGGCGGCAAATGGGGATATTCTGTCCCCAATGCCCGTGGATACCCTGCAACATGGGCTCATTCCGATGCGCTATGATCGGAATCATAAAGCCGGAGTTTTTATTGAAGCTGCACACCGACCCTGCATCGGCCCTGAATACCGTTACCGCCTACGGTGACGGCTATATCGAGGTCAACCAGGTACGATTTTCCCACGCGGTAGCCTTTGGCCCCGAAGGCGCCGTTGCCGAATGGCCGGTCCAGGCCGCCACCGACATCACCCCCGCCCTGCTCCAGCAGGCCGCCGGCCTGACCGAGGCCCCGCGCGACCCCATGGCGTTCCTGGATGCCCCCGAAACGGCCGCCCCCACGGCCGGCCAGGGCCCGGAAGTGCTGCTGGTGGGCACGGGCAGCCGGCAGCGGCTGCTGGGCCAGCAAGTGTTGCGCCCCCTGCTGGCGGCCGGCATCGGCGTCGAGGTCATGGATACCCAGGCGGCCGCCCGCACCTACAACATCCTGATGGCAGAAGGCCGGCGCGTGGTCGTCGCGCTGCTGCCCACCCAAGGAGATACCCCCGCATGACGCCGCACATAGGCAAGCCCGCGCCGCAATTCACCGCCGAAAGCACGATCGGCCCCATCAGCCTCGAACAGTGCCGCGGCCGCGCCGTGATTCTGTATTTTTATCCCAAAGACAACACCCCCGGCTGCACCACCGAAAGCCAGGATTTCCGCGACCTGCACGCCGATTTTCTGTCGGCCGGGGCCGTGGTGGTGGGCATTTCGCGCGACTCGCTGAAATCGCACCAGAATTTCCAGACCAAGTACCAGTTGCCCTTCCCTCTTATTTCAGACACGGACGAAACGGTATGCAATCTGTACGGCGTCATCAAGCAGAAGAATATGTACGGTAAACAGGTACGCGGCATCGAACGCAGCACGTTTCTGGTCGATGCCGAGGGCCGCCTGGTGCAGGAATGGCGCGGGGTCAAGGTGCCCAACCACGCCAGCGAAGTGCTGCAGGCCGCCCGCAGTATCGGTTGAACCCGTACTGGAATCATCGTCAGGCGCTATAGCCGGCCCCACAGGAGAATCACCTATATGCCGCTACCGAAGTTGCCCTCCCGACCCGCAGCCATCCTGACATTCCCCTCGGGCGAAGCCGCCCGAAGCAAGACCCGGCCGGCCAAGCGTGCCGAACCGGCCGCTCCCGCCCCCGCCGCAAAACCGCTGCCGGTGCAGCCCGAACTCGACGGCTTCAAGCCGCAGGCCGCCGCCAGCGCGGCCGTTCCCGCCCCCGCGCCGGTGGCCGCCGTCCGTCCGGCCAAGCCGGCCCCCGCCGCGGCGCGCAAGCCCAAGACCCGCGCCCAGCAGGCGGCCCGCAAGCTGTTCGTGCTGGACACCAACGTGCTGCTGCACGATCCGTCGTCGCTGTTCCGCTTCGAAGAACACGACATCTTCCTGCCCATGATGACGCTGGAAGAGCTCGACCACCAGAAAAAGGGCATGTCGGAAGTGGCGCGCAATGCGCGCCAGGTCAGCCGCTCGCTGGACGCGCTGGTGCACGACGCCAGGCAGCTCGATGACGGCCTGGAACTGAGCGCGCTGGGCAACAAGGATGCCACCGGCCGCCTGTTGTTCCAGACCACGGCCATTCACAGCACCCTGCCGTCGGACCTGCCCATGGGCAAGGCCGACAACCAGATCCTGGGAGTGGTGCGCGCCCTGCAAGAGAAATTCCCGCAGCGCGAAGTCGTGCTGGTGTCCAAGGACATCAACATGCGCCTGAAGGCCCGCACGCTGGGCATGGCGGCCGAGGACTACTACAACGACCACGTCCTGGAAGACACCGACCTGATGTATTCGGGCGTGATGCAGCTGCCCGAAGACTTCTGGAACCGCCACGGCAAAGACGTGGAGTCCTGGCAGCAGGGCGGCACCACGTTCTACCGCGTGCACGGGCCGCTGTGTTCGCAGTTCATGGTGAACCAGTTCGTTTACTTCGAAGGTCAGATGCCGCTGTATGCGCAGGTGCGCGAGGTCAGCGGCAAGACCGCCGTGCTGGCCACGCTGCGCGACTACACCCACGGCAAGAACAATGTGTGGGGCATCACCGCGCGCAACCGCGAACAGAACTTCGCCCTGAACCTGCTGATGAACCCCGATTGCGACTTCGTGTCGCTGCTGGGCCAGGCCGGCACCGGCAAGACCCTGCTGGCCCTGGCGGCGGGCATTACGCAAGTGCTGGAAACCAAGCGCTACACCGAAATCATCATGACGCGCGTCACGGTGCCGGTGGGCGAAGACATCGGCTTCCTGCCCGGCACCGAAGAAGAAAAGATGCTGCCCTGGATGGGCGCGCTGGAAGACAACCTGGACGTGCTCAACATGGGCGATGGCGACGGCGGCGACTGGGGCCGCGCGGCCACCATGGACCTGATCCGCTCGCGCATCAAGGTGAAATCGCTGAACTTCATGCGCGGCCGCACCTTCCTAAACAAGTACCTGATCATCGACGAGGCGCAGAACCTGACGCCCAAGCAGATGAAGACCCTGGTCACCCGGGCCGGCCCGGGCACCAAGGTGGTGTGCCTGGGCAACGTGGCGCAGATCGACACCCCCTACCTTACCGAGGGCAGTTCGGGCCTGACCTTCGTGGTGGACCGCTTCAAGGGGTGGCCGCACGCCGGCCACGTCACGCTGCAGCGCGGCGAACGCTCGCGCCTGGCCGATTATGCGGGCGACGTCCTGTAATGCATGAGCATGCGCCGGTCGGCATCACCATGGGCGATGCCGCCGGCATCGGCCCGGAAATCGTCGTCAAGGCCTGTGCGCAGGGCCTG
Source organism: Bordetella petrii (assembly GCF_017356245.1). Taxonomy (NCBI): domain Bacteria; kingdom Pseudomonadati; phylum Pseudomonadota; class Betaproteobacteria; order Burkholderiales; family Alcaligenaceae; genus Bordetella; species Bordetella petrii. The sequence continues at coordinate 3,037,026 of NZ_JAFMZZ010000001.1, forward strand.
AAGGCACCGGCGGTCGTGTATGGCGACGCCGATGCCATGCGACGCGCCGCTGCGCTGCTGGGTGCGCGCCTGGACATTGCCGAGATCGACGATGCCGGCCAGGCCCGGGGCGGCCCGGGCCGCATCGAGGTGGTGTCCTGCGCGGCGCCGCTGCCCGCCGGCCTGCCAGCCGGCCGCGCCAGCGCCGCCGCGGGCCAGGCCGCCTACGATTACCTGTGCGCGGCCATCGACGACGCCCAGGCCGGCCGCATCCGCGCCATTGTCACCGCCCCGCTGAGCAAGCATTCCATGCACCTGGCCGGCATCGACCAGCCGGGCCACACCGAGATCCTGGCCGAGCGCTCGCACACGGCCGATTTCGCCATGATGCTGGCCAACGATGAATTGCGCGTGCTGCTGGTCACCATTCACATGGCGCTGGCGGACGTGCCGCGCGCCATCACGCCCCAGGCCGAGGCGCGCGCGATGAAGCTGGCCGACCGGGCCTGCCGCCAGATGGGCATCGCCAGGCCGCGCATCGCCGTGACCGGCCTGAACCCGCACGCCGGCGAAGACGGCAAGTTCGGGCGCGAAGACCTGGACATCATCGCGCCGGCCATCGCCCAGGCGCGCGCCGACGGCCTGGACGTCTCGGGCCCCTGGCCCGGCGACACCGTCTTCATGCGCGCCCGGCGCGGCGAGTTCGATATCGTGGTGGCGCAGTACCACGACCAGGGCCTGATCCCGGTGAAGTACCTGGGCGTGGACCAGGGCGTCAACGTCACCGTCGGCCTGCCCTTCGTGCGCACCAGCGTCGACCACGGCACCGCCTTCGACATCGCCTGGAAGGGCGTGGCCGACCATTCCTCACTAGTCGCCGCCTTCGACCTGGCGCTGGCCATGACGCCTTAGCATCCGGGTGTCTTCAGGCCATCGGTGTCCGACACCCTGGGGGAGTCGGACACCTTGGTGATTTGAATCCGCGCGGGACGGGGCCAAACGCAAACCCGATCACAAGCCCCGCTCCTAACAGCAGCCTGAACACCCGCGCCCGGCAGGCCGTCTACAATACCGCCCTTTGGCCGCCGCCCGGCCGCAGTCTGCCAGCAACCGCCTTCCATGTCCCGCTACGCCCGCTTCCTGCCCGACCGCTTCACGCTGTTCCTCATCATCACCGTCCTGCTCGCCAGCGTGCTGCCCGCCCACGGCAAGGGGATCGTGGCATTTACCTGGATCACCAACATCGGCATCGCCCTGCTGTTCTTCCTGCACGGCGCGCGGCTGCCGCGCGAAGCCATCGTTGCCGGCTTCACTCACTGGCGGCTGCACCTGACGATCTTCTCGGCCACCTTCATCATGTTTCCGCTGCTGGGCGTGGCCCTCAAGCCCGTGCTGCAGCCCCTGGTCACCCCCGAGCTCTACNCCGTCTCAGTCGTACGGTGTCCGACACCCTGCGGGAGTCAGACACCTTGGCGCTGATTCGGGTGAACGGTTATTTCCGCCGCGCAGGGCGCCCGGACGGCACCGTGAAGCCGAGGCAGCCCCGCCACCCCGCGCCGACGCCAGAAGAAAAAACCCTCACCCCGCCAACCCCGCGTACCGGCAATCCACCTCGAGCGCCAACTCATCCACCCCCAGGATGTCCAACTCGACAGCGGTGCCGCGTTCGAGTTCGGGCAGGCCGCCCACCCGCGTCACCAGCGGCGCATTGCCCAGCCGCACCAGGTCTTCGCGCAGCACGTGCGCTACCGCGCGGGTGATGCCCTGCTGCTGCAGCCAGCGCAGGCACCAGTAGCGTTCCATGTTGCCCTGGAACTCGTTCCAGGCGGCGTACTGGGCGTCGAAGGCGCCGATGATCGCGAACAGGTCGGCGTCGCGCGGCTTGAAAGGGGCCACCAGGCGGGCCGATACGCCGTGCTCGACCGCGGCGATCAGCTGCCACTGGTTCACCAGGTCGACATAGCGGCGCAGCGGCGAGGTGCTCCAGGCATATTGCGGCACCCCGATGGCCTCGTGCGGCAGGGCCTGGGTGCTCATGCGCACCCGCCCGGCCTGCTGCGAGCGGTAGATGCCCGGCACGCCGTGCTGGTGCAGCAGGCCGCCCCACACATTGTTGGCCAGGATCATGTATTCGGCCACCATGCGGTCCAGTGGCGCGTTGCGCTGGCGCGGCACCAGGCGCACCGGCGTGTCGGGGTCGTCGGGGCTGCCGTCCAGGTAAAAGCTGTATTCCACCCGTGAATTGTTCTCGGGCTTGCCGCGCACGGCGTCGCGCTGCGCCGACAGCGCGCTGGCCAGCCGCCACAGCGGCCGCAGCCAATGCCCGTAGGGCAGCGGCGCATCGGGGTCGTTCAGGGCGGCCTCGGTGACCTGCCCATCGAGTTCGTTGTGGCGCAGGTTCTCGCGCACCACCACGCGCTCCACCCGCGTCTCCGACGCAATGATCTCGCCGCTGGCCGGATCGGCCGTTATATACAGCGACAGCGCCGGCACCTCGCGGCCCGCATCCAGCGAAAACGCCTGGATGACATTGTCGGGCTGCATGGGAATCTTCTCGCCTGGCATGTACACGGTGGAGAGGCGCGCACGCGCCAGCTTGTCGAGCTCGCTGCCGCGGGCCACGGCCAGGCCCGGCGCGGCTACGTGGATGCCGACGCGCACCTTGCCGTCGGGCAGGGCGCAAACCGACAGCGCATCGTCGATTTCGGTGGTGGTGATGTCATCCACCGAATAGATCTCGGCGTCGGCCAGCGGCAGTTCGCGTTCCAGCGGCGGGATGGCGGTGTCCGGAAAACCGGTTCCGCGCGGAAAGTGCGTGGCCAGAAAGCGGCGCTTGTGCAGGGCCAGCGGATGCGGCCAGGCGCCCAGTTCCAGCAGCAGGCGGTCGGGGCTTTTCTGCAGCCGCGCGCAGGCGGCGTCCAGGGCCTTCCATTGCATGCTGTTTTTGTCGGGCCGGATCAGCAGCGATTCGGCCGCCTGGGCAATGTCGTCGGGCAGGCGGCCCGCCGCCATCTCGTCGACCCACTGCTGCTGCTGCTCGGCCTGCTTCTGCTTCTTGTCCAGCGCCGCCAGCGCCGCCGCCAGGATGTCCGGGGGCGCCGGCCGGTAGCGGCCCTTGCCGCGCCGGTGGAAGTACGCCGGCGCGCCGTGCAGGCGCATCAGCAGCGCGGCCTGCTCCACGGCGCCGGGCACATGGCCGAAATAATCGGCCGCCAGGGCGGCCGAGTCGAATTCTTCCTGCGGCGCGCATTCCCACAAGAACTGCAGGTCCAGCGCCTCGGCGGCCTGCGCGGCCTGGGCCAGCAGCGCGGCCGGCGCCGGCTCGGCGAAGGTGAACAGCGTGTTGGCGCGCTTGATCTTGCTGCGCTTGCCCGATTCCGACTCCACCTGCAGGCTGGCGTCGGTCTCGGACAGGATATTGGCGGCCTTGAAGCCGCCGTCTTCTTCGTAAAGCACGTACATAATCAGTCCATCGAGGGCGCGGCATCCGCGCTGGCCCGCGCGGGGCGGGCTTCTGCTTGTTTATATAGCTGGAACGGGGGTTGGGTCAGGGGCCGGGGGCCGCGCAGGCAAAATCCAGCACCTCGGGCAGCCAGCGCTCGAAATCCGACAGCCCGTGGTCGCTGCCCTGCACGATGCGCTGCCGGCAGCCGGCATAGCGCGCCTGCATTTCACGCCAGTCCAGGACTTCGTCGCCGGTGGCCGCCACCAGGAAATAACGTTCGGGTTGCGTCACGGCCGCCACTCGCGCCGCGGCCAGTTCATCGACATACTCGGCGCGGAACTCGAACGGCGCGTCGGAATGATACATGCGATGCTGGCCCACCTGCGTGGCCAGGTCGCGCGCCGCCTCGACCGCGGGGTTGAGCAGCACGGCCTTGCAGTCCAGCTGTTCGGCCAGCCAGGTGGCGTAGTAGCCGCCCAGCGACGATCCGATGATGGTCAGGCGGCGCGGGCTGTCGGCCCGGGCCAGCTGGCCGTGCGCCAGGCTCAGCGCCAGGTCCAGCGCCTGGCGGGGGCTGGCCGGCAGTTGCGGGCACTGCCAGTCGCGTCCGCCCGCCAGGCCCCGCGCGGCCATGGCCTGCGCCATCAGGCGGGCCTTGAACGACTCGGGCGACGAGCGAAAGCCGTGCAGGTACAGGATCATGGCGCGTCCCGCCGCGCCAGGGCCTCGAGCAGCTTGCCGTGCACGCCACCGAAGCCGCCGTTGCTCATCACCAGCACGTGGTCGCCGGGGCGGGCGGCCTGCGCCACCGCGGCCACCAGGGCGTCCAGGTCGTCGTAGCTGGAGGCGCGTTCGCCCAGCGGGGCCAGCACTTCATCGGGGTTCCAGCCCAGCGCGTGCTTGCCGCTGCGCGCGCCGAAGCAGAATACCCGGTCGGCGCCCTGCAGCGCGCCGGGCAGGCGGGCCGCCATGGCGCCCAGCTTCATGGTGTTCGAGCGAGGCTCCAGCACCGCCAGGATGCGCGCCTGGCCCACCTGGCGCCGCAGGCCTTCCACGGTGGTTTCAATGGCGGTGGGGTGGTGCGCGAAATCGTCGTACACCTTCACGCCGCCGGCCGTGCCGCGCAGTTCCATGCGGCGCTTCACGCCGCCGAAGCGGCTCAGCGCGGCCACGCCCGCGGCCGGGTCCACGCCGGCATGTTCGGCCGCCGCCAGCGCCGCCAGGGCGTTCAGGCGGTTGTGCTCGCCGCCCAGCGTCCAGCGCACCGTGCCCACCGCGTGGTCGCCGTGCCGCACCTCGAAGGCGCCGTCGCCGTCCGCCGGGCCGGCCTGCCAGGCGCCGCCCGCGCCGAAGTGCGCGGTTTCCGACCAGCAGCCGCGCGCCATGACGCGGTCCAGCGCGGGGCTGCCGGTGGGCAGCACAATGCGTCCGCGCCCGGGAATGGTGCGCACCAGGTGGTGGAACTGGGTCTCGATGGCCGCCAGATCGGGGAAGATGTCGGCGTGGTCGTATTCCAGGTTGTTCAAGATGGCCGTGCGCGGACGGTAATGCACGAACTTCGAGCGCTTGTCGAAGAAAGCGGTGTCGTACTCGTCGGCCTCGATCACGAACGGCCGCACCGCCGGGTCATAGCGCGCCGAGACCTTCAGGTCGTGCGCCACTCCGCCGATCAGGAAATTGGGCCGCAGGCCGGCCGCCTCGAGTATCCAGGCCAGCATCGAGCTGGTGGTGGTCTTGCCGTGCGTGCCGGCCACGGCCAGCACGTGGGCGCCCGGCAGCACGTTGTCACCCAGCCACTGCGGGCCCGATACATAGCGGGCGCCGCTGTCCAGAATGGCTTCCATCAGCGGGTTGCCGCGCGTCACCACATTGCCGATCACGTACAGGTCGGGCGCCAGGGCCAGCTGGTCGGCGCCATAGCCTTCGATCAGGTCGATGCCCTGCTCGGCCAGTTGGGTGCTCATCGGGGGGTACACGGCGGTGTCGCAGCCCGTGACCCGGTGGCCGGCGGCCCGCGCGATCAGCGCCAGGCCGCCCATGAAAGTGCCGCAAATGCCAAGAATATGCAGGTGCATTGATGTTCTCCTGGGCGCATTGTAGAGGCTCGCCCGCCGGCCGCCGCCTGCGGTTATGATCCGGCTATGAACCGTCGTTTCTTCTTGTATGCCGGCGCCGCCGCGGCAGTGGCCGTGGCCGGGGGCTATGCCTACCGCGAACGCAGCCGTGCCGGCGCCGGGCCCGCCGCCCCGGCTTCCGCCAATGGCGATCCGGTCGCCGCGCTGCGCGCGCTGCCGCTGCCCGACCTCGATGGCACGCCGCGCAGCCTGGCCGACTGGCAGGGGCGGCCCATGGTGGTCAATTTCTGGGCAACCTGGTGCGCGCCGTGCGTAAAAGAAATGCCCGAATTGCAGGCTTTGCATCAAAAATACCCCGCCATCCAGTTTGTGGGCATTGGCGTGGATAAAGCCGAAAACATGCGGCAATTCCTGCAAAAAGTGCCTGTCTCATATCCTCTGCTGGTCATGGGCGCGGGGGCGATAGATACCCTGCGCACCCTGGGCAATCCCGCCGGCGGGTTGCCGTTTACTTTGGTTTTCGATGCAGATGGCCGAATTAACCGGAAAATCCTCGGCCAGATCCAGCCCGACGATCTCGAGCGTACACTGCACGGCCTGGCCGCCTGATCCGCCGCGCCGCTGGTGCACCAAAATGGGGCGCGGGCGGCGTATCTGTTGGACAAATGATGTGAATAGGCGTAAAAAGGCGGTTTATCGATAGTTTTGCCGACACTTTGCGGCTGGCCTTCCGGCGCAACCCACATGGCGCAACAGATCCTGGTATTGCACGGCCCCAACCTGAACCTGCTGGGTTCACGCGAGCCCCATCTCTACGGCAGCCTCACGCTGGCGCAGATCAACCAGGGCCTCGAAGCGCTGGCCGCGCAACTGGGCATCGGCCTCACCGCGTGGCAAAGCAACCACGAAGGCGCGCTGGTCGAGCGCATCCAGGCGGCCCGGCAAGACGGCACCGATTTCATCGTCATCAACGCGGCAGCCTACACGCACACCAGTGTTGCCGTGCGCGACGCCCTGGCGGCGGTTGCGATCCCTTTTGTTGAAGTACATTTGTCGAACCTGTATAAACGCGAGCCGTTCCGGCAGCATTCCTACCTGTCCGACCTGGCCGTCGGCCTGGTCTGCGGCCTGGGTGCCAACGGCTACGAGGCGGCAGTGCGTTATGCGGCACGGCATTAGTGCGGCATTCCAGTCTCCGGATTCACCTTTACCTCTACATACGATACGGCGCGGCCCTGACGCAGACGCGCCGCCAACATTAATCGGGAAGCAGCTTCTATGGACCTCCGAAAACTCAAAACCCTGATCGACCTGGTGGCGGAATCGGGCATTGCCGAGCTTGAAATCACCGAGGGCGAAGGCAAGGTCCGCATCGTCAAGTTCTCGCAGACGCTGCAGCCGGTGGCCTACCACGTGCCCGAAGCGCCCGTGGCCGCCGCCGCGCCGGCTCCTGCCGCCGCGGCCGCCGCGCCGGCCCCCGAGGCCGCGCCCGTTCCGCAGGGCCACGTGGTCAAGGCGCCCATGGTGGGCACCTTCTACCGCGCGCCCAACCCGGGCGCCGCGCCCTTCATCGACGTGGGCCAGTCGGTCAAAGAAGGCGACCCGCTGTGCATCATCGAAGCCATGAAGCTGCTCAATGAAATCGAAGCCGACAAGTCCGGCGTCATCAAAGAGATCCTCGTCGAAAATGGCGAACCCGTCGAATACGGCCAACCGCTGTTCGTCATTGGCTGATTGCGCATATGTTTGAAAAAATCCTGATCGCCAACCGCGGCGAGATCGCGCTGCGCATCCAACGCGCCTGCCGCGAGCTCGGCATCAAGACGGTGGTCGTGCACTCCGAGGCCGACCGCGACGCCAAGTACGTGCGCCTGGCCGACGAGTCCGTGTGCATCGGGCCGGCGCCGTCGCGCGAAAGCTACCTGAACATGCCGGCCATCATTTCGGCGGCCGAAGTCACCGATTCCGAGGCCATCCACCCCGGCTACGGTTTCCTGTCCGAAAACGCCGATTTCGCTGACCGGGTCGAGAAAAGCGGCTTCGTGTTCATCGGGCCGCGCCCCGAAACCATCCGGCTGATGGGCGACAAGGTCAGCGCCAAGCGCGCCATGATCGAAGCCGGCGTGCCGGTGGTGCCCGGCTCTGAAGGCGCGTTGCCCGACGATCCCCAGGAAATCATGCGCGTGGCCCGCGAAGTGGGCTATCCGGTGATCATCAAGGCCGCCGGCGGCGGCGGCGGGCGCGGCATGCGGGTGGTGTACACCGAGGCCGCGCTGCTCAACGCCGTTACCATGACGCGTTCCGAAGCCGGCGCGGCCTTCAACAATCCCGAAGTCTACATGGAGAAGTTCCTCGAGAACCCGCGCCATGTCGAAATCCAGATCCTGGCCGACGGCGGGCGCAACGCCGTGTGGCTGGGCGAGCGCGACTGCTCCATGCAGCGGCGCCACCAGAAGGTCATCGAAGAGGCCCCGGCGCCCGGCATCGCCCGCCGCCTGATCGAGCGCATCGGCGACCGCTGCGCCGACGCCTGCCGCAAAATGGGCTACCGCGGCGCCGGCACGTTCGAATTCCTGTACGAAAACGGCGAGTTCTATTTCATCGAAATGAACACCCGCATCCAGGTCGAACACCCGGTCACCGAACTCATCACCGGCGTAGACCTGGTCCAGCAGCAGATCCGTATCGCCTCGGGCGAGAAATTCCTGCTGCGCCAGCGCGACATCGAGTTCAAGGGCCATGCCATCGAATGCCGCATCAACGCCGAAGATCCGTTCCGCTTCGTGCCCAGCCCCGGCCGCATCACCAACTGGCATACGCCGGGCGGCCCCGGGGTGCGCATCGATTCGCACGCGTTCAACGGCTATTTCGTGCCGCCCAACTACGACTCGATGATCGCCAAGGTCATCACGTACGGCGACACGCGCGACCAGGCGCTGGCCCGCATGCGCATCGCGCTGTCCGAGATGGTGGTCGAAGGCATTTCCACCAACATCCCGCTGCACCGCGAGCTGCTGCAAGATGCCCGCTTCATCGAAGGCGGCACCAGCATCCATTACCTCGAGCACAAGCTGGCCCAGCGCCCTTGATGCCCAGGCGGGCCCTTGCGGCCCGCCCCACCGGAAGAACCAGCCATGCGTGAACTTGTGCTTCATTGCCTCGAGGCGCAGGCCGAAGCGCTGTCCGATGCGCTGCTCGAAGCCGGCGTATTGTCGGTCTCGGTGGAAGACGCCGACCTGGGCACCGACGCCGAACGCCCGCTGTTCGGCGAGCCCGGCACCGAGCCCGACGTCCAGGCCTGGGACCGCAACCGCGTCGTGGCGCTGCTGCCCGACGGCGCCGACCCGGCCCAGGTCTACGAGCAGGCCATGGCCGGCGCCGGGCTCGACCCCATCCAGGCCGGCGGCTGGACCCTGCGCGACGTGCCCGATGCCGACTGGGTGCGGCTGACGCAGTCGCAGTTCGGCCCCATCCATATCGCCCGGCGCCTCTGGATCGTGCCCAGCTGGCACCGCGACGACCCGGCCGTGCCCGGGCCGTCCGCTCCGGCCGAAGACGCCATTCATATCGAACTCGACCCGGGCCTGGCCTTCGGCACCGGCAGCCATCCCACTACCCACCTGTGCTTGGCCTGGCTCGAAGCCGAACTGCCGGCCGGCGCCACGGTGCTCGACTACGGCTGCGGTTCCGGCATCCTGGCCATCGCGGCCCGCAAGCTGGGCGCCGGCGCCACCGACGCGGTCGACATCGATCCGCAGGCAGTGCAGGCCACGGCCGACAATGCGCGCGTCAACCAGGCCAGCCTGCGGGCCATGCTGCCCGACGCGTTGGCCGACGGCACCTACCAGGTGGTGGTGGCCAACATCCTGTCCAATCCGCTGAAAGTGCTGGCGCCCATGCTGGCCGGGCGCGTGGCGCCGGGCGGCCGGCTGGTGCTGTCGGGCGTGCTCGAGCGCCAGGCCGACGAAGTGGCGGCCGCCTATGCGCCCTGGCTGGCCATGTCGGTCTGGCAGGCCCGCGACGGCTGGGTCTGCCTGCACGGGCGCAAGACCTGAGCGCGCGCCGCATGGGGGACGCGCCATGGCCATGACCACCCGCTGCCCGCAGTGCGGCACCGCCTTCAAGGTGGTGCCCGACCAGCTGCGGGTGCGCAACGGACTGGTGCGCTGCGGCGCCTGCGGCACGGTTTTCGACGGCCGCGCCTGCCTGGTGGCGCAGATTCCCCAGGCCGCGCCGTCCAGCCCGCCCGCGCCGCAGCCTGAACCCGTATCGCCTGCATTGCCTCCTGCGGCGCCCGCGGCGCCGGTGCTGGCCGCGGTGCCCGATGCCGCGCCCGCCGCACGGCCCGAGCCCGCCCTGGGCGCGCAGCCGGCCGCCTCGCCCGCCGTCCTGCGCAGCCGCTCCGATATCCGCAGGCATGACCCCTACGTGGGCCAGCCCGGGCAAGACGACGCCGATGCATTCGACGACGAGCCCGCCGACGATGACGAGCCCCGGCTGCCGGATGCTCACGCCGGCGCCGCTGCCGAACCAGACACCGAAACCGGGGCCGGCGACACCCACGTAGAGGTCGAGCCCGCCGTGCTGGGCGAGGCCCGCACCCGCTATTACGGCGCCACCGATGTCGGCCGCACTCCGCCGGAATTCCTGGATACCGACCGCCAGAACCGCCGCCACCTGCTGCGCAGCCTGTGGGGCTACGCCTGCGTGCTGGGCCTGCTGCTCCTGGCGCTGCAGCTGTTGTATGTGTACCGCTCGGCCATCGCCACCGCCGCGCCGCCGCTGCGTCCGCTGCTGGCCAGCCTGTGCCGGCCGCTGGACTGCCAGATCGGCTATGCGCGCCGCATCGAACGCATCTTCATCACCTCTTCATCGCTGCAGCCGCCGCGCGGCCAGGCCGGCGCGCCCACCGACGGCCGCAGCCACCTGGTGCTGAGCGTGTCGCTGCGCAACCGCTACGACCAGCCCCAGCACTGGCCGGCGCTGCGGCTCGACCTGACCGATCTTTCCGATACCGTGGTGGTGCGCAAGGTGCTGCAGCCCCAGGACTACCTGCCGCCCGGCCAGGCCGACGGCCCCTTCGAGCCCGGCGCCGAGATCAACATCACGGTGCCCATCGAAGTGGCCGGCGTGCACGTCAACGGTTTCCAACTCGACAAGTTCTTTCCCTGAAGGATGACAAGCATGACGGCTCCCGTTCTGGTTTGCGGCTCAATGGCCTTTGACACAATTGCGGTGTTCGATGGCCGGTTCAAAGAGCATATTCTGCCCGACCGCATCCAATCGCTCAGCGTGTCATTCCTGGTGCCGGCCATGCGCAAGGAATACGGCGGGTGCGCCGGCAATATCGCCTACAACCTGAAGCTACTGGGCGGAAATCCGGTGCCGGTGGCCACGGTGGGCGACGACGCCGCCGACTACCTCGAGCGCTTCGCCGGCCTGGGCATCGATATTTCCCGCCTGCGCGTCATGCCGGGCACATTCACCGCCCAGTGCTTCATCACCACCGATCTCGAAGACAACCAGATCGCCGCATTCCATCCCGGCGCCATGGAATTGTCGGCGCAGAACGATCTCAGCGGCGCCCAGGCGAGCTGGGCCATCGTCGCGCCCGATGCCAAGGCCGGCATGTTCGCCCACGCCGAACGGCTGCATGCCGCCGGCATCCCGTTCATTTTCGACCTGGGGCAGGCCATGCCGCTGTTCGACGGCGCCGACCTGGACCGCATGCTGGGCCTGGCCCAGGCGCTGACGGTGAACGATTACGAGGCGGGCGTGGTCGAGCAGCGCACCGGCCGCGGCATGGCCGACATTGCCGCGCAGCTGCAGGCCGTAGTGGTGACGCGCGGCGCCGACGGCGCCACGCTGCTGACGGGCGGCACCTCGGTGCACGTGCCGCCGGTGCGGCCCGCCGGAGTGGTCGACCCTACCGGCTGCGGCGATTCGCACCGCGCGGGGCTGCTGTACGGGCTGACCAACGGCTGGAACTGGCTGGACAGCTGCCGGCTGGCCAACTTGATGGGCGCCATCAAGATTGCCTCGCGCGGCCCGCAAAACCATGCCCCCAGCCGCGCCGACATCGACGCCCAGCTGCGCGCCGCCTACGGCATCGGCCTGCCGGCCTAGGAACCTGCAAGCCCGCGGGCGGTCGAAGCCCATGGCCGGCGGCCCGGCAGGGCCGTCATCGGCGCGTTACGCCGGGGTTACGCTGCGCTGCGGCAACTGTTTTAAAAGTTGCATGCTGTTTCGTACCCTTTTTTTTGGCGCGCGCCAGAGTATTATCACTTGCATAAAATAGTGGTTACCTATGAAGGAGTCCACATGAGCCAAACCCTGTCCTCTTCCGTCATGGCGCCGCGCGCCGGCCGCTGGGTGGCCGTGGCCGCGGTCGTCGCCTCGATGGCCATGCTGGGCGGCTGCGCCAACCGCAGCGCCTCCAGCGGCGTGTATTCGTATGACCAGGCCCAGCGCGAGCAGATCGTGCGCATCGGCACGGTCACCGGCGTGCGTCCCATTACCATCCAGGACGACAAATCCAGCGGCGTGGGCATGATCGCCGGCGGCGCCCTGGGCGGCGTGGCGGGCAACGCGGTGGGCGGCGGCACGGGCCGCGCCCTGGCTACCGTGGGCGGCGCCATTCTGGGCGCACTGGCCGGCAACGCGGTCGAAAACCGCGCCGGCCGCAGTTCCGGCCTGGAAATCACCGTGCGCCTGGACAACGGTGAAACCCGCGTGGTGGCCCAAGAGGCCGACGTGCCCATCAGCGTGGGCCAGCGCGTGCAGGTGATCAGCGGCGCGGGCCCGACCCGCGTGGCGCCGTATTGACCCACCCCCGAAGCGCTAGCGCGCTTTCCACCTCGCGGCTGGCACGCCGCTCGGATTCGCCAGGCATGGAACAGTCCTCAAGGACTGTTCCATGTCCGGGCTCATCCCCCTCAAGGGGGCGACGCTGGCGGACCGGCAAAGCCGGCTCCGCGGCGTCCCCGATTGATCTCACTTTGTTGCCAGGTCGTTGCAGGTGTCTGACTCCCGCCAGGGTGTCAGACACCGTGTTATTGATCAGCTGTCGCCCACTTCGGTGTCAGGCGCCTGCGGAGCCTGACACCTTGGCTGCCTACACCCCCAGCAACCCGTAGGTCAGGCGGGCCAGCATCATCAGCGCGACCTGCGCCAGGATCAACAGCACCAGCGGCGAGAAATCGATGGCCGAGGCGCGTGGCAGGATGCGTCGGATGGGCTCGAGCAGCGGGGCGGTCAGGGTTTGCAGCAGCGCCATCAGCGGCGACATCGGGTTGATCCACGACAGCACCGCCTGCAGCAGCGTCAGCCATACGATGAGATTCAGTGTCCACTTCGCCACCATCAGCAGCGACGAACCCAGCGCCGCCGGCAGCAGCGCGGCCGGGATCAGCGAGCCCACGGCCAGCATCCACACCAGCACCAGGTAGGCCAGCGCCGTCAGCCAGGCGGCGAACAGGCTGGACCAGTCGATGGAATGGCCGGCCGGGATCAGTTTGCGGATGGGCAGCACCAGCCAGTTGGTAACCTGGAAGACGCCGCGGGCCAGCGGATTGAAAGGGTGCAGGCGCACCGCGTGGATCCAGGCGCGCGCGATCAGGGCCGCGCCGAACAGCGTAAAGGTGATTTCGAGCAGGAAGCGGAGGATATCGCCGAACATATGGGGCAGTCTGCCAAAAAGTAACGGCTTATTGTCGCACGGCCGTGTGGCAATGCGCGGGGGCGGACACAAAAGCCCAAATACAAAAGCCGCCTGGCCGAAGCCAGGCGGCTGAGGGTACCGCTAATGAACGGTTCCGCCCGTATTACGGACGGCCGCCCGTCGGGAACGGCCACGACGCGGCAGGGTTCAGCGCGGTTTTCGCACCCGGGGCAGCAGCCGTGGACGGCGGCGTGGCGGGCTTCTTGGGCGCAGCCTTCTTGGCAGCCGGCTTTTTGGCGGCAGGCTTCTTCGCAGCCGCTTTCTTGGCAGGCGCCTTCTTGGCTACCGCTTTCTTGGCGGCTTTTTTGGCAGGGGCCTTTTTGGCTGCTTTCTTGGCAGGCGCCTTCTTGGCCGCTTTCTTGACGGCCTTCTTGGCTACTGCCTTCTTGGCGGCTTTCTTGGCCGGAGCCTTTTTGACCGCTTTCTTCACGGCCTTCTTGGCAGCGACTTTCTTGACGGCCTTCTTGGCAACCGCTTTCTTCACCGCCTTCTTGGCAGCNGCGCCGACACCGCTGGCCCGCACGACGCGGGACGGGGCTAGAACGCAAACCCCAAACGCAATATCCACAGGTGCATAAGGCCAATAGCCAGGAAATCACCGGATCGGCCTTAAGGTAGCGCCATGGGTGTCAGGCACCCTGCGGGAGCCCGACACCTGGGGCTTACCTGGGGCTTGGCAGCTTCTACAGCAGGTCTTCGATACGCACGGGCAGGTCTCGCACGCGCACGCCGGTGGCGTGGTAGACCGCGTTGGTGATGGCCGCGGCGATGCCGGCCAGGCCGATTTCGCCGATGCCGCGCGCGCCGACTTCGTTCCAGATGTAGTCGGGGTAGTCCAGGAAGCTGACATCCAGCCGCGGCGCGTCGGCGTGCGTGGCCACGATGTAGTCGGCCAGGTTGCTGTTCATGGGCGCGCCCGAGCGGCTGTCGTAGTGGGTCTGTTCCAGCATGGCCATGCCCACGCCCATGACGATGGCGCCTTCTATCTGGTTGCGGCCGGTGCGCGGATTCAGGATGCGTCCGCCGTCGATCACCGTTACCACGCGCGACACGCGCAGCCGCGCCGTGGCGGGGTGCCACGCCACTTCAACGAAATGCGCGCCGTACGAGTTGATCGAGTACTGCCGTTTCAGCGCCTTGCCGTTGTCGCCATGGCCGTCGCCCGACACGCTGGCCACGCCGGCCGCGGCCAGCAGCTGGCCCAGCGGCATGCCGGCGTCGGCGCCGTCGGCGGCCAGGCGGATACGGCCGGCGCGCATGGCCAGGTCCCGCACGGGCGTGCCGACGTAGGGGCCGGCCGCGCTTGCGGCCAGCTCGCAGGCGGCCCGCACCGCATTGCGCGTGGCTTCGAGCGCGGCCGGAACGAAGGATGCGGTGGCGGCCGATCCGCCCGACACGGGCCCCGGCGGCAGTTGCGTGTCGCCCAGGCTGACCTGGATGCGGTCCAGCGGGATGCCGGTCTCGGCGCTGACCAGCTGCGCCAGCACCGTGTAGGTGCCGGTGCCGATGTCCTGCGTGGCGCAGGCCAGCCGGGCCGTGCCGTCGTCGTGCAGCGTGACGCGGGCGTCGGTGGGCATGCGCAGGGCCAGCCACGAGCACGAGGCCATGCCCCAGCCCAGCACCACGTCGCCCTGCCGCATTGCGCCCACGCCGGGCTGGCGGCGCTGCCAGCCGAACCGTTCGGCGCCCTGCCGCAGGCATTCGCTCAGGTGGCGCGACGAGAACGGCAGGCCGTTGCCTTCGTCGAGCCGGGGCTCGTTGCGCAGGCGCAGTTCCACGGGATCGATCTGCAGCGCGACGGCCAGTTCGTCCATGGCCGATTCCAGCGCGTACATGCCCGGCACGGCGCCGGGGCCGCGCATGGAGGTGGGCGCGCCGACATGGCGCCGCGCCAGCCCCCAGCAGACCCGCAGGTTGGGCGTGCTGTACATGCGCGGCGTGGCTTCGCCGCAGCGCTCGCGGTACTTGTCCAGCTGCGACGCCTGGCTAAGGTAATGATGCTGCAGCGACACCAGCCTGCCGTCGGGCGTGGCGCCCAGGCGCATGCGTTGCCGCGTGTACGGGCGGTGCCCGGCGCTATGGAAGGTCATGGCGCGGCTGATCACCAGTTTCACCGGCCGGCCCAGCTGGCGCGCGGCCACGGCCGCCAGCAGCGAATGCGCCCAGGGCCACAGCTTGCCGCCGAAGCCCGAGCCCAGGTAATGCGAAATGACCCGTACGTTCTCCTTGCCGGTGCCCAGCATCTGCGCCACGACATCGCGGTGGTTGACCACGCCCTGCGAGGTTTCGTACAGCGTGTAGGCCCGGCCGTCGTATTCGGCCACGCAGGCGTGCAGCTCCATCGAATTGTGCGTTTCCACCGGCGTGGTGTACACCGCGTCCAGCCGCACCGGCGCGCTGTCATAGGCGGCCGCCGCGTCGCCGCGTTCGCTTTCGACATTGGGGGTGTCTTCTTCGTCCGACGGCGGCGAGACGTCGGGCGGCTGCGCGGCATAACCTACGCGCACCGCGTTGGCGGCGGCCTGGGCCTGCTGCGGCGTGTCGGCCACCACCAGCGCCACATACTGGCCGTAATAGCGGATGATGTCGTCGTCCAGCGGCGGGCGGGCCTCGTCGATCGAGCCGCTGGCGGCGCGCGCCAGCGGCGGGCGGTTGCCCCGGTGCAGCACGGCATGCACGCCGGGCATGGCGCGGGCGGCCTCGATGTCCAGGCTGGCGATGCGGCCATGCGCGATGGTGGCGCACACCGGCACCGCATGCAGCATGCCGGGCAACATGAAATCGGCGGTATAGCGCGCCGCGCCGCTGACCTTGG
This sequence comes from Bordetella petrii, assembly GCF_017356245.1. Taxonomy (NCBI): domain Bacteria; kingdom Pseudomonadati; phylum Pseudomonadota; class Betaproteobacteria; order Burkholderiales; family Alcaligenaceae; genus Bordetella; species Bordetella petrii. Next base: position 3,053,060 of record NZ_JAFMZZ010000001.1, read on the forward strand.
CGGGCCCGTCGATGCGCGGGCTGGGCTGGCCGATGGCATCGGGATGGGCAAGGCGAAGATGGTCCATGATGCGTTTCCTTACTGCGGCGGCAGGGCCGTGGACAGCGCGTGGACCAGGCAGCGGCGCGCCAGCTCGATCTTGAAGCCGTTCTCGCTTTGCGCGACGGCGCCCTGCAGGGCGGCCTGCGCGGCCTGCCGGTATTGCTCCAGGCCGGGCGGCTGGCCTGCCAGCAGTTGCTCGGCCCGCGGGCAGCGCCAGGGCCGGGTGCCCACGCCGCCCAGCGCGATGCCGGCCGCCGCGATGCGGCCGTCGCGGGCCTGCAGCACCACGGCGGCGGAAGCCAGCGCGAACTCGTACGAGGCGCGGTCGCGCAGCTTCAGGTAAGTGGAATGCGTGCCCGGCGCCACGGGCGGCAGGCTGACATGGGTGATCAGCTCGCCGGGCTGCAGCACGGTCTCGCGCTGGGGGGTGTCGCCGGGCAGCAGGTAGAAGTCGCGCAGCGCGATATCGCGCGCGGCATCGGGGCCGCGCACGTGCACGGTGGCGCCCAGCGCCATCAGGGCCACATTCATGTCCGACGGGTTGCTGGCGATGCAGTGCTCGCTGGCGCCCAGGATGGCCAGGCTGCGGTTGTGGCCGCCGATGGCGTCGCAGCCGCTGCCGGGGCTGCGCTTGTTGCAGCGCGCGGCGCGATCGCGAAAATACACGCAGCGCGTGCGCTGCAGCAGGTTGCCGCTGGTGGTGGCCATGTTGCGCAGCTGGGCCGACGCGCCGGCCAGCAGCGCCTGCGACAGCACCGGGTATTGCGCCGCGATATGCGGATGGCGCGCCAGGTCGGCGTTGCGCACCAGCGCGCCGATGCGGGTGCGCCCATCGGGCAGGGCCTCGACCTGGTCCAGGCCGCCCAGGCCGTTGATGTCGATAAGGTGTGTGGGCGTCTCGACATCGAGTTTCATCAGGTCGACCAGCGTAGTGCCGCCCGCCAGGAAGCGCACCTGTTCGCCAGGCCCGGCTTGCGCGGCCAGGCGCAGGGCTTCGTCGATGTCGGCGGCGCGCGTGTAGTGAAAGCTGTGCATGCCCCTTACCTTTTTCCGCGCACGTCCTGGATGGCCGCAATAATGTTGGCGTAGGCGCCGCAACGGCAGATGTTGCCGCTCATGAGTTCGCGCACCTCGTCGTCGCTGCCGCCGCAAGGCTCGTGCAGCAAGGCGGCCGCCGACATGATCTGGCCGGCCGTGCAATAGCCGCACTGGTAGCCGTCGTGCGCGACAAAGGCGGCCTGCAGCGGATGCAGGGACGACGCGCTGCCCAGCCCTTCAATGGTGGTGATTTCACGGCCGCCCGCCGCCACCGCCAGCACCAGGCAGGCATTGACCCGCCGGCCGTCCAGGTGCACCGTACAGGCGCCGCACTGGCCGTGGTCGCAGCCTTTCTTGGTGCCGGTCAGGTGCAGGGTTTCGCGCAGAGTGTCCAGCAGGGTGGCGCGCGGGTCGAGCGTCAGCGCGTGGCTGGCGCCGTTGATGCGCAGCGTGGCGGGCACGCCGCCGTCCGGTCGCCGGGCCGTACAGGGCGTATCGCCAGAAGGTTCAGACATGGCAAGGCTCCTGCCTGCGAAAGGAATGGCGCAAGGGGCAGCAAGCCCCATGCCCGCCGGGCCGCGCTATGCCAGGCCGGGCGGCGGAGTGCGCAGCCGCGCGCTCCAGAGCAGGAATTCCCGCCACAAGCCGGGCTCGACAGGAATGCCGCTGCGCAGCCGCCGGGCCTGGGCGGCCTGTTCGGGGTCGCCCGGCATGCGCGGCTGCCCGGGCTGGGCCGCCAGTTCGGCGGCCATTTGCGCGACCGCGGCGCCAAGCAGCGGGCCGCCCGCAAAGCGCGCGGGGTCGATTACAATAAAGAATGCACCCAATCGGCGCGCCCTGTCCAGTTGCTCGTACATGGGCGAGATGTGCGGTCCGAAGGGGTTGCCGTTCAGCGGCCCGCACAGCAGCTCGATCATCAGCGCCAGGCCATAGCCTTTGTAGCCCTGCTGCGGGCCGCCCAGCGGACGCAGGGCGCGCGCCGCCTGCGGGTCGGTGGCGTCGCGCCCGGCTTCGTCCAGGGCCACGCCTGCGGGCAGCGCGTGGCCCTCGCGCCGGGCGTTCATGACGCGGTTCCACGGAATGGCGGTCGAGGCCATGTCCAGGCACACGGGCGGCCCGTCCTGGCGCGGCACCGCCACTGAAACCGGATTGGTGCCCAGGAACGGCGCGTGGCCGCCGAACGGCGCGGCAATGGCGTCGGAATGCGTGAACGCCACGCCCACCAGCCCGGCCTCGGCCGCCGCGCGGCTGTACAGGCCGACCGCGCCGCAATGCGAGGAATCGCTGACGCCGACCGCGGCCACGCCGGTTTCACGGGCGATGTCCATGGCCAGCCGGTTGGCGCGATGGGCCACCACAATGCCCAGGCCCTGCCCGCCATGCACCTGTGCAGTGGCGGGCCCGCTGCGCACCACGCGCACCTGGGGCCGCGCCAGGATGGAGCCATGGCCCAGGCGGTTCAGGTAGTGCGGCAGGCGCGCGATGCCGTGCGAATCCACGCCCCACAGGCTGGTCTGCACCAAGCTGTCGGCCAGGCAGGCGGCATCGTCGTCGGGCACGTCCATGGCGGTCAGGCAGCGCCGGGCCCAGTCGCGCAGCGCGGGCGCGGGGCAGTGGCGCACGGCTGCGTCGGAATCGTTCATGCTGCCTCCCGGGCGGCAGCGCGCACGCCGTGCCGCCGCAGCACGGCGGCGTGGCGCGCCACCGCATCGATGAATCCGTCGTGCCCCGCCAGGTCGCCGAACACCGGCGCGTAGCCGACCAGGGCGCGGGCGCGCGGCGCATCGGCATCGTCGCCCTGCCCCGCGCGCGCCAGCAGCGCCTGCAGTTCGCCGGCCAGCGGGTCCTGGATGGGATAGGCCACGCCCTGCTCGTCGCGGCCGCGCAGGTAGTGCATCCAGGCGGCCACTGCCAGGGCCAGCCGGCTGTAGCCGGCGCCGGCCCGCAGGCGATCGCGCACGGTGCCCAGCAGGCGCTGCGGCAGTTTCTGCGATCCGTCCATGGCGATCTGCTGGGTGCGGTGCGGCAGCGCCGGGTTGGCAAAGCGGGCCAGCAGGCGCGCGCGCAGGGCCGCCAGATCCATGCCGGGCACCACCTGCAGAGTGGGCGCGATTTCTTCGCCGATCAGCGCATCCAGGTAGCCGCGCAACGCCGGGTCGGCCATAGCCCGGCTGACGGTGTCCAGCCCGGCGGATGCGCCCAGGTAGGCCAGCGCCGAGTGCGGGCCGTTCACCATGCGCAGCTTCAGGCGTTCGAAAGGCGCGGCGTCGGCCACGAAGCGCGCCCCGCCGGGCTGGTCCCAGGCGGGCCGGCCGGCGGCGAAGCGGTCTTCTATTACCCATTCCAGGAACGGCTCGCCCACCACGGGCCAGGCGTCTTCCAGGCCCAGCCGCGCGGCGATGCGCTGGCGGTCGGCGTCGGACGTGCGCGGCACGATGCGGTCGACCATGGAATTGGGAAAGGTGCAGTGCGCGGCGATCCAGCCGCCCAGGACCGGGTCGCGGGCCTGGGCGAATTCCAGCACCAGCCCGCGCAGCGTGTCGCCGTTGGACGGCAGGTTGTCGCACGACAGCAGCGTCACAGGGCCCAGCCCCGCGGCAAGGCGCCGCGCCAGGCCGTGCGTCAGCATGCCGATGGCGCTGCGCGGCGCGTCGGGATGCGCCAGGTCGTGCGCGATATCGGGGTCGTCGCGGCGCAGGCGTCCGCTGGCCGGTTCGTGGCAATAGCCCTTTTCGGTGACGGTCAGGCTGACGATGCGGGTGTCCGGATGGGCGATCTGCGCCAGCACGGCGCCGGGATCTTCGGCCGCCGCCAGCACGCGCAGCACGGCTCCCACCACGGCCAGCGATTCGCGCGGCGCGCCGGTGGCATCGGCATCGCGCAGCGCCAGCGTGTACAGGCCGTCTTGCGGCGCCAGCGCGTCGCGCGTGCCGGGGCTGCGCAGCGACACTCCCACGATGCCCCAGCGCAGGTCGCCGCTGGCGGCCAGCGCCAGGTCGGTTACCGGCGCCTGGTGGGCGCGGTGGAATGCGCCGATACCCAGGTGCACGATGCCGGCGCGCAGCCGCGACCGGTCGTAGCCGGGGCGCGCGATGCCGGGCGGCAGGGCCGCCAGGCCGGCGGCGTTCAGGCGCGCGGCCATCGCGCTACCAGTTCCACAAGGTGCCGTCGTGGGCCTGCCGGTTCACCGGCAGGTAGGCGCGCTGGTACGGATACCGGGCGGCCAGCTTCTCGTCGATGTCCACGCCGTGGCCCGGCGCATCGCCCGGATGCAGCATGCCGTCGGCGAAGGTGTAGGCGTGCGGGAACACGGCGTCGGTCTGGTCGGTATGGCGCATGTATTCCTGGATGCCGAAGTTGGGCACCCACAAGTCGAAATGCAGCGCCGCGCCCATGCAGACGGGCGACAGGTCGGTGGCGCCATGGCTGCCCGTGCGCACCTGGTACAGCGCCGCCAGGTCGGCGATGCGGCGCAGGTGCGTGATGCCGCCGGCATGGACCACCGTGGTGCGGATGTAGTCGATCAGCTGGTTCTGGATCAGGTCTTTGCAGTCCCACACGGTATTGAAGATCTCGCCCACGGCCAGCGGCGTGACGGTGTGCTGGCGGATCAGGCGAAAGGCTTCCTGGTTCTCGGCGGGCGTGGCGTCTTCCATCCAGAACAGGCGGTAGGGTTCCAGCGATTTGCCCAGGCGCGCCGCCTCGATGGGGGTCAGGCGATGGTGCACATCGTGCAGCAGGTGGGTGTCCCAGCCCACCGCGTCGCGCACGCGCTGGAACAGCCTGGGCGCATGGTCCAGGTATTTTTCGGTGGACCAGTCGTGCTCGGACGGCAGGTCGGCGTCGGCGGGTTCGTAGAACATGCGGCCGCGGCCCACGCCATATACCGCGTTCAGCCCCGGCACCCCGCTTTGCGCACGGATGGCGCGGTAGCCCATGTCGCGGTAGCGCAGCACTTCGTCGACGGTTTCGTCGATATCGCGGCCGTTGGCGTGGCCGTACACCATGACGCCGGTGCGGCTCTGGCCGCCCAGCAGCTGGTACAGCGGCATGCCGGCGGCCTTGGCCTTGATGTCCCACAGCGCGGTGTCGACCGCCGCGATGGCCGACATGGTGACCGGCCCGCGCCGCCAATAGGCGCCGCGGTACAGGAACTGCCAGATGTCTTCGATCTGGTGCGCGTCGCGCCCGATCAGGCAGGGCGCCACGTGGTCGGCCAGGTAGCTGGCCACGGCCAGTTCGCGGCCGTTCAGCGTGGCGTCGCCGATGCCCGTCAGCCCCTCGTCGGTCTCGATTTTCAGGGTGACGAAGTTGCGGCCCGGGCTGCAGACGATGACACGTGCGTTGCTGATCTTCATGAAGAACCTGTATGAATGGAAGGCCGCGGCCCCGCGCCGCGCGCCGGTGGTGCGCGGCATGCGCTACATCACTGCCCCCAGCTGCCACGGCACGAACTCGTTCTGCCCGTAGCCGTGGATCTCGCTCTTGCTGCGGCGGCCCGAAGCGGTATCGAGCATCAGGCGGAAGATGCGCTCGCCCATGGCTTGCACATCGCTGCGGCCGTCGACCACTTCGCCGCAATTGATGTCGATGTCGTCGGCCTGGCGCAGCCACAGCTCGGTATTGGTGGCCAGCTTCAGCGAAGGGGCCGGCGCGCAGCCGTAGGCCGAGCCGCGCCCGGTGGTGAAGCAGATCAGGTTGGCGCCGCCGGCCACCTGCCCGGTGGCCGATACCGGGTCGTAGCCCGGCGTATCCATGAACACCAGGCCGCGCGCGGCAACCGGCTGGGCATACTCCAGCACGTCGACCAGGTTGGTGGTGCCGCTCTTGGCGATGGCGCCCAGCGATTTTTCCAGGATGGTGGTCAGCCCGCCGGCCTTGTTGCCGGCCGACGGGTTGTTGTCCATCTCGGCATCGTTGCGGGCGCAGTAGTCTTCCCACCAGCGCAGCCGCGCCAGCAGTTTTTCGGCGACGGCGGGCGTAGCGGCGCGGCGTGTCAGCAGGTGCTCGCCGCCATAGATTTCCGGGGTTTCGGACAAGATGGCCGAGCCGCCGTGGCGCACCAGCAGATCGACCGCGGCGCCCAGCGCCGGGTTGGCGCTGATGCCCGAATAGCCGTCCGAGCCGCCGCACTGCAAGCCCACCGTCAGGTGGCTGGCCGGCACCGGCTGGCGCTGCACGCGGTTGGCGTCCGCCAGCATCTGCTCGACCAGTTCGATGCCGCGCGCCACCGCGCGGCGCGTGCCCCCGGTGCCCTGGATGCTGAAGGTGTGCAGGCGCCCGCTTTCGTGCAGGCATTCCTGCTCCATCAGGCCGCCGATCTGGTTGGTTTCGCAGCCCAGGCCCACCAGCATCAGCGCGCCGAAATTGACGTGGCGCGCATAGCCGCCCAGCGTGCGGCGCAGCACCCGCAGGGGCTCGCCGTCGCTGCCGGTGGCGCAGCCCGCGCCATGCGTCAGGGCCACCACGCCATCCACATTGGGATACGCCGCCAGCGCCTCGGGCCGGATGTCGCGGCGGAAGTGATCGGCGATGGCGCGCGCCACCGTGGCCGAACAGTTCACCGAGGTCAGCACGCCGATGTAGTTGCGCGTGGCGACGCGGCCGTCCGGCCGCACGATGCCGTCGAAGGTGGCCGGCTGGCCCACGTAGTCGGTGGCGTGCGCGTCCTGCCCCACGGCGTAGTCGCGCTCGAAATCGGAAAACGCCAGATTGTGCGTGTGCACGTGCTGGCCCGGCGCGATGTCCTGCCGCGCCACCCCGATCACCTGGTTGTAGCGGCGCACCGGCTGGCCCGCGGTGATGGCGCGCACCGCCACCTTGTGGCCGGGCGGCACCAGCCCCGCCACGGTGACGCCTTCGCCGGGCAGCGGCGTGCCGCCCACCAGCTGGCGGCGCGCGATCACGACGTTGTCGGCGGGATGGATGCGGATGACGGGGGTATCGGGGGCGGGATCCATGCTCGGGCTCCGGAATAAGCTAGCCGTCGATCAGTTCCGGGTTCCAGGCGTGCACGCGCTGCTGCTGCTCGCCCAGCCCGGCAATGCCCAGGCGCATGGTGTCGCCCGGTTTCAGGTAGACGGGGGCCGGCTTCTGGCCCATACCCACGCCGGGCGGCGTGCCGGTGCTGATCAGGTCGCCGGGGTTCAGCGTCATGAAGCGGCTGACGTAGCTGACCAGTTCGGCCACGCCGAACACCATGGTGCGCGTGCTGCCGTTCTGCATGCGCCGGCCGTTGACGTCCAGCCACAGGTCCAGCGCCTGCGGGTCGGCGACTTCGTCGGCGGTCACCAGCCACGGCCCCACCGGGCCGAAGGTGTCGCAGCCCTTGCCCTTGTCCCAGGTGCCGCCCCGCTCGAGCTGGTATTCGCGCTCGGACAGGTCGTTGACCACGCAGTAGCCGGCCACGTGCGCCAGCGCGTCGGCTTCGGACACATAGCGGGCGCGCCGGCCGATGACCACGCCCAGCTCCACTTCCCAGTCGCTCTTGACCGAATCGCGCGGCAGCACCACCGGGTCGTTGCAGCCGATGAGCGCGCTGGTGGCCTTCATGAAAATGACGGGCTCTTGCGGCACGGGCAGGCCGGATTCGGCGGCGTGGTCGGCATAGTTCAGCCCGATGCAGATGAACTTGCCCATGCCGGCCCAGGGCGGCGCCAGGCGGCCGGGCTGCTCGACCACCGGCAGGCTGGCCGGGTCCAGCGCGCGCAGGCGCACCAGCGCCGTTTCAGACAGCGTGTCGGCGGTGATGTCATCGATAGTGCCCGACAGGTCGCGCACATGGCCCTGGGCATCGACCAGGGCGGGTTTCTCGGCGCCTTTGGCGCCATGGCGCAGCAGTTTCATGGAATGCAGTGTCCTTGTCAGAAATGAATGAAGCCAGTGGCGGCCGGCCCTAGTTGGACCAGCCGCCGTCGATGACCTGGGCCGTGCCGGTGGTGAAGGCCGATTCGTCGCTGGCCAGGTACAGCGCCAGCGCGGCGATTTCCTCGGCCCGGCCGATGCGCCCCATGGGCTGGCGGGCGACGAAAGCTGCTTCGACAACCTGTTCGGCCTGGCCGCTGGCGCGCGCCTGCTCGGCGATGCGCTGGCGCAGCGAGGGGGATTCGACCGTGCCCGGGCAGATGGCGTTGCAGCGGATGCCCTGCCCCACGAAATCGGCCGCCACCGACTTGGTCAGCCCGATGACGGCGGCCTTGGTGGTTCCGTACACGAAGCGGTTGGGCACGCCCTTCACGCTGGATGCCGCCGAGGCCATGTTGATGATAGACCCGCCGCCGCGCGCCAGCATGCCGGGCAGGAAGGCGCGGATCAGCCGGTACATGGCGCGCACGTTCAGGTCGAAAGAAAAGTCCCAGGCCTGCTCGTCGCAGTCGAGGATAGTGCCGGCATGCACGAAGCCGGCGCCGTTGAACAGTATGTCCACCGGCCCCGCGGCCTCGGCGGCGCGCGCCACGGCCGCGGCATCGGTCACGTCCAGCGTGACCGTCGCGCAGCCCTCCAGCCCCGCCAGGGACCGCGGGTTCAGGTCGGCGGCCACCACTTGCGCCCCTTCGCGCGCGAAAGCCAGCGCGGTGGCGCGGCCGATGCCCTGGCCGGCGGCGGTAATGAACGCGGTTTTTCCCTGCAATCTGCCTGGCATGCCTGGTTCTCCTGGATCTGCCGCCCTGTTCAACGTCCGCTGACCATATCCGGCAGCCACATGCTGACGCTGGGGAAGTAGGTGATGATGATCAGCGCCAGGAACAGCGGCACCAGCCACGGCAGGATCGCCATGGTGGTCCGCTCGACCGACAGCCTGGATACCCGCGCCAGCACGAACAGCACCATGCCCAATGGCGGATGCAGCAGGCCGATCATCAGATTCAGGGTCATGACCAGGCCGAAGTGGATGGGATCGATGCCCAGCTTCAGCACCAGCGGCAGCAAGATCGGCACCAGGATGGTGATGGCGGCGATGGTGTCGATGAAGCAGCCCACCACCAGAATCAGCAGGTTCGCCAGCAGCAGGAACACCCATTTGTTGTGCGTGACCGCCAGGATGGCGTCGGTAAGCGTCTGGGCCGCCTGCGTGGTGGTAAGCAGCCAGGCGAACACCGAGGCGGCCGTCACAATGAACAGCACCGACGCGGTGGTCTCGATGGTGTCGAAAGAGGCCTTGGCCAGCGTGCGCAGCGTCATCGAACGGTAGCGCACCAGGCCCAGGAACAGCGCCCAGATCACCGCCGCCACGGCGGCTTCGGTGGGCGTGAACCACCCCATGGTCATGCCGCCTATCAATATCACCGGCGCCATCAGCGCCATCACGGCCGAGAAGTCGAAGTACCAGTCGGCGGCCAGCAGCGCGGCGAAGGCGATTAGCGTGGCGATGTTGGCGGATACGCCATGGTTGGTCATCATCCAGATGCTGAACGGAAACGCCAGCACCACCGCCACCTCGATCGAGGCGCCGCCCAGCCGCTTCCAGTCGAACGGCACATCGCCGCCCCAGTTGTTCTTGCGGGCGAAGTAGGCCACGGTGAACATCATCAGCAGCGTCAGCACGGCGCCCGGCACCACGCCGGCCAGGAACAGCGAGCCGATCGACACATTGGCCATCATGCCGTAGATGACGAAAGGCAGCGACGGCGGCAAAATGGGCCCCAGCGTGGCCGAGGCCGCCGTGACCCCCACCGCGAATTCAGTCTGGTAGCCATGGTCTTTCATGGCCTTGATCTCGATGGTGCCCAGCCCCGCGGCGTCGGCGATGGCGGTGCCCGACATGCCGGCGAACACCACCGAGCCGATGATGTTCACCTGCCCCAGGCCGCCGCGCATCCAGCCCACCAGGGCCACCGCGAAGTTGTAGATGCGGCCGGTGATGCCGGCGATGTTCATCAGGTTGCCGGCCAGAATGAAGAACGGCACGGCCAGCAGCGGAAACGACTCGACGCCCGCGATCATGCGCTGCGCCACCACCACGTCGGGCACGCTGCCCGACCACAGCACGAAAAACAGCGAGGCGCCGGCCATGGACACGGCCACCGGCACGCCCACGATCATCAACAGCAGGAAGGTTCCGATCAGAATTCCCATACGGGCTCCTTGGGCGCGCGCGCCTTCAGTCCAGGCTTTGATAGGCGGCGGGGTTTTCCAGCGACGAATATCCCTGGCGCCAGCTCTGCACGCTGACTTGCACTGAGCGCGCGAACATCATCACGAAGCCGGCCAGCGCCAGCCAGTACACATAGGCCTTGTTCCACATGATGGTGGTCATGGGTTCCACCCCCACCAGTTCGATGTAGCGGTACACCAGCCACACGGCGTAGCCGAAGAACACGGTGCGCAGCACGTCGATCAGCGTGGCCAGCACGCGGGCGAGCCCCCTGGGCAGGTAGCGGTACAGGAAATCGACCTGGATGTGGCGGCAGACGCGCACGCACATGGCCGAGCCCATGAACACCACGCCGATCAGCGCGTAGACGGCCAGCTCTTCGGTCCAGGCAAAGGAATTGTTCAGCACATAGCGCGTGAAGAACTGCAGGAACACCAGCGCCCCCATGACCCAGAACAGGGCCAGGCAGAACCAGTCTTCGAAGGCGTAGCCGGACAGGTCCGTGTCCTGGTGCTGGTCGGCTTCTTCAAAGCTGTGGACGATCGACTCGACCGTTGTCTCATGCGATTCGACGCCGGCGGCGCCGTCGCCGCCGCGGTATTGGGCCATGGCCGGCGAGCCGGCCCCGGTATTGACGTGCATGCGTTCCCCCTGTCGGTTGCGGACAGCCGGGGCCGCGCGCGGCGGCCCCGCCGGCGGACTACTTGACCGCCTGGATCGCGTCCCAGTCGGCCTTTTCATAGCCGTACTGCTCGAACGGCACTTTCTTCAGCACCGTGTCGCGGAACGCGGCGGTATCGACTTCGGCCACGTTCAAGCCCTTCTTGCGGAACACCTCGACCAGTTCTTTCTCGCGCTTGGCGACTTCGACCGACGCGGTGGCCGCGGCCTGCTGGGCCACCTCGGAGAAAATCTTGCGGTCTTCTTCGGACAGGCTCTTCCACAGTTTGCCCGAGATGACGGTATTCAGGTGGTCGACAATGTGCCCGGTCAGCACGATGTTCTTCTGCACCTCGTAGAACTTCTTGGCCTCGATGGTGGTCAGGGGGTTTTCCTGGGCCTCGACCGTGCCGTTCTGCAGCGCCAGGTAGACCTCGGCGAACGCGATGGGCGACGTATTGGCGCCGCAGGCGCGCGGCATGGCCAGGTAGGCCGGCACATCGGGCACTCGCATCTTCAGGCCCTGCATTTCCGGGCAGGTGGTGAAGGCGCGGTTCGAGGTGGTGTGGCGCGTGCCGTAGTAGGTGGTGGCGACGATGTGGTTGCCGCTCTTTTCCTGGTAACCCTGGGTCAGGGTCTTGTAGATGTCGCTCTTGGTGTAGGCCAGCAAGTGCTCGGGGCCGCGGAAGGTATAGGGATAGTAGGTGACGCCGATGCGCGGGAAGCTCTTGGCGGCGAAGCTGGAGCCGGAAATGATGATGTCCACCGTGCCCAGCGTCAGGCCCTGGTTGATGTCGTTTTCCTTGCCCAGCTGCGATGCCGGATATACATCGATGTGATAGCGGCCGTTGGTGCGTTTCTCGATTTCTTTTGCCGCCCACACCGAGCTGGTATGGAACGGCTCGGATGTCTCGTACACGTGCGCCCACTTCAGCTTGGTCTGGGCCAGCGCGCTGCCCGACACGGCCAGGACGGCGGCGGCCAGTAGCGCCTTGACGGCATTGCCTTGCTTCATCGTTGTCTCCTCTCTTGAGGTTGAGCAGGTGGCGGCGTGGTTTGTTATGGTTGCCGCTGCCCTTGGTGGTGGTCAGGATTCACATACAAGCTGCACCTTGGTACTGCGCGTGCGGTCTGCCGCCAGTTCGAAGGCCTCGGCCGCGCGCTCGAGCGGCAATTGCGCGCTCATCAACGGCCGCACGTCGACCCGGCGCGTGCGCAGGAACGAGACGGCCCAGTCGAATTCGATGCCGGCGCGAAAGGCGCCGACGTAATCCAGTTCGCGCGCCATGATGTTGTTGGCGGGAAAGGCCATGCCCTCGGCGGGCAGCGTGCCCACCTGCACGATGCGCCCGCCGCGGCGCGCCGCGGCCAGGCAGGTGCCCAGGGCGGCCGGGCTGCCCGCGGCCTCGATGGCGATGTCGGCGATATCGGCCAGGTCCGCGGCCGCGGCCTGGTCCGAGCGCAGCGTGTCGTCGGCGCCGACCTGGCGGGCCATCTGCAGCGGCCGGTCGGCGATGTCGGCCACCACCACGCGCGCGGCGCCGGCCAGCCGGGCGGCGATGACCGTCATGCAGCCGATGGTGCCGCCGCCCGTCACCAGCACGGTCTTGCCCAGCAGCGGGCCGGCGCGGTTCACGCCGTGCAGCCCGATCGACAGCGGCTCGGCACAGGCCAGCTCGCCCAGCGAAATGTCTTCGTGCACCGGCGTCAGCTGGCGTTCGCCCATGACAAAGCGTTCGCGGAACATGCCCTGCACGTGCGGATAGATGCTGGCGCTGCCCAGGAAGCGCATGTTGCGGCACAGATTGTCGCGCCCGGCGCGGCAGTAATCGCATTGGCCGCACGGGTGCGACGGATTGATGGCCACCTTCATGCCGGGCTGCACGCGCGTAACCGCGCTGCCGGTGCGCAGCACCACGCCCGAGGCCTCGTGGCCGGGAATCAGCGGCTCGCGGATGACGAAGGCGCCGACGCGGCCATGCAGGTAATAGTGCAGGTCCGAGCCGCAGATGCCCGCCGCGCCCAGGCGCAGCTCGACATCGTGCGGCGCCAGCGGCGCGTCGTCGTCGGCTTCCAGGCGCAGGTCGCGGGCGCCGTGTATCTTGCAGGCCAGGCTCATGCTTTCACCTTGTCGGACGCGGGCGCCCAGTTGGCGGTAAGGCGGTCGTGCGAGCAGGACAGGTGGTGCCGCATGGCGGCGCGCGCGCGCGCCGCGTCGCCGGCCGCGATAGCCTCGATGACCTTGCCGTGTTCGGCGATGGCGGCCTTCCAGCTGGCGGGGTTCTCGAAGTAGTCGCCCAGCTTGACCGACAGCGGGTTGTGGCGTTCGTCGAACAGTTCGCCCACCACCCGCAGCAGCACCGAATTGTTGGCGATTTCGGCAATGCGCAGATGGAACAGGCGGTCGCCCTGGATGGGCACCTGTCCGGCCGCGGCCTCTTCCTGCATGGCCTGCAGCGCTTCGCGCAGGCCCGACACCTGGGCCGGCTGGGCCAGTTCGGCCGCCTGGGCCGCCAGCTCGCCTTCTACCAGTTGCCGGGCGCGGATGGTTTCCAGCGGGCTTTCGGCCACCACGCTGTCGGCCGCGTCGCGGCTGCGCACATAGATGCCCGACCCCATGCGGACTTCGACCAGGCCCTCGACTTCCAGGGCGATCAGCGCTTCGCGCACGGACGGCCGCGATACGCCCAGCTTCAGTGCCAGGTCGCGCTCGGGCGGCAGGCGCGCGCCGACCGGGAATTCGCCGGCCTGGATCAGCACCCGCAGCTGGTCGGCAATCTGGCGGTACAGGCGGCGGGGTTCGATGGGCTGGAAGGGCATGGATGAAAGCGGTTAAAAGGTAAAGTGGCCTTACCATTTTGCCGCATCTTGCGCCCGGCCCGGCAAGCCTCACAATTAGGGTTTCCGCTAGGCCCGCCAACGGCCTGCGCCGGCCCCGGCCCGCCACGGCGGCAACGCGAATCTGTTAAAAACGACGCGCCACATCCAGGTTCTCTTTTCATGCCCCACACTCCGCACCCTTCTCCGTACAAGAGCACAGGCGGTCTGCGCCGCATCCTGAACGCCCTGCGCTATTCGCTGCAGGGCCTGCGCGCCGCCATCCGGTACGAAGCCGCTTTCCGCCAGGAACTGGTCCTGGCGATCCTGCTGATCCCGGCAGCATTCTTCCTGGGGCGCACCACCGACGAGGTCTTCATCCTGATCGCGTCGGTGATCCTGGTGCTGGTGGTGGAACTGCTGAATTCCGCGGTCGAAGCCCTGGCCGACGCACTATCGGTAGAAACGCACACCCTGCTGGGCCGCGCCAAAGACCTGGGCAGCGCGGCCGTCATGCTGATGCTGCTCTTCACCATCGCCGTCTGGGCCGGAGTGGCCATCAGCCGCTTTGTATTGTGAGACTTGGCTGCGTTTTGGCGGGAACGGTACTGCATTCTTCTGGCGTCGTAGCGGGTTGACGGGATCACCTTGGCTTCACGGCGCCGCCCGAGCGCCCCGCGCGTTTTAACCGCTTTCACGGCCCAGGGCCGGCACCATCGAATGCCCCTCCAGGCCGCGCTGGGCGGCCTGGAGGGGCGGCCCCGCACTCTTTTCTTCTTCTCGGCGGCCGCCCCCAAGAATGCAAGCACCCAGGCCTTCCCGCCGGCATCGGAATTGCTCATCTGCGAGTCGCGGCGGGCTGGCGCGAGCGCCGCGGCGCCTCGGGGCCGGGCCCGGGCGCGCAGGGCGCCCGGACGGCACCGTGAAGCCAAGGCGCTCGCGCCAGCCCGCTGCGACGCCAGAAGAACCCTGTACCGTATCCCACGACCAAGCCCTATACTGAACAACATGGCAAACGACCCAACCCGGCCGCCCCCCTCTCATCGCGTTGTCATTGTCGGCGGCGGTGCCGGCGGGCTGGAGCTTGCCGCCAAACTGGGGCGCCGGCACGGCCCGCAGTGTGTCACGCTGGTCGACAGCCGCCCCATCCACATCTGGAAACCGTCGCTGCACGAAGCCGCCGCGGGCACGCTGGACATCTACCAGGAAGGCCTGTCGTACCTGATGCTGGCCAACCTGTGCGGGTTTACTTTCGCGCTGGGCGAACTGCAGGACGTCGACCGCGAACACCGCGCCATCACGATCGGCGCCGTGCAGGACTCCCACGGCGACGAAGTGCTGCCGCGCCGCGAACTGGCCTACGACACCCTGGTGCTGGCGGTGGGCAGCGTCTCCAACTTCTTCAACACGCCCGGCGCGGCGCAATATGCCGTCACGCTGGACAACACCGAGAACGCCGAGGAATTCCGCCTGACCATGCTCAAGGCCATGGTGCAGGTCGACCAGGCCAAGGTGCGCGACCCGTCGGCCAGGCTGGACCTGGTGATCGTGGGCGGCGGCGCCACCGGGGTAGAGCTGGCAGTGGAACTGCACGAAGCCGGCAACACCGTGGCCGCCTACGGCCTGCCGAATTTCCGCGCCGAGCGCGACCTGGCGATCACCCTGGTCGAAGGCGCGCCGCGCATCCTGGCGGCGCTGCCCGAAAAAATCTCGGACGCGGCCCTGGCGCGCCTGACCGAGCTGGGCATCCGGGTCGAGACCGACTGCCGTGTGGCCGAAGTCACCCCGCGCAGCGTCAAGACGGCCGATGGCCGCGAGTTTGCCGCCAGCCTGTGCATGTGGGCGGCCGGCATCCAGGGCCCGCCCCTGCTGGCCGCGCTGGACATGCCCCTGAACCGCGCAGGGCAACTGGAAGTCGACGACCGCCTGCAATCGCCCGATCCGCGCATCCTGGCGCTGGGCGACTGCTGCGCCGTGCCGCGCGGCAACGGCGGCACCGTGCCGGCCCGCGCGCAGGCGGCCCACCAAGAGGCCGGCTACCTGGCGCGCAAGATCAGCGCCCGCATCCGCGGCAGCGCCGAGCCGCAGGCCCCCTACCAGTACCTGGACCGAGGTTCGCTGGTGTCGCTGGGGCAGGACGCCGGCGTGGGCAGCCTGATGGGCAAGCTGGCCGGACGCGGCCTGTTCGTCAGCGGTACACTGGCGCGCCTGATGTACATGAGCCTGCACCTGATGCACCATTACGCCGTGCTGGGCGCCTGGCGCACGGCATCCATGGCGCTGGCCCGCCTGCTGATGCGCCGCACCCATCCGCGCGTCAAACTGCACTGAACCCATGACCTTCATCCAACAACTCGAACACGCCTGGACCGCCGGCAACACCTTGCTGCAGGTGGGCCTGGACCCCGACCCGCAGCGCTTTCCGCGCGAACTCGACGGCAAGCCCGACGCCATCTTCCAGTTCTGCCGCGAAATCGTCGACGCCACCGCGCCGTACGCGTGCAGCTTCAAGCCGCAGATCGCGTATTTCGCCGCGCACCGCGCCGAAGACCAGCTCGAGGCCCTGTGCGCGCACATCCGCGCGGCGCATCCGCAACTGCCCATCGTGCTGGACGCCAAGCGCGGCGATATCGGCACCACCGCCGAACATTACGCGCGCGAAGCCTACGAACGTTACGGCGCGCACGCCATGACGGTGAACCCGTACATGGGGCTGGATTCGGTCGAACCCTACCTGGGCTGGAAAGACCGCGGCGTGATCGTGCTGTGCCGCACCTCGAACCCGGGCGGCTCCGACCTGCAGTTCCTGAAGCTGGACAGCGGCGAACCCGTGTACCTGCACGTGGCCGGCCTGGTGGCCGACAAGTGGAACGCCGACGGGCAATGCGGCCTGGTGGTGGGCGCGACCTTCCCGAATGAATTGGCCGCGGTGCGCCAGCGCGTGGGCGACGCCATGCCGCTGCTGGTGCCCGGCATCGGCGCACAGGGCGGCGATGTCACCGCCACGGTGAACGCCGGCCGCAATGCGGCCGGCACAGGCATGATGGTGAATTCATCGCGCGCCATTCTGTACGCCAGCGGCGGCGACGACTGGCGCCAGGCAGCCGCCGACGCCGCGCGCGACCTGCGCGACGCGATCAACGCGGTACGCTGACATGTAGGCGGAGCCAGACACCTGCGCAGCCTGCACGGCGGCCCGTTACGGGCGGCTGCGGTTGACGGGCTCGCCGATCAGTTCCAGCAGCCCGCGCAGCGCATACACCACCGACCCTTGCCGCACCTGGGCGCGGTCGCCGGCGAACACCTGCGTGGATGCGCGCGAGGTAATGCCTTCGGCCCCGCGTATGGCAAAGCCGAAGCACACCATGCCCACCGGCTTGCCGGGGGTGGCGCCGCCCGGCCCGGCGATGCCGGTGGTGGACGCGGCGATGTGCACATCGGGGCTGGCCAGCAGCACGCCATTGGCCATTTCCAGTGCGGTTTCTTCGCTGACGGCGCCGAAGCGTTCGAGCGTATCGGCCGATACGCCCAGTTCGGCCACCTTGGCGGCGTTGCTGTAGGTGACGAAGCCGCGCTCGAACCATGCGCTGGAACCCGCCACCGCGGTAATGGCGCCCGCCAGCAGGCCGCCGGTGCAGGACTCGGCCGTGCCCACGACCAGGCCGCGGCGCTGCAGGGCCGCCCCCAGGCGCTCGGCCAGGCCCAGGGCCTGAGCCTGCGATAGCGAAGCCGGCGCCAGCCCCGGCACCGGCTTGTGCTGCGTATTCATGCGAAGGCTCCCAGACGCACGGCGACGGCCATGACCAGCAGCGCATAGGCGGCGGCCACGATGTCGTCCCACATCACGCCGAAACCGCCTTTGACCTTGGCGTCGAAATACTTGATGGGCGGCGGCTTGGCGATGTCGAACAGCCGGAACAGGCCGAAGGCAAGCAACTGCGCGGCGAAGGCATCGGGCGTGAGCCACAGCACCAGCCAGAACGCGACCATCTCGTCCCACACGATACCGACATGATCGTCGACCTGCAATTCGCGCGTGACCCGATGGCAGGCCCAGCAGCCATAGGCAAAGGCCACGGCCAGGAAGACGGCCAGCGCCAGGTCCGAGGCGGCCGGGGCGGCGGCCGCCCAGATCAGCCACGCCAGCAGCGTGCCCCAGGTGCCCGAGGCCGGGCGCAGCAGCCCGCTGCCGAAGCCGAAGGCAATCAGCCGGCCCGGGTCGCGCGCCACCCAGCGCGGCGCCGGGTAGGCCACGCGCATGCGGCTGCGCATCGAGGCGGAGGAAGAATCGGTCGAAGCGGTCATGGGATCAGGAAGCGGGGAAGTGGTCGAAGCCGCGCGGCAGGCCGGCCATGGGCTGCCCGTCGGCGCCCAGCACCACGATGCCGGGGCGCGGGTCGATATGGCCGATGGCGGTAACCGGTACGCCGGCGCCAGCCGCGGCGGCCAGCACGCGGTCGCGGTCGCCGGGCGCCGCGGTAAAGCAGAGTTCGTAGGCATCGCCGCCGCCCAGCACGGCTTGCGCCGCCGCCTCTGGCGGCAGCCCCTGCACGGCCGCCGCCGCGGGCATGGCGTCGTAGCGCAGCTGCGCGCCCACGCCGCTGGCGGCCAGCACATGGCCCAGGTCTTGCAGCAGCCCGTCGGAAATGTCGATGGCGGCGTGCGCCAGGCCGCCCAGTGCCTGCCCCAGCGCCACACGGGGCGAAGGCCATTCGAGCGCGCGGCGCGCCCCTGCCAGCCTGGCGGCGTCGGCGGGCAGCTGGCCATCGAGCAGGCGGTAGGCCACATCGGCCGCCCCCAGCGTGCCCGACACCCAGATCTGGTCGCCGGCCCGGGCGGCATCGCGGCGCAGCGCGCGGCCGGGCGCCACCGCGCCGAACACCGTGACGCTGATGGCCAGGCCGTGCGGGCTGCGGGTGGTGTCGCCGCCCATCAGGGGGCAGCCATGGGCATCGGCCAGGCCGTGGAAGCCGCGCGCGAACGCGGCCAGCCAGGCCTCGTCGGCCTGCGGCAGCGCCAGGCCCAGCACGCAGCCGATGGGCTGGGCGCCCATGGCGGCCAGGTCGGACAGATTGACGGCCAGCGCCTTGTGGCCCAGCGCCTGGGGATCGACATCGGGAAAGAAGTGCCGCCCCTGAATGAGCAGGTCGGTGCTGGTGGCGATGTGCATGCCCGGCGGCACCGGAAACAGGGCGCAGTCGTCGCCCACCCCCAGCATGCCGGCCGGCGCGGGCCGCGTGAAATAACGCGCGATCAGGTCGAATTCAGACGCCAAGATGATCTCCAGGCCGGCGCCCGCGGCGGCGCCGGCCGGCCTTAGCGGCGCTGCGACGCGGCAGCCTGCACCTCGGCCGCGCGCACGTCGGCGGCCAGCTTGTCGAGTACGCCGTTGACGAACTTGAAGCCATCGGTGCCGCCGAACGACTTGGCCAGCTCGACGGCTTCGTTGATGGCAACCTTGTACGGCACTTCGAGGTGATGCACCAATTCGTAGCTGCCGATCAGCAGTATGCCGTGCTCGACCGGCGACAGTTCGCCCAGCGGGCGGTCGATGTAGGGCGTGAAGCGCTCGCGCAGGCCGCCGGCTTCTTGCAGCACGCCGTGCAGCAGCGTCTTGAACCACTGCGCGTCGGCTTCGGAGAAGTCGTCGGCATCGCGCAGGTGAGCGTCGATTTCGCCGGCGTCTTGCGTGCCTTCGCCGCCGCGCAGCAGCCATGCGTAGACGCCCTGCAGGGCGAACTCGCGGGCGCGGCGGCGGGCGCTGCGGGCGCTGGCGCGCGCCTGCGCCGCGCTATCAGCGTTCGGTTTCTTCGTCGTCAAAATCTTCGTCCTCGTCTTCGTCGTCTTCTTCGGGTTCCAGCGCCGCCACCAGGTTGGCCATTTCGACCGCCACCTGGGCGCAGTCGCTGCCCTTGCCCGCCGCGCGGGCCTGCGCCTGCTCGTCGGTGTCGACGGTAAGCACGCCGTTGGCCACGGGAATGCCGGTTTCCAGTGAAATGCGGGAAATGGCGCGCGCCATTTCGTTGCTGACCACCTCGAAATGATAGGTTTCGCCGCGAATGACCGCGCCCAGGGCGATCAGGGCGTCGAACTCGAAGGTTTCGGCCATGTGCGACAGCGCCACGCCCATTTCGAGCGCGCCGGGCACCGTAACCACCATGACGTCGCGCTCGTCCACGCCCAGTTCACCCAGCTGCTGCAGGCAGGCATCGAGCTCGGCCTGGCCGATTTCTTCGTTGAAGCGGGCGCGCACGATGCCGATGTGCAGCCCTTCGCCGTTCAGGTCGGGGGTGAGGATATAAGGGTTCATGTGTCGGCCTTGAGGGAGGTGGCGGAGGTGGAGGGGTCGCAATCGTAACCCGTAATGGTGAGCGAGAAGCCCGCCATGCTGGGCATTTTGCGCGGACGGGCCAGCAGGCGCATCTGCCCGACGTTCAGGTCGCGCAGGATCTGCGCGCCGATGCCGTAGGTGCGCAGCCCGTAGCGGTCGCCGTCGCGGGCGGGCTGGCGCGGGTCGGCGTCGGCCCAGCCGGCGATCTGCTGGAACAGGTGTTCGGCGGACGACTGGCAGTTCATCAGCACCACCACGCCGGCCGGCGCCTGGGCGATGGCCTGCAGGGCGCGGCCCACGCCCCAGCTGTGGGCGGTGGCGCCGGCGTCGAGCGCGTCGAGGATGGAGGCGGGCTCGTGCACGCGCACCAGGGTTTCGCGCTGCGGATCGATGTCGCCGTGCACCAGGGCCAGGTGCGCCGAGCCGCTGGCCGTGTCCTGGTAGGCCACGGCGCGGAATTCGCCCCAGGCGGTCTGCATGCTGCGGTCGCCCACGCGCTTGACCACGGACTCGTGTTCGCTGCGGTATTGGATCAGGTCGGCGATGGTGCCGATTTTCAGGTTGTGCTGGCGCGCGAACTCGACCAGGTCGGGCAGGCGCGCCATGGTGCCGTCGGGATTGAGGATTTCGCAGATGACCGCGGCCGGCGTCAGGCCGGCCATGGCGGTGAGGTCGCAGCCGGCTTCAGTGTGGCCGGCCCGCACCAGCACGCCGCCGGGCACGGCGCGCACCGGGAAGATATGGCCGGGCTGGACCAGGTCGCTGGGCTTGGCGTCGCGCGACACCGCCACCTGGATGGTGCGGGCGCGGTCGGCCGCCGAAATGCCGGTTTCGACGCCGACGGCGGCTTCGATGGACTGGGTGAAGTTGGTGCCGTAGCGGGTGCCGTTGCGGCTGGCCATGAGCGGCAGTTCGAGCTGGCGGCAGCGGTCTTCGGTAAGGGTCAGGCACACCAGGCCGCGGCCGTGGGTGACCATGAAATTGATGGCCTCGGGCGTGACGAACTCGGCGGCCATGACCAGGTCGCCCTCGTTTTCGCGGTCTTCTTCGTCGACCAGGATGACGATGCGGCCGGCGCGCAGTTCGGCGATGATCTCGGCGACCGAGGCGATGCCGAAGGATTCGGGCGCGGCGCCGGACGCGATGGAGGCAAGCGGGGCAGACATGGAAATGAGGGGGGACGGGCAGGAAAACCCTGATTTTACCGCCCATTGGACGGGGCGGGTTGGGCGCGCGCCCCCGGCGGCCGGCGGGTCGGCCGGCCGCCCTGCCCCGGGCCGTGGCCGGCCGCCGCCGGGGCGCCCGCGGGCGCCCCGCTATGCCCTGAACGTGTTCTCGATGTGCCCGATGCCCTGGATCTCGACCCGCACCACGTCGCCGTCTTTCAGGAAGCACGGCGGGTTCATGCCCATGCCGACGCCCGCCGGCGTGCCCGTGGCGATGACGTCGCCCGGATACAGGGTGATGCCGCGCGAGCAGTTCTCGATGATGGTGCCGATGTCGAAGATCAGGTCGCGCGTATTGGCCGATTGCCGGACTTCGCCGTTGACCAGGCAGCGGATGTCGATGCTGCCGGCATCCAGCTCGTCGGCGGTGACGATCCAGGGCCCCATGGGGCAGAACGTGTCGAACGACTTGCCCAGGTGCCATTGGCGGTGCCGCTGCTGCACGTCGCGCGCGGTGACGTCGTTGACGATGGTGTAGCCGTAGATGTGGGCCAGCGCGTCGGCGCGGGCGATGTTCTTGCCCTGCTTGCCGATCACCACACACAGTTCGGCTTCGTAGTCGATGTCCGCCGATATCCCCTGGGGCAGGCGCACATCGTCCGCCGGGCCCACGACCGATTCGGGCACCTTCGAAAAGATGATGGGCCACGCCTCGCCGTCTTTGCTGTCTTTGAAGATCGAGCCCGACAGCTCGTTGGCGTGCTCATGGTAGTTGCGGCCCACGCAAAAGACATTGCGCGCCGGCCGCGGCACCGGCGCGCGCAGGCGCACGCCGCTCAGCGGCCGGGCCGGGCCGGCCTGGCGAGCCAGGCCGGCCAGCGGGACCTGCCCGGTGATCAGGGGCAGGATGCCCGACCGGGCGTCCACGCCGTCCAGCTGCAGGGGCTGAACCGACTGGCCGTCGGCCGACACAATGCCGATGCGGGCGGCACCCTGCTCTTCGTATGCTGCTAGCCTCACTTTGATTCCTTTCTCGTTGAAAATGATCGTCGTATCCGCACGGAAACGGCGGGTGATACATACCTTGCCAAGTGTCTGACTCCCGCCAGGGTGTCAGACACCGAAGCGTGCATCGACTGTCCCGACGGCACGGTGTCAGGCACCTGCGGAGCCTGACACCTGGCTTCAGACCCGAAACCCATGCGCGTTCTTGTAGGTGTCCAGGCTGCTGTCGGTCAACATCTCGATCAGCTTGCGCGCCAGGCCGGCCTGGCGCGCGCCGGCGGCCACGGCGGCGGTGTACACCGTGTCCAGCTCGCAGCCCCTGGGCAGCAGGCCCACGGCCTGCACGCCCGGGCTGTACAGGATTTCCGTGATCTGGGTGCAGCCCACGGGCCGCCCCGGCGCCGCCGCCATGGCCTTCATGGCGGTGGCGCCGTTGGGAAATTCCCGGATCTTCGCCGCGATGCCATCCAGCACGCCCAGCTGCTGGAACACTTTTTTCATGTGGATGCCCGCGGTGGAGCGCTGCATGTCGGGCACATAGACCGCGTCGGCATCCTGCAGGGCCTGTCCGAACGCGGCCGGCGTGTCCACGGCCACCGCGGGGTCGCCGGCCTTGACGCCAACGCCGGTGCTGACCACCCCCAGGTCGCGCGCGCTGCCGGGCTGCACCTGGCCGGCGTCGGCCAGGCCATCCACCAGCTTGCGCGACAGGATCACGATATCGCACTCGGTCCCGGCCAGCAGTTTTTCTTTCATGGCGCCCACGGCGCCGAACTCGCCCTCGATCGGGCAGCCGGCCTCGGACTCGAACCTGGCGCGCACCGCGTCGACCAGGCCCAGGGCGGCGCCCCCGCTCAAGATGGACAGCTTCATTCGTGCTCCTTTATGTTGCCTGTGTCATGCGGCGACCTCGATGGCGCGCGCAATATTGTCGAAATCCAGGGGCAGCACCGATACCCGCACGCCCAGCGCATCGCGCACCGCGTTGCCGATGGCGCCGGCCACCGGCCCCAGCGATGGCTCGCCGGCGCCCATCGGCGGCTGGTCGGGCCGGGGCAGAATGCGCACCTGCACGTCGGGCACGTCGGTAAAGCGGATGATCGGATATTTTTCCCATTCGTCATCGGTCAGCATCCTGTCGCTGAAGCGCGCCTGCTCCAGAGTGGCCCAGGAACAGGCCTGGATGGCGCCCCCCTCGATCTGCTGCACCACGCCGTCCGGGTTGATGACTTCGCCCACGTCCACGGCAATGAACAACTCGCGCACCGACACCTTCTCGGCCACGGTCACGCGGGCCACCACCGCGCAGTACGCGCCCTTGTTCTTGTAGCGCGCGTAGCCCATGCCCCATCCCATGTCGGCGCTGCCGGCCGGCCTGCCGTTCCAGCCGCTCATGTCGCGCACGGCGTCGATGACGGCGATGGCGCGCGGGTCGGACAGCATGCCCAGGCGGTAGTCGGCCGGATCGATGCCGTGCGCGCGCGCGATGTCGTCGACCATGGCCTCGATGGCGAAGACATTGGCGAAGGCCCCCAGGCAGCGCAGCGAAGACGTGCGCACGGGCATGTCGATGACGCGGTGCGACGACAGCGCGCTGCAGGGAATGTCGTAGCACGGAATGATATTGCGCTCGGCGCCGCCGCCCGCGGCAATGGGCGCGTTGATGGCGGACAGCCGCGGGCTGGGGGGATCGTGGTGCCAGCTGCCCAGCAGCGTCGGCGTGTCGGCCCGGCCAGGCCGCAGGCTGTGCCCCGGCCCCCAGGCGTCGGCGCGCCAGTCCAGTATGCGGCCCCGCGCATCCACGTCCACCTGCAGCCGCACCGACATCGGCGGCCCCTGCGGCGCCCAGCACAATTCGTCGGCGCGCGACCACTGCACCCGCACATGGCGGCCCGGCGCATGCCGCGCCAGCCAGGCCGCGTCGAAAGCGGCGTCGTCGGCGCCATTGTGCCCGTAGCAGCCCGCGCCCGGCACGTGTTCCACGATGATCTGTTCCGCCGCCATGCCGAACGCCGCGGCGAGATCGGCCCTGAAGTTGTAGATGCCCTGCCCGTGCATCCATACCTTCAGAGTGCCGTCGCCCCGCAGGCAGGCATGCGCGCACGACGGGCCGATGGAGGCATGCTTGATGAAGGGCTTGAAATAATCGCCGGTGCAGGTGCTGGCGACCGCCGCGCCGGCCGCGTCGGCCGGCCCCTGCTGCCGGTATACCCGGGTGTCGCACAGCTGGCGGCGCAGCCAGGCCGGCAGCTCGTCTTGCGCGGGCAGGCAGGCCTGCTCGCGCCACTGGGCCGACGCGGCCAGGCGGGCCACGGCCTGGTCGGCCACATGCTCGTGCCGGGCCAGCACGCCCACCAGCGAGCCGCTCTGCACCACCTGCACGGGGCATTCCAGGCCCTGCACGGCAGCCGGGTCCAGGTGCACCAGCCGCGCACCGATGGACGGCGGGCGCAGCATGCGCCCATGCAGCATGTCCGGCAGCGACAGGTCGTGGATGAAGCCGTAGCGGCCGTGCATCTTGTCGGCCAGGCCCAGCGCCGGCTCGCTCCAGCCGGCTTCGGACGGCGCGGCCTCGCGGCCGGGCGGCGGCTCGACCGGCACGGCCAGATCCACATAGCGCGCCAGGCTCCAGTAGGTGCCCAGTTCGCGGCCCCCCGCCAGGAAGGCCCCGTCATGCACGCTGACTGCGGACGGGTCCACGCCGGCCAGGGCGGCGGCGCACTGGGTGAACAGCCGCCGCGCGTGGCCGCATGCCATGCGCAGCGACATGCCCGAGTGCTGGATCGACAGGCTGCCCGAGGTAATGGATTCATCGGGGCTGGCTCCCGTGCGGGCCGGCATCATCGTGATGCGCGCAACGGGCACGGCCAGCGCGCGCGCCGCAATCTGCGCCAGCGCGGTCAGGATGTTCTGCCCCAGCTCGACCTTGCCCGAATGGATGCACACGCACCCCTCGTTTTCGCTGAAGCTTACCCAGGCCGACAGCAGGGGGTTGCTCTTCAGGCTGACGGGAACGCCGTCGTCGGACGCCAGCGGCGCGAAGGCTTCTTTCATGGCGTGTCCTCGCCGGCCGCGGCCGCCTCGCCGATGGCCCGGATCACGCGCAGGTGGCTGCCGCAGCGGCACAGATTGCGGTCCATATGCTCGCGGATGGCCTGCCCGCCGGGCGACGGACAGCGGATCAACAGCCCCGTGGCCGCCACCAGCATGCCGGACGTGCAGTAGCCGCACTGCGCCGCGCCATGCTTGATGAAGGCCTGCTGCAGCCTGGCGCCGGCGGCGTGCCGGGCCAGCCCCTCTACCGTCACCACCTGCTTGCCCGCCACCGACCACAGCGGCGTGTCGCAGGCATGGACCGGCGCGTCGTCGACCAGCACCGTGCATGCGCCGCAGCTGCCCTCGCCGCAGCCGAAGTGGCTGCCTTTCAGGCCGAGCTCGTTGCGCAGGATATCCAGCAGGAAGCGCTGTTCCTGCGCGTGCACCTCTTGGCGCGTGCCGTTTACGTAGATGACCGTGGACATGGGCTTGTTTCGCAACGCGGCGGACTCAGTGCTGCACCATGTTGGCGTCCAGGGCGATCTTGCGCAGCCGCGCGATGTCCTGCTGCACGTATTCCTTGAAGGCCTGCGGCGTCATCACCATGGGCGCGACGCCGTCCTTGGCCCACTGCTGCTTGACCGCCGGGTTGCCGGCAACGGCGCCGACCGCCTGGTTGAGCTTGGCCACGATGGCCGGCGGCGTGCCCTTGGGCGCCAGCAGGCCCAGCCAGATGTTGGCCTCGTAGCCGGGCAGGCCGGCTTCGCCGACGGTGGGCAGGTCCGGGAATACCGGCGAACGCTGCTTGCCGGTGGTGGCCAGCGCCTTGACGCGGCCGTCGGCCACGAAGGGCTGCATGGTGGCAATGGCGTCGAACATGTAGTCCACCTCGCCGGCGGCCACGCCGGTGCGCGCCTGGCCGCTGCTTTTGTAAGGCACGTGCTGCGCGTTGGTGCCCGCCATCGACCGGAACAGCTCGCCGGCAATGTGATACGGCGTGCCGATGCCCGAGCTCGCGTAGTTGAGCGCGCCGGGCTTTTTCTTTTCGAGCGCGATCAGGTCCTTGACGCTGGAAACGTCCAGGCCCTTCTTCACGACCAGCACCAGGCTGGCCTCGTTGATGGGCGCGACCGGCTCGAAATCCTTCATCAGGTCGTAGGGCTTGTCCTTGAGCAGGGTCTCGTTGACGGTCTGCGTGTTGGACATCACCAGCAGGGTGTAGCCGTCGGGCTGGGCGCGCGCCACCGCGGCCGTGCCGATGACCGCGCCGGCCCCCGGCTTGTTCTCGACCACGACCGACTGGCCGAACTGCTTCTGCAGTTGCTCGCCCAGGTAGCGGGCATAAACATCCGCGGAACCACCGGCACCAAATGGTACAACTATGGTGATGGGCCGCTGGGGATAGGCGCCAGCCGCATCGGCCGCGCCCGCCGATGCCGTGCAAAGCGCCATGCTTGCCGTGAAAATGAGCGACATTACTTGTTTTTTGTCCACCGTACTCCTCCTTGTTCTTGGCATTTTTCTGCTGCTGCGCCCATCATTGCGGCGGCATCAAAGAGTACCAGTGGCAAACCAAAATTCAAACCTGTTTTTGAATTGGTACATATATTGGTTCAACACAGGCAGATGCCCGGCGCGCCGCCGCCGAACGTTAAACTCCGCCCAGGAGAAACCCGCCAGAACAACACAAGGACCTTCATGCAAGCACTTGCAGCCATGCCTGCTTCCGTTGCCGCGGCGGTGCGCATCGTGCTCACCGATATCGACGACACCCTGACCACCGACGGGCGCCTGCCGGCCGACGCGTATGCGGCGCTGGAACGGCTGGACGCGGCCGGCATCCAGGTGGTGCCCATCACGGGCCGCCCGGCCGGCTGGTGCGACCACATCGCCCGCATGTGGCCGGTGCGCGCCGTGGTGGGCGAGAACGGCGCCTTTTATTACGCCTACGACCGGGCCGCGCGCCGCATGAAAGCGCACTACTGGGCCGACGCGCAGGCGCGCGCCGCCAGCCGCGCCCGGCTGGACGCCATCCGCGACCGCGTGCTGCGCGAAGTGCCGGGCGCCGCCGTGGCCGGCGACCAGGACTACCGGGTGGCCGACCTGGCCATCGACTTCTGCGAAGACGTGCCGGCGCTGCCGGACGCGGCGGTCAGCCGCATCGTGGCGATCTTCCAGGAAGCCGGCGCCCAGGCCAAGGTCAGCTCCATCCACGTCAACGGCTGGTTCGGCGACTACGACAAGCTCACCATGACCCGCACCCTGTTCGAACGCGAGCTGGGCCTGGACATCGACCAGGCGCTGCCGCGCTGCCTGTTCATCGGCGACTCGCCCAACGACGAGCCGATGTTCGCGTTCTTTCCCGTGTCGGTGGGCGTGGCCAATATCCAGGCCCTGCTGCACCGCCTGGCCCACCGCCCCGCCTACGTGGCCGCGCGCCACGGCGGCGGCGGCTTCGTCGAAATGGCCGAGCGGCTGCTGCAGGCCCGCGCCGCCGCCGGACAACAGCCATGAGCCCGCCGGGCCGCCCCAAGGGCGAATACCGGAGTGCGGCGCACGAAGGTACACCAATGACCGCCGCCAGCCCGCCCCCCGCCCGCGCCAACGACGGCCGGCGCAGCATCCAGTCGGTAGAGGTCGGCTTCCCGCTGCTTGCCGCCCTGGTCGAGGCCGGCAAGCCGCTGACCCTGCGCGACCTGGCCGGCGCCGCCGGCATGACCTCGGCCAAGGCGCACCCCTACCTGGTCAGCTTCATCCGGGTGGGCCTGGTGCAGCAGGATGCCGTTACCGGCCAATACGAACTGGGGCCGTTCGCCCTGCAGATGGGCCTGGTCAGCCTGCAGCGGCTGGACCCGGTGCGCGTGGCCATGCCCGAGATCGCCACGCTGCAGTCCAGCATCGGCCACACCCTGGGCATTGCCGTGCTGGGCTCGCACGGCCCCACCATGATCCACATGACCGAAGCCAGCTATCCGGTGCACGTGAACATGCGCAAGGGCACGGTGATGTCCATGCTGCACACCGCCACCGGCCTGGTGTTCGCCGCCTGGCTGCCGCCCAAGGTGGCCGAACACTACATCGACCGCGAAGAAGGCGACACCGCGGTCATCGCCGGCCAGCAGCCGCCGCGCAAGGCGGCCTACGCCGACATCGAGGCGCGCCTGGCCGATATCCGCGTGCACGGCATGGCGCGCGCCATCGGCAACCCGCTGCCGGGCGTGGACGCGCTGTCGGTGCCGGTGTTCGACAGCACGGGCAACATCGTGCTGGCGCTGACCAGCCTGGGCCCGTCGGGCCTGTTCGACGTGGCCTGGGACGGCACGATCGCCAAACCGCTGCTGGCCTGCGCGCGCGAAATTTCGCGCAAGCTCGGTTATCGCAAATAAGCGCGGGTTTTGCGGCAAAACGAAAACAAATCGAAAAAAACGAAAGAGACACGAAAACAACACGAAAACAAAGGCAGGTGATTTCCCGGCTGGGCGGTTTCGTTTTTTTGTGTTTGAATATTTAAGTCCTGTCATATTCGAACACTGAGGAGACGCCATCATGCAAGCCCTGCGCCTGCTGCAAGCGGCCGCCGCCATTACTCTGGCGTTCGGCTTTCAAGCCGCCCATGCCGCCGACACCTGCTCCAACCGCGGCGACCTGGACCAAATGTATTGCGACGCCAACAAAGACATGGTCGCCGATACGCCCACCGATCCCGACAAGCTCAAGACGCCGTCCACGCTGGTGTTCACCTACACCCCGGTCGAAGACCCGGCCGTGTACGCCAACATTTTCAAGCCGTTCACCGAATACCTGAGCGAATGCACGGGCAAGCGCGTGGTGTTCTACCAGGTGCAAAGCAACGCGGCCGAAATCGAAGCCATGCGCTCGGGCCGCCTGCACGTGGGCGGCTTTTCCACCGGCCCCACGGCCTATGCGGTAAACATCGCCGGCGCCGTGCCGTTCGCGGTCAAGGGCTATGCCGACGGCTTCCAGGGCTACAACCTGATCGTCATCGTCAAGAAAGACAGCCCGTACAAGAAGCTCAGCGACCTGAAGGGCAAGAAGCTGGCCCATACGTCGCCCTCGTCGAACTCGGGCCACATGGCGCCCGTGGCGCTGTTCCCCAAAGAAGGCTTGGTGCCCGACAAAGACTACAAAATCATCTTCTCGGGCAAGCATGACCAGTCCGTCATGGGCGTGAACTCGGGCGACTACGACGCGGCCGCCGTGGCCTCGGACGTGTTCCACCGCATGGCCGAGCGCGGCCAGATCAAGGAAGACGATTTCCGCATCATCTACACCAGCGAGAAATTCCCGACCTCGTCGTTCTCGTACGCGCACGACCTCGAGCCCAAGTTCCGCGACAAGATGCTGAAGTGCTTCTACGACTTCCGCTTCCCCGACGAAATGAAAGAAGCCTTCGACGGCGCCGACCGCTTCTACCCGGTTACCTACCAGAAAGACTGGGCAATCGTGCGGCAGGTGGCCGAGTCCGGCGGCGAACGCTTCAACCGCGACGCCTACGACCGCGAAACCGCCAAGAGCAAGAGCAAAGGCAAGCAGTAAGCAATGACCACATCTTTACGCATTGCCGGCCTGGTAAAAGAATACCGGGCCGGCCGGCCGGTGCTCCAGGGCATCGACCTGCATGTCGAAGGCCAGGGCCTTACCGCCATCATCGGCCCGTCGGGCACCGGCAAGAGCACCCTGCTGCGCTGTATCAACCGGCTGATCGACCCCACCCGCGGCGAAATCCTGCTGCACACGGCTGATGGGGCGGTCGACCTGGCCGCCATCCGCGGCACGGCGCTGCGCCAGGCGCGGCGCCGCATCGGCATGGTGTTCCAGGAATACAACCTGGTCGAACGCCTGACCGTCATGGAAAACCTGCTGACCGGACGCCTGGGCTACAGCAGCGCCTTCAAGGCCTGGATGCGGCGCTTCGAGCCCGATGACATCGAGCGCGCCTACCAGCTGCTCGACATCGTCGGCCTGGGCGGCTTCGGCGACCAGCGCGCCGACGCCCTGTCGGGCGGCCAGCGCCAGCGCGTGGGCATCGCGCGCGCCCTGATGCAGCGCCCGCAGCTGCTGCTGGCCGACGAGCCCACCTCGTCGCTCGACCCGAAAACCTCGGTCGAAATCATGGAACTGCTGGCCGCGCAAGGCAGCGCCAGCGGCATCCCGGTGCTGGTCAACATCCACGACGTCGAACTGGCGCGCCGCTACGCCAGCCGCATCGTCGGCATGTCGGGCGGGCACATCGTGTACGACGGCGACGGCCAGGGGCTGGACACCGCCACCCTGAAGGCCATCTACGGAGGCGAATCGTGGCTGCAGTAAAGCGCCGCCCGTTCGCTCTGTCGTGGCAGGCGCGGGCCATCGCCGCGCTGGTATTCGTGTACGCGCTGTACGCCGCCGGGCAGCTCGACTTCAGCCTGGAACGCTTCCACAGCGGCCTGGGCCATGCCGCCAACTTGCTGGGCCGCATGTTCCCGCCGCGCATCCAGCAGCCCGACACGCTGTGGCAGGGCCTGACCGAAAGCCTGGAAATCGCCGTGCTGGCCTCGGTGCTGGGCATCGTGGTGGCGCTGCCGGTCGGCCTGCTGGGCGCGCGCAACCTGATGCCGGCCTGGGCTTCGTGGCCCGCCCGCGCCCTGGTGGCGCTGTGCCGCTCGCTGCATCCCGTCATTGTCGCCATCCTGTTCGTCAAGGCGGTCGGCTTCGGCGCGCTGGCCGGCATTCTGGCGCTGGCGGTGGCATCGGTGGGCTTCATCGGCAAGCTGTTCACCGAATCCATCGAAGAAATCTCGCTCAAGCAGGTCGAGGCCGTGCGGGCCAGCGGCGCGTCGTTCGCCAACGTGATCCTGTTCGGCGTGCTGCCGCAGGTGTTCGCCCGCTTCATCGGCTTTGCCACCTATCAATTCGATTCGAACCTGCGCAACTCGACCATGGTGGGCATCGTGGGCGCCGGCGGCATCGGGGGCACGCTGTTCTCGGCCTTCCAGCGCTTCGACTACGACTTCGTGGCCGCCATCCTGATCACCCTGATCGCCATCATCATGCTGGGCGAACTGCTGGCGCGCTTCGTGCGCGCGGTGTTCCTCGACAACCTGGGCTTCGACACCATCCTGCAGCGCCGCTTCGACGCGGCGCGCGGGCTGGGCGGCAAGCCGCCGGCAAAACCCGAGGCCGACGAATGACCGCGCCCGCCGTTTCCGTCGCCGGCGCGGGCTACCCGCGCACCTGGCAGCGCTACACCATGGGGCAGCGGCTGCTGCGCTTCGCGCTGTACCTGCTGGTGGTGGCCGCCATCGTGCAGGCGCTGCGCAGTGTCGAGGTCATCCCCGAATTCCTGTACGACGCCCCCGAGCAGATGGCCGACCTGCTCAGCCGCATGTGGCCCATCGACTGGTCGTACTACGCCGAAGGCGTGCACGGCCCGCTGATGGAAACCCTGCACATCGCCACGCTGGGCACCATCCTGTCGGTGGTGCTGGCCGTGCCGGTGGGCCTGCTGGCCGCCGCCAACCTCACGCCCAGCAAGCTGGTGAACCAGCTGGCGCGGCTGATCCTGGTATCGAGCCGGTCGGTGAACTCGCTGGTATGGGCGTTGCTGTTCATCGCCATCTTCGGGCCGGGCCCGCTGGCGGGCACGCTGGCCATCGCGTTCCGCTCGATCGGCTTCGTGGGCAAGCTGGTGGGCGAAGCCATCGAAGAGGCGCAGCGCGGCCCGGTCGAGGCCCTGACGGCCACCGGCGCCAGCAAGGGTTCGGTGCTGTGGTACGGCTACTGGCCGCAGATCCGCCCGGCGTTCTGGTCCATCGTGCTGCTGCGCTGGGACATCAACGTGCGCGAATCCGCCGTGCTGGGCCTGGTGGGCGCGGGCGGCATCGGCATGGCGCTCGACACCGCCATGAACCTGTTCCAATGGGACCGCGTCGCCCTGGTGCTGGCCGCCATCTTCGCGGTGGTGGTGGTGGCTGAAATCATCATCACCCAGGCGCGCAAGCGCATTCTGTAACCCCCCAGGTGTCAGGCTCTCGCAGGGCGCCTGACACCGTACGGTTGAGACGGCGCGGCACACAACGGTGTCTGACACCCTGCGGGAGTCAGACACCTGCCCCCCTCGCCCCTCGATGAACTTTTTATGACTGGTCATCAAACCGCGCTGCCGTCTTGAGTACTATCGGCGGTTTCAGCTGCGATCGCGGACCATGTCAGAACAAGAATTGAAGTTGCACGTCCCGGCCGCGGCGCGCCGGGCGGTACAGAACGAAGTGCGGCAGGGCAATGCCAGCCGCGTCCGGCTGCATGCCCTGTATTTCGACACCCCCGGGCGCGAACTGGCGCGCGCGCGCATCGCCCTGCGGCTGCGCCAGGAAGGCCGCGACTGGGTGCAGACCGTGAAAATGCCGGGCGCCGACGCCATCACGCGCTTCGAGATCAACCATGCGCGCAGCGGCCCCGTACTCGACCTGTCCGTCTACGCGGGCACCGAGGTCGAAGCGCCGCTGGCGGCCATAAAGGGTGAACTGGGTCTGTGCTACGAAACCGACGTGCAGCGCCTGCTGCGCCAGGTGCGCACCCGCCACGGCACCATCGAACTGGCCTACGACACCGGGGTGCTGCGCGCCGGTTCGCTGGAACTGCCCATTTCGGAACTGGAATTCGAGCTACTGTCGGGCCGCCCCGCTGCCATTTTCACCGTGGCGCGCCGCTGGCAGCAGCGCCACGGCCTGGTGCTGGACGCGCGCAGCAAGTCCGAGCGCGGCGACGCGCTGGCCAGCCTGGCCCGCGAACTGGCCGCGCTGGATGCCGACGACCCCGATGCCC
Organism: Bordetella petrii; assembly: GCF_017356245.1. Classification (NCBI taxonomy): domain Bacteria; kingdom Pseudomonadati; phylum Pseudomonadota; class Betaproteobacteria; order Burkholderiales; family Alcaligenaceae; genus Bordetella; species Bordetella petrii. The sequence goes on from NZ_JAFMZZ010000001.1 coordinate 3,086,073, forward strand.
AGGTGCGCCGCGGCACGGCCATCGCACGCTTCTGGGCGCCGCAGGGCGCCGCCCCGGTCACACTGGACAACAGCCTGACGCCGGCCCAGGCCATGGGCCGCGTGGCCGCCGAATGCCTGGACCAGGTGTCGCGCAACGCCGCCGTGCTGGCCGAAGTGGATACGCTGGGCGTGTACCCCGCCGGCCAGCCCGAACACGTGCACCAGCTGCGGGTGGGCATGCGCCGCCTGCGTTCAGCGTGGCGGCTGTTCGACGGCTGGATCGCGCCGCCGCCGCCCGCCGTGCAAGATGGCGTGCGCACCCATTTCGCGGCGTTCGGACTCAGCCGCGACCAGGACGTGCTGAACGAAACCGTCACGCCGGTGCTGCTGCAGGCCGGCATGCCCGTCATCACCTTCGATGCGCCGCCGCCCGATATCGACGCGCAGGCCATTGCCGCGGGCAAGGCCTTCCAGGGCTGGCTGCTCGACGTGCTGGAATGGAGCCTGGACGTACAGCCGCCCTCGCCCGCCGCCGCGCCGACGCCCATGGCGGCTTCCGACACGGCGCCCGAGCCTGCCTTCCGGCTTGATGGCGCCGCCGCCCCGGCGGTCACGCCCACCATCATTCCGCTGGCGGCCGAATCCGAGCCCCCGCCTCTGCGCAAGCTGCTGGCCGGCCGCCTGCACCGCTGGCATGCCAAGGTGGCCGCGCAGGGCAAGCACTTCGCGGCGCTGGACATCCCGGCGCGGCACGACCTGCGCAAGCGCGGCAAGCGCCTGCGCTACGGGCTGTCGTTCGCCGAATCGCTGCTGCCGCAGGCCCGGCTGCGCGGCTATCGCAAGCAATTGGCGCAAGTGCAGGACCTGCTGGGCGAGATCAACGATCTGGCCATGGCCAAAGACTATTACCAGGCATGTGTCGGCACGCACCCGCAGGCCTGGTTCGCGCTGGGCTGGATCAGCGCCCGGCTCGACAAGCTGATCGCCGAGGCGCAACTGGCCTTCGACCGGCTGGCCGACAGCAAGCCATTCTGGAAGTAGCCGGCCGCCGGCAAGGCGGCCGGGGCGACCCGCGCGGCCGCCCGGCGCAACGCTAATCGGCCAGCAGCGCAGCCGCGAATTCGTCGGCCACGAAGGGCTGCAGGTCTTCCATGCCTTCGCCCACGCCGATCCAGTACACCGGAACGGGCCGCACGCCCTGGCTGCCGGCGGCCACCGCGGCCAGCGTGCCGCCCTTGGCCGTGCCGTCCAGCTTGGTGACCACCAGGCCCGTCAGCCCGATGGCGGCATCGAAGGCGCGGATCTGCGCCAGCGCGTTCTGGCCGGTATTGCCATCCACCACCAGCAGCACCTCGTGCGGCGCCGCCCCGTCGGCCTTGCCGATGACGCGGCGGATTTTCTTCAGCTCTTCCATCAGGTGCAGCTGGGTGGGCAGGCGGCCGGCCGTGTCCACCATCACCACGCCCGCGCCGCGCGCGCGGCCGGCGTTGACCGCGTCGAACGCCACGGCGGCCGGGTCGCCGCCTTCTTGCGCGATGACGCTGACGTTGTTGCGGCTGCCCCATTCGATCAGCTGCTCGCGGGCCGCCGCGCGGAAGGTGTCGCCGGCGGCCAGCAGCACGCTGGCGCCCTGCCGCTGGAAGGTATGCGCCAGCTTGCCGATGGAGGTGGTCTTGCCGGCGCCGTTGACGCCCGCGATCATGACCACCAGCGGGCTGGCGCGGCGCAGGTCGAACGGGCGCTCGAGCGGGCGCAGGTGGTCGGCCAGCACCTGGCGCAGCGCCACCTTCACCTGGGCGGCGTCTTCGATGCGTTCTTTGCGCACCCGCGCGCGCAGCGCGGTCAGCAGCTGCTCGGTGGCCTCGAGCCCGGCGTCGGCCATGATCAGCGCCGATTCGAGTTCTTCGAACAGGTTTTCATCGACCTTGACGCCCACGAACAGCCCGCCCAGGCTCTGCCCGGTGCGCGACAGCCCCTGCCTGAGCCGGCCCAGCCAGGACGCCTTCCTGGCGGGCTCGGGTGCGGGCTCCGGTTCGGGCTCCGGTTCGGGCTCAGGCTCCGGCTCGGGTGCGGGCTCGGCACTAGCCGGCGGAACAGGCGGCGCGTCGGGAACGGGCACATCAGGCACCGACGCGGCGGCTGGCGCAGGCTCGGCCGCCGCGGGCGGCTCTGGCGGAGCGGCCGCCGGAACTTCGGCGGCCGGTGCGTCCGCCGGCGGCGCGGCGTCGGGCTGCGCGGGGGTGGCGGGCGGGGATTTTTTCTTGAAGAAACGGAACATGGGCGAAAGTATATTCCGATCGCCGCGCCGCCCGCCGCAGGCCCCCGGGCCGGCTACTATTCGCGCAGGAGGTCTGTACTCTTGAAGAAACCCAACACAGGCGGCAAGCCTATCCGCATCGTGGCCGGCCAGTACCGGCGCACCCCCATCGCCGTGCCGGACGTGCCGGGCCTGCGCCCCACGCCCGACCGGGTGCGCGAAACTCTGTACAACTGGCTGGCGCACCTGTGGGCCGGCGAATTCGCCGGCAAGCGGGTGCTGGACCTGTTCGCCGGCAGCGGGGCCCTGGGATTCGAGGCGGCCTCGCGCGGAGCGTCGCAGGTGCTGCTGGTCGAGCACGACCGCACGGCGGTGGCCGCCCTGCGCGCCCTGCGCGACAAGCTCGACGCGGGCGCGGTGCGCGTCCATGCCGGCGAAGCCATGCAGGTCGTCCAGCGCATGGACGCCTCGCGCTTCGACCTGATCCTGCTCGACCCGCCCTTCGGCCAGGACTGGCTGCCGCGCCTGTGGCCGCTGCTGCCGGGCATCCTGGCCGAGCAGGGCCTGGTGTATGTCGAGTCCGAAGCGCCCCTGGCGCCGCCGGACGATTTCGAGGTGCTGCGCCATGACCGGGCGGGCGCCGTCCACTATGGATTGCTCCAATTTGCTGCAATGCGGAAATAGGTCAATAATTCCAGGTTCGGAGGAAGGTGTACGCCAGTTACAAGGATACGGAGCCCGCATGATTACCGCCGTCTACCCAGGTACGTTCGACCCGCTGACCCGCGGCCATGAAGATCTGGTGCGCCGCGCCGCCGCCCTGTTCGACAAGGTGGTCGTGGGCATCGCGCACAGCCGCAACAAAAAGCCGTTCTTCAACATCGACGAGCGCGTCGAGATCGCCCGCGAAGTCCTGGGCCACTATCCCAACGTCGAAGTGCAAAGCTTCGCCGGGCTGCTGAAAGACTTCGTGCGCGAACAGAACGGCCGCGTCATCGTTCGGGGCCTGCGCGCCGTGTCCGACTTCGAATACGAGTTCCAGATGGCCGGCATGAACCGCCACCTGCTGCCCGAGGTCGAGACCATGTTCATGACCCCGTCCGACCAGTACCAGTTCATTTCGGGCACCATCGTGCGCGAAATCGCGCAATTGGGCGGCGACGTCAGCAAGTTCGTGTTCCCGTCGGTCGAGCGCTGGCTGCAGGCCAAGGCCAAGGAATACCGCGAGCAGTCCTGGCCGGCCGGCAAGGCCTGAAAGGCCCCACGCGCGGCGGCGCTACAATGGCCGTGACTCTGCCGTCTTCCCCCTGCCATGGCTCTGAAAATCACCGAAGAATGCATCAATTGCGACGTGTGTGAGCCGCAGTGCCCCAACGAGGCCATCTCGATGGGGCCCGAATACTACGTCATCGACCCCGACCGCTGCACCGAATGCGTGGGCCACCACGACGAGCCGCAGTGCAAAGTGGTCTGCCCGGTCGAATGCATTGAACTGCATCCCCAATGGCATGAAGGGCAGGAAGCCCTGATGGCCAAGTACCGCCGTCTGACGGGCCATTCGTGAATCCCCCCGACGCCAGCCTTGCCGCGCCGCTGCCCCGGTCGCCGGCGCGCGACCTGTCTGTCTCGGCCGTGGTGGCCGGGCTGGTGGCGGTGCTGGTCAGTTTCGGCGGCACCGCCGTGCTCATGGTGCAGGCGGGCCATGCCGCCGGCCTGGATGCCGCGCGCATCGGCTCGTGGCTGGGCTCGATCTGCCTGGTGCTGGGCCTGGGCGGGCTGGTCATCAGCCTGCGCAGCCGCATGCCCGTGGTGCTGGCCTGGTCCACCCCGGGAGCGGCGCTGCTGGTCACGGCGCTGGCGGGCGTGCCGTTCGACCAGGCCGTGGGGGCCTTTGTGCTGGCCTCGGCCCTGACCCTGGCGTGCGGCCTGTTCGGCTGGATCGACCCCATCATGCGGCGCGTGCCCGCCGAAATCGCCAGCGCCATGCTGGCCGGCGTGCTGCTGGACTTCGGCCTGGGCATTTTCACGCGCATCGACGACCAGCCCGCCCTGGTGCTGGCCATGTGCGCGGCTTATCTGCTGGGCAAGCGCTGGGCGCCCCGCTATGCGGTGCTGGCCGTCATGGCCGTGGGGCTGGGCGCAGCCGCCGCGGCCGGCCAGCTGCGGCTGGACGGCATCGACTGGCAGCTGACGGAATTCGTCTGGACCACGCCGGCGTTTTCGTGGTCGGCCGCGATCAGCGTGGGCATTCCGATTTTCGTGGTGGCGCTGGCTTCGCAAAACCTGCCCGGCCTGGCTATTCTGCAGGCCGCCGGCTATCGGCCCGCCGCCTCGCGCCTGGTGGCCGCCACGGGCCTGCTGGGACTGGTGGCGGCGCCCTTCGGCGCGCACAGCGTCACGCTGGGCGCCATCACGGCCGCCATCTGCACCGGCCCCGAAGCCCACCCCGACGCCACGCGCCGGTATATTGCCGCCGCCACCTACGGGCTGGCCTACGTGCTGCTCAGCATCGTGGCCGGCGCGGTGGCGGTGTTCTTCCAGGCCCTGCCGCCGGCGCTGATCGCGGCGCTGGCCGGCCTGGCCCTGCTGGGCGCCATCCTGGGCGGCCTGGCCGGCGCCATGGCCAACGCCCAGCGGCGCGAAGCCGCCCTGATCACGCTGCTGGCCACCGCATCGGGCTTCAGCGCCTGGGGCATCGGATCGGCATTCTGGGGCCTGGCCGCCGGCCTGCTGGCGCACGCGGTACTGGAATACAAGCGCCGCTGAACAGGTGCGCTAAATAGGCGTCAGGCTCCCGCAGGGTGCCTGACACCGTACAACTGAGAGAGTCGTGGCACACATCGGTGTCAGGCACCCTGCGGGAGCCTGACACCTGGCTGCTTGGCTCACGCCGGCCACTGCACCTCGGCCATGTCCGGGTGCACTTTCAGCAGCCGGCACGGAATCTGCAGGAAGTTCGACAGCCAGGCCGCGGCCAGATCGCCTTCGTCGACTACGTCGACTGTCTGCTCGCCCAGGCGGATCTGATAGCGCACGCTGTCGTCGTCTTCGATGACATCCAGCGGGATATCCATGCGCAGCATGCCGGGCGCCCGCATTACCAGGTAGCCCAGCCGCAGTTCGATGGCGATCTCGGCCAGCCGGGGGCTGAGGGCGCGGTTCAGCCAGGTGCCGGCGTCATTGGCCACCAGCCAGCGCTTGTGATACGCCTGCGCCTGCGGCTGGGTAGTCTCGCCGCATTCGGCGACAGGCTGGAAAGCGGGTGCGCTCATTTGCCCAGGAGTCCTTTCAGTGCTTTATCGAGTTGTGGGGCCAGCTTGCCATCGCCGGCTTTCTTTTCTACAGCTTCTTTCAGTTTTTTCTCGAGGCTGCGCTTGAGCGCCGCGCCGGCCACGTCGCGCCACTGCACGGTGTAGGCCGGCTTGGCGAACGGGCCGCTGACCAGCACCGGAATGGTGATGCCCTTGAGTTCTTCGAGGTCTTTGCCGTCTTGCCCGGTGCTGGTGTTGACCACCCGCACCTTGGCCACGAAATTCAGGGTGTTCTGGACAAAGTCGATGGTGGCCGGATCGCCCTCGGACACGCGCAGCAGCGGCGAGGCCATGTCCAGCCGCTTGGCCGTGGCCACGCCCTTGACGAAGGCCAGGTCGGCTTCGAGCGAGGTGAAATCGGTCTGGCGGGTCTGGTCGGCGGACAGGGTGGGATTGCTGGCTTCGCCGGTAAAGGCCGCCTTCAGCTCGCGCAGGGTTTGCGCGATGTTGATGCCGCGCACCGCGCCATCGCGCAGGCGCAGCTGCATGCTGCCGTTCAGCCCGGTGGTCAGCGCGTACGAGTTCGAACCCGCGGTTTTCAGGTCGAGCGCCAGGCTGCCCGTGCCGGTCAGGGCGCTTTGCTGCACCAGGTCGGACAGCAGCGGGCCGATGGCGATGCCGGCCAGCGTCATCTTGGCCGCCACCTGGTTGCCTTCGGCGGCGTTCACGGACATGGTGCCGCCCAGCTTGCCGCCATACAGCGCCGCCGCCAGGGTCGAGATGTCGAGCTTGCCCTTTTCGAGCTTCAGCTTGGCGGTAAGCTCGCTGGCCTTCAGGCCGCGCACCACCAGCTGGCCGATCTTGATGGTGCCGTTGGCGGTCGGCCCCACCAGGGCCGACAGGTCGATGGCGCTGTCGGCCGCCGGCGTTGCCGCGGGCTTGGCGGCCGGCTTGGCCGCGTCGCCCTGCTTGCCGTCGCCGGCCGGCGCCTTGGGCGCGGCCACCGGCACGGGCGGGGCCAGCTTGTCGAGGTCGAGCGTGTCCACCGCCAGCGCGAAGGTAATGTCGGGCACTTCGGACAATTTCTTGACGTCGGCGGTCAGGTCGAACTTGCCGCCCTCGAGCACGGCGTTGATCTTGGCGCCGGCCTGGTCTTTCTGCAGATTGGCATTCATGCTGCCGATGACCGGAATCTGCAGGCTGCCCTTGGGCAGGCCGGGGTCGGTGATACTGACGTCGCCCTTCATGGCCGACAGGCCGATGGCGCGCTGCCACAGGTTGAACGTAGCCGGCGAACTGAACACAGCCTTGACCACGCGTTCGCCCTGGGTAAGCGTGCTGTCGAGCTTGATTTCCTTGATGTCGAGCTCGCTGGCATTGCCGCTGATGCCGTTCAGGCCGAAGCTGGCGTCCAGGCCCTGCAGGCGCACGCGTCCGGTCAGGGCCTGCCCGGTGGCCGAAGACGGCGAAATATTCAGCGCCGGGGCGTCGGCCGCCAGTTCGAAGGGGCCGCCGGGCAGCGTGCCCTTGGCGCGCATCGCCAGTTTTTCGATCTGCAACTGCAGCTTGTGCGGATCGATTGCCAGCTTCGGGATGACGACACTGGCCTCGACGCCTTTCATGGGCGTGGCCGGATCGGGCACGTCGCCCTGGAACACGATTTCCAGCCCCGCCACGTCCAGCGACGAGGTGCGGCCGTTGAAGGCCAGGTTGCCGCGCGCGGCCAGGCTCTTGGCTTCGGCGCCCAGCACGTTGCCGTCCATGCGCACGTCGAGCTTCTGCGCCGCGAAACGCTGGGCCAGCGGGTCGAGCGTCAGCAGGGCCTGGCCGGTAAGATTGGCGTCGACGCGCGGATTGCCGCCTTCGACGCGCGCCGACAGGCTGACGTCGAACGGCTGGTTGTAGGTAACGCGGCCGGTATTGGCATTAAGGTTCGTGACCGCCACCGCCATGCCCGAGATCTCGTCCTGCAATTGCAGCTCGCCGGACTGCAGGTCCAGGCCGGCGATATCGATCTGCATGGAGCTCGGCGCCGCGGCGCCGCCGGTGGCTATGGCCTGGGCGGCGCCCGCCATGGCGCCCACCGCGGCCGTGGCCGGGCCGGCCGGCGCTGCGGTATTGGCCGCGCCACCACCTATCAGGTCTTCGAAATTCAGGTGTCCGCTCTTGTCGCGCACCACGCGCGCCTTGAACCCGTTGATGGCCACGTGGTCGACCACCAGGTTGCTGGACAGCAGCGGCCACACGGCCACCGCCAGGCGCATGCTTTCGATGGAAGCGAAGGTGTCGGTGCTGTCGACTTCGGACAGCGACACGCCCTGCACCGACAGGCCGATGCGCGGGAACAGCGACAGTTCGATTTCGCCGTCGATGGCCAGGGTGCGGTGGTAGCGTTCCTGGACCAGCTCTTCGAGCTTGTATTTATAGGCGTTGGGGTCGAACGTGAGCAAAAAGATGGCCAGGCCGACGACGGCCACGACAACCAATACCACCAGGCCTATCAATATGCGCTTGAACCACGTTTTCATTGCCGCCCCGCGGGTACCTCGACTGGAAAAATGGGAATAACCGCTCGCCATCCGGTAAGGTATGGGACGATTTGCGCCGCTTGCGAGCCGACGGCGTGGCAATATGGTAACAAACCGGTGGCTTTTCCCCGCCTCTGGCACCAACAATTACAGTCTCCGCCATGGATACCCTGACCCGATTTCCCCGCCAGAAACTGCCCGCCCTGCTGCAGGCCATGCCCAAAGCCGAGCTGCACGTGCACATCGAAGGCACCCTGGAACCCGAACTCATCTTCGCCCTGGCGCAGCGCAACGGCGTGACTTTGCCCTATGCCAGCGTCGAGGCGCTGCGGGCGGCCTATGCGTTCACCAACCTGCAAAGCTTCCTGGATATCTATTACGCCGGGGCCGGCGTGCTGCTGCACGAACAAGACTTCTTCGACCTGGCCATGGCGTATTTCCGGCGCGCGGCCGCCGACCGCATCGTCCACGCCGAGCTGTTCTTCGACCCGCAAACCCATACCGCGCGCGGCGTGCCCATGCAGGCCGTGGTGGCCGGCCTGGCGCGCGCCTGCGATGCGGCGCGCAACGAACTGGGCATCAGCAGCGCGCTGATCCTGTGCTTTTTGCGGCACCTGAGCGAAGACGACGCCTTCCGCACCCTGGAACAGGCGCTGCCCTACCGCCAGCACTTCATCGGCGTGGGGCTCGACAGCGGCGAGCGCGGCAACCCGCCCGAGAAATTCGCGCGCGTGTTCGCGCGCTGCCGCGAGCTGGGCCTGCGCATCGTCGCGCACGCCGGCGAAGAAGGGCCGGCGCAGTACATCCGCGACGCGCTCGACCTGCTGGGCGCGCAGCGCATCGACCATGGCGTGCGCTGCGTCGAAGACCCGCAGCTGGTCGCACGCCTGGCGCGCGAGCGCATTCCGCTGACCGTATGTCCGCTGTCCAACGTAAAGCTGCGCGTGTTCGACACCCTGGCCGCGCACAACATGGCCACGCTGCTCGACGCCGGCCTGTGCGTTACGGTGAATTCCGACGATCCGGCCTATTTCGGCGGCTACCTGAACCAGAACTTCCTGGAAACCTTCGGCGCCCTGCCCCAGCTGGATGCCCGCCACGCCGTGCAACTGGCCCTGAACAGCTTCGAGGCCAGTTTCGTTCCCGATGCGCACAAAGCGCGCTGGCGCGACGAACTGGCCCGCACGGTAGAACAGCTGTCAGGCTAGAACAGGTGTCAGGCTCCCGCAGGGTGCCTGACACCGCTGTGTGCCACAGGCATGCCAGCAGTACGGTGTCAGGCACCCTTCGGGAGCCTGACACCTGGGCCACTACCGAGCTACTCGCGGATGCCCGCGCGCCATTCCTGGCACAATGAGCCCCAGCGGCGGCGCCCCGCGCCGCCTTGACCAACCGCCCCGGAGACCGAGTCTTGCCCAAAGAACAACAAGGCCTGCAGATCATCCAGCACCTGGGCCAGACCTACCGCGCCATGCAGGCGGCCTTCAGCAGCCGCGTGGGCCACGCGCTGCCGCGCTGGCGCATCTTGCTGACCCTGCATGAATGCGGGCAGTGTTCGCAGAAAATGCTGGCCGAGCGCTGCCGCCTGGACCCCGCCTCGCTGACCCGCCTGCTGCAGGCCATGCAGCAGCAGGGCTGGATCACGCGCAGCGCCGACCCGAACGACAACCGCGTCACCAACGCCAGCCTGACGGCGGCCGGCCAGGCCGTGGTGAACGAAGCCATGCCGCGCCGCGCGGCCTTCTTCGAAGAATCGCTGCAGGGCCTGTCCAGCGAAGAAATCCAGGCCCTGACGCACGCGCTGGACATGCTGGAACGCAACTTCGCGCAGGCCGCCCTGCCGCGCACCCAGCCCGGCGGCTGACGCGCCCGCGCGCCGCACCCGTCTCAGAACGGCACCATCAGCTTCAGCGACGCCCGGTGGCTCTGGATGTGGGACGAGAATTCCCCGTCGTACTGCAGCCGGAAATCGACGCCGCCGGCATTCGACACTTGCAGGCCCGCCCCCACGCGGCCGATGACATCGTCCACCGGCAGCGAGGTCTCGAACGAGCCCGTGCCGTCCGGCGCGCCCTGCAGTCGGGCCCTGGCGGTGTATTCGTCCTTCGACAGGAACGACACGCCGCCATAGGCGAACGGCCGCATGGTGGCGCCGTTGTCCAGCGATACCTTGCCGCCCACCTCCAGCATCGGCGACAGTCCCAGGACGAATTCGTTGCTGCTTTCCACGTCCAGGTGCATGGCGTCGCCCGATTCGCTGTAGCTGGGCATGTGCGTATAAAGCGCGTCCAGGTCCAGGTAGGGCTTCAGGTAGAACTTGTCGCTGGCGAAGGTGCGCGCAATGCGCAAGCGCAGCGAGGCGCCGTAGATGTCCGGATCCGAACTGGCCGTGCTTTCCAGGCCGGGAATGCGGATGCCGCGGTCGATGTCGTACTGCCCGTAGCCGCCGCCCAGGCCCGCGGAAAACGTCCAGGGCCCGGCTTCGCGCTTGAGCACCACCCCGGCATAGCCGCTGTCGCCCTTGCCGTTGACGCGGCCGTCATCGCCGCGCAGGTGGGTGTTTTCATAAGCCACCGAGCCGCCCAGGAACCAGCCCGGGCTGACCTGGCGCTGCCCGCCGAACTGGTAGGTAACGCCGTCCAGCGTAAAGCCCGACACGCCGCCGTCGCCGTCCTGGTCGGTGCTCAGGCCCGAGACCTGGCCCCACAGGCAGTCCTGCTCGCCGGTCAGCGCGTCGCCGCCCTGGAATGCCGGACACGACATCATCGAGCCGGTAAAGCGCGCCATGCTGGCCTGCATCTGCGCGGCCGGCGCCACGGCCACGCCGGGCGACAGATCGGACAACTGCTCGGAATAGGCGTCCGCGCCGCTGCGCGAGGCCGTGTCCAGCGCGGCGAACAGCGGCGCCATGGCGGCGTTGCCGCCCAGGTCCCAGGCGCTTTGCACGTGGCGCGCCACCGAGCGGGGGTTGTCGCTCAGCTGCATGGACGGCGCGGTGAAGTCGGCACCCGCGGCGCGCACGCGCACATTGTCGCCCTGCATCCTGGCGTCGTAGTCGATCACTGCGCTGTCCAGCGCGCTGGGCGCGCCCTGGATATCGCCTTCCAGGGTGGCCACGGTCACCTCACGCTCAGGCAGCAAGGTAATGGGCTGCACATCCACCTGGCCGTCCAGGCGGGTATCGCCCTGCACCACCATGCGCGGCGCCTTCAAGCGCTCGAAATCGACATCGGCCTGCAGGATGCCGCCCGACTGCAGCGTGAAGTCGCCGGTGACCGTCAGCGTGTCGAACGCGCCCGATTTGCCGATGACCACCCGCCCCGCGTTGTCGATATTGGCCTGGTACAGCGTGGCATCGCCCAGGAAACCGCTCTGCGCGTTGTCGAGATCGCAGGCCACGCCGCCGCCGTTCTGGCATTCGACGTTGCCGCGGATGCTGCCCGAGTTATTGATGGCCAGCGTGGCGGCCGCCGGAGCGAGCGCCAGCGCCGCGCCCGTGCCGCTCAGCGCGGCGCCGTCGTGGCGCACCGCCACGCCGCCCTGCCCCGCGATGATCTGGCCGTTCGTGCCCACGTTCAGCACATTCTGCGCATTGCTCGCCACCCACACGCCATAGCCGCTGGACCCGCTGCCGCCGGTGACCGAGCCATTGACATTGACAGTGACGGCGCCCGCCCCGTCCGATCCGGCGCTTTGCGCGAAAATGCCCGTGGAACCCGCGCCAGAGGCAACGATGCTGCCGGCCTGCGTCACCGTCACGGCTTTCCCGGAGCCCTCGCCGCCCGTGCTGCCCGCAAAACCCTGGACAATGGTGCCGCCGCCGCTGCTGCCATCCGGCACGGGGCCGCCGCCCAGCCCGCCCCCGCCGCCGATCGACTGCGCAATGATGCCGTAGGCATTGGCGCCAAGAGTCGTGATACTGCCGTCCACATTGACACTGACTGTGTTCCCGTCGCCGCTGCCGCCGGTGGCGGCCGAGCCATCGGAGTTCGTGCCCGGCTTCCAGTTGGTCGAATCCAGCTGCAATTGCAGCGCGGTATCGCCCGCGATGCCGCCGCCGCCGCCGATCGACTGTGCGATCAATCCATGCGCGCCCGCTCCCTGGGTGCTGATCACGCTGCCGGCGTTCAGGTTGACGGTTACCGTATTGCCGTCGCCGGATGCGCCGTTGCGGCCGCCCAGGTTCACCGACGTCAGATTGTTGGAAGCGCCCGCGCCAGCCAGGCCGCCGCCGCCGCCGATCGACTGCGCCAATATCCCATAGGCCCGGTCGCCTTGCGTGGTGGCTTTGGTGCCGAAGGTCGTGTCCACGACGCCGCCCGTGCCGGCAAGGCCGCCGTTGCCGCCCACCGACAACTGCATGGCATGGCTGTTTTGTTCCAGGTATTTCGAGCTGCTGTTGCCCGCGCCGCCGGTGCCCCCGCCGCCGCCGATCGACTGCATCGCCAGCGCGGCCGATTCATCGCCCTGCGTCGCCACGGTCAGCCAGCCGCCGCTCTTGCCATCCTGCACCTGGATCGTGCCGCCGTTGCCGCCGGCGCCGCCCCCGCCGCCGGCCGACCCGCCGACGGTGATCGTGCCATTGGCCTGGTCCGAACCGTCGGCCCCCTGGCCGCCGCCGCCGCCGATGGATTGCATCAACACCCCGTATGCGCTGTAGCCGGCCGTGGCGATCTTGTTATTGTGCGAACCGTCGAAATAGAAATTGACGGTGCCGCCGTTGCCGGCGGCGCCGCCCGTGCCGCCCACGCCGATGGTTGCGTTGGCGTAGACTTTGCTGCCCGAGGCGGTCGCCGAACCTCCGGCGCCGCCGCCGCCGCCGATCGACTGGGCGACCATGCCGTCGGCCCAGTCGCCGCGGGTGGCGATCTGCCCGGCGAAAGTCAGGTCGACCTCGCCGCCGTTGGCGCCCGTTCCTCCGGTGCCGCCCACATCGACGCCCAAGGTATACGTCGTGCCAGCCGTCTCGTCGAGCCGCGCCGAGTTGTCGCTGTGGATGCCGATGCGGTTCAGGATGGGATTCGACGACGCGTCCGCGCCGAGCGACCCGCCCAGCCCGCCGCCGCCGCCGATCGACTGCAGCAGCACACCATCGGCGTCTCCTCCCTCGGTGCCGATGGCGCCCAGCAGAGTCGCACTGACCGTGCCGCCAACGTTGCCCGAGCCGCCCGTGGCGCCCAGCCCGACCTGCAGCCGGCCGCTGGGCAAGGGGGCGCCATCTTCGCTACTGGGCAGGCCGCCGGCCACGCTGATGGTGCCGCCCTGGGATGCCCCGCCGCCGCCGCCGATCGACTGCGCGACGATGCCTCGCGAGCCCGAGCCCAGCGTACGGATGGTGAAGTTGGGATTCAAGGTGATGTTCACGTCGCCGCCCACGCCGCCTGTGCCGCCCGTGCCGCCCAGCGCCACGTTTACCTTCAGCGTGGCGGGGCCGCCATGAGCGTAGGAGTTGCTGCTGCCCACGCCGCCGTTGCCGCCGCCGCCGCCAATGGATTGGGCCAGCACGCCGTCGGCGTAATTGCCATAGGTGATGATGGTGGATGACGGGGGCCCGCTGGTGGGGGGCGGCAACAGCAGCGACTGCGGCGCGGGCGCATAGGCGGTGCCGCTGTCGCCCAGGCTGACGTTCACCGCGCCGCCGTCGCCGCCCGCCGAGCCCTGCCCGCCCAATGACATGCCGGCCTGCAGCGAAAGCGTATCCGCGTCTCCCAGCAGCGCCGACAGGGTCGACGCATCGCCGCCGTTGCCGCCGCCGCCGCCGATGCTCTGGGCCACCACGCCGTGCGATCCATCGCCCAGCGTGGCGACGGTAGTGCCCTGGACGAGCGTCACCTTCGTCGCGCACGTGGTGTCTCCTTCCGGGCAGGCGTCTCCGCCGCTGCCGCCGTTGCCGCCGACGGCCGCCGAAAACGTGAAAGCCACCGAAGCGCCTTCACCCGTAGGCACCGCCGCGACCAGCTCGTTGGCCACCGAACTGCCGCCGCTGCCGCCGCCGCCGCCGATGCTCTGGGCCAGGATGCCGAACGCGTCGTTGGGCGCGTAGGTTTCCGGATCGATGTCGGGGTTGGCGAAATCCATGCCGGTGCCGACGAAGGAATTCGTCAGCTTGACGGTCGATGCGCCGCCATCGCCGCCGGCGCCACCGCCGCCGCCCACCACCACCGCCGCGGTGAAGCCGAGGTCTTCGGTCGTATAGTTGGCCGAACCGCCCGTGCCGCCGCCGCCGCCGATCGACTGCGACAGGATGCCGATGGAATGCGCGCCGCCCGTAGTGGCTACCAGGCTCTCGAGGCTGACGACGGAACTGTTGCCGACACCGCCGCCGCCCGCCTTGCCGCCCAGTTGCAGGGCTATAAAAGACTCCACGGAATCCGACTTGGTGCTGCCGCCGTTGCCGCCGCCGCCGCCCACGCTTTGCGCGATGATGCCGGGCGCGTAGTTGCCGTGGGTTGCGACAGTGGTCAGGAAACCGTAGGGCGGGATATTGCAGGCGCTGTCGTTGGTGATACACACCGAGCCGCCATTGCCGCCGCTGCTGCCGCTGCCGCCGATGGCAAGGGAAGCGCCCGCCGACAGCGACAGGGTGTCGCCGCCGTTGCCGCCGCCGCCGCCCACCGACTGGGCCAGCACGCCCGCGCTGTAATTGCCGAATGTCTGGATCTTGCCCAGCCCCTGCGCAATGGACACCGTGCCGCCGTCGCCGGCGCTGGCGCCCGAGCCCCCGACGGTGACCACGCCATTGGCGTCGCCGCCGCTGCCGCCGCCGCCGCCGATCGATTGAGCCAGCAGCCCTACCGCGGCATCCCCCGTGGTAGTGACTGTTGCGGTATTGGTAACCCACACGCCGCCGCCTTTCGAGGGCGTTTCCCCTGCCGCGTTGCCTCCCACGCTGAGCACGCCATTGGCGCTGCCTGCCGCGCCGCCCCCGCCCCCGATGGATTGGGCGACGATACCGTGCGCGCTGTAGCCGCCGGTGGTGATCGTTCCGTAGCTCGAGATCGTGACCTGGTTGGCGGTGCCGCCGCCGGCGCCGTCGCCGCCCAGCGCCACGGCCGCCGAGGTATCCACGCCGCCGGCGCCGCCACTGCCGGCGATGGACTGGGCCAGCATGCCATAGGCATGGTCGCCGCTGGTAGAGAGGGTGGACTGGTTGGCGATCTCGGCCTCGCCGGCATCGCCCCCGTTGCCGCCGTTGCCGCCCTGGCCTCCCAGCACGGCAACGAAGTCGCCGCCCGTGCCGCCGCCGCCGCCGATCGAATGCGCCAGCAGAGCCGTCGCGAAATCGCCCGTGGTGGTAACGGACGTACCGGCATTCGTCCCAATGAAAGCCTGGCCGGCGCTTCCGCCAAACCCGCCGCCGCCGCCCTGGCCGGCCAGCGCCGTGCCGTCGCCCCCATCGCCGCCCTGGCCGCCGATGCTCTGCGCGACGACGCCCAGAATGTTGTCGCCGTGGGTCGTCACGCTGGCCCCCTTATACATGATCACGGAAGTCGGCCCGCCCACGCCGCCATTGCCGCCCGAATGGTCTTTGGAAGGTCCGGTGCCTCCCTTGCCCCCAAGCGCCCGGGCGGCGATGCCCGCGCCTTCCACCGTGACGTCGGCATCGGAATTCGCCACGTCGACCAGGACGGAGCCGTAGGCGTCCACGGTAACCTGCTGGATCCACCCGCTTGAATTGCCGCCGCCGTCGCCACCGTTGTCGCTATCGTCCGACGACGCCGTTCCGTCGCCGCCGGAACTCATGGCGTCGATGCCGAAAACCTGGGCGTCGGCGTATCCCTGCCAGTAGCTCGCGGTGCGGCCGGAGTGAGTGACCTGCACGGTCCCGCCGGTGCCCGCGTTGCCGTTGTTGTCGCCCCCCTGCCCGCCCGCCGACTGCGCGAGAATCGCCGCGCCTGTCGTATTGGTCAGCAAGCGCGCGCTGCTGTTGCCCAGGTTGATGATGCCGGAATCGACGACTGTCACCGTGCTGGCGTTGCCGCCATTGCCGCCCAACTGCTCGCCATAGTTCAAGGTGGGGTCGTTCTGGTCCCCGCCGTTTCCTGCCGCCGCCAACGCATAAATGCCGAACAGGCCTTCATCCGTGGTGGACGCCGAGCTGTTCATGGTAAGCGTGCCGGAGTTGGTGACGCTCACGGCTTGCCCGAGCCCGCCGGTGCCGCCATTGGAGTCGTTGTTGTGATTGTCGGTGGCGCCGGATCCTCCCAGCGATCTCGCCTGGATCAGGCTGTTGAACGTGTTGGAGGTCGTGCCGTTGTACGTGATGTTGCCGTAGTTGGTCACGGTCACATAGCCAGACTGCCCTCCCGAACCTTCGTCATACCCCTGGCCGCCTCGGGAATAAGCCGTTACCACGCCGGGCAGCCCCGAGAACCCGTCCACGTCCGTACCCCCGCTGTAGGTAGTGGAATCGGCGCTGAAATTTCCGTACACCGTCATGGGCACGTTCGGCCCGGTTTCGCCCGTTTTATCGTCGTCGTCCGCGTCGTCGCCCCAGCATTCGGTATAGGCATAGCTGTAGTTGCCGGCCGGCACTTCGTTGTTGTCGGTGGTCGACCAGCAATTGGCGGCCTGTGCCCCGCCGGCCCAGGCGCCAGCCCCCAGCGCCGAAACGATGGCCACGCGCAGCGCGGTCTGGCGCATCGAGGGAACATTAATGGAAAGGCCGCGCCGGTCGGACTGAGCTCGTTTCATGATCGGGTATCCAGAGAGGCCGTATCAAGACGCACGGAATGCATGCCTTGGTGATGGCGGGATGAACGCGCCTGGCCACCAAATTCTGCGTTTCGGCCATTCAGCGAACAACATTTTTTCGACGAAACGCCCCAATTGCTCGACGAAAAGTGTGCACGGCCGCCGGCTTTTTCCCGATGCGGCGACCGGCCGCTCGGCATTTTCCGCTTGACATTTGTGGACCGCATAAATATCGTACGATATATCTTAAGATATCAAAAAACGTACGATGCCTGCCTTTTATTCCGCTTTTTTCGGCAGCCGCCTGCCCGGCATGGGCCGCTTTCCCCACCACCTGGGCCCGGCCGGGCATCGTGGCCACGGCGGCCACCCCGCCGGCCGCGGCAGGATGGGCGGCGGTCATGACGGCATGGGCGGCGACGGCAGCGGCATGATGATGCGCGGCCGCAAGTTCGGCGCCGATGAACTGCAGCTGATGCTGCTGGTACTGCTGGAAGAGCAGCCCCGCCATGGCTACGAACTGATCAAGGAACTGGAAGCCCGCTCTAACGGCTTCTACATCCCCAGCCCCGGCGTCATCTACCCGGCTCTTACCTATCTGGAAGAGCTCGACTACACCACGGTCGAAACCCACGGCAACCGCAAGCGCTACCACCTGGCCGCGCCCGGCCTGGCCCACCTGGACGCCAACCGCGAACGGGCGGCGCTGCTGTTCGCCGGCCTGCAGCACGCCGCCCGCAAAATGGCCTGGATGAAGCAGGCCTGGCAGGGCGAAGCCGGCGTGCAGGAAGCCGAGCAGGCCAGCGGCTGGCTGCGCGAGTTCGTCGAGGCGCGCCGCGTCCTGAAAGAAGCGCTGCTGCGCCGCACCGATGCCGATGCCGCCGAGCAGCGCCGCCTGGCCGCCATCCTGCGGCGCGCCGCGGCCGAGATCCTGGGTGAAGAGCCCTGTGACCCGGCCTAGCGCCCACTCAGCAAAGGATATTCATGAGCTTCTCTCTTTCCCCCGACCGCCTTGCCGTGCAGAAAGTGCGGCACGCGCTCAAGGCGCGCCTGCTGCAGGTGCGCCGCGTGCAGCGCATCGGCCCCTACCTGGTGCGCGTCACCCTGGCGGGCGACGAACTGGCCGGCTTCGTGTCGGCCTCGTTCGACGACCACGTCAAGCTGTTCCTGCCGGCGGGCGACGGCCTGCCCGCCCTGCCCGTCATCGGGCCGCAGGGGCCGGCATACGCGGACGATGCCCCGCGCCCGGTGTCGCGCGACTACACACCGCGCCGCTATGACGCCGCCGCCGGCGAGCTGGATATCGATTTCGTGCTGCACGGGCATGGCCCCGCGGCCACCTGGGCGGCCCAGGCCGCGCCCGGACAATACCTGGGCGTGGCCGGTCCGCGCGGCTCGTTCATCATTCCGCCCGATTTCGACTGGCACCTGCTGATCGGCGACGAAACCGCCCTGCCCGCCATCGCCCGCCGCCTGGAAGAACTGCCGCGCGGCAAGCGCGTGCTGGCCGTCATTGAAACCCGCCACCCCAACGCCCGCATCCCCCTGCCCACGCGGGCCGACCTCAGCCTGCAATGGGTGCACGGCGCCGCCGACTCCGGCGACGGCCCACCCGTGCTGGAACGGGTGGTGCGCCGCCTGCAATTGCCCGAGGGCGAAGGCTATGTATGGGCCGCCGGCGAATCCGCCGCCATCCGCGGCATTCGCCAATACCTGGTGCAAGAGCGCGGCATCGACAAATCGCGCGTCCGCGCCGCCAGCTACTGGCGCCGCGGCGCCGCGGGCGCGCACGAAGTGCTGGACGATTGAACCGGCGCTTGCCAAGTCTTGCCCAGGTGTCTGGCTCCGCGGGTGCCAGACACCGTTTTGTCGAGACAGTCTTTGCCCGCTTTCGGTGTCTGGCACCCGCGGAGCCAGACACCTGCAGCACGCCGCGCTACGCCGATCCGCGCACGAACCGCTCGAACAGATCCGCCGACCCCATCTGCCCGCCCTTCAGCATGACTTCCATGCCGTCCAGGGCCGGCACGTCGCTGTGCAGGCGGCACAGCGCCACGCCCGGCTCGATGCGGGCCAGGTGCGACAGGCCCCAGGCATCCAGCGCCTGCATGGCCAGGCTGGAGCTGTCGCCGCCCGCCACGCCCATCCGGGCCACGCGCACCTGCCGCAGCACCGCATCCAGCAGGCGGCCGCCCGCCCGGGCCAGGGCCTGGCTTTGCACGCCGGCGGTGCGCTGGCCCTGCGCATTGTCGATCCAGGCCAGCACGTGGCGGCCGTCGCGCAGCGCCTGCGCCAGCTCGGCGGCGCAGGCATCGCGATAAGCGCCGTCATCCGCCGCCAGGCGCAGCGGGTCCAGCCGGATTTTCTGATAAGACCGCGCGGCCTCGACCTGCCGCGCCGTCACGGGCGACAGGCTGCCGGCCAGCAGCAGCACCGGCCCGGGCGCGGGCGCCCATGCGTCGGGCGGCGCCGCGGCGGCATCGCCCCATTGCGCGCCCAGCGCTTCGATGACGCTGCTGGCCCCCACCGCCAGCAACGGCTCGTCCGCTGCCGACCGGGCCAGCACGGCGCCGATGGTATCCAGGTGCGCCGGCTCGGCCACGTCGAACAGCACCGCGTCGGCCCCCTGCCCGCGCAACGCCTGCATGCGCGCCAGCACGGCATCGGGCCCGGCCGCGCAGCTGCGATAGTCGACTAACTCGACCCGCCCCGCGCCCAGCTGGGCCAAGTGGCGGCGCAGGTCGGCCTCGTGCATGGGCGTGACCGGATGGCGGCTCATGGTGGGGTGGCGGTCGATGCGGTGCACGTCGCCATCGGCCGCGGCGTACAGCTGCGCGAACAGGCAGTAGCGCCCCAGGCTGGGCTGTCCGCCGATGATCACGGGCCGGGGCTGACGCAGCGCGCCGCCCAGCACTTGCATCGCTATCGCGATATTGCCCACTTGCGGCGCGCTGTCGAAGGTGGAACACACTTTGTAGTGCACCACGCGCGGCCGCAGGCCGGCAAAAAAATGCGCCACCGGCTGCAGGGCCGCGCGCATGGCATCCGGGGCCATGGCGCGCGTGGCGCCGGCAATGCCCAGGCAGTCCAGCGGGCCGGCGCGCTCGCGCTGCGCCGCGGTGGGCACGCCGAAGAACAGCAGGCTGCGCAAGCCGGCGCGCGTGGCCGTGGCCAGCGCGTCGGTAGCGCCGGTGAAATCGTCGCCGTAATACGCCAGGCGCGGCGCGGCCAGGCTCATCGCGCGCCGAAGAAAGCCAGGGCGCGCGCCAGCTCGGGCGCCTGGCGCGCGTGCTCGGCCAGGCTGCTGCCGGCCCGCACCGCATCCCAGGCCTGGCGGATGCTGGCCACGCCGGCGGCGGCGCCGTCCGGGTGCGCCAGGATACCGCCGCCCGCCATGAACAGCAGGTCATCGCGGCCGATGGCGGCCCAGGTGGCCGGCACCGTGCCGGCCCACTGCCCGGACGAGAACGCCGGCATCACCGTATCGTCGCGGTCCAGCCCCTGCGCCAGCGGCGTATAGCAATCGCGCGCGCCGCTGATCACTTCTTCGTCGGGCTGCGAGAACTTGCCCTGCAGGCCGTGCACATGCATGTGGTCCACGCCGGCCAGCCGCCACAGCGTCTGGTAGGCCTGGAAGCCGATGCCCAGCAGCGGATGGCGCGACAGCGCGCCGAACCCGTTGCGGTGCCCGTGCAGCACCAGCGGCGTATGCCGCCGCAGCGTCTGTATGCCCGAATAGCCGCAGGCATTCAGGCTGGCCATGACGCAGCTGCCGCCTTCGCGCTCGACCAGGTCGGCGTGGCGCCGCATGGCGTCGGTTTCGTCGGTAATATTGAACGCCACCATTACCTGCTTGCCGGTGCGCTGGGCGTGTTCGCGCACCACCCGCATCACGGCCGGCACGCGCTGCGCCAGCGGCGCGTGCTCGGGGTCGGCGCAGACTTCGTCATCCTTGATGAAATCGACTCCGGCGGCGCACAGCCGGCCCACCAGCTCGGCCGTTTCTTCGGCCGAGAACCCCACATTGGGCTTGATGATGGTGCCCACCAGCGCGCCGGCGGGCACGCCGGCCGCGCGGCGCGTGCCGGCAATGCCCGCGCGCGGGAAATCGAAGCGCGCCCGGTAGCTGGCCGGCACTTGCAGCGTTTCCAGGCGCAGCCCGGTGACTTCGCCCAGGTCGTACAGGTTGCCCGCCACGGTGCTGGCCAGGGTCGGCAGGTTGGCGCCGATGTTGGCCGGCGGAAAAGCAATGTCGATGCGGGCGCGGCGCCACGGCCCCGTCTGACGCCGCCGTTCCAGCAGCGCGTTGGGCAGGCTGGGCTGCGCGGCCTCGTCCAGCAGCCGCACCGATTCCACCGTGGCGCGCGCGCGGGCGCGCAGCGCATCGGTCTCGCCCGCCACGCGGGTAAAGGTGCCGCACGACTGCTCGCCGGCCATCACCTCGGCCACCGCGGCCGGGTCCAGCGGCGTCTCGATGACGTAGCTGGCCAGGATGCGTTCGCCGCTCATTCCTGCCCCAGGTTCGGAAACGGCCGCACCGGCTCGCTGCCGTCCCAGCCGTCGGCAGCCTCGCGGATCTGCTGGAACATGCGGCCTTTCGGGCCGGACACTTCGGACAGCTCGATCACCGTGCCGGGATGGTATTCGGTGTCGAAATAAATAAAGCGGCCGCGCTCGCCCACCTCGCCGCTCATCTTGGGCTTGAAGCCCTGCGCCAGCAGGCGCCCCAGGTCGCCGTCGTAGTCTTCGGTCCAGTAGGCCACGTGCTGCAGGCCGCTGCGGCCCGCCTGCTGGAAGTCGCGGTACATCGAGGGCACGTCATTGCGGGTCTGGATCAGCTCGACCTGCACGTAGCCCGAATTGGCCAGCGCCACCGAATTGTGCGGTTCGTAGGGCTGGCCGTCGTAGCGGTAGTTCACGATGGGCACGCGCGGGTTGTAGAACCAGGGCCCCACGCCCAGGGTCTTGCTCCAGTAGGCCATGGCGGCCTCGATGTCGGGCACCACATAGCCCAACTGGCGGATCTGGCCGAGGAATCGGCTCATGGAAATGCTCCCGTGCGAAAAAAGGGGTGATCAGTTGTCGAGAAAACCGATGGAAATCCAGGGGATGGCCGCCACCAGGACCAGGCCCACCAGCAGCGCGCCCATATAGCCCCAGATGGGCCCGATGCCCTCGTCCGGATCCACCTTCCCCACCGCGCAGGCGCCGTAGTAGCCCACGCCGAACGGCGGGGCGAACAGGCCCACGCCCATGGCCAGGATGACCACCATGGCGTACTGCACTTCGTGCACGCCCACGGCGCGCGCGATCGGGAACATCAGCGGCCCGAACAGCACGATGGCCGGAATGCCTTCCAGCACGCTGCCCAGCACAATGAACGCCACCAGCGACACCGCCATGAACGTGAATTTGCCCCCGGGCAGGTTGGCCATGAACTCGGCCAGGTCGTGCGCGAAGCCGGACTGGGTCAGCGCCCAGGCCATGGCGGTGGCACAGCCGATGATGAACAGGATGGCGCCCGACAGCGTGGCCGTCTCGACCAGAATGCCGGGCAGGCGCGCAAAATCGAACTTGCGGTACAGCAGCAGCCCGGCCAGCACCGAATAGGCGATGCCGATGGTCGACACCTCGGTGGCGGTGGCCACCCCCTCGACCACGGCGGCCCGGATCACGAACGGCAGCGCGAGCGCCGGCAGGGCCACCACGAAGGTCTTGCCGATCAGGGCGCGCGAGGCGCGCGGCACGCCGCTCAAGTCTTCGTGGCGATAGCGCCACCAGACAATGCCGCACAGGGCCAGGCCCAGCACCGCGCCGGGCAGCATGCCGCCGGTGAACAGTGCCGAGATCGACACGCCCGTCACCGAGCCGATGGTGATCAGCACGATCGACGGCGGGATGGTCTCGGTCTGCGCGCCGGTGGTCGACAGCAGCGCGATCAGGTCGCCCGGCTTGGCGCCGCGCTTTTTCATTTCGGGCAGCAGCACCGGCGCGATGGCGGCCATGTCGGCCGTCTTCGAGCCCGAAATACCCGACACCAGGTACATGCCGCCGATCAGCACGTAGTTCAGCCCGCCGCGCACGTGGCCCAGCAGGCTGGACAGGAACTGCACCATGGCGCGCGCCATGCCGGTCATCTCGATCAGCATGCCCAGCAGCACGAACAGCGGCACCGCCAGCAGAATCAGGTGCGACATGCCTTCGTCCAGCCGCCCCACCATCACCAGCATGGGCGTGCGCGTGGTCAGGGCCAGGAAGCCGAAGGTCGCCAGCGCGAATGAAAATGCAATCGGCACGCCCGCGAACACGCAGGCGCCCACCACCCCGGCAAAGAAAATCAGCAGGTTCAGCTTGCCCAGCGTCATCAGCCACGGGCCGGCCAGCCAGAACAGCAGGGCAATGGCCACCGCCGTCAGCACCGCGGGCACCACCTGCTGCCCGTGCTCGGAACGCAGCAGGCGCACCACGCACACCAGCAGCATCAGCAGCGTGCCGGTGGGCAGCGCCGCGGCGCGCCAGGCATTGCTGATTTCCAGCGCGGGGGTGACGATGATCATCTCTTCATACGCGTATTCCCAGGCCGGATGCATCAGCAGCACCAGGAACACTAGCGCCGCCGCCAGCGCGAAGGTATCCAGGAACGCGCGGGCGCGCGGCGTGCACTTGCTCAGCACCGCCGTCATGCGCATGTGCGCGCCGCGCCGCAGGGCGATCACCGCCCCCAGCATCGACAGCCACAGGAACAAAATCGAGGCCAGCTCGTCGGACCAGATAATGGGCTCGTGCAGCACGTAGCGCGCCACCACGCCGGACAGCAGCACCACCACTTCCACCACCACCAGCAAGGCCGCCGGCCATTCGGTCACCACGCCCAGGGCGCGGTCGGCCCAGGCCAGCAGGCCGGTATCGCGGCGCGGCCGCGCCGGCGCGGCCGGCAGCGGGCCGGCCGTCCAGGCGGCCTTGCCTTCTTGGCCCGCCGACATCAGGACACCTTGCCGACGGATTCTTCCAGCAAAGCCCAGGCCTCGGCGCCGAATTTCTGCTTCCACTCGGCGTAGAAACCCGCCTTGCGCAGCTGCTCGCGGAAGCTCTGCGCCTCGGCCGTGTTGAACTTCAGGCCCTTGGCGGTCAGTTCGTCCTGCAGGGTGGTGTTGAGCTTGACCAGATCATCGCGCTGCTGCAGGCCGGCCTCGTTGAAAGCGCGGGCGTAGATGGTTTTCAGGTCGTCCGGCAGGCCGCGCCAGGCGCGGCCGTTGACCACCAGGTGATAGCCGTCCCAGCTGTGGTTGGTCAGCGAGCAGTATTGCTGCACTTCATACAGCTTGGCGGTCTGCACGATGGCCAGCGGGTTTTCCTGGGCATCCACCACCTTGGTCTGCAGGGCCGAGTACACCTCGCTGAACTGCAGGCTGGTCGGCGCGGCCGACAGCGACTTGAACAGCGAAATGCCCATCGGGCTGACCGGCACCCGGATCTTCATGCCGTCCAGGTCGGCGGCGGTGGCCACCGGCTTCGAGCTGCTGGTGATCTGGCGGAAGCCGTTGTTCCACATCTTGTCCAGGGTATACAGCCCCACCTTGGCGAACGCGGCGCGGATGCTGTTGCCCAGCTTGCCGTCGACCGCGTTCCAGACTTCCTGGTCGTTCGAGAACGCGAAACCCATCGCGGTAATGGCGCTGATGGGCGCCAGCGTCGCGATCACCATGGTGCCCGCATTGAACATGTCGATGCCGCCGCTGCGCACCTGCGCCAGCATGTCGGTATCGCCGCCCAGCTGGTTGTTGGGGAACACCTGCACCTGCATGCGGCCGTTGCTTTCCTTGGCCACGCGCGCGGCCGCTTCCTGCGCCCGGATGTTCAGCGGATGGCTGGTGGGCAGGTTGTTGCCGTACTTGAACACGTACTCGGGCGTGGCGCTGGCCGCCAGCCGCGGCACGCCGATCATGGTGGCGGCCAGGGGCAGGCCCGCCAGGGTGCGCAGCGCACTGCGGCGCGTGAAGGTCTTGTTATGCGTCATGGCACTGTCTCCTGTGCACAGCTCGCCGGCTCGGGCCGGCGATATTGGAAATATCCGCGCCCGCGCGCCCGCCCGGGCGCCGGTTGCGGGCTTGAATCAATTGCAGCGGGCGTGCATTCCCCCGTCCACGAACAGTTCCACGCCATTGATGTAGCGCGCCTCGTCCGAAGCCAGGAATACCGCCGCATGCGCCACGTCCCATCCGTCGCCCATGCGGCCGGTGGGCGACAGCTTGTTGCGCGCCTGGACCATTTCCTGGGTGTTCTGGTAGAAGCCGGAAATCTGCTGGTAGATATGGGGCGTATCCATCACGCCCGGCAGAATGCAGTTGGCGCGGATGCCCTTGGCGGCATACTGCAGCGCCACGCTCTGGGTGAAGGAATTTACCGCACCCTTCGAGGCCGCATAGGCGCAATAGGCGTAGCCCGTCCAGCGCACGCCGCCCAGCGCGCCGATATTGATAATGGCCCCGCTGCCGCGCGCCTCCATGTGCGGCAGCACCGCCTTGCAGGTCAGGAACATGCTCTTGACGTTCACCGTCATGACGCGGTCCCAGACGTCTTCGCCGGTTTCCACCGGGCCGCCCTGCGAGGTAATGCCCACATTGTTGTGCAGCACGTCGATCTGGCCGTACCGCGACAGCGCGCCGTCCACCACGCGCTGGATGTCGGCCAGGCTGGTCACGTCGGCCTGCACGCCCACGGCCTCATGGCCCTCGGCGCGGATCGCGTCCTGGGTGGCCTGCGCGGCCTCGGCCACGCGGTCCACCGCCACCACGCGGGCGCCCTGCCGGGCATACGCCGCCGCGGCGGCCTTGCCATTGCCCCAGCCCTCGCCCACCGAACCGGCGCCGAACACCAGCGCCACGCGGCCGGCCAGCTTGCCTGTTGTCTCCATCGTTTTCCTTGTTTGCGCCAGCGGCGCGACTGCGGATAGTTGCGTAGGATAGGGGCGCGCCCGGCCAATTCCCAAGCAGGTTTTTTGATGGTTTTTGAGGTTCCCATCGGCGATGCGTGTAAGGTATAGCCCGCAAGTTTCCGCCAACCGGGAGAAACCCAATGCCCCAGGCATTGCCCACCGTGATTGATATTGCGCGACTGGCCGGCGTCTCGCCGGCCACGGTCGACCGCGCGCTGCACCGCCGGCCGGGCGTGCGGCAGGCCACCCTGCAGCGGGTGCTGAAGGCGGCCGCCGAACTGCAATACCTGCCGCAGGCCGAGCTGTACGCCGCCATGGCGCCGCCGCCCATGCGGCTGCTGTTCATCCTGCCCGACCGCAGCAGCCGCTTTCTGTGGATGCTGGGCGAATGGGTGCGGCATTCGCAGGAACACTGGGCGCCCTACAACGTCAGCTGCCGCGTGGCGCCGGTGGAAAGCTTCGACCCCGACGCGCTGACGCACATCCTGCTGCGGCGGGGCAAGCAGAGCGACGGCGTGGCCTTCATGGCGCTGGAACACCCCAAAGTGCGCGAAGCCGTAGCCGAGCTGGCCGACCGCGGCATCCCCAGCGTCACGCTGGTGTCCGATCTTTCGCACTCGCGGCGCAGCGCCTACGTGGGGCTGGACAACCGCGCCGCCGGCCGCACGGCAGCCCACCTGATCGGCCGCTTCCTGGGACGGGCGCGGCGCGGCGCCAAGGTGGCGATGCTGGCCGGCTCGCTCAGCTACCGCGCCCACGAAGAACGCGAAGCCGGCTTCCTGCACCTGTTCGCCGAGCAGTATCCGCAAGTGCGCGTGGTGGGCCTGCGCGAAGGCTACGACGACCCGGACGCCAACTACCGCCAGACCCTGGCACTGCTGAAAGAACACCCCGACCTGGCCGCCATCTACAACATCGGCGGCGGCGCCGAAGGCATCGGGCAGGCCCTGAAAGAACGCGGCAAGCAGCACGACATCGTGTTCATCGGCCATGGCCTGACGCCCGACACGCGCGGGCTGCTGATCGACGGCGGCATGGACGCCGTCATCAACCAGAGCCCCCTGACCACCATCCTGAACAGCATCCGCATCTTCACCAACCTGCGCGACCACCGCAGCACGCTGTCAGGGGTGGAGGCGACGCGCACCGATGTAATCTTTCGCGAGAACCTGCCGTAAGCGGCAGATCAGGTGTCTGCTCCCGTCAGGGTGCCTGATACCGTGCGATTGGGATGGTTGCGTTCCAGCCCCGTCCCGCGTCGTGCGGGCAAGCGGTGGCGGCGCACGTGCGTCGGGCTCGGGCGCATGCAGGCGCCCTCGGCCTGCTGCGCAGGCTGCCCCGCCGCCCAACGCGCCGCCACCGCTTGCCCGCACGACGCGGGACTGCGATAGTTCAAATCGATCCAGGTGTCTGACTCCCGCAGGGTGTCAGACACCGAAGTGTGCCGCGATTGTCTCAATAGCACGGTGTCTGACACCCTGCGGGAGTCAGACACCTGGGCGTGGGCGCCTCACTGAGCAGCTCACAACGGTTATATGCATAGCAAATATTCTTCGTTCGTGCCGGCAATTCGCCTACCTAGAATGGTCCGGTAGACGTATTTGCGTGGCCCGCTGAGCAGCTCACCGCAGCTTCGGCCGGCGCGCTGACACCGGCATGAACGATACCGCGCCCTCTTCTGTTATGCCCCCGGCATCCGCCGCCCTCAGCCAGGGCGACGAGGCCTACGCGCGCATCCGCGGCGACGTGATCGCCTGCCGTCTGCCTCCCGGCGCCATCGTCACCGAACCGGAACTGATGGCGGCCTACGACATCCGCAAGACCAGCTGCCGCATCGCCCTGACGCGCCTGGCGCAGGAAGGCTTCGTGCGCTCGCGGCCGCGCAAGGGCTACCAGATCAGCCCGATCACGCTGCGCGACGTGGAAGAAGTGTTCCAGCTGCGCGCCCAGATCGAACCGCTGGCCGCGCGCCTGGCGGTCGGGCGGGTGGACCTGGACCGCCTGCGCACGCTGGAAGCCGCGTGCCGCCTGCAGCACCCGGTGCTGCAGCTGAACGACCAGATCGATGTCTTCATGGACGCCAACAAGGCTTTCCACCTGGCCATTGCCCAGGCCTGCGGCAACGAGCGGCTGCACCGCATGCTGGCGGGCCTGCTCGATGAAATGTCGCGCCTGGTGGCGCTGGGCTTCGGCGTGCAGAAGACCAAGCCCGAGATCAAGCACGACCACAACGCGCTGATCGAGGCCTTCGCCGAAGGCGACGCCCGCCGCGCCGAGCTGATCGCGCGCCGCCACATCGAGACCTTCCAGGCCATGACGCTGGAAAAACTCTATGCCAGCCTGGCCGAGACCGGCGCGGCCATTCCCGTGAAGGGGCCGGGGAGCTGGCGATGAATGCCTTTGCCGCCGCTGCCGCCGCGCGCGACCCCGCCACGGCCCGGCCTGCTTCCGCCGCGCTGCGGGTGGGCGGGGTGTCGCATTACTTCGGCAGCCTGGAAGTGCTGCGCAATGTCGCGTTCGATGTCGCCCCGGGCGAGATCGTGGCCCTGCTGGGCGCCTCGGGCTGCGGCAAGAGCACCCTGCTGAACCTGGTTGCCGGGCTGGAACCGCTGCAGCAGGGCGAGATCGGCCTGCCGCCGTCGGCGTCGCTGGGCTATATGTTCCAGGAAGACCGCCTGCTGCCCTGGCGCAATGTGCGCGACAACGTCGCGTTCGGCCTGGAAACCTCGGGCCTGCCTTACGCGCAGCGGCGCCAGCGCGCGCTGGACACCCTGGCCCTGGTGGGCCTGGACGGCTTCGCCCAGGCCTGGCCGCACGAGCTTTCCGGCGGCATGCGCAGCCGCGCGGCGCTGGCGCGCACTCTGGTCATGCAGCCCGACCTGCTGCTGATGGACGAACCGTTTTCCAAGCTGGACCCGCACACCCGTTCGCAAATGCATGAAGAACTGCTGCGCATCCAGGCGGCGCGGCGCGCCACCATCCTGTTCGTGACGCACGACGTGGAAGAAGCCGTGGTGCTGGCCGACCGCATCGTGCTGCTGGCGCCCCGTCCGGGCCGCATCCGCGAGATCGTGCCGGTGGGCCTGCCGCGCCCGCGCCATCCCACCGACCCGGACGTGGCCGAGACCACGCGCCACCTGCGGCTGAAGGTGCAGCCATGAGCAACGCCCCGCCATCCGCCCTGCAGCCGGCCGGCATCACGCGCCGCGGCAGCGCGCCGGCCCGCCGGGGCTGGCCCCGCCTGCTGCTGTGGCGCGCGCTGCTGCTGGCCGCCTTCCTGGCCTGCTGGTATGCCGCGGCCAGCCGCAGCCCCGCCTTCATCCTGCCCGGCCCCGAAAAAGTCTGGCTTGCGCTGCGCGGCATGATGGCCAACGCGAGCTTCACGCACGATGTGGGCATGACCATGTACCGCGTCGTCATGGGATTTTTGCTGGCGGCCGTGGTGGGCACGCCGCTGGGCCTGGCGCTGGGCGCCAGCCGCTGGCTGGCCGAGGTGTTCGAGCCGGTGCTGGCGGTGCTGAACACGGTTTCGTCGGCCATCTGGGCGGTGTTCGCCATCATCTGGTTCGGCATTTCCGACGCCACCACGATCTTCGTGGTGTTCATGACCGCCATGCCGCTGATCCTGACCAATGTCTGGCAGGGCGCGCGCAACGTCGACAAGCAGCTGGTGGACCTGGCCCGCTCGCTGCGCCTGTCGCGCCCCCGCATTTTGCTGCGCATCCACCTGCCGTCGATCCTGCCCTACTTTTTCTCGGGCGCGCGCCTGGCGTTCGGCTTCGGCTGGCGCGTCAGCCTGGTGGCCGAGACGCTGGGCGCCTCGGACGGCATCGGCTACCGCCTGCGCCAGGCGGCCGACCTGGTGCAGACCGACCAGGTCTTTGCCTGGACGCTGCTGCTGGTGGTGCTGATGCTGGCGCTGGAAGGCGGCGTGCTCAAGCCGCTGGAAAGGCACTTGTTCCGCTGGAAACCTCATTGACCCTAACGGAGTTCCCCCATGTCCCTGAGTCGATTGCTGCGGGCCGCCGCCGGCGCCGCCACGCTTGCCCTGTTTTTCACCGGCCCGGCGGCCAGCGCCGCCGACAAAGTCCGCATCGGCTACTGGAGCAGCGGTGTCAGCCTGGGCTATGGCTCGGTGCTGGAAGCCACTGACTTCCTGAAGAACCGCGGGCTCGATGTCGAATTCGTGCGCTTTCCGGATGTGAACGCGCCGCTGCGCGCCCTGGCCTCGGACTCGATCGACCTGGCCTTCGGCGCCCCCGCGGCCGGCGTGTTCAGCAGCGTGACCGAAGGCGTGCCCATCAAGGTGTTCGCCGCCACCCAGCCGGCCGACGTGCAGTTCGTGGTGCCGAAGGGCTCGCCCATCACCTCGATCAGCCAGTTCCGCGGCAAGAAGGTCGGCATGTCGCCGGCCGGCAGCTCGGTATCGGTGATTGCCGGCGCGGTGCTCGCGGGCAACTACGGCATCGAATCCGGCGACTTCTCGCTGGTGGGCGGCAACGAATCGCGCCTGGTGCAGTTCCTGGCGCAGAAGCAGGTGGACGCCGCGGCCCTGCGCTCGGTCACCGTGGCCCAGCTCGGCGAGCAGCTCAAGGTGCATACGCTGGGCTCGTTCGCGCAGGAATGGCAGCGCCTGACCAAGAGCAGCTCCGTGCCCTATATCGGCATCGGCGCCGTGCACAGCGATTTCATCGCCCAGCACCCGCAGGTGGTCGCGCGCGTCATCGCCGCGCTGCGCGACGCCGTCGAGTGGGGCGGCGCGCATCCCGGCGAAGTGGCCGCGATCCTGCAGAAATCGGCCAACCTGCCGGCGGCCGCCGCGCGCGCCTACGCCGCGCAATGGAAAAACATGTACCGCGTGGACTTCGAGCCCGCCGACATCGCCACGCTGGAACGCGAGCACGCAGTCTTCGCCGCCAGCGGCCTGATCAAGGGCAAGCTCGACCCCGCCCTGTTCGTCACCGGCCCGTACGAGCAGTCCAAGTCGCTGCGCTGAACCTCTTTCTTCCATAGGAAATCCGTCATGAGCAAAACCATGAAAGCCCTGGTGCTACCCGAACACGGCGGGCTGGAGCGCCTGCAGGTCGTTACCGACAAGCCCGTGCCGGCCGCCGCCGCCGGCCACGTGGTGATCCGCGTCGGGGCCTCGTCGTTCAACTACCACGACGTCTTCACCGTGCAGGGCATGCCCGGCATCAAGGTGCCGCTGCCCGTGGTGATCGGCCTGGACATGGCCGGCGAAATCACCGAAGTCGGCCCCGATGTTGCCGGCTGGAAGGTGGGCGACCGCGTGCTGGTCAACCCGCTGAACAAATCGCGCGGCCTGATGGGCGAAATGCTCGACGGCGGCATGGCCGAGTACTGCCTGGTGTCGCAAGACCAGCTGATCGCCCTGCCCGACGGCGTCAGCTTCGACGCGGCGGCCGCCCTGCCCGTGGCCTACGGCACCGCGCACCGCATGCTGGTCACGCACAACACCGTCAAGGCCGGCGACAAGGTGCTGGTGCTGGGCGCCAGCGGCGGCGTGGGCACGGCCTGCGTGGTGCTGGCCAAGCTGCTGGGCGCCGAAGTCATCGCCTGCGCGGGCAGCGCATCGAAGCTCGAAGGCCTGAAGGCGCTGGGCGCCGACCACCTGGTCAATTACCGCGACACCGATTTCTCGAAGTGGGCCATCGGCCAGTACGGCAAGCCGCAGCGCCGCAACTACGAAGGCGGCGTGGACGTGGTGATCAACTTCACCGGCGGCGATACCTGGGTGCCGTCGCTGAAATGCCTGAAGCGCGGCGGCACGCTGCTGGTGTGCGGCGCGACCGCGGGCCATGCCCCCGCCGAAGACCTGCGCTACGTGTGGAGCTTCGAACTGAACATCAAGGGTTCGAACAGCTTCTACGACGACAACCTGAAGGCCCTGCTCGACCTGGTGGCCGAGGGCCGCATCACCCCCCTGATCGACCGCAGCGTGCCGCTGGAGCAGGCGGCCGACGGCCTGGCCCTGATCCGCGACCGCGAAGTGCTGGGCAAAGTCATCGTCAACCCCTGAACCGGACAAGCATCATGAGCGAAAACGCCCCCCTGCCCACCCCCGCCGCCATCCAGGAACGCCTGCTGCGCGGCCCGTACCACCAGTGGCTGGGCCTGGAAGTGACGGCCGTGGCCGCCGGCGAGATCGAACTCACCGCGCGCTGGCGCGAAGAATGGGTGGTCAACCCCGACAAGCGCTACACCCACGGCGGCATCCTGGCCGCGCTGGTCGACCTGGCGGCCGATTGGGCCCTGGTGTCGCAGACCGGCCGCGGCGTGCCCACCATCGACCTGCGGGTCGATTACCACCGCGCCGCGCTGCCGGGCGACCTGCGCGTGCGCGGCAAGGTCATCAAGTTCGGCTCGCAGGTGTCGACCGCCGAAGCGCATGTCTACGACAGCGAGGGCAAGCTGGTGGCCAGCGGCCGCGGCGTGTATTCCACGCCGCGCGCCTGAAGCGGCGGAGCCGGCCATGGCCTCGTCTGCAGAAAACCTGGGCGCCATCGTCGACGCCACCGCGCAGGCCGCGCCCGAACGGGTCGCGCTGATCGCCCTGGACGCCGGCGAAAACGCCCGGACCTGGACGTACGCGCAATTGCGCGGCGCCGCCGGCCGGGTGGCCGCGGCGCTGCGCGCGCGGCACTACGCGCCGGGTGACCGCGTCGCCATCCTGGCGGCCAATTCGGCGCGCTACCTGGCGGCGCTGCTGGGCATCCAGCGCGCCGGCCTGGTCGCCGTGCCGGTGAACTTCAAGTTTCCGGCCGAGACCATTGCCTATGTGCTGCGGGACAGCGGCGCGCGGCTGGTGCTGCACGACGCCGCGCGCGCCGCCGCCGTGCCGGCCGGCGCCGCCGCCCTGGACCTGGACGGCCCGGACTGGGACGCGCTGCCGCCAGACGACGGCCTGCCCCCGGCCGCTGTGGCCGCCGGCGACCTGGCGCTGATGCTGTACACGTCCGGCTCCACCGGGCGGCCCAAGGGCGTGCGCCTGACGCACGCCAGCCAGTACTGGACCGTGCGCACGCGGCAGGCCGCCACGCCGCTGGGCGGCGAACGCACCCTGATCGCCGCCCCGCTGTATCACATGAACGCGCTGGCGCTGTCGCTGCTGGTGCTGGCCTGCGGCGCCAGCGCGGTGCTGCTGCCGCAGTTCAAGGCGCCCGCCTACATCCGCGCCATCGAACGCTACCGCGCCACCTGGCTGACCGCGGTGCCGCCCATGATCGCCATGATGCTGCGCGAGCACGCGCTGCTGGCCGGCACCGACCTGTCGTCGGTGCGCGCCATCCGCATGGGCTCGGCGCCGGTCAGCGCCAGCCTGTGGCAGCAGATCCATGACATGCTGCCCAACGCGCGCGTCATCAACGCCTACGGCACCACCGAAGGCGGGCCGGTGGTGTTCGGCCCGCATCCCGGCGGCCTGCCCACGCCGGCCACCTCGGTCGGCGTGCCCCACCCCGCCGTGCGGGTGCGCCTGAGCCAGGGCCCGCAGGACACGCCCGACACCGGCATGCTCGAACTCAAGAGCCCCGGCCTGATGCAGGGCTACCACCAGCGCCCGGACCTGGGCTCGCCGTTCACCCCCGACGGCTATTACCGCACCGGCGACGTGTTCCACCGCGATGCCGACGGCTTCTATACCTTTGTGGGGCGGCGCGACGACATGTTCGTTTCGGGCGGGGAAAACATCTACCCGGCCGAAGTCGAACGCATGCTCGAGCGCCACCCCGCCGTGCAGCAGGCCTGCGTGGTGCCCATCGAAGACGACATCAAGGGCGCCAAGCCGGTGGCCTTCGTGGTGCTGCGCGCCGGCGCCGCCGCCGACGAGGCCGCCATCAAGCAGTTCGCGCTGGCGCACGCCCCGGCCTACCAGCATCCACGCCATGTCTGGTTCGTGCCCGCGCTGCCCCTGGCCAGCACCAACAAGATCGACCGCACGCGCCTGCTGCGCACGGCGGCCGAGCATACCGGCCGCGCCGCCCCCGGCGACGCGGCCTTGTCCCACACAGGAGCCTCTCATGAACATTCGTAATCTGGCGCGCGCCGCCTGGTGCGTCGCATTCGGCGCGGCCGCGGCCGGCGCCCACGCCACCGACGACGTCACCGTGGCCCTGGCCATTCCGCCGGCCGTGCACGACGGCGCGCCGTATGCCGCCGCCGAGGAACTAGGCTATTTCAAGCAGGAAGACCTCAACGTCAAGACCATCGTGTTCCAGGGCGCGGGCGCGCTGCTGCCGCAGGTGGCCAGCAAGCGCGTCACCTTCGGCTATCCCACGTCCGAGCCGGTCATCTCCAGCTATTTCAACAGCAAAGACCCGCTGCCGCTGCGCTATTTCTATAACGGCGTGCCGGCCAACACCATGGAATTCGCCGTGCTGGCCGACGGCCCCGTCAAGTCGCTGGCCGACCTGAAGGGCAAGAAGATCGGCGTGGGCGCGCTGACCTGGGGCACCATACCCGGCGGCCGCGCGGCATTGCGCACGGCCGGGCTGGAACCCGGCAAGAATGTCGAATTCGTGGCCGTCGGCGCGCTGGCGGCCGGCTTCCAGGCCCTGCGCACCGGCCAGGTCGACGCGCTGAACTTCAACAGCAGCTGGAACGACATGCTGGAAATGTCGGGCACCAAGATCCGGCGCGTAGCCTATCCCCCGGTGTTCAATGAAACCGCCGGCAACGGGTTCATCACGCACCAGGACACCTACCGCGACCATCCCGACCTGCTGGTCCGCTTCGCCCGGGCCTACACCAAGGGCCAGATCGCCTGCGAAGCCAACCCGCGCTTCTGCGTGCAAGCCTACTGGCGCGCCCATCCGGAAGCCCGGCCGGCCGGCGACCAGGCGGCCGAACTCGAAAAGGCCACCACCCTGCTGTCGCGCCGCCTGGAACGCGTGCTGCACAAACCCGACGGCACGGCGCGCGTGCCCGGCCAGTACAACCTGGCGGCGATCCGCGCCGGCATCGAAGCCATGCACAAGGCGGGCGAATATCCCTCGGCGGATGTGCCGGTGGAGCGCATTTTCTCTAACGACCTGATCGGCCAGATCAACGATTTCGACGCGCAGGCGGTGCGCGCCCAGGCCAGGGAACAGCAATGAGCGCGCCGGACGCCAGCCTGCAGATCACGCCCGCGGACGGCCTGCTGGACGTGCCGCGCCGCATCGTCGCGCGCGGCCTGCCGCCCGGCCCGGCGCAGGTGGCCGCCACGCTGCGGCATCCCGACGGCAGCCGCTGGCGCAGCCAGGCCGAATTCACGGTGGGCCCGGACGGCGTGCTGGACCTGGATGCCCACGCCCCCATCGGCGGCGACTGGAGCGCGGCCGACGCCATGGCCGCCGTATGGTCGATGCGCCGCGAAACGCCGCCCGATGCGCCCGAGCTCGGCGACGAGACCGCGCCGCTGGAAATCTCGGTCGAGGTGGCCTGCGGCACGCTGCGGCTGCAAGGCGCGTTCGTGCAGCGCTACGAGGGCGCCGGGGTCCGGCGCACCGAGCTGGCCGGCGAGGTCGTGGGCACGCTGTACACGCCTGCCACGCCCGGCCCGCACCCCGCCATCATGGTGTTCAACGGCTCGGGCGGCGGCATTCCCCGGCAACGCGCCGCGCTGTACGCCGCGCACGGCTACCTGGCGCTGGCGCTGGGCTACTTCAAGGCGCCGGGCCGGCCCGACCATATCTCTGATACCCCGCTGGAATACTTCGAACATGCCCTGCAGTGGCTGCGCCGCGTCCATGCGCCGCGCCGCGGCTTCGTCGCGGTCACCGGCCAGTCGCGCGGCGGCGAGCTTGCGCTGCTGCTGGGCGCGCGCTTTCCCGAACTGGTGGACGCGGTCATCGCGTACGTGCCCAGTTCGGTGGTGCACGGCACGCTGCGGGCCGGCGGCCCCGGCCAGCCGCCGGACGCGCCGGTCTGGACCTGGCGGGGCCAGCCGCTGCCCAACGTCTGGCAGGGCAACCCGCGCGCCGACTGGACCGCCTTCCGGCAGGCGCCGGCCGACGGCTCGCCCGTGCGCCAGGAGCCGGCCTTCCATACCCCGCTGGCGCACGCGCCCAGCGTCGCGGCCGCGCGCATCCCGGTCGAGCGCATCGCCGGCCCCGTGATGCTGGTGTCGGGCACCGACGACGGCTTCTGGCCGTCCACGTACTACGCCGAGCAGGTGGCCGCCACGCTGCACGCGCACGGGCATGCCTGGGCGGTCGAGCACGTGCGCTGCCAGGACGCCGGCCACGCCATCGGCCTGCCCAACGTGCCCACGACCCTGATCGCCAAGCCGCACCCGGTGGCCGGGCTGGTGCTCAGCGGCGGCGGCAGCGCCGGCGCCAATGCCCGCGCCAACCAGGCCTCGTGGACCGCCGTGCAGCGCTTTCTGCGCGAGGCGGCGGCATGAGCCCGCCGGGCCGCCCCAAGGGCGAATACCGGAGTGCGGAGCACGCAGGCTCCTCACCCGGTTTAGACCTGCACCTGCAGGCCGTGCGGCTGGTCTACCCCAGCCGGCGCGGCGACATCGACGCCCTGGGCCCCATCGACCTGGAAGTGCGCGCGGGCGAATTCGTGGCCGTGCTGGGCCCGTCGGGCTGCGGCAAATCCACCCTGGTCAAGCTGGCCTCGGGCCTGATCGGCCCCAGTGCGGGCCAGGTGCGGCTGGGCGGGCACAACATTGCCGGCCCCAGCCGGCACGCCGGCGTGGTGTTCCAGAAGCCCAACCTGCTGCCCTGGAAAACCGTGGCGCAGAACATCCTGCTGCCGGTGCGCACGCTGGGCCTGCCCGCCGACACCGCCCCCGCGCGCATGCGCGAGCTGCTGCGGCTGGTGGGGCTGGACGGCTTTGCCGACAACTATCCGCACGAACTGTCGGGCGGCATGCAGCAGCGCGTGGGCATTGCCCGCATGCTGATGTCGGACCCCGACCTGCTGCTGATGGACGAGCCCTTCGCCGCGCTGGACGCCCTGACGCGCGAATCGCTGACCCTGGAACTGCAGCGCATCTGGAGCCAGTCGCGCAAATCGGTGCTGTTCATTACGCACAGCATTCCCGAGGCCGTGTTCCTGGCCGACCGCATCATCGTGCTGTCGCCGCGCCCCGGCCGCATTGTCGAAGACTTCCGCCCCGCCCTGGCGCGCCCGCGCACGCCGGAAACGTTGGGCCAACCCGATTTCAACGAGGCCTGCCAGCATCTGCGGCAGCACTTCCTGCATGCCTGAAACCCGCCCCCCATCGGCCGCGCGCCGGCCGCGCCTGCCCGCCCCGGTATATCCCCTGCTCAGCCTGGCCGTGCTGGTGCTGGCCTGGGACCTGGCCATCCGCGCGTTCGCCATTCCCGATTACCTGCTGCCGGCGCCCGCGGCGGTGTTCCAGGCGCTGCTGCAGGGTTTCGCCAGCGGCGCGCTGTGGCCGCACATCGGCGCCACGCTGGCCGAAGCGCTGTACGGCTACGTGCTGGGCTGCGGCCTGGCCGTGCTGTTCGGCGCGCTGCTGGCCGAGTCGCGCACCTTCGAGCGGTTCTGCTATCCGATTTTCATCGGCCTGCAGGCCATGCCCAAAGTGGCGCTGGGCCCCATCATCCTGGTGTGGTTCGGATTCGGCATGAGCTCGAAAGTCGTGCTGGTGGCGCTGGTGTGCTTCTTTCCCCTGTTCGTCAACACCGTCAACGGCATCAAGCGCGCCGACCCCGAACTGCTGGACGCCTGCCGCGCCTACTCGGCCAGCCGGCTGTACCTGCTGCTGCACGTGAAGATTCCCGCGGCCGCCGGCGACATTTTCTCGGGGCTGCAGATCGGCGTGTCGCTGGCCCTGATCGGCGCGGTGGTGGGCGAGTTCCTGTCGGCGCAGCGGGGGCTGGGCTACCTGATCGCCTCGGCCTCGGTCAGCATGAGCCTGGCCACCATGTTCGCGGGGGTATTCCTGCTGGCGGCCATCGGCCTGACCGGCTCGCTGCTGATGCGCCGGCTGCACCAGCGCGTGGTGTTCTGGGAAGGCGAGGCGCGCCAGCGCGACGCGTCCTGACGGCGGGCGCGCCGCGTTGCTGCCTGCCTGCGCGTGGTGAACGCGCCTATTTGGGCAGGAAGATCTGGTCGAAGGTGCCGCCGTCGCTGAAATGCGCCTTCTGGGCCTCGCGCCAGGTGCCGAACACATCGCCCAGCTTGACCAGCTTCAGGTCGGGGAACTTGTCGCGGTACTTGGCCGCCACGTCCTTGTTGATGGGGCGATAGTAGTTCTGCGCAATGATCTCCTGCGCTTCGGGCGTATACAGGAATTTCAGATAGGCCTCGGCGACCTTGCGCGTGCCCTTCCTGTCGACGTTGCGGTCCACAATGGCGACCGGCGGCTCGGCCAGAATGGATAGCGACGGCACGACGATATCGAACTTGTCGGGCCCCAGTTCATTCAACGCCAGAAAGGCCTCGTTTTCCCAGGCCAGCAGTACATCGCCCTGCCCGCGCTCGACGAAGGTCGTGGTCGAGCCGCGCGCGCCGGTATCCAGCACCGGCACATGCTGGTACAGCTTGCGCACGAATTCCTTCGCCTTGGCCGCGTCGCCGCCGGTGCGGTCCAGCTCGTAGGCCCAGGCGGCCAGGTAATTCCAGCGCGCCCCGCCGGACGTCTTGGGATTCGGCGTGATCACCTCGACGCCGTCTTTCAGCAGGTCGTCCCAGTCCTTGATCTGCTTGGGATTGCCCTTGCGCACCAGGAACACAATGGTCGAGGTGTACGGCGAGCTGTTGTCCGGCAGGCGCGCCTGCCAGTCTTTGGCGATCAGGCCGCGGTCGGCGATGGCATCGATGTCGTAGGCCAGCGCCAGGGTCACGACATCGGCATCCAGCCCGTCGATCACCGAGCGGGCCTGCTTTCCAGAGCCGCCGTGCGACTGGCGGATCGTCAGGCCAGTGCCGGTTTCTTTCTTGTACGCCGCGATGAACTTCTCGTTCACGGCGCGGTACAGCTCGCGCGTCGGGTCATAAGACACGTTCAGCAGTTCTTTGCCCGATTGCGCCAGCGCGGCGGAAACCGGCAGCGCGGCAGTGAACGCGGCCGCCAGCAAGGCGGCCAGCCAGCTTGTTTTCTTCATCTTCATTTCTCCTGTTTCGGCATCGGCCAGTGTGCATGGCCTTAATTCATGGTGCAGCACGCGCCGCCGGAAACGGAAGGAATTGTTTTCTTGTTGCTTATGCGGACAACGCATAAGGTGGGCGTCGCCCCGCGCCGCGGGCCCGCATTGCCTGGTGATCGCGGCGCTGCAACCGCACGGCTATGGGCGCCGGCGGGCTAGCCCTGGCTGGATGCCCGTAGCATCAGGCGGTCCAGCGCATTGGCGAAGGCGCGCCGGTCGGCCTGGCTGAACGCGGCCGGGCCGCCGGTATCGATGCCGGCGCTGCGCAGTTCTTCCATCATGTCGCGCATCGACAGGCGTTCGCGGATGGTATCGGCGCTGTAACGTTCGCCGCGCGGGCTCAGCACCAGGGCCTGTTTTTCCAGCACCTGGGCCGCCAGGGGTATGTCGCCGGTAATCACCAGGTCGCCGGGCCCGGCGTGCTCGACGATATAGGCGTCGGCCACGTCGAACCCGCGCGGCACCTGGACGGCGCGGATCACGGTCGATGGCGGCGTGCGCAGCATCTGGTTGGCCACCAGGGTCAGCGGCCGCTGCCAGCGCTGCGCCGCGCGAAACAAGATGTCCTTGATCACGGCGGGGCAGGCGTCGGCGTCCACCCAGATGTGCATGGCCTTCAGCCCCGGCCCTTCAGCGCGTCTTCCAGCAAAGCATTGACCAGATCATTGACGGCCACGCCATCGGCATCCGCCCTGGCGCGCAAGGCGTCGACCAGCGGCTGGCGCAGCTTGACCGGGAAAGGCACCAGGCCGGCGGCCTGGTCCAGGCGGCGCTGCTCGCGGCGGTCGGGCACGGCGGCCGCGGCGGCGCCATAGCGGCTGGGAGCCTGGGCGGCGTTCAGCTTGCCCATCAGTTTCAGGGCTTTGTTTTTTTCGAGATCGGTCTTTTTCATTCTGCGGCCCTGCGGGGTTTTCGGGAATGCGCAAGATTACTACGGGCCGCTGCTTTAAAATCATGGCCGTCACGCTATTTCTATTTATTACTACGGAACGTTCCATGGACACCCCGGTCCGCCTTACCCAGTACAGCCACGGAGCCGGGTGCGGCTGCAAGATTTCCCCCAAAGTGCTGGATGTCATCCTGGCCGGCAGCGGGGCGCAAAACCTCGACCCCCGGCTCTGGGTGGGCAACGCCTCGCGCGACGACGCCGCCGTCTACGCGCTGGACGACGCGCGCGGCGTGGTTTCCACCACCGACTTCTTCATGCCGATCGTCGACGATCCCTTCGACTTCGGCCGCATCGCCGCCACCAACGCCATCAGCGACATCTACGCCATGGGCGGCGACCCGCTGATGGCCATCGCCATCCTGGGCTGGCCCGTCAATGTGCTGCCGCCCGAAGTGGCGCGCGAAGTGGTGCGCGGCGGCCGCGCGGCCTGCGACGCCGCCGGCATCCCCCTGGCGGGCGGGCACTCCATCGACGCGCCCGAACCCATCTTCGGGCTGGCGGTCACCGGGGTGGTGGACAAGGCCGGCCTCAAGCGCAACGACACCGCCACGGCCGGCTGCAAGCTGTACCTGACCAAGCCGCTGGGCATCGGCATCCTGACCACCGCCGAGAAAAAATCCAGGCTGCGCGCCGAAGACACCCACCTGGCGCGCGACTGGATGTGCACGCTGAACCAGCCCGGCAGCCGCTTCGGCAAGCTGGCAGCCGTCAAGGCCATGACCGACGTCACCGGCTTCGGCCTGCTGGGCCACCTGGTGGAAATGGCCGACGGCAGCGGCGTCAGCGCCCGCATCGCGTTCGACCAGGTGCCGCGCCTGCCGGGCATCGACCATTACCTGGCCGAAGGCTGCGTGCCGGGCGGCACCGCCCGCAACTTCGACAGCTACGGCCAGCGCATCGCCCCGCTGAGCCAGCAGCAGATCAACCTGCTGTGCGACCCGCAGACCAGCGGCGGCCTGCTGGTGGCGGTGGCGCCCGAAGGCGAAGCCGAGTTCCTGGCGGCCGCCGCCGAATCGGGCCTGAAGCTGGCCCCCATCGGCGAACTGGTCGCGCAGCAGTACTACGCGGTCGAAGTGGCCTGATGCGCGCCGACACCAGCAATTACCGCGAACTCTTCCTGCGCGATGTGCCGATGCTGGACACGCGCGCGCCCGTCGAGTTCGGCAAGGGCGCCTTTCCCGGCGCGGTCAACCTGCCGCTGATGGACGACGCCGAGCGGCAGCAAGTGGGCCTGTGCTACAAGCAGCGCGGCCAGGACGCGGCCATCGCCCTGGGCCACAAGCTGGTCAGCGGACCCATCAAGGCGCGGCGCGTGGCGGCGTGGGCCGAGTTCGCCCGCGCCCACCCCGACGGCTACCTGTACTGCTTTCGCGGCGGCCTGCGCTCGCAGATCAGCCAGGCGTGGCTGAAAGACGAAGCCGGCATCGCGTATCCGCGCGTCATCGGCGGCTACAAGGCCATGCGCGGCTTCCTGCTGCAAACCATCGAAGACGCCATCGCGCAATGCGGTTTCGTGGTGCTGGGCGGCATGACCGGTACCGGCAAAACCGACCTGCTGCGGCAGCTGGGCAACAGCCTCGACCTGGAACACCACGCCCATCACCGCGGTTCCAGTTTCGGCAAGCATGTCACCGGCCAGCCGATGCAGATCGATTTCGACAACCGCCTGGCCATCGACATCCTGAAAAAGCGCGCCGCCGGACACGACAGGTTCGTGCTGGAAGACGAGGGCCAGGCCATCGGCTGCTGCAGCCTGCCGGTCGGCCTGTACCGGGGCATGCAGAGCTACCCCGTGGTCTGGCTGGAAGACAGCCTGGACAACCGGGTCGAGCGCATCCTGCGCGACTATGTCATCGACCTGTGCGCCGAGTTCGTCGACTTCCACGGCCGGGAACACGGTTTCGACCGGTTCGCCGAACGCCTGCGCCAGAGCCTGGACAACATCGCCCGGCGCCTGGGCGGCGAGCGCCACGGGCAGCTGGCGGGCATCATGGACTCGGCCCTGGCCGAGCAGCGACGCAGCGGCCGCGTCGATCCGCACCGCGCCTGGATAGCAACCCTGCTGACGCAGTATTACGATCCCATGTACGCCTACCAGCGCCAGCGCAAATCACAGCGCATCGTGTTCGCCGGCAGCCAGCAGGCCGTGCTGCAATACCTGCAGGACACCGCCCGCCACGGGCCCGCCGCGGCCAAATAAGGGTTTTCCCTAGTGTCGACCTTGTCGATATGCGTGTGTC
The DNA here is from genome assembly GCF_017356245.1 of Bordetella petrii. NCBI lineage: Bacteria > Pseudomonadati > Pseudomonadota > Betaproteobacteria > Burkholderiales > Alcaligenaceae > Bordetella > Bordetella petrii. The sequence continues at coordinate 3,128,035 of NZ_JAFMZZ010000001.1, forward strand.
CGGATCGTCGCAGGTATACATCCACCACTTTGACAGGCAAACGCACCATGACTACCGGAACCGTCAAGCTCCACCGCGTCCTGCGCGCCGACCCCGAACGCATCTACCGGGCCTTTCTCGAACCCGACGCCATCGCCAAATGGCTGCCGCCGTACGGATTCACCTGCCAGGTGCACCACATGGACCCGAAGGTGGGCGGCACCTTCAAAATGTCGTTCCGCAACTTCGGCACCGGCCACAGCCATTCTTTCGGCGGCGAATACCTGGAATTGTCGCCGCACGAAAAGATCAGCTATACGGACCGGTTCGACGACCCGAACCTGCCCGGCCAGATGCAGACCACGATTTCGCTGCGGCAGGTATCGTGCGGCACGGACGTGGACATCGTGCAGGAAGGCGTGCCCCCGGTCATTCCCGTGGAAATGTGCTACCTGGGCTGGCAGGAATCGCTGATGCAGCTGGCCAAGCTGGTCGAGCCCACTATCCCGGACTGAGGCAACCGCCTATCCGGCGCCCAGCACCTCGATGATGCGCTGGCCGATGTACTGGCCATGTGTTTCCAGCGCGAAATGGCCGGTATCCAGCAGTTCGACCACGGCATCGGGGTTGTCGCGCCGGTAGGCTTCGGCGCCGGGCGGGATGAAGAAAGGATCATTGCGCCCCCAGACGGCCAGGGTGGGCAGCCTGGCCTGCCGGAAGAACGCCTGGAAGGCCGGGTACAGCTTCAGGTTGTTGGCGTAGTCCAGGAACAGGTCGAGCTGGATTTCCTTGTTGCCCGGGCGTTCCAGCAGGGCCGCGTCCAGTGTGTAGCTTTCGGGCGCGATGCTGTCCGGGTCGGCCACCCCATGCACGTACTGCCATCGGGTGCCCTCGAAATTCAGGATGGCGTCGTGAATGGCCTGCCGGTTGGCCGGCGTGGGGTCGTTCCAGTAGGCGCGTATCGGCGCCCAGGAATCGCCCAGGCCTTCAAGATAGGCATTGCCGCTCTGCGACACCAGGCCGGTGACCCGCTCGGGGTGGGCCAGGGCCAGGCGCAGGCCGGTGGGCGCGCCGTAGTCGAAAAAGAACAGCGCGTAGCGGGCCAGGCCGAGCTCATCGACCAGCGCTTGCAGCGACCGGGCCAGATTGTCGAACGTATAGCGATAGCCGCGCTCGGCGGGCACTTCGGTAAAACCGAAGCCCGGCAGGTCGGGCGCAATGACGCGGAACTTGCGGGCCAGCTGCGGAATCAGGTTGCGGAACTGGTGCGACGAACTCGGAAAACCGTGCAGCAGCAACAGCACCGGCGCATGCGGATCGCCCGCCTCGCGGTAGAAGAAGCGCAGCCCGTCGGCATGGGCGTGGCGGCAGTGGACAAGGGTATCGGCGTGATCGGTCATGGCGGGCCCCGGCTGGGTGAATGAAGGACAGGAATACGCAAGCCATCGAAGCTTCAGGGCCCAGTCTACGGATTTTTAGTAACCTGTCAACTGTATTTTTAACGGTTACCACTCCACGAAAAAAAGCCCGGCATCGCCGGGCGGGATTCAAGCGCATGCGCTGCGCCGCTTGGCGCGGCGGCCAGCCGCGTCATGTTGCCAGTGCTTCATCGCGCGGCCCGGTGACGGCGTCGCCCAAGGGCAGCCAGGCAATGGCGCCGTCTTCGGTGACGATCAGCAGGGCCAGCTGGTTGCCGCACTGGATCAGCCGCGTACGCGACGACGGCCCCGCGGCGCTGTCGGGGCCGCCATGCGGGGCCTGCCAGCGCGCCAGCATCGCCTGCGGCCTGGCGGCGCGCAGCACGGCAACCAATAGGGCGGGGTCACGCTGCGCCAGCGCCTGCCGGCACAACGCGAACAGGCAGGCCTGGTCTTCGTCATCGGCTATCGGCGCCGGGCCGGCGCCGCGCAGGCGCTGCAACAGCCGATGCAGCCGCTGGCGCGACGCCGCTTCGCTGCGGCCCGCCAGCGCGCCGAGTTCGGCATGGCTGTACCCGAAAACCTCGTACAGCAGCACGGCCGCCACGTCGCCGGGCGGCAGCGCGCCGACCAGCAGCCGCAGGGCCTGCCCGACCCGTTGCCCCTGCCCGGCCAGGCGCTGAGGCGGGTCGTCATCGAGATCGTGTCCGTGGTCTTGCGCGGCCTGTTCCAGCACGGACGCATAGCGGCCCTGGCGCCGCCAGGCATCGATGCACAGGTGGCGCAGCACCGTCACCAGCCACGCCTCGCGGCTGGCGGCCGCGGCAGGCATGGCGCCGTCCGCCGTGCGCACGTAGGTGTCCTGCACCACGTCCTCGGCCTCGCTTGCGTGGGCCAGCCACTGCCGGGCCAGCGCCATCAGGCGCCTGCGCAGTGCGGCGTCGCCGGCCAGCGGGTGGAGATCGATGGGGGATGTCACGGAAATGGCGGCTCGTTCGTCTATCCGGTGAACTTAACACAAAGGAGTTTGCCAAGATGATGGTGAATCACGCCGATGCGCCCCCCTCGCCCGCCGCAGGACAGAACAGCGCCTTTCTTGAAGAAAAAGCCTTCCGCGCCCGCACGGTGCTGGTATTCGGCACCGTCAACGAAGCCGTGGCGTCCGAAACGGTGCGCCGCCTGCTGGCGCTTGACGCCGAATCCGGCGCGCCCATCGACATGATCGTTTCTTCTCCGGGCGGCCACCTGGAATCGGGCGACGCCATCCACGACGTGGTGCGCTTCATCTCGGCGCCGGTCAACATGATCGGCACGGGCTGGGTGGGCAGCGCCGCTACCCACCTTTATCTGGGCGCGCCGCGCGAACGCCGCTTCTGCCTGCCCCAGACGCGCTTCCTGATCCACCAGCCCAGCGGCGGAGCCGGCGGCCCCGCCAGCGACATGGCGATCCACGCCAAAGAGATCATCAGGGCGCGCGAACGCATCGCCCAGGTCATCGCGCGCGAAACCGGCCAGCCCATAGAGCGGGTGCGCCAGGATATCGAGCGCGACCTGTGGATGCCCGCCGGCGAAGCGCTTGCCTATGGCCTGGTCTCGCGCATCATCGAACGGCGCGCGGAGCTGGCCGGCCGCTGAACGCCGGCGCGGGTTTTTTGATCTTAAGCGGGTTCGCCGGCCGAGCCGCGCTGCCGGAATGCCGCCACTTTGTGGCGGTTGCCGCACAAGGCCATGCTGCACCAGCGCCGCCGGTGAGAACGGGTGCGGTCGTAGAACCACAGCGAGCAGCTGTCGCTTTCGCATTTGCGCACCAGGCTGAAATCGCCGTGGGCCAGCAGTTCGGCCGCCGCTTCGGCCGCGGGCAAGAGCCACTGCGCGGCAGTGGCCGCCGCATAGCGGCGCGCCAGCACCGGCTGGCCGGCCTCGGCCTCGGCCAGTTCCAGGTGGCTGCCGCCGGCCGCCAGCGCGCGGTTCAACGCGGCCAGCCTCAGGGGCTGGCCCGCCTTGCGCTGCGCCACCAGCGCGCGCACGGTCTCGCGCAAGTCGCGCGCGCCGTCCAGCAGCCCCCTGGGCGCGCCGCGCCGCGCCGGCGCCAGCCCGGACAGCTCCAGCCAGGCCTGCACATCGGCATCGGACTGCCAGCGATCCACCGGGCCGGACTCGCTTTGCTCGATGGTGTTGATCATGTCCAGCGCGGCGTGGTCGCCCAATTGGCGGAATTCGGGTGGATGGCTGGCGTGCATGGCAGATGTCCCGGGCGGTTTATCGGTAACCTTCAAAATTATTATATAAAAGTTACACCGCAAGGCGGACTGGTTATGATCGGCATTGCTTCTGCAGCAATGCTGTGCCACCTGTTCTTGTGAGAACGACGCATGCCAACCGTAACGACCCAGGATACTTTCATCGACGCCGGCGACGGCCGGCTGTTTGCCCGGCGCTGGACGCCGGACACAGCCGATGGGCAGCCGCCCCTGGTGCTGTTCCACGATTCACTGGGATGCGTCGAGCTGTGGCGCGATTTTCCGCAGCAGCTGGCCATGGCCGCCGGCCGCGAGGTCATTGCCTACGACCGCCTGGGATTCGGCCGTTCGGATCCGCATCCCGGCAGGCTGGGGCTGGATTTCGTCGAACAGGAAGCCCGCCAGGGTTTCCGCGCCGTGCGCGAAGCCCTGGGCCTGCAACGCTACGCGGCGTTTGGCCACAGCGTCGGAGGCGGCATGGCGCTGGCCAGCGCCGTGGCCGATGGCCAGGCCTGCGCGGCCCTGATCACCGAATCGGCGCAGATGTACGCCGAAGAACACACGCTTGCGGGCATCCGGCAGGCCAGGGAAGACTTCGCGCAGCCGGGCCAGCTCGACCGCCTGAAGAAGTACCACGGCGAAAAAGCCGCCTGGGTGCTCAGCGCGTGGATAGACACCTGGCTGTCGCCGGGCTTTGCCGACTGGAACCTGGACGGCTACCTGCGCCAGGTGCGCTGCCCGGTCCTGGCGCTGCATGGCGACCAGGACGAATACGGGTCGCTGGCGCACCCGCGGCGCATCGCCGAACTCGCCGGCGGCCGGCCGGTCATCCTGCAGGCCTGCGGCCATGTGCCGCACCGCGAAAAACCCGCGCAGGTCGTCGCGGAAATCGCCGGCTGGCTGCCGCGCCCCGCAGGCGCCGCCTGACACCCGAGCAAGATCACCGGCTCTCTGACACAAAACACATAACAGCTTTGCTGGCCCGGGCGGTGCCTTGCGCCGCCCAGGATTCCTAGACTGGCGGCACGTCAAAGGAATCAAGGAGTGGGCCTTGCAGCCGCTGTTATCGAATATCAAGGTGCTGGACCTGAGCCGCGTGCTGGCGGGGCCCTGGGCCAGCCAGATCCTGGCGGACCTGGGCGCCGACGTCATCAAGGTCGAACGCCCGGGGCGCGGCGACGACACCCGCTCGTGGGGCCCGCCTTTCCTGAAGGATGAAGCCGGCGCCGACACGGCCGACGGCGCCTATTTCATTGCCACCAATCGCGGCAAGCGCTCCATTACGCTGGACCTGCAGACGCCCGAAGGCCAGGAACTGGTCAGGACGCTGTGCCGCGACGCCGACGTGGTGCTGGAAAACTACAAGGTAGGCACGCTGGCGCGACTGGGGCTGGACTACGCGGCGCTGTCCGCCATCAACCCGCGCCTGGTGTACTGCTCGGTAACGGGCTTTGGCCAGACCGGCCCGCGCGCGGCCGAACCCGCCTATGACTTCCTGATCCAGGCCATGGGCGGCCTGATGAGCGTAACCGGCGAACGCGACGACAAGCCCGGCGGCGGCCCGCAGAAAGTGGGCGTGCCCATCGTCGACCTCAGCACCGGCGTCTATGCGGCGCTGGGCATCGTGGCCGCGCTCCTGCGCCGCACGCAGACCGGCCGGGGCGAATACGTCGACGTCGCCATGCTGGACGTGCAGGTGGGCCTGCTGGCCAACCAGGCGATGAATTTCCTGCTGGGCAACCGCGTGCCGCGCCGCACCGGCACCGCGCACCCCAACATCCAGCCGCAGCGCACCTTCAGCTGCGCCGACGGCGACATCGTGATCGTGGTGGGCAACGATGCGCAGTTCGCCACCCTGTGCGATGTGATCGGCCAGCCGGCGCTGGCGCGCGACGCGCGCTACGCCACCAATGGCCAGCGCGTGAAGAACCAGGCCAGCCTGGATCCGGTGCTGGACGCCGCTCTGGCCAGCCGGCCGCGCGCGCACTGGCTGAGCAGGCTCAAGCAGGCGGGCGTGCCGGCCGGCTCGATCAACACCGTGCCCGAAGTGTTCGACGACCCGCAGGTCGTGCACCGCGACATGCTGCGCCGGCTGCCGCATCCGGTGGCGGGCTCGGTGCCGCAGGTCATGAGCCCCCTGCGCTTCGGCGGCGCCAGCCTGCGCGTGGACCGCGCGCCGCCGCTGCTGGGCGAGCACACCGAGCAAGTGCTGGGCGAACTCGGCCTGAGCGCCGGGCAGATCCAGAGCCTGCGCGACCGCGACATCATCTGACACTGAACGGGAACCACCATGAACATGCCTGAAGCCCTGGCCGGCCCCTACACCGCGCTGGACGTCACCCTGGACGGCGGCGTGGCCGTCGTCCTGCTGGCCAATCCGCCGGTGAACGCGCTGTCCACCGACATGATGAACGAGCTGTCCTGGGTGCTGGACCGCATTTCCGAAACGCCCGAGGTCCGCGCGGTGGTGTTGTCCGGGCAGGGCAAGACCTTCTGCGCCGGCGCCGACCTGAAGAACCGCGCCGCCACGATCAAGAGCCCCGGCGACCTGCCCCAGCATTCGCGGCGCACCCGCGAATGCTTCCACGCCATCCGCGAATGCGCCAAGCCGGTGGTGGGCGCCATCAACGGCGCGGCGCTGGGCGCGGGCCTGGCCATGGTGGCCTCGTGCGACATCCTGGTGGCGGCCTCGACCGCCACGGTGGGCCTGCCCGAAATCAACGTGGGCCTTCTCGGCGGCGGCCGGCACGGCATGCGGCTGTTCAGCCACTCGCGCCTGCGGCGCATGATGCTGACCGGCCTGCGCATCGACGGCGATGAACTCTACCGGCTGGGCGTCGTCGAGGCCTCGGTGCCGCCCGATGCGCTGATGGCCGAGGCGATGGCGCTGGCGCGCGAGCTGGCGTCCAAGAGCCCGCTTGCCACGGTGCTGGCCAAGCAGACGCTCAACGCCATCGAAGACATGAGCCTGCGCGACGGCTACCGCTACGAACAGGACATGACGGCGGCCATCGCCAAGACCGCCGACGCGCGGGAAGCGCGGCAGGCCTTCCTGGAAAAGCGCGCGCCCGTCTTCCAGGGCCGCTAGCCGCGCCCGCCCCGACATCCAAGGAGACATCATGGCAGGAGCGCTCGAAGGCGTGAAAGTGCTGGACTTGAGCCGCGTATTCTCAGGCCCCTGGGCCGCGCAGATGCTGGCCGACTTCGGCGCCGAAGTCATCAAGGTAGAACGGCCCGGCCGCGGCGACGACGTGCGCCACCAGGGCTACCCCATGCCGGGCCCCGATGGCGCCCCCAGCGGCGAAACCTCGTCGTTCGTGGCGATGAACCGCGGCAAGCGGTCGCTGACCATCGACATGTCGCGCCCGCAAGGCCAGGCGCTGATCCGGCGCCTGGCGCAGAACACGGACATCGTCATCGAGAACTTCAAGGCCGGCGACCTGCGCCGCTACGGACTGGACTACGCCTCGCTGGCGGAACTGAATCCGCGGCTGGTGTATTGCTCGATCACCGGCTTCGGCCAGGACGGCCCGTACAGCCACCTGCCCGGCTATGACCCGATTTTCCAGTCAATGAGCGGCCTGATGAGCGTGACCGGCGTGCCCGACGGCGAGCCTGGCGCCGGGCCGGTAAAGGCCGGTTATTCGGTGTCCGACCTGACCGCGGGGTTCTATGCCGTGTGCGCCATTCTTGCCGCCCTGCGCCATCGCGACCAGGTGTCGGGCCGCGGGCAGCACATCGACCTGGCCCTGCTCGACGCGCAGATCGCCGCCATGTCGCACATCGGCATGAACTACCTGGCCAGCGGCAAGCTGCCGGCGCGCATGGGCTCGTCGTCGCAGATTACCGCGCCGTTCCGTGCCTTTGCCTGCCAGGACGGGCATCTGATGGTGGCGGTGGGCAACGACTCGCAGTTCCAGAGTTTCTGCCGCGTGATCGGCCTGCCCGGGCTGGCGCAAGACCCGCGCTTCGACACCAACCCCCGGCGCGCGGCGGCCCAGGCCGAACTGTCGGCGCTGATCGAACCGGCCCTGCTCACCCGCAAGGTCGCCGACTGGAATACCCGGCTGGAACAGGCCAAGGTGCCCTGCGGCCCCATCTACACCCTGGACCAGGTATTTGAAGACCCGCAAGTCCGGCATCGCCAGGTGCTGGGCCACATGCCGCATCCGCGCCTGGGCGACATGCCTTTCGTGCGCAATCCCATCCATTTCTCGGCCACTCCCATCCAGGCCGGGTTGCCGCCGCCCCTGCTGGGCGAGCACAGCGCCGCCGTGCTGAAGGCCGAACTGGGCCTGGACGAAACGGAAATCGCGCAACTGCGGGCAGAAGGCATCATATGAGCCAGGCCGATACCGCACTGATCGAGGCCGTACGCGACAGCGCGCGCGATTTCCTGCGGCGCCGCGACCAGAAACAGCGCAAGCGCCTGGGCGCCCCGCCCGACCGCGGCTACTGGCGCGAGATCGCCGAGGTCGGCTGGCTGGGCATGGCCGTGCCCGAACCGCTGGGCGGCCTGGGCCTGGGCTGGCATGCCATGGCGGCTGTCATGGAAGAAGCCGGGCGCGCGCAGCTGCCCGAGCCCCTGGTGGCATCGGCCGTGCTGCCGGGCGCCGTGCTGGCGCGGCTGCATGACGAAACCGGCGCCGGCGCGCGCCGGCGCCTGCTGCAGGACCTTTGCGCCGGCGCGCGCATCGTCGGGCTGGCCTGGCAGGAAACCGACGGCCAGCTGGAAGCCGGCGAAGCCACGGGCGCGTTCGGCGTCAGCGCCGCCTTGCGCGAAAACGCCTATGTGCTCAACGGTGAAAAGCGCCACGTCATTCCGGGCGACGGCGTGGACGGCTGGCTGGTGTCCGCCGATGGCGAACAGGGGCCGGCGCTGTTCTACGTAGCCGCCGGCACCCCCGGTGTCACCGCCACGGTTTATGCGCGCGCCGACGGCACGCGCGCCTGCCACCTGGCGCTGGAATCGGCCGCGGTACCGCCGGATGCCCTGCTGGCGCGGCAGGGCGTGCTGGACGCCATCGATGCGGCGCTGGATCTGGGGCGGCTGATGCAGGCCGCCGAGCTGGCCGGGGCCGCGCGCCAGGTCCTGGCCGATTCGGTGGCCTACCTGAATACGCGCCAGCAGTTCGGCCGGCCCCTGGCCTCGTTCCAGGCCCTGCAGCATCGCCTGGTGGACGCGGCCATGCAGGTAGAGCTGGCCGCCAACAGCCTGCTGAACGCGCTTGACGGGCTGGACGAACTCGCGGACGCGGACGGCGCCGCAGCCCGCGCCGCCGCCAGCCGCGTGAAGGCGCGCGCCGCGCGGGCCGGCCTGGAAGCCGCCCGCCTGGCGGTGCAACTGCACGGCGCCATCGGCTACACAGACGAATGCGACGTCAGCCTGTATCTCCGCCACGCGCTGCACCTGGCGGCATGGCTGGGCAACGCCACCGCGCACCGCCAGCGCTTCGGCGCCCTGGCGCCCGCCCCCGCCGCGCCGGACATTGACGACGACCCGCAGGACACGGCCGCCGCCCAGGCGTTTCCCTGCCGGGCCGACTGGAACGCCATGCCCGAGGCCGAATTCCGCGCCATGCTGCGGCGCTTCTTCCGCGCGCACTATCCGGCCCATCTGCGCCATGTGCCATGGCGCCTGCACTGGGACGAGATCAAAGACTGGTACTACACCCTGTCGCGCCAGGGCTGGATCGCCCCTTCCTGGCCGCGTGAGCACGGCGGCATGGCGCTGTCGCCGGCCCGCCTGATCGCCTACATCGAAGAAGCCGAACGCTACGGCGTGGCGCGCGCGCCCGATCAGGGGCTGGTGATGCTCGGCCCCATCCTGCTGCGCTACGGCACCCAGGCGCAGCGCGACCGCTTCCTGCCCGGCATCCTGTCCGGCCAGGACGTGTGGGCGCAGGGCTACTCGGAACCCGGCGCCGGCTCGGACCTCGCCGCGCTGCGCTGCGAGGCGCTCATCGACGGCGACGACCTGATCGTCACCGGGCAGAAAACCTGGTCCACGCTGGCGCAGGACGCCACCCACATGTTCATGCTGGTGCGCACCGACAAAACGGTGAAGAAGCAGGCCGGCATCAGCTTCCTGCTGGTCGACCTGCGCAGCCCGGGCATCAGCCGCCGCCCGATCCGCACGCTGGCCGGCCATGAAGAATTCTGCGAAGTGTTCTTCGACCAGGTGCGCGTGCCGCGCGCCAACCTGGTGGGCGAGCTCAATGCCGGCTGGGGCATCGCCAAGGCGCTGCTGGGTTTCGAGCGGCTGTTCAGCGGCAGCCCCAAGCATGCCAACCACGCCCTGCAGCAGATTTTCAGCGTGGCCCGCCAGCGCGGGCTGCTGGCCGATCCGGCCTTCGCCGACCGGCTGGCCGAGCTGCGGCTGGACGCCGCCGACCTGACCGCCATGTACGAGGTGTTCGCCGACATGGCGCGCGCCGGCCGGCCCCTGCCGCCCGAACTGTCGCTGCTGAAGATCTGGGCCACCGAAACGCACGAGCGGCTGGGCGCGCTGCTGATCCAGGCAAGCGAGGAATACGGCGGCGCGGCCATGGCGCAAAGCCATGGCCGGGTGTACGCGCTGGCCCCGTACATCAACGCAATGGCCGCCACGATTTTCAGCGGCACCAACGAGATACAACGCAACATCTACGCCAAGCAGGTGCTGGGCCTGCAAGGCGCATGACCCACGCGCGGCCATCCCGCCACAAGGAGACATCCCCATGAAGAAAAAACACGCTTTCCTGGCAGCCGCCCTGGCCTTGGGCGCGGCGCTGGCGCCGGGCGCGCAGGCCGCGCAAGCCTGGCCTGACCAGCCTATCCGCCTGATCGTGCCCTATCCTCCCGGCGGCTCGGTCGACAATCTGGCGCGGCTGCTCGCCCCAACACTGGGGCAGAAACTGGGGCAGACCATCGTGGTCGAGAACCGCGCCGGCGCATCCGGCACCATCGGCGTGGACGCCACCGTGCGCGGCACGCCCGACGGCAGTGTGTTCGGCTTCGGCGTGCCGGGCGCGATCTCGGGCCTGCCGCACGTCATGAAGGTGCCGTACGACGTGTCGCGAATTCAGTACGTCTCGCTGGTGGCGCGCATTCCCATGGTGTTCGTGGTGAATCCTTCCATGCCCGAGACCACCCTGCCCGCCTTCATTGCCACAGCGAAGCAGCACCCAGGCAAGTACAACTACGGGTCGGCGGGCAATGTCACCACGCCGCACCTGGGCGCCGAACTGCTCAGGCAGGAAACCGGCATCGACATCATGCATGTGCCTTACAAGGGCGCCGCGCCGGCGGTTACCGCGCTGCTGGCCAACGAAGTGCAGCTGTTCCTGGGCGATGCGTCGGCCGTGCTCAGCTTCATCAAGGCCGGCAAGCTGCGCGCCCTGGCCGTGGGCAGCCCCGAGCGCTTCGAGGGCCTGCCCGATGTGCCCACCACCAAGGAACTGGGGCTGCCCGGCGTGGCGGTCGAATCGAACTACGGCGTGATCGCGCCCACCGGCACGCCGCCCGACATCGTCAACCGCATGGCCGAGGCCATTGCACAGTCGTTGAAAGACCCGGAACTGCGCCGCAAGATGATCGACCAGGGCGCGGTTCCGCAGGCCACCACGCCGGACGAATACCGCAAGCTGATGCAGGCCGAATCGCGCAAATGGGGCGAGGTCATCCGACGCGGCAAGCTGGGGCTGCAGTAGGCGCGCTTGCGCCGCCGGGCGCCCCCAGGCGCCCGGCGGCTTTGCCGTATAGTGTGCTCGCGTATTCCATCCTCACAGCCACCATGCCTTCCGCCAAAGCCACGGGCCCCAGCCTGGACCTGACCGCCGACCTGCATAAATGGCGCGCCTTCGTCGCCATCGCCGAACTGGGCAGCATCACGCGCGCCGCGCTGCACCTGGACCAGGACCAATCGGTGCTGAGCCGCCGCATCAACGCGCTGGAGCGCGAATGCAATGCGCGGCTGTTCAACCGCACCGGCCGCGGCGTGCATTTGTCCGAAGTGGGCGAGCGGCTGTTTCCGCTGGTGCGCACCCTGCTCGAAGACGCCGAACGGCTCGAGCTCGAAGTCAACGGCCAGGCGCGCGAGCCGGCCGGCGAAGTCACGCTGGGGCTGCTGCCTTCTACCGCGCATCCGCTCATCCGCATGCTGTTCTCGCGGCTGCGCAAGCAATTTCCCAAGGTGCACCTGAAAATCTTCGAAGGCTCGAGCGGCCAGATCGAAGAATGGCTGACCGACAGCCGCGTCGACATCGCCATCCTGTACCGCTATGCCGAGAAATGCCCGCCCGGCGAAACCGCCCTGGGCTATGTGGATTCGTACCTGATCGGCGCGCCGGGCGACGCACGCACCCAGGCCGGCGAGATCCGCTTCGACGAACTGGACGGCCTGCCGTTCATCCTGCCCGGCGCGCCCAATGGCCTGCGCAACACCCTGGACGGCCTGGCCCGCGCGCGCAAGATCGCCATCGCGCCACTGATCGAAGCCGACTCGCTACCGCTGATGAAATCCATCGTCGAGCACGAGCAGATGTACACCGTGCTGCCCCTGCACGCGGTATGGCAGGAAGTCCAGGAAGGGCGCCTGAGCGTTGCCGCGCTGCGCGACCCCACCATGCGGCGCATTATTTCAATGGCCTACGCGCGCAGCAAGGGCCCCGGGCGCACCGTCATGGAAGTGGCGGCGCAGATCGAGGCGCTGGCGCGCGAAATCGGCGGCGAAGGCGTCTGGCACGTCAACCCCTGAGCCCGCCGGCATCTAGAACCCGTACAGGCGGGCCGGGTTGTCCACCCAGACCTGCCGGCGCAGCGCGTCGCTGCCCAGCCATTCCCACGCCACGTCCACCAGGGCATCGGCCGCCGGCGCCCGGGCGCCCATGCGCACGAAAGGCCAGTCCGATCCCCACAGCACCTGGCCGGGATTGGCGGCGATGAAAGCGTCGTGCAGGTAGCGGGCGTCGGCATAGCCGGGCGCGGCGCCCACGCGGCACAGCGTCAGCTTCATCCAGATGGCGCCGTCGGCCAGCAGCCCGCGCAGCAGCTGGAACACGGCATCTTGCGGCCCGCGCGCCGGCACCAGGCTGCCCAGGTGGTCGATGACCAGCGGCAGCCCCAGGCGGGCCAGCGCCGGCAGGTGCCGCGCATACACATCGCACGGCGCCCACAGCTGCGCGTGCAGGCCATGCTGCTTCATGCGCGGCGCCAGCGCCGCGACCTGGTCGAAGCCCACACTGCCGGGAAAGAGTTTCCCGGCCGGGTCGCGCGCCTCGACAAAGCGCAGCGCCCGCACGCCGCCGTCGTACAACGCCTGCAGTTCGGCGTCGCTGGCCTGCGCATCGGCCACCGCCACGCCGCGCAACCGGCCGCCTCCCTGCGCCAGCGCGTCCAGCAGGGCGGCCGGCTCGGTGCCGTAGGGCGCCGGCTGCACCAGCACGCCGCGCCGCGCGCCCAGGGTGTCGAGCATGGCCAGGTAGCGTTGCGCGGGCGCATCCGGCGCGGCATACGACGAGGGATGCTGCAGCGGAAAGCGGTCGTACGGCCCGAACACATGGCAGTGCGTGTCGCAGGCTCCCGGCGGCAAGGCATGGCGCGGGCGCCCCGGCATGCGCGGGGTCTCGGTGGCGGCGGGAATATACGGCGCGGCTTGCCGGTCGGCGCTCATGATTGCTCCGGATACGGCAGCGTCGCCAGGCGGCTCAGGGCGGGCCGGCCGGCTTCGGCCGGCACATCCAGCGGCGCCGGCGCGGTGTCGGGCATGGGAATGTCGTGGGCGTTCAGGGTCATGGACACCATGGTGTAGTAGCCGATGACGGCCGTCAGCTCCACCACGCCCGCCACGCCCCACTGCCCCACCGCCCGCGCATGAAGGTCCGGCGCCACCTGCCCGGTTTCCTGCAACTGGCGGGCATATTCGTAGACCAGCGCGTCGGTGGGGGTGTCGAACACGGGCGCGCGCCGCGCCTGGATGGCGTCCAGCACGGCCGGCGCAATGCCGGCATCCGCCGCGGCCTGGGCGTGGATGTGCCATTCGATCTGGCTGTTCCAGCGGCGCGCCGTCACCACGATGGCCAGCTCACTGACCCGCGGCGGCAGGCTGGTGCCGAAGCGCAGCAGCGCGCCCAGCGCCTGCCAGCGCTCGGCCAGCTCGGGGTTGTGCAGCGCGGCGCGCAGCGGCCCGACCAGGCGGCCCCGGGGGCCCGAGACAATGCGCTCATAAACGCGCTTTTGCTCCTCGCTCATGGTTTCGGGGGAGGGAAACGGGATACGGCTCATGATGCGGTCCTTGGTCGTGCGGCTCAGGCCGCGGCGTCGTCGGGCTGGCTGCGCGCCACCGAGGGGCGGCTGCTGAAGCGGCGGTGCCAGGCGGCCAGCGCCGCGTGGCCGTCGCGCCAGGGCAGATCGGCGAACCGGTAGTCCAGGTACGACAGCGCGCAGCCGATGGCGATCAGTCCCAGGTCGAACGGCGCGGCGTCCAGCGCGGGGGCTTCCTGTTCTAGCGCGGCCAGCGCCGCCCGGGTCTTCAATTCGAAGGCATCCAGCCAGGCCTGCGTCTGCCGCGCCGACGGCTTGGCGCGCTCTTGCCGGTAAAGCAGCAGCACGTCCAGCAGGCCGTCGCCCAGCGCCTGGCGCCGCTCGGCCACCAGGCGCGCCCGCGGCTCGGCAGGCAGCAGGCCGGCATCCGCCAGGCCGTCCAGATAGGCGCAGATGACGCGCGAATCGTACAGCGCCGAGCCGTCGTCCAGCACCAGCGTGGGCAGCTTGATGAGCGGATTGTCGGGCAGCAGGTCCAGGTTGGGCTTGTCCATTGCCACCGGCGTGCGCACCAGGGTGACGCGGTCTTCGATGCCCGCCTCGTACAGCACGATCATCACCTTGCGCACAAACGGTGAACGGGGCGACCAATGCAGTTTCATCTATCAATCTCCAGAAATTGGGGCGCGGGCTCAATGGCCCTGCGCGGGCCGCACCGCCGGGTCGTTGGCGGCGGCCGGCGCCGGCATCTGGAACAGATCGCTGGTGTGGGCATACCAGCCCGCGCCATGCATGCGGCCCAGCAATTGCAGCGCCGGCGTATCGACATAGAATTTCTCGCGGCTCAGAATGGCCTCGTCCCGCAAGTACATGGCCACTACCCGCGCCAGCACGATCACGCGCTGCGGCGCCGCCTCGAGCACCTGCCACACGCGGCACTCCAGCGCCGCCGGGCTGCGGGCGATGCGCGGCGGTGCCACCCGCAGCGACGGCTCGGTGTCCAGCCCCACCTGCGCCAGTTCGTCGATATCGGCCACATAATCCAGGCTGGTGCGGTTCATCTGCTCGGCCAGCCCGGCCGAGGCCACATTGACCACGAACTCGCCCGTGGCCAGGATATTGCGCGAGGTGTCCTTCAACTGCCCGCCGCGCGGGCCAATGCCCAGCGCCACGATAGGCGGGTCGCTGCTCACCACATTGAAAAAGGAAAACGGCGCGGCGTTCAGGCGCCCTTGCGGCGACAGGCTGACCACCCATGCAATGGGACGCGGCACCACCACGCTGGAAAGCAGTTTGAAGGCATCGGCCGAAGCCAGTTCGCTGAAGTCGAAGTTCATGAGTGTGTCGCCGCCCGTGCATCGCCTGGCGGCATGCGGCCCGTGTGTGTCATTTCGCCAGCAGCCCCAGCCGGCTCAGCAAGGCCCGCATGTCGGCGCGGTCTTTCTCGACAAAGGCCTGCGCCTGCTGCGGCGTCAGCGCCATCAACTCTATCGCCTGCCCCTCCATCACGCGACGGTAATCGGGGTCGTTGTTCACGTCGCGGACAGTATCGCTCAGGCGCCGCACGATGGCGGGCGGCGTGCCCGCGGGCGCGGCCAGGCTGTACCAGGTGGCCGACTGCGCGCCATGCACGCCGGCTTCGTCCAGGGTCGGCACCTGGGGCAGCAGCGGCGAACGCCGGGCCGATGCGTACGCCAGCGGCACCAGGCGGCCCTGGCGGATGAACGGCAGGCTGGCCGACAGGTTCAACATCACCATGTCGATCTGTCCGCCCACGGCGTCGTTGATGGCGGGCGCCGCCCCGGCATAGGGGATGTGGTTCAGCTGGATGTGCGCGGCCTGCTGGAACAATTCGGCGCCCAGGTGAGTAGCCCCGCCCACGCCCGCCGAGCCGTAGCTGAGCTTGCCGGGCTCGGCCCGGGCGCGCGCGATCAGTTCCGCCACGGTCTTGATGCCGCGCGCCGGATTCACCGCCAGCATGATGGGCTGCACGGCCACCACCGAACTGAAAGCGAACCCGTCCACGCCGTCGTAGGGGGTATTCTGCATCAGCGGCGTAACCACGTGGCCGGCCGACGTGCCCACCAGCAGCGTGTAGCCGTCGGGCCTGGCGCGCGCCACGAAGCCGGTGCCGATCGACGCGCCGCCGCCGGGCTTGTTTTCCACCACCACCGGCTGGCCCAGGCGCTTTTCCAGGGCCCGCGCCAGGCTGCGCGCCACCGTGTCGGCCGGCCCGCCCGCGGCGTAAGGGTTGATCAGGGTAATGGGATGGTCGGGATAGGTGCTTGCCGGGTCGGCCGCGCGGGCGGCCGGCGCCGCAATGGCGGCCGCCGCCAGCGCGGCCAGCAGCATGCGGATCTTCAGAGACATGGTCGCTCCAGGGGCTGGCATGTTGGCCGGTTCGGATATCAGTCTGCGTCCGCGCCGGACTGGCGGATCACCTGCGCCCACTTCTTCGTATCCTGGCGGATGCGTTCGGCAAAGGCTTCCGGGGTGCTGTGGGTGGTGCGGATGCCGTAGCCGGCCATGCGCTGCACCATTTCGGGCGCGGTCATGACGGCTTCGATGTCCCGGTTCAGGCGGTCGATGATCGGCCGCGGCGTGCCCGCCGGCGCCAGCACGCCCGACCACAGGCTGACCTCGTAGCCGGAAAAGCCCGGCGCCTCGGAAATGGACGGCACGTCGGGCAGCACCGGCAGCCGCTGGCGGCTGGTCACGCCCAGCGCCTTGATCTTGCCCTGCTTGACCGATGCGATGAAATTCGACGACGTATCGATCATCATCGAAATGCGCCCGGCCAGGAAATCGTTGATGGCGCCGGAACTGCCCTTGTATGGAATGTGGCGGATGTCCACGCCGGCGATGGACTTGAACATCTCGCCGGCCAGGTGGCTGGTGGTGCCCCGGCCGGAAGAGCTGAAGGTCAGTTCGCCGGGCCGCTGCCGCGCCAGCTCGGCCAGTTCGGCCACCGAATTCACCGGCATGTCATTGTTGACCACCAGCAGGTTCGAAGTCAGGTTGGTCAGCGAAATGGGCGCGAAACTCTGCTGCGGGTCGTAGCGCAGCGACGCATACAGCGTCGGGTTGATGGTCAGCACGCCCATGGTCGAATACAGCAGCGTGTAGCCGTCGGGCGTCGCATTGGCCACGGCCTCGGCGCCGATCGCACCGCCCGCGCCGCCGCGGTTTTCCACCACCACCGATTGCCCCAGCCGCCCGCCCAGGTCCTGCGCCAGCGCGCGGGCCATCAGGTCGGTGGCCCCGCCTGCCGGAAAGGGAACGACCAGCCGAACAGGATGGTCGGGGTACTCGCCCGCCCGGGCGCCACCCGCCGGGCAGATTCCCAGACACAGGCCGGCCACAGCCAGCGCGCGCGCCATTTTCATGCCGTCTCCATGCTTTTGCTTGTTTTGGTGGAAAGCATGGTATGTGGCCTGCCCGGCCCGGGCTATGCCGGGGATGGCAAAGCAGCTATGCAACTGCCCCGCGGCGTCCACTTGGCCGACGACGCGCCATCTGCGGGCTCATTTCCGCATAAGCGCAGCGAAAAAGTTTGCTTGACTATACTTGTATATCCAAGTTAAATCACCCTGTTCACTCTGCTTTCGGACCATCGCCATGAATGCCGCGACAAACGACCAGACCCTGGCTCCTTATGCCCGCATCAAGCAGCACATCATCGCGAACATCGAATCGGGCCTGTGGGCGGTCAATGCGCAGGTGCCCTCCGAGAACCAGCTGGCCGCCCAGTTCGATGTGTCGCGCATGACGGCGCGCCGCGCCATTCTTGAACTGACGCAAGACGGCATGCTGGTGCGCAGCCAGGGCGTGGGCACTTTCGTGGCCGAACGCCGGCCCATGCTGCCGGTGCTGGAAGTGCGCAACATCGCCGACGAAATCGCCGAGCGGGGCCACCACTACGGCAACCGCATCATCCTGCTCGAGCGCGAAACCGCCACCGAAGGCATTGCCATTGCGCTGGGCATCGCGCCGGGCAGCCCGGTCTTTCATTCGATTCTGCTGCACCTGGACAACGGCGTCGCGGTGCAGCTCGAAGACCGCTATGTCAATCCGCATACCGCGCCCGGCTATATCGAGCAGGACTTCAGCCGCCAGACCCCCAACGCCTATCTCAGCCGCATCGCCCCCCTGTCCGCGGTGGAACACACTATCGAAGCCATTCTGCCAAGCGCCCAGGTCAGCGCCTGGCTGGGCCTGGACAGCCCGCAAGCCTGCCTGCAGGTATTGCGGCGCACCTGGACGGCGCCCCACATCGCCACCTTCGCCCGTCTGATCCATCCGGGCGATTCCTATCGCCTGAGCGGCTACGCCACGGTGCCTGCCCAGCCCGCCCCGGCGTTTCCCAACCCCCAAGAATTTCACGGAACCAAGTCATGAGCGACCACACACCCGACCGCCACGACGCGACGCGCAGCATACGCGCTCCGCGCGGCAATACCTTGAGCTGCAAGAACTGGCTGATCGAGGCCGCCTACCGCATGATCCAGAACAACCTGGACCCTGAAGTGGCCGAGCATCCCCACGAACTGGTGGTGTACGGCGGCATCGGCCGCGCCGCGCGCAACTGGCCTGCCTACGACAAGATCCTGCAGGTGCTGCGCCGGCTCGAACCCGACGAAACCCTGCTGATCCAGTCCGGCAAGCCGGTGGGCGTGTTCAAAACGCACGCCGACGCCCCCCGCGTGCTGCTGGCCAACTCGAACCTGGTGCCGCACTGGGCCACCTGGGAACACTTCCACGAGCTCGACCGCAAGGGCCTCATGATGTATGGCCAGATGACGGCCGGCAGCTGGATCTACATCGGTTCGCAAGGCATCGTGCAAGGTACGTACGAAACTTTCTATGCCGTGGCCAACCAGCATTTCGGGGGCGATCCCAAGGGGCGCTGGATCCTCACCGCGGGGCTGGGCGGCATGGGCGGCGCGCAGCCGCTTGCCGCCACCATGGCCGGCTTCAGCATGATCGCCGTGGAATGCGACGAGTCGCGCATCGATTTCCGGCTGCGCACGCGCTATATCGACGTCAAGGCCACCTCGCTGGACGAGGCGCTGGCCATCATTGACAAGGCGCGCGCCGAACAGCGCGCCGTATCGGTGGGCCTGCTGGGCAACGCCGCCGACGTGGTGCCCGAGATGGTCCGCCGCGGCATTACGCCCGACTGCGTTACCGACCAGACCTCGGCGCACGATCCCTTGAACGGCTATCTGCCGCAAGGTTGGACCGTGCAAGCCTGGCGCGACAAGCGCCAAAGCGATCCCGCGGCCGTGGTGGCCGCGGCCAAGCAATCCATGGCCGCCCATGTGCGCGCCATGCTCGAACTGAAGCAGCGCGGCGCGGCCACGCTGGACTACGGCAACAACATCCGGCAGGTTGCGCTGGAAGAAGGCGTTGCCAACGCCTTCGATTTCCCCGGTTTCGTGCCGGCCTATATACGGCCGTTGTTCTGCGAAGGCATCGGCCCGTTCCGCTGGGCGGCGCTGTCGGGCGATCCGCAAGACATCTACAAGACCGATGCCAAGGTCAAGGAACTGATACCCGGCGACAAGCACTTGCACAACTGGCTCGACATGGCGCGCGAACGCATCGCCTTCCAGGGGCTGCCGGCGCGCATCTGCTGGGTGGGCGTGCGCGACCGCGCGCGGCTGGCGCTGGCCTTCAACGAAATGGTGCGCACCGGCGAACTGAGCGCGCCCATCGTCATCGGCCGCGACCATCTCGATTCGGGCTCGGTGGCCAGCCCCAACCGCGAAACCGAGTCCATGCGCGACGGCTCGGACGCGGTGTCCGACTGGCCGCTGCTGAACGCGCTGCTCAACACTGCCGGCGGCGCGACCTGGGTATCGCTGCATCACGGCGGCGGCGTGGGCATGGGCTTCTCGCAGCACGCCGGGGTCGTCATCGTCTGCGATGGCAGCCCCGAAGCCGACCGTCGCCTGGCGCGCGTGCTGCACAACGATCCGGCCAGCGGCGTGATGCGGCACGCCGATGCCGGCTATGACATCGCCATCGACTGCGCCCGGGCCGTCGGGCTGGACCTGCCCATGCTCGACCGGTAGGCAGCCGGGCGTCCGTTCCTCTTCCTTCACGTTCCAGGAGTTGCAATGCGCCACCCCCTATGGTCCACGGACCGCGCTTTACCGGCTCTGCCCCTGCCATGGCGGCGCCAGGCCGGCGCGGCCGGCATCGCACTGGCCTGCATGGCCGGCGTCCTGCTGGCCCCCCTTGCCCATGCGGACGGGGCCGCCCGCGCGGCGGTCCAGCCGGCCGCCGCCGACCGCGCGCCGGTCCGGCAGCAAGCCCTGGCGCTGGACGGCAAGTCGCTCACGGCGGCGCAGGTGGTCGAGGTCGCGCGCCACGGCCGGCCGGTGGCGCCCACCGATGCGGCCTGGCGGCAAGTGGACCGCTCGCACGAATTGCTGCTGGCGTACGCACGCCTGGGCCGCCCGGTCTACGGATTGAACCGCGGTGTCGGGCAGAACAAAGACCAGACAATTTTCTCTGGCGATGCCATCTCGGACGAGGCGCGCGCGCTGTCCGAGGCATTCAATCATCGCATGCTGCTGTCCCATACCGTTGCCTTTGGCGAACCGGCTCCCGCCGACGTGGTGCGCGCCGCGATGGTGGTGCGCCTGAACACGGCGTTATTCGGCGGCACCGGAATGAGCCCTGCCCTGGTTCGCCAGTACGCGGCGTTCCTGAACAAGGGATTGACGCCTGTGGTGCTGGGCCAGGGCTCGGTTGGCGAGGCCGACATCGGCATCCTGCCGCAGATCGGCCTGGCCATGATGGGCGAGGGCCAGATCGAAGTCGACGGCCGGCGCATGCCGGCGGCCGACGCCATGCGCGATGCCGGCATCGAACCGGTCAAGCCATATGCCAAGGACTCATTATCCCTGCTCAGTTCCAACGCTTATGGCGCGGCGCTGGCCATCCTGGCCGCGCACGACGCCGAAACGCTGCTGGACCGCGCCGACGGGATCGCCGCCCTTGCGCTCGAGGGCTTGAACGGCAATATTGCCCCGCTGCTGCCGGCCGTGCAGGCGCACCGTCCCTATATAGGCCAACAGCAAACCGCCCGCCGCATTCTCGGCATGCTGGAAGGCAGCGCGCTGTGGCAGGCCGATGACAAGCGGCCGCTGCAGGACCCTCTCAGTTTCCGCACGGTCAGCCAGGTGCATGGTGCGGCGCGCGATGCGCTGCGGGTGCTGAACGCGCAACTGCTCATCCAGATCAACAGCTCGGACGACAACCCCACAGTGGTGCTGGATGCCACGCCTCCGGCCGGCGTTACCCCGCAAGAAACCCGCTACTTCGTCACCCAGGGCGATGTGCGCGGCGCCATCGTGCCCAGCGCCGGTTTCGACCCCACTGCGTGGGTCGTGCCGCTGGAATCCGTGGGGGTGGCGTTGTCACATGTCGCGCAGTCGTCGGCGCAGCGCGTGCTGCGCCTGGGCGACCCCACCTTCACGCAGCTGTCGCGCTTCCTGTCGCCCGATGGCAAGACCCTGGCCTACACCACCATCCAGAAACCCGTATCCGCGCTGGCCACCGAAATCCGCGCCCTGTCGCACCCGGTGTCGTCGGATGCGCTGGTCGTGGCCGGCCACATCGAAGATGTGGCCACCAACGCGCCACTGGTGGCGCAGCGCGTCCGGCAGCAAGTGCTGCGGCTGCGGACGCTGCTGGGCATCGAATTGATCCACGCGGCGCAAGCCGTGGACCTGCGCACCCGCGCCGATCCGCAACGCCCCATCGGCAAGGGCACCGGCGCCCTGCTCGGCGCCTTTCGCGAACAGGTAGCGTTTCTGTCGCAAGACCGGCGGCTGGCCGACGACATCGCGCGCGCCGACCGCTTTCTTCAAAGACCCGGCGACATCGCGCAATAAGCGCCGGACCGACACCGCAGTGAGACCTGCATAGGGGAAATCATGAACACGTCTCTCGCCATCCGCATGACCGGCGCCCTCCTGGCTGGCGCCTTGCTTACCTCGCCGGCGCTCGCCGCCGAAGACCAGTATCCCAACCGGCCCGTCACCATCATCGTGCCGTTCGGCGCGGGCGGCATCGCCGATGCCCTGCCGCGCATCGTCGGGCAGCAACTCAGCACCAAGTGGGGCGTGCCCGTCGTCGTCGAGAACAAGGTGGGCGCTTCCGGCAACATCGGCATGGATTACGTGGCCCGCGCCAAGCCCGACGGCTACACGCTGGCGCTGGCGCCGGCCGGCAACCTGACTGTCAATCCGCTGCTCTACACCAACCTGCCCTTCGACACGGCCAAGGACTTCGCCCCCGTGACGATGCTTGCCACCTCGCCCAATGTCCTGGTGGTCAATGACCGGGTGCCGGCCAAAAGCTTCAAGGAACTGGTGGATTACGCCCGCCAGAACCCCGACAAACTCAACTACTCGTCGCCCGGGCCGGGCAGCGGCGCCCACCTGGCGGGCGAGCTGCTCAACCAGTCGGCCGGCATCGTGATCCGGCACATCCCGTACAACGCCATGGCCGCCGCGGTCAATGACGTGGTGGCGGGCAACGTGGACATGATGTTCGCGGGCATTTCCACGGTATTGCCGCAGATCCAGGCCGGCAAGCTGCGGGCACTGGCGGTGGCCGGCCCCGCACGCCTGCCGCAACTGAAAAACGTGCCCACCGTCGCGGAAAGCGGCTACCCCGGCTTTGACGTGACCTCGTGGTACGGCATCGTCGCCCCGGCCCAGGTTCCGCCGGCCATTCTCGACAAACTGCAGGCCGACATCGCCGAGGCCGTGCAGCAAGCCTCCGTGCGCCAGAAATTCGCCGGGCTGGGCGTGGCCCCCTCCGGCTCGAGCCGCGCGGACTTCGCCCGCACGATCCAGGACGAGACCCGCAAGTGGGCCGCCATCGTGAAGCAAGCCGGCATCCAGCCCATTCAGTAACCAAGGAGACACCATGCAATCCATCGACATCACCTACCTGAACGGGCCGGACGTGCGCGCGCTGGCACTCACCGACGCCGAGATCCTGGCCGCCGTGGAAAGCGCCCTGGACGCCCAGGGGCGCGGGCAGACCGTCATCGAACCGCGCATGCACCTGGTGCCGGAGTCCTCCGCCAAGGGGCATTTCAATGTGCTGCGCGGCTATGTCGCGCCGTTGCACGTTGCGGGCGTCAAGGTCGTCAGCGACTTCGTGGACAACTACAAGGTCGACCTGCCGTCGGAAATGGCGCTGCTCAATCTGTTCGATCCCGTCAACGGCAAACCCCTGGCCGTGATCGACGCGACCGCCATCACCGACATGCGCACCGGCGCGGTCACCGCCCTGGGCGCCAAGCACCTGGCCCGCAAGAACAGCAAGGTGCTGGGCCACATCGGCTCGCGCGGCACCTCGTACTGGAACGTGCGGCTGCTGGACAGCCTGTTCGACTTCGATGAAATCCGCGTGCATTCCCGCCGCCCTGAAAGCCAGCAGGCCTTTGGCGAACGTCTTTCGCGGGACCTGAACAAGACAGTCAAGGTCGTGAATGACTGGGAATCGTGCGTGCGCGGCGCCGACATTGTCGTCGAAGCCTCGCGCCTGCCCGAACCGACCCCGCTGCTCAAGACCGAATGGATCAAGCCCGGCGCGCTGGTCATGCCCTACGGCACGATGAGCGCTGTGGAACTGAGCCTGACCGACATCATGAGCAAGGTCGTGGTCGACGACTGGGGCCAGTGCCGCAAGGGGTTGCCGTACGGATCGCTGCGCGCCCACGTCGACAGCGACCGCATCACCCAGGAAAACCTGCACGCCGAGATCGGCCAGATCGTGGCCGGCCTGAAGCCCGGCCGCGAGCGCGACGACGAGACCATTCTCTTCTGGCATCGCGGCCTGTCCACCACCGATATCGCGCTGGGCCATGCCATGCTCCAGAAGGCCGGCAAGATGGGCCTGGGCCAAACGCTGAAGTTCGCCTAGGCACGCATCATGGCGCTGATCGCCTCGACCCGCATGTACGACGTGGCGCCCGCCGCCCGGGCCGCCTGGCACGCGCTGCTGCACGCCGCGCACCAGCGCGCCGGCCTGCAGGTGCAATTCGTCGAGCACGCGTGGCCCACCCCCATCGGCGAACTCTGGGACCGGCCCGGCTTGTGCGGCGCCTTCATGTGCGGCTGGCCCTATGCGCTGGCCGTGCGGGCGGGGCGCGACTACACCGCCCTGGCCGGCGTCGTGCCCGACTGGCCCCACTACCAGGGCCAGCCCCGTTATCGCAGCGAATTCCTGGTTCGCGCCGACAGCCCCTGGCGCACGCTGGCCGACACCGCCGGCAGCCGCTACGGCTGGATGGTGCAAGATTCGCAATCCGGCTGGAACGCGCCGCGCGCGGCGCTGGCCAAGGTCGTGAGCGGGCACGGCGCATGGTTCAGCGATTCCAGGGGGCCTTACGGCAATCCGCGCGGCCTGCTGCGGGCCCTGGCCGGCGGCGAAATCGACCTGACCGCCGTGGACGGCTGGTATCTGGACTTGCTGCGCGTCCATGACCGCGACGCGCTGGCCGGGCTGCGCACCCTGGCTTATACGCCCTGGACGCCCAACCCGTTGCTGGTGGCGGGCCCTGGCGTCGACGCCGCCTGCGCCGCCCGCCTGGCGCAGGCGCTGCTCGGCCTGCAAGACGACCCCGGCGGCGCGCAACTGCTGCGCAACGCCCGCGTCGCCCGTTTCGTGCGGCCCGAGCCTGGCCGTTACGCGCAACTGATCGGCATGGCGCACGAGGCCGAGGCGTGCGGCTACCGCGACATCCGCTGATACCTACCGGGCCCCGGCGTCGGCAGGCGGGATACTGGCCACCCCGATGCTCCACAACCGCAAGGCGACATGGATCTCCAGGGCGCGCCGGGCATCGCCCCAATGGCCGATCAGCGCCTCGGCGCTCGCCAGCCGCTGCCGCGCCGTGTTCACATGAATGCCCAGCCGCTGCGCGGTGACCGAGGCGTTCTGGTGGTTGTCGAAGTACGCCAGCAGGGTGGCCGCCAGGTCTGATCCGCGCTTGCGGTCATGAGCCACCACGGCGCCGATCGCCGCATCCAGGAACAGGTTCAGGCTGGCGCGGTCCTGGGTTTCGAACAGCGCGGAATACAGCGCCATTTCGTTCTGGCCGACTATGCGCCCGTGCATGCCCAGCCGCCCCACCACGGGCAGCGCGCGGCGCAGCGATGCGTACAGGCCCGGCATTTCCGCCGCGCTGTGCACGGGACGCGACAGCACGCCCCGGTATGCGCCGCCCAGCTCGCGGCGGGCAAAATCGCCGAAGGCCTCCAGCAATTGCTGGGCGCGGGTCGCGCCGCACACGAAGGCCAGCACGCCGTCCACCTCGTCCAGCACCAGTTCCGGCCAGGCGAACAGCGCGCGCAGGCGCCGCGCCAGGAACGCCGGCCCCGGCTGGTCCGGCTCGACCAGCATCAGCGACATGGGCTGGGCAATGTCCAGCCCGAAGCGCTCCGCGCGATCGCGCGCCAGCGCGGGCTCGCCCTGCCGGGGCGAGATCAGCGACTGCAGGAACTCGGAAATATCGCGGCTTCTGTTCGCTTCCATGCGCTCTTGCGAAAGCAGCACGATGCCGATCACGCTGGAACTTCTTTCGAAGGTGCGGATCGAGATGTCGCGCATGTCTTCATGCCGGAACAGCAGCACCGAGCCCAGCACGCCGCCGCCGCCCATCACCGCCGTGGCGCGGCACAGTTCGCCGCCGCTGGCGTAGGCGATGGTCGAGCGGCCGGCCCGCCGGCTGTCGCCCAGGGCCTGCGTCAGCGCCGCGCTGTGGGGGCCGTGCGGCGCGTAGGCGTCGGCCGCGCCGCCGCTGTAGCCCGTTGCGGCGCCCCGCCCCACCACATGGTGCATCTCGTCCAGCACCAGGATGCTGCCCTGCAGCAGCTGCGCAATCGACTGGCACAGCTCGCCCAGCGACGCCCCCCGGGCCAGCAGCAGGGTCAGGCGTTCGTGGGCCTCTACCGCGCTTTGCACATCGCGCGCATGCTGCTCGAGCTCGGCGCGCGCGTGGTCGGCCTTTTCCAGGGCCGCCTGTGCGTCGGCGAAGGCCTGGGCATTGTTGATCGCCACCGCCGCGTGCGTGGCCAGCGTGCACAAGATGGATATGTTCAGCGCCGTATGGGTGCGATGGTAGCGGTCGGCCACGAACAGCAGGCCGATCACGGTGTCGTCCCAGATCAGGGGCGCGCCCACCAGCGCCGCCACCCCTTCGTCGCGGAAGATGTCGTCCAGCTCGGGATCGTGGATAAAGCGGTTGTCGTGCAGGTAGTCCGGCGTAGAAAACGGCAGGCGGGTCGACATCACGACCCCGGCCACGCCGCGCTTGCGTTGCGCCGTCATCCTGCCGGTGCGCTCGACGATGGCGCCTTCGGCCACCACCACCCTGAACTCGCTGCCATCGGCGTCGTAGATGGTCAGCCAGCACAGGTGCGCGCGCAGCAGGTCGCGGGCGCGGGTGACGATGGCCTTCAGCAGCTCGGACAAGTCCAGGCGGCCGGCCAGGTCCTGCGCCGACTCGATCACCGCCAGCATGCCGCGTTCGCGCTGCTCGTGCTGTTCAAGGCGGTTGCGCAGGGCCATGGCCATGCGCGCCAGCTCGACCAGGCCGTTCTTGTGCGCCAGGCCGTCGGGCAAGGCTTCCAGGTCGGCCAGCCGCGCCGCGAAATCGCCGATGGGCGCATTGCCGTGCAGCAGGCCCACCAGGTCGGCGGCAACCGTTTCAGCGTCCGGGCCGGCCACGCCGGCGGGGTGTTTCTTGCGTGCGGAAGAAAGCGGCATGAGATTTCCGGCAGCGGCCAGGCCAGGTTGCGGGCAGGCGCAGGGCCAGCACAGTGCGAACATCATATCAACAAGGGCTAGCCTATGTGCACATTGCACATAGATTTAGCCGCCCCGGTCCGTGACACTCTCGGTATGCCCATGACAGGATACCAACAGGTGCACAACAGCCTTATCGACACGCTGCGGCCCGCCCCCGGCCTGCGCGTTCTGGTCACCGCCGGGGCGTCCGGCATCGGCGCCGCCGTGGCGCGCGCCCTGCGCGAGACGGGCGCCCGCGTACATGTGTGCGACATCGACCGCGCCGCGCTGGACCGGCTGACCGCCGAAACACCGGAAATCACCACCAGCATGGCCGATGCCTCGGTGCCCGGGGATGTGGATACCGTGTTCGCCGATGTGCAGAACAGCCTGGGCGGGCTGGACGTGCTGGTGAACAACGTCGGCATCGCCGGGCCCACCGGCCCTGTCGAACACCTGCAGCGCGGCGACTGGGAACGCACCATCGACGTGAACCTGAACAGCCACTTTTATTTCGCCAGCCGCGCGGTGCCGCTATTGAAGGCATCCGGCAACAACCCCTGCCTGATCGCCATGAGCTCGGTGGCCGGCCGGCTGGGCTACGCGCTGCGCACTCCCTACGCCTCGACCAAGTGGGCCATCGTGGGTTTCGTGAAATCGCTGGCGATCGAGCTGGGGCCGCACGGCGTGCGCGTCAACGCCATTCTGCCCGGCACTGTGGAGGGCGAGCGCATGGACGGCGTCATCGGCGCGCGCGCCGCGGCCGCCGGCGTGCCGGTGCAGGCCATGCGCGACGAGTACCTGCGCAAGATCTCGCTGCGCCGCATGGTCACGGCCGACGACATCGCGGCCACGGCGCTGTTCCTGTGCTCGCCGGCGGCGCGCAACATCACGGGACAGGCCATCAGCGTGGACGGCAACATCGAATATCTATAAGTACTCGGCGCCGGCCCGGCCGGCTCGTTCCATGGCAGCTTAAAAAAACAGGAGACAGGCATGAACAAGCTCAACCTTTCCGCCATCACCGTCGCGTCCGCGCTGGGGGCATTCTGCGCCATGCCCGCTTCGGCGGCGCCGGTCAAGATCGGCCTGGTGGAAACCCTTTCGGGCCCGCAGGCGTCTTCGGGCCAGGCGTATCGCACCGCCGTACGCTACGTGGTCGACCAGATCAACGCGGCCGGCGGCTGGAACGGCGAGCCGGTGCAACTGCTTGAATACGACAACCAGGGCGGCCCGGCGGGCGCGGCCGACAAGCTCAAGGCGGCCGCCGCCGACGGCGTGCAGATCGTCGTGCAGGGCGCCTCGTCGGCCATCGGCGGGCAAATTACCGAAGACATCCGCAAGCACAACCTGCGCAACCCCGGCAAAGAGATGGTCTACATCAACATGGGCGCCGAGGCGCTGGAACTCACCGGCGAAAAGTGCAACTTCTACCATTTCCGCTTCGCCGGCAACGCCCAGGTGCGCACCAGGGCGCTGGTCGAAGGCATGAAAAAGGCCGGCGCGCTGGGCGGCAAGGTGTATTCCATCAACCAGAACTATTCCTGGGGCCAGGACATGCAGCAGGCCATCATCGACAACCAGAAGCCCGGCGGCTACACGGTGGTGGAAAAGACCCTGCACGACGTGAACAAGATCCAGGACTTTTCCCCCTACGTCGCGAAAATCGCCGCTTCGGGCGCCGACACCGTCATTACGGGCAACTGGTCCAACGACCTGCTGCTGCTGATGAAGGCCTCGAAGGCCGCCGGCCTGAAAGCGCGCTATGGCACGGTGTACCTGGACCAGCCGGGCAATCTGGCCAACGCGGGCGACCTGGCCGAGGGCAATTTCGTCGTGCATACCTTCAACGCCGAGGCGGGCGGCCCCGACGCCGAACAGTTCGTGCAGGACTACCAGGCCAAGACCGGCCACATGCCGGTGTTCATCGAGCCGCAGACGGTCTATGGCATGAAGATGGTGGCCGACGCACTCAAGCGCACCCCGCCCGCCAACGGCGCGCTGAGCGTCAACGCGCTGGCCCAGGCTCTTGAAACCGCGCGCATCCAGACCCCCATGGGCGAAATGAGCATGCGCGCGGCAGATCACCAGGCGCAGCTGCCGATGGTGGTGTCCACGGTGTCGCGCGATGCCCGGCACAAGGTCGACCGCACCGACATGGGCTTCAAGCCGGTGCTGCTGCTGACGGCCCAGCAGGCCTCCACGCCCGCGCAGGCCAGCTGCAAGATGAAGCGGCCCGGTTGAGCTGCAGCGCCATGGAACAGCTTCTTTTCTCGCTGATGAACGGCATCATCTACGGACTGCTGCTGTTCATGGTGTCGGCCGGCCTGACGCTGATCTTCGGCATGATGGGCGTGCTGAACTTCGCGCATGCGTCGTTCTATATGCTGGGCGCCTATTTTGCCTACACGCTGCAGGGCGTGGCCGGGTTCTGGCCCGCCGTGATCGCCGCGCCGCTGCTGGTGGGGCTGATCGGGGTGGTGGTGGAACGCTGCTTCCTGCGCCGCGTGCACCGCCATGGCCACGCGCACGAGCTGCTGCTGACTTTCGGCCTGTCGTTCATCATCGCCGAGTCCATCAAGCTGTTCTACGGCAATTATCCGGTCGACTACCGTGTGCCGGCGTCGCTGGATTTTTCCGCGTTCAGCATCGGCAGCACCCAGTATCCGTTCTACCGGCTGCTGATGGGCGGCATCGCCATCGCGATGTTCATCGCCATCTACCTGATGCTGACCCGCACGCGCGTGGGCATCGTGGTGCGCTCGGCGATACACCGGCCCAGCATGGCCGAGGCGCTGGGGCACAACGTGCCGCTGGTATTCATGGGCGTGTTCGGCGTGGGCGCCGCGCTGGCGGGGCTGGCAGGCGCCGTGGCCGGCGCCTTCTACACCACCAATCCCAACATGGCGCTGGAACTGGGCGTGATGGTGTTCGTGGTGGTGGTGGTCGGCGGGCTGGGCTCGCTGGCCGGGGCGATGCTGGCGTCGCTGCTGATCGGCGTCATCACCTCGCTGGCCGTCGCGGTCGACGCCAGCCTGGCCGACCTGTTCGCGCTGTTCGGCGCCGGTGAATGGGCCCGCGGCATAGGCGGGCTGATGACCCTGAATCTTTCCAGTCTGGCCGCCACGCTGCCCTTCGCGCTGATGCTGCTGGTCCTGCTGGTGCGGCCCGGCGGCCTGCTGGGCGAAAACGGTTGAAATCATGCGAAAGACCCTGATCACCTGCCTGGCGGGCGCCGCGCTGCTGGCGGCGCTGCCGTTCCTGCTGTCGCAGGGCCTGCTCAATGCGGCCATCCAGATGCTGATCGCCGCCCTGTTCGCCAGCGCCTACAACCTGCTGTGCGGGCAGGCCGGCATGCTGTCTTTCGGCCATGCGGCCTACTTCGGCGTGGGCGCCTTCGCCACTGTGCATGCCATGAACGCGGTGGGCGGCGCGGGCCTGCTGCCCACGCCCCTGATGCCCCTGGCCGGCGCGCTGGGCGGGTTGGTGTTCGGCGCCATCGCGGGCTGGTTCGCCACCCAGCGCAGCGGCACCTATTTCGCCATGATCACGCTGGCCATCGCGGAACTCGTCCATTCGCTGGCGCCGCACCTGAAGGGCGTCTTCGGCGGCGAGGCGGGCATTTCGACCATGCGCATGCCCGCCTGGGGCTTCGACTTCGGCTCGACCACCCAGGTGTATTACCTGACGCTGGCCTGGGTGCTGATGGCCATGGCACTGCTTTACCTGTACACGCGCACGCCCCTGGGCAGGCTGACGCTGGGGCTGCGCGAAAACAGCCACCGGCTGAAATTCCTGGGCTACAACGTGCACGGCCTCGGCACCCTGGTGTTCGCCATTTCGGCCATGTTCTCCGGCATGGCCGGCGGCCTGCAGGTGCTGTCCAACGAGTCGGCCAACTACGTCGTGTTCGACCCGTCGCTGTCGGCCGCCGCGGTGCTCAATACCTATATCGGCGGGGTGCAGGTTTTTCTGGGGCCGGCGTTCGGCGCGGCGCTGATGACTTTCTTCGGATACGCCATTTCGGACCTGACCCGCTCCTGGCTGCTTTACCAGGGCATCCTGTTCGTGCTGGTCATGATGTTCCTGCCCACCGGCCTGACCGGGCTCATCGCCATCACCGGGCGCCTGCGCGAACGCCACGCCCTGGGCCGGCTGATCCCGCTGTTCCTGATGGCCGCCGCCTGCGCCGTGCTGGCGGGCGCCGGCACGGTGTTCACCATCGAGCTGCTGCAGCGCCTGTTCTCGCAGGAATACCGCGCGCTGATGCAGGCCGGCGCGGGCGGCCCCTGGCCTGCCGTCGCGCTGTTCGACCGCTCGTGGCAACCCGGCTCGCCCGCCACCTGGGGTGTGCCGCTGCTGCTGTTCGGCGCGGCCGCGCTGCTGTACTGGCGCTGCCGCCAGATGCTGAACGCGCTGGCCGATGGCGAACCGGCGCCTTCCGGGCCGCCGCCGGCGCAACACAGCGAGGAATCGGCATGAGCGACCCCATCCTGGCCCTGCACGAACTGCGCAAATCGTTCGGCCCCACCGACATCATCCGCGGCGTCGACCTGCAGGTGCGCGCCGGCGAGCGGCACGCGCTGATCGGCCCCAACGGCGCCGGCAAGTCCACGCTGTTCCACCTGGTGTCCGGCCAGCTGGCGCCCAGCTCCGGCGCCATCCGCTTCGAAGGCCGCGAGATCGGCGGCCGCACGCCGCAGGCGATCAACCGCCGCGGGCTGGCGCGCTCGTTCCAGATCACCAATATCTTTCCCAGGCTGAGCACCTACGAAAACGTGCGCCTGGCCGTGATGCGCGCGCATGGCCTGCAATATGCATTCTGGAAGTTCATCGACCGCGACCGCCGCATCCGCGAAGAAACCGGCAGGCTGCTCGAGCTGGTGCGCCTGGCGGCGAAGGCGGGCTCGGTGGCCGGCGAAATGGCGTATTCCGAGCAGCGCTCGCTGGAAATCGCCATGACGCTCGCCTCGGATCCCCGGCTGATCCTGCTGGACGAGCCCATGGCCGGCATGTCGCATGACGAAACCGAGTACACCGCGCAGCTGATCCGCGAGATTTCAGC
The DNA here is from genome assembly GCF_017356245.1 of Bordetella petrii. Lineage (NCBI taxonomy): Bacteria > Pseudomonadati > Pseudomonadota > Betaproteobacteria > Burkholderiales > Alcaligenaceae > Bordetella > Bordetella petrii. The sequence goes on from NZ_JAFMZZ010000001.1 coordinate 3,159,801, forward strand.
GGGGCGCACGCTGATGATTGTCGAGCACGACATGGACGTCGTGTTTTCCCTCAGCGACCGCATCAGCGTCCTGGTCTACGGCCAGGTCATCGCCACCGGAACCCCTGCGGAAATCCGCGCCCACGCGGGTGTCCGCGAGGCCTACCTGGGCGACGAGGCCACCCCATGAACACAACCGCCGACACCCCCCTGCTGGGCGTGGAAAACCTGCACGCCCACTACGGAAAAAGCCATGTGCTGCACGGCGTGGACCTGCGGGTCGGGCGCGACGAAGTCGTCAGCCTGGTGGGCCGCAACGGCGCGGGGCGTTCGACCACCATGAAGGCCATCATGGGCCTGGTGCCGCCCACTTCGGGCCGCGTGCGCCTGCGCGGGCGCGACCTGGCGGGCGCGCGGCCCTATGCCATCTGCCGCGCCGGCATCGCCTACGTGCCCGAAGAACGCGAGGTCTTCGCCAACCTGACCGTGGACGAAAACCTGCGCATGGGCCAGCAGCCCGCCGCGCCCGGGGCACACCGCTGGACCGTCGAGCAGATGTTCGACTACTTTCCGCGCCTGAAAGAACGCCGCAATACCCGGGCCGGCAGTCTGTCGGGCGGCGAACAGCAGATGCTGACGATCTGCCGCTCGCTGCTGGGCAATCCGCTGGTCATGCTGATCGACGAGCCCACCGAAGGGCTGGCGCCGCGCATCGTGGCCCAGGTCGGCGAATGCATCCAGGACATGCACCGCAAGGGCGTCTCGGTGCTGCTGGTCGAGCAAAAGCTGACGATCGCATTGAAGGTCTCGACGCGCGTCTGCGTCATGGGACACGGCCGCATCGTCTTCGAAGGCAGCCCGCGCGAACTGAGCTCGAACGAGGCCCTGGTGGCCCAATGGCTGGCCGTGTAGGCGGCCCGCCCCTTTACCCGTCATCGACGAGATCCGACATGCCAAACCGACAAGACAAGGTCATTATCAGCTGCGCCGTCACGGGGTCGGTCCACACGCCGACCATGTCCGCGCACCTGCCCCTGACGCCCGCGCAGATCGCCGAGCAGGCCATCCAGGCCGCCGAGGCCGGCGCCGCCATCCTGCACCTGCACGCGCGCGACCCGCGCGATGGCCGCCCCACGGCGGATCCGGCCGTATTCGATGAATTCGTCCCGCGCATCCGCGACGCGACCGATGCCGTCATCAACATCACCACCGGCGGCAGCACCCGCATGACGCTGGAAGAACGGCTGGCCTACCCGCTGCGCGCCAGGCCCGAGATGTGCTCGCTGAACATGGGTTCGATGAATTTTTCCATCCATCCCGCGGCGCGGCGCATTTCCGAATGGCGGCACGACTGGGAAAAGCCGTACATAGAAGGCATGGAAGACCTCATCTTCCGCAACACCTTCCGCGACATCCGGCACATTCTGAAGGTGCTGGGCGAAGAATGCGGCACGCGCTTCGAGTTCGAGTGCTACGACATGGGCCACCTGTACAACCTGGCCCACTTCGTCGATGAAGGGCTGGTCAAGGGGCCGCTGTTCATCCAGAACATCTTCGGCATCCTGGGCGCCATGGGGCCCGACCCGGAAAACCTGGTGGCCATGAAAACCACCGCCGACCGCCTGTTCGGCCGCGACGGCTACCGCTTTTCGGTGCTGGGCGCGGGCCGGCACCAGATGCCGCTGGTGACCATGGGCGCCATCCTGGGCGGCAGCGTGCGCGTGGGGCTGGAAGACAGCCTGTACCTGGCCAGGGGACAACTGGCAAAATCATGTGCCGAACAAGTCAGCAAGATACGCCGCATCCTGGGCGAGCTTTCGCTGGACATCGCCACGCCCGACGAAGCGCGGGCCATGCTGGGCCTCAAGGGACGCGACGCCGTGGCGTTCTGAACCGGGCCGTTTTCCACCTGGAGTATTCATGAAGAAGTCTTTGCAGGATCGCGTCGCCATCGTCACGGGCGCCGGCGCCGGACTGGGCCGGGCGCACGCCCTGGAACTCGCCCGCCACGGTGCGCGCGTGGTGGTCAACGACGTGGCCGGCGCGCACGCCGGTTCGCCGGCCAGCGCGGTGGCCGATGAAATCGTGCGCAATGGCGGCAGCGCCCTGGCCGCGGCCGGCGACGTCACCGACTACGCCGCCATGCAGGCCCTGGTGGGCCGGGCAATGGACGAATGGCAGCGCGTCGACATCCTGGTCAACAACGCCGGCATTCTGCGCGACAAAAGCTTTTCCAAGATGACGCTGGACGATTTCCGCCAGGTGCTCGACGTGCACCTGATGGGCAGCGTGCACTGCGTCAAGGCGGCCTGGGAAATCATGCGCGAACAACGTTACGGCCGCATCGTGATGACCACCTCGTCGTCCGGCCTGTATGGCAATTTCGGGCAATCGAATTACAGCGCCGCCAAGATGGCCCTGGTGGGCCTGATGCAGACCCTGGCGCTGGAAGGCGCCAAGTACGACATCCGGGTCAATTGCCTGGCTCCCACGGCCGCCACGGCCATGACCGAAGGCCTGCTGCTGCCCGAGGCCCTGGAACGCCTGGCGCCGGCCGCCGTCAGCCCGGCCCTGGTCGCGCTGGTGGGCGAAGACGCCCCCACCCGCTGCATTCTGCTGGCGGGCGCGGGCGGCGTCGAAAGCGCCAACATCACCATGACGCGCGGCATCTTCGTCGAGCCCGGCGCGGATGCCGCGCAGCAGATCCACGCGCGCATGGACGAAATCCGCGACCGCGCCGGCGAACTCGTGCCCGGCACCGGCTTCGAACAATGCCAGTTCGAACTGGCCAAGGCGGGCTTCGACATGCCGCTGCCCTGACCCGGCGCCCGCGGCCCGCGCAAGCCCGCCCTTCAGCCGGCGTACTCGCGCGCCAGCCGCACCACCGTCACGCCCGGCTTGAGCTGCCGCAGCGACGGCATGATCAACGTGCAGTTGTCGTAAGGCGTGACGATGGGCGCATCGTCCGCCCAGCCGATCAGCGATCCGGCCCGGGCCAGCGTCTCCAGCCCCTGCCAGGGCTGCGCGAAGCGCAGGTTCATCGACGGCGCCACCACGGCGTCGGTCACTTCCAGCACGCGCTGCGGGCCGGCATCCCCTGCGCCTGGCGCCTCGCAGCAGGTGTCAGACACCCTCTGGGTGTCTGACACCTGGTTCGGTTGAGAACCCGGCAGCAACCAGCCGGCCGGCAGGTCGGCCGCGTCGATCACGGCCGACTCGGCCAGCATGCGCGCCACCATGTCGCGCGCCACCAGACGCGCGGCCGGGTCTCCGTGGAAACCGCATTCAATCAGCAGCGCGCGGGCATCGGCCTGGCCCGGGTCGCCGAAGCGGCCATAGTCGCGCATGCGCACCCCGTCTTTGTGGCCCGCGTCCACGATGACATGCCGGGGCGCGCCCAGCCGGCGCGCCAGCGCGATATTGCGCGGCAGCATGCCGGTCAGCAGCAGCGGCGCGCCGGGCTCGTGCATCGAATGCAGATCCAGCAGCCAGTCGGCCCGTTCCACCCACGGGCGCAGCGCGGCGCCGCGGCGGCGCTCGCAAGAGACGGCGTCGTCCAGCCGCGCCGCGCTCCAGACGCGGTTCAGGTCTTCGTCGACAAAGCGCGACGCGTCGTGGCGGGCCGGGTCGAAGCGGTCGAAGGCCGCCAGGTTGCAGAAGGCCAGCGTCAGGCTGCCGCGGCGCGGCCGCAGGCCCGACGCCAGCAGGTCCTTCAGCGCCCAGGCGCCGCACAGTTCGTTGCCGTGCACCAGGGCTGTCACCATCAGCGCCCGCCCCGGCGCCCCGGAATCGAAATGCCAGACGCCTGGCGTACTGGTGTTGCCCGCGCGTTCGGCCGACAGGTCCGGGGCGGAAAGCTGGAATTGCATGCTGCGTGGTTCCTTGTGCTGCGGGTTACTGCGCCTGGATCTTCGCGGCCTTGACCAGCGCGCCGTATTTCTTGGTTTCGCTGGCCTGATAGGCCACCGGGTCCACGCCGGGCTGGGCCAGCACGCCGCCGGCCTGCTGCAGCTTGGCGCGGAACTGCTCCGATTTCAGCGTTTCGGCCAGCGCGCCACGCAGCTTGGCGGCCACTGGCCCGGGCAGGCCCGCCGGGCCGTACAGGGCGAACCAGACGTTGATGTCCACGCCCTCGAAGCCCGAGGTCTCGGCCAGGGCGGGAATATCCGGGGCGGCGGGCGAACGCTGCTTTTCGGTCACGCCCAGCGCCACCACCTTGCCGCCGCGCACCTGCGGCAGGCCCGACGACAGGACCAGCACGCCGTAGTCGAGCTGGCCGCTCATCAGGTCGGTAACCATCGGGGCCACGCCACGGTAAGGCACGTGCGCGGCGCGCGTGCCGGTGGACTGGTTGACCATCTCGCCCGCCAGGTGCAGGGCCGTGCCCACGCCCGACGAGCCGAAGTTGAACGTGCCGGGCTGCTCGGCCCGCAGCTTCTGCAGGTACTGCGCGGCCGTGGTCACACCCGACGCCTTGCTGGCGGCCAGCAGCATCGGCTGCGAGGCGATCACGCCCAGCGCGGTGAAATCCTTGGCGCCGTCATACTTGACGGCCGGGTTGACCATGCGGGCAATGACCATTTCGTTGGTCGACCCCAGCAGCAGCGTATAGCCGTCCGGCTCGGCGCGCGCCACGCGCTGCGCGCCGATAGTCCCGCCGGCCCCGCCCACGTTTTCGATCACCACGCTCTGCCCCAGGCGCTTGGCCAGCTCTTCGCCGAACAGGCGGGCGGTCAGGTCGACGCTGCCGCCCGCCGGGTAACCCACCACCAGCGAAATGGAACGCTCGGGGTAATCGGCCGCCGCGGGCGCGGCGGCGCCGCAGGCAACAACAGAACAAAGTGCGAACATGGCGCCGCGCAGCGGCCGCGATATGGTTTTTTTCATGATGTCTCCCTTGGGTGCTGTGATGGACGGCGTGCCCGTCTCGTTGGAATATCGGTCGATATTTTCCGGCACCACATGGGGCACAATGTGCCAAGGCAGCACATTGCCGTGCTTATTCAGCACAAATCAGACATCAGCCCGCCCGGCTGGCCGTCACTTCCCAGGCCGCCTCGGCCAGGTCCGCCAGCCGCGCCCGCGAACGGTACAGGCGCACCTCGAAAGAGATTTCCTCGCTGCGCCCGCCCAGCGCCGCCAGCGTGCCGCGGCGGCAGTCCCCAGCCACCATCGACCAGGGCAGCCAGGCCACGCCCAGGCCCTTGAGCACCAGGCCGTGGGCGGCATCCAGGGAATCGATGCGCAGGAAAGGCGCCAGCGCATAGGGCATGGCTTCCAGGCGGTCGCCGACGATGCGCTCCATCGACAGCCCGCCGGCATAGGTCAGCAGCGGCACTCCGGGGCCGGCTTCGCGCAGCGCATAACGGGGCCGGCCGCGCGTGTCCGCCTGGCTGACCGGCACCAGCTTGTCAGTACCCAGCGTCATGTAGCGGTAGCGTTCCGGGCTGAGCTGCACCGATAGCGCCGGGTGTTCATAGCAGCACAGCAGGTCGATCCGGCCCTGCTCCATCCGGGCGACCAGGTCCTGCATCATGCCGGTGCTGAGCTCGACCTGCGCGCCTTCGGCCAGCACCTTCGGGCTGCGGTGCCGCAGACGGGCGATCCAGTCGGCCACCAGCGTGCGCGCCAGGCTGCGGCCGGTGGCAATGCGCAGCACGGACTCGCCGGCCGCGCCCGAGCGGCGGATCCGGTGGCGCACCTGCTCCATCCGCTCGACCACCTGCGCCGCCGTCTTGAGCAGCGCCTCGCCCTGCGGCGTCAGGATGACGGGGGCCCGCTGGCGCTCCACCAGCGGCGTGCCGGCCCAGGCTTCCAGCGCCCGGATGCGCCGGCCGAACGCCGGATGGGTAACGTGGCGCAGCTCGGCCGCGCGCACAAAGCTGCCGGTCCGCGCCAGCGCGATCAGATCTTCCAGAAGTTTCAGGTCGGCCATGACCCGGCAGCTTACGCCATTCCGGGTTCTAGTTGGTTTGAATGTTCGCGCCCTTGATGATGTCCGTCCAGCGGGCGGTTTCTTTGCTGGAAAGTTCCATCAGATCTTGCGCTGTTCCGGGATAGGGCATCGCGCCCAGCTCGGCCAGCTGCTTGATCATCGGCTTCTCTTTTGCGATGCCGATGACCGTGTCCTGCAGCTTCCTGATCACGTCGGAAGGGGTGCCCGCGGGCGCCATGACCCCATACCATGACTCGACGACCGCGTCTTTCACGCCGGCTTCGGCCAGCGTGGGCACATCGGGAATGGCCGGGCTGCGCTGGTCGCTGGCGATCGCCAGCACGCGGACCTTGCCGGGCTCGATGTACGGCAGCACGTTCGGCAGGTTGGCGAACAGCACCTGCACCTGGCCCGACAGCAGGTCGGCTGTCGCGGGCCCGGCGCCGCGATACGGCACATGCGAGAACTTGACACCCGACCGGTACATGAACAGCTCGCCGGTCAGGTGATTGACAGAGCCGATGCCGGCCGAGGCCATGTTCAGTTTCCCGGGATTCCGCTTGGCGTACGCAACCAGTTCCGCCACGCTCTTGACCGGCGTATGCACCGAAACCGTCAATACGTTCGGCACGGTGGAAAACAGCGCAACCGGCGCGAAATCCTTGTTGGCGTCGTAAGGCAGCTCTTTGGCCAGCAAAGGCTGGATCGACTGCTGCCCCATCGTCGCCAGCAACAGCGTGTAGCCATCGGCCTGGGCCTTGGCCACCAGGTTCGCGCCGATACTGCCGCCGGCGCCCGGCTTGTTCTCGACAATAACCGGCTGCCCAAGCACCTGCGACATGCGGTCGGCCAGCAGGCGTCCCATCAGGTTCACGGTGCCGCCCGGGGCGAATGGAACGACGATGGTGATGGGTTTTTCAGGGTAGGCCTGGGCATTTGTCCCCAGGCAGATGCCCGCTGCGGCGGCCAGCGCCAAGACGATCTTGAACATGATGAATCTCCTCCGTTTTTATAGTCAGGTTTTCTGCAACGCGGGTTCGCCCGTATCAGACGAGACAAGTGCGCGTATGCGGGTTTGCAGCAGCTCACGGGCGTCGATGGCCTGCCGAGCCGCGATTCCAACAACATCCTTCTTCTGGCCAAGCAACGCCGCCTGCGCCTCGATGCGTTCGAGCACACGGCGTGGCGCCGGCCCGCCCGGCGACTGGCGCGCGGCCACGTTGCGCACGGGATCCAGGCAACTGCCGATGTCGTCGTCCTGCAGCAATATCGGCCGCCCAAGCTGCTGCTCTGCCGCGGACGCGATCATCTGCGGCGTTATCTGCCGGGCCGGCATGCCGCTGTCCAATGCATGCCGGACAACCGCCCCTATGATGTGATGCGCGTCGCGGAACGAAATGTCCGCCTTGCACACCAGCAGGTCCGCCAGATCCGTCACGGTCGAGAAATCCTCGGCGGCGCGGGATGCCATGCGGGCCCGGTTGGGCTCGACTTCCTCCACCAGCAGCTTCATCAGTTCCAGAGACTTCAACGCCTCTTCGCATGCCTCCCAGCAGGTCCGGGTGCTTTCGCGGCTGCTGTCGCCCGAATGGGTGAAATGCGTGGATTTCACAGTGGCAAGGGCAGCCGAAGTCAACCCGATCAAGTGGCCTGTTTTCCCGCGCAGGTACTCCAGCACGGCTGGATTCTTTTTCTGCGGCATGATGCTGGAGGTGCTGGCCACCCGGTCCGGGAACGACAGCAAGCCGAATTCCGGGGTCGACCAAATGTAGAAGTCCTGCACCATGCGGCTGCAGGTAATCATCATGATCGACAGCGCCGCGCTCAGTTCCAGCGCGAAGTCGCGCGATGCGACGCCATCCAGGGCATTCGCGAGCGGCCGGGCAAAGCCCAGCATCGCGCTGGTGGCGTCGCGATCGATGGGAAACGATGTTCCCGCCAGCGCGCACGAACCCAGCGGCGAAGCGTCCGCCGTGTCCATCGCATGCAGGATCCTGTCGATGTCCCGGGACCAGGCATCCACCAGCGCCGAAAGGTAATAGCCGTAAGTGATCGGCTGCGCGGCCTGCATGTGGGTATAGCCCGGCATCGCGCAATCGGCGTACTTGCGGGCCTGCCGCAGCGCGGCTTGCGCCACCCCGACCAGCGCGCCCGCGATGCGGGCCGCGAAATCCCGCGCCCGCAGGCGGTCGATGGTAGCCCCCATATCGTTGCGGCTGCGGGCGGTGTGCAGCCGCCCGCCCACATCTTGCCCGACCAGCTTGATCAGGTGGGCCTCATAGTTGAAGTAGGCCTCTTCCCGCGCGGGATCGAGTTCCACCGCATCAGGGCCGTCCGATTGCATCTTCAGCAAGGCCGTCCCCAGGCGGATCGACACGCTCCGGTCGAGTATGCCCTGCTCATGCAGCATCAGCAGATGCGCGAGATTGATCTGATTCAGCATCTCGAAATTGGCGTAGAACTCGCGATTCAGGCGCGGAAGAAAAACATGCTGGATCACCTCTTTTGCAAGAGGCTGCTTGAGGCGGCTGCTTACTTTGGATTCCATCTCGGCCAGGTAGAAACGTGGAAAACCGTAGTCTCCATCTGCCGCAATTCATGCGTCAAATCAGATTTTTACGCCTATCTATACAATAATGATATGGCAAGGCAATAAGCATTCCAGAGGATTCGCGCATGAACTTCAAACAAGTCGAGGCTTTTCGCGCCGTCATGATGACGCGCTCGATGACCACGGCGGCCGGGCTGCTGCACACCTCGCAGCCGAATGTCAGCCGCTGGATAGCGCTGCTCGAAAAAACCCTGGGGTTCGGCCTGTTCCAGCGCGTCGGCACCAGGCTGATTCCCACGCCAGAGGCAGAGGCGTTCTATGCCGATGTCGAGCGCGCATTCATCGGGCTGGAATCACTGAATGACAGCGCCAGCTCGATCCGCCGCAGAGGCACCGGCCTGCTGCGGGTAGGCGCGGTGGGTTCTATTACCCAATGCGTTCTGCCGGACGCCATTCGCCTGTTCAGGCAGAAATTCTCGGATATCCCCGTGGTGGTCAATACGGGCGGGTCCGACGTCGTGGCCAAGTGGATGGCGACGGGATTCTGCGATATCGGCTTCTGCTCGATCCATACCGACATGCCGAGCTTGCGTTACGAGCGTATCAATACGGCGCATGGCGTCGGCATCGTGGCCGGCTCGCATCGGCTGGCCGCCAGGAAAATCTTGAAACCCGCCGATTTCAACGAAGAAAACTTCATTTCGCTGCCGGCGGGCAGTTTCAACAGGGCGGCGATCGACCGCCATTTTCCCGATGATTCAAGAATTCTCTCGATAGAAACCCCTTATGCCACCACCATCTGCACCATGGTCGGCAAGGGGCTCGGGGTGTCGATCGTCAACCCGGTCGTGTCGCGGGCCTTGCAGGAGCCCGGCCTGCGTGAAATACCCTTCTCTGAAAAAATCGACTTCCACAGCTACGCAGTGACGTCCGATCATTTTCCCGTCAACTCGCTGGCCAGGCGCATGGTGGAATGCGTGCACGAAACTTTCACCACCTTGAACCGCGGCGCCAGGCGTTCCCGCTCATGAAATCGGCCGGCCCGCCCGCCCCCGGGCCTGCCTGGCCCCGGCAATAAGCAGCCCCAGCGCCAGCCACGCCGCGCCGCCCGCCAAACCGGCCGCGCCGCTGGAAACCAGCAGCACCAGCGCCATGATGAAAGCCAGCGGCAGCAGGACCGCGGGCAGCGGCATCTGGAAAGCGGGCGCGGGGCCGCCCTTGCGGCGCAGCTTCAGCAGCACCAGCAGCGGCGCAATAAAGTGCAGCACATACAAAAAGCCGCCGATCGCCGTGGAAATATGCAGGGTGCCGATCAGCGCCACCAGCGCCAGCATGGCCCCGCTGACCAGCACGGCGGCCCAGGGCGCGCCGGTGGCCGGGCTTACCCGCGCCAGGGCCGGCGGCAGCAGCCCGTCGCGCGCCATGGCAAAACTGATGCGCGACGTCACCACCAGCACGGCATTCGCCGTGGCCGCGGTGGTCAGCACGGCCACCAGCGCCACCGCACGGCCCCCCACGGGGCCAAGAAAGGTCCGCGCGGCATCGGCCAGCGGCGCGGCGGACGCGCCGAGTTCGCGCCAGTCCAGCGTGCCCAACGCGGCGCAGGCCACCAGCAAGTACACCACCAGCACGATGGCCAGCGTCAGCAGAATGGCCAGCGGCAGGTTGCGTTCCGGGCGCTCGATTTCTTCTCCGGCCGCGGCCACCATGTCAAAGCCGCCGAAGGCCAGGAAAGCGATCAGCGCGGCGGAAAGTATCCCGGGCAGCCCGTTGGGCATCCAGGGCGTAAAACGGTCCGCCTGCACCGACGGCATGCCCAGCGCGGCAAAGCCCAGCAGCCCCGCCAGCGCCAGCGCGATCACCAGCACCTGCAGTTGCCCCGACAGCCTGACGCCCGCCACATTGACCGCGATGCACACCAGCACCAGCCCGACCGCGCCCCAGGCCGAAGGCAGGCCGGTCAGCGAGGCCAGATACCCGCCGAACCCCAGCGTGACATAGCCGCTGACGAAAATGTAGGCTCCCCAGAACACCCAGCCCATCAGGAACCCCCAGCCGCGCCCCAGCACTTCGCGCACGAACACATAACCGCCGCCCGCCTCCGGATAGCGGCAGGCAAGTTCCGCGTACGGCAGCGCAATCAGCAGGGAAGCGATGAACGCCAGCCCGAACGCCAGCAGCGCGGCCGGGCCGGCCAGAGCGGCCGTGTGGCCGACCAGCACGAAAATGCCTCCGCCGATGGTTCCGCCGACGCCCAGCGCGACGGCGCCGCGCAAGCCCAAGGCCCGGCGCAACTGCGTCCGGGGCTGCGCGGTTTTCTGGCAAGACGCGGGGGTGGCCATGCGGGCTTCCTGGAAAGTGGCTGCAAGTCCGGGAAGTATCGGGAAACGCGCAAACGGCGTATTGGCAAAAATTGCGGAATGCGGGGCTGGCGGTCAATGCACCGCGCCGTTGGCCGCGGCCCTGGCGAACTGCAGCGGCGTGATTCCGTAGCACCGCTTGAACTGCCTGGTCAGGGCGCTTTGGTCATAAAAGCCCGTTGCCGCGGCCACCTGCGCAATAGGCATCCCGCGGCGCAGAAAATGGCAGGCCCGCCCCAGGCGCACCTGGGTCAGGTAGGTGTGCGGCGTCAGGCCCAGGCAGCGCTTGAACAGGCCGATAAGCTGGAACGGCGTCAGCCCCGCCGCCCCGCTCAGGTCTTCCAGCCGCAAGTCCTGGGCGTACCGGGCATGGACCATATCGATGGCCAGGCGGATCAGCGCCTGGTCGCGCGGCGGCGGATCGATGCGCCCGCCCCCGCTGCCATGCCGTTGATACAGGCGGCCGAAAGTGGAAAACAGCAGCTCGCGTTCGCGGAACAGGTCGCGGCCGTCCTCCAGCGCCCGGTGCAGCGCCAGGAAGCTGCCGATGAGGTCGCTGTCGCTGAACATGTTGCGCGTGAAATAGGGAACATCTTCGATGCCCAGCCCGCGTGCCACGGCATCGACGGCCGACTGCGTCAAGTAAAACGACCGGTAAAGCCAGCGCTCGCTCGAACCCATCCAGCCCGCGTGCGCCTCGACCGGGTTGAAGACGAACAGGGTCGACGAACGCGCCTCTTCCACCACGCCGCGGCTCTTGATCACCGACCCGCCGGTTTCCGTCACCGCGATCACGAAACCGTCATGCGTGTGCGGCGGATATTCCTGGGTAGAGAAATCCGCGTGCATCAGGCTGAGCCCGGGCGTATGGCGGTCCCACCAATAGCGCGACAGGTTCCGGGGGTCGGTGCGGGGCACGATGAATACTCGGATTAAACTGGCGCCGGACCGAGACCCAGGCGCCTGATTGTCTGTGACAACCATTCTAGCAACCCCCCAAACGCCCCTGCCCCCATATTCTTACCTATGTCCAGAGTCTCGTTCCTGCTGCGCCTGATCGCCATTGTCGCCGCCGCCCATGTCTACGTCGGCCTGCGCCTGATTCCCGATCTTTCCCTGTCGGGCGGCCGGCAATGGGCCGGGGTGGCGGCGCTGGTGCTGTCGTGCATCCTGATGCCGGTGTCGCTGGTGATCCGCCCGTTTGCCGCGCGCCCCTGGGCCGACTGGGTGGCCGGCGCCGGGCTGGTGCTCATGGGCCTGTTCTCGTCCCTGTTCGTGCTGACCCTGCTGCGCGACGTGGCGCTGGCCGCGGCGCTGTCGATAAGCGCCCTGGCTTCGGCCGCGCTGCCGGTGCCGGCGCTCAAGACGGCCAGCGCCTTCGCGGTGCTGGCGCTGGCCCTGGCCGCCACGCTGGCGGGCGCGTTCAACGCCCGGCGCCTGGCGCGCGTGGTGCGCGTCGACGTGCCCATCGCCGGCCTGCCCGCCGCGCTGCACGGGTTCACCATTGCCCAGATCAGCGATATCCACGTGGGCCCCACCATCAAGCAAGGCTATGTCGCGCACATCGTCCAGGCGGTCAACGCCCTGCGGCCCGACCTGATCGCCGTCACCGGCGACGTGGTCGACGGCCCGGTGGCGCAACTGGCGCCGCACACCCGGCCGCTGGGCCAGCTGGCCGCGCGCCACGGCGCGTACCTGGTGACGGGCAACCACGAATACTATTCCGGCGCCGGACAATGGGTAGCGGAATTCCGCCGCATAGGCCTGCGCGTGCTGATGAACGAACACGCCGTGCTGGACCACGGCGATGCGCAGCTGGTGGTGGCCGGGGTAACCGACTACAGCGCCGGCGCGTTCGACCCTGCACAGGCCAGCAATCCGGCGGCGGCCCTGGCGGGCGCGCCCGCTGGCGCGATCAGCCTGCTGCTGGCGCACCAGCCCCGCAGCGCCGCCGCGGCCGCCCCGGCCGGCTACCGGCTGCAGCTGTCGGGCCACACGCACGGCGGCCAGTTCCTGCCCTGGAATTTCTTCGTGCGCTTCCAGCAGCCCTTTACCGCCGGCCTGCACCGCTTCCAGGACATGTGGGTATATACCAGCCGCGGCACCGGCTATTGGGGCCCGCCGCTGCGGCTGGGCGCGCCGTCGGAAATCACCTTGCTCAGGCTGGTTGCCGCCTGAGCCCGGCGCCTACTCGTAGGCCTTCTTCTTCCACAATTCCCACGGCCGGTTCATCACGCCGGCCATCATTGCGTCGGCCAGCGCCGCCTCTTCCTGGCTAAGGTAGGTCACTTCGCCGTTCAGGCCGATGGCCTTCTGCTGCAATGCCGCGTTCATTTCGGTATAGATGGCGCGGTACACCGCCACGGGAATGCCGCCGCCCACCGCGACGAAGCCATGGCCGCGCATCAGCGAGATCTGGCGGTCGCCCAGCGTCTGCGCCAGTTCTTTGCCATGGTCGCGGTTGCGCACCAGCATATCGGTATGCCCGAAGCAGCAGCGGATATCGAACACCGGCGCGCCGCCGCCCAGAAAACCGGCCATGTGGTAAATGGGCTGCAGCCGCACCGACGACCCGGCAAAAGGAATCACCGACGGCGAGTGGCTGTGCACCACGGCGTGCACATCGGGCCGCGCCCGGTAGATCTCGCCGTGGATGTAGCGTTCCAGATAAGGCTTGCGGTCATCCTTGGCGGCTACCTCGGAATCCATGCCGAACTCCATGATGTCGTCGGCCGTAACCAGCTCGGGCGCCAACGAGCGCGACAGCAGGAAACGCTGGGCATCGTGCGGATGGCGCACGCTGACGTGGCCGAAGCCGTCCAGCACGCCGAAGCGCGCCAGCACGCGATTGGCGACGACCAGGTCATCGATGCAGGCTTTGAGGTCCGGGGCAATGCTCATGGAGTTTCCTTGAAACGAAGTCTGAAGGCGGGGCAGCGTTATTGCAGCGTAATGCCGGACTGCTTGGCCAGCTTGCCGTACATGTCCAGGTCCTTGTCGATCTGGCTGGCCATGGCCGCGGCGCCGGTTTTCTCGATTTCGTAGTAACGGTCGCGGAAGGCCTTCTGCACGGCCGGATCCGCCATGGTGGCCGTCACGGCCGCCTCGAACTTGTTCTTCACCGCGGCGGGCAGCCCCTGCGGCCCGAACACGCCGAACCATACGGAAATATCCAAGGTTCCGAACGGCTTGGTCTCGGCAATGGCCGGCAGGTCGGGCATGAACGACACCCGCTTGGCGGATGCCACGCCCAGCATGCGCAATTTGCCTGTTTCGGCATGCGGCGCCAGGTTGGGGATCGTGCTGAAAAGAATCGGCACCTGGTTGCCCAGACCGTCATTGACGGCCGGCGCGCACCCCTTGTACGGCACGTGGACCATGTCGAGCTTGGCCGCCTGCTTGATGAATTCGCCGGTAAAGTGCTGCGGCGTGCCGTTGCCGCAGGAAGAATAGCTGAGCTTGCCGTTGTTCTTCTGGATGTAGTCGACCAGTTCGGGCACGGTCTTGGCCGGCATCACCGCATTGACCCCCAGCGCCACGGGCGCGATCACCAGCAACGACACCGGCGCCAGTTCTTTGCGCACGTCGGGCGTGCCGTGCATGTCCAGGCTGGCGTTGATGGTAAGCGTGCTGTTAGTCAGCAGAAAGGTGTACCCGTCGGCCGGCGCGCGGGCCACCTGGCCCGCTCCGATATTGCCCGAGGCGCCGGGCTTGTTGTCCACGATGACAGACTGCCCGCCCAGTTGCGCGGGCAGCTTGGTGGCCAGCAGCCTGGCGATCACATCGGCGCCCCCGCCCGCGGCAAACGGCACGACCAGGGTAATGGGGCGGTCGGGGTAGGTATCGGCGGCGTGGGCGGCGGCCGCCCCCAGCGCAAGGCTCAGCAACAGGGCGTGCGTCGTCCGCCGCAACAGCGAGGCAGTGGGCATGGCAATTGTCTCCGGTACGAATCGTTATTTGAATGCAGGCCATTATCTGGGCGCTGCCATACCGGTTCAAATGAAATAATCTTATTAACCATATGGTCTGGCATATGGGACGCCAGACCATCCTTTGGGCAACGGCGCTCAGCCCTGCCCTGGCCGGAACAGCTCGAAGCGCTTTCCCTCGCTCATGTAGTCCGCCCGGTAGCCGGCCCGCAGCGCCGGATTCGCAAGAAACGTATCGAACAGGCCATCGCGCAGGTACTTGCGGCGGATGTGCACCCCCACCACCTGCCCGAACACGACCCAATGGCCGGCGCTGTCTCCGTTCATGTCTTTCAGGGCCAGGATATCGACCAGCTTGCATTCCAGCACGGCGGGTGAAGCCGCCACATGCGGAGCCTTGATGGCGCGCCCCGCTGCCGGCTCGATCCCCGCCAACTGGAACTCGCTGACTTCGGCGTCCACCGCCTCGGAAGTGGCGTTCATGGTCTCGACCAGCTCGCGGCTGACGAAATTCCAGGCGAACTCGCGCGTCGCCTCGATATTGCGCACGCTGTCTTTGTATCCCGCGCTGGAAAAAGAGATGATGTCCGGCCGCGAACTGACGGCCGAGCAGAAACTGTAGGGCGCCAGATTCGGCTGCCCCGCGGCGTTCAGGCTGGAAATCCAGCCGATGATGCGCGGCGCCACAATGGCCTTGAAAGGATCGTGGGCCAGGCCATGCCCGGCTTCCGGACGATAAAAGTGAATGTCGTCTTGCGTGTCGTCCATGGTTTTCCAGTCTTTGAAATTCCGCGGGAAGAATGCCGCCGGATCCGGCATGTTTCAGGGTCCGGCCCCGGCAGCGGCTATAGCGGGGTCAGCAGCGGCTGGCCGGCAAAGTGGCGCCTGGCATTTTCGATGAAATTAGTGAACATGGCCCGCATGGATTCGGGCGAGCGCCCGGCGACATGCGGCGTCAGAACCAGGCGGGGCGCGCCGTCCAGGGCGCGCGAAAGCGCGGGCTCGCCCTCGTAGACATCGAGCGCGGCGCCGGCAATCCCGTCCTGGTGCAGCGCGGCAACCAGCGCATCGGTATCGACGACGCTGCCCCGGGCAACATTGACGACATAGCCGCGCGGCCCCAGGGCCGACAGTACGTCTGCATTGATCAGCCGCGCCGTGCCCGGCCCGCCGGGCGTCGCCACCACAAGATAATCCGCCCAGGCCGCGAGCTGCAGCAGATCGTCGAAATAGCGCAGCGCCGAATCCGGGCGCGGCCTGCGGTTATGGTAGGCCACTTCCATGTCAAAGCCCGCCGCGCGCCGCGCTACCGCGGCGCCTATCGAGCCCAGCCCGACGATGCCCAGGCGCTTGCCGGATACGTTCGGCTGCATCGGAATGCCGTCGCGCCAGGCCCCCCGGCGCACGTTCGCGTCAAGAAACGGAATGGCCCGGACCACCCCCAGCAACAAGGCAAAGGCATGATCGGCCACGCAGGCCGAGTTGGTGCCGGCGCCATTTGCCAGCGCTATGCCGCGCCGGCGCGCGTACTCGATCGGGATATTCTCGTAGCCGACGCCCAGCGCCGCCAGCAGGCCCACATTCGGCATTCGTTCAAGATCCGGCACGGCGATGCCCGTGGTGCCATTTGTCAGCACGGCTTCAAACCGGCTTGCATGGGCAGCGATGGCGGATTCCCGGCTGGCCGCATCGGGGGCTTGCACCACGTCGAAATCGCCGCGCAGCAGCGACAGGTCATCGCCCGAAAGCGGAATCAGGACCAGCAGGGATCGGCTCATGAAACGGATCTGAGAAATGGGTCGAAGGAAAGATACAATTTACCTCTTCTTTCTCCGGCCTCGGATCGGATCATGCCTAGCCTGCAAATGCTGCTGCTGTTCCTGGCCGCCGACATGGCGCTCAAACTGACGCCCGGGCCGGACATGGCGCTGACGCTGACGCGCGGCATGACCCAGGGATTCCGCACCGCCTGGTTCAGCGTGCTTGGCACTTCATCGGCGGGCTTCATTCAGATTCCGCTGGTGGTGCTGGGCCTGGCCGCTCTTTTCCAGCATTCGCCCGCGCTGTTCGCGGCGGTAAAGATCCTTGGCGCGCTGTACCTGGCCTACCTGGGTGTGCGCGCCCTGCGCCGCTGCACCCGTTCGCACAGCCTGGCGGGCGGCGCCCGGGCCGCATCGCTGCGCGACGCCTACTGGCAGGGCCTGTTCACCAATCTGCTGAATCCCAAGGTCTTCCTGTTTCTGGTGGCCTTCCTGCCGCAATTCACCGACCCCGCCCTGGGCCCGATCTGGATACAGATGCTGGTGCTGGCGCTCATCTCCAAGACGATGGGACTGGCCACCGGCGCGATGTTAGCCTATGGCGCTTCCCGCATCCGTGGGTGGCTGGTGCGCAACCCCTGGTTCATGCGTCTGCAGGAAGGCATGCTGGGCGCGGCCATGCTGGGAATTGCCGGCTGGCTGCTGCTGAGCCGCGACCCGGTGCGCTGACTGGGCGGAACCGCCGCTTGCCGCCGGCAGGCCGCGCGCGGGATCAGGACATGGCCATCAGCGCGGCCGGCGCGTTCATGTCGGTTTCGAGCTGGGTGCGCAGTGCAGCACCGCCGTGGCAAAAGGCCTACCCGTGTTGCAGCAAAATCCTGGCCAGGGCCTCGGGCGCCAGCCGCGGAATATCGTGCGCGCAGTCCAGGCGATGCGTGGTCCATTCCGGGTCCAGCCGCAGGCGTTCGTACAGATCGATGAACGGGCTGCCTTCCCAGCCGAACGCGGCGATGAAGGTTTTGGCGGGCACATTGCGCCAATTGCCCGTCAGCCTGATCGCCTGCAGAAAGGTGGCAATGGGATGGGGGCGGCAGCGCTTGTCGAGATGGGCCGAGGGCGCGCAATTAAGGCCATCCGCGGCCACGCCCGCAACGAAGCGGTCGCGGTAGTTCTGGGTAGTCAGCGACCAGACCGATGCGCCGTCGTCCGGCACATAGGCATCGGCGTACACGATCGCCTTGACGCGCGACGCTTCCCGGTCGGCCGCGCCGGTGACGACCATTCCTCCGTACGAATGGCCGACCAGAACGGCGGGCGTGTCGCCTGCGCGTATCGCCTGAACTACTTCGTCAATATGGCGTTCGAGATTGGCGCCCGGCGCGGGTTCGTCGCCCAGCCCCGGCAGCGTAAGCGCCTGCACTTCGTGGCCCTGGCCTGACAGCGCCTGGCCGACAGCGTCGAAGGCCCAGCCTCCGTGCCAGCCGCCTGGCACTAAAACGAATCTTGCCATCTGCTTTGTCCTTGCGGGTGCGCTGGCCAGCGCCAGGAAGATGCGGCCGGAATCGACCCATTATAGGCGCCGGCTTCCGGCCGGCATGATGCGTCGGCAAGCGTCCCGGACTGCAGAAATCCCTGTGCCGAAGCCGGCACGAAAGTGCGCTGACCGGCCTCATACGAGAAACGGTCGCATCCGCCGATTGTTGCCGTTTGGTCAACATACTGAAGGCCTTCCCGATACTACTGGCGCTGGCGCTGGCTCACTAGAATTTGTCGCAACGATGGTTGCACCAGCCGCTGCAACGATCGAACAGAAGGTCCGCGCAACCACGCGCACCCGCAACCTGCCGCACTGCGGCGCATCCACCCAATTGAATGGAGTAGTGAAAATGAGCCAGACAACCCGTAATGTGCAGCCGGTTACCGCCAGATTCGGCAAAGAAAGCTCAGGCGAATTGGTGCCTTCCCGCTATGCCGTGCGCGTGGGCGATGTCGACGTCGTGCTGATCAGCGACGGCATTCTGCCGCTGCCGACCTCGACCATGTCCACCAACGTCAACGAATCGGACCGCAACGAATGGTTCGATGGCCGGTTCCTGCAGCGCGACATGTTCGACTGGGCCTTGAATATCGCGCTTATCCGCAGCGGAGAACGCCTGATCCTGGTCGACTCGGGCGTAGGCGACGGTTTCGAATACTTCTCGCGCGCCGGCCGGTCGGTAATGCGCCTGGAATCGGCCGGCATCGACCTGGCCGCGATCACCGATATCGTGATTACGCACATGCACATGGATCACGTCGGCGGGCTGAATATCGATGGCGTCAAGGCCAGGCTGCGCCCGGACGTGCGCATTCACGTAGCGGCCTCGGAAGTGGAGTTCTGGAAAAATCCGGATTTCAGCAAGACCGTGATGCCGGAAGCGGTTCCTCCCGCGCTCCGCAAGGCGGCGGCGAAGTTCGTGGAACTGTACCGCGACAACATCGTGCAATTCGGCCAGACCGTGGAAGTCGCCCCGGGCGTGTCGGCGCGCGTGACGGGCGGGCACACGCCGGGACATTGTGTCGTGGACGTCGCCTCGAAAGGCGAAAAGCTGACATTCGTGGGCGACGCAATTTTCGAAGTCGGCTTCGACAATCCCGATTGGCAAAATGGCTTCGAGCACGATCCTGAAAAAGCCGTGGACGTGCGCATCTCGCTGCTCAATGAGGCCGCCGAAACCGGCGCCATGCTGGCGGCGGCGCATGTCGCGTTTCCGTCTATCGGCCACATCGCCAAGAACGGCAAGAGCTTCCGTTTTGTGCCGGTACAGTGGGATTACTGATTGATGCCCGGCCACTCGCCATCTGGTTTGTCGTTTTCAGTGCGCCGGGCGCAGCATGGCACGGCGCACGCATTCGATGGTCCAGATCCAGAGCGCCGTGCCAACCAGCTCTGAAATCAGCCCGGCCGTGCCGATGTCCCAGGGGCGCGGCGCGATGCCCAGCAGCGGCAGCACGATGCAATGGGCCCCCACCGCGGCGACCAGCACAGTGAAAAGACACCCATGCGATCACCACGGCGGGTTCGCGGGGCCGGCCGTAAGATCGTGGCGATGCGGATGCGGATGCCTTCCATCGCGGAATTCATGCGCAGCACTTCCATGAAGCCGCGCACGAACCACCGGCGTCACATCGTCGACGCCGGCTCCAGAGGCAGCGCGATGCCGCATTCGTCGAAAACGCGCCGCACCTCCGCCAAGCCGTTCAAGGCTGCCGGAAAGCCCGCATAGACCGCCATCTGCATCACGGTCTCCACAATCTCAGCAGGCTTGCAGCCGACGTGCAGCGCCGCGTGCAAATGCACGCGCAGCTGCGGCGCGGCGTTTCCCATGGCGCACAGGGCCGCAACCACGGCGAGCTCTCGTTCGCGCAAGCCCAGGCCCGGGCGCGTATAGATGTCCCCGAAAGGGAACTCCACCACGTAAGTCGCGAAATCCGGAAACGCCTGCCGCAGCGACTCTACGACGGCAACGCCGGCTTCGCCGTCCACCGCGTGCAACTGCTGCAGGCCTGCTTTATATCGTTCGGATGTCATGGCATGTGTCCTTTATCGGCTCGTTGGTCATGGCCGCCGCCACAAAGCGGCAACCGGAGCCGCTACTCTAGGCACGGACGCAAGAGACTGGAATGACAGATTTCGTGATACCTTTTAGGTATGACCGCCGCTCTCGATTTCCGTGGCCTCGTCCTGTTTCTGGCGGTGGCCGACACGCTCAGCTTCCGCCAGGCCGCCGACCGGCTGCACATGTCGCAGCCGCCGCTCAGCCGCGCCATCCGGCAGATGGAAGACCGGCTGGGCACGCCCTTGTTCTTCAGAGACACCCATGCAGTGCGCCTGACGCCGGCCGGCGAACGGCTGCTGCCGCATGCGCGCAAGATCATGCGGCAGCTGGCCCAGGCCGAGGCCAGCATCGCATCGCCCGCGCTGCCCGCACGGCTGCGCCTGGGCATGACGAGCGCGGTAGAGCCGCCGTGGTTCCGCGGGTTGGCGGCGCGCATCGCGTCGTCCGGGCGCTTCGATGCGGTGCCCACCGAATTCGATACGTCACCCCGGCTGGTGCGGCGCCTGCGTGCGCGGCGGCTTGACGCCGCCTTCATCGCCCTGCCCACGGAAACCGAGGGCCTGGCCGTGATCGAGCTGGATCGCCAGCCCATGGTGGTGGCCATGCCCAGCGCTCATCCGCTGGCCAGGCGCCGGGCCGTGTCGCTGCACGATCTGGCGGACGCCACGTTGTATGCATTCGAAAGGGCGCGGCAACCGGCATTCTTCGATCACTGCCACGCGGTGTTCCGCCATCATGGTTTCGCGCCGCGGACACTACGCGAACCGGAAGACCACCACGTATTGCTGGCCGGCGTCGCCAGCGGCGAGGCCTTCGCGCTGCTGCCCCGGTCCTTCATGTCCATGAAGCGCGCCGGGGTCAGCTACCGGCCGCTAAAGGAAGGCGAACAGCTGGCGGTCACCATCGGCCTGGCCACGCTGCCCGACCGCCAGGAACTCCAGCAGGTGGTATGCGGGCTGCTGCCCGGGCAAGTGAAACCGCGTCCATGGCCTTCGGCAGGCACGGCCCGAGGGCGCCACGGCCCGTCGCCATAGGGCAAGGCAAGGCGCCGGGAACCGCATGTCCGTTTCGCATGCCGGCCATATCCGTTCGGACTCGGTCAATTGTTGAGCGCCCCGCCTCAATACCTATCCTAAGGTTTGAGCTCTGCGGGTACGGGAGTTTCCTTCCGCTCGCTATAGCGATCCACAAGATACGGTGCGACATCCCGCGTAAGCAAGGTGAACTTCATCAACTCTTCCACGACATCGACGATACGATCATAGTAAGGCGAAGGCTTCATGCGCCCCGTGTCGTCGAACTCCTGGTACGCCTTGGCGACCGACGACTGGTTGGGTATGGTCAGCATCCGCATCCACCGGCCCAGCAGGCGCATCTGGTTCACGGCGTTAAACGACTGCGACCCGCCCGACACCTGCATGACTGCAAGCGTCTTGCCCTGGGTCGGGCGTACAGCGCCCACCGACAGCGGGATCCAGTCGATCTGCGTCTTCATCAGGCCCGTCATGGCGCCATGGCGTTCCGGCGAGCTCCAGACCATCCCTTCCGCCCATTGCACCAGGTCGTGCAGCTCGCGAACCTTCGGATGGCTGTCACTGGCATCATCGACCAACGGAAGGCCGGACGGGTTGAACAAGCGCGCATCGCCTCCCAGGGCCCGAAGCAGCCGCGCGGCTTCCTCGGCGACCAGGCGGCTGTAGGAGCGCTCGCGCAGCGATCCATACAGCACCAGGAAGCGCGGCGCATGGGTCGCGCGTCTGGGCGCAAACAGTTCGGCAGGATTGGGAGCTTGGAATAGCGGCGCGTCAATATTGGGCAAGTCGACCAGCAAGTCAGACACGACGGCCCTCCGCGTTGATCACCGGCTCGCCGTCTTCCTTGTTGAATGCGCCGCGCTGTGGTTGCGGCAAGATATCCAGAACCGCCTCAGATGGGCGGCACAGGCGAGTACCGAGAGGGGTAACCACGATGGGGCGATTGATCAGGATCGGATACTGGAGCATGAAGTCGATCAGCTGCTCCTCTGTCCATTTCGGATTCGCCAGCCCCAGATCGTCGTACGGCGTGCCTTTCTGCCGGAGCACATCCCGCGCCGGCACACTCATAGCGGAAATCAACGACTTGAGCGTTTCGGCGTCAGGCGGAGTCTTCAAATACTCGATGATCGTCGGCTCCTCGCCGCTGTTGCGAATCAATCCGAGGACATTGCGCGATGTTCCGCAGGCGGGGTTGTGATAGATCGTGATGGAACTCATGAGATACCTCTGTTGACGCAAGACTGGATTTCAATGAGCTGCGGGCCGCGCACGCGGCAGGATCGGCTTGCACGTCAGTTCCGCTGGGTGCCGGCGTCGTACCAGCCTTTGCTCTGGTTGACGATCCGCACAACGAGCAACATGACGGGCACCTCGATGAGTACTCCCACAACTGTCGCCAAGGCGGCTCCGGACTGGAATCCGAACAGGCTGATCGCGGCGGCGACGGCCAGTTCAAAGAAGTTGGATGCTCCGATCAGCGCGGACGGGCATGCAATGCTGTGCTTTTCGCCAACCCGGCGATTAAGCCAGTACGCCAGGCCCGAATTGAATAGCACCTGAATGAGAATGGGCACGGCCAGCATCGCGATCACCAACGGCTGGCCGATGATGGCTTCGCCCTGGAACGCGAACAACAGCACCAGCGTCAGCAGCAAAGCCGCCATCGAGAACGGTCCGATTCGCTCCAATGCCCGGTCGAAGGCCGCCTGCCCGCGGCGCAGCAGCGCGCGGCGCCAAAACTGGGCAAGAATGACCGGAATGACGATGTACAGCCCCACGGACACCAGCAAGGTATCCCATGGCACGGTGATGGCGGACAAGCCCAGCAGCAGCCCAACGACGGGCGCGAAGGCGAACACCATGATCGTGTCATTCAGGGCCACCTGGGACAGCGTGAAAGCCGGATCGCCGCCCGTCAACCGACTCCACACGAACACCATGGCGGTGCACGGCGCGGCGGCCAGAAGGATCAGGCCCGCGATGTAGCTGTCCAGTTGGTCTGCCGGCAACCAGGGGGAAAAGACTTGCCGGATGAATAGCCAGCCCAGGAAAGCCATCGAGAACGGCTTGACGGCCCAGTTGATGAACAGGGTCACGCCAATGCCACGCCAATGCTGCTTGACCCGGCCCAGCGCGCCGAAGTCCACCTTGAGCAGCATCGGGATGATCATGACCCAGATCAGGATTCCTACGGACAGGTTCACCTGGGCGACTTCCCAGCGGCCGATGGTCTGGAATAGCGCGGGCATCAGTTGGCCAAGCGCCACGCCCAGCACGATGCAGAGGAAGACCCACAGCGTAAGGTAGCGCTCGAAAACACTCATCCCGGAGCGCTGGCGCGAAGCCAGCGCCGCCTGTGTACTGGATGGCATAGGTTTATTCCCTGGACTGGCCGATACCGCGAAGCTTGGACTGGAGCGACAGAGCATCCCGGCGATCGAGCGGCAAGGGGTTTGGGCTGCAGCAGCCGGCCGGCGCCGTAGCTTCCTGGATGGCTGGCTGACAAGTTCCTCGGCGCTTTCGGCTTGAATGCCGAAATGGTCTACCCCGTGGCCAGCGCCGCGGGTAGATATCGCGAAGTTCACTGGCGGATCGTCCAGCATCCATTTTGCGTAGTCCGACGCGAGCGGGCTCCTGGGCAAACAACCGGGAGTAAAAACCGATGTTCCTGGCCAGATCGTCGACGTGCAGATGAACGTGAAAGCGCTTCATGGAAGCCCCCGGTTAGCAGGTGGTGCAGCCGCCCGGGTTGGAAGCCTCGCAGGAGGCCCCTTCGCAGCAATGCTCCGTGAGATACCCGAGCAACCCATTCATCCGGGAAAAATCGGCGCGATAGATCAGATTGCGCCCCTGCTGCTCGACGCTGACCAGACCGGCATGCGCGAGTTCCTTCAGATGAAAGGACAGGGTGTTGCGGGCGACGCCAAGCTGATCAGCCAGGACACTGGGGGTAAGGCCCGGAAGCCCGGCCACCACTAGAGCGCGGAATGCGCGCAGGCGCTGGGGATGGGCGAGGCCTGCAAGGGCGGCAATGGCCTGGTTCTCATTCATTATTCGATAATACAACGTTTATTGAATCTTGGCTTCGACAGTTGGCCCAAATATGTAACAGCCACCCCCTCCCCCCTTGAACGCCGCCGCATCATCCCTATAATTAGCACTCGCTGCTGGTGAGTGCTAACACCGCCTCCCGGCCTGAATCCGATCATTTCACCCTTCTATAGAAACAGGAGTTCCCTCATGGCCCTGCGTCCCCTGCACGATCGCGTGATCGTCAAACGCCTGGACAACGAGCGCAAGACTGCCTCGGGCATCGTCATCCCCGACAGCGCCGCTGAAAAGCCGGATCAAGGCGAAGTCGTTGCCGTTGGCCCGGGCAAGAAGACCGAAGACGGCAAAGTGCTGCCGGTCGACCTGAAGGCTGGCGACAAGGTTCTGTTTGGCAAGTATGCCGGCCAGTCGGTGAAAGTCGACGGCGAAGAGCTGCTCGTCATCCGCGAGGAAGAAATCCTCGCCGTGATCCAGTAATTACCTGAACCGAATTTTCGAAGGAAGCTCACAATGGCTGCCAAGCAAGTCCTGTTCGGCGACGACGCCCGTGTCCGCATCGTTCGCGGCGTGAATGTCCTCGCCAATGCTGTCAAAACCACCCTCGGCCCCAAAGGCCGCAACGTCGTGCTCGAGCGTTCGTTCGGCGCCCCCACCGTCACCAAGGACGGCGTGTCGGTTGCCAAAGAAATCGAACTGAAAGACAAGTTCGAGAACATCGGCGCCCAGCTGGTGAAAGACGTTGCCTCGAAGACCTCGGACAACGCCGGCGACGGCACCACCACCGCCACCGTGCTGGCCCAGGCCATCGTGCAGGAAGGCCTGAAGTACGTTGCCGCCGGTTTCAACCCCATCGACCTGAAGCGCGGCATCGACAAGGCCGTGACCGCCGCCGTGGCTGAACTGGCCAAGCAATCGAAGCCGGTCACCACCAGCAAGGAAATCGCCCAGGTCGGCTCGATCTCGGCCAACAGCGACGAATCCATCGGCAAGATCATCGCCGACGCGATGGACAAGGTCGGCAAGGAAGGCGTCATCACCGTCGAAGACGGCAAGTCGCTGGACAACGAGCTGGACGTGGTCGAAGGCATGCAATTCGATCGCGGCTACCTGTCGCCCTACTTCATCAACAACCCCGACAAGCAAGTCGCCGCGCTGGACGATCCGTACGTCCTGATCTTCGACAAGAAGATCAGCAACATCCGCGACCTGCTGCCCGTGCTGGAACAAGTCGCCAAGTCGAGCCGTCCGCTGCTGATCATCGCTGAAGACGTCGAAGGCGAAGCGCTGGCCACCCTGGTGGTGAACAACATCCGTGGCATCCTGAAGACCACCGCCGTCAAGGCGCCTGGCTTCGGCGACCGCCGCAAGGCCATGCTGGAAGACATCGCCATCCTGACGGGCGGCGTGGTCATCTCGGAAGAAACCGGCATGTCGCTGGAAAAAGCCGGCCTGCAAGAGCTGGGCCAGGCCAAGCGCATCGAAGTGGGCAAGGAAAACACCACCATCATCGACGGCGCTGGCGACAGCAAGTCGATCGAAGCGCGTGTGAAGCAGATCCGCGTCCAGATCGAAGAAGCCACTTCGGACTACGACCGTGAAAAGCTGCAAGAGCGCGTGGCCAAGCTGGCCGGCGGTGTTGCGGTGATCCGCGTCGGTGCCGCCACCGAAGTCGAAATGAAGGAAAAGAAGGCCCGCGTCGAAGACGCCCTGCACGCGACCCGTGCCGCGGTGGAAGAAGGCGTGGTGGCTGGCGGCGGCGTGGCGCTGCTGCGCGCCAAGCAGGCCATTGCCGGCCTGAAGGGCGACACGGCTGACCAGAACGCCGGCATCAAGCTGATTCTGCGCGCTGTCGAAGAGCCCCTGCGCACCATCGTTACCAACGCCGGCGAAGAAGCCAGCGTCGTGGTCAACACCGTGCTCAACGGCAAGGGCAACTACGGCTACAACGCCGCTACCGGCGAGTACACCGACCTGGTCGAACAAGGCGTGCTGGATCCCACCAAGGTGACCCGCACCGCCCTGCAGAACGCCGCCTCGGTGGCCAGCCTGCTGCTGACGGCCGAAGCCGCCGTGGTCGAACTGGCTGAAGACAAGCCCGCTGCTCCTCCCATGCCCGGCGGCATGGGCGGCATGGGCGGCATGGACTTCTAAGTCCGCGCCGCTGCCGCGAGCATCCCCGGCCTGCCCGGGGATACGCCAGACCAACACCCCCAAGGGTTCGCCCCTGGGGGTGTTTTTTTTGCCGCCGGGCCGCCCCAAGGCAAAAACGCCCCCTCGGGGGGCAGCAAGCGCAGCGCAGCGTGGGGGCTTTTTTTTGCCTAGCGCAAGGACGGGCACATGGCTTGCGGATTGTGGGCAGCCGAACCGTCCCCCTACAATGCGGGGATTCCGACTGCGAAATGAGTGCCATGACTATTCCGCCCCGCTTGCTGCAAATGCTGCGCCCCTCGGAAATCTACGGGCTGCTGGTCGATTCGGCCAAGCAGTGGTCGGGGCACCGGGCCTCCAGCAAAGGGGCGGCGCTGTCGCTGTACATGGTGTTCTCGCTGGCGCCGATGCTGATCCTGGTGATTGCCGTGGCGGGTATTTTCTTTGGCGAAGAGGCGGTGCGCTCGGAATTGTTCGCGCAGGTGCGCGACCTGACCGGCGCGCGCGGCGCCGAGGTCATCCAGACCGTGCTGGCCAGCGCCCACGAATCCGGCGGCGGCTGGATCGCGGCGTTGCTGTCGATTGCGGTGCTGCTGTTCAGCGCGACCACGGCGTTTGCCGAGCTGCAGGCCAGCCTGGACGAACTGTGGGACGCCACCAGCCAGCGCAAGTCGGGCCTGCAGGGCATGGTGCGCAGCCGCATGGTGTCGTTCGGCCTGGTGCTGGTGCTGGCGCTGTTCCTGCTGCTGTCGCTGGTGATGAACGCGGCGCTGGGCGCGGCCAAGGGCTATTACGGCGACCTGTGGACGCATTCCACGTTCGCCCTGGTGGCGGGGTGGATCGCCAACCTGTTCTCGTTCGCGGTGGTAACGGCCTTGTTCGCGGTGGTGTACAAGCTGCTGCCCAGCATCACCATCCCCTGGCGCGACGTGATTCCTGGCGCCATCGTGACGGCGGCGCTGTTCCTGGTGGGCAAGTGGGGCATCGGCCTGTACCTGGGCCGCGGCGGCACGGTGTCGGCCTACGGGGCGGCGGGCTCGCTGATCGCGCTGCTGCTGTGGATCTACTATTCCGCGCAGATTTTCTTCTTCGGCGCCGTGTTCACGCGGCAGTTCGCCGAGCGCTTCGGCAGCCGCAAGCGGGCCGAACCCGGCGAGCCGCCCGCATCCCGGGCATGAAGCCCCGCGCCGCCGGATAAAAACGGTCACACGCGGCGGGGACCCGTGCGTTTAGGATAGGGGCTTGCCACGATGTCCGCCGCCCATGTCCCGACCGCTATGGATTGCCCCGCTGCCCGCTTCGACCCGTTTCCGGCGCCTGGCCGGGGCGCCGCTGTTGCTGGCCCTGGCGGCCGGCCCGGCCTGCGCCGATACGGTATGGCTGAATAATGGCGACCGCCTGACCGGCACGATCCAGTCGCTGGACAACGGCTACCTGCTGATCCACACCGACTACGGCGGCGACATGCGCATCGCGTTCGACCACGTGCAGACCCTGCAGAGCGACACGCCGCTGGTCATCCGCGACGCTTCCATGGAACACGATTACCGCGCCAAGCTGGTGGGCGCCGGGCCCGGCACGGTGGTGCTGGACGGCGTGCGGCGCCAGGACGGCCAGGCCCGGCCCGTGACGGCGGACGTGCCGCTCAAATCGCTGGAAAGCGTGGTGAGGCCCCGCCCGTTCCTGCGCGAAACATCCGTGACCGGGCACGTGGACCTGGCGGCCACCAGCAAGTCGGCGTCGAACGACACGCGGGACTATTCGGCCACGGTGAACACCACGATACGCCACGGCCTGTGGCGCCACCAGTTCAACGGCCTGTACCTGCACAGCAAGGAAGACGACAGCGTCAACACCAACAACTACGGCATGGACTACACGCTGGACCGCTTCCTGACCGAGAAGGCGTTCTGGCAGGTGCGGCTGATGCACCGGCGCGACTGGATCGAAGACTTGAACCGCCAGACGGCGTACGGCACCGGGCCGGGCTACCAGTTCTGGGACAACGAGCTGGGCGCGTTCTCGATGTCGGCCCTGCTGGGCCGGGTGCACTACGGCTACAGCGACGGCAACAGCGATGCGGCGTATGCCGCCAGCCTGCGCTGGGACTATGTGCGGTACTTCAGCGGCAAGGAATTCGAACTGTTCACCAAGGGCGAACTGATGCGGCCCTTCGAGGGCAGCGCCAAGGCGGCGGTCAACGGCGAAATCGGCGTGCGCTACAACATGAACAGCTGGCTGTCGCTGTACTTGAAGTACGCCCGCAACCAGGTCAGCAGCACGTTCGAAAGCCTGAACGAATCCATCTACAGCACCGGGCTGGGATTGCGCTGGTAGATGCATAGGCAGGTGTCTGGCTCCCGCAGGGTGTCAGACACCTGGATAAGCTGCCGATCCTGCGATACGGGTGCTGAGCGGCGGTTCGAATTCAACTATCGCAGTCCCGCGTCGTGCGGGCCAGCGGTGTCGGCGCGTTGGGCGGCGGGGCAGCCTGCGCAGCAGGCCGAGGGCGCCTGGTTGCGCNTGATGGCGCTTTGCGTGGTCGAACTGGCGTCTCCGCTGGCCGCCGCCACTACCGGCATGCCCAGGCCCAGCCCCCCGCCGGTGCTGGGCACCGAGGTTCCATGCTCCTTGGTGGCTCCGCCCGCGACTTCATTGTCTTTGGTGGCGCCCAGGTCATCACCGCCGCCAAAATTCACGCCTCCGCCCACCAGCGTGGTGTTATCGCCCACTCTTACCTGGAACCCGCCGTCGCCGGCCCACAGGCCGCTTTGCTGGGTCACCGAGTCGTACTCGCTGTGCATCTTGCCCGTGCCGGCGTTGGCCGACACGGATCCGACCACGCAGCCCGTCACGCAGACCGATGCGCCCAGGCCGCTACTGCTCTGCTTGCTGTCGTAGCGGCTGCTGTCCTGCAGGCTTTGCACCAGCAGGTCGCCGCCGACGTCGGCCACGATCTGTTCGGCCTTGCCCGCCGCGCCTATCAGCGACGTATCGCCACCCGATTGCAGGGCCAGGGTGTTGCCGGCGGTGACTGCCTAATGATTTATTAAAGAGCGGTGGAGATTTTTAATCTCTCGAATTTGAACTCAGGTGTGCGGTATGCGTGACCAGGGAGATTGCGGGGGTCGAAGAAAATTTTGTCATCCAGATGAGCCTTGACCGCCTGCCTGATCAACTGCCTCATTCAGGACGACTTCGCGTGTCGAAGAAGAACTCCGTCAACTGGATGTATACGGTATCGGGCGTTAGTTGCTCCACGTTGTACGCCGGCGTCGATAGCAGTTTGTCCAGACCGAACAAATCCACATATGCTGGCCCAAAAATTTTGTGAGACAAGTGTAGCCCGCCCCTCCAACTGGTTGATCACGTCCGTTCGCATCTCGTTGTGGTGCGCATACTGATCGCGGATCGTCAAGCGTGGTCCACTCTCAACCTCTTCGGCGCTGGCGCCCGGCCTGGGCTCGAGCATATAGCCAAGCACGCTGCTCAGACTTGCACCGGCGGCACCGCTGCCGCAGGCTGCCCCTTGCGCGGCCGCCGAACCGCACGCCAACACCCCATGCAGCGCGGCGCGCACGGTTTCCGACTCGGCGCCGCGAGGAAGAGAATCGGCCAATTGTTTGACCAGCTTGGCGCCCTCGGCCTGTAGGTATCCAAGTGTGGCGTTCAGGGCGAACTGGCTGGTGCTGCCGGTAACGTTGGCTGACGCCGCGGCCAAGATGACGGTCAGTGCCTGCTACCCGGTGCGTCTTGAATCTCAATGGTTCCGCCGCTGATGGCGCTGTATGTGCGCGAGCGAGCATCGCCTCTGGCGCCGCGGGCACCGAGCTACCCCATGCCGCCACCCGGCGTATAAGCATTGATGCTTGATCATGATGAACAAACAGCACATAGGCCAAGGGCCGTATTTGCGGCCCTTGGCCTTGGCGGCTATGGCTACTGCTCTAGATCGAAATCCGCGTCTATGCGATCCACTTTCATAGCAACCATTTTTCCATCGAGGTAGCCAAAGTCACTTAGCAACATGTCGTCTTCAAAGGTCAACTCCCCAGACTCCAGGTAACGGCCATTTAGCCTGCCAGTGATGACATAGGAAAATGTATTTCCTACGCGGACAATCGACGGCTCCAAGCCGTCAGGACGTTCTTCAACGGTGTAATCATCGAAGAGATTCAATTCAACTGGATAAGACGAACCCACCTCAATCGCAAAATTGTATGCAAAGCAGGTTAGCTCAGTGTTGCCAATCTGAAGCATAACCTCTCCTTCGACACTCTCGCCTAAACGCAGAATTTTGGCTTGATAAATCATGGCACGGGCTTAATAACCTTGTCGAGCGAAGAACCATTTAGCATATCCCAGAAACTTTTACCACTCTCCACATGAATGGTGGTAATTGTCCCGTTCGTATTCGTCCCAACAAAACCAAACTTGGCAGTACCGTTAGACGAATTACCCATGAACTGAACGTAGCCGGTTCGCATTTCTCCTGCTGGCTTGTAGAAATACTCCACCTTCTGCCCGTTTTGCATGATGTCTTTGCCGACGTGAAGATATTCATCAGCATTTTTTGCGCCAAACGCTGCACCATGCTTGTTGAAATGATCGAGCAGTTTCGCGTCATCTGCGAAGTTCGCGCCGGTCTTCGCTACGCCCGTTCCCCCCTTTGCCACCTGAGCCGCCGCCAACTGTCTGGCATGCTCCACCGTCGGCGCATTGGAAAGAACTTTGGCCAGATCACCCAGCTTGTCGACTGCCTTGACGCCCGGCACTATCCCCAACACCGCAAAGAAGTAGTTGGCCTCCTCCTGGCTGGCCACAGTGTGTCCGGTGATCAGCTCGTACGCCGAGCCGGCCATCCCCGGCACTGCCAGTAACCCGCCCACCGCATCGGCCAGCAAGGCCACGTGTGCGGACGACATCTGCCCCAGAACTTGCGACAGCCCTGAGGCACTTTGTACGTCGTACAGGGTCATCAGCGCGTCGATCTTCGCCGATGACGCGTCCAGCGTCTTGATATTCTTCTCGTAGGCCTCGTTGCTTATCTGCCCACTGAGCAGCGCCTGCTCCAGTTCGGCCCGTTGCGCGGCAGTCTCCTTCGCCACCGACGTCCGGTTACGATAGAACGTATTGTTGTCGGCCTCGATGCGCGCCGCCGCGCTGGCGGTGGCGGCGTCTCCTCCGAGTCCGGTGATCACGCCGGCGACCAGGCCGTTCAGCAGGTTGCTTCTCGCCTCCACCTCTTCCGCAGTAGCGCCTGGCTCGGGCTTCAGCAGATAGCCCAGCACGCTGCTCAGGCTTGCTCCAGCGGCGCCGCTGCCGCAGGCCGCCCCTTGCGCGGCGGCCGATCCACATGCCAACACCCCATGCAGGGCAGCGCGCAGCGTTTCCGACTCGGCGCCTTGCGGAAGCGCATCGGCCAACTGCTTGACCAGCTTGGCGCCCTCTGCTTGCAGGTATCCGAGCGCGGCGTTCAGAGCGAACTGACTGGTGCTACCAGTTACGTTGCCTGATGCCGCGGCCAGGATGACCGTCAGCGCCTGTCTCGATGTGCTGCCAGGCGCCCATTGCCTGGTCTGCTCAAGTTGCGCATTCAACGCCGCCAACCTGGCAGGGTCCGCGCTATCTTCCTTCGCGAGTTCGGCCGCGATTTCCTTCTTTATCGCACGGGCCTCCAGGTCGGCTTCCTTGGCCCGATTCACCAGAAACTGCCCCAGCTGCCGGTTCGCCTCGGACACGATCTCGAAGCCCGCTTCGATCTGCTCCTTGTCGAAGATCGGATCCAGCGTGTTCAGCGTGTCCGACGTATCCCGGTTCACCGACGCCACGGCCTGGTCTGCCGTCTGCCCTGTCAGCGCCTGCTGCCCGGCCTCGTCGCGGATCTCGATCGATCCGCCGCTGATCGCGCTTTGCGTGGTCGAACTGGCGTCTCCGCTGGCCGCGGCCACTACCGGCGTGCCCAGGCCCAACCCCCCGCCGGTGCTGGGCACCGAGGTTCCATGCTCCTTGGTAGCTCCGCCCGCGACTTCATTGTCTTTGGTGGCGCCCAGGTCATCAGCGCCGCCAAAATTCACGCCGCCGCCCACCGCGATCTGGCTGGCGCTGTAGTCGGCCCGGTTCTCGATGTCGCGCACCACCAGCGTGCCGGTCGACAAGCTGTTCAGCGCGTCGGCCACCGCCTGCTGGCTGCTGGCGATTACCCCGCCCACCAGCGTCGTGTTGTCGCCCACCTTCAACTGGAACCCGCCGTCGCCGGCCCACAGGCCGGCCTGCTGGGTCACCGAGTCGTACTCGCTGTGCATCTTGCCCGTGCCGGCGTTGGCCGACACGGATCCGACCACGCAGCCCGTCACGCATGCCGAGGCGCCAAAGCCGACGCTGCTCTGCTCGCTGTCGTAGCGGCTGCTGTCCTGCAGGCTTTGCACCAGCAGGTCGCCGCCGATGTCGGCCACGATCTGCTCGGCCTTGCCCGCCGCGCCCACCAGCGAAGTGTCGCCGCCGGACTGCAGGGCCAGCGTGTTGCCGGCCGTGATGGTGGTGGGAGTCCAGGTGGTGTCCTTGCCGTTTTCCGTGCCCCGCGAGGCCGACACGCCGGCTTCTGCTGTGATACCCGCGCCGTTCGTGCCCAGGCTGATGCCGACGCCGATGCTCGCCCCGCTGCTCTTGCTGTCCGTCTGCTGCGACGCGCTGTTCTTGGCCGCCTGCAGCAGGATGTCGCCCTCGGCCTGCAGGACGGCGTTGTTGCCCGCCGACAAGCCTGACCCGGTGACCGTGATGTCGGACGCCTGGCCACCGCCTTGCGCCACGATGGCCAGGTCGCGGCCGGCGGCCACGGTGGAACCCATGGCCATGGACGACTTGCGCTCGGTGGTGCTGCTGCTCTTGCTGGTGCCGAAGCTGATCTTGATGCTGGCGCCGCCGGCGGCGGCCGGGTCCTTCATGACCGCGTCGTAGGCATTGGACGCGGCCAGGGCGGTGGTGGCGCCCGCCAGCCCTTGCATGACGGCGTTGTCGGCCTTGCCGGCGGCTTCGCCCATGCGCTGGGTGGTCTGCATGGCGCTGGCCAGCGGCGTGCTGGCCGTTACCGTCAGGCCGGTTTGCTTGATTTCGTGGAACTCGCGTTGCCAGGCCGTGTCGGTAACCGACGCGATGTCGATGTTGCGGCCGATCAGGGTGACGTCGCCCTGGCGGGCCAGCACGTTGCTGCCGGCCACGGTCAGCGTATCGCCCGCGTTGACCAGCGTGTCGCCCTCGACGCTGCCGATGGTGCTGGCGGTATGGAAGACGCGCTTGCCGTCCAGGCTGTCGGTCTGTTCGTACTTGCCGTAGCTGATGCCGCCCAGGGCGCCGAAGCCGGACTTCTTGATTTTCTCGTACTGGTAGTCGTCGGCGGTGTTTTTGCCGGCCACGATGTTGACGTCGCGGTCGGCGGACACCACAAGGTCGTTCTGCGCGGCAAGGTTGGAGCCCGCCACATTGACGTCGCGCCCCGCCATGACCACCGCGGTGTCGCCCGTCAGCGTGCTGCCCTGGGCCTGGGTCCAGTCGGTGGACTTGATCGTGTGCGTGCTGCTGCTGGATAGGAAGCCGCGGGTCTTGTAGTAGTGCTCGTCGCGCGCATAGCCGCTGGCCTGGCCGGCGCTGACGGTGATGTCGCGGCCGGCCGCCGCGGCCAGTTGGCCGCCGGCGGTGACCTCGGCAGCGCGGGCCTTGATGTCCTGGCCGGCGATCAGCGCCACGTCGCCGCCGGCGGTAATGGCGGTGCCGATTTCGGAAGCCGTACGCACCTTGGAGTTGTTGCGCTTGCCGTATACGTAGGCTTCGCTGTGGCTTTGCGTGACGGTGCCCAGGTCGATGTCGCGGCCGGCCTGCAGGCGCGCATCGTTCTTGATGGCCAGTTCGGCTGCGGTCAGGCGCAGGTCGCGCCCGGCGGCCATGTCCAGGCTGCCGGCGTCGATCTGCGACAAGCCGCCCAGGTTCACGCCCGAGGTCGCGCCGTGCTTGAACGAGGTGGTGGTGGAGGTCAGCGCGATATCGTTGCCGGCAGACAAGGTCACGACGTCACCCTTGATCAGGGCGGCGATGTTGGCCAGGTCCTGTCGCGCGGCCAGATCGACGCTGGTGGCCCGGATGCTCCCGCCAGCCTGGTTGAGGATGTTGTCCGCCGTGATGACCGTGGCCTCGCGCGCACCGATCGTGCCCGAATTGACGACATCGCCGTCAGCGTTCAGGCTAACGTTGCGGCCCGCCATCAGCGTGCCATCGCCTTGCAGGTCGCCGTCTCGCACCAGCAGGTACACCTGCGGCACCAGCACCTGTTCAGTGGAGCCGTCGGGCAACGTCACGGTTTGCGCCACCAGCCACACCAGGTCGCTGGTCAATTGGCGCTGCTGCGCATCGGTCAGGGCCGTGCCCAGCTGAACACCGTGCTGCGTGGCAAACTCGGCGCCGGCTTTGAGCAGCGCCTGGTATTGCGCGCCCGCGTCCGCGTAGTCTTCAAGGAAACGTTGCCCGGTAGTGGCCAATATCTGGTCGGACACCAGTTTCTGTTCATAGAACCCGTCGCCCAGCCGCCGCGGCTGGCCCGAAGGGGTCAGGAACGGCGCGCCGTCGGGCATGCCCGCCAGTTCGCCGGCCTGCCGCAGCAGGTCCAGCAGGTAGTCGCTGGATACGAACGGGCGCTGGCCGGTGAATTGCGGATCGGTCGCCACCAGGTATGGGGCATCGGCCGCGTGGTCCACCACGAAAAGCTGGCTGTCGGGCACCTGGGCCGGCGACGTGACCGTGCGCACTTCGCCGTCGCCGGGCAGCGGCAGGCTGCCGATCTCGACCGGCGGCAGGGCCGCGCCGATGTCGCTGCCGGCCGGGGCGGACCCGTCCAGCGCCACGGTCTGGTTGCCGCCCGCGCCCGCCACCGCCAATTCGATGGGCGTTGCGGAAACAGTGCCGGTGTAGGGCTGGGCGGGGTCGTACTCGCGGTCGTCGTCTTCTTCGTAGGTGCGCGTGGCAGTGCCCTTGAGCACCACCCGGCGCTCGCCGGTGGCCCCGATGTTCTGGATGGCCGGCCCGTCGATGGCCAGGGTGCCGCCGGCGGCGATCTGGCTTTTGTCGTTGATGACGGCGCCGGCCAGGCTGGCGTTGCCGCCCACCAGGATCTTGCCGGGGTCGGTGGACACGGTGCGGCTTTCGGTGACGGTTTCGGTGACGCGATAGATGGTGATGTTCTTCACCATGCGCGAATCGAAATCGGCGTTGAATGCATGGATACGGTCGTTCAGCGCGGCATAAGGCGCCTGGTAGGCCGCCAGTCGGGCCTTGTACGCGGCCTGCTGGGCCGAGGTTGCCGGCGGCGACGGCGGCGTGGGGGGATGCGACCCGGCGGGCGGCGTTACGCCGAACACGCTCCAGATCCTGGCGCTGGGCGAGTAATAGTATTCGGCGGGCTGCGTGCCGCAGGTCTCGCCGGCGTCCCCGCCACCAGAGCACACTTCCCTTTCGGCCTGATAGGCCGGATAGATGGGCGACGTCTTGCCACGCTTGCCTTTCTTGTTCAAGGCATAGTCGAACGGCGGGCCGTAGCGCGACTCCGGGTACTTTGACGACGGCCGCAGCATGCGCCGCTCCTGGTCGTCGCCCAGCCAGTTCGGGTTCTTGCTGCACGCCGGCGTGACGAGGTCGCACAGCCAGGTGGTGGCGCCGTCGTACATATCGGTGCTGCCTTCGGGCCGGTAAAACACCTTGGGCGTGGAACTCACCTGTACCAGCTCACTGGCGAAATGATTGTTCAGGTTCTGGATCGACGCCGCCGATATCGCGGCATCGCCGGCGGTTTCAATGGTGGCCGAGGCATTGACCAGGCTGTCGGCCTGCCCGGCAGCGCGGCCGTCGGCGTCCAGCGCGCCGCCGATGCGCAGGTCGGCGCCGGCATAGATCAGTGCGTGCTCGCGGTTCGTCAGCGATTTCACGCCCAGGTCCAGGTCGTGGCGGGCGGCGATGACGGCGGCGCCGGACGGGCCGGCATCGTTGAGCAGGGTGTTAGCCTGGATGGCGATGTCGTCGCCGTAGATGCGCCCCACGTTGATCACGTCGGAAGCCGTGATACGCGTGGCCGCGCCGTCGATCAGGCCGGCGTTGTGCAGGGCCTGGGCCACGTTCAATGTGTTGGCGCGGCCTGCCAGCAGTTGCGCGCCCGCGGCGTTGTCCAGAGTGGCGGCTGTTACCGCCAGGTCGCGGCCCGCGGACGCCTGGCCCTGGTTGTTCAGGTGTGCGCCCACGGCCAGGCTCAGGTCGCGCCCGGCCACCAGCGTGCCGTCTTGCGCCAGGGACCCGGCCACGGTCACGGCCAGGTCGCCGCCCGCGTTGATCGTGCCGACGCCATCGATGGCCTGGGCTCGCAGTGCCAGCCCGTCGTCGGCCAGCAGGCGCCCATCGGCGTTGCGCAAAGACGCGGCGTCGATGTCGGCCGAACCTTGCGAGGACACCAGGCCGCCGGTGTTGAGCAGTTCGGCGGTGGCCACGCTCAGCGACCGGGCGGCGGCGATCGTGCCATCGCCGCTGTTGTGTACCTGGTCGCGCGCCTGGATGGAGATATCCTGGGCCGCCAGAATGCCGCCCTGGTTGCGCAGGGTGTTCGCCTTGATGGTGGCGTTACTGTTCGCGGCGATGGACCCGCCGGTGTTGTCCAGCGCATCGGCGACCAGCAGCATATCGGTGCTGGCCAGTGCCGTGCCGCTGTTGACGATCTGGCCGGCATGCAGGGCCAGGCTGCCGGGCTGGGTCAGCCTGCCGTCGGCATCTACACCGGCGGCCAACTGGCCAGTGTTTTGCAGCGTGCCGGCACTGGCGGCAAGATCACCGCCCGACAGCACCGTGCCGGTGTTGTCCAATGCGCCGCCAGCCGACAGCGCCGCGGCGGTTGCACCCGCGGCAACGCCGGCATTGGCCAAGGCTGCGCCCGCGGCCAGCGCCAGGGCGCCGGCGCTTTGCACGCGCCCCGTCGAGGCCACCGACAAGTCGCCCGCGGCGGCCGCATCCAGGCCACCCTGCGCCGCCGCCACGCCGTTCAACTGAACGTGGCGGCCGGCCCGCAGGCGCATGTTTTGCCCGGATGCCAGCGTGCCCTGCCCGATCAGGTCGCCGCCGGCCTCGGCCGCGAGTTCGCCATCGGCCTGGATGTGGGCCTGCGCCCCCAGGCGCACGTCGCCCTGGGCACTGCGCAAGGCCAGATCCCCTTGCAGCGCCGCCGCCGTGCCGTCCAGCTGCACATCGTTGGCGGCATCCAGCGTCAACGCCTGCCCGGCGACCAGCGTGCCCGCCATGGCCACGCTGTCGTCCGCCTGTGCGGCCAGGCTCTGGCCGGCCTGCGCCAGCCCGTGCTCGCCCACGGCGAGCTTGCGGCCCGACCAGACAAGATCGCCGTCGGTGGCGGCCGAACCGTTGATCCAGGCGTCGCGCACCGTCGCCAAGGCTAGGCCTTCGATGGCGGTGACTGTGCCGTCCAGCCGCAGATCCTGTCCGGCTTGCAGGGTAGCCGCGCCGGCCGCCTGCGCCCGCGCTTGCCGGCCCACAAAGATATCCTGTCCGCTGGTGACGGCCAGGCCGCCCGTACCAGTGTCGCCCAGCGCCGCGACCAGGCCATTCAGCTCGGCGGATTGGGCAGCATGCAGCGCCAGGGAGTCGCCCGCCGCGACAGTGCCGTCTACCACCAACCCTTGGCCGGCATCGGCGCCAAGGCGCTTCGATGCCTGCGCGCGGCCCTGCTCGCCCACGGCCAGTTGGCCGCCTGCCTGCAGGTCCAGGTCGCCGGCCAGCGCGGTGGCGATGCCGTCCAGTTGCAGGTCGCGCGCCGCCGTGATGATGGCGGGCGAACTGGCGGTGACGACGCCGCCCTGCGCCACGGCGACATCCTGGCCAGCCGACAGGCGCAGCATGCCGCCGCTGGCGGCGGCCGTTTCGGCGGTGCCCGCCGTGCCGGCCACCCGCAGGTCGCGGCCCGCCGCCATGTCCAGGTTCTGGCTGCCTTGCGCCAGGCCGTTTTGCCGCACGGCGATGTCGGTGCCGGCGTCCACTTGCAGATTGCGGTCGGCTACCGCGGTTCCGGCCAGGTCGACGGCGCCGCCGGCGGACAAACGCAGGTCGTTGCCGGCCAGCAGTTGGCCGGCAACCGACACATCGCCGGCGGCATGCACGGCCAGATTGCCCGCCGCGCTGGCGTTGCCGCTGGCAGTCAGGGCGCCGCCGGCCGTCAAGGCCGTATCGCCGTCGCTGCGCATTTCGCCGGCCAGGGCCAGCCAGCCGCCCGCCCGGGCATCGATGGCGCCGGCAGTGTCGATCTGCCCCGCCACTCCAATGTCCAGATGTCGGCCGGCATGCAGGACGGTGTCGCCGTCCACGCCCAGCTTGCCTGCTGTGCCGACATCGCGCCCGGCGCGCACCGACACATCGCCGCTGGATGCCAGCGTGCCATCCAGTCGCACGTCTTGCGCAGCCAGCACGGCCACGCCGGCGCCCTGCAGGCGGCTACCGGCGTCCATGTCGAGATCCGCACCGCTTTGCAGGCTTAGTGCGCTTGCCGATTGCAGCGTGGCGGTCGGCCGGATGCGCACATCGCCGGCGGCCGACACCTGCAAATCACCTGTCAGCGCCACCAGGTTGTTGCCGATGTTCACGCCCAGGCCGGCCTCGGTGCCAACCAGGCGTATGCTGTTGGCATACATGCCGCCCAAGGCGGCCGTGTCCAGGGCGAACTCGGGCGCGGGCCCCTGGGCGGCGCCCGCGGCCACCTGGCCGCTGCCATAATCGACGCGGCTGGCCCCGGCCACCAGGTTCAATTGCCGTGCCCAGACGCTGGCGTTGATTTGCAGCGAACGGGCCAGCAGATCAAGCTGCGTGGTTTCGGCGCCATACAGGCCGTCGCCTTCGATGCGCAATTGCCCCGCCGCCACATCGAAGCCGATGCGGCCATCGGCCCCCAGCTGCGGCCGGCCCGTCGTCAGTGTGGCGCGGTTGGCATTGAGAAAACCGCAGCCATTGCAGGTAATGCCCGCGGGGTTGGCCACAATGACATTGGCGCGATGGCCCGCGACTTCCAGCGTGCCCAGCAGCTGGCTCGGATTGGGCGCCGTGACCTGATTGAGAATCGTGGTGGCGCGCTGGTTGCCCAGCATGGGGTTGCCGCCGATCTGGCCGGCCAGACGCGTCTGGCTGGCCCCGCCGCTGTTGTTCAGCACGACGCCGGACTGCCCCACGTTGAACCGGGTGTACCGGTTGTTCGATACCCCGCCGGCCGAAGGCGGCGCAATGTTCACCACCGGCACGCCGTTGCTCACGCCCACCACGGGTTTCGGGCCCGACACGTTCTTGTCTACCGAGATCGGCAAGGTTTGCGCCAGCACCGGCGTCCAGACCTGCGTGATCAGGATCAGCCAGACAGTAAGGGAACGGAACTTGGACATATGATGAACAGGAATCGAAAAAGCGCGACAGCCGCCGGCCGCCGCGCTGGCGGATCAAAATTCAAATATCAGGGCGGCCGCGAATACGGTGGATGCGGTCTTCAATGATTCAGGCTTGTGCAGCGGCCAACCTGCTGAAAAGTCATAACTGGCGTTGAGGTAAGGCATGGACAGGGTGCCGCGCAGCCCCACGGCCGCGCCCACCAGCGTGCGCCCCGACAGGTATTCGGCCGACGGCCCGCCGACGCGGCCCACATCCAGGCCGGCATACAACTGCTGGCCTGGAATACCCAGCGGCCCCAGGTTCAGCGACAGGTCGTTGCGCAGGCTCCAGCCGTCTTCGGCGGCCAGCGTCATCTGGCCGTCGAAGCCGCGCACGGTGTACCGGTTGCCGATCGTGTAGTAGTCGGCGGGAACGATGGCCGTCTTGGCATGCTGGATCTGCCACGTTCCTTGGTAGGCGAGTGGCTGGCCGGCTATCTTGAAAGGCGCGTAAAGACCTGCGTTGGCCATGACGATGGTGCTGCGCCCATCCCAATCGGGGTCGCCATAAACGTAGCCCGGGCGATCCGACCAGCTGGGCAGCGTGCCTTGCACGCCGCCGCCGATATCCAGCACCGCCGGCCCCAGGTATTGCCGATGCCCCAGGTTGAAGCTATAGCCCGTGACATCGCGGCGCTGTACTTCGATGTCGACATCGTTCAGGGTGCTTGAAACGCGCTTGCGCGACAGGCTGAACGATGCATTGCCCTTGTATCTAGTACCCCGGTACGGCACCACCGACACGCCCGCCTGCACCTGTCTGGTGGTGCCGCCGTACACGATGGGGTCTTCGAAACCCGCCACGGTCTGCCGATAGGTAGACTTGCTGGCGCTGGCGAACAAGGCCCAGTAGCCGAATGGCACGTTGTAGTTGATGGATGCCGCGCGTGTGTTGGCCTGGCTGTCGCGCCAATGCGCATTGCTGTTCCACGAGACCGATAGCTGGTCGTACAGGAACAGCGGCGAATCCAGCGTCAAACCGGCGTTGATCTGGTATTTGCCGATGGCATCCAGGCCGGCGTTGTCGCCCCCGGCATAGGCGTGCCAGCGCTTGCCGCTGCCAGGCCTGATCAGCAGATCGGATTCGCCCAGACCCGCCCCCGGCGCCACATCGATGGCCGCGTCGGCCTGGCTGCCCAGGCGGCGGATGTTTTCCAGCGCCTGGTCCAGGTCGGGCTGGCTGACCATGTTGCCCGGCCCGGCGGGCACCACCGTACGCCACCACCCGATGCCGCTTTCGTTTTTGACGGCGGCAATGCGGCCCGGCACGTAACGCAACGCCAGTTGGCCAGCGGCCAGCGACTGCTCGGGCACCAGCACGCGCGAGGTGATCAGGCCATCATCGACCAGCAAGCCCAGCAGGTAGTTTTGCAAGGCGCGCAGCCCGCCCGCGCCCACGCACTGGCCCAGGGCGGCCTGGCTTGCCGCGCGGACACGATCGGGCGGGGCGGGGCCGTCCCAGCGGACCTGTGTGATGGCGAAGCAAGGTTGTTCGGCCGGAAACTGCACCGGCACCGCACTGCTGCCCGATGGATCGGCCGAGCGGACATCGGGTCGCTGGCTGGCCCGGGCGCGCTGGGCGTCGAGTTCCTGCGCCTGGCGCCGTTCTATATCGATGGCGCGGGCGGCGGCGTCGGGCAGCGGCTGGGCCGCGGCATTTGCGGCCATCAGGGCCAGAACAGCCACGGCGCCACCGCGCACCCATGAGCCACCGCGCGCCATTTCGCTGCGCATCGCGTGCCTCCTTTGAGTTTTGCGGGGAGACTAACGCGATTAACGGTTATTTGTACCTGAACTTAACTGTTATTAACTAATAACGTCAAATTTGCTGATTTTCCGCAAACCACAGACAGCGGCTGGCGTCACGAAGAAACCATGAAAAAGCCCCCTTGCGGGGGCCGACTGACACGGTGGCGGACAAAGCCGCCAGCAGGCAGGTTTTACACCGAGAACGACGAACCGCAGCCGCAGGTGGTGCTGGCGTTGGGGTTGCGGATGACGAACTGAGCGCCTTCGAGATCTTCTTTGTAATCGATTTCCGCGCCGACCAGGTACTGGAAGCTCATGGGGTCGACCAGCAGCTGCACGCCGTTCTTGTCGAGCACGGTGTCGTCTTCGTTGACGGCTTCGTCGAACGTGAAGCCATACTGGAAGCCGGAACAGCCGCCGCCCTGCACGAATACGCGCAGCTTGAGTTCGGGGTTGCCTTCTTCGGCCAGCAGGTCTTTGACCTTGGCCGCGGCGGAATCGGTGAAGATCAGCGGCGACGGCGGCGCCTGGAGATCGACGGTTTCGGTGACTGCATTCATGGTGGAGCTCCTGGCCGCGAACGGCCGTATCGGGTGGGCGGCCGCGCCGCCACTATGTAATCACTATAGCGCAGACGCAGCGGGGTTCAAAATTCCAGTTTGACGTTGCGCGAGGCGCGCACGGTACTGCCTTCCAGCACACTGATGGTGACGGTTTCGGGGACAAATCCCGCCGGCAGCTCGAGCACGCCCTCGCTGCGCTGGTATTGGTCGAATTGCAGGGCCAGCGGCCCGCCCGCGGCGGGCGCCGCCCCCGGCTCGGCCGGGGTGTCGGCCTTGACTTGCATGGGTGCCAGGTCGACCGACACGGTTTCGCCCTTGAGCACACCGGCGGCCTGGAAGCGCAGCGTGCCGATGAACGGCGTGTCGCTGCGGCCGCTGCGCATCAGCAGCACGCGGTATTTTAACCCCTGCCCCACGCGCTGGATCTCGGCGCCGCGAATGTCCACCGCCCCTTCGGGGCCGGGCGGCAGCAGTTGCTCGAAAAATGCCAGCCGGTCGCGCACCCGGCCCAGTTCGTCCTGGGCCGAATGCAGCTGGATTTCGAGTTCCTGGCGGGCGGCGCGCTCGACGGCGATCTCGCCGTCGGCCGTATCGAGCTGGGCGCGCAGGAAGCGGCTTTCAGCCTGGCTTTGGCGGATGGCGGCATCTTGCGCGGCGGCCTGCTCGGCCGTCACCACCACGGTGTTGGTAGCCGCCGCCGATTGCTGCCCTTGCCGATAGCCGGCGGCCGCCCCGATTGCCAGCCCGACGGCCAGCACGCACAGCAGCGCCAGCCAGCGCCATAGCGGGCGGGGACGGGGCGCGGCGGTGGGTTCGGGCAGGTGTTGCATCAAATCCGCCTGGCCGGCCCCGGCAGGGGCGGGCCAGGCAACGGCTTACGGCAGAATGGCGACCTGGTCCAGGCCGGCCGATTCGGGCAGGCCGAACATCAGGTTCATGTTCTGCACGGCCTGGCCCGAAGCCCCCTTGACGAGATTGTCCTGGATGACCAGCACGATCAGCAGGTCGCCGCCATTGGGACGCTGCACGGCAATGCGCAGGTTGTTGGAAGCGCGCACCGAACGGGTTTCGGGCAGGCTGCCGGCCGGCATGACGTCGACGAAGTGCTCGTCGGCGTAGCGCTTTTCGTACAGGGCCTGGAAGTCGGTGCCCAGGGCCTC
Source organism: Bordetella petrii (assembly GCF_017356245.1). Lineage (NCBI taxonomy): Bacteria > Pseudomonadati > Pseudomonadota > Betaproteobacteria > Burkholderiales > Alcaligenaceae > Bordetella > Bordetella petrii. The sequence continues at coordinate 3,203,121 of NZ_JAFMZZ010000001.1, forward strand.
GGGCCGGATGCGCGCGTATAGCGTGGAGAACATGCCGCGGATCATGGGCACCAGGTGGGGCACGAAGGTCAGGCCGACCTTGCCGCCGGCCAGCTTTTCCAGCTGTTCGGAAATTTCGGGGTGATGGCGGTGGCCGGCCACCCCGTATGCCTTGAAGTTGTCGCTGGCTTCGGAAAACAGCGTGCTGACTTCGGCCTTGCGGCCGGCGCCCGACACGCCGGACTTGCAGTCGGCGATAAGGGTCTGGGTATCGACCAGCGCGGCGCCGTTTTCGAGCAGCGGCGCCAGGCCCAGCAGCACGGTGGTGGGATAGCAGCCCGGGTTGCCGATGACACGCGCCTTGGACACGGCCTGGCGGTTGAGTTCGACCAGGCCGTAGACCGATTCGGCCAGGATGTCGGGGCACGCGTGCGGCATTTTGTACCAGCGCTCGAACGTGGCGGTATCTTGCAGGCGGAAATCGGCGGCCAGGTCGATGATGCGGGTGCCGGCGGCCAGCAGTTCTTGCGCCTGGGCCATGGCCACGCCGTGCGGGGTGGCGAAGAACACCACGTCGCAATCGGCCAGGTTGGCCTTTTCGGGCGTGGAAAACGCCAGGTTCACGCGGCCGCGCAGGTTGGGATACATGTCGGCCACCGGCAGCCCGTCTTCTTTGCGGGACGTGATGGCGGTGAGCTCCACATGGGGGTGCTGCGACAGCAGGCGCAGCAGTTCGACGCCGGTGTAGCCGGTGCCGCCGACAATGCCGACCTTGATGCGGGAATTCGATGCGTGGGCCATGGTGAAGATGCTTTCGTAGGACGAAAAAAGATTGTATCGCTTCGCGCGCGGCGCCTGCGGCCTGCCCTAAAACAAAAAGGCCGCTTTCGCGGCCTTTTTGCAGGACATTAGCGCTTGCTGAACTGCTTGCGCCGACGTGCCTTGCGGAAGCCGACCTTTTTACGTTCGACTTCACGGGCGTCGCGGGTGACGAAGCCAGCTTGCGACAGCGCGGACTTGAGGGCCGCGTCGTAGTCGATCAGGGCGCGCGTGATGCCGTGGCGCACCGCGCCGGCCTGGCCGGTTTCACCGCCACCGTGCACGTTGACCTTGATGTCGAACGATTCGAGGTGGCCGGTGAGCTCGAGCGGCTGGCGCACGATCATGCGGCCGGTTTCGCGAGCGAAGAATTCGTCGACGGGCTTGCCGTTGACGATGATCTTGCCCGACCCTTTCTTGATGAAAACACGAGCCACCGAGGTTTTGCGACGGCCGGTTCCGTAGTTCCAGTTACCGATCATGGCGTTTCCTTAGATATCCAGCGGCTTGGGCTGCTGAGCGGTGTGCGGGTGCTCGGCACCGGCGTACACCTTGAGTTTCTTGATCATGGCGTAGCCCAGCGGACCCTTGGGCAGCATGCCCTTGACGGCCTTCTGGATGGCGCGGCCGGGAAACCGCTGCTGCAGTTTCTCGAAGTTCGTTTCACGGATACCGCCCGGGTAGGTGGTGTGGCGGAAGTACTTCTTGTCTTGCGCCTTGTTACCCGTGACGACGATATCGGCAGCGTTGATGATGACGATGTAATCGCCGGTATCAACGTGCGGCGTGAATTCAGGTTTGTGCTTGCCACGCAGGCGGCGTGCGACTTCGCTGGCCACACGACCCAGGACTTTGCCCTTGGCGTCGATCACAAACCAGTCACGTTGGACTTCATGCGGCTTGGCCACAAAGGTCTTCATGATTGGTTCCTAAAAGGTGAAAATTTTTCTTGCCGGAAAAGCCGGGCAAGAATTTTTTCCCGTTCCGTCGTGCTTTGGGGGCATATTTGATGCGCACCCGCAGCCGGCCTAAGCGTTATTAACCGCCCGTGCTACCCGACCGGAATGAGGGAAAGCTGATTATTCTAGCACGATTGCGCAAATATTGGGCAGAGACCACGCGCAGACAGTCTGTGTGCCGGCAGGTGTCTGGCTCCGAAGGTGCCAGACACCGCGTTGTGTGCCGTTGCTGCAACATGGCACATCCCGGTGTCTGACACCCTGCGGGAGTCAGACACCTGGGGGTGAGGGGGGAAGCGCGCAGCGCTTCGGGGGGTGGGCTTACTACTTCTTGGCAGCCATGGCCACGCCCAGGTACTGGTCGTACGAACCTTCGGCCAGGCGGAACCACGGCACCACGCTGTCGCGGAAGCCCATGTAGTTGTCGTACAGGGTCTTGAACTTCGGGTCTTTGTCGGAGAATTCCTTGTAGACCGTCTGGGCGGCCGCGTACGAGGCGTCCATGACCGAGCGCGGGAACGGGCGCAGCTCGGCGCCGGCGGCGATCAGCTTGCGCAGCGCGCCGGGGTTCACGGCGTCGTAGCGCGAGGTCATGGCCACGTGGGCCACGCGGCTGGCGGCCTCGACGATGGCCTGGTACGACTTGGGCAGGCCGTTCCAGGCGCCTTCGTTCAGGTACAGCGACACCTGCGGGCCGCCTTCCCACCAGCCCGGGTAGTAGTAGTACTTGGCGACTTTGTTGAAGCCCAGCTTTTCATCGTCGTACGGGCCGACGAATTCCACGGCGTCGAGCGTGCCCTTTTCGAGCGAGGGATAGATGTCGCCGCCCGCGATCTGCTGCGGCACCACGCCCAGGCGCGACAGCACTTCGCCGGCAAAACCCGCGGTGCGCATCTTCAGGCCCTTCAGGTCTTCGACCGACTTGATTTCGCGGCGGTACCAGCCGCCCATCTGCACCCCGGTGTTGCCCATGGGGAAGTTGATGATCTTGTGCGGCGCGAACATTTCGCGGGTCAGCTTCATGCCGTCGCCGTCGAACATCCAGGCATTCATCTGGCGGGCGTTCAGACCGAACGGCACGGCCGAGTCGAAGCAGAAAGCCGGGCTCTTGCCATAGTAGTAGTACGAAACCGTGTGGCCGCACTCGATGGTGTTGTTGGACACCGAATCCATGACCTGCAGCGCCGGGACGATTTCGCCGCCGGGGAAGTGACGGATGGTGAACTTGCCGCCGGAAGCCTCGTTGACGAACTTGCAGAAGATTTCGCCCGTGCCGAACAGCGTGTCCAGGCTGCGCGGGAAACTGGACGCCATGCGCCAGTTCAGGGTGGGCGCGTCCTGCGCGAATACCGGCGCGGCAACCGCGGCGCTACCCGCGACGGCGCCCAGGCCGGCTTGTTTCAAAAAGGAACGACGTTGCATGTTATTGGCTCCTCGGTGGCAACTCGGTATGGGATATCGCTAGCGATACCTGGCGGATATTACACGTTGTTATAACTCCGCTCTATGGGGATTTCCGGCGGGGGCCGGTGTCGCCGTGGTAGGGGCTGCAGTCTGGCGCATTCGGTGTCTGGCTCTCTGGCGAGAGCCAGACACCGGCCCGGGAGAGGGCTTCGGGGGTGGGCCCTTAAATTCCCGCGATGGCCATCTGTTCGATCAGGATGGAACCGGTGCGCTTGGTGCCGCGCGCGATGGTGTCGGCCCCGACCGCGACGATCTGGCTGAACATCTGGGCCAGGTTGCCGGCGATGGTGATTTCCTGCACGGCGTGCTGGATCTGGCCGTTTTCGACCCAGTAGCCGAAAGCGCCGCGCGAGTAGTCGCCCGTGACGTAGTTGACGCCCTGGCCGATGAGCTCGGTGACCAGGAAACCGGTGCCCAGCTTGCGCAGCATGGCTTCGAAATCGTCGCCGGCGCGGGTATGGCGCGAGGACAGGGTCAGGTTGTGCGACCCGCCGGCGTTGCCGGTGGTGGCCAGGCCCAGCTTGCGCGCGGTATAGCTGGACAGGAAATAGCCTTCCAGCACGCCGCCGGACACCACGCTGCGCGCCCGGGTGCGCACGCCTTCGTCGTCGAACGGCGAACTGCCCATGCCGCCGCGCACGTGCGGGTCTTCGGCGATGTCGATATGGTCGGGGAAGATGGGCTTGCCCAGCGAATCGACCAGGAAACTGGCCTTGCGGTACAGCGCGCCGCCGCTGGTGGCCTGGGTGAAGGCGCCCAGCAGGCCCAGGGCCAGCGGCGCCTCGAACAGCACAGGAAACTTGCCGGTGCGGATGCGCCGGGCCGACAGGCGCGACAGGGTGCGGTCGGCGGCGTAGCGGCCGATGGCCTCGGGAGAGGCCAGGCGCGCCGGGTCGCGTTCCGAGGTGTACCAGTAGTCGCGCTGCATGTGGTTGCCGCGCCCGGCGATGGGCGCCACCGACAGGCTGTGGCGCGAATACGGGTAGCCGCCCAGGAAGCCGCGGGTGTTGCCCATGACGAACTGGCCCTCGTAGGTGCCCACCGTGGCGCCATCGGTGTTGGTGATACGCGGGTCGACCGCGCGGGCGGCGCGTTCGGCGCGCAGGGCCAGTTCGGCGGCCTGCTCGGTGGTAACGGGCCAGGCGTAATGCAGCGCCAGGTCGGGAATATCGGTAGCCAGCTGGTCGGCGTCGGGCAGGCCGGCGGCCGGGTCGGCGGCGGTGTGGCGCGCGATGTGCCAGGCGGCCTCGACCGTCTGGCGCAGCGCCGCCTCGGAAAAATCGGAGGTGGAGGCCGAGCCGCGGCTCTGGCCGGCGTAAACGGTGAGGTCCAGCGAGCGGTCGCGGGTTTGCTCGACGGTTTCGATGTCGTTTTTGCGCACCGACACCGACAGGCCCAGGCTTTCGGAGACTTCGGCGACGGCGTCGCTGGCGCCGATGCTGCGCGCGTGCGCCAGCACCTGCTCGACCAGTTCGCTGAAGCGCGCATGGTTGGCGGCCAGGGGAAGAGAGGAGGCGGGAGTGTTGACCATTGCAGTCCAGTGTACAGAGACGGTTATCATAGCCAAGTCTGCGTTTGCGCTGTTCCCATGACTTCCCCTATTCCCGATCCGGCGGCCGAGGCCGATTTTGACGATAACGGCTACGACCGGCCCAGCAAGTCGCAGGTCAAGCGAGAAATGCATGCCCTGCTCGACCTGGGCAAGCAGCTGATCGACCTGCCCGACGACCGCCTGAAGCAATTGCCGCTGGCCGAGCGCCTGTACGAGGCCATACGCCTGGCCCAGCGCACCACCAGCCGCGAAGGCCGGCGCCGCCAGACCCACTTCGTGGGCAAGCTGATGCGCGATGCGCCCGCCGACGAGATCCGCGCGCAGCTCGACACCTGGCAGAATGGTTCGCGCGAAGAAACCGCCGCCATGCACCGGCTGGAAACCCTGCGCGAGCGGCTGCTGGCCGACGACGCCGCCCTGACCGAGCTGCTGGACGCCCATCCGGGCGCCGACGCACAGCAGTTGCGCGCCACCATCCGCGCCGCCCGCAAAGAAGCGCAGCAGAATGCCGCCCTGCAGCCCGGGCAGGAGCCCCTGCGCAAGCATTACCGCGCGCTGTTCCAGGCCCTGAAGGCGCTGGCCGCCTGACCGGCCGGCGCCCGTCTTTACCCCTGTCTACTCTTTTTTCCCGATCATGAGCGCCGAACCCGCCCTGCTGGACAGCATCGAACTCGAGACCGCCCCCAATCCGACCCATGCGGTGATCTGGCTGCACGGCCTGGGCGCCGACGGCAACGATTTCGCCCCCATCGTGCCCGAATTGCAGCTGGGCGCCCACCCGGCGGTGCGCTTTGTTTTCCCGCATGCGCCGGTGCAGCCGGTCACCATCAATGGCGGCATGGCGATGCGGGCCTGGTACGACATCCTGGTCACCGACCTGGTGCGCCAGGAAGATGCGGCCGGCATCCGGCAGTCCGAGGCCGCGGTGCGGGCGCTGATCGCGCGCGAGAATGCGCGCGGCATCCCCACTTCGCGCATTGTGCTGGCGGGCTTTTCGCAAGGCTGCGCGATGACGCTGCACACCGGCCTGCGGCTGGAAGAAAAGCTGGCCGGCCTGATCGGCCTGTCGGGCTACCTGCCGTTGCTGGACGCGGCGTCCGCGGAACGCCATCCGGCCAATGCCGACACGCCGATTTTCCTGGCGCACGGCACGTTCGACCCGGTGGTGGCCCTGCCAAGGGCGCAGGCCTCGCTGGCGCAGCTGCAGGCCCTGGGGTATGACGTGCAATGGCATACCTATCCGATGCCGCACTCGGTGTGCGGGCCTGAAATTGCGGATTTGGCTGGGTTTTTGCGGGGTGTGCTGAGGTAATCCACCTGGGGGGAGTCGGATTCCTCCTTCTGGACGTTGCGGCGGGGCGGGGCTGGGGGCGGGCTTCACGGAGCCGATCGGCCGCGGAGGCGGCCGACCGGTTCCGTGAAGCCCCGCCGGCTGCCTGCCCCCCAACCCGACGCCATCAAAAACAACCACCCTCCATAACCACCCACCTACTGTTTGGAACCCAACCCCAGCCAAACCCTCCGCATGGTGGGATCTTCGGGGTCGGGGTCGTTGGTGAAGCCCAGGCGTGTCATCAGGGTCAGCATGGGCCGGTTGTTGGCCAGCACCAGGCCGTCGATGTATTCGAGCCCCTGTTCGCGCGCGGCGTCGATCAGGGCTTCCATCAGTTGGCCGCCCAGTTTGCGGCGCTGCCAGTCGTCGCCGATGACCAGGGCGTATTCGGCCCCGCGGCCGTCGGCGTTGCGCAGGTAATGCGCGAAGCCGATGATGACTTCGCGCGGATGGCCGCGGTTGGCGGGGTTGGGCACCTGCGTGGTGGCCACCAGCGCCAGTTCGCGGTGGTAGTCGATTTGCGTATAGCGCGCCACCATGCGCGGCGTGAGTTCGCGCATCATGGACACGAAGCGCATGTAGCGCGATTGCTCGGACAGGCCGCGGATGAATTCTTGCAGGGTCTGGCCGTCTTCGGGGCGGATGGGACGGATGGTCCAGGCCGTGCCGTCGTCGAACTGGCGGGCGCGCACCAGGCGCGCCGGGTACGGATGGATGGCCATGTGCGGGTAGCCGCTGGCCTGCGGCGTGGCGCAGGCCGGGTCGGCGCACAAGGTAATGCGCAGGCCCGCGGCGCGCAGCTGCGCTTCGCCCGCGTAAAGCGGGTCGATGTCGAGCGATTCGATGTCGGGCAGTTCGGAAATCAGTTCGGACACGTGCACCAGCGCCTGTTGCACGGCCTCGGTGGCGGCGCCGCTGATCTGCGGCGCCAGCACGCGGCGCCAGGCGCGGCTGCGCTCGATGAGCTGGCTTGCCAGGAAACCGTTGAGAGGGGGCAGGTCCATGCCGCGGTCGGTGCCGCTGGCCAGCACGGCGTCGGGGCCGCCGGCGCCGAACTGGATGATCGGCCCGAAGCGCGGGTCGCGCCGCACGCGGATTGCCATGGGGCGCGATTCCGGTTCGCCGGGCAGCACGCCGGACGGCACGTCGCGCAGCGGCACGTAAAAGGCGTCGAGCACGCTGCGGCATTCGGCGGCGGACAGGCTGAGCCGGCCTTGCCCGCGCGCGCCGTCGAGCACGGCGCGCGCGCGGTCGATGTGGGGCAGGCGGCTGGGCGGCTCGGGCGGCAGGGTTTGCAGCAGCAGCTGCTGGTTGTAATAGTGCGTGGCCAGCACGCCGAAGGCGTCGGCGGCGGACTCGGGCGTGCGGAACGCCGGGGTGCCGGCGTCGTCGAGCATGCGGCGCAGCGGGCGCATGCCGGCGTCGCCCATGAAACAGCTGACCACCGGCTTGTGCGCCTTGGGCGCGATCAGGGCCAGCTGGCGCGTGACGGCGCGCATGTCGGCCAGGGCATCGGGGGCCAGCAGCACCAGCACGCCATCGACGCCGCTGTCGTCGAGCAGGCGGTCGAGCACGGCCTGGATGCGTTCGGGGGTAAGCGGCACATAAGTAATGACCGGGTTGTCGATGGCGGCGTCGGGCTCGAGCAGCTCGGCCAGCGCGCGCCGGGTGGGCGGCGCCAGGTCGGCCTTGAGTACGGCCGCGTCGGGGCCGATGAGATCGAGCGCCAGCTGGGGCGGCCCGCTGCCATTGGACAGCAGCGCGACGCGGCGGCCGCGCGGCCGCCGCGTGTAGCCCAGCACCTTGACGGCCGAGAACAGCTGCACGAAGTACCGCACCCGCACCGCGCCGGCGCGCCGCAGGGCGGCGTCGAGCGCGGCGTCGCTGCCGGCCGGGCCGTCGCGGCCGGCCTTGAGCACGATGACCGGCTTGACGCTGGCCGCGGAGCGCAGCGCGCTCATGAATTCGCGCGCGGCGCCGACGTCTTCGAGGTGCAGCACGATGCTGTCGGTGCGCGGGTCGCTGGCCAGGAAATCGAGCACCTGCGCCATCCCGACCGCGGCTTCGTCGCCCAGAGACACGGCGGTGGAAAAGCCGATATGGACGTCTTCGGCCCAATCCATGACCGCGGCGGTGATGGAGCGCGACTGCGCCACCAGCGCCACGCGGCCGGCGCGCGCCAGGGAGGGATGCTGGCTGAGGTTCAGGCCCGCATGCGGGCGCTGTGCGCCGAAGGCGCGCGGGCCGAGCAGCTGGCAGCCGGTTTCGTGGGCCCAGGCGCGGCACAGCGCCAGCGTGCCGCCGGGGTAAGGATCGGGCAGTTCGTGGGGCAGCACGATGGCCGCGCAGGGCCGCAGCGGCGCCAGGCGGCGCAGGGTTTCGGGCAGGACGGCGGGCGATACGCAGACCAGCGCCAGATCGGGCCGCTGGCCTTCGTCCAGGCCGGCGCAGGCGGCGGGCATGTCGGGGGCCAGGCCTGGCTGGGCGTCGACCCGCGTAGTGCGCTCGCGCAGCCCGGCGGGCAGCGAATCGGCCACCGGCAGTGGCCGGTCGGCCACGATGAGCAGCGATCGGGGCTCGAACAGCGGGGCGAGAGCATGGCGCAGCATGAGCAGAACGGGCGCTATTCTAAAATAAGGCCATCGTAACAAAGACCGGCGCGCGCTCGCCATGATCGCGCCCCGCTCTTTCCCATAATTTCCGCGGGCCCGCCACGCTGTTTTTCCTGTTTCCTATGACCTCGACCCCTGCCACCATCCGTACCCGCTTCGCGCCCTCGCCCACCGGCTTCCTGCACCTGGGCGGCGCGCGCACCGCGCTGTTTTCGTGGGCGTTCGCACGCCACCATCAGGGCGTGTTCGTGCTGCGCATCGAAGACACCGACCTCGAGCGCTCGACCCCCGAAGCGGTGCAGGCCATCCTGGACAGCATGGACTGGCTGGGCATGCAGCCCGACGAGGGGCCGTTCTATCAGATGCAGCGCATGGACCGCTACCGCGAAGTGGTCGCCCAGATGCTGCGCGAAGGCACCGCCTACCATTGCTACAGCTCGCCCGAAGAAGTCGAGGCGATGCGCGAAGCCGCCCGCGCCAAGGGCCTGAAGCCGCGCTACGACGGCACCTGGCGCCCCGAGCCCGGCAAGACGCTGCCGCCCGTGCCGGCGGGCCGCAAGCCGGTGGTGCGCTTCAAGAACCCGCAAGACGGCGCCACCGGCTGGAACGACATGGTCAAGGGCCCCATCAGCTTCGACAACACCGAACTCGACGACCTGATCATCGCCCGGCCCGACGGCACGCCCACCTACAACTTCTGCGTGGTGGTCGACGACTGGGACATGGGCATCACGCACGTGCTGCGCGGCGACGACCACGTCAACAACACGCCGCGCCAGATCAACATTCTGCGCGCGCTGGGCGCCACCCTGCCCGAATACGGCCACGTGCCGATGATCCTGGGGCCCGACGGCGAAAAACTGTCCAAGCGCCATGGCGCGGTCAATGTCATGGAATACGACGCGCAGGGCTACCTGCCCGAGGCCATGGTGAACTACCTGGCGCGCCTGGGCTGGAGCCACGGCGACGACGAACTGTTCACGCGCGAACAGCTGGTGCAATGGTTCGACACCCGGCACCTGTCCAAGTCGGCCTCGCAGTGGGACCCCAAGAAGCTGAACTGGGTCAACGCGCACTACATCAAGCAGATGGACAACGCCGAACTGGCCGCCCGCGTGGCGCCGCGCATCGAGCGGCGCGGCGGCAACCCGGCGGCGGTCGACCTGGCCGCGGCCATGGGCCTGCTGAAAGACCGCGCCGAAACCCTGGAACAACTGGCCGAGTCCACGCTGCTGTTCTGCAGGCCGTTCCAGCCGGCCGCCGCCGAACTGGCCGAACAGCATCTGACCCCGGCCGCGCGCGAGGCGCTGGCCGATTTCGCGCAGCGCGCCCAGGCCACCGACTGGACCCGCGAAGCGATTGCCGCGCTAATCAAGACCGTGCTGGCCGAGCGCGGCCTGAAAATGCCGCAGCTGGCGATTCCGCTGCGCGTGGCCGTGGTGGGCCAGACGCAGACGCCAGCCGTGGACGCGGTGCTGACCCTGATCGGCAAAGACGCGGTGCTGCAGCGGCTGGGCGCGCTATAGGCAAACGGGGGCTGCCATGGCCAGATACCGGGGCTGCCTCAACAATACGGTGCCTGGCACCTGCGGAGCCAGACGGCTGCCCACCTGAGCCATACCCGTCGGCGGGCGGCTTGGCGCGGTCAGGCGGCAGTCTGCGTGGCCAGCCGGCGGCGCAGGGCCCAGGCGAAGCTGGCGCCCAGCAGGGGCAGCAGCACCGCGGCGGTGCCGAACAGCGCCGCGGCGCCGGCCGCGTCGACCGCCAGCCCCGCCAGCGCGACGCCCACCGCCTGGCCCAGGAACAGGCACGAGGCAAACCACGCGACCGCGGTGCCGCGTGCATTGGGCACCATCTGGGTGGCATGCGTCTGCAGCGTGGCATGCAGCAGGTAATAGCCGAATCCGGCCAGCATGCTGGCCGCCAGGCCCCAGCCCCAGGCCGGGCCCAGCAGGTACATCAGGAAAGCGCCGCACAGCACCAGCCCGCCGGCGACGGCCAGGCCGCGCTCACCCAGGCGCCGCAGCACCGGCCCGGCCACTAGCGTGTACAACAGCCCGCCCAGGGCGTACACCGCCACCACGGCTCCAGCCGCCGTCAGCGACAGCCCGAAGCGTGCATGCAGATAGGCGGGCGCGAAGGCCAGCGCGCCGAACACCAGCAGGCCTTCTACGAACACCGTCGCCAGCACGATGCGGGCCCACGGCACGCCCAGCACCACGCGCACCTGGGCCGCGAATCCCTGGCGCGGCGTGGGCTCGGGCGCGGGGCGGGCGGCCGACGCGGCGGCCTGCTGCGCAACTTCGCGCCACAGCAGCAGGCCCACGATCAGGTAGCCGGCCACCAGCGCGCCGAATGCCCAGCGCCAGCCCACCGTGTCGGCAAACCAGCCGCCGGCCAGTTGGCCGGCCGCCATGCCCAGGATGGTGCCGGTAAGAAAGCGCGCCAGGGTGGCCTGGCGCTGCTCGTAAGGCACGTTGTCGCCGATCCAGGCCATCGACAGCGGCACGATGCCGGCGCCCGCGGCGCCGGACAGGGCGCGGCACAGCACCAGCACGTCCAGCGATGGCGCCAGCACGGCGCCCGCGCTGCCGATGGCGCACGCGAAAGTGGCCACGGCCACCACGCGGTATTTGCCGTAGCGGTCGCCCACCGGCCCGAAGAACATTTGCAGCAGCCCGTACGCCACCGCAAAGGCGGTGACCGTGGCCGCGGCCTGCCCGGTAGAGGTGCCGAAATCGGCCGCCAGCCGGGGCAGCATGGGGTCGCAGATGCGGAACGCGCTGGCGCTGACGAACGCGGCCAGCGCCAGCAGCGCGATGGCCCGGTTGCGGGAACTGGCTGGCGGCGTCGGCATTTCAGTAGGGCAGGTGGTAGCCCGGCGGCATGCGGCGCGCCGTAACGACCTGTCCGCCGGCGCGCAGTTCGCGCAGCGTCAGCCGCTTGCCATCGGTTTTTTCAACGCGATAGCGGTTCTGGTAGATGGGGTCGGCCGTATCGACCGGCTCGCCGTTGGAGCGGGTGGTCTGCAAGGTGATGACGCCATCGGCCAGTTGCCAGCAGCCGGCCTCGCGCAGGCCGGGGCGGATGCGCCTGCCGATCTTGAGCTGGGTGGTGTAAGCCATGGTGCCGTCGGCCGACAGGGTGTACAGCGCGCTGAACTCGCCCGCCACCCCGCGCGGGCGGGTATTTGACTGCCAGGCCCCGACCAGGCGGCTGCCCGGCTCGGCGGGGGTGCAGGCCACCGGCGGCGGCGCGGCGGCGGGCGCGGCAGGCGCCGGCGCTTGCGCAGCCTTGCGGGCCGCGCAGCCGGCCAGGATCAACGCGGCGCCCACGGCGCCGATACGGCGGAACCACAACACACTATTCATGACGTCCTCAAAACAACGCGCGGCGCCCGGCGGCAACAGGCCGGCCTGGACGCGCGTCCGTGCAGGTGGGACTCTAATGACGGCACACCCCGGATGCAATGACACCGACTTGCAGATGGTGTGTAAGCGCAACAGTTGAATGGGTCGATATCGCGGCATCAAGCCGCGCTGAGCGGCAGCCGCACCTCGTGCTTGATCTCGCGTAGCGCCACGATGGTGCGCGTCTGCCTGATGCCCGGCAGGTTGAACAGGAATCGGTGCAGGAACCGGTCGTATGCCTCGGGGCTTTCCACCAGAATCTTCAGCAGAAAATCGGAATCGCCTGTTACCGCGTAGCACTCGAGGATCTCGGGCGCATCCCGCACCGAGCGCTCGAAGGTCTCGACCGTGCTGGCCGAATGCCGCTCGAGGCTGATCTGGGCGAACATGCAGCCCTGCAGCCCGACCTTGGCGCGATCCACCTGCGCGCTGTAGCCCTGAATGACGCCGGCCGATTCCAGCGCCTTGACCCGCCGCCACACCGGGGCGGCCGACAGGCCCACCTGCTCGGACAACTGCTGCGCCGAGGCGCGGCCGTCTTCCTGCAAGGCGCGCAGGATGCCGATGTCAGTCTTGTCCATATTTACCCCCGATAGCCTCAAAACGAAATATTCATTTCGAATTATAGGGATTACACGATCCGATAACGCAATAAATCGCCGGTTCGGCGCACCTATCATGGTAAGAACGAATAGGAGCGCCCATCATGGACGGAACCCCGGCGGCCGAACCCGCCCTGGACCTGGACTACCAGCTGCAGGACAACCTGACCCGCACGCGCGGCCGCGTGTTCCTGACCGGCACGCAGGCGCTGGTGCGCGTGCTGCTGGCCCAGCGCAGGCAAGACCGCGAGCGCGGCCTGAACACCGCCGGTTTTGTGTCGGGCTATCGCGGCTCGCCGCTGGGCGGGGTCGACATGGCCATGTGGAAGGCCGGGCCGGTTCTGCAGGCCCACCAGATCACCTTTGTGCCCGGCATCAATGAAGACATGGCCGCCACCGCCGTCATGGGCACGCAACAGGCGGGCGTGCGCGCCGACCGCAAGGTGGATGGGGTGTTTGCCCTGTGGTACGGCAAGGGCCCCGGCGTGGATCGCGCCGGCGACGCCCTGCACCACGGCAATGCCGCCGGCGCCTCGCGCCACGGCGGCGTGCTGGTGGTGGTGGGCGACGACCATACGGCGGTGTCGTCGTCGATTCCCCATGCCAGCGAAGCCTCGCTGATCGGCTGGCAGATGCCTGTGGTGCACCCGGCCTCGATCGACGAATACGAGACCTTTGCGCTATGGGGCTGGGCGCTGTCGCGCCACAGCGGCGCCTGGGTGGCGTTCAAGGCCATTTCCGAAACCGTGGAAAGCGGCCAGGCATATACGCCGGCGCCGCCCGCCCGCTACGACATGCCGGCCGACCCGGACCTGCCGCCCGAGGCGCTGGAATACACCGCGCGCGACTTCCTGTCGCCGGCGGTGGAGCTGCGCATGCAGACGCGGCTGAAGGCCGTGCGCGCCTTTGCGCGGCGCCATTCGATCGACCGGCTGGTCTGCGCCGCACCGCATGCGCGCGCAGGCCTGGTGACCGTGGGCAAGGCCCACCTGGACACCCTGGAAGCCCTGGCCCGGCTGGGCATCGACCCGCATGCGGCCGACACGCCGGTGCGCATCTACAAGCCCGGCCTGACCTGGCCGCTGGATGCCGGCCGCCTGCAGGAGTTCGCGCGCGGCCTGTCGCACATCCTGGTGATCGAAGAAAAGGGCGCGGTAGTCGAAAGCCAGATCAAGGACCTGCTGTACAACCTGCCCGCGCGCCCCAGCGTGGCCGGCAAGACCGGCCTGGATGGCGAACCGCTGGTGCCGTCGGCCGGGCAGTTGCGTCCGTCGCTGCTGGCCGGGCCGCTGGCGGCCTGGCTGGCGCGCGCCGCCGGCCTGCGCAGCGCCGCCGACCCGGCCGGGTTCGCCTGTCCGGCGCCGCTGTCTAACGACGCCGACGGCATGCGCCGGCGCCCCTATTTCTGTTCGGGCTGCCCGCACAACAGCTCGACCAAGGTGCCCGAGGGCAGCCAGGCGCTGGCCGGGGTGGGCTGCCACTACATGGCCGCCTGGATGGACCGCGATACCGGCGGCCTGACCCAGATGGGCGGCGAAGGCGCCGACTGGATCGGCCTGTCCCGCTATATAGAGATGCCGCACGTATTCCAGAACATGGGCGAAGGCACGTACTACCATTCCGGCTACCTGGCGATCCGGCAGGCGGTGGCGGCGCGCGCCAACATTACCTACAAGATCCTGTTCAACGACGCGGTGGCCATGACCGGCGGCCAGCCGGTGGACGGCCCGATCTCGGTGCCGCAGATCTGCCAGCAGCTGCGCGGCGAAAACGTGGCGCGCATCGTGGTGACGACCGACGAGCCCGGAAAATACCAGGGTGTGGACCTGCCGGCCGGCGTTACCGTGCACCACCGGCGCGAACTCGACGCCCTGCAGCGCGAATTGCGCGCCACTCCGGGCGTCACCGTGCTGATCCACGACCAGACCTGCGCGGCCGAAAAGCGGCGGCGCCGCAAGAAGCAGCAGTTTCCCGATCCGCCGCGCCGCCTGCTGATCAACAGCGCCGTGTGCGAAGGCTGCGGGGATTGCGGCACGCAGTCGAACTGCCTGTCGATCGTGCCGCTGGAAACCCCGTACGGCCGCAAGCGCGCCATCGACCAGTCCAGCTGCAATAAAGATTATTCGTGCGCCGAGGGCTTCTGCCCCAGCTTCGTGTCGGTGATGGGCGGCACGCTGCGCAAGCAGGCCACCGCGACGGCCGGCGCGCCGGCCTGGCGGCAGCACCTGGGCGCCCTGCCCCTGCCGCCCGCCCATGCGCCCGAACAACCCTACCGCATGCTGGTGGCGGGCATGGGCGGCACCGGCGTCATCACCATCGGCGCGATCGTCTCGATGGCGGCACACCTGCAGGGCCTGTCGGCCTCGGTGCTGGACCTGACCGGCCTGGCCCAGAAAGGCGGCACGGTGGTCAGCCACATCCGGCTGGCCCCGGCCCATGCGCCCGACGGCCCGGTGCGGCTCGATTGGCAGCAGGCCGACGCCGCCATTCTGTGCGATCCCGTGGCGGCGGTGGCGCCCGATTCGCTGGGCGCGCTGCGCCGCGGGCACACACAGGCGGTGGTCAACACCTACGTGGCGCCGGTGTCGGAATTCACCCGCGACCCGGACGCGGCCCTGCGGCCCGAGGCGCTGCTGGCCAAGATCCGCCACGCCGCCGGCGAGGC
Source organism: Bordetella petrii (assembly GCF_017356245.1). Classification (NCBI taxonomy): domain Bacteria; kingdom Pseudomonadati; phylum Pseudomonadota; class Betaproteobacteria; order Burkholderiales; family Alcaligenaceae; genus Bordetella; species Bordetella petrii. Next base: position 3,218,516 of record NZ_JAFMZZ010000001.1, read on the forward strand.
CAACACGGCCGCGCTGGACGCGCACCAGGCCGCGCTGGCGCTGTTCGGCGACAGCATCCTGTCGAACATGTTCATGCTGGGCTATGCCTGGCAGCGCGGCGCGGTGCCGCTGTCGCACGCCGCACTGGCGCGCGCGATCGAACTGAATGGCGTGGCCGTGCAGGCCAACCAGGATGCCTTCGAAGCCGGCCGCCTGGCGGCGCACCGGCCGCAGGCGCTTGAAGAAGCGCTGCGTCCGGTGGCCCAGGTGGTGCAGCTGCACGTGCCGGAATCGTTCGAGCGGGCGGTGGCGCGCCGCGAGCGCGACCTGGCGGCCTACCAGAACGCGGCTTATGCGCGCCAATACCGGCAGCTGGTCGACCGCGTGGCGCAGCGCGAGCGGGAACTGGGGCCTTCGGCGCGCGCGCCGAGGCTGGCCATGGCGGTGGCGCGCAGCCTGTTCAAGCTGATGGCTTACAAAGACGAATACGAAGTGGCGCGGCTGTACACCGATGGCGGCTTTCAGCGGCAATTGCGCGAACAGTTCGAGGGCGGCTACACGCTGCGCTTTCATATGGCGCCGCCGCTGCTGGCACGCAAAGACCCGCGCACCGGCATTCCCCGCAAGGTCGCGCTGGGGCCGGCCGCCTGGCCGGCCATGCGGGTCCTGGCACGGTTCAAGGGCCTGCGCGGCACCTGGCTGGATCCGTTCGGCCACAGCGCCGAGCGGCGCATGGAGCGCCAACTGATCCAGGAATACCGCCAGACGGTAGACACCCTGCTGGCCCACCTGTCGCCGGCCAACCTGGCGCAGGCGGCCGGCATCGCCGCCCTGCCCGAACAGGTGCGGGGATTCGGGCATGTCAAGGCGGCCAGCGTGGCAGAATATCGGAAGCGCTTGCAGCAGATGCTGCAACACTACGGCCCGCCGGCCTCTCCGAAGGTTTCCTTGCGCAAAAGCGCATGAAGCCGCGCCTTCAGGCGCGAAAGCTACGCCGTACGCGCCTTGCCAGCGCGTACGTTACATTTTGTCGCAATTAATCGGGGAACCAGGCTTTGTTTCTTCTTGTTCCCCCCTCCCCTCATCACTAGAATTAGTGCCATACGAGGGGTGCTACACTATATGTAGTGGTCGTCAGAATAGTCGGACTTACTCCGCCTGGCGCAGCCGGGCGTTCGCTCCGGCGCCGTACGGCCCCCTCTCCAGATACATCAGCACCCGGCATGGGCACGCCCCATGCTTTATCCGCTATTTCCACAGGAGCTTCCATGCAGACTACGATCGCCTCTGTGACCCGGCCTTCCGCCGTGCCGCCTTCCCAAACCGATGCCCCCGCCGATGCCAACGGCGGACAATGGGCCAGCTATAACGTCATCCGGCGCAACGGCTCGGTGGTGGGTTTCGAACCCAGCAAGATCGCTATCGCCATGACCAAGGCCTTCCTGGCCGTCAATGGCGGCCAGGGTGCGGCTTCCGCGCGCGTGCGCGAGCTGGTCGAGACCCTTGCCTCGCAGGCGGTCAATGCGCTGGTGCGCAACCGCCCGGCCGGCGGCACCTTCCATATTGAAGACATCCAGGACCAGGTCGAACTGGCCCTGATGCGCTCGGGCGAGCACGATGTGGCGCGCGCCTATGTGCTGTACCGCGAAAAGCGCGCGCAAGAGCGCGCCGCCGCCGCCGAAGTGCTGGAGAAAACCGCGCCGGCCGTGGCCCAGGAAAGCAGCCTGAACGTGGTGGACAACGGCGTGCGCCGCCCGCTCGACCTGGCCGCGCTGCGCGCCACCATCGAAGCCGCCGGCGAAGGCCTGAGCGAATTCATCGACACCGAAACCATCCTGAAGGAAACGGTCAAGAACCTGTACGACGGCATTCCCGTCGACGAAGTGTTCAAGTCCGCCATCCTGTCGGCGCGCGCGCTGGTCGAGAAAGACCCGGCCTACAGCCAGGTCACCGCGCGCCTGCTGCTGCACACGATCCGCAAGGAAGTGCTGGGCGAAGAAGTGTCGCAGGCCGGCATGGCCACCCGCTACGCCGAATACTTCCCCACTTTCATCCAGCGCGGCATCGAAGGCGGCCTGCTCGACGCCAAGCTGGCCGACTACGACCTGGCCCGCATCGGCGCGGCGCTGGACTCCCGCCGCGACCTGCAGTTCGGCTACCTGGGCCTGCAGACCCTGTACGACCGCTACTTCCTGCACATCCGCGGCACCCGCATCGAACTGCCGCAGGTGTTCTTCATGCGCGTGGCCATGGGCCTGGCGCTGCGCGAAGCCGACCGCGAAGCCCGCGCCATCGAGTTCTATGAAATTCTGTCGTCGTTCGACTTCATGAGCTCGACCCCCACGCTGTTCAACTCGGGCACGCTGCATTCGCAGCTGTCGTCGTGCTACCTGACCACCGTGTCCGACGACCTGGAAGGCATCTACGACGCCATCAAGGAAAACGCCCTGCTGGCCAAGTACGCCGGCGGCCTGGGCAACGACTGGACCCCGGTGCGCGCGCTGCGCAGCCACATCAAGGGCACCAACGGCGAAAGCCAGGGCGTGGTGCCGTTCCTGAAGGTCGTCAACGACACCGCCGTGGCGGTGAACCAGGGCGGCAAGCGCAAGGGCGCGGTGTGCACGTACCTGGAAACGTGGCACCTGGATATCGAAGAGTTCCTCGAGCTGCGCAAGAACACCGGCGACGAGCGCCGCCGCACCCACGACATGAACACGGCCAACTGGATTCCCGACCTGTTCATGAAGCGCGTCATGGAAAACGGCGAATGGACCCTGTTCTCGCCGTCGGACTGCCCCGACCTGCACGACAAGTACGGCAAGGCCTTCGAGCAGGCCTACCTGGGCTACGAAGCCCGCGTCGCCAGCGGCGAACTGAAGCTGTTCAAGAAAATGCCGGCCATCTCGCTGTGGCGCAAGATGCTGTCGATGCTGTTCGAAACCGGCCACCCCTGGATCACGTTCAAGGATCCGTGCAACATCCGCTCGCCGCAGCAGCACGTGGGCGTGGTGCACAGCTCGAACCTGTGCACCGAGATCACCCTGAACACCAACGATTCTGAAATCGCCGTTTGCAATCTGGGCTCGGTGAACCTGGTCGCGCACATGAAGCCGGCCGCCGCCGGCGGCTTCGAGCTCGACCACGACAAGCTCAAGCGCACGGTCGGCATCGCCATGCGCATGCTCGACAACGTGATCGATATCAATTACTACGCAGTCAAGAAAGCCAAAGACTCGAACGAACGCCATCGCCCGGTGGGCATGGGCATCATGGGCTTCCAGGACTGCCTGCAGATGATGCGCGTGTCGTACGCATCGCAAGCCGCCGTCGAATTCGCCGATCGTTCGATGGAAGCCGTGTGCTACCACGCCTATTGGGCGTCGAGCGAACTCGCGCAGGAACGCGGCCGCTATCCTTCGTATGAAGGCTCGTTGTGGTCGCGCGGCATCCTGCCGCAAGACACGCTGGCGCTGCTGCGCGATGAACGCGGCGGCCATGTCGAAGTCGATGAATCGAGCACGCTCGATTGGAATGCGTTGCGTGCGCGCATCAAAGAACATGGCATGCGCAACTCGAACTGCATCGCAATTGCCCCAACTGCGACAATTTCCAATATCATTGGCGTATCTGCGTGCATCGAACCTACTTTCCAGAACTTGTACGTCAAATCGAATCTCTCCGGCGAGTTCACGGTCGTTAACGATTATCTCGTGCGTGACCTGAAGAAACTCGGTCTCTGGGACGAAGTCATGGTCGCCGACCTCAAGTACTTCGATGGCAGCCTGTCCCGTATCGATCGCGTACCTTCCGAACTCCGCGAACTCTACGCCACCGCGTTCGAAGTCGAACCGCGCTGGCTGGTCGAGTGCGCGTCGCGTCGCCAGAAGTGGATCGACCAGGCCCAGTCGCTCAACATCTACATGGCGGGCGCCTCGGGCAAGAAACTCGACGACACCTACAAGCTGGCGTGGCAGCGTGGCCTGAAAACCACCTATTACCTGCGCACGCTGGGCGCCACCAGCGCCGAAAAATCCACGGGCCGCGGCGGCGAACTGAACGCCGTCAGCGCCGGCCAGGCCGCCACGGCGGTTGCGGCGGTGGCCCCTGCCTTGCCTGAACCCGAAGTTCTCGGGGCGGTTTGCACCATGCGGCCGGGTGATCCCGGCTTCGAAGAGTGCGAAGCCTGCCAGTAAATCCACCGCCCCCGGAGAATTCATTCATGCTTAATTGGGAAGACGACAAACTCGCAGTGCAACCGGCGCAATTGCCCGCCCCCGCGGCGGGCGGGCAGCCGGCCGCGCCTGCGGCCCAGCCGGCCCGCGCCGCCACCGGCGTGTTCGGCGACTCGGCGCTGCCCACCCCGGCCGCGCCGCAGCACGCGGCCAGCCTGCAAGACACCGACGATGCCGCCGCGCACCGCGTCAAGGTCGCCGACAAGCGCATCATCAACGGCAAGACCGACGTCAACCAGCTGGTTCCGTTCAAATACAAGTGGGCCTGGGAAAAATACCTGGCCACCTGCGCCAACCACTGGATGCCGCAGGAAATCAACATGTCGCGCGACATCTCCCTCTGGAAGAACCCGAACGGGCTCACCGAGGACGAGCGCCGCATCGTCAAGCGCAACCTGGGCTTCTTCGTCACGGCCGACTCGCTGGCCGCGAACAACATCGTGCTGGGCACCTACCGCCACATCACGGCGCCCGAATGCCGCCAGTTCCTGCTGCGCCAGGCCTTCGAAGAAGCCATCCACACGCACGCCTATCAGTACATCGTCGAAAGCCTCGACCTGGACGAAGCCGAGATCTTCAATGCGTACAACGAAGTCCCGTCCATTCGCGCCAAAGACGAATTCCTGATTCCGTTCATCGAAGCCATTGCCGACCCCAACTTCCACACCGGTACGCCCGAATCCGACCAGAAACTGCTGAAGTCGCTGATCGTGTTCGCCTGCCTGATGGAAGGCCTGTTCTTCTATGTGGGGTTCACGCAGATCCTGGCGCTGGGCCGCCAGAACAAGATGACCGGCGCCGCCGAGCAATACATGTACATCCTGCGCGATGAATCCATGCATTGCAATTTCGGCATCGACCTGATCAACACCATCAAGCTGGAAAACCCCCATCTGTGGACGCCGGAATTCCGCGAGGAAATCCGCGGGCTGTTCCAGAAGGCGGTAGAACTCGAATACGCTTACGCCGAAGACACGATGCCGCGCGGCGTGCTGGGCTTGAACGCCCCCATGTTCAAGTCGTACCTGCGCTTCATCGCCAATCGCCGTTGCCAGCAAATTGGGATAGAACCTCTGTATCCCCAGGAAGAAAACCCCTTCCCGTGGATGGCGGAAATGATCGACCTTAAAAAGGAACGCAACTTTTTCGAAACACGCGTGATCGAATACCAGACTGGCGGGACGCTGAGCTGGGAATGATGCGCATCGGCCGCCGCCGCGCGCAGTGGCTTGCGCGGCGACCCGATGCCGGCTCCGTCGGCCTGGGTATTCGAATACGCAGTACCAAGCGGTAGGCTGCCCGATGTCGGGCGCCTGCCGGCGCCATTTGAGATGGCTCGCGCACGGTGCGGGGGCCATATCAAATGGCTGTGCCGAATTCATTAGCGCAAACCGTAGTAGCTGTCGCCCGCATGGGGCAGCGGCATGCGCCGATGAATAGCCCGGGCGCGATCCGTTTTTCGGCGGATAGTGGCACGGGTTTAAGTTCTGGGACCCCTGAACCTAAGGAGCATAACCATGGCAACAGCCAAGAAAGCCGCCAAGAAAGCGGTGAAGAAACCCGCCGCCAAGAAGGCCGCGGCCAAGAAAGCCCCGGCCAAGAAGGCCGTGAAGAAAGTCGCCGTGAAGAAGGTTGCGGCCAAGAAACCCGCCGTGAAGAAAACGGCGGCCAAAAAACCGGCAGTGAAAAAGACCGCCGCCAAGAAAACCGTGAAGAAAGCCGCTGCCAAGAAGGCGGTGAAGAAAGCGGTTGCCAAGAAGGCCGTCAAGAAAGTCGCTGCCAAGAAGGCCGTGAAGAAAGCGGTNCTTCTTTCTTCACCGGCTTGACCAGATCCTCGCGCTTGACCCCCATCCACATGGCGAGGGCGGCGGCGACGAATACCGAGGAATAGATGCCGAACCAGATGCCGATGGTGAGCGCCAGCGCGAAGTAGTGCAGCGACGGGCCGCCGAAGAACAGCATGGCCAGCACCATCATCTGGGTCGAACCGTGGGTGATGATGGTGCGCGAGATGGTCTGGGTGATGGCGCTGTTGATGATTTCCTGCACGCTGGCCTTGCGCTGCTTGCGGAAGTTTTCGCGGATCCGGTCCATGATGACCACGGATTCGTTCACCGAGTAGCCCAGCACCGCCAGCACCCCGGCCAGCACCGACAGCGAGAATTCCCACTGGAAGAAGGCGAAGAAGCCCAGGATGATGACCACGTCGTGCAGGTTGGCGATCACGCCCGCCACGGCGAACTTCCATTCGAAGCGCATGCCCAGGTAGATCATGATGCCGATCACCACGAACAGCAGCGCCATCAGGCCGTTGTGCAGCAGTTCCTGGCCGACCTGAGGGCCCACGAATTCGACGCGGCGCAGTTCGGCGGTGGAGTCAGCGGCCTTCAGCGCGCCCATCACGGCGTCGCTCTGGGTGGCGGATGTCTGGCCCTCGGTAATGGGCAGGCGGATCATCACGTCGTGCGAGGTGCCGAAATTCTGCACCTGGAAGTCGGTGTAGCCCAGCTTGGACACCGCGCTGCGCACGCTGTCGAGCTGCGCGGTCTGCGCGTAGTTGACCTCCATGACCGTGCCGCCGGTGAATTCGATCGACAGGTGAAAGCCGCGCGTGATGATGAAGAACACCGCCGCCAGGAACGTGACCAGGCTGATGATGTTCAGCACCAGCGCGTGGCGCATGAACGGTATGGTGCGATGAATACGGAAGAATTCCATGTTTCGCCTTGCTTCTTGTCGGTGCCCGGGCGGGTGGTCCGCCCGGCAGGGTCAGTTTTCCTTGGGTTTCCAGATCGTGCCGATGGAAATCCGGGCGAGCTTCTTCTTGCGGCCGTACCACAGGTTGGCCAGCGCCCGCACACCCACCACCGACGTGAACATCGAGGTGACGATGCCCAGGCAGTGCACCACGGCGAAGCCGCGGATGGGGCCCGAACCGAAAGCCAGCAGCGCCAGGCCGACGATGAGCGTGGTGAGGTTGGAGTCGAGGATGGTGCCCCAGGCGCGCTCGAAGCCGTGGTGGATGGCCTGCTGCGGCGAGGCGCCGTTGCGCAGTTCTTCGCGGATGCGCTCGTTGATGAGCACGTTCGAGTCGATGGCCATGCCCAGCGTCAGCGCGATGGCCGCGATGCCCGGCAGCGTCAGCGTGGCCTGCAGCATGGACAGCAGCGCCAGCAGCAGCAGCACGTTCATGGACAGGCCGATGGTGGAAAACACCCCGAACAGGTGGTAGTACACGATGATGAACACCGCGATCGCCAGGAACCCGTACAGCGTGGAATGGAAGCCCTTGGCGATGTTGTCGGCGCCCAGGCTGGGGCCGATGGTGCGCTCTTCGATGATGGACATGGGCGCGGCCAGCGCGCCGGCGCGCAGCAGCAGCGCGGTGTCGGCGGCTTCTTCGGCGGTCATGCTGCCCGAGATCTGCACCTGCCCGCCGGCGATTTCGCTGCGGATGACCGGCGCGGTCACGACTTCGCCCTTGCCGTTCTCGAACAGCAGGATGGCCATGCGCTTGCCGACGTTGTCGCGCGTGACGTCGCGGAAGATGCGCGCGCCCTTGCTGTCGAGCGTAAGGTGCACGGCCGCCTGCTGGGTTTGCGAATCGCGGCCCGGCTGGGCGTCTTGCAGGTTTTCGCCGGTCAGGATGACCTGGCGGCGCACCAGGATGGGGCGGCCGTCGCGGTCGGTGTAGCGTTCCAGGCCGAAGGGCACGGTGCCGCCGGCCAGGGCCGTCTGGGCGGCCGGGGAATCGTCGACCATGCGGATTTCGAGCGTGGCGGTGCGGCCCAGCAGTTCCTTGGCCTTGGCCACGTCCTGCACGCCGGGCAGCTGGACCACGATGCGGTCGGCGCCCTGCTGCTGGATGATGGGCTCGGCCACGCCCAGTTCGTTGATGCGGTTGTGCAGGGTATTGATGTTCTGCTTCAGGGCCGAGTCCTGCACGCGGGTGACGGCGGCCGGGCTCAGCATGCCGACCAGGGCGGGGTGGCCGGCGTCTTCGCTTTCGGTGAATTGCAGGTCGGGCAGGCGAGTGCGCAGCGTGGTGTAGGCGCGGTCGCGCTCGTCGTCGCTGGCGAAGGTGGCCAGCACCGAGGTACCCGCGCGCTCGACGCCGCGGCTGGGGATTTTTTCATCGCGCAGGGTGGTGCGCACGTCGGCCGCCAGCGAGTCGTAGCGGGCGGTCAGGGCGCCCTGCATGTCGACCTGCAGCAGGAAGTGCACGCCGCCGCGCAGGTCCAGCCCCAGGTACATGGGCTTGGGCTCGAACCAGCCCAGGGTGCGCATCCAGGGCGGCGAGGCGGGCAGCAGGTTCAGGGCAACGGTGTATTGCGGGTCGTCGGCGACGGTGTTCAGCGATTTGTCGAGCAGGTCGCGCGCCTGCAGCTGCACGTCGGTGGACGGGAAGCGGGCGCGGATGGTGCCCAGCGTGCCGTTCTGCTCGTAGTAGACGCTGGTGGCCGGTATGTTGCCGGCCGCCAGGATCTGCTGAACCCGGTCGAGCGTGGCGTTGTCGACCTTGACGGTGGCCTTGGCGCTGGAAACCTGGACGGCGGGGGACTCGCCGTAGAAATTGGGCAGGGTGTAAAGCAGGCCGATGACGACCGCGACCAGCACCGTGATGTACTTCCAGAGGGGATAGCGGTTCATTGGCGGCTAGGTTTCATGCGTGATGGAGCGGAAAAAGGCCCCCGCGGCGGGGGCCCGATATGACGCTTACAGGTCTTTGATGGTTCCCTTGGGCAGCACGGAAGACACCGAGGTCTTCTGCATCAGCACCTCGACCGGCTTGTCGGCCAGCTGGGCGACTTCGACGGTGATGTAGGTGTCGGTAACCTTGGAGACCTTGCCCAGCATGCCGCCGGCGGTCATGACTTCGTCGCCCTTGGCCAGGTTGGCCACCAGGTTGCGGTGTTCTTTCTGGCGCTTCATCTGCGGGCGGATCATCAGGAAATAGAGGATCACGAACATCAGCACGATGGGCAGCATTCCCATCAGTGCGCTGCCTTCGGGGGCAGCCTGGGCCAGGACGAGGCCTGCGGTGTCGATAACGGACATGAAAATCTCCTGAATAATTTGTTCGGGTCAGGTTTGGGTGGTTGTGTTCTCTGTCCCCGTCCCCGCGCGAGCCTTGGACAGGGCAAGCCGACTATTGTAGCTAGGTTATGCGGGGGCGGAAGCCCGGCCGGGCCGCGGGGGGCATTTCGGCATTTGCCCCGTCCGGCGGCGGCTAATCGATGCCGCGCTTGCGGTCGGCGGCGAACCGGGCGCGCCAGGCGTCGAAGGTGCCGGTTGCGATGGCCTCGCGCATTTCGCCCATGAGCGCCAGGTAGAAATGCAGGTTGTGCAGGGTGTTGAGCCGCGCGCCGGTAATTTCGTTGGCGCGCTGCAGGTGGTGCAGGTAGGCGCGCGAGAAGTGGGCGCAGGTGTGGCAGGCGCAGGTCGGGTCCAGCGGCCGGGTGTCGTCGCGGTACTTGGCGTTGCGGATCTTCAGGTCGCCGTAGCGCGTGAACAGCCAGCCGTTGCGGGCATTGCGGGTGGGCATCACGCAGTCGAACATGTCGACCCCGCGCGCCACGCCCTCGACCAGGTCTTCGGGCGTGCCCACGCCCATCAGGTAGCGCGGCGCGTGGGCGGGCAGGCGCGGGGCCACGTGGGCCAGGATGCGCATCATGTCTTCTTTGGGCTCGCCCACCGACAGGCCGCCGATGGCGTAACCATGGAAGCCGATGTCGGCCAGGCCGGCCAGCGATTCGTCGCGCAGCGATTCGTACATGCCGCCCTGCACGATGCCGAACAGCGCGTTGGGGTTGCCCAGGCGGTCGAATTCTTCGCGCGAGCGGCGCGCCCAGCGCAGCGACATGCGCATCGAGCGGGCGGCTTCTTCGGCGGTGGCCGGGCGGCCGTCGATCTGGTACGGGGTGCACTCGTCGAACACCATGACGATGTCGGAATTCAGCGAGCGCTGGATGCGCATGGATTCTTCGGGCGTCAGGAACAGCCGGGCGCCGTCGATGGGCGAGGCGAACTTCACGCCTTCTTCGGTAATCTTGCGCATGCCCTGCAGGCTGAACACCTGGAAGCCGCCCGAGTCGGTCAGGATGGGCTTGTCCCATTGCATGAAACCGTGCAGGCCGCCGTGGCGGTCGAGAATGTCGGTGCCCGGCCGCAGCCACAGGTGGAAAGTGTTGCCCAGCACGATCTGGGCGCCGATGTCTTTCAGCTCGTGCGGCAGCATGGCCTTGACGCTGCCGTAAGTGCCCACCGGCATGAAGATGGGGGTTTCGACCACGCCGTGGTTGAGCGTGATGCGGCCGCGGCGGGCGCCGCCGTCGGTGGCCAGGAGTTCGAAGTTCAGTCCGGTCATGGTCAGGGGGCGGGCGATTCGATGAACATGGCGTCGCCATAGCTGAAGAAGCGGTAGCGCTGGGCGACGGCGTGCGCGTAGGCGCGGCGGATGGGCTCGATGCCTGCCAGGGCCGACACCAGCATCAGCAGGGTGGATTGCGGCAGGTGGAAGTTGGTGACCAGCGCGTCGACCACCCGGTAGCGGTAGCCGGGGGTGATGAACAGCCGCGTGTCGCCCTGCACGGGCGCCAGCGGCGCCTGCGGGCCATGCGGATTCTGGGCGGCGGCCGATTCCAGGGCGCGCACGCTGGTGGTGCCGACGGCGATCACGCGCCCGCCGCGGGCGCGCGCGCGGGCGATGGCGTCGATGACCGGCTGGCCCACGGTGTACCACTCGGCGTGCATGACGTGGTCATCCAGGTTGTCGACCCGCACCGGCTGGAAGGTGCCGGCACCCACGTGCAGGGTCACGAAGGCGCGGTCCACGCCCAGCGTGGCGACCCGTTCCAGCATGGCCTGGTCGAAATGCAGCCCCGCGGTAGGCGCGGCCACCGCGCCCGGTTCGCGCGCATACACGGTCTGATAGCGGGCCTCGTCGGTGGCGTCGGCGGCGTGGGTGATGTAGGGCGGCAGCGGCGTGGCGCCGTGGGCGTCCAGCAGGTCGAGCACCGGCGCCGGAAAGCGCAGGTCGAACAATTCGCCGGCGCGGCCCAGCACGGTGGCGTCGAAGGCGCCGGCCAGGTGCAGCGTGGTGCCGGGGCCGGGCGACTTGCTGGCGCGCACATGGGCCAGCGCGCGGTCGGATTCGGTAATGCGCTCGACCAGCACCTCGACCTTGCCGCCCGAGGCTTTGTGGCCGGCCAGGCGGGCCTTGATGACGCGGGTGTCATTGAACACCAGCAGGTCGCCGGGCCGCAGCAGCCCGGCCAGGTCGGGAAACTGGCGGTCGTGCAGGGCGCCGGCGCCGTCCAGGTGCAGCAGGCGGCTGCCGCCGCGCTGCGCCGCAGGGGTCTGGGCAATGAGCTCGGGCGGCAGGGGGTAGTCGAAATCGGAAAGCGTAAAAGACGAGGAGGACACGCGGTGCGGTTCAAGTAGGGCCGGGGGAAGCGCCGGAGCAGGCGCGGGCAGGCCGGTATTGTAAGCGGCCCGCCCGGGCGGGGCGGCTTTTGGCGCTGGCGGGCCCCAGTTAGGTATGCTTGCGTCTTCGATGGCAACAGCAGCGTGGCGGACGCGGTATGGCGGTACGGGCGGACAGGCGGGGCGGACGATTCAAGCAATGGCTGGCGGCGGGCGCGCTGCTGGGCGCGGCCCTGGCGGCCCAGGCTCAGGGCTTGCCCGACGAGCTGGCGCGCGCCTGGAAGGCCTCGGGCCTGCCCGGCTCGTCGCTGTCGCTGGTGGTGCAGGAACTGGGCGGGCAGCGCATGGTGGCCATCAACGCCAACGAGCCGCGCAACCCCGCGTCGGTCATGAAGCTGGTCACCACCTGGTCGGCCCTGTCCGAACTGGGGCCCAATTATGTGTGGCGCACCGAATTCCTGACCGAGCCGGGCGCGCGGCCCGACGCGCACGGCGCGCTGCCGGGGCCGCTGTACCTGCGCGCCGGCGGCGACCCCTACCTGCTGGTGCAGGACCTCTGGACGCTGTTGCGCGAACTGCGCCTGCGCGGCGTAAAGAAAATCAGCGACCTGGTCATCGACCGCAGCATATTCGGCCAGGTGTCCACCGACCCCGGCGCGTTCGACGGCGCCCCCGACCGAGCCTACAACGCCAGCCCGGACGCCCTGATGGTGGGGTTCGGCGCGCTGCGGCTGCTGTTCACCCCCGATCCGGTCGCGCACAAATGGGTGCCCATCATCGATCCGCCCCTGCCGGGCCTGCGCATCGAGGGCCAGGTCGACTGGAGCGAGATCCGCTGCCCGGGGCCTCCCGTAGTCACCACCGACCCGGTGCTGACCCAGCAGGGCGTGTCGATCCGCCTGGGAGGCACGGTGGCCGGGTCGTGCGGCGAATTCAGCCTGTACCGGCTGGCGCTGTCGCAGCCCGAATTCGCCGAGGCCCTGTTCCGCCTGCTGTGGCGCGAACTGGGCGGCACCTTCACCGGCAAGATCCGCTCCGGCATGGTGCCCCCCGACGCGGTGGTGCTGGCCACGCACGAGTCGCTGCCGCTGGGCGAGGCCATCCGCCAGATCAACAAGCGCAGCAACAACGTCATGGCGCGCACGCTGCTGCTGACGCTGGGCGCCGAGCGCGGCCGCCGTCCCGCCAGCACCGAAAGCAGCGAGGCCGTGGCCAAGGCCGTGCTGGCCGGGCAGGGCCTGCACATGCCCGAGCTGGTCATGGACAACGGCGCCGGCCTGTCGCGCAATGCGCGGGTCTCGGCCGAAAGCCTGGCGTCGATGCTGACGCTGGCCTGGCACACGCCCCTGATGCCCGAGTTCCTGTCGTCGCTGTCCATCGCGGGGGTCGACGGCACCATGCGGCGGCGCCTGAAGGGCGAAGACACCGCTGGCATGGCCCACCTGAAAACCGGCTCGCTGCGCGACGTGCGCGCGGTGGCCGGCTATGTGCTGGGCGCCAGCGGCAAGCGCTACGTGGTGGTCAGCCTGGTCAACGACCCCAATGCCGCGGCGGTGCGGGCCTTCGACGACGCCCTGATCGCCTGGCTGGTCGGCCAGTAAGCCGCGCCGCCCGCAAACGGTTTACGATGGCGTTGTCTGGCGCGCTGGCGTGCGCCGCCTATTTGTTTCCTGGAGACTGTCGCACATGCCTGTGCATGAAATCCGCCATCCGCTGATCCGCCACAAGCTCGGCATCATGCGCCGCGCCGACCTCAGCACCAAGAGCTTTCGCGAACTTTCCCAGGAAGTCGGCGCGCTGCTGACCTACGAGGCCTCGAAAGACCTGCCGCTGGCGCAGTCCACGGTCGAGGGCTGGTGCGGCACGGTCACGGTCGAGAAAATCGCCGGCAAGAAGGTAACAGTGGTGCCCATCCTGCGGGCCGGCATCGGCATGCTCGACGGCGTGCTCAGCCTGATCCCGGGCGCCAAGGTCAGCGTGGTGGGCGTGGCCCGCAACGAAGAAACCCTGCAGGCGCATACCTACCTGGAACGCCTGGTGGGCGAACTGGACCAACGCCTGGCGCTGATCGTCGACCCCATGCTGGCCACGGGCGGCTCGATGCTGGCCACCATCGACATGCTCAAGCGCGCCGGCTGCCGCGAGATCCGCGCGCTGGTGCTGGTGGCGGCGCCGGTGGGCATCAAGGCCGTGCTCGACCGGCATCCCGACGTGCATATCTACACGGCTTCCATCGACGACGGCCTGAACGAGCACGGCTACATCATGCCGGGCCTGGGCGACGCCGGCGACCGCATCTTCGGCACCAAGCAGAAGGCCGAATAGCGGCGGCCCCGGTCAGGCGGCCAGGGCCTCGGGCCCGCGCCGCCGGCCTTCCAGGTGCGCGCCGAACCAATGCAGTTCGCGCGCCAGCCCGGCCACTTCACCCACGATCAACAGCGCCGGCGCGCGCACGCCGTGGCTGCGCGCCACGGCCGCCAGCTCGGCCAGCTGGCCGCTGATTACCCGCTGCTCGGGCCGGCTGCCGTTCTCGACCAGGGCAAATGGCGTGGCGCCCGAGCGGCCGTGGCCGATCAGCCGGGCCGACAGGGTTTCGAGCTGGCCCACGCCCATGTAGAAGGCCAGCGTCTGGTGATCGCGCGCCAGGCCGGCCCAGTCCAGCGTGTCTTCGTCCTCGCGGCAGTGCGCGGTAACCAGCCGGACCGACTGTGCATGGTCGCGGTGCGTCAGCGGAATGCCGGCGTAGGCGGCGCAGGCCAGCGCCGCGGTGATGCCGGGCACGACTTCATAGCGCACCTGGTGGGCGCGCAGGTATTCCAGTTCTTCGCCGCCGCGCCCGAAAATGAAGGCGTCGCCGCCTTTCAGGCGCACCACGCGCCGGCCGGCGCGCGCATGTTCGACCAGCAGCGCATGGATGCGCGCCTGGGTGGCGTCGTGGTCTTCGCCCGGCAGCTTGCCCACGGCCACGCGGTCGGCATCGCGCCGCGCCAGCGCCAGCACCGCCGGGCTGACCAGCCGGTCGTACAGAATGACATCGGCTTCGTTCAGCGCGCGCAGCGCCTTCAGCGTCAGCAGGCCGGGGTCGCCCGGCCCGGCGCCCACCAGCGCCACGCTGCCCGCGCCGTCGTCCTGCGGCGCCTGCAGTGCCGCTTCCAGCATGCGCTCGGCCTCGTCCGGCTGCTGTTGGCGCAGCAGGGCGGCCACCGGGCCGTCGAGCAGCCAGTCGTAGAACTTGCGGCGCTGTTTCAGGTCGGGCCGGCGTTCGCGGATGCGCGGCCGGTGGCGCGCGGCCAGGGCGGCCAGCGCGCCCAGCGAATGGTCGAACAGCGATTCCACTCGTTCGCGCAGCCGGCGCGCCAGCACCGGCGCCACCCCCGAGGACGAGATGGCCACGACCAGCGGCGAGCGGTCGACGATGGACGGCACCTGGAACGACGACAGCTCGGCGTCGTCGACCACGTTGCTGAAGATGCGGCGCGTCTGCGCGGCCTGCGAAACCGCCGCGTTGACCGCGCGGTCGTCGGTGGCGGCCACCACCAGCCAGGCGTCGTCGAGCCAGTCGGGGCGGAACTCGCCCGCCAGGGCGCGGATGCGCCCCTGCGCGGCCAGCAGCGCCAGTTCGGGCACCAGCGCGGGCGCGCCCACGTGCACGTCGGCCGAAGCCTCGAGCAGCAGCTGCACCTTGCGCGCGGCAATGTCGCCACCCCCCACGACCAGTACGCGGCGGCCCTGCAGATCGGCAAATAACGGGAAAAGCTTCATGAAAATCAGCCAGGCGGGGCGAACCCGCGGTAGTTCATGGATCATAGGGACACGATTTCATCCCTACAACTTTTGATTTATTGGATTGATATAGCGATAAGTGATTAGGGGCCTGTTCAAAGGCCCGCGATGGCTCTTCGGGATATGCAATATCCATGCCATCGGCGGGCGCCTTCGGCGCGGCGCCCGGCCGCCGTGCACCGGCTGCCCAGCGGCGGGGCGCGCGGCACGCATGTGGTGCGCGTCCCGCATGCCACGCACCAAGTTGGACCGCGGCCGGGGCGCCGCCAGGGCGGTTGGCGATTGGCATGATGTTTGCTTGATAGGAACCGGCGGCCAACGGCGGCTGCCGGCCGTTCCGCCCGCCGCTGCCTGACGCGCGGGCGACAAGCAAGACGAGAGACATCATGGAAAAGAAATTGAAGCTGGTGATGGTGGGCAACGGCATGGCCGGCGTGCGCACGCTGGAAGAATTGCTGAAGCTGGCGCCCGATCTGTACGAGATCACCGTGTTCGGCTCGGAGCCCTATCCCAACTACAACCGCATCCTGCTGTCGCCGGTGCTGACCGGCGAGCAGACCCTGCAGGACATCGTGCTCAATGATGTGGACTGGTACCGCTCGAATGGCATCGACCTGCGCATGAACTGCAAGGTGGCGCGCATCAACCGCGCGCGCCGCGTCGTGGTCGGCGAGGACGGCAGCGAAGTGCCATACGACCGCCTGCTGCTGGCCACCGGGTCGAACCCGTTCATCCTGCCCATTGCCGGCAACGACCTGGACGGCGTGGTGACTTTCCGCGACATCCGCGACGTGAACCTGATGATCGAGGCCGCCCGCACGCACAAGCGCGCGGTGGTGATCGGCGGCGGCCTGCTGGGGCTGGAAGCCGCCAGCGGCCTGGCCGCGCGCGGCATGGACGTGTCGGTGGTGCACCTGGGCTCGGGCCTGCTCGACCGCCAGCTCGACCCGCAGGCCGCGCTGCTGCTGCAGCGCAGCCTCGAGGCGCGCGGCCTGAAGTTCCTGATGCCGCGCCAGACCGAGGCGCTGCTGGGCAACGCGCAGGGCCGCGTGCGCGCGCTGCGCTTTGCCGGCGGCGAAGAGGTCGAGGCCGACCTGGTGGTGATGGCGGTGGGCATCCGGCCCAACACCGAACTGGCCGAAAGCTGCGGCCTGTACGTCAACCGCGGCGTGGTGGTCAGCGATACGCTGCAGACCTACGACCCGCTGATCTACGCCGTGGGCGAATGCGTCAGCCATCGCGGCACGGCCTACGGGCTGGTGGCGCCGCTGTTCGAGCAGGCCAAGGTGGCGGCCAATCACCTGGCCATGCACGGCATCGGCCGCTACGAAGGCAGCGTGACTTCGACCAAGCTGAAAGTGACCGGCATCGACGTGTTCTCGGCCGGCGAATTCCTGGGCGGGCAGGGCACCGAAGAAATCACCTTGGCCGATCCGGTGGGCGGCGTCTACAAGAAGCTGGTGCTGAAAGACGACAAGCTGGTGGGCGCCTGCCTGTATGGCGACACGGCCGACGGCGCCTGGTACTTCCGGCTGATCCGCGAAGGCAAGCGCATCGACGAGCTGCGCGACCAGCTGATGTTCGGCGAAAGCGCCATCGGCGGCGACACCGGCCACGCCGGCGAGAACCGCGCCATCGGCATGGCCGACAGCGCCGAAGTGTGCGGCTGCAATGGCGTGTGCAAGGGCACCATCGTCAAGGCCATCCGCGACAAGGGCCTGTTCACCGTCGACGAAATCAAGAAGCACACCAAGGCCGCCAGTTCGTGCGGGTCGTGCACGGGGCTGGTGGAGCAGATCCTGATCAACTGCGTGGGCGGCGCGGCCGACGTCAAGCCGAAGTCCGAGAAAGCCCTTTGCGGGTGCACCGACCTGACGCATGGCGAAGTGCGCAAGGCCATCCGCCAGCACCACCTGACCACCATCGCCGACGCCATGCATTTCATGGAATGGCGCACCCCCGATGGCTGCGCCACGTGCCGCCCGGCCCTGAACTACTACCTGCTGTCCACCTGGCCGGGCGAAGCGCGCGACGACGGCCAGTCGCGCCTGGCCAACGAGCGCATGCACGCCAACATCCAGAAAGACGGCACGTATTCGGTGGTGCCGCGCATGTGGGGCGGCGTGACCAACCCGTCGGAACTGCGCCGTATTGCCGACGTGGCCGACAAGTACGCCATTCCGCTGGTCAAGGTTACCGGCGGCCAGCGCATCGACTTGCTGGGCGTGAAGAAAGAAGACCTGCCCAAAGTGTGGGCCGACCTGGACATGCCGTCGGGGCATGCCTATGGCAAAAGCCTGCGCACGGTGAAGACCTGCGTGGGCAGCGAGTACTGCCGCTTCGGCACTCAGGATTCCACCGGCATGGGCATCGCCCTGGAAAAAGACCTGGTGGGCATGTGGAGCCCGCACAAGGTCAAGCTGGCGGTGTCGGGCTGCCCGCGCAACTGCGCCGAATCGGGCATCAAGGACGTGGGCATCATCGCCGTGGATTCGGGCTGGGAACTGTACGTGGGCGGCAACGGCGGCATCAAGACCGAAGTGGCGCAGTTCTTCGCCAAGGTCAAGACCGCCGAAGAAGTGCTGGAGTACAGCGGCGCGTTCCTGCAGCTGTACCGCGAAGAAGCCTTTTACCTGGAGCGCACGGTGCACTACCTGGCGCGCGTCGGCCTGGAGCACGCCAGGGCGCGCGTCGTCGAAGACGCCGCCAACCGCGCCGAGCTTTATGCGCGCCTGAAGTTCGCGCTGTCGTTCGAGGCCGACCCCTGGGAAGCGCGCCGCGAAACCGCGCC
Source organism: Bordetella petrii (assembly GCF_017356245.1). Classification (NCBI taxonomy): domain Bacteria; kingdom Pseudomonadati; phylum Pseudomonadota; class Betaproteobacteria; order Burkholderiales; family Alcaligenaceae; genus Bordetella; species Bordetella petrii. Next base: position 3,236,727 of record NZ_JAFMZZ010000001.1, read on the forward strand.
CGCCGCCCGTGAATTCCAATCCCTGACCGTGTGAGACCCCTTATGTCGCAAGCCGCTACCTGCCAATGGCGCAGCATCTGCCATATCGACGAGATTCCGCCGCTGGGCGCGCGCGTGGTGCAGCGTCCGGGCCAGGACAACGTGGCCGTATTCCGCACCGGCGACGACCAGGTCTACGCCGTGGTCGACCGCTGCCCGCACAAGGGCGGCCCGCTGTCGGCCGGGCTGGTGCACGGCCGCTCGGTGGCCTGCCCGCTGCACGGCTGGGTGATGGACCTGGCCAGCGGCCAGGCCCAGGCGCCCGATGAAGGCTGTGTGCAGACCCTGCCGGTAAAGGTGGACGACGGCGCGGTGTACCTGGGCCTTGCAGAGTGAAAGCCCGCCCCCGAAGCGCTGCGCTGGAACACACAGTAGCGTCGGTTTGCTGTTATTGCGGCACGGGTTGCGGCGTGCGGGTGACGGCGCGCGACGGACGCGTGGTGGCGGTGGCGGGCGACCCCGCCCATCCGTCCAACCAGGGCAGGCTGTGCAGCAAGGGGCTGGCGCTGGCCGATACCGTGCGCCACGATGCGGCGCGCGTGCTGCGGGCCGAATGGCGCCCCGAGCGCGGCCGCGAGCGCGCGCCGGTGGCGCTGGACGACGCCCTGGACCTGGCCGCCGGCCGGCTGGCCGCCGCCATCGGCATGCACGGGCCGGACGCCGTGGGCTTTTACCTGTCGGGCCAGCTGCTTACCGAAGACTACGCCGTCTTCAACAAGCTGGCGCGCGCGCTGGTGGGCACCAACAATATCGACACGAATTCGCGGCTGTGCATGTCCAGCGCGGTGTCGGGCTACAAGCTGACGCTGGGCGCCGACGCGCCGCCGGCCTGCTACGAAGACCTGGAACAGGCCGACACCGTGTTGATCGCCGGTTCCAACATGGCTTATGCGCATCCCGTGCTGTTCCGCCGGCTGGAAGCCGCCAAGGCGGCGCGCCCCGGCATGAAGATCGTGGTGGTGGACCCCCGCCGCACCGACACCGCCGCGCTGGCCGACCTGCACCTGCCGATTGCGCCCGGCACGGACGTGGCGCTGTTCCATGCCATGCTGAACGTCATGGTGTGGGAAGATCTGGTCGACCCGGCCTATATCGCGGCCCACACGGCCGGCTTCGCCGCCTTGAAGGCGCGCGTGCACGAATTCACGCCGCGCGCGGCGCAGGATGTCTGCGGCGTGCCGGCGGCCGACATCGTGCAGGCGGCGCGCTGGTTCGGCCAGGCGGGCGCCGCCCTGTCGCTGTACACCATGGGGCTGAACCAGTCCAGCAGCGGCACGGCCAAGAACGGCGCGCTGATCAACCTGCACCTGGCCACCGGCCAGATCGGCCGGCCCGGCGCCGGGCCGTTTTCGCTGACCGGCCAGCCCAACGCCATGGGCGGGCGCGAGGCCGGCGGCATGGCCACGCTGCTGCCCGGCCACCGCGACCCGGGCACGCCGGCGCATCGCCGGGAAGTGGCCGCGCTATGGGGGGTGGACAGCCTGCCCGCCGCGCCCGGCAAGCCGGCGCTGGAAATGTTCGACGCGGTGCTGGAAGGCCGCATCAAGGTGCTGTGGATCGCCGCCACCAACCCGGCCCAGTCGCTGCCCGAACAGGCGAAGGTGCGCGCCGCCCTGCAGAAAGCCGAATTCGTCATCGTGCAAGAAGCCTATGCCGGCACCGAGACTCTGGCCTATGCCGACCTGGTGCTGCCGGCGGCCACCTGGCCCGAAAAATCGGGCACCGCCACCAATTCCGAGCGCCGCATCAGCCGTGTGCGCGCGGCCATCGAGCCGCCCGGCGATGCCCGGCCCGACTGGCGACTGGCCGCCGCAGTGGCGCGGCGCCTGGCCCGGCTGGTGGCGCCCGAAAAAGCGGCCTTGTTCGACTACCCCGACGAAAGCGCCGTGTTCGCCGAACACGCGCGCATGACCGCCGGGCGCGACCTGGATTACAGCGCCGTGGATTATGTCCTGCTCGAGCGGGCGGGGCCCGTGCAATGGCCGTACCGCGGCGGCGCGGCCGCGCCGCGCCTGTACGCCGACGGGCGCTTCGCCACTGCCGACGGCCGCGCGCGCTTTTACGACACGGGCTACACGCCGGTGGCCGAGCCGGTCTCGGCGCCGTATCCGCTGCGCCTGACCACCGGCCGGCTGCGCGATCACTGGCACACGCTGGCGCGCACCGGCCTGGCCCCGGCGCTGACCCGCCATGTGGAAGAACCCTGGCTGTCGCTGCACCCGCTCGACCTGGAACGCCTGAAGCTGGCGCCGGGCGCCCTGGCGCGGGTGCGTTCGCGGCGCGGCGCCATCGTGCTGCCGGCGCGGCCCGACGACGCCCTCAAGCCCGGCCACGCCTTTCTGCCCATGCACTGGGGCAGTGCCTATATGGCCGGCCTGGGCGTGAATGCGCTGACCAATCCGTCGCGCGACCCGGTTTCGCGCCAGCCCGAGCTCAAGCACACCGCCGTGGCCGTGGCGCCGGCGCGCCTGCCATGGCAGGCCATGGGCTGGCTGGCCGGCGACGCGGCCCTGCTGCGCCAGCGCCTGGCGCCGTGGCTGCGGCGCTTCGAGTATGCGGCGCTGCTGCCCTGCGCGGCGGGCCCCGGCGTGCGGCTGCGCGTGGCGGCCGATTCGGCGCCGCCGCCGCATGTGGTGGACGCGTTGGCGCAGGCGCTGGGGCTGGAACACCCGGACGCGGCGTTCGACGATGCCTCGCGCGGCGTGCTGCGGCGCCTGAGCCTGGCCGACGGCGAGCCGGCCGCCTTTCTGCTGGCCGGCGATGTGCGCGCCCATGATGGCCTGCTGGCCTGGGCCGACGGAGGCCAGGCGCCGGCCAGCCTGGCCATGCTGCTGATGGGGCGCACCCAGGCGCCGCCCCGCGCCCGCACCGTGTGCGCCTGCGCCGGGGTCACCGAGCAGGCCATCCGGGCCGGCGCCGAAGCCGGCCTGGATGCCGAAGAGCTGAAGGCGCGCCTGGGCTGCGGGTCCGGCTGCGGCTCGTGCATGCCCGAAGTGCGCCGCCTGGCCGCGCTGCACGCGGCCTGAGGCGGCGGGGCGGGCGAAGGGTTATGGCTGCTTGATGACGGCCAGGAAGGCCGGGTCCTTGGCCAGCTCTTCGATGTTCAGGCGGATAGTGTCGTTGAGCGCGCCGAAGAAGTTGGCGAATTTGGCGGTGCGGCGCTTGATTTCCTTGGTGGCCTGGTATGCCGGCTTGCCGCTGGCCTTGTCCGTGGCCACATAGGCGATCCGCAGCGTCCAGTCCACCGAATAGCCGAGGTCGTCGATCAGGAATTCCTCGATGTCGCCGGTCAGCAGGGTAGGTTGCGCGGCGCCGTTGACCTTGACGCCCATGAAACGCAGTTCGGTGAACGTGGCATCGCGTATCAGATCCTTGATGTCTTTTTCCAGCAGGATGCTGCCCAGGGCCGTGTTGCGGATCTGGTTGGGCGCAATTTTGCTGGGCCGGTAGCTGCCCGGCATGCCGCCGCTGGCCTGCTGCGAGGTGGACAGGCCGGCGTTGGCATGGCGCTGCTCTGTGGGAGCCTGGGCCGGCGCGCCGGGGTCGGCCTTGTTCGGATCGTAGGTGAAGGCCCCGACCTCGACGGCGCCTTCGGCGCTCAGCACCGACGACGGCGAATAGGTGACGGGAATCGTGTTGGGCGTGTTTGCGCAGCCGGCCAGCATGGCCGTGCCCGCCAGGGCAATCCAGCAGAGGGTCCGGCGCAGCGGTGCGAAGAAGCGATATGACGGGAGCGGCATGGCCATGGATAAGTGAGGAAGGGAAGCGCGATTCTATACAAAATAAAACCAAATATTTATTTGTATATAGCCATGTATCGGTTGTTTCCGGCCGCTGCGCCGCTTGCTCCCAGGCCGGCCGCCAGCCGGTCAACCGGTGTAGTATCGAAAAACCATGCCCTGCGGCATGGTTTTTTTGAGCTTTCAGGAGTCCCGGGTGGCGGCACGCTTCTTTTCTTGTTTATTCCTGGCGGGCGCGGCCGGCTGGTCGGCCCAGGCGCTGGCCGGCGTGTGCGATGCGCGCTTCATGCACAACGGCGGGGCGGTGCAATTGACCGGTTCGGGCAACCTGAGCCTGGGCGCCGACCTGAGCTTCGCCGAGGTGGCCAAGACCGACTCGGCCAACTGCCGGGCGCGCGTACAGGGCACCGCCAGCTTCAGCTATGCCGGCCTGCCGGCCGGCAAATCCAAACTCGACTACTTGATGACCATCAAGAACGGCAAGGCCGAGTTCGTGCGTTATGCCAAGGCGGGTGAAAAACCCGAAAACCACGGGCAGTTCGACCTGCGCATGCTGGGGCTGTTTGCCTACGACGGCAAAATCTCGCAGGGCCAGCGCATGCCGGGCGCCGTCTACCGGCTGAACATCGGCAAGGATGCCCCGGTGGGCGGGCAGCCCACCACGGTGGTGCGCATCGGCGAAAAAACCGTGGGCGCGCAACAATCCATGGACACGGCGCTGGGCCGCCAGTCGTGCTGGCCGATCCACTACACGCGCAATACCGACCCCACCCTGGCCACTTTCCAGGGCATTACGCTGCCCATTCCGGGCATGAACACCACCGTCACCGACTGGTACTGCCCGGCGGTGAATCTGGTGATGCGCCAGGACATCGACCAGGCCGGGGTGAAGTCCGCGGTCGAGATTACGCAAATCAAGTAGCAGTCGGTAGCAGCAGCCCCGCGATTTTGCCCTGCGCCGCTGGTATGATGGATCTGTCACCGACACATCAACAGGAGCCTTCATGACCACCCGACGATCCGAGGAAGTCGCCAAAGAAAAACTCATCGACAGCGTCAAAAGCAGCCTGAACGATGCAGAAAACCTGTTGCGCGAAGCCGCCTCCAGTTCCGGCGACAAGGCCACCGAGCTGCGCGACCGCGCCATGGCCTCGCTCAAGCGCACCCGCGAGGCGCTGTACGACGCCCAGGATGCCGTGCTGGAACGCGGCCGCAAGGCGGCGCGCGCCACCGACGACTACGTGCACGACAATCCCTGGCAAGCCATCGGCATCGCGGGCGTGACCGGCCTGCTGCTGGGCCTGCTGATCTCTCGCCGCTAAGGGCGCGGGGCCGGCCGCCCGGCGGCCGGCCCGCTCTTGCCCATGGGCCTGCGCAGATCCGTATTCGGCGTGGCAGGCAGCCTGGTCGGGCTGCTGCGTACCCGCCTGGAATTGTTCGCCTTGGAAGCCGCCGAAGAAAAGGCGCGGCTGATCAAGTTGCTGGGCATGGCGTTTGCCGCCTTGCTGTTCCTGACCCTGGCCGTGCTGGTGTTCAGCGTCACCATTGCGGTGGCGTTCTGGCCCACCGAAGACCGCTACCTGGCCCTGGGCCTGCTGGCTGCCCTGTATGCCGTGATCGGCGTGGTGCTGCTGTTGCTGGTGCGGCGCGAACTGGTGTCCGGGCCCGCGCCGTTTTCGGCCACCTTCGAAGAGCTGGGCCGCGATGCCGACCTGCTCGGCAGCGTGCACGCCGCCCGGGCCGAACAAGACGCCCTGGCCGAGCGCCAGCGCGACGAGGGCTGAGCCATGGCCAACAAACCCTCAGCGGCGGTCGACCGCGCAGTGCGCATCGAACTGCTGCGCGCCCGCGCGGCCATCGAGCGCGAGTCGCTGGCGCACGACATCGCCTCGGCCAGCCGTTCGCTCGAACCGCGCAATCTGCTCAAGCGCTGGCTGCCCGGGCTGGCGCGCGGCAATCTGTCGAACCTGGTGTGGCAGGGCGTGTCGCTGGCGCGCCGCTATCCGTTCATCAGTTCCACCGTGTCGGCCCTGGTCATGGGGCGCGGCAAGCGGTCGCGGCTGCTGCGGCTGGCCGGCGGCGCGCTGCTGGGCTGGCAGGTGTTCAAGGCCTGGCGCGATACGCGCGACACCGATGCCGGCCCGCCGGCGCGCTGATCACAGCCCCAGCCCGCCCCATATTTCGTCCACCCGCCGCTTGACGGCCTCGTCCATGGCAATGGGGCGGCCCCATTCGCGGTCGGTTTCGCCGGGCCACTTGTTGGTGGCGTCCAGGCCCATCTTGCCGCCCAGGCCCGACACGGGCGAGGCGAAATCCAGGTAGTCGATGGGCGTGCGCTCCACCAGCACCGTGTCGCGCACCGGGTCCATGCGCGTGGTAATGGCCCACACCACTTCGGGCCAGTTGCGCGGGTCGATGTCTTCGTCCACCACCACGATGAACTTCGTATACATGAACTGGCGCAGCACACTCCACAGGCCGAACATCACGCGCTTGGCGTGGCCCGCGTATTGCTTGCGGATGGACACCACCGCCAGCCGGTAGCTGCAGCCTTCGGGCGGCAGGTAGAAATCCACGATCTCGGGCAGCTGCCGGCGCAGCAGCGGCACGAACACTTCATTGAGCGCCACGCCCAGCACGGCGGGCTCGTCGGGCGGTTTGCCGGTATAGGTGGTGTGGTACACCGGATCGCGCCGCATGGTGATGCGGTCCACCGTGAACACCGGAAACCAGTCCTGTTCGTTGTAGTAGCCGGTGTGGTCGCCGTAGGGGCCTTCCAGCGCCATTTCGTAGCCGGTGTCGGGCGGCGGCGGCGCGCCCTCGGGCACGGCCGGCGCCACGGCGCGCGGGTCGCCGGACGGCAGCAGGTGGCCTTCCAGCACGATCTCGGCCCAGGCCGGTACCGACAATTCGCTGCCCAGCGCCTGCCCGACTTCGGTGCGCGAGCCGCGCAGCAGGCCGGCGAACTGGTATTCGGACAGGCTGTCGGGCACCGGCGTGACGGCCCCCAGAATGGTGGCGGGGTCGGCGCCCAGCGCCACCGCCACCGGAAACGGCGTGCCCGGATGCGCGCGCGCGTGTTCGCGGAAGTCCAGCGCGCCGCCGCGGTGCGACAGCCAGCGCATGATCAGCTTGTTCGGCGCAATGGGCTGCTGGCGGTAGATGCCCAGGTTCTGCCGGCGCGCATTGGGGCCGCGCGTGACGACCAGGCCCCAGGTCAGCAGCGGCGCCACGTCGCCCGGCCAGCAGGTCTGGATGGGCAGGCGCGCCAGGTCGACATCGGCGCCTTCCCAGACGATTTCCTGGCAGGCCGGGCTGCGCACCCGCTTCGGCGCCATGTCCCACAGCGCCGATTTCAGCATGGCCACTTTGCCCAGCGCATCGCGCAGCCCGCGCGGCGCTTCGGGCTCGCGCAGCGAGGCCAGCAGCTCGCCCGTGTCGCGCAGCGCGCTGACGTCGTCGGCCCCCATGCCCCAGGCTACCCGCTGCGGCGTGCCGAACAGATTGGTCAGTACCGGCATGGCCGCCCGCGCGCCGTTGTGCGTGGCGTGCTCGAACAGCAGGGCGGGGCCCTGGGCGCGCAGCACGCGGTCGGACAGCTCGGTCATTTCCAGGTGTGTCGAGACAGGCGCGGTAATGCGCTTGAGCTGGCCGCGCAGCTCCAGTTGCTGCAAGAAGTCTCTAAGGTCGCGGTATTTCACTACAGATCCCGGTCAATTCGTTACATTTTTGGGGTTGAACAGAGGTTAACATCCAGACCTTCTTTTCCACGCAGGAGGTCTCCATGCCCGATGCGTCAGTGGCAGGCCTGTTCCGTCAGACCGCCCAAGGAGTGCACCACCATCTTGCCGAATGGCTGCGCATCTGCTGTACCTACCTGGGTATCGCGGTGATCGTCACGGTAAGCATGGGCTTCGCCATGCCTGGTTTGCGCGACCAGGCCCTGCAGGTGCACAAAGCCTTGTTGACCGCCTTAGCGCCTACATCTGTGTCTTCCGGTCCGTTTGCCGACTCGGGATACGACCCCGCCTATGACACCCCTTCCGCGGTAGCCATGGCGATTCCGGCTGCGCCGTCCAGTAATGCCACCGGCTTCCTGGGCCCGCTGCGCAGCGACCTGCCGCCCGCCCCGCCCAGGAAAAAGGCGCGCAGCACCGTATCCGGGCCGCAGATCGAGGCGCTGCGCAACTATATCTCGCGCAAGTACCGCGTGGCTTATGACGCGACCGCCGTGCTCGTGAACACGGTGTACAAAGTCGCGCGCGAAAAAGAGCTGGATCCGCTGCTGCTGCTGGCGGTGATTGCCATTGAATCGCGCTACAACCCGTTCGCCGAAAGCTCGGTGGGCGCGCAGGGCCTGATGCAGGTCATGACGCGCGTGCACCAGGACAAGTTCGACAAGCTGGGCGACGGCATGAACAATCCGCTGGATCCGATCGCCAATATCCGCGTCGGCACCACCATCCTGCGCGACTGCATCGACCGCCGCGGCTCGATCGACGGCGGCCTGGCCTGCTACGTGGGGGCCACCGGCCCCAGCGACGGCGGGTACGGGGCGAAAGTGCAGGCCGAGAGGCGGCGACTGGCGTTGGCGGCTGGGATCGCGTTGGCGCGAGAGTGATTCGCGGGGTGTTGCAGTTCATTCTTCTGGCGTCGAATCCGGCTTGCCGCGCCGCTGGGGCGAATCGAGTCCTTAAGTGCTTGGCCGCGACCTTTTGAGAAGAAAAAATCGTACGGAGCCGGCCATCCACGCCGCCCTGCGCGGCGCGGATGGCCATTCGGCCGATGGCACGCGTATGCCGGGTACTGCAGGTGTCTATTCCAGGTGTCTGGCTCCCGTCAGGGTGCCAGACACCGTGGAACGGAGACAGTCGTTGCACGTAGCGGTGTCAGGCACCTGCGGAGCCTGACACCTGGGCGAATTACCGAACCACGCATGCTGCCGAGCGAATGGCTGTTCAAGCCGCGCTGGGCGGCTTGAACAGCCGGCCCTGCAAGATTTTTTTCCTTTCCAGGGGCGCGGCCAAGCATTCAAGAACTCAGCCGGTCCCGGCGATGCCGGATATTGCATCCATCGCGAGCCGGCGTGGCGTGGCGTGAGTGCCGCGGCGCCTCGGAGCCGGACCCGGGCGCGCGGGGCGCCCGGACGGCTTCGTGAAGCCAAGGCGCTCACGCCACGCCGGCGCCAGAAGAAAGACCAGAGCAACAACCCCCCCTCCGTTCTACAGCACCGCCCCCATCCTCCGCACCGCTTCTTCAAGCCGATCCAGCCCCGTCGCATACGACACCCGCAGTGTGTGGTGGCCGTGCGCGGGGCCGAAGTCCAGGCCGGGGACGGCGGCGACGCCGGCTTCGTGCAGCAGGCGGTGCGACAGCGTGGCGCTGTCCATGCCCAGCGCGGCGATGTCGGCGTAGATGTAGAACGCGCCGTCCGGCCTGACCGGCACATGCAGCCCCAGGCGCTCGAACTCGGGCAGCAGGTAGTCGCGGCGCTGTTTGAAGGCGTCGCGGCGGTGTTCGTAGATTTTCAGCGTGTCGGGCGCGAAGCAGGCCAGCGCGGCATGCTGCGCCAGGGTGGGGGCGCAGATGGCCAGGCTGGCCGCCATTTTCTCGATGAGGCCGGCCAGCCGCTGCGGCACGATCATCCAGCCCAGCCGCCAGCCGGTCATGTGGAAGTATTTGGAAAAACTGTTGATGACGATGATGTCGTCGTCCAGCGTCAGGGCCGAGCGCGGCTGGCCTTCGTAGCTCAGGCCCAGGTAGATTTCGTCGACGATGGCGAAGCCCTGGCGTTCGCGCACCGCGTGCAGCAGCGCGGCCAGTTCGTCGCGCGCGATGGACGTGCCGGTGGGATTGCTGGGCGAAGCCACCAGCACGCCGCGGGTGGCGTCGGTCCAGTGGTCGCGCACGTCTTGCGCCGACAGCTGGAAGCGCTGCGCGGCGCTGCTTGGAATCAGGCGCGGGCGGCCGCCGGCGGCCAGGATGAAATTGCTGTTGGCCGGATAGGATGGGTCGGGCATCAGCACTTCGGCGCCGGGGTCGACCAGCGCCGCGCAGGCCAGCGACAGCGCGCCCGAGGCCCCGGCGGTAACGATGACCCGCGCCGGATCGACGGCGGCGCCGAATTCGGTTGCGTAGAATCTGGCGATGGCCTCGCGCAGCCCGGCCAGGCCGGCCGGGGCGCTGTAGCCGCTGAGCCCGGCCTGCGCGGCGCGTTCCAGTGCTTCCACCACCTGTGGGGGCGCGGTAAAGTCCGGTTCGCCGATGCCCAGGCTGATGATGTCCCGGCCCGCCGCCTGCAGCGCCTGCGCTTCTTTGAAGAGTTCGACGACGTGGAAGGTCAGGAAGTCCTGGGCGCGTGAGGCAAGGCGCGGCATGATGGTTCTCGAAACGAAAAAGGAATTGTAGATGCAGCCATCGCGGCGCGCATTTTTGTTCGGCCGGCGCCTGCCCCGCACGCCGTGGGACACCTTCCGGCAGCGCCTGGAGCGCGCGGCGCAGGGCCAGGTCCACGAGCTCGAAGCCGGCCCGCCGGGCCGCGCCCGCCTGGTGCCGGCGCGCGCCGAAGACGTGCGGCATGCGCGCGCCCTGTGCGTGGAGTACGGCGTGGCCCTGCTGCTGGACGGCATGGACCAAACCAACGACGAGCTGGCCGGCCGCCCGGTGCTGCAGGTCGACCCGTCCGGCCTGGCCGGCCTGGAGCCCGGCCCCCAGCCGCGCCAGTGGCTGGCCGGGCCCGGCTGCCCGGTGGGAGCGCTGGCCGAGGTGGGGCTGGAACAATTCCGCGATGCGCCGGCCGCCATCACGCTGGCGGCCTGGCTGGCCGGCCCCCACGCCTGGCCGCCGGGCGCCACGGCCGCCAGCGGGGTGCTGGGGGCCGACGTGCTGCTGTGCGACGGCACGGCCGAGACCCTGGGGCCTTTCGGCCAGGGCGACCTGCGCCCGCTGCGCTCGGCCACCGTGCAGCGGCTGGTGCCGGCGCTGTTCCAGGTGTCGGCCTCGGCCGATGCCGCCGCCTGCCGCGCGCACGCAGACTGGCCGTGCCGATACCGGCTGGATGCATTGCTGCCGGCCGCGCCGGCCGACGTGAATCTGGCGCAACTGCTGCTGGGCCACGGCGGCACGCTGGCGTGGGTGGAACAGGTGCTGATCGGCCCCGGCGCGCCGCCGCCGGCCGCGCCCGCCGCGCCGCCGCCGGCAGAACTGGCCGGCCCGGCGCGCCGGATTGAGGTGCGCGTGAAAGACGCCTTCGATCCGCTCGACCTGTATGCGCCCTGAGGCAGCCGCCCAGGCGTCAGGCTGCGCAAGGCGCCTGGCACCGCAGTGTGCCCTGGCTGTCTCAGTCGTACGGTGTCCGGCACCCTGCGGGAGCCAGACACCCGCGGCCCTGCGGGCGCCGGCCGGCCAGCGCGCCGCAACACCTTGATCGCTCAATTGTTTCGCCGGCCTGCCGCGTGGCGGACTGTAAGTAAGGCCGGAGTAAGATAGGCGCCTCGCTAAGCTAGAATCCGCACTTTCGTGTACCTACCCGAGTAGCCAAGCCCTTATGGATGCCAACCTTCGCAAAGCCGCGCTTGAATATCACGAGTCCGGCCGTCCCGGCAAAATCTCTGTCACGCCGACCAAGCAGCTGTCCAATCAGCGCGACCTGGCGCTGGCCTACTCGCCGGGCGTGGCCGCGGCCTGCGAAGAGATCGTCAACGACCCGGGCAATGCGGTGCGCTACACCGCGCGCGGCAACCTGGTGGGGGTGATCACCAACGGCACCGCCGTGCTGGGCCTGGGCAACATCGGCGCGCTGGCCTCCAAGCCGGTCATGGAAGGCAAGGCCGTGCTGTTCAAGAAGTTCGCCGGCCTGGACGTGTTCGACATCGAGATCAACGAAACCGATCCCGACAAGCTGGTCGAGATCATCGCCGGCCTGGAAGCCACCTTCGGCGGCATCAACCTCGAAGACATCAAGGCGCCCGAGTGCTTCATCGTCGAGCGCAAGCTGCGCGAGCGCATGAAGATCCCGGTGTTTCACGACGACCAGCACGGCACTGCCATCTGCGTGTCGGCCGCCTTCATCAACGGCCTGAAAGTGGTGGGCAAGTCGCTCGACCAGATCAAGGTGGTGACCTCGGGCGCGGGCGCCGCGGCGCTGGCCTGCCTGGACCTGATCGTCGACCTGGGCGTGCCGGTGGAAAACATCTGGGTCACCGACATCGAGGGCGTGGTGTACGAGGGCCGCACCGTGCTGATGGACCCCGACAAGGCGCGCTTCGCCCAGAAAACCGACAAGCGCACCCTGGCCCAGGTCATCGAAGGCGCCGACGTGTTCCTGGGGCTGTCGGCCGGCGGCGTGCTCAAGCCCGAAATGGTGGCGTCGATGGCGGCCCGTCCGGTCATCCTGGCGCTGGCCAACCCCAATCCCGAAATCCTGCCCGAAGACGCGCATGCCGTGCGCGACGACGTGGTCATGGCCACCGGCCGTTCCGATTACCCGAACCAGGTCAACAACGTCCTGTGCTTCCCGTACATTTTCCGCGGCGCGCTCGACGTGGGCGCCACCACCATTACCCGCGAAATGGAAATGGCGGCGGTCCACGCCATTGCCAAGCTGGCCCAGGAAGAGCAGAACGAAGTCGTGGCCGCGGCCTATGGCACGTATGACATCAGCTTCGGCCCCGAATACCTGATTCCCAAGCCGTTCGACCCGCGCCTGATCACCCGCATCGCGCCGGCGGTGGCCAAGGCCGCCATGGACGGCGGCGTGGCGACCCGGCCGCTGGCCGACCTGCAGGCCTATACCGAGCAGCTGCAGCAGTTCGTGTACCACTCGGGCGCGTTCATGAAGCCGCTGTTCACCGCCGCCAAGACGTTCGTGCGCGACGGCGGCAAGGCCCGCGTGGTGTTCACCGAAGGCGAAGACGAGCGCGTGTTGCGCGCCGTGCAGGTGGTGGTCGACGAAGGCCTGGCCAAGCCCATCCTGGTGGGTCGTCCGGCCGTGCTGGCGGCCCGCATCGAAAAATACGGCCTGCGCCTGCGCCTGGGCCAGGATGTCGAGGTCACCAACCCCGAATACGACGAGCGCTTCCACCGCTACTGGACCACGTACTGGGAAATGATGTGCCGGCGCGGCATCACCAAGGAAATGGCGCGCGTGGAAATGCGCCGCCGCCTGACCCTGATCGGCGCCATGATGGTGCACCTGGGCGACGCCGACGGCATGATCTGCGGCACCGTCAGTTCGTACGCCGAGCACCTGCGCTTCGTCGACCAGGTCATCGGCCAGCGGCCCGGCTCGAAGGTGTACGCCGCGATGAACGTGCTGCTGCTCGACGAGCGCATGGTGGCGCTGGTCGACACCCACGTCAACGACGCCCCCACCGCCGAGCAGATCGCCGAATTCACCATTGCCGCCGCCGAAGAAATGACGCGCCTGAACCTGGTGCCCAAGGTGGCGCTGCTGTCGCGCTCGAATTTCGGCACCGGCAGCTCGTCGTCCGGCGCCAAGATGCGCGAGGCGCTCGAACTGGTGCGCGCCGCCGCGCCCCAGCTGGAAATCGACGGCGAAATGCACGGCGATTGCGCGCTCGATGAAGGGCTGCGCATGCGCATCCTGCCGTCGTCCACCCTGAAAGGCGAGGCCAACCTGCTGGTCTGCCCCAATGTCGACTCGGGCAACATCGCCTACAACCTGCTCAAGACCGCCGCCGGCGGCAATGTGGCGGTAGGTCCGTTCCTGCTGGGCGCCAATGCGCCGGTGCACATCCTGACGTCCAGCTCCACTGTCCGCCGCATCGTCAACATGACCGCCCTGGTCGTCGTCGATGCCAACGTCCCCAGGTAGCGTCCCGCCCGCTACCGGACAGGCCGGCCCGGTGACCGGGCTGGTCCTTACCGGCGGCGGCGCGCGCGCCGCCTACCAGGTGGGCGTGCTGGGCGCCGTTTTCCAGATACTGGACCCGGCCGAGCGGCCGGGCTTCCGCAATCCTTTTCCCATCATCTGCGGCACCTCGGCCGGCGCCATCAACGCCGCGGCTCTGGCCTGCCGCGCCGACCGCCCGCACCTGGCCGCGCGGCGCATCCGCCGCCTGTGGGAATCGCTGGGCACCGACATGGTGTACCGGGCCGACGCGCCCGGGCTGATCAAGACCGGGGTGCGCTGGCTGGGCCTGCTGGCGCTGGGCTGGATGTTCTCGGGGCTGGCGCGCAAGCGGCCCCAGTCGCTGCTGGACAACCGCCCGCTGGCCGACCTGCTGACCCGCGTGCTCGATTTCAAGCACCTGCAGGCCAACCTGCAGCGCGGCGAGCTGTCGTCGCTGGCCATTACCGCCTCGGGCTTCACCAGCGGCGAGCACCTGACGTTCTATCAGTCCAACCACAGCATCGAGCCGTGGCGCCGCTCGCTGCGGCGCGCCGTGCCGGCCCGCATCGGCGTCCAGCACCTGATGGCGTCGTCGTCGATCCCGTTCGTGTTTCCCGCCCAGGCGGTGGATGTGCATGGCCAGACGGAGTGGTGCGGCGACGGCTCGATGCGCCAGCTGGCACCTATCAGCCCGGCCATCCACCTGGGCGCCGACCGGGTGCTCGTCATCGGCACCGGCTACCGCGACGACACCCACCCCGAAAAACGCGAGCAGCAACCGCCGTACCCGTCGCTGGCGCAAGTGGGCGGGCATGTGCTGTCCAGTATCTTCCTGGACGGCCTGTCGATGGACGTGGAGCGCCTGGAACGCATCAACGAACTGGTCAGCCACGCCACCTACGATCCGGCCAACGGCACGGGTGTCCGGCGGGTGAACGTTCTGACATTGACCCCCAGCCAGTCGCTGGATTTGCTGGCGCTCGACTATCTGCAAGAAATGCCTCTCGAGGCCCGTACCCTTTTTCGCGTACTCGGTGTATCGTCCGACCCAGACCGTTCGGGTGGCGGCGCGCTGATGTCATATCTGCTGTTCGAAAGCGCTTACACGCGGCGATTGATCGAACTAGGTTATGCCGATACGATGCGGCGTATCGAAGAAGTGGTTGGCTTTTTCAAGGAGGGCCAGGCATGACGCGAAATGGCCAGTCTACGCTGCAGCGCCAATTGAACCGGGGCGGCGCGATCGAACACGACGGCTTGCAGAAAGAAGCTGTAGTCGAGGCAGCGCACGAGCTCGGGCTGGCGTTGCTGGTGGCCGATTGCGACCGGGCGCGCAGCCGTTCGGCCGTGCTGCGCGCCATTGCCAAGGCAGTGGATTTTCCCGAATATTTCGGCGGCAATCTCGACGCCCTTTACGATTGCCTGTGCGACACCGTGCTCGACCAGAAAACCGGCGTGGTGCTGTGGCTGTACAAGCTGCATTCGGGCGACCCGGCCCTGGAAGAAGACGCCGCCCAGATCGAAACCGTGTGCGCCGACGCCGCCGAATTCGCGCGCGAAAACGGCCGCGTGTTTTCCTTCGTGATCGAGCACGCCGGCAAGCACCCCGACCCCGAACCCGGCGTCGCCGCCGCGCCCTACGGCGAAGGCTAGCCTCAGGTGTCTGACTCCCGCAAGGGTGTCAGACACCTGCAAATTTCAAACCGGGGCGTCTGCCCGCAACAGTGTCAGGCACCTTCGGAGCCTGACACCTGGCAACACTTCCCGGCGCACTTTCTTCACCATCCCAGCAAGGCCGTTGCCGCGGCCATCAACGCCAGCCCCGCGGTTTCGGTACGCAGCACCCGCGGCCCGTAGCGCACCGCCTGCACGCCGTGCCGGGCGGCCAAGGCCAGTTCGGCGTCCGACCAGCCCCCTTCGGGCCCCACCAGCAGACTGAGCTGCCGCAGGCCGGGCTGCGCCGCCAGCGCCTCGCCCAGGCTGGGCCCGGCTTCCGGGTGGCACAGCAGCCGCAGCCCGTCGGCCGGCTGTTCCAGCCAGGCGCCCAGGGCGGCCGGCGCGTCTACCGCCATCAGGCGGTTGCGGCCGCATTGTTCCGACGCGGCCTGCGCAATGCGCGACCAGTGCGCCACGCGTTTTTCCAGGCGCGCGCCGGCCAGCTGCAGCACGCTGCGCTGCGCCGCGATCGGGCTGACCCGGCTGGCGCCCAGTTCGACGGCTTTTTCCACCACCCAGTCCATCTTGTCGCCCGACGGCAGGCCCTGCACCAGAATGATGCGTCCGGCCAGTTCTGCGTCGCGCGGATCGAAGAGGCCCAATTGGGCCCAGGCGTCTTTGCCGTCGATTTCGAGCGTGGCTGGGTACTCGCCGCCGGCGCCGTTGAACAGCACGATGGCGGCGCCCGCGCGCAGGCGCAATACACGCACGGCGTGGTGGGCCAGGGCCGCGGGCAGGGGCAGGCGGGCGCCGGGAGACAGCGGGATGTCGCAGAAAAAGCGCGGCAGGGGCATGGCGGGCAGGCAGGGCGCGGCAAGGCGCCGGGAACCGGTCAAGCGCGTAGCCTACCATCCGGCCGGCGGCCCGGGGGCCGCCCCGGCCATGGCGCGAGCCGGACATGGCCCGGATGCTAAAATCATGAGCTTCGCAACCCCTCTTAACTGGCCCCGTTTTCGGGCCGCCAGCGCCTACGAGCCATTTCCGCATGAGCCAATCCACCGCCCAACTCCCAGCCCTGGCGGATGCCATCCGCGTCCTTGCAATGGACGCCGTCCAACAAGCCAACTCGGGGCACCCCGGCGCGCCGATGGGCATGGCGGAAATCGCCCAGGCTCTGTGGCTGGGCCACCTGCGGCATAACCCGGCCGATCCGGCATGGGCCAACCGCGACCGCTTCGTGCTGTCCAACGGGCATGGCTCGATGCTGATCTACGCGCTGCTGCACCTCAGCGGCTACGACCTGCCCATCGAAGAACTCAAGCAGTTCCGCCAGCTGCATTCGCGCACCCCCGGCCACCCCGAAGTCGGCATCACCCCTGGCGTCGAGACCACCACCGGCCCGCTGGGCCAGGGCCTGGCCAACGCGGTCGGCATGGCGCTGGCCGAGGCGCTGCTGGCGGCCGAATTCAACAAGCCCGGCCTGCCCATCGTCGACCACCACACCTACGCCTTCACCGGCGACGGCTGCCTGATGGAAGGCATCTCGCACGAAGCCTGCTCGCTGGCCGGCACGCTCAAGCTGTCCAAGCTGGTGGTGCTGTACGACGACAACGGCATTTCCATCGACGGCCACGTCGAGCACTGGTTCGGCGAAGACACCGCCACCCGTTTCGAAGGCTACGGCTGGAACGTCATTCGCGGCGTCGACGGCCACGACGTGGCGGCGGTCGACGCGGCCATCGCCCAGGCGCGCGCGCAGTCCGACAAGCCCACCCTCATCGTGTGCCGCACCATCATCGGCAAGGGTTCGCCCGCCATGGCCGGCACCCACAACGTGCACGGCGCTCCGCTGGGCGCCGAAGAAGTCGCCGCCACGCGCGTGGCGCTGGGCTGGACGGGCGCGCCGTTCGAAATTCCGCAGGCCGTGCGCGAAGGCTGGGATGCCCGCCAGGCGGGCGCCCAGGCCCAGGCGGCCTGGCAGGCCGGCTTCGACGCCTACGCCGCCAAGTACCCGGCCGAAGCCGCCGAATTCACGCGCCGCATGAAAGGCGAGCTGCCGGCCGATTTCGCCGAGCAGCTGCAGGCCTTCATCCAGGCCACCGATCAAAAAGCCGAAACCGTCGCCACCCGCAAGGCTTCGCAGTTCGCCATCACGGCGCTGGCCGCGCTGCTGCCCGAGCTGCTGGGCGGCTCGGCCGACCTTACCGGCTCGAACTACACCGACTGGAAGGGCGTGGCGCCAGTGCGCGCCGGCGAACAGGGCATCCAGTTCGGCCGCCACATCAACTACGGCGTGCGCGAATTCGGCATGGCCGCCATCATGAACGGCATTGCGCTGCACGGCGGCTACCTGCCGTTCGGCGGCACCTTCCTGACGTTCTCCGACTACTCCCGCAACGCCATCCGCATGGCGGCGCTGATGAAACAGCGTGTGGTGCACGTTTTCACGCACGATTCCATCGGCCTGGGCGAAGACGGCCCCACCCACCAGTCCATCGAGCACGCCGCCAGCCTGCGGCTGATTCCCAACCTGTCGGTCTGGCGTCCCTGCGACACCGCCGAAACCGCGGCGGCCTGGGGCGCGGCCGTGTCGCGCCCCACCAGCATCGGCATGGACGTGCACGACGGCGGCCCCACCGCGCTGCTGCTGTCGCGCCAGAACCTGCCGTTCGTGCCGCGCGACGCCGCCACCCTGAAAGCGATTGTCCGCGGTGGTTACGTTCTGCGAGACGCCGAAGGCGCCCGCGCCGTTATCATCGCCACGGGTTCCGAAGTCGCCATCGCGCTGGCCGCGCAAGAACAGCTGGCCGGGCAGGGCATCGCCGTGCGGGTGGTGTCCATGCCCAGCACCGACGTGTTCGACCGCCAGGATGCCGACTGGAAGCGCGCCGTGCTGCCGCGCGGCCTGCCGCGCGTGGCCGTCGAGGCGGGCACCACCGGGCTGTGGCACAAGTACGTGGGGCTGGACGGCGCCGTGGTCGGCATCGACCGCTATGGCGAATCCGCGCCCGCCGGGGCCTTGTTCAAGTTCTTCGG
Organism: Bordetella petrii; assembly: GCF_017356245.1. Lineage (NCBI taxonomy): Bacteria > Pseudomonadati > Pseudomonadota > Betaproteobacteria > Burkholderiales > Alcaligenaceae > Bordetella > Bordetella petrii. The sequence goes on from NZ_JAFMZZ010000001.1 coordinate 3,255,051, forward strand.
TCTGACCGCCGACAAGGTGGCCGAGGCCGTCAAGCAAGTTTTGTAAAAGGAGCTCTAGTCATGACTATTCGCGTCGCCATCAACGGGTACGGCCGCATCGGCCGCAACATCCTGCGCGCCCACTACGAGGCCGGCAAAAAGCACGATATCGAAATCGTGGCCATCAACGATCTGGGCGATCCCAAGACCAACGCGCACCTCACGCGCTACGACACCGCCCACGGCAAGTTCCCGGGCACGGTCGAAGTCGATGGCGACTACATGGTGGTCAATGGCGACAAGATCCGCGTGCTGGCCAACCGCAATCCGGCCGAGCTGCCCTGGGGCGACCTGAAGGTCGACGTGGTGCTCGAATGCACGGGTTTCTTCACCTCGAAAGAAAAAGCCGGCGCCCACCTGAAGGGCGGCGCCAAGAAGGTCATCATCTCGGCGCCCGGCGGCAAAGACGTCGACGCCACCATCGTGTACGGCGTCAACCACGGCGTGCTGAAGGCCTCGGACACGGTCATTTCCAACGCCTCGTGCACCACCAACTGCCTGGCCCCCCTGGTCAAGCCCCTGCACGACAAGCTGGGCCTGGAAAGCGGCCTGATGACCACCGTGCACGCCTACACCAACGATCAGGTGCTGACCGACGTCTACCACGAAGACCTGCGCCGCGCCCGCTCGGCCACCATGAGCATGATTCCCACCAAGACCGGCGCCGCCGCCGCGGTGGGCCTGGTGCTGCCCGAACTGAACGGCAAGCTCGACGGCTTCGCCATCCGCGTGCCCACCATCAACGTGTCCATCGTCGACCTGTCGTTCGTGGCCAAGCGCGAAACCTCGGTTGACGAAGTCAACAGCATCCTGAAGGCCGCCTCCGAAGGCGAGCTCAAGGGCATCCTGAACTACAACACCGAACCCCTGGTGTCGGTCGACTTCAACCACAACCCGGCTTCCAGCACCTACGATTCCACGCTGACCAAGGTGTCGGGCAAGCTGGTCAAGGTGTCGTCGTGGTACGACAACGAGTGGGGCTTCTCGAACCGCATGCTCGACACCACCGTCGCGCTGATGTCGGCCAAGTAAGCAGCATGGCCAAGGTCAACACCCTGTCCGCGCTGGCCAAGGCCGGCGCGCTGCACGGCAAGCGCGTCTTCATCCGCGCCGACCTGAACGTGCCGTTCGGCGACGCCGGCCAGATCAGCGAAGACACGCGGATCCGCGCCTCGGTGCCGGGCATCCGCCTGGCGCTCGACGGCGGGGCTGCCGTCATGGTCACCTCGCACCTGGGCCGGCCCACCGAAGGCACGCTTACCGAGGCCGACTCGCTCGACCGCGTGGGCCAGCGCCTGTCGCAGTTGCTGGGCATGCCCGTGCAGCTGGTGAAAAACTGGGTCGACGGCGTCAACGTCGACCCGGGCCAGGTGGTGCTGCTGGAAAACTGCCGCGTCAATCCGGGTGAAAAGAAAAACGACGAAACGCTGTCGCGCAAGATGGCGGCGCTTTGCGACGTCTACGTCAACGACGCGTTCGGCACCGCGCACCGCGCCGAGGCCACCACGCACGGCATCGCGCGCTTCGCGCCCATCGCCTGCGCCGGCCCGCTGCTCGAGGCCGAACTGCAGGCCCTGGGCCGTGCGCTGCACGATCCCAAGCGCCCGCTGGTGGCCATCGTGGGCGGCTCGAAAGTGTCGACCAAGCTGTCCATCCTGCAGTCGCTGGCCGACAAGGTCGACCAGCTGGTGGTGGGCGGCGGCATCGCCAACACCTTCATGCTGGCGGCCGGGCTGTCCATCGGCAAGTCGCTGGCCGAGCCCGACCAGGTCGAGCAGGCCCGCGCCGTGATCGACATGATGAAGGCGCGCGGCGCCGACGTGCCCATTCCCACCGACGTGGTGTGCGCCAAGTCGTTCGCGGCCGACGCCCAGGCCACCGTCAAGGCGGCCGACGCGGTGGCCGACGACGACCTCATCCTGGACATCGGCCCGCAAACCGCGCAGCAGCTGGCCGGCATCCTGGGCAAGGCCGGCACCATCGTCTGGAACGGCCCGGTGGGCGTGTTCGAGTTCGAGGCTTTCTCGCACGGCACCGAAGTCCTGGCCAAGGCCATCGCCGAGTCGCCCGCCTTCTCCATCGCGGGCGGCGGCGACACCCTGGCGGCCATCGCCAAGTACGGCATCGCCGACAAGGTGGGCTACATCTCCACCGGCGGCGGGGCGTTCCTGGAATTCCTGGAAGGCAAGTCGCTGCCGGCGGTCGCCATCCTGGAAGAGCGCGCCGGCTGAATGCGGCGATAGCGGAAGCAGTGCCCAAAACCAGGCCCCACGGGGCCTGGTTTTTTTTGTGCATACGAGCCCGGCCGTGCCAGCCAGGTCCAGCCAGGTGTCTGACTCCCGCACGGCGGGTGTCAGACACCGACGTGTGCGGCGGCTATCTCAACAGGGCGGTGTCAGGCACCTGCGGAGCCTGACACCTGGTTATCTGTCGATCGAGGCCGGGCGCCGGGCTTCAGCGGTTTTGCTTGCGGGCGGCCTTGCGGGGCGCCGCGGGCTTGCCGGCTGCTGTTTTTTTCTCGCGCGCCAGGGCTTTTTGCGCGGCATCGCGGAAGATCTGTTCCATTTCTTCCAGATGCGCGCGCGCCCGCTCGTTCAGCGGCCCGGTGGCCTCGAGCACATGGCGCATCGTGCCGAACCCGTCGCGGATCTCGGCGGCCGACGCCTGCGCCAGCAGGGTCGGCATGGCCCGCAGGGCGGCCTCGCCATCCAGGCGCATCATCAGCGCCTGGTCGCGCGCCACGTTCTTGAATTCCTGCAGGGCCAGGCCCGAGTCGGTGTCGGCGCGCATCTTGCGCAGCATGGCGAAGCTGCGTTCGTCGATGCCGCCTTCCGCGCTGGCCACGTACAGCAGCATGCGCATCGCGGCCTCGCGCACGCCGCCCTGGTCCATCAGGGCGCGCAGCTCGTCGGCGCGGCTGGCCATGAAATGGCGGTGCTCGGGTGACACGCCGGGGTGCTTGCGCGGCGCTTCGGCCCTGGCGCTCAGGCCGGCCCAATCCTGCACCAGGGGCGAGCCGTAGACATTCATGAACAACTGCTCGCCAGCCGCGTCGCGCAGTTCCTGCCACATGTTCAGGCCGGCCTCGATGGTGTCCGACGCCATGCGTTCCAGCACGGCATAGGGGTTGTCCGGCGCCACCGGCTGGCGGTGCCGGCGGGCCTGGTCGGCCACTTGCGCCACGGGGGCCACCCACGGGTTGCGGTCGGAAATCAATTCGTAGGGCAGGCGCAGCGGGTGCATGCGCTGCATCCATTCAGCCGACTGCGGCGTGACGGCGGCGCGCACCCAGGGCTGCACGAAGCTGCGGTACAGGCCCAGGTTGATGTCGGAAATGCGTGCCACGGCGGCGAAGCGGCGGTCGTCTTCTTCGCGGCGCGCCACGATGGCGCGCACGTCGTCGACCTTGCGCCGCGCGAACGACAGCACGTAGTCGCCCGGCGCCAGGTCGGCATTGGGCGTGTCGGGCGTCTTGTCGGCGATCTCGGCCTGGTAGATGCCGGCGGGCAGCACGTCGATCAGATCGATGTTGGCGGTGAATTCCTGGTGTTCTTTGCGGGCCACGCTGCCCGACACGAAAATGCCCAGGTGGCCGATGCTTTCATGTACGGCGTACACGATGGTCTGGCCATGCGCCACCACTTCGGCGTCGTCCTGGTACAGGTCGGGAATCCAGCCCAGCGCCTGCGGCGGCGGGGTGATGTTGTCGCCCTTGGAGCAGAACACGATGATGGGCGAGCGGATATTGCGCAGGTCGATGCGGATGCCGTCCGAGGTCACCAGCCCGGCGGTGGCCAGCCGGTTGCCGATGAACAGGTTGTCGACGATGTACTGGATTTCCGGCGCGTTCAGGAACACATGCCCGCCCCACCATTTCTCGAAACTCAGGTAGCGCGACGCTTCGGTGTCCACGTTGGAGTACAGCTTGTACTGCTTGGCCCAGAGCGTGTTGGCGGGGTTCAGATTCTCGAAGTTCTGCACCAGCCACGCGCCGTCGAAGCGGCCGTTGCCGAGGTCGCTGGCCAGCTCGGTCAGCCAGCTGCCTCCGGTAAGCCCGCCGCTGTAGCGCATGGGGTTCATGCCGCGCCAGCCGGCCCAGTACGACAGCGGAGCGCCCGCCACCACGATGGGGCCGAACAGCTCGGGCCGCATGGCGGCCGTCATCATGATCTGCCAGCCGGCCTGGCAATTGCCCACTACCACCGGCTTGCCTTCGGATTCGGGATGGCGGGCGATGATCTCTTCCAGAAAGCGCGCCTCGGCGCGCATCACGTCTTCGACTGCCTGCGTGACAGTGGGCTGGGGCAGGAATGACGCGAAATAGCAGGGGTGGCCGGCCCGCACCGCCACGCCGATTTCGCTTTCGGGCTTGAAGCCGCCGATGCCCGGGCCGTGCCCGGCGCGCGGGTCCACCACCAGGAACGGGCGCTTCTGCGGATCCACCTCGACGTCCGGCGGCGGCACGATGCGCAGCAGGCCGTAATTGACGGGGCGGGCAAATTCGCGGCCGTCCAGCACCAGTTCGGATTTCATGCTGAGCACGTTGGGCGCGCGCTTGGCCATGTGGCTGTGGTACTGGTTGCCGCGCTGGCGCATGACATCGGCATACAGCACGCTGCGCTGCAGCGCGTCGACGGCATACTCGTAGGCGGCGGCCCAGGGGTTGGCGGGCTGGGCAGGCGGGGCGCTGCGGACAGAAGCGGGTGCGGCCACGGGGGACTCCGGTAGACGATGCCCGCCGCGCGAGGGGGCGGGTCTGGGAAAGCAGAATGATCGGCATCAACCACAGTGATGCCACCCATTACAGCGCAATAAATGTTGCAATGCAACATCCGTACGTGCCTGCTTTCCGGGCCATGGCCGGCCAGGCCCCGCTGTGCGGCTAGGCGCCGCCGCCCAGCGTGCCGGCGGCCGGGGCCGGCAGGTGGCACACCGCTTCCAGGCGGTTGCCGGCCGGGTCCGCGATAAACGCGGCGTAGTAGTGCGGGTGGTAGGCGGGGCGCAGGCCCGGCGCGCCCTCGTCGCGCCCGCCGTGCTGCAGGGCCGCGCGATGGAAAGCGTCGACCGCGGCCCGGCTGGCGGCTTTGAAGCACCAATGGCGCCGCGCGTCGGTATTGGGCGCCGCCGACAGGAACACCGACAGGTAGGTGTGCTGTGTTGCCGTGGCGCTGCAGCGTTCGCCGTAGCCCAGGGCATCGGGCCGGTCGTAGACCTTGGCCGCGCCCAGCGCCGCCATCGCGGCATCGTAGAACGGGCGCGCCGCGCCCAGGTCGGGCACGGCGATGGAAACGTGGTCGAGCAATTGCATCAGGCGCGCGCGTCGTGGTTGAACTGCAGCCAGGTCTGCACGGTGGGGCGCTGCCACTGCGCGTCGGCGTAGGCGCGCAGCCCGGCGGGCAGGTCGTCGGCGGGCCCTGCCAGCCGGCGCAGCATCAAGGCCAGTTCGGTGTCGGCAATGCACCAGGCATCGAACAGCTGCGGCCGGCCTTCGGGCAGCAGGGCCTGCGCCACGCGCACCAGTTTGGCGGCCGCCGCCTGGGCCGCATCGCCCAGCGGGGCGCCGGCCGCGCCATGGAACACCACTTCGGTGGGGCGTTCCGCGCGCAGCGCGGCCAGGTCGCTGCGCAGCCAGGCCTGGATCTGACGGGCGCGGGCCCGCTGCTGCGGCGCCGAGGGATACAGGGCGGGGTAGTCGGGCGCCGGAAAGACGTCTTCCAGGTATTCGATGATGGCGCTGGATTCGGTCAGGTGGAAGGCGTCGTGGGCCAGGGCCGGCACGCGGCAGGTGGGGGCGCGGCTGGTATAGGGCTGCATGCGCTGCTCGCCGGCCTGCAGGTCGACCAGCCGCAGTTCCACGGGCAGGCCTTTTTCGGCCAGGGCGATGTAGGCCGCCATGGCATAGGGGCTGAGCAGCAGCGCATCGACGTAAAGGGTCAGCGGCGAGGCAAGCGGCGCGGGCAAGGGATGGCTCCGTGTGGCGGTTGAATGCCGGCGGCCGGGCCACGCCGGCCGCCGCGCGCATGCCACAGCGTACCGCAATCGCGCCGCGGCGGCACGGTCAGTCGACGATGAACAGGCGCGCGCCGCCGGTGGTGGATGAGCGGTGCGCTTCGGCCTGGTCGGCCACCTGGTAGCTCATGCCCGGCGTCAGCACGAAGCGGCGGCCGTCTTCCAGTTCGGTATGCAGCTCGCCTTCGAGGCACAGCAGGATGTGGCCCTTGCTGCACCAGTGGTCGGCCAGGTAGCCGGGCGAATATTCGACCATGCGCACGCGGATGTCGCCGAACTGGCGCGTGCGCCAGTACGCCGTGCCGGTGTCGCCCGGGTGTTCGGTGGGTTCGATGGTTTGCCAGTCGGTGGTGCCGAAGGGGATGTCGCGCATGTTCATGCGGAGGGCTCGCTGGTGGGATGCGGGGGCGCGGCCGGCAGGTCGGGCACGTGCAGCAGCAGGTCGGTGGCGCCGATGTCGATGCCGGCCTGGCTGAGCAGCGTGGTGGCCTGCCCGCGGTGGTGGGTTTGATGATTGAAGAAATGCAGAATCACGCCGCCGAAGTCGCGCCGCGACGCGACGCCGCGCGAGCTGGTGTAGGCCAGCACATGCGCCAAGTCGGGGTCGGCCACCTGGCCGGCCCAGGCGACGATGGCCTGGTCGAGTTCGCGGCGCAGCGCGGCCAGGCCGGCCAGGTCGGGGCGCAGCAGGCGGTCCAGCCCCGCGGGCATGGGCAGCGCGGTAACGGGGGCCAGCGCCGTGTAGCCGGCCGGATGCGTGGCAAAGCGCTTGAGCCACAGGATATCGCCCACGGCGATGTGGTTCAGCGTGCCCAGCAGTGAGCCGAAAAACGCCCCGCGCGGCGCGGCGGCATCGGCGGCGGGCAGGGCGGCGGCCTGGTAGACGCGCTGGTTCATCCAGGCGTTGTAGCCGGCCAGCAGGCGTATGTCGGCAGCGGTGGGCATGACGGATTGGCGGTGGCAGTGGCGGGCGGCGCGCCGGCTAGGCGGCCAGCTTCTTTTGCCAGAACATGGCCTGGCCGGCGTCGCCCGCCAGTTCGTAGCCCTGGTAGCCGATCTTGCGGTACAGCGCCTTGGCGGGCTCGTTGCCCTGCAGCACTTCGAGCGTGATCTTGCAGCAGCCCCGGCGCGCGGCCGCGTCTTCCAGCGCCTGCAGCAGGCGCTGGGCGATGCCCTGGCGCCGGTAGCGGTCCGACACCATGAAGTCGTGCAGGTTCAACAGCGGCTTGCACGCGAAGGAAGAAAAACCTTCGAAGTAGATGGCCAGCCCGGCCGGCATGCCGTCGCACAGCGCGACCAGCGCGCCGGCGGTGGGGCGGCGCGCCAGCTCGGCGATCAGGTTGGCGCGCGAGTAGTCGGACAGGGGTTCGCCGCCGCCCATGGGGCCGCGGGCGTATTCGTCGAGCAGCGCCACGACCATGTCGCCATGGGCGGGGTTGTTGAAGTCGGCGTCGATGATGTCCAGCACGATCGGGTTCCGTGGTTGCGGCCGCCGCGCGGACGGCCTGGTAAAGGCGGGAAATTGATGGCTATTATGCCGCGCCATGCACGCCATGGGTAAACTGCCGGCAGTATCAACGCAGGGGTCATCCATGAACCGTCCGTCCTCGGCGCCGCACCTGGCCTTGCCGGGCGGGGCCGGCCTGGCAGGCCTGCGGGCCTGCCTGCCCGTGATGATCGGGTATTTCCCGGTAGCGGTCACCTTCGGCATTGCCGGGCTGGCCACCGGGCTGTCGCCGCTGCAGGTCGTGCTGATCTCGGTGCTGGTCTATGCCGGCGCCAGCCAGTTCCTGCTGCTGGCCTCGATCAAGGCCGGCACGCCCTGGCTGTGGGTGGTGGCGCTGTGCTCGCTGCTGAATGCGCGGCATCTGCTGTACGGGCCGCTGCTGTCGCGCATGCTGCCGCAGCGGCTGCGGTCGCGCCTGAAAATCGCCTTTCTGCTGACCGACGAGGTGTTCGCCACCGCGTTCAGCCGCATCGAGCAGGTGGCGCCGGCGCACCGCAATCGCTGGATGACGCTGCTGGGCCTGGGCGCCTGGCTGACCTGGATCGCCGGCACCGCGGTGGGCGTGTACGCCGGCGACGGCCTGGAGCGCCACTATCCGATGCTGTCGCAGGTTATGCGCTTCGCCCTGCCGGCGCTGTTCCTGGCGCTGGTGTGCCAAAGCACGACGCGTGCGCTGCGCTGGCCGGTGATGGCGGCGCTGGCGGTGGGGGCGGCGTTCGCCGCGTCCGGCCACACCACCCCGGCCATCCTGGCGGGGGCCGTGGCCGGCTGTGTCTGCCAGCGGCCCCGCAAGGAAACGACATGACCGGCAGCGGCCTGGAATTCTGGGTGGCGGTGATCGCCATGGCGGTCATTACCTACCTGACGCGCGCCTTGCCGTTCCTGTTGTCGGCGCGCAGCCGGCTGCTGCGGCGCATGGCCGAGGGCTCGTCGCTGGCGGCGCTGGGGCCGGCGCTGCTGGCGGGCATCGCCGCCGCGGTCATCGTGCCCGACATCATGGCTTTGCGGGGCTTGCCGCAATGGCTGCCTTATGCCGGCGGCCTGCTGGCCACCGCGCTGGCCGCCCGCCGCCTGGGCAACGCGGGCGTGGCGGTGATCGCGGGGGTGGCGGTGTACGGGGTGCTGCTGGCGCTGGCGCGCCACGCGGGGTAGCGTCGGCGAACCAGGTGTCTGACTCCCGCAGGGTGTCGGACACCGTACGACTGAGACGGCTGCGGCCTACAGCGGTGTCAGGCACCTGGCGGAGCCTGACACCTGGGCAAAGCGGGTGCGGCCCGAGCGGGGACGCAGCGGAGCTGGCTTTGCCAGTCCGCCAGCGTCGCCCCCTTTGAGGGGGGAACGCGTAGCGCTTCGGGGGTGGGACCTTCAGCCGATGATGGTGACGCCCAGCCAGAACAGCCCGGCGGCCAGCAGCATGGATGCGGGCAGGGTCAGCACCCAGGCCAGCAGGATGGTGCGCACGGTGCCGTGGTGCAGGCCGCTTTTGTTGGCGATCATGGTGCCGGCCACGCCGGACGACAGCACATGCGTGGTGGACACGGGCAGGCTGAATACGTTGGCCATGCCGATGGCGGCCACCGCGGTCAGCTGCGCCGACATGCCTTGCGCGTAGGTCATGCCCTGCTTGCCGATTTTTTCGCCCACCGTCAGCACCACGCGGCGCCAGCCCACCATGGTGCCGGCGCCCAGCGCCAGGGCCACGGCCACGATCACCCACAGGGGCGCGTATTCGGTGGTGGCGGTCAGGTCGGCGCGCAGCTGGTTGAGGTCGGCGCGGTCGCGGTCCTGCAGGCCGTCCAGGCTGGCCACTTTCTTGGCGGTGTCGTCCAGGCACAGCAGATAGCGGCGGATGTCGACGCGCTTGGCGGGCGGCAGGTCGCCATAGTGGGTGACGCCGCGCAGGTCTTCGAGCAGCGCGTCGATGGTGGCCAGCGTCAGCTGCGGATGGCAGCGGAAATGCTTGGGCAGTTCGGTGCCGTTATTGCGGCTTTTGGACAGCGCCAGGTAGTCGTCCAGCGTGGCCTGGTTGCGATGGTAGAAGGCCGACAGGTGTATGGCCGCATCGCGCGTGCGGTCGATCTGGTAGGTGGTGCTGGTTTCGTTCAGCACGAATTGCGCGGGCACGATGCCGATCAGCACCAGCATGATCAGGCCGATGCCTTTCTGGCCGTCGTTCGAGCCGTGCACGAAGCTCACGCCCATGGCCGACAGCACCAGCACCAGGCGGTTCCAGAAGGGCGGATGTTTTTTCGAATCGACTTCGCGGCGCTGTTCCGGCGTCTTGTGCATTTTGGAGGTCGGCCACCAGCGCTTGAACAGCAGCAGCAGGCAGCCCGCCACGATGCAGCCCGCCAGGGGCGAAACGACCAGCGACAGGCCGATGTCGATGGCCTTGTTCCAGTTGACGCCGTCGCCCAGCGGCAGGTCGGTCAGCAGCGCATTGGCCAGGCCCACGCCCAGGATAGAGCCGATCAGGGTGTGCGAACTGGAGGCCGGGATGCCGAAATACCAGGTGCCCAGGTTCCAGGCGATGGCCGCCGTCAGCATGGCGAATACCATCGCCAGCCCCTGTCCGGTATCGACGTTGATCAGCAGCTCGACCGGCAGCAGGTGCACGATGGCATAGGCCACGCCCACGCCGCCCAGCAGCACGCCCAGGAAATTGAACAGGCCCGACAGCATGACCGCCAGGTGCGGCGGCATGGCCTTGGTGTAGATGACGGTGGCCACCGCATTGGCGGTATCGTGGAAACCGTTGATGAATTCGAAGGCCAGCACGAAGGCCAGGGCTAGGACCAGGCTGACGCCGATCCAGAAGTCCAGGCCGGAGAAGAGATGGAACATGAGGGGGGGCGGGAAGGGGTGGGCGGTGTGAAGTAGGGGGGATTATTGCAGATTTGTGACGGGGGCTTCTTTGAGGGGAGTGGTCTTTTTCTGGCCTTTGGAGTCCATTCTTGCCCCGTCCCGCGGCGGCCGGACGGGCGGTGGCCGGCGCACGTGCGTCGGGCTCGGGCGCATGCAGGCGCCCTCGGCCCGCTGCGCGGGCTGCCCCGCCGCCCAACGCGCCGGCCACCGCCCGCCCGGCCGCCGCGGGACTGCGACAGGGTGGATTCGGACTTTCCGCAAGCAGATCCCGTATGGAGACAGGCCCCCCGCCATCCCATAATGCGATAGCATCAAATTTTCCTTTGCCGGTTACCGCCATGCCTACCGCTACGCAGCCTGTTGCCCGCCGCCATCCCGACGATCTCATCGTGGGGCTGGTGTCCATTTCCGATCGCGCGTCGTCGGGGGTGTATCAAGACCAGGGGCTGCCGGCGCTGCGCGACTGGCTGGGCGCGGCCCTGTCGTCGTCGTGGCAGGCGGTCGAGCGGCTGGTGCCGGACGAGGCCGCGGCGATTTCGGCGGCGCTGGTCGAACTCGTGGACACCTGCGGGTGCGACCTGGTGCTTACTACCGGCGGCACCGGGCCGGCGCGGCGCGATGTCACGCCCGAGGCCACGCTGGCCGTGGCCACCAAAGAAATGCCCGGCTTTGGCGAACAGATGCGCCAGGTCAGCCTGAAATTCGTGCCCACGGCCATCCTGTCGCGCCAGGTGGCCGTCATCCGCGAAACCGCCGGCCACGCCGCGCTGATCATCAACCTGCCCGGCCAGCCCAAGGCCATCCGCGAAACCCTGGAAGGGCTGCGCGACGACAGCGGCGCGGTGGCGGTGCAGGGCGTGTTCGCCGCCGTGCCCTATTGCATCGACCTGATCGGCGGGCCTTATGCCGAAACGCACGAGGCCGTGGTCAAGGCGTTCCGCCCCAAGTCGGCGCTGCGCAAGCCCGCGGGCTGAGGCCTCGGTGCGTTATAGTTGGCCGGGTCTTTTCGTCTGTTTCCGGGAAACCCTTCCATGAATTTACGATGCATCGCGGCGCTGGCATTGGCCGGCGCGCTGGCCGGTTGCGCAAGTGTCAAAGACATCCGCGAACGCGATCCGGTGTTCTTCGGCTCGACCGCGCGCAGCGCCGACCAATACGTCACCTGCGTGGAATCGGCCTGGCAGGGCAACGGTACCACCGCCGAGCGCCAGACGGTGCGCAACGGCTACGAGCTGATCGTGCCCGGCACGATGGGCGTCGAAGCCGTGCTGACCGCCACGACCTGGAAGGGCAAGACCGACGTGCGCCTGTCCACCCGCATTCCGCGCTACGGCACCGCGCTGGTCGAGGCGGCCAACCTGTGCATGTAGCCGGCCTGCCGCTGCGCCGGCGCCTGGCCCGCGCGGCCAGGCGGCTGGCCCTGCTGGCCGCGGCCTGCGGCATCGCCGCCGCGGCGCAGGCGCAGGGCTATATCAGCCGCAAGCTCGACGTGCCCGTGCCCGGCGGCGTGGCGGTGGTGGCGCTGGGCGCGGCCGAGCGCGCGCCGCAGGCCAGCTACGACGGCCACCGGGTCATGGTCATACGCGACAGCGACGGACAATGGATTGCCGTGGTGGGCATTGCGCTGGACGCCAAGCCCGGCCGCCACACGCTGCAAGTGCAGGGCGGCGCGCCGGTGGCCTTCCAGGTGGGCACTAAAGAATATGCCGCGCAGCACATCAAGCTGAAAAACCGCCGGCAGGTCACCCCCAACCCCGACGACCTCAAGCGCATCGAGCACGAGCTCGACCTGCAGCTGGCCGCCTACGCGGCTTTCCGCGAGGGCGTCATCCCCAGCAACGTCATGCTCGACCGGCCTGTCGACGGCCGCCTGTCCAGCCCGTTCGGGCTGCGGCGCTTTTTCAACGGGCAAGAGCGCAATCCGCATTCGGGCCTGGACTTCGCCGTGCCGGCCGGCACGCCGGTCAAGGCGCCGGCGGCCGGCCGCGTGGTGCTGGTGGGCAATTACTTCTTCAACGGCAATACGGTGTTCGTCGACCATGGCCAGGGCTTCATCAGCATGTTCTGCCATTTGTCGGCCATCGACGTGAAAGTGGGCGACGAAGTCGCGCGCGGCGCCGTGGTGGGCAAGGTGGGCAGCACCGGCCGCGCCACCGGGCCGCACCTGCACTGGAACATCAGCCTGAACGCCACGCGGGTGGATCCCGCCATTTTCATCGGCGCCGTCACGCGCCCTTGAGAGCCATTTCCCGGAAGCGCCGCAACAGCGGCGCGGCATCGTCGGCGCGGTAGGCCAGCAGCACGCGGCTGGCCGCGTCGCGCGTATCCAGCGCGCAGTACGCCACCCCGGGGATGCCGGTTTTCATGTAAGTGTCGGGCAGCACCGAGATGCCCATGCCCGCCGCGACCAGGCCGATGATGGTGGCGCCTTCGCGGGCCTCTTGCCGCACGTGCGGCGCGAAGCCGGCGCGGCTGGCCAGCACCGTGACGTGTTCGAACAGCCCGCAGCCCAGCCCGCGCGGGAACAGGATGAACGATTCGTCGGCCAGCGCCGCCATCGGCAGCGGCCCTGGCCGGCCGGCCAGGGGGTGGCCCGCCGGCAATACCGCCATCAGCCGGTCGGCCCACAGCTGCGCCACGGCAATGTTGGCCGGCGGCTCGAACAGGGGCGAGGGGCGCAGGAAGCCGATGTCCACGCTTTTGTCGGCCAGGGCGCGCAGCTGCTGGCCGGTGGACAGGTGGATCAGGTCGGCCCGGGCGCCTGGGTGGCGGCCGCGGAACGCCTGCACGATCTGCGGAAAGGCCTCGAACATGGGCACCGAGGCCGTGAACGAGATGCGTAGCTCGCCGGCTTCGCCGCGCGCGGCCTGGCGCACCACGTCGCCGGCGCGTTCCAGGTGGGCCAGGGCATGGCGCGCCTGTTCCAGGAACAGCGCGCCCGCTTCGGTAAGCGCCACCTTGCGGTTGCTGCGGTTCAGCAGTACCGAGCCCAGTTCTTCTTCCAGGGCCTTGACCTGCAGGCTGAGCGGCGGCTGGCTGACGTGCAGGCGGCGCGCGGCGCCGCTGAAGCTGAGTTCCTCGGCCACCGCGACGAAATAGCGAAGCTGGCGGAAATCCATGGTTATTTGGTTTTTAAATAAATAGAAGCAAAAAACGGTATTGGACGATATTAATCGCGCGGGCCATCATTTCCAAACCACAACAGGAGACTCCTATGGCAAACGCACGCCAGAAGAATACCTACATCAGCGCCTGGCGCGGCCTGGCCGCTGCCCTGGGGCTGGCCGGCGCCCTGGCGGCCCCGGCCGCCCATGCCGCTGACTTCCCGTCGCACCCGATCCGCATCGTGGTGCCCTATGCCGCCGGAGGCGGCGTCGACATCGTGACCCGGCTGGTCGGCGAAAAAATGGGCGAAGCGCTGGGCCAGCCCATTATTGTCGACAACCGCCCCGGCGCCGCCACCAATATCGGCATGGGCGCGGTGGCCCAGGCCGACCCCGACGGCTATACGCTGCTGACCGCCTCGAACACCCTGGCCAGCAACGCGTCGCTGTTTTCCAAGCTGAACTTCGATCCCGCCCACGACTTCACCCCGGTGGGCAGCATCGGCTACGCGCCGCTGGTCGTGGTGGTGCCGCAGCCGTCGCCGGCCAAGACCCTGAAAGACCTGGTCGCCTATGGCAAGGCCCACCCCGGCAAGCTGACGTATGCGTCGGCCGGCAACGGCAGCTCGGGCCACCTGGCCAGCGAACTGCTGAAGGCCGAAGGCGGCTTCGACGCGCTGCACGTGCCATACAAGGGCGGCGCGCCCGCCATTACCGACCTCTTGGGCCAGCGCATCGATTTCATGTCGATCAACCCGCTGGAAGTGATTTCGCACATCCAGGCCGGCAAGCTGCGCGCGCTGGCGGTGCTGAACGCCCAGCCGGCGGCGCTGCTGCCCGACGTGCCCACCACGGCGTCGCTGGGCCTGCCGCAGGCGGTGGCCACGGTGTGGTGGGGCCTGATCGGCCCGCGCGGCCTGCCCGAGCCGGTGGTGCAGCGCCTGAACGGCGCCCTGCAGCAGGCGCTGAACGACCCCGCGGTGCAGAAGCGCCTGGCGGAACTGGGCGCGGTGCCCACGCCCGGCAGCGCCGCGCAGTTCGGCACGTTCGTGGCGGGCGAGACCGCGAAATGGAGCAAGGTGATCAAGCAGGCCGGCATCAAGGCCGATTGAGCGGGCAACCCGAAGGCGGCGCCGCGCCGCCTTCGACTAGACGAGAGACTCTGTAATGCAAACATCGAAGCACGGCCTGGTGGTCAGCGCCCATTCGGCCGATTTTGTGTGGCGCGCCGGCGGCGCCATTGCCCTGTATGCCCGGCGCGGCTGGACCATGACCGTGGTGTGCCTGTCGTTCGGCGAGCGCGGCGAATCGGCCAAGCTGTGGCGCCAGCCCGGCATGACGCTGGAGCGCGTCAAGCAGGACCGCCGCGCCGAGGCCGAGCGCGCCGCCGAAGTGCTGGGCGCGCAAATCCGTTTCCTGGACCTGGGCGATTACCCCCTGCGCGTGTCCGATGAGGCCCTGTACCAATTGGCGGATATCTACCGCGAACTGCGGCCGGCCTTCGTGTTGACGCATTCGCAGCGCGATCCGTACAACTTCGACCACCCCCTGGCCACGCACGTGGCGCAGGAAGCCCGCGTCATTGCCCAGGCCCACGGCCATGCGCCGGGCCAGCCGGTGCTGGGCGCGCCGCCGGTGTTCCTGTTCGAGCCGCACCAGCCCGAGCAATGCGAGTGGAAGCCGCAAGTGCTGCTGGACATTACCGAGGTGTGGGACAAGAAGCGCCAGGCATTCGAGCTGATGGCGGCGCAGGAACATCTGTGGGAATACTACACGCGCGTGGCCTTGCAGCGCGGCGTGCAGGCATCGCGCAATTCGGATGCGAAGATCCGCTATGCCGAGGCCTACCAGCGGGTGTTTCCGCAAGTGACCGGAGAACTGGCATGAGCGGGGTGCCTGCGCGCCAGGTGGCCGTGCGGCACATCGAACGCGCCGACGCCGCCGTGGTGGCGCGCCTGGCCCAGGCTGGCGTGGCCACCGCGCACGAGGCGCAGGGCCGCGCCGGCCTGCTGCAGCCCGGCATGCGCCCCATCTACGCGGGCGCGGCCATCGCCGGCAGCGCGGTCACGGTGCTGGCGCACCCGGGCGACAACTGGATGCTGCATGTGGCGGCCGAGCTGTGCCAGCCCGGCGATGTGCTGGTGGTGGCCTGCAGCGCCGAGAACCGCGACGGCATGTTCGGTGAATTACTGGCCACGTCGCTGCGCGCGCGCGGCGTGGCCGGGCTGGTCATCGACGCGGGCTGCCGCGATGTGCAGGCGCTGACGGCCATGGCCTTTCCGGTGTGGTCGCGCGCGGTCTCGGCCAAGGGCACCATCAAGGCCACGCCGGGCTCGGTGAACCTGCCGGTGGTGTGCGCAGGCGCGTTGGTGCATGCGGGCGACGTGGTGGTGGCCGACGACGACGGCGTATGCGTGGTGCCGCGCGCTCAGGCCGCGGCAGTGGCCGATGCCTGCGATGCGCGGCTGCGCAAAGAGGCCGTCAACCGCGCGCGCCTGGCGGCGGGCGAACTGGGACTGGATATCTATGGCATGCGCCCGGCGCTGGAGCGGGCGGGCCTGGTCTATGTAGACCGGCTGTCCGACCTGGACGCCGCGCCGCGGCCGTAGCGGCGGGCGGGCCGCCGGCCCGTCAGGCGTCGGCGGTAGAAGGCGACAGGCTCTGGTAGCGCCGTTCGGCGTATTGCAGGTCGTGTACGGCCGCCTGGTGCAGGCGGCGCTGCTCTTCCAGGCAATTGTCGTATTTGATGCGAGCCTGGGCGTAGGTCAGGCCGGTGGCGCGCAGGCTGTGGATGAACGCAGCGCGCGATTGCCGCAGCAGGCGCAGGCCCTGTTCGCCCTGTTCGACCACGCGCTGGGCCTGGGCCACGCGCTGGGCGGCGGCCTGGGGCGATTCGGGCGTATCCATGGCAATGCAATAGGCGTGCGCGGCGCGCCGTGCCCGGCGGCGCTTTAGCGGCGGCGCTGCGGCGGACGCGAGGTGCTGGGCGCGCGTTCGTCTTTGTGGCGGAAGTTGATGCGGCCCTTGGTCAGGTCGTAGGGCGACATTTCCAGGGTGACGCGGTCGCCCGCCAGGATGCGGATGCGGTGCTTGCGGATGCGGCCCGAGGCGTAGGCGCCCACTTCGATGCCGTTGTCCAGGGTGACGCGGTAGCGGCTGTCGGGCAGCACTTCGTCAACGATGCCATCGAGTTCGATCAGTTCTTCTTTTGCCATATATGACTCTCCTTGGTCGTTGCGCGCGCGCACCGTCGTGGCACGGTGCGCGTGCCGCCGGCAGGCGGCATGCGCGGGACCCAAGCGGGCTTGGGCCAGCGGTGGAACGTAAAACGTCCCGGCTGGTGGATGGGTACACGGCCAGGGAACCTGGGCGGGTACTCACGCCGCTGGGGCGATATGCGCGCTGGGCGCGGCTTGGTCGCGGCACTACGCCAGGCGCAACACCGGAAGAAGCGGGAAGGGCCGTGCCGATAGAGCAAAACTTATGCACGGAACAATCAAAGATAGTACTCCAATCGCGCTTATTTGACCAGGGTTTTCCCGGATTTTGGTTTTTTTACCGGGATTCGTGTCGATTTTGCCCGGATTCGGCCGTCGTGGCTATAGAAAGGCCGATTGGCCTCTCATCAACTCCTGGGAGAACAACCATGCGTGTAATGGTCATCGTGAAGGCAACGGAAGATAGCGAAGCCGGCGTCCCGCCCTCGGCCGAACTGCTGCAGGCCATGGGACAGTACAACGAAACCCTGATCAAGGCCGGGGTGATGCTCAACGGCGACGGCCTGCGCCCCTCGTCCCAGGGCAAGCGGGTGGCCTTCGACGGGGCCGACCGCCATGTCACGGACGGGCCGTTTGCCGAAACCCGCGAGCTGGTGGCGGGCTTCTGGGTGTGGCAGGTCAAGGACATGGACGAAGCCGTGCAATGGGTAAAGCGGTGCCCCAACCCCATGCCCGGGCCCAGCGATATCGAGATCCGCCCGCTGTACGAGGCCTCGGACTTCGCCTGATGGCGGCCCGGCGAGGGGTGGGCGGGGCCCGCGCGCCTACTCGTGGCCAGGCCCCGCTTGCGGATACTGCGGCAGGTCGTCGGTGATGTCGTACCACGGCGCCTTGTTGGCCACGTGCACGTGGCAGGCGGCCTTGATGCCGGGGTTGTCGTCCAGGGCGCCCAGCGGCAGGCCGTAGGTGTCGGGGGTCTGGTCGAAGCGCGACAGCAGCGGCGTGCCGCAGGCGCCGCAAAAACCGCGGTAATTGCCGGGCGACGAGCTGTACCACGTGACGTGGTTCTCGCCGCGCGTCCAGGCGAAATCTTTCGACTGCACGGTGGCGCGCGTGCGGAAGGCCGCGCCATGAGCCTTGCGGCACATCACGCAATGGCAATTCATCGCCTGGGTCAGCGGGCCCGAGATCTCGTAGGCCACGCGGCTGCACAGGCAGGAACCTCTCAGCATGTCGTGCTCCGGGGTCAGAGAAAACCCCAATATATACCGGCGCCGTCCGGCCGGTTTGTGACGATTCGGTTGCAGGACATCCGCCCGTCACCATTTCGCCGGGCAAGGGCGGCGCGCGCCGGTCATCACCCTGTCACCCCCCTTCCACAGAATGCCGTTCATGGTTCGTCAAGGGGATAATTCATGACCAACGCAATCGAGGTGCGCGGCCTCAGCAAGTCCTTCCGCGCCGGCGCCAAGGCGCTGGACGACGTGAACCTGGCGGTGGCGCCGGGCGAAATGGTGGCGCTGCTGGGCGCGTCGGGGTCGGGCAAGTCGACGCTGCTGCGCCACCTGGCCGGCTTCATCGCGGCCGATCCGGGCAGCAGCAGCGTCATGGTGAACGGCCAGCCCATCCAGCGCGACGGCCGCATCAGCCCGCGGGTGCGCGGCGCGCGCGCCGGCATCGGCTTTGTATTCCAGCAATTCAACCTGGTGGGCCGCCTGCCCGTCATTACCAATGTGCTGACCGGCCTGCTGCCCCGCGTGCCGCTGTGGCGCAGCCTGCTGCGCTATTTCCGCCGCGCCGAGGTGCAGCTCGGCCTGGACGCCTTGGCTCAGGTTGGTATAGACGACTATGCATTTCAGCGCGCCTCGACCCTGTCGGGCGGGCAGCAGCAGCGCGCCGCCATCGCACGCACGCTGGTGCAGAACGCCCGCGTGATCCTGGCCGATGAGCCGATCGCTTCGCTGGACCCGGAATCGTCGCGCCGCGTGATGGATACGCTGGCGCACATCAACCGCAGCCGCAAAGTGGCCGTGGTGGTGTCGCTGCACCAGGTCGACGTGGCGCTGCGCTATTGCGCGCGCGTGGTGGCCCTGCGCCACGGCCGGGTGGTGTACGACGGCCCGGCCGCCGAGCTGACCGAATCGATGCTGCGCGATCTGTATGGCGCCGACGTCGCCGAGCTGCTGCCGCACGACGGCGGGCGCGCCGCGCAGCCATCGACCCTGATCGAGCCGCGGCCGCTGGCCGCCGCGGCCTGAACCCCGAACCCCGATTTCCCCACGGAGTGTCCACTTATGCTACGCAGAACTTTTTGTGCCCTGGCCGCCGCGACGGTCCTGTCTTCCGCCGCCTGGGCGCAGGATGCCAAACCGTTGAATTTCGGCATCATTTCCACGGAGTCGTCCACCAACCTGAAGCAGGCCTGGCAGCCGCTGATCGATGACCTGAGCAAGGCGGTGGGCGTGCCCGTCAAGCCGTTCTTCGCCTCGGACTACGCCGGCATCATCGAAGGCATGCGCTTCAACAAGGTGCAGCTGGGCTGGTTCGGCAACAAGTCGGCCATGGAAGCCGTGGACCGCGCCAAGGGCGAAGTGTTCGCCTCGGTAATCGACAAGGACGGCAACCCCGGCTACTGGTCGGTGCTGCTGGTCAACAAGGACAGCAACCTGAAGACGCTGGACGACGTGCTGAAGAACGGCAAGCAGCTGAGCTACGGCGCGGGCGACCCCAATTCGACCTCGGGCACGCTGGTGCCCGGCTACTTCCTGTGGGGCGCGCACCGCATCGACCCCAAGACCTTCTTCAAGACCGTGCGCGCGTCCAACCATGAAAGCAACCTGCTGTCGGTGATCAACAAGCAGGTGGACGTGGCCATCAACAACACCGAAATGCTGGAGCGCTACCGCGTGAACACCGGCAAGGATGCCACCGAATCGGTGCGCATCCTGTGGAAGTCGCCGCTGATCCCGGCCGACCCGATGGTGGTGCGCAGCGACCTGCCGGCCGACGTGAAGCAGCGCATCCAGGCGTTCTTCGTGAACTACGGCAAGGGCGCCGACGCCGAGCGCCAGCAGAAAGTGCTGGCCGGCCTGACCTACAAGGGTTTCCGCGCTTCCAGCAACGCGCAGCTGGTGCCGATCCGCCAGATGGAACTGGCCAAGACCAAGATCCACGTCGAAACCGACACCACGCTGAGCGCCGCCGACAAGAAGGCGAAGCTGGCCGAGCTGGATCGCCAACTGGCCGAGCTGGACAAGCTGGCGGCCAAGCCGCAGTAAGCCGCGGCGCCGGCCCGCATGGCGCGGGCCGGCGCGCGTTTCTTTGCCTTTCGCACGGATTTTCCCCATGAGCACTGTTCTTACGCCTGCCCGCCATCCCGCCGCGGCGCGATCTTCTCTGCCCGGCCTGCTGGTATGGGGCGTGGTGCTGGCGTTGCTGATGCTGTCGTGGCGCGGCGCCGACATGCGCCCGCTGGATCTGGTGACCGAGTCCGGCAACATGGCCGCCTACGCGGCCGATTTTTTTCCGCCGAATTTCCGCGACTGGCGCATGTACATGGACGAGATGCTGGTGACGGTGCAGATCGCCATCTGGGGCACGTTCCTGGCCATTGCCATGGCGGTGCCGTTCGGGCTGCTGTGCTCGGCCAATATCGTGCCACCCTGGGTGTACCAGCCGATGCGCCGCCTGATGGATGCCTGCCGCGCCATCAATGAAATGGTGTTCGCCATGCTGTTTATCGTGGCGGTGGGGCTGGGGCCGTTCGCGGGCGTGCTGGCGCTGTGGGTGCACACCACCGGGGTGCTGGCCAAGCTGTTCGCCGAGGCGGTCGAGGCCATCGACCCGCGCCCGGTGGAAGGAGTGCGTGCCACGGGCGCGAACGCGGTCGAGGAAGTGGTCTACGGGGTGATTCCCCAGGTGCTGCCGCTGTGGATCTCGTTTTCGCTGTACCGGTTCGAATCGAACGTGCGGTCGGCTTCGGTGGTGGGCATTGTGGGCGCGGGCGGGATCGGCACGGTGCTGTGGGAAATCATCCGCAGCTTCCAGTATGCCGAGACCTGCGCGGTGATGATCATCATCGTGGGGTTTGTGGTGGTGATCGATCTGTTGTCGGCGCGGATCCGCAAGGCCTTGATCTGAGGGCCTGCTTACGGTTGAACCTGTTCCGAGCCGATGCTTCTGGCGCCGCTCTGTGCGGCGCCGAAAACCATTCAGGGCGGCGTGCGCGAGATCGCGGCAGGGCGAGACTTTAAAGGGCGTTGCAGCGGGACAGCTTGCTGCGCACCAGCGACAGCAGGCGTTGCGCCGCTTCTTCGGGCAGGCCGTTATTGGCCAGCTGCGTGACCTGGCAGCCGGCGGGGGCCAGGAAGGGGCGGGAGGCCCGTTGCAGGCGGGCGGCGATCTGTTCGGGGGTTTCGCGGCCGCGCGCGGCCAGGCGGCGGGCCAGGATGGCGGGGTCGGCCACGACTTCGATGGCGGCCAGGTCCGGGTAGCGGGCGCAGGCTTGCGCCAGGTGGGCGCGCGAGCCGTTGATCACGACGGCCGCGCCGCTGGCCAGCCAGGTGTCGATCTCGATGCCGATGCCGTACCGCAGGCCATGGCTGGCCCAGTGCAAGGCGAAGCAGCCCATGGCCGCGCGGCGTTCGAATTCGGCCTCGCTCAGGCTGACAGAGGCCTCGTCGGCGCCGCTGGGGCGGGTGATGTAGCGGTGCGCGACCAGCACGGGTTCCTGCGGCTGCAAGGCCGTGCGCAGGCAGCGCAGCAGGGTGTCCTTGCCGCTGCCCGAAGCGCCCATCAGGTAGACCAACCGCGTTCCGGGCGGGTGTATGGCGGAGTCTTCGGGGCGGCCCGGCGGGCTCATGACGCGCCGCCGTCCAGGAAGCGCGCGCCGGCGCCGTCGCGGCAGGCGCCGTCGAAACCGTAATGGCGCGCCACGATGAAGTCGGCGCCCGGCGCGGGCTCGACATACAGGCTGATGGCGCGCACCGGCATGGGGGCTTGCAGCGCGGGGGCGTCCAGCGCGTCGAGCCGGGCATCGGCCGCGTCCAGGTCGGCGTTGTCCAGATGCCCGGTCAGGGTGATGTGAAACGTGAACGTATCGAAGACGTAGGGGTAGCCCCAGCGCTCCAGCATCTGGCGCTGCGCGGGGGTCAGCGCCTGCGGCTGGCGGCGCGCCAGCTCGGCCGCCGAGGGCGGGGCGCGGAAAATATCCAGCCCGGCGACCGACGCGCCGGCCAGCGCATTCATGCGGGCCAGCGCGCGTGAGTCGTCGATGCGCCAGGCCAGGAAGCCGCGCAGGCGCTCGCGCCGCAGCGGTATGCCGAACGCCTGGCGGCCGGCGGCCAGCGCGCGCACGGCCTGGTCCAGGCCGGCCGGCTGCGTGCCGGCGCGCAATTGGAAGGGCGGCTTGAGCGTGGCATGCAGGCCGTAGCGGCGCGGCGCGCGGGTCCAGGCATCCTGCCGGGCATCGGCGCCGGCCGCGCGGGGCAGGGCAGCGCCCGTTTCCTCGCAGCGGCCCAGCCACTGCCGGCCCAGGTCGCGCCAGGCGCCCACCGGCGCCAGGTACAGTGCGTAGCGGTAGGCTTGCGGCATGGCGTGCTATGCGGCGATGCGCTGGGCGTGATGGGTCTCGAAGCTGCGCGTGGCATGGCGCAGCACGCCGCCGACAATGGCGGCGCACACGCGCGGCAGGCCGGGTACGCTGTCGTCGACCACGATGGCATCGGCGGCCTGGCCCGCCGCCAGCGTGCCGCGGTCGGCCAGGCCGGCGGCGCGGGCCGGATTGGCCGATACCAGGCGCCAGGCCTGCGCCAGCGGCAGCACGCCCTGGTCGGCCAGCCGCAACGCGGCCGCCAGCGGGGCCGGGTAGTAATAGTCCGAGGTCAGGATGTCGCACAGCCCGGCGCGCACCATGTCGGTGGCGTTGGGCGCATTGGTGTGGCTGCGCCCGCGCACTACGTTGGGGGCGCCGAACACCACGGCATCGCCCAGGTCGCGCGCCACGCGGGCCGCGTCGGGCGTCAGGGGGAATTCGGCCACACGGCAGCCCAGCTGGTGGTAGTAGCGGCGGGTGGCGGCGTCCGGGTCGTCGTGCGAGGCCACGCTCAGGCCGGCCTCGCGCGCGCTGCGGGTCAGTTCGCGCATGGCGTCGCCCACCGCGTCGGCGGCTGCCATGGCCTGGCGGATACGGCCCTGGAACGTGTCCAGGTCGCACTCGGCGCGGTCGGCGTATTGCAGCAGCTTGCGGTCGTCGCCCAGGCGGCGCGCCATCGAGGGCAGGTGGTCGTTCAGGGCCAGGAACTGCACGCGGCCGGCGCGTATCCATTGCTGGGCGGTCTCTACCCCGCCGACGTGATGGGTCTCGAAGCGCAGGTGCACGTGGTGGCGCGCGCCCAGCGCGCCGCGCATGCGCGACAGCGATTCGAACATGCGCTCGGCGTACGGCTCGCCGCGCAGCCCGCCTTCCCACGACAGCGTCACGCCATGGAATTCGGTGGTAATGCCGTTGGCCAGCAGCTGGCGGTCGACGTCGTGCAGCGCGGCGTCGTACGGAAACGTGACGCCCGGGCGCGGCATGACGGCGCGCTCGAACGCGTCGCCGTGCAGGTCGACAATGCCCGGCAGCACCAGCAGGTCGCCCGCGTCCAGCCAGGCCGCGCCCGGCGCGGCGGCGCCGTCGCCGATGCGGCCGTCGCGAAAGGCCAGCTGGCCGGCGCCCAGCCCGGCGGGAGTCAGCAGGCGCCGTCCGGCGATGCCGGCCAGTGCAGCAGAAGAAGAGGATTCAGGATTCATGGATCGCCACCTTATCGGACTTCTGTGACAGCTGGATGTCTAGACGAATTGGCGCGAGCGCCCGGCGCCCGCGCATGGATCAGGGCGCGTCGTCGGACACGACCAGTTGCACCAGGTCGCCCACAAAGCGGGTCACGCTGTATTGCAGCGGCGCGCCGTCGCGGTCGACGTTCAGGGCCTCGACCTGCAGAATGGGGCGGGTCTTGGGCTGGCCCAGCAGACGGGCCACTTCGGGGGTGGGCAGGGCCGCGGTAATGCGCGACCACTTGCGCGCGTAGTCGGTGACGCCGTAGTGCGCATAGGCGCGCGAAATCGAGCGCAGCTTGCGCAGGCTGTCGGCGAAGTCCGGAAAGCGCTTCTCGTCCAGGTAGTGCTCGGATACGTCGATGCAGCGGTTCTCGGCCTTGCCCAGCGCCTGCACGCGCAGCAGCGGCGCGGTGCGGGCCAGGCCCAGGTGGCGGGCGATCTCGGCCGAGCGCAGGCTCTGGCTGCCCATGATCTCGATATAGCCCAGCATGCCCTGGCTGAGCAGGTTTTCTGAAAAGCGGGTGCGCCGGCCAATAGCGTAATCAATGGCGTGTTCTTGCACGAAGGTGCCGCGGCCTTGTTCGATGCGCACCAGGCCGCTTTGCTCGAGTTCGCCCATGGCGCGCCGGATGGTGTGGCGGTTGACCGAGAACTTGGCCGCCAGTTCGGGTTCGGGCGGCAGGCGTTCGCCTGGCGCATAGAGCTTGTTGCGGATCTCGTCCGCCAGCAGTTCGCCGATTTGTCGCCACACTGCGACGCCCGAGCCTCGTTCGACCATGGTGATAATCCGTTTCCGTAATGGCAGCTTCATGATGGACGGCCATGATTGTGCATCAGCCGTCGGCCCGTGGCGGCGCCTGCGCGGCGCGATGCCGCGGTGTCATGAAAAATTCATGCGGCGGTGTTGTACTGGCGCCAGTTCCGTATCATACTGCATCTAGTCGTCTAGACGTTTAGAGGAAATTATGCAAACCGACACGACTTCCCCGGCCGCCGGGCGGCGCGCCGCCTGGATGCGGGTGCTGGCGCTGGCCGAGCCGGCCGCGCTGGACCGGGCCGTGCAGGCCCTGGGCCCGCTGCCGCCGCACAGCACGCTGCGGCCGGCGGAAAGCGGCATGGCCATGGTGCGCGCCCGCAGCGGCGGTACCGGCGCGCAGTTCAATCTGGGCGAAATGAGCATCACCCGCTGCGCCGTCACCCTGGAAGGCGGCACGATGGGCGTGGGCTATGTGCCCGGCCGCGCGCGCCGCCATGCCGAACACGCCGCCGTGCTCGACGCGCTGCTGCAGCGCGATGAGTGGCACGACCGCATCCAGGCCGGCGTCATCGAGCCGCTGGCGCAGGCGCATGCCGAGCGCGCGCGCCGGCAATCATGCGTGGCCGCGCAGACGCAAGTTGAATTCTTCACAATGGTACGAGGCGAAGACTGAAATGATTTCTGTGCAGACAACGCCATCCGGCGCGCCGCCGGCCCCGGGCTTTGGCGATGCGGTTACCCAGTCGCAGCAGACGTTCCGCGCCGCGCTGCAGGCCCTGGCGCACCCCGGCAGCATCCAGGAAATCGCCGCCGGCTGCGGTGTGCCGCCGGGGCTGTCGCCCGCCATGACGGCCATGCTGCTGGCCTTGGCCGATGTCGATGCGCCGGTGTGGCTGCCGGCCGGCGTGCCCGAGGCAGTGCGCCAGTTCCTGCGTTTTCATTGCGGCTGCCCGCTGGTCGACGAGCCCTCGCAGGCGCGCTTCGCCGCCGTGCCGGCCGGCCATGCCGCGCCCGAACTCGGCCGCTGCCACCCGGGCGACCCGGCCTATCCCGATACCTCTACCACGCTGCTGCTGGAAGTCGAATCGCTGCAGGGCGTCGCGGCCGTGACCCTGGCCGGGCCGGGCATCGCCACGCGGCGCGAGTTGCGGGCGGCCGGCCTGCCGGCCGGATTCTGGGCGCAGTGGCGGGCCAACCGCCAGATATTTCCCCTGGGCGTGGATGTGTTCCTGATCCAGGGCCACCGGCTGTGCGGCTTGCCCCGCACGGTGCAAGCGGAGGACTGACATGTACGTGGCCGTCAAAGGTGGCGAACGCGCCATCCTGAATTCTTACCGCATGCTCGACGCCTACCGGCGCGGCGATGCGCAGGTGCCCGAGCTGACGCTGGCGCAGATCCGCCAGCAGATGCCGCTGGCCGTATCGCGCGTGATGGCCGAGGGCGCGCTGTACGACCCGCAGCTGGCCGCGCTGGCCATCAAACAGGCCGCCGGCGACGTGATCGAGGCGGTGTTCTTGCTGCGGGCCTACCGCACCACGCTGCCGCGCTTCGGCTATACGCAGCCGGTGGACACGGCGCGCATGCGCCTGTCGCGCCGCATTTCGTCGACGTTCAAGGATGTGCCCGGCGGGCAGATCCTGGGGCCCACTTACGACTATACGCAGCGGCTGCTGGATTTCTCGCTGGAAGCCGAGGGCGAGGCCGCCGAGCCCCTGCCGCCGGCCGCCGAACCGCTGCCCGCGTCCATGCCGCGCGTGACCGACCTGCTGCAGCACGACGACCTGATCGACCAGGAAGCCATGCCGCCCGGCGACCCGGCGCCGTTCGACCTGACGCGCCAGCCGCTGGCCTTTCCGGCCGGGCGCGATGCGCGCCTGCAGAACCTGGCCCGCGCCGACGAAGGCTTTCTGCTGTCGATGGGCTATTCCACGCAGCGCGGCTACGGCAATACGCATCCGTTCGCCGCCGAGATCCGCTACGGGTCGCTGGAAGTGGACATGTTTATCGAAGAGCTGGGCTTCGCCGTGACGGTGGGCGAGATCGAGCTGACCGAATGCCAGATGGTCAGCCAGTTCGCCGGCAGCGCGCACGAGGCGCCCAAGTTCACGCGCGGCTACGGGCTGACCTTCGGCTATGGCGAACGCAAGGCCATGTCGATGGCGCTGGTCGACCGCGCCCTGAAGGCGCACGAACTGGGCGAGGCCGGCGACGCGCCCGCCAACGACCACGAGTTCGTGCTGTACCACAGCGACAACGTCGAGGCCTCGGGCTTCGTGCAGCACTTGAAGCTGCCGCACTATGTGGACTTCCAGGCCAACCTGGAACTGCTGCGCCGGCTGCGCCAGGAACAGGCCGCCGCCCGGGCGCCGGCCGCCGCCGCATCTACCGCATTTGCCGCCGCGCCCAGCGCGGCGCCCGCCGCCATTGCCGACGAGGCCCTGTCGTCATGAACTCCGCACTAGCCACGGTCGCGCGCGACGACCACTACAACTTCGCGTACCTGGACGAATCCACCAAGCGCATGCTGCGCCGGGCCCTGCTGAAGGCGGTGGCCATTCCCGGCTACCAGGTGCCGTTCGGCAGCCGCGAAATGCCGCTGCCCTATGGCTGGGGCACGGGCGGCATCCAGGTTACCGCCGCCATCATCGGCCAGGCCGATGTGCTGAAGGTGATCGACCAGGGGTCGGACGACACCACCAACGCCATCAACATCCGCCGCTTTTTCGGCCGCGTGACCGGGGTGCGCACCACCGAATCCACGCGCGAGGCCACCATTGTGCAGACGCGCCACCGCATTCCCGAAACCCCGCTGCGCGAAGGGCAGATCATGGTCTACCAGGTGCCCATTCCCGAGCCGCTGCGCTGGCTGGAACCCAGCGAAACCGAGACCCGCACCATGCACGCCCTGGCCGAGTACGGCGGCATGCACGTGAAGCTGTACGAAGACATCGCGCAGCACGGGCACATTGCCACCACCTACGACTATCCGGTCATCGTCAATGGCCGCTACATGATGCGCCCCTCGCCCATTCCGAAATTCGACAATCCCAAGCTGGACGGCAACCCCGCGCTGATGCTGTTCGGCGCCGGCCGCGAAAAGCGCGTATACGCCGTGCCGCCGTACACGCGGGTCAAGAGCCTGGACTTCGAAGACCATCCGTTTTGCGTCGAGCAGTGGGACCACTGCTGCGAACTGTGCGGGTCGGACCACAGCTACCTGGACGAGATCATTCTGGACGACCAGGGCACGCGCCGCTTCGTGTGCTCGGACACCGAGTACTGCGCCGGCCGCCAGGCCGCCGGGCACACCGGCGCCGCCGCGGAGGCCGCGGCATGAACAACCAGGCCCTGCTTTCCGTGCGCGACATGACCTGCACCTGGGACGGCGTGCACGGCTGCCGCGACATCAGTTTCGACCTGCACCCCGGCGAAGTGCTGTGCGTGGTGGGCGAATCCGGCTCGGGCAAGAGCACGCTGCTGCAGGCGGTGTCGTGGCAGGCGCGGCCCGAGTCGGGCAGCGTGTGGTACGACACGCGCGACCGCGGTTTTGTCGACCTGGCGTCTTTGTCGTCGGCCCACCTGCGGCTGCTGGCGCGCACCGACTGGGGCTTCGTGCGCCAGAACGCGCGCGACGGGCTGCGCATGCAGGTCAGCGCCGGCGCCAATATCGCCGAGCGCCTGATGGCCGTGGGCCAGCGCCACTACGGCGAACTGCGCCGCGTGGCGGGCAGCTGGCTGCAGAAGATGGAAATCGACACGGGCCGGCTCGACGACCAGCCGGCCGCGTTTTCCGGCGGCATGCAGCAGCGCCTGCAGATCGCCCGCAACCTGGTTACCCACCCGCGCGTGGTGTTCATGGACGAGCCCACCGCGTCGCTGGACGTGTCGGTGCAGGCGCGCCTGCTCGACCTGCTGCGCCAGCTGGTGGCCGACCTGAAACTGGCCGCCATCGTGGTTACCCACGACCTGGCCGTGGCGCGGCTGCTGGCGCACCGCACGCTGGTCATGCGCGGCGGCCGCGTGGTCGAAAGCGGCCTGACCGACCAGATCCTGGACGACCCGCAGCACCCCTACACGCAGTTGCTGGTGTCGTCCATTTTGCAGAGCTGAATCTCATGAATGCCTCTACTTCCCTGATCCAGGTGCGCGGCCTGGGCAAGATGTTCACCCTGCACAACCAGGGCGGCATCCGCTTGCCGGTGCTGCGCGACGTGAACTTCGACGCCGGCCCGGGCGACTGCCTGGTGCTGGCCGGCCCCTCGGGCACCGGCAAGAGCACGTTGCTGCGCTGCCTTTACGGCAACTACCTGGCCACCGAGGGCAGCATCCGCGTACGCGACGGCGGCGAGTGGGTCGAACTGACCGGCGCGCCCGAGCAGCGCATTCTGCGCCTGCGGCGCGACGTCATCGGCTACGTCAGCCAGTTCTTGCGGGTGATTCCGCGCGTCAGCACCCTGGAGGTGGTGGCCGAGCCCCTGCGCGAACGCGGCGTGGATGCCGCGGCCGCGCGCGGGCAGGCGGCCGCGCTGCTGGCCCGGCTGAACGTGCCGCAGCGCCTGTGGGGCTTGCCGCCCGCCACGTTTTCGGGCGGCGAGCAGCAGCGCGTGAACATCGCGCGCGGCTTCATCGGCGGCCATCCGGTGCTGCTGCTGGACGAGCCCACCGCCTCGCTGGATGCCGACAACCGCGCGGTGGTGGTGGCCCTGATCCGCGAGGCCGTGGCCGCCGGCCGCTGCCTGATCGGCATTTTTCATGACGAAGCCGTGCGCGACGAGGTCGCCACGCGCATCCTGCCCATCCAGCCGGCGATTCCGGCCGGCGCCCTGGAGTAGCCATGCCCGCCCTGTACCTGACCCACGCCCGCATTGTCCTGCCGGACGCCGTGCTGTCCAACAGCGCCGTCCTGATCGAAGACGGCATCATTGCCGCCATCGACCCCGACGGCGCGGGCGCCGCGCAGGAAATCGACCTGGAAGGCCAGACGCTGCTGCCCGGCCTGATCGACCTGCATTGCGACGCCATCGAAAAAGAAGCCGAGCCGCGCTCGCGCGTGCTGTTTCCGCTGGATTTCGCGGTGGCCCAGGTCGACCGGCGCAATGCCGCGGCCGGCATCACCACGCCGTTCCATGCGCTGTCGTTTGCCAATAATGAATGGGGCGTGCGCAACAACCAGACCGCGTCGCAGGTGGCGCGCACGCTGCATGCCTTCCGCGCCCACAGCCTGGTGGACAACCGGGTGCACTGCCGCTACGAAATCACCGACGCGACCGCCATGCCGGTGCTGCAGGCGCTGCTGGACGAGGGCGTGGTCGACCTGCTGTCGGTAATGGACCATTCGCCGGGGCAGGGCCAGTTCAAGACGCTGGAAGCCTATCTGCAATACATGATGGGCAACCATGCCATGAGCCGCGACGAGGCCGAGGAAGCGGCGCGCGCCAAGCTGCAGGCCCGCGACGGCGCCGCGCTGCGGGTCGAGACCCTGCTGGCGCATGCGCGCCGCCTGGGCGTGCCCACCGCCAGCCACGACGACGATTCGGTGCAGCGCATTGCCACCATGCGCAACCTGGGCGTGTCGATGAGCGAGTTTCCCATCAACCTGGACACCGCGACGGCGGCGGTGTCGTGCGGCCTGCCCACCATCCTGGGCGCGCCCAACGTGCTGCGCGGGCAGAGCCAGAGCGGTTCGATGCGCGCCATCGACGCGGTGCGCGCCGGCGTGGCCAGCTGCCTGTGCTCGGACTACCAGCCATCCACCCTGATCGCCGCGGCGTTCGCCGTGGCGGCGCAAAGCGACCTGACGCTGTCGCAGGCGGTGGCGCTGGTGACCGCCAACCCGGCCGATGCCTGCGGCCTGGGCGACCGCGGCCGCATTGCCGCGGGCCTGCGCGCCGACCTGGTCGCGGTGGCGCTGGTGGGGGATTTGCCCCTGGTCAGCCACGCCTGGTCGGCGGGCCGGCTGGTGTTCGCGGCGCACTACCACGCGGCCTCGCGCCGCGCCCCGCGCGAGGCCGTGGCGGCCTGACGGCCCCCGCGCGCGCCGCGCCGGCTGGCGCCGGGCGCCGGCCTTCTGGTTAAATGGACCATATCTGCCGGCCCGCGCGACGGGCCGGCGCGTCATGGCCGGAGGCCCGCATCATGGCAATGCTGAATTTCGTGCAAGATCCCGAAGCCCCCGATCTGTGGGCCGCCGAGAATGTGCCGGCCGGCCCCGGGCGCCCGCCCATCCACGTCATGATCCAGACCGACGGCCAGGCGCCCGACCCCTCGGCGTCGCGCGTGGTGCGCGACCTGGTGGCCCGGCTCGACGAACAGATCCTGGCGGCGGCCGATTTCCTGCTGGACCATTATTCGCCCGAACAATGGCTGAAGCAGGGCATCGACCCGGCCCGCTGGCTGCCCGAGCAGACCGCCGAGGCCATGGCCGGCTGCGCGGTATTGCGGGCCGTGTGGCTGTTCGACGAAACCGGCGATGGTTATGAAATGTGGTTCACCGTGCCCTGGGACGCCGAGCATACCTACGACGTCGAATTCGACGACGGCGAGCCGGTGGGCTGCGAGGTGAACGACTGAGCCGCCGACGGCAGGGCGCGGCCGGGATTTTCGCCCGGACCAGAAGATTTACATACCGTCATGTCCTGACAACCCGTCGCCGGGAGTCCGGCTCCAATCCCGGCTAAAATCCCGTTATTCAGCAAGGCTCCAACCAATCATTCCATTGCCATTCAGGAGGACCACCCCATGGCCCTAGTTTCCATGCGCCAGTTGCTCGACCACGCCGCCGAGCACGGCTACGGCATTCCCGCGTTCAACGTCAACAACCTGGAACAGGTTCAGGCCATCATGGAAGCCGCCGCTGAAACCGACAGCCCGGTGATCATGCAGGCCTCGGCCGGCGCGCGCAAATACGCGGGCGAAGGCTTCCTGAAATACCTGATCCAGGCCGCGGTGGAATCCTATCCGCACATTCCGGTGGTCATGCACCAGGACCACGGCCAGTCGCCCAAGGTGTGCCAGGGCGCCATCGACCTGGGCTTCTCCAGCGTCATGATGGACGGCTCGCTGGAAGAAGACGGCAAGACCATCGCCGACTACGAGTACAACGTCGACGTCACCAAGAAAGTGGTCGACATCGCCCACAAGCTGGGCGTCACCGTCGAAGGCGAGCTGGGCTGCCTGGGCTCGCTGGAAACCATGAAGGGCGACAAGGAAGACGGCCACGGCGCCGAAGGCACCATGACCCGCGAACAGCTGCTCACCGACCCCGAGCAGGCCGCCGATTTCGTCCGCAAGACCCAGCTCGACGCGCTGGCCATCGCCATCGGCACCAGCCACGGCGCCTACAAGTTCACCCGCAAGCCCACCGGCGACATCCTGTCGATCTCGCGCATCAAGGAAATCCACGCCCGCCTGCCCAACACCCACCTGGTGATGCACGGCAGCTCCAGCGTGCCGCAAGACCTGCTGGCCGAGATCCGCGAATTCGGCGGCGACATGAAAGAAACCTACGGCGTGCCCGTGGAAGAAATCCAGGAAGCCATCAAGTTCGGCGTGCGCAAGGTCAACATCGACACCGACATCCGCCTGGCCATGACCGGCGCCATCCGCCGCTTTTTTGCCGAAAACCCCGGCAAATTCGACCCGCGCGAATACCTGAAGCCGGCGCGCGCCGCCGCCAAGGCCATTTGCGTGCAGCGCTACACCCAGTTCGGCACCGCCGGCAACGCCAGCAAGATCAAGCCGCTGCCGCTGTCCGAGATGGCGCAGCAGTACGCCGCCGGCAAGCTGACCCAGGTCGTGCAGTAAACCCTGCCGCGGTGAAAAGGCGCCGCCCCGCGCGGGCGGCGCCGGGCGGCCGGCCCCTCAGCCCGGCGCGTTACGCGCAAAGCCCGGTATCGTGGTGTCGATGTGATGCCACGAGGGCGCGGAATCCGTCCACAACGCCAGGCGGGCCCGGAATTGCTCCGGGTCGTCCAGCGATCCGGCTTTCACGATTGCATAGCCGGCGCCCTCGGTGCCCCCGAACAGCGGCGTGCCGCAATCGCGGCAGAAGCTGCGCATGACCGTGTTCCCCGAATCGCCCCGATAGACGTGTTCGTGCGCCCGGCCCCGCAACACCTGCAGCGCGGCCGGCGCCACCAGCAACGCATGCGCCGGCGCGCCGCCGCTCGCATACTGGCAGTCGCGGCAATGACAAGTCGCCGCGGCCATGGGTTCGGCCGTAATGGCATAACGGACGGCGCCGCATTGGCAGCCGCCGGTCAGGGGGGAGAACTCGCGTTGCGGGGGCATGGAATGGGCTCCTGGCGTGTGCGGGATGGATAAGCCTAACCCATGCCGCCGTCGGTCTTTTCGTTTGCGTTCTCGGGGCGCCGGGCGCTATGGCCGGGTGTCTGGCACCTGGCAATATCCGTCTGCATTTTTGAGTCCCCAGGCTATGGCCGGTGGCTCGAATTTATACACTCGCAGTCCCGCGGCGTTCGGGCAGGCGGGGGCGGCGCGTTTGGCCGGCGGGGCAGCCCGCGCAGCGGGCCGAGGGCGCCTGGATGCGCCCGAGCCCGACGGACGTGCGCCGCCCCCGCCTGCCCGAACGCCGCGGGACGGGGCAAGAACTCAAGCCACCCACCAGCGCCATTTGCAGTAACCTATGCGCATTTTTCCGATTAGGCCGATTCGTGACTTCCGCCCTGCACCAATCCAGCATCAAGTCCCTGCCGCTACTGGGTCGCGGCAAAGTGCGCGACATGTACGCCGTGGGCGACGACAAGCTCTTGATCGTCGCTTCCGACCGCATTTCCGCATTCGACGTGATTCTCGACGACCCCATCCCCGGCAAGGGCCAGGTGCTGACCGAGCTGACCGAATTCTGGCTTGGCAAGCTGGCGCACATTCTGCCCAACCATTCCACCGGCGTGCGGCCCGAAGACGTGGTGGCGCCCGATGAACTGGACCAGGTGCGCGGCCGCGCCGTGGTGGTCAAGCGCCTGAAGCCGGTGCTGGTCGAGGCCGTGGCGCGCGGCTACCTGATTGGCTCGGGCTGGAAAGACTACCAGGCCACCGGCGCGGTGTGCGGCATCCAGCTGCCGGCCGGCCTGCAGCAGGCCAGCAAGCTGCCCCAGCCCATTTTCACGCCGGCGGCCAAGGCCGAATTCGGCATGCACGACGAAAACGTCGACTTCGCCCACGTGGTCAACGAAGTCGGCCAGGACATGGCCGAGCGCATCCGCGACGTCACCCTGCGCCTGTACACCGAGGCGGCCCAGTTCGCGGCCACCAAGGGCATCATCATTGCCGACACCAAGTTCGAATTCGGCCTGGACGACGACGGCACGCTGCACCTGATGGACGAGGTGCTGACCCCCGATTCGTCGCGCTTCTGGCCGGCCGACGGCTATCGCGTGGGCATCAGCCCCCCGTCGTTCGACAAGCAGTTCGTGCGCGACTGGCTGGAAACCCAGACCTGGGACAAGACCCCGCCGGCCCCGCGCCTACCGCAGGAAGTGCTGGAGAAAACCGCGGCCAAGTACCGCGAGGCGCTCGACCGCCTGGTAGCCTGACCCGCCCCGGCCGGCGCGTGCCGCCGGCCAATTGCATGAAATAGGGCGCTTTGGCCGCCTTGTTTGCCGGCCAGCGCTACGCAATATTTCGTATCGTAACGATCGACCTCCGGAGGATCGATCGCATGATCATGATGTTGCCCTTTCTGACCAGCGCCCTGGCGGTGTGGTACGGCATGCTCGGCAAGCGCCGCCCCTGCTTCACCCTGTGGCTGGCGACGCTGCTGATTTTCGTGGCCGGCGCCCGCCTGCACCTGGCCGAGCCATTCGTGCTGGCCCTGTAGCGCCCGCGCTGGATGAGCGTGATCTTTTCGCTGAACCCCGCCCGGGGCTCGCGCATCGTCAATACCCTGGCGCTGCTGGGCATCAGCATCCTGCTGTATGTGGCGTTCGTCTGGCAGCTGCTGTTCGATGCCGCCCCATGCCCGCTGTGCCTGCTGCAGCGCGCGGCGTTCGTCATGGCCGGGGTGGGGCTGCTGCTGAATATCCGGCTGGGCCCGTCGCCCCTGCACTACGCCATGGTGATCGCGGCCTCGCTGGGCGGCCTGGTGGCGGCCGGCAACCAGCTGCTGGCGCAGGCCGGCGCGCAAGCGCTGCCCGGCGGCCCGCCGCTGCTGGGCATGCACATTTATTCGTGGGCGTTCCTGGCTTTCTGCACGCTGCTGGTGTTCTGCGTGCTGATGCTGGCGGCCGACCGCAAATGGGGCGACAACGCCCTGAAAAAACCCGTGGCGCTGCCGGCCCTGATCGTGATGGGGCTGTTCCTGCTGGCGATCCTGGCCAATGTGGCCGTTACCTCGCTGGAATGCGGGCTGGGCGAATGCCCGGGCAGCCCCGGCGCGCCCGCCGCGGCGCCGGCCGGCGGCGGTTCGTAGGCGCGCCGGGCCGCTTCGCGGTCGGGGCGGGTAAAATACCGGGTTTTCCGCCTGCCGCGCCACGGTGCGGCGCCTGCCCGCCTTCCGCCTTGCCGACTCTGCCATGACAACGACTTCTTCCGCATCCGCGCCGGCCACTCCCGTGGTGGGCGTGATCATGGGTTCTTCCAGCGACTGGGACATCATGAAGCACGCCGTGGCCATGCTGGAAGAATTCGGCGTGCCGCACGAAACCCGCGTCATCTCGGCCCACCGCATGCCGCAGGACATGGCCGACTACGGCGCCGCGGCCCGCGCGCGCGGCCTGCGCGGCATCATCGCCGGCGCCGGCGGCGCGGCCCACCTGCCCGGCATGATGGCCGCCCTGACCGAAGTGCCGGTGTTCGGGGTGCCGGTTCCCTCGCGCTACCTGCGCGGCGAAGACTCGCTGCTGTCCATCGTGCAGATGCCCAAGGGCGTGCCGGTGGCCACCTTCGCCATCGGCGAGGCCGGCGCGGCCAACGCGGCGCTGCACGTCATCGCCACGCTGGCGGCCACCGACGATGCGCTGCATCGCCAACTGCTGGCGTTCCGCGCGCGCCAGACCGAGACGGCCCGCAACATGGCGGTGCCCCCGCAGCCCTGACCTTCTGCCGCGCGCCCGCCACCGGGCGCGCCATCCGTATGACTTCATCCACAGACTCCTTCACGATCGCGCCCGGCGGCTGGCTGGGCTTGCTGGGCGGCGGCCAGCTGGGCCGCATGTTCTGCCATGCCGCGCAAAGCCTGGGCTATCGCGTCGCCGTGCTCGACCCGGCCGCCGACGGCCCGGCCGCCATGGTGGCCGACCGCCACATCCAGGCCGCCTACGACGACCCGGCCGGCCTGGCCCAGCTGGCGCAAATCTGCCGGGCCGTGACCACCGAATTCGAGAACGTGCCGGCCGACAGCCTGCGCGCGCTGGCCGCGCAGTGCCGGGTCAGCCCGGCCGCCGACGCGGTGGCCATCGTGCAGGATCGCATCGCCGAAAAAACCTTCATCGCCGCGCAGGGCATCCCGGTGGCGCCGCATGCCGCCATCCGCGCGCCGCAAGACCTGCAGGCCGCGCCCGACGCGCTGTTTCCCGGCATTCTGAAAGTGGCCCGGCTGGGCTACGACGGCAAGGGCCAGGCGCGCGTGGCCACGCGCGCCGAGGCGCAGGCCGCCTTTGCCGATTTCGGCGGCGTGCCGTGCGTGCTGGAAGCCCTGATGCCGCTCGACTACGAAATCTCGGTGGTGCTGGCGCGCGGCTTCGACGGCGCCGACGTGGTGTTTCCGGTGGCGCGCAACCTGCATCGCGACGGCATCCTGGCGGTGTCGACGGTGGCGGCCACCGATGGCGACGCCGCCCATGCGCAACGGCAGGCGCTGGCCACCGACGCGGCGCGCGCCATCGCGCGCGGGCTGGGCTACCACGGGGTGCTGTGCGTGGAATTCTTCGTGCTGACCGACGGCAGCCTGGTGGTCAACGAGATCGCCCCGCGGCCGCACAACAGCGGCCACTACACCATCGACGCCTGTGCCACCAGCCAGTTCGAACAGCAGGCGCGCGCCATGGCCGGCCTGCCGCTGGGCAGCACGGCGCTGCTGGCGCCGGCCGTGATGCTGAACATCCTGGGCGACATCTGGTTCGAACCGGGCGCCACGGCCGCGCGCGAGCCCGACTGGGCGGCCGCCCTGGCCGTGCCGTCGGCCAAGCTGCATTTGTACGGCAAGCACGAGCCGCGGCGCGGCCGCAAAATGGGCCACGTCACGGTGGTGGCCGCCACGCTGCAGCAGGCCCGCGCCGACGCCGCGCGCGTCGCGGCGGCGCTGGGCATGGCCGCCCCCGAATAAGCGCCATGCCGCAACCCGACTCCACCTTGCCCGACGCGGCCGCCATCGCCCGCGCGGCCGAACGCCTGCTGGCCGGCGAACTGGTCGCGTTTCCCACCGAAACCGTGTACGGCCTGGGCGCCGACGCGCAGAACCCCGAGGCGGTGGCGCACATCTACGCCGCCAAGGGCCGGCCGTCGAACCATCCGGTGATCGTGCACGTGGCCCCGCAAGCCGACCTGGGCTACTGGGCCCGCGGCATTTCCAGCCAGGCCCGCCAGCTGATCGACGCCTTCTGGCCCGGTCCGCTGACGCTGATCGTGCCGCGCGCGCCGCATGCGGGCGCCGCGGTCAGCGGCGGGCAGGACAGCATCGGCCTGCGCTGCCCGTCGCACCCGGTGGCGCAGGCGCTGCTGCGCGCGTTCGCGGCCGGCAAGCCGGGCGGGCACGGCGGGGTGGCGGCGCCGTCGGCCAACAAGTTCGGGCACGTGTCGCCCACGCGGGCCGAGCACGTGCGCGGCGAGTTTCCGCAAGAAGTGGCGCGGGGCATGCCGGTGCTGGACGGCGGGCCGGCGCAGGTGGGCATCGAGTCCACCATCATCGACCTGTCGCGCCTGGAGCAGGGCGTGGGGCCGGTGCTGCTGCGCCCCGGCCACGTTACGCCGGCCCAGATCGAGGCGGTGCTGGGCGTGCCGGTGGCCATGCCCGACGCCGCCGCGCCGCGCGCCTCGGGCACGCTGAAGGCGCACTACGCGCCGCACACGCCGCTGGAACTGGTGGGGCCGCAGGCCCTGGCGGGCGCGGCGCGCGGCCAGGGCCTGCCCGCCGGCCGCGTGGCCATCGCGGCCTTCGGCGCGGCCCCCGCGGGCCTGGACGCGCGGATCACCTGGCACCAGGTGCCCGACGACGCCGGCCACTACGCCCAGGCCCTGTATACCCTGCTGCGGGAACTCGACGGCGGAGACTACGCGCGGATCCTGGTGCAGGCGCCGCCGGCCAACGACGCCTGGCGGGCCGTGAACGACCGCATCGGCAGGGCGGCGGCGGCTTTCACCCTGGACACGACGGGTCTGCCGGGAACCTGACTGCATCGATATCCGAATGCCATAGACGGCCGCGCTGGGCGGCCGTCTATGGCGGCCCCGCACGATTTTCCTCTTTCCAACAACAACGACCCTACGAAGCTCAAGAACCCCCCTGGCGCCAACAATGCCAGAAGAACCAATTCCCCCCTGCCATATACGGCCCGCCACCTATCTTCCCCCCCCGAAGTTGTCGTAATCTCCTTCACCCGGGCCCGCCCGGATCCAACCTTATGCGTCTCCCGTGGCCCACAAGGCCCGCCGGGGGCGCGCTGACACTCTCAAAGGAGCAGCAATCATGAAGCGGCAACTCGCCTCGATGGCCGGCGCCATCGCGCTGGCATGTGCATCCCAGGCGGCCCTGGCCGGCCCCACCCTGGATGCGGTCAAGAGCAAAGGATTCGTGCAGTGCGGCCTGTCCGATGGCGTATCGGGCTTCAGCGCCACCAATAGCAAGGGCGAATGGGAAGGCATGGATGTCGACATCTGCCGCGCCGTGGCGGCGGCGGTGTTCGGCGATGCCGGCAAATACAAGGGCACGGCGCTGTCCACCCAGCAGCGCTTCACGGCGCTGCAATCGGGCGAAGTCGACGTGCTGATGCGCACCGTCACCTTGACCCAGACGCGCGATACCTCGCTGGGCCTGGCCGCGGTGGCCGCTACCTTCTATGACGGGCAGGGCATCATGGTGCGCAAAGACCTGGGCGTGAAAAGCGCCAAGGAACTCGACGGCGCCACCGTGTGCGTGCAGCCGGGCACCACCACCGAACTCAACCTGGCCGACTGGTTCCGCGCCCGCGGCATCAAGTTCAAGCCCGTGGTCATCGACAAGGTCACCGAAGTCGTGCGCGCCTTCGAGTCCGGCCGCTGCGACGCCTTTACCGACGACGCCTCGCAACTGGCGGCGGTGCGCGCCACCCAGGTGGCCAATCCGGGCGATTACGAAATCCTGCCGGAACGCTTCTCGAAAGAACCGCTGGGCCTGATGGTGCGCCAGGGCGACGAGAACTGGCTGGGCATCGTGCGCTGGACGCTGTTCGCGCTGATGGAAGCCGAGGAATACGGCATCACCCAGAAGAACGTCGACGAAATGGCCAAAAGCACCAATCCCAATGTGCTGCGCATCCTGGGCGTGACGCCGGGCATGGGCAAGAACATGGGCCTGGACGAAAAATGGGCCTATAACGCCATCAAGGCGGTCGGCAACTACGGCGAGATCTTCGAACGCAATCTCGGCAAGGGCAGCAAGCTGGGGCTGGAACGCGGCACCAATGCGCTGTGGAGCCAGGGCGGGGCCATGTATCCCTGGCCGATCCGCTAGGCCGGCCCCCGCTATAGCACCAGGAACTGTCCCAGCTTGTCGGCGGCGGCCTGCATGGGCGCCAGGAACTCGCTGGTGAACCGCGCCAGCGGCAGGCGTGGCGACTTGACGCTGACGTTCAGGCCGCCGCAGGCCCGCCCGCTGGCCGCGCGCACCGGCACCCCGATGGCGCGCACGTTCAGGTCGAGTTCCTGGTCCACCACCGCGTAGCCCTGCTCGCGCACCCGGGCGATGATCTCGCGCAACCGCGCGGGCGAGGTTTCGGTGAACTCGGTGTAGGGCGCCAGTTCCACCGTTTCAAAATAACGGTCCAGCGCGGCCGGCGGCAATTGCGCCAGCATCACGCGCCCGATGGTGGTGCAGTAGGCCGGCAGGCGGCTGCCCAGGCCCAGCGTGGTGGCCAGGATGCGGTGCACCTCCGAGCGCGCCAGGTACAGCACCTCGTTGCCTTCCATGATGGCCAGCGCGCAGGTTTCGTTCACGGTTGCGCTCAGTTCTTCCAGCACCGGCTGCGCCAGCGACACAAACGGCGTGGACGAGAAATACGCGTGGCCCAGGCTGAGTATCAGCGGCGTCAGCACGTAGTGGCGGCCCTGCTGCTCGGCAAAGCCCAGGCGGATCAGCGTGTGCAGGCAGCGCTGCGTGACGGCGCGCGGCAGGCCGGCGCGGCGGCTCAGGTCGGCGGCGGTCTGCGGGTAGCGGCGTTCGCCGAAGGCGCGGATCACGCGCAGCCCGCGCGACAGCGTCAGCATGAAGTCGGGGTCGCCGCGGAAGCGGTCGGGGTGCTCGTCGGCGGGCAGCGGGGCGGCGTAATCGGGCGGAGGCGGCGGGTTGCGCATCAGGCGGCGCGCAGCGGCGCACCGGTGCGCGACTGCAGCGTTTGCAGGGTGAGGCCGTCGATCATATCCCGAACCACCAGTCCGTCGGGCGTGACGTCGATGACCGCCAGGTCGGTGTAGACGCGGCTGACCACGCCCGCGCCGGTC
Source organism: Bordetella petrii (assembly GCF_017356245.1). NCBI lineage: Bacteria > Pseudomonadati > Pseudomonadota > Betaproteobacteria > Burkholderiales > Alcaligenaceae > Bordetella > Bordetella petrii. Next base: position 3,295,021 of record NZ_JAFMZZ010000001.1, read on the forward strand.
AGGGGCAGGGTGCAGCGCTGCACGATCTTGGGCGCGCCGTTCTTGGCGTTGTGTTCCATCATGATGTAGACGCGGCGAGCACCCACCGCCAGGTCCATGGCGCCGCCCACGGCGGGCGGTTCGCCGGTACGGCCCAGCGACCAGTTGGCCAGGTCGCCCGCGGCCGACACCTGCATGCCGCCCATGACGCAGAAGTCCAGGTGGCCGCCGCGCATCATGGCGAACGAATCGGCATGATGGAAGAACGCGCCGCCCGGCAGCAGCGTAACAGGCTGCTTGCCGGCGTTGATCAGGTCGCGGTCGGCGGCCTGGGGCGCCGGCGGCGGCCCCATGCCCAGGATGCCGTTTTCGCTGTGCAGCACGATCTCGCGGCCGGGCGGCAGGTGGGCCGCGATCAGCACCGGCATGCCGATGCCCAGGTTGACGTAGCTGCCGTCGGGAATGTCGCGCGCCACGCGCCGCGCCAGCTGCTCGCGGGTCAGGGGCTGGAATGTCTGCTGTGCGCTCATGGCCGTTCAACTGGAAAAGCCGGGCTCGGCCACCACGGCCACCCGCTGCACGAAGATGCCGGGCGTGACGATGGCCTCGGGCGGCAGTTCGCCCAGTTCGGCGCGCTGGCGCACCTGCACGATGGTGGTGGCGGCGGCCATGCACATTACCGGGCCGAAGTTGCGCGCGCTCATGCGGTAGGTCAGGTTGCCCCAGCGGTCGGCGCGGTCGGCCTGCACCAGGGCGAAATCGCCGTGCAGGGGTTCTTCGAATACGTAATGCCGGCCGTCGATCTGGCGGGTTTCCTTGCCGGCGGCCAGCTCGGTGCCGTAGGCCGTGGGCGTGTAGAAGCCGCCCAGGCCGGCGCCGGCGGCGCGCAGGCGTTCGGCGATGGTACCTTGCGGCACGCATTCGAGTTCGATGCGGCCGCGCCGGTACAGGTCGTCGAACACCCATGAGTGCGACGCCTTGGGAAACGAGCAGATCATCTTGCGCACGCGTCCCGCCTTGATCAGCGCGGCCAGGCCGGTTTCGTGGTTGCCGGCGTTGTTGTTGACGACTGTGAGTTCGCGCGCACCCTGTTCGATCAGGGCATCGATCAGGTCGGTGGGCATGCCGGCCCCGCCGAACCCGCCGATCAGCAGCGTGGCGCCATCATGGATGCCGGCCACGGCCTGGGCGGTCGAGGCCACGAATTTATCGATCATGGTGCGCGCGTCCTGGGGCAGGGTTCAATTCACGGTGATGTGGGCTTCCTTGATGATCTTCGCGTAGCGTTCGGAGTCGGCGCGCATCAGCTCGGCGAATTCCGCCGGCGTGCTGCCGGTGGGCAGGAAGCCCGCATCCATGAACTTCTTGGTAACGTCGGGCTCATGCACGATCTCGCTAATTTCGCGGGCCATGCGTTCGATGACGGGCTTGGGCGTGCCGGTGGGCGCCAGCAACCCGGCCCATGAGCCCGTCACGAAGCCCGGAAAGCCGGCTTCTTCCATGGTGGGCACATCGGGCTCGTTGGGCCAGCGCTTCTTGCCCGTGAACGCCAGCACCTTCAGCTTGTCTTGCTTGACGTATTGCATGGGCACCAGCACCGGGTCGAACACCATCGACACCCGGCCGGCCAGCAGGTCGGTCAGGATGGGCGCGCTGCCCTTGTAGGCCACGTGCGTCATCTTGATCTTGGCCTGCAGCGCGAAATCGGCGCCGGTGAGATGGGCGCTGGAGCCCGTGCCGCTGGACGCATAGGTAAGGGTGTCGGGATGCTTGCGGCCGTATTCGACCAGTTCGCCCAGCGTTTTCACCGGCAGGTCTTTGCTCACGAACAGGAACAGCGGCAGGTCGGCCATGTGCACCACGGGTTCCAGCTGCGACGGCGAATACGACAGCTTGTACAGGTGGGTGTTGATCACATACGCGGGCAGCATGCTCAGGAAAGTGTAGCCGTCGGGGTCGGCCTTGGCCGCGATGGCGGCGCCCAGTGTGCTGTTGGCGCCCGGCTTGTTCTCGATGATGATGTTCTGGCCCAGCCGCGCCGACAGTTTGTCCATGACGATGCGGGTCACGGTGTCGGTGGCGCCGCCGGGGGTGTAGGGCACGATCACCTTGATGGGCCGGTCGGGCCAGGCATCGGCGGCCTGGGCCTGGGCGCCGGGCAGGGCAATGCCGGCCACGGCGCTTGCCAGCAGGGCGGCCAGGGCGGCGCGGCGGCTCGACCGGACTGCGGATCGGGAAATGGAATAGGGCATGGATTTGTCTCCGCCTGATGGGCATGAGCCGGGCTTGCCTGGCGCTGGGCCGCGGCGCTTCCGGATCTGCCGGTTGGTCTTGTTGAGCGAACAATGTCGCCGGAAAAGTATGCGCGACTTGGCCGCCGCCTTCGAGAACGGGCGCGGTTTTTGTGTTCGGTGACTGAACTTCGGCCGGCTATACCAGGCCGGAGGCGCCGCCCAGCGCGCGGATCAGCTCATCGCGCAGCAGGGCGACCGGGGCGGCCAGCGGGCCCAGCGTGGGCAGGTGGACCAGTTCGGCGCGCAGCCCGGTGGTGAAGGCCGGCACGTTGAGGATGGCCAGCGCCTCGCGATGGCGGCTGCGGGCCAGCGCGCCGGGCGTGACCAGCCCGATGCCCACGCCGCGCGCCGCCAGCGACAGCTGCAGTTCGGCGCCGTAGGCTTCTACCGCGATGCGGAACGGCAGCCGCGCGGCGTCGAAGGCCGTGCGTATGGCGGTGCGCAGGCCGCAGCCGTCCTGGTTCAGCACCCACGGATGGGCGGCCAGGGCGTCGAGCGGCACGGCGCCGCTGCTGTCGCGGGCGATGGCCAGCGCGGGCGAGGCCACGATCACCACCGCCGAGCGCGCCAGCGGCAGGGCGCACAAGTGGGCCGGCAGCGCCTGGTTGTCGGGCATCATGATGGCCGCGGCATCCAGGGCGCCGTTTTCCACCATGGCCACCAGGCTGGGCGACCAGGCCGCGGTGACGTTCAGGCGCAGGCCGGGATAGCGCCCGCGCAAGACGTCCAGCGGATCGGCCAGCGCCTGTTCGGCCAGGAAGGGCGGCACGCCTACCCGGAATTCGCCGCACGGCTCGACGTCGGGGGCGGCGCCCTGGCGCAGGGCCTCTACCGCCGCCAGCACGCCGCGGCCCAGTTCGTAGATGCGCAGCCCGGCGGCGCTGGGCTTCAGCGGCTTGGACTGCCGGTCTACCAGTTCCACCCCCAGCAAGTCTTCCAGGTTGCGCAGTCGCCGGCTGACGCCTGGCTGCGTCAGGTGCAGCCGCCCCGATGCGCCGCCCAGGCTGCCGGTTTCCACCACCGCCACGAAGGCTTCGATGTCACGTGTGTTCATGGTGTATGCAAACAAGTACGCATAATAAAGAAAATTATATTTCAATAGACGCAATACGGTGCAATTCCTAGACTGGCTGCCCAGGCTTGGCCTGGCCGATGTTTTGTCTACGGAGAGCCGTCATGTCTTTTGCTGAATCCCGCCTGCCCGCCCATGCCGCGCCCTGTGCCGCGCTGGCGCCGCCCGGCGGCGCGCCCGCCGGGCTGGGCGCGGGCCGCACGCTGCTGTTCGCCACGGCAGTGGCGGTAATGGTCATGAACCTGTTCGCCGTGCAGACCGTGGCGCCGGCGATCGCCGCGTCGCTGGGCCTGGGGCTGGACAGCGTGGGCGTGCTGGCGATGCTGCCGCAGCTGGGCTACGCGCTGGGCCTGGTGCTGCTGGTGCCGCTGGCCGACCGCCTGGAAAACCGCCGGCTGATCGGCGCCACGCTGGCGGTGTGCACGCTATGCATGCTGGCGGCCGCGTTCGCGCCCGGCGGCGCTGTGTTTATGGCCGCCGTGTTTGCCGGCGGCGCGTCGACCTGCGCGATACAGATGCTGGTGCCCATGGCCGCGTTCATGACGGCGCCCGAACGGCGCGGCGCCACGGTGGGCAACGTGATGAGCGGGCTGATGGTGGGCGTGCTGCTGTCGCGCCCGCTGTCGAACCTGGTGGTGGACGCCTGGGGCTGGCGCACGCTGTACCTGGTTTTCGCGGGCGGCATGGCGGCCACCGGGGTGGCGCTGATCTGCCTGCTGCCGCGCCGCCGTCCGCAGGCGGGGCCCGGCTATCCGGCGCTGATCGCGTCGCTGGCCGCGCTGCTGCGGCACGAGCCCGTGCTGCGCTGGCGCGCGGCCACCGCGGCGCTGGGCATGGCGGCCTACAGCCTGTTCTGGACGGCGGTTTCGCTGCGGCTGGCGCAGGCGCCGTTCCACCTGGGGGCGCGGGCGGTGGCCATGCTGGCGCTGTGCGGGGCGGTAGGCGTGGTGGTGGCGCCGCTGGCCGGGCGCGCGGGCGACGGCGGGCATACCCGCCGCGCCAGCATCGCGGCGCAGGCGGTGGTGGTGCTGGCGTGGCTGCTGGCCGGCTGGGCCGGCGGCGCGTGGCCCAGTGCCGGCCTCGGCGCCTTGCCGGTTGGCGCGGCGCTGGCGGTGCTGACGTTGGCGGCCATTCTGCTCGACGCCGGCGTCACGGGCGACCAGACCCTGGGGCGGCGCGCCGTGAACCTGGTGCGGCCCGAGGCGCGCGGCCGCATGAACGGGCTGTACGTGGGCCTGTTCTTCGTGGGCAGCGCGGCCGGCTCGTCGCTGGCCGGGCTGGCCTGGACCCACGGCGGCTGGGGCCTGGTCAGCACCGTGGGCGCGGCGGTGGGGCTGGCGATGCTGGCGGTGTATCTGGCCGCGCCGCGGCGGGCCGCCGACCGCTAGGCCGCCGCGTTGGCGCGCGGCGGCCAATGGTTCTATCCTTGGGGGCCGGAATGGACCTGTCCGCGGGCGGCTTCCATTCCTATGATGCCTTACCGACGCGCGGCCGGCCGGCCGCGTTTTTGCAACCCTGCTGAACGGAAACCCCCATGAACGGCGCCGATAGCCTTTGCGATACCCTGCTTGCCAACGATGTGGACGTTTGTTTTGCCAACCCCGGCACGTCCGAGATGCACTTCGTGGCCGCGCTGGATCGCAAGCCGCGCATGCGCTGCGTGCTGGGACTGTTCGAAGGCGTGGTCACCGGCGCGGCCGACGGCTATGCGCGCATGGCCGACAAGCCTGCCGCCACGCTGCTGCACCTGGGCCCGGGGCTGGGCAACGGGCTGGCCAACCTGCACAACGCCAAGCGCGCGCGCACGCCCATGGTGAACGTGGTGGGCGACCACGCCACTTATCACGTGCAGTACGACGCGCCGCTTACCAGCGACGTCGAAGGCGTGGCGCGCCCCATGTCGCACTGGGTACGCCGCACCCAGGCCGCCGGCGACCTGGCGGCCGATGCCGCCGAGGCGGTGCGCGTGGCGCGCCAGGCGCCGGGCAACATCGCCACCCTGATCCTGCCGGCCGACGCGGCCTGGGGCGAGCTGCCCGCCGATACCCCGGCGCCCCCCGTGGCGCAGCTGGCCGCGCCGCCGCAGACGACCCGGGAAGCCGTGCGCGCCGCGGCGCAGGCCATCCGCGCCGGCCAGGGCGCCGCCCTGATGCTGGGCGGCATGGCGCTGCGCGAGCCGGCGCTGGCGGTGGCCGGGCGCATCGCCCGGGCCACCGGCGTGCGCCTGCTGTCGCCGACTTCCAACCGCCGCACCGAGCGCGGCGCCAACCGCACCCCCGTGACCCGCGTGCCTTACCCCGTGGACCAGGCCGTGGCCCTGCTGAAAGACGTGCGGCAGCTGGTTCTGGTGGGCGCCAGCGCGCCGGTGGCGTTCTTTGCCTATCCGGGCAAGCCCAGCCTGCTGGCCCCGCAAGAACACGCGCCCATCGTGCTCGCCACGCCCGAACAAGACCTGCTGCAGGCCCTGCAATGGCTGGCCGACGAGCTGGGCATCGCCGCCGGCGCGCCCGGCCTGCTGCCGGTGGCGGCGTCGGCCGACATGCCGCGCTCGGGCGCGCTGACCGGCACGGCCGTCAACATCATCACGGCCCGCCTGCTGCCGGAAAACGCCATCGTCTGCGACGAATCGGTGACGCAGGGGCGCGAGTTCCCCGCCATCAGCGCCACCTCGGCGCCGCACGACTGGCTGCAGCTGACCGGCGGGGCCATCGGTATCGGCCTGCCGCTGGCCACAGGCGCCGCCGTGGCCTGCCCCGACCGCAAGGTCATCACGCTGCAGGCCGACGGCAGCGGCATGTACACCGTGCAGGCGCTCTGGACCCAGGCGCGCGAGCAGCTCGACTGCCTGACGATCATCCTGGCCAACCGTTCCTATGCCACGCTGCATGGCGAAATGAAGAACGTGGGCGTGCAGGCGCCCGGCCGCAATGCCAGGCGCATGCTCGACCTGCAAGAGCCCAGCCTGGACTGGGTCAGCCTGGCCGCCGGCATGGGCGTCGAGGCGGTGCGCGTCGATACGGTCGAGGCCTTCACCAAGGCCATGCAGGCCGCGCTGGCGCGCAAGGGGCCGTACCTGATCGAAGCGCTGATCTGACCGGAAGCCCGTGCCCGGTATTGCCAGGTGCCTGACACCGAAGTAAGCCGCAGCCGCCTCAGTTGTACGGTGTCCGACACCCTGCGGGAGTCGGACACCTGGCAGTACCAGGTGTCTGGCTCCGTGCCAGACACCGAAGTGCGCAAGGGCTGTCTCAACAGGACGGCATCCGGCACCCCGAGGGAGCCAGCCACCTGGTTCGGCTTATTTCATCCGGGCGGATCGCGCCGCGCGCCCAGGTGCCTGGCCAGCGCATCCAGGAAGATCCGCGCGCGCCGAATCGCAGCATCAGGTCCAGCCCCGGGCGATACAGCGCTGCCTGCGCCGTGCCGAGTTCGATGTCGTACGAGACATCCGGGTACTGCCGGTGCAGTTTGCCCAGAATGGCCGGCAGCAGCGCCGACAACCCCGGCAGCGCCGAAATCCGCAATTCGCCGGCGGTCAGCTCGATGCGCCGCGTCGATCGGTTGAACAGCTTCAGCCCCAGCTGCTGTTCCAGGGTGGATACGCGGCGCGAGATCGTGGCGATCGGCAGGCCGACCGATTCGGCCGCGGCGGTGAAGCCGCGCCGCTTGGCCACTTCCACAAAAATGAAAATGTCCTGCAGCGAAACGCTCGGCCGGGTCATTGCCGGGCCTGCCGCTCTGGCGCGCTAACGTCGACTTCGGGCTGCACCGACATGCCCACGCGCAGCCGGTCGGCGCCGTCCTGGCCCGGGTCCAGCGCGATGCGCACCGGCAGGCGCTGCACGATCTTGGTGAAGTTGCCGGTGGCATTGTGCGGGGCGATCGCCGAGTAGCTGACGCCGCTGGCCGGCCCCAGGCTTTGTACCGTGCCGGTGAATACCCGGCCCGGCAGGGCATCGACCGTCACGCGCACGGGCTGGCCCCGGCGCATGCGCGCCAGCTGTGTTTCGCGGAAATTGGCCTCGACATAAATGTCGGCCAGCGGCACCAGCGTCAGCAGCGGCTCGCCGGTGCGGGCGTAGTTGCCCACGCGCACCCGCTTGTGGCCGATGGTGCCGGCGATCGGCGCCTTGATCCGCGTGCGCGAAAGGTCCAGCCGGGCCTGCGCGAGCGCCGCCTCGGCCTGCTCGATCTCGGCCTGGGCGCGCAGCACGTCGGCCCGCAGGGTGTCCAGGCGCCCGGTCTGGGCCTGCAGAATGGCCTGGTCTTTGGCGTGTTGCGCCTGCTGCACCTGCAGGCGGGTCCTGGCTTGCTGGCGCGCCTGCACGGTGCCCGACCCATCGGCGGCCAGGCTCTTGTAGCGGCGGTAGTCCAGCCGCGCCAGTTCCTGGGTGGCCTGGTCGGCCTCGAGTGTCGAGCGGGCCTGCCTGATCACCGATTCCTGCACCGCGATCTGCGCATGGATGCCGTCGGCCGCGGCGCGCGCGTGCGCCAGCGCGGCGCTGGCGTTGCGCACCGCCAGCGCGTATTCGCGGTCGTCGATCTGCACCAGCAGCTGTCCCGCCCGCACCGGCTGGTTTTCTTCGACCGCCACTGCGTTGACCAGGCCGGTGATCTCGGGCGCCACCGAGGTGATCTCGGCCCGGATGTAGGCGTCGTCGGTCGATTGCGTGGCCGCCGCGCTTTCCGGGCGGTTGAAAAGGACGGCCAGCGCCACCGCGACAACGACCAGGATCGCGCTGCCCGCCAGTTTTGTTTTCTTGTTGAGTGCCATGATGGGCCTTTATTGCGTGGGGCCCGCCGCCGCGCGCGGCGAGGGGATGAATCGGAAGAAGTACGTCAGCGGGATGAGCGCCAGGGCCAGCAGCGCCAGCAGCAGGTACGCATCGGCGATCGACAGGACCGTCGATTCGCCGGCGATGCGGGCCGCCAGGTCGGCCGGAGGCGCCGCCTGCGCCCGCGCGGCATGGTCCAGCAGCATTTCGGCGTGAAAGCGCGTGCGCAGTTCGATGACGCGCGTGATCAGCGCCGACCCCAGCGGCGCGCCCAGCGCCCGCAGCAGGTTGACGATGCCGGACACATACGGGCCTTCCTGCGGCGCGACCATGCTGGTGGCCAGGAACAGCATGGCGACAATGGCCATCGGCTGCCCCACCGCCTGCAGGCCCTGCGCCAGCGTGAATTCGCCCCACATCCATTGGTTGGTGACCTGCGTGCCCAGCAGGCATGCCAGCGCCGTGATCGCCATGCCCGCCGCCATTACCCTGCGGGCGTCGATCCACTTCTGGTACAGCAGCATGGCCACGGCCGGGGCCACCACCAGCTGCGGCAGGCCGATCATCAGGCCGATGGGGGCGCTTTGGAGCGCGCGGTAGTGCCAGGCATGGCCGAGCAGCGTCGCGGGCAGCAGCGAACCCGACAGGAAGATCACCAGCAGGCACAGGAACAGCGAAAAGCCCAGCCACAGGTTGCGGCGTTCCAGCAGCTGCAGCTTGATGAAGGGAGAAGGGTGATGCCATTCGGTGAACAGATAGAACGCCAGCAGCAGGGCGCCCACCGACAGGCAGGTGCAGATCAGCGGCGAGGCAAACCATTCCAGCCGGTTGCCCTGTTCGATGCCGATGGCCAGCAGCAGCAGCCCGGCGCCGCCGAAGGCGATGCCCAGCCAGTTGGCCTGGCGGAAGCGTTCCGGCATGGCCGGGTCTTGCGGAATGCCCCACGCCACCAGCAGGCCCGCCACTAGATTGGCCGGCACGATCTGCCAGTACACCATGCGCAGGTCTACCAGCTGGTCGGTCCACAGCCCCGCCAGCCAGGTCGAGACGTTCGGCGCGAAGGTGGCTGTCATCGAATACAGCGCCAGCGCGAACAGCCGGATCGAGGGCGGAAAGAAGCGCAGGGCCGCCATCATCAGCAGCGGAATCAGCGCGCCGCTGGCCACCCCCTGCAGGCCGCGCAGCAGCAACAGCAGGTGCAGGTCGCGCACGAAGGGCAGCGCGCAGGCGATGGCCGCGCCCGCGGCCAGCATCTGCAGATGGAAGCGGCGCAGGCTCAGCGTGACGGCGAACCACGGCGCCAGGGGCATGGCAATCAGTTCGCCCGCGGTGTAGGCCGTGGTGATCCACGAGGCGTCATCCAGGCCGAAACCGCCCGCGCCGCGGATGTCGGCCAGGGCCAGCGCGCCCACGCGATTATTGATGCCCGCGGCCATCGCCGCGATGAAGATGCCCAGCAGGCCCGCGGCCAGGCGCGCGCTGAGCGCGGGCGGGGCATGCCCGGCGGCCGATGCCGGCGCGGGCAGCGGGGCCGCGGGCGCATTCACGATGCCACCCCGGGCGCGTGCCGCGCCTGTCGGCCGGGTTCGCCGTCCGGCGGGGGCGGGGCCCAGCCGCCGCCCAGCGCCTTGTACAGGTAGACCACGGCAAGCACGCTGCCGGTCGCCGCATCGCTCAGGTGCAGTTCGCTTTCCAGCACGCCGCGCTGCGCCGCCAGCACCGTGACATAGTCGGCCGCGCCCTGCTCATAAGACGACTGCGCCGCCCGCAGCGCGTCGCGGCTTTGCGTTATGGCGCGCCGCAGGGCCGCGCGGCGTTCCTGCTGGGCCACCAGGGCGTTGAACGCGTCGTCGACCTCGTGCCAGGCCCGCAGCACGGTCTGGCGGTAGGCAATGGCGGCCTCGCGCTGCTTCGCCTCGGTAAGTTCCAGCATGCGCACCAGGCGCCCGCCCTGGAAAACCGGCAGGTAGATGCGCGGGCCGATCGAGAACTCGGTCGAACTCCACAGGCCCAGGTCGCTGGATTCGAACGCGCTGGCGCCGAAGCCGCCCGCCAGCGAAATACGCGGATAGAAATCCGCCTTGGCCGCGCCGATCGCGGCCGTGGCCGCGTGCAGGCGGGCCGAAGCGCCCTGGATATCGGGCCGGCGCAGCGCCAGTTCGGACGGCAGGCCCACCGGCAGCTCGGGCTCGGCCTGGGGCAGGGGCCGCGGCTGCGACAGCTGCGCATCCAGGCTGCGCGGCGGTTCGCCCACCAGCAGCGCCAGCGCGTTCAGCAGGACATTCTGCTGGTCGCGCAGCGACGGGATCAGCGCGTCGATGCCGGCCTTCTGGGCGCGCGCGGAAGACAGGTCGAAGCGCGTGGCCACGCCGTTGCGCAGGCGCGTTTCGGTCAGCCGCACCAGGTGCGCCGCGATGGCCTGGTTGCGCGCGGCGATGTCCAGCCGGGTCTGCACGCCGCGCAGCGCTACATACTGCCGCGCGATTTCGGCCGACAACGCCACTTGCGCGCCGCGCTGTTCGTACAGGGTGGCTTCGAGCGAGGCCACCGCCCCTTCGCGCTGGCGCCGCAGCCTGCCCCACAGGTCGATTTCCCAATCGGCCTGGAACCCCGCCTGCCACAGGTCGGTGGCGGCGGTGCTGGCCCCTAGGGCCGCCATCGGGCCGTTTTCACTGATGGCCCCGCGGGTCAGGCGGGCATCCAGGCCCACGCGCGGAAACAGCCCGGCCAGCGCCACGCCGGCGCGGGCGCGGCTTTGCTCGACCCGGGCCGCGGCCGCCTGCAGGTCCAGGTTGCCGTCCCAGGCGCGGGCCACCAGCGCATCGAGTATCGGATCGTTCAGCAGGCGCCACCATTCGCGCGGCACCGGATCGGCGGACAGAGCCTGGCGGGGCTGGCCTTCTTTGGGCCGCAGCTGCATCCGGGCCGAATCCGCCCCGGGCGGGACGAAGTCCGGCCCCACGGCGCAGCCGCCCGCCGCGGCGAGCATGCCCAGCAATACGGCCCGGCGGGCCAGGGATCTGAGTGAGGACATGGCGGATGAACTGTACTAAACCTATCGGTACAGTATGATATCGTCGCTTCAGATCGCTGGTCAATCGTTTTTGAACCGAACGGTACAGATGAAAAAATCCGATACGACACCTTCTTCCGGCACGCGCCCGGAACCGCCCCCGCAGCCCACCGGCAAGGAACTGGCAGTGCTGACGGCCGCGCGCGAGGTCTTCCTGACCCACGGTTTCTCGGCGGCCACCACCGATATGATCCAGCGCGCCGCCGGGGTGTCCAAGGCCACGGTCTATGCCTATTACCCTACCAAGCAGGCGCTGTTCACAGCCGTCATCGAAGGCAAGTGCGCCGAGCACATGAAGGCCCTGCGCGCCCTGCGCTCGGTTCCCGGCGGAATCCACGCGGTGTTGTCCGAACTGGCCAGCGCCTACCTGGAGTTCGCCCTGGCCCCCGAGGGGCTGGCGCTGTTTCGCGTGTCCGCGGCCGAGGCGCCGCGCTTTCCGGAGCTGGCGCGCACGTTCTATGAAAACGGGCCCGAGGCGTATTGCGGCATCGTGGCCGAACACATCGAGCGGGGCGTGCAGAACCGCGAACTGGATCTGGGCGACGCCAGCGCGCACGAGGCCGCCCGCCTGTTCTTCAGCCTGGTGCGCGGCCAGGCCCAGATGGAAGGCGTGCTGCTGCCCGACCGCCGTCCCTCCCGGGCGCAGAAAAAACGCTGGGCCGACCTGGCGGTGGGCACGTTCTTCGCCGCTTTCGGCAAGGGTTGAACCATGCACACCAAGCGCGCGCCTACACCCCCAGGTAGCGCGCCAGCTGTTCCGGCCGGGCCGCCAGCGCCGGGCTGGCGCCCTGGTGCACGATGCGGCCTTTTTCCATGACCAGGCAGCGGTCGGTGTGCGCCAGCACGGCTCGGTAGTTGCGGTCGACGATCAGGGTCGACATGCCGGTGGCGCGGATCGCGGCCACGATCTTCCAGATTTCCGCCACGATCAAGGGCGCCAGGCCTTCGGTAGCCTCGTCCAGGATCAGCAGGTCGGGGTTGGTGGTCAGCGCGCGGCCGATCGCCAGCATCTGCTGCTCGCCGCCCGACAATTGCTGCCCGCCATGATCCAGCCGTTCGGCCAGGCGCGGAAAGGTGGCCAGCACGCGCTCGTACGTCCAGCCGGCCTGGCCGCGCGTGCCGGGGCGCGCGGCCACCAGCAGGTTCTCGCGCACGCTCAGGTTGGGAAAAACGCCGCGGCCCTCGGGCACGTAGGCCACGCCCAGGCGCGCGATGGCGTGCGGCTGGGCCCGCGTGCAGTCGCGCCCGGCCACCGCCAGGCGGCCCTGGCGGCTGCGCACATGGCCCATCAGGGTGCGGATCAGCGTGGTCTTGCCCATGCCGTTGCGGCCCACCAGACCCACCGATTCGCCGGGGGCGATGCGCAGGTCCACGCCGCGCAGCACGTGGCTGGCCCCGTAATAGCTGTGCAGGCCGCTGGCATCGATCAGTGCATGCATGGGCCTTCTCCCAGGTAAGCGTCCTGCACTTGCGGGTTGGCGCGGATCTGCGCCGGGGTGCCGCAGGCGATGGCGCTGCCGTTGACCATCACGGTGATGGTGTCGGCATTGCCGAACACCGCGTCCATGTCGTGTTCCACCAGCAGGATGGCGTGCTCGGCCTTCAGCGCCTGCAGCAGGGCCAGGATGCGCTCGGTTTCTTCCGGGCCCATGCCGGCCAGCGGCTCGTCCAGCAGCAGCACCCGCGGCTGGCCGGCCAGGCACATGGCGATTTCCAGCTGGCGCTTGTGGCCGTGCGGCAGCAGCCCGGCCGGCGTGGTCGCGCTGGCGGCCAGGCCGGTGCGTTCCAGCGCGTGGCGCGCCTGCTCGGCGCTGTGCGCGCAGTCGCCGGCATGGCGCCACCAGTGCCAGAAGCGCTGGCGGCCGGCCTGCGCCGCCAGGCGGCAGTTCTCGTACACGCTCAGGGTGGGGAAGATGGTCGAGCGCTGGTAGCTGCGGCCCAGGCCGCCGCGGGCGCGCTGCGGCTGCGGCCAGGCCGTGATGTCGCGGCCTTCCAGCAATACCTGGCCGGCGCTGGCCATCAGTTCGCCCGACAGGATGTTGATCAGGGTGGACTTGCCGGCGCCGTTGGTGCCGATCACCGCATGCACGGTGCCGCGCTGCAGGTCCAGCGATACGTCGTTGACGGCGACCAGGCCGCCGAAGCGGCAGGTGATGCCGCGCGCGGCCAGCATGGCTTCAGGCATGGGGCTCTCCGGACAGGGGCAGCGATGGCGGCGCGGCGGCCTCGGCCGTTTCGGCGCCGGCGGCGGCGGGGCGGCGCGCCGCCCGGCGCGCGCGCCACTGGGCCGGCAGCCCGGCCAGCCCGTCGGGCAGCAGCGCCACCAGCGCGATAATGGCCAGGCCCAGCGGCAGGTGCCAGTGCCTGGCGTAGTCGCCGAACAGCGCCTGCGACTGGAACAGTTCCTGCAGCAGGATCAGCGCGGCCGCGCCCAGCACGGCGCCGCCCAGCCGGCCCATGCCGCCCAGGATCACCATCAGCAGCACCAGGCCGGACTGCTCCCAGGCCAGCAGCTCGGGCGTTACGAAGCCGTCTTTCAGCGCGTACAAAAACCCGGCCAGCCCGGCCAGCGCCGCGCCCACTACATAGGCGGTCAGCTTGTAGGGAAAGGTGGAATAGCCGGCCGCGCGCATGCGCTGCTCGTTGATGCGGATGCCCGCCAGCGCCGCGCCGAACGGCGAACGCGCCAGCATGGCCAGAAAGCCCCACGTCAAGGCCAGGCAGGCCAGCACGAACAGGTAGTAGGTGCCGGGCTGGTCCAGGTCGAACGGGAGCCAGCCGCCCAGCGAAAGCTGCGGGCGGAAATACAGGTAGATGCCGTCGCTGCCGCCGCCCAGGTCGGTGTCGTGGAATACGTAGTACGCCATCTGCGAAAACGCCAGCGTGACCATGATGAAATACACGCCGCGCGTGCGCAGGGCCAGGGCGCCGGTCAGCAGGGCATAGGCGGCCGCGCCGAGCACGGCGGCGCCCAGCAGCCAGGCCAGTCCGGCGGCTTCGGCTTCGGGCGACAGCAGCGCCGCCGCATAGGCGCCGATGCCGAAGAAGGCGGCATGCCCCAGGCTGACCAGCCCCGCGCCGCCCACCAGCAATTGCAGGCTCAGCGCGAAAATGGCGTAGATCATCAGCTTGACGGCCAGCCCGGTGTAGTAATCGGCGCCCAGCCACGGAAACGCCGCCAGCGCCAGCAGCACGGCGGCGGGAATCAGTTTGCCTGCGTGGTTCAGGTTCATGCGCCTAGCCCTGTTTGAACAGCCCTTCGGGCTTGCACAGCAGAATGACGGCCATCAGCAGGTACACCAGCACCCCGGCCGCGGCCGGGAACAGCACCTGGCCGAAGGTCTCGACCGCGCCCACCAGCATGGCCGCCAGGAACGCGCCGCGGATGGAGCCGATGCCGCCTATCACCACCACCACGAAGCACACGATCAGCACGCCGTGCCCCATGCCCGGGTATACCGACGATACGGGCGCGGCGATGGTGCCGGCCAGCGCGGCCAGCGCCACGCCGGCCGCGAACACGATGCGGTACAGGCGGTTGATGTCGATCCCCAGCGAGCCGATCATCTCGCGGTTGCTGGCGCCGGCGCGCACCATCATGCCCAGGCGGGTGCGCGTAATGACCCAGTACAGCAGCAGCGCCACCCCGATGCCCACGGCCGAGATGAACAGCCGGTACACGGGGTAGGTCATCACGCCGCCCAGCGATACCGTGCCCGACAGCCAGGCGGGCATCGGCACGCCGTGCACGTCGTTGCCCACCAGCAGGCTGCGCACTTCCTCGAACACCAGGATCAGCCCGTACGTCATCAGCACCTGCTGCAGGTGGTTGCGGCGGTACAGGTAGCTGAAGAACGCGGCTTCCAGCAGGTAGCCCAGCAGGGCTGCCAGCAGCACGCACAGCAGCAGCGTGGCGGCAAAGCCGCCGCCCGTCCAGCGCTCGACCAGCGGCCCCAGCGCGAACGCCATGTAGGCGCCGATCATGTAGAAGCTGCCATGGGCCAGGTTGATGATGCCCATGATGCCGAAGATCAGCGTCAGGCCGCTGGCCACCAGGAACAGCAGCAGGCCGTGCTGCAGCGCGTTCAGGCACTGAATGAGGAAGATGCCGGCGTCCATGTCGGTGTCCGTGCTGCGCGGGTCAGAGCTTGCAGCCGCGCGCCGGGTCGGCCAGCTTCTGCACCGCCACGTCGACCATCTTGTTTTCCATGCCCACCACCTGGCGCAGGTAGATGTTCTGCACCGGGTTGCCGGCCGCCGACAGGGTGAACTTGCCGCGCGGGCTGTCGATGGTGGCGCCGCGCATCGCGTCGCGGAACTTGGCCTTATCTTCGATATTGCCCTGCACGGCCTGCAGGCCCACCTGCATCAGCTGCGCCGCGTCGTAGCCCTGCACCGCATAGACGTCGGGCTGCAGGTTGTCGTAGGCCTTGGCGTAGGCGGCGCGGAAAGCCTGGTCGCGCGGCGTATTCAGGCCGTCGGCATAGTGCAGCGTGGTCAGCAGGCCCTGCGCGGCCTCGCCCTGCGCCTTCAGCGTGCCGTCGGTCAGGAAGCCCGTGCCGTACAGCGGGATGCTCTTGCCCAGGCCCGAGGCGTGGTAATCCTGCACGAATTTCACCGCGCCGCCGCCCGCGAAAAAGGCGAACACCATGTCGGGCTTGATGGATGCGATTTCCGTCAGCAGCGACTGGAACTCCACATTGGGGAAGGGCAGCGTCAGGTCCTTGACGATCTTGCCGCCGGCCTTCTCGAAGCCTTCGCGAAAGCCGTTCATCTGCTCGTCGCCGGCCGCGTATTTCCAGGTGATGGTGACCGCGGTCTTGTGCCCCTTGGCGGCCGCCACGGGCCCCATGGCATAGCCCGGCTGCCAGTTCGAGAACGAGGTGCGGAAGATGCCCTGCCCGCACATCGGGCCGGTGATGGCGTCGGCCCCCGCGTTGGTGACGATGAGCGTGGTGTCGCTGCCCTTGGCGGCTTTGGCCAGCGCCATGGCCACGCCCGAGTGCACGGTGCCCACCAGCACGTCGACCTCGTCGCGCTTGATCAGGCGGTTGGCGTTTTCCGAGGCCTTGGCCGGGTTGGATTCATCGTCGACCTTGAAGTATTCCAGCTCGCGTCCGCCCAGCTTGCCGCCCTGTTCCGCCACATACAGTTTGAAGCCGTTCTCGATGGCGGTGCCCAGCGCGGCATAGGTGCCGCTATAAGGCAGCATGAAGCCTACTTTGATCTTGTCGGCCGCCGCGGCGCTGCCGGCGATGAGTGCCAGGGCGCCGGCGAGCAAGGCGCGATTCAGGGCGTGGTGCATGGTCTGTCTCCTGGTTATTGTCGGCAGGCGCGTGGCTCAGCCGGGCTTGTTCAGGCCGCCGACGAAATCGGCGACGGCCGCGATCACAACATCGGGCTGGTCTTTGTGGGGGGAATGGCCGCAGCCGGGAATTTCTAGCAGGCGCGTTTGCGGCGCCGCCCGGCGGATGCCGCGGATCTGCTCCAGCGTGCCGTACTCGTCGTCGAGCCCCTGCAGCGCCAGCACCGGGCAGCCGATGCGCGGCAGGTAGTCCCGGATGTTCCAGTCGCGGAACGCGGGGTCCAGCCAGATATCGTTCCAGCCCCAGAATGCCGAATCGGCATCGGCGTGGTAGCGGCCCAGCCGCGCGGGCAGGTCGGTATCCAGATAGGCGCGGCGCGCCTGCCCGATGCTTGTCACCGAGACGTCTTCGACGAAAATGTGCGGCGCCGCGGCCACCACGCCGGCCACGGCCCGCGGATGCATCGCCGCGTACAGCAGCGCGATCGAGCCGCCGTCGCTGTGGCCGACCAGCACCGGGCGGTCGCGCTCGGCGTCGATGCCCAGGGCCGTGAACAGCGCGGGCAGCACTTCGCGCGCGTGGTCGTGCATGAAACTCGCCGGCCATTTCTCGCCGGCCGGCCGGGGCGTGGACTGCCCGTAGCCGTAGCGCGAATACACCAGCCCGCGGCAGCCGGCCGCGTCGCAGGCGCGCTGCGGCCAGTCTTTCCACATGGCCACCGAGCCCAGCCCCTCGTGCAGAAACACCAGCAGCGGCGCGGCGCGCCGCCCGGGCGCGATCCAGCGGCATTCCAGGCGCATGTCGCGCCCCAGCGCGCGCACATCGGCCCAGGCGGGCGCCTGGGCGTCGGCCAGCGCGGCGGCGCGGCTCATAGCGAGGTCTCTTCCAGCTGCCGCAGCCGGAATCGCTGGATCTTGCCCGTGGCGGTCTTGGGCAGCTCGTCGGTGAAGTTGATCTGGCGCGGGTACTTGAACGGCGCCAGGTGCTGCTTCACATAGTGCTGCAGCGCCGCGCCGGTGTCGGCGTCGGGCTCGAAGCCCGGCCGCAGCACCACGTAGGCCTTGGTCTTGACCAGGCCGTCGTGGTCGGGCACGCCGATCACCGCGGCTTCCAGCACCGCTTCGTGCTGGATCAGCACGTTTTCCACTTCCACCGGCGACACATACTGGCCGCTGACCTTGATCATGTCGTCGCTGCGGCCGGCATAGGTGTAATAGCCGTCGGCATCGCACAAGTACTTGTCGCCGCTTTTCAGCCATTCGCCCTGGAAGCACTGGCGCGTCTTGTCGCGGTTGTTCCAGTACATCAGCGCCGCGCTGGGCCCCTTGATGTACAGGTCGCCGATCATGTCGGGCGGCACCGGCCGGCCTTCGTCGTCGCGCAGCTGCACTTCGTAGCCGGGCACCGGCTTGCCGGTGGTGCCGTAGCGCAGCTGGCCCGGCTGGTTCGACAGGAAAATGTGCAGCATCTCGGTCGAGCCGATGCCGTCCAGGATCTCGCAGCCGAAATGACGCGTGAAGCGCTCGCCGATGTCGCGCGGCAGGGCTTCGCCGGCCGAGGTACAGACGCGCATCGCCACCTGTTCGCGCGCCGGCAGGTCGGGGCTGGCCAGCATGCTGGCGTACAGGGTGGGCACGCCGTAGAACACCGTGGGGCGATGCCCGGTCAGGCGCCGGAACACGGCCTGCGGCGTGGGGCGCTCGCCCATTACCACCACGGTGGCGCCCACCGACAGCGGAAAGCTCAGGCCGTTGCCCAGCCCGTAGGCGAAGAACAGCTTGGCGGCCGAGAACACCACGTCGTCTTCGCGGATGCCCAGCACCGGCTTGGCATACAGCTCTACCGTGTGCCACAGGTTGCCGTGGGTATGCACCACGCCCTTGGGCTTGCCGGTGGAACCCGATGAATACAGCCAGAACGCGATCTCGTCGGCCAGGGTGCGCACCGCGGGCATCAACGGCGCGCCGGCCAGCAGGCTGTCGAACTCGCGCGCCTGCGCGGGCAGGGGGCCGGCGGGCTGCGCCACCACGATGTGCTCGATTTCGTGCGGGCCCCGGGCCAGCGCCGCCTGCAATGTGCCGGCCAGGCTGCCGGACACGATGGCGGCGCGCGCGCGGCTGTGGCCGGCAATATAGGCGTAGTCTTCCGGCGTCAGCAGGGTGTTGATGGCCACCGGCACCACGCCGGCATGCAGCGCGCCCAGGAAAGCCACCGGCCAGTCGACGCTGTCGTGCATCAACAGCAGCACGCGCTCTTCGCGGCGCAGGCCCATCTGGCGCAGCGCGCCCGCGCAGCGGGCCACGCGCTCGGCCAGCTCGCCGTAGGTCAGCCGGCGCGTGTCGTCGATATAGGCCAGCTTGGCGGCGCGCGGGGCATTCAGCGCGGCCAGGTGGCTGGCGAAATTCAGCTCGATGGGGCAGGGGGTCATGGTCTCTCTCCGATGTTCTATGTGCGGGGCCGGCCCGGTTCAGGCCGCCCCGGCGGCATCCGCCAGCGCCCGCAATCGCCCGGGGGCGCCCTGGATGGCGGCGCGGCGGTGGTACAGCGCCAGCGCCCGCAGGCCGCCCAGTTCTTCGCCGCCGCCCGCGCGCCCCGGGCCGCCGTGCAGCGACTGAGGCATCACGTTGCCGTGGCCGGTGTGCGTCTTGGCGGCCTCGGGGCTGACCAGGTGCACGCGCCCGTGGCTGTCGGCCAGTTCCAGCGCGCTGCCCGCCAGGAACGCCGTATCGTCGCTGTACACCGAGGCCACCAGCGAGCCCTGACCGCGCCGCGCCAGGGCATAGGCGTGGTCCGCGTCGCGGTACGGCATCAGGGTGGCGACCGGGCCGAACACTTCGCGGTCGTGCGCCAGCGGGTGGGCGTCGGGGTCGGGCGCGCCCAGCAGCCAGGGCGCCACGCAGGCCGCCACCGCCGGGTCGGCGTCCAGCAGCCCGACCCGGCCGCCGTCGAACAGCACCTGGCTGCCGGCGCGCAGCGCCTGAATGCCGGCCTGCACATCGTCATGCTGCGCGCGGCTGACCAGCGAGCCCATGCGCACGTCGGCATTGCGCGGGTCGCCCACCGTTACGGCGGCCAGCCGGTCCGCAATGGCGTCGGCCACGCGGGCATAGGCTTCTTGCGGCACCAGGATGCGGCGGATGGCGGTGCATTTCTGGCCCGATTTCACCGTCATTTCGCGCACGGCCTCGCGCACCAGCGCGTCGAACGCGGCGCCGCCCGCGGCGGCATCGGGGCCCAGCACGGCGCAGTTCAGGCTGTCGGTCTCGGCATTCATGCGCAGGCCGTCGCGCGCCACGCGCGGATGGGCGCGCAGCAGGGCGGCCGTATCCGACGACCCGGTGAACGACAGCACGTCGCCTGCTTGCAGCGCGTCCAGCAGGCCGGCGGACGAGCCGCACACCAGGCTCAGCGCGCCCTCGGGCAGCACTTTGGCCGCCAGCACGTCGGCCGCCATTTCATGGGCCAGCCAGGCCGTGGCGGTGGCCGGCTTGACCACAATGGGCACGCCCGACAGCAGCGCCGGCGCGGCCTTTTCCCACAGCCCCCATGACGGGAAATTGAAGGCATTGACCAGCAGCGCCAGGCCGCGCGCCGGCACGGCGATGTGCTGCACCGAATACGCATCGTCGCGGGCCAGGGACACGGGTTCGCCATCGGCGCGGCAGGCCTGCCCGGCCAGGCGCGCGCCCAGTTTGGCGTAGTAGGACAGGGTATAGATGCCGCCCTCGATGTCGACCGCCGAATCCTGCCGCACCGTGCCGGCATTGCGCAGCGCGATGTCGTAATACTTGTCGCGGTTGGCCTGCAGCACCTCGGCCACCTGCGCCAGCAGCGCGGCGCGTTCGGCGTACGACAGGGCGCGCAGCGCCGCGCCGCCCGCCCGGCGGGCCCAATCATAGGCGCCGGGCAGGTCCAGCCCGGCGCTGTCGGCGCGGGCCAGCGCCGCGCCCGATACCGGATCGCGCAGCACCGTGCCTGGGCCGGTGCCGGCCACCCAGCGGCCGGCGACGAAATTGGCAAGATCGAGCATGGCGGTGTTCCTTGGCGGCGCCTTATGCGCGCGTGAATTCGATGGCGCCGGCCGGCAGCAGGTACAGCACCAGCGCCTGGCCGCCGGTCACGGTGGGGTAGTGCGCGCTGCCCGGGCCGTATACCAGCCAGCCCGCGCCGTGGCCGTCAAAGCGCGCGGCCTCGTCCAGCGGCATGATCAGGTCGATTTCGCCCTGCGGATGCGCGTGGTGCGGGCCGGCCAGGCTGTCCATGTCCACCACGTCCACCGAAAACCCGTCCAGGCCCTCGTCCGGCTTGACCACCCGCCCGTAGCGGATGCCGCCGCCTTCCCGGGCGCACATCCAGCCCTCGGCCACGCCCTGCCGACAGGCGGCGAACACCTCGCGGTACAGCTCGCTGCCGGGTCCGGCCTGGCGGTTCAGCCGGTCTTGCAGGGCGGCATCGAGCGGCAGACCGGCGATCGGGGCTGTAATGCGGCGCATCAATTGCTGGAAGGATGCTGGCGTAGTCATGCTGGTCTCGTCCTTTACACTGTCGGCGCACTGGCTGCGGCGCATGCAATGCATTGCTTCTTTCAGTGGCATGCGCGGGTTTCAGGCCGCATGAACAGAAAAATAGTGCTTCACACTTTTAGCGTCAAGCACTATAGTGCATAAAACCGTGAAAATCAGGGTTTCCTCGGAGTTCGAACAGCAATGATCCAAGCACTAGACAAGGAATCGCCGGAATCGCGCCGGGAACCCTTCCTGGTGGCCCTGGGCGAGCGGGTGCGGCGCCTGCGCGCCATCCGCGGCATGACCCGCAAAAGCCTGTCGCAGGCCACCGGCGTATCCGAGCGCCACCTGGCCAATCTGGAACACGGCGTGGGCAATGCCTCCATCCTGGTGCTGTTGCAGATCGCCAAGGCATTCAACTGCGCGCTGGCCGAGCTGGTGGGCGACGTCACCACCGAATCGCCCGACTGGCTGCTGATCCGCGAGCTGCTCAGCGGCCGCACCGAATCCGACCTGCAGCGCGCGCGCGAGGCCCTGATCCAGCTGTTCGGCGTGGGCGGCGGGGCGCAGCGCCCCAACCGCTTCCAGCGGGTGGCCCTGATCGGCCTGCGCGGCGCGGGCAAGTCCACGCTGGGGCAGATGCTGGCCGACGACCTGGGCTATCCCTTTGTCGAACTCAACCGCGAAATCGAGCGGGTGGCCGGCTGCAGCATTCTCGAAATCCACAACCTGTATGGCCCCAATGCGTACCGGCGCTACGAACGCCGGGCCCTGGAAGAGGCAGTGCAGATCTACCCCGAAATGGTGCTGGCCACGCCGGGCGGGCTGGTGTCCGAACCGGCCACGCTGAACCTGCTGCTTACCCACTGCTACACCGTATGGCTGCGCGCCACACCTGATGAGCACATGGCGCGCGTCATGGCACAGGGCGATTTCCGGCCCATGTCGGGCAACAACGAAGCCATGGCCGACCTGAAACGCATCCTGGCCGGGCGCGAGGCGTTCTATGCCAAGGCCGACCTCACCTGGGAAACCAGCGATCTCAGCCTGCAGGAAAGCTTCGGCGGCCTGCGGGCGCGCGTGCGCAAGGCCTGCGGGTTGCCGCTGTAGCGGGCCTGATCAGGTCGCTTCATGCGCCTGTGGATTATTTATTGCGTGTTGGGGGTTGCGTTCTAGCCCCGTCCCGCGTCGTCCGGCCGGGCGGTGTCGGCGCACGTGCGTCGGGCTCGGGCGCATGCGGGCGCCCTCGGCCTGCTGCGCAGGCTGCCNCCACTGCACCTCAGGCCAAAACCACGAGTCAGGCCGTCTCCTGGAGTACGCGCTGCGCCTCTTCCCGGACGCGCTCGGGCGCCGTCCCACCGATGTGCTTGCGGGCCGCCACCGAGCCTTCCAGTGTCAGCACCGAATGCACATCGTCGCCGATGCCCGGGTGGTAGGCCTTCAGGTCGGCCAGAGGCAGGTCGGCAAGATCGCAGCCGCGCTGTTCGCAGTCGCGCACGGCGTGGGCCACCACCTCGTGGGCGTCGCGGAACGGCACGCCCTGCTTGACCAGGTAGTCGGCCAGGTCGGTGGCGGTGGCAAAGCCCTGCAGCGCCGCGGCGCGCATGTTGTCGGCCTTGACCTTGATGCCGCCGGCCATGTCGGCGAAGATGGTCAGCGTGTCGCGCAGGGTGTCCACCGTGTCGAACAGGCCTTCCTTGTCTTCCTGGTTGTCTTTGTTGTAGGCCAGCGGCTGGCCTTTCATCAGGGTCAGCAGGGCCATCAGGTGGCCGTTGACGCGGCCGGTCTTGCCGCGCGCCAGCTCGGGCACGTCGGGGTTCTTTTTCTGGGGCATGATCGAGCTGCCGGTGCAGAAGCGGTCGGCCAGGTCGATGAAGCCCACGCGCGGGCTGATCCACAGCACCAGCTCTTCGGACAGGCGCGAAACGTGCGTCATGACCAGGGCGGCGGCGGCGCAGAATTCAATGGCGAAGTCGCGGTCGGACACGGCGTCCAGCGAATTGCGGCACACGCCGTCGAAACCCAGGGTCTTGGCCACGCGTTCGCGGTCGATGGGGAAGCTGGTGCCGGCCAGCGCGGCCGCGCCCAGGGGCAGGCGGTTGACGCGCCGGCGGCAGTCGGCCAGGCGCTCGGCGTCGCGGCCGAACATCTCGGCGTAGGCCAGCAGATGGTGGCCGAACGTGACGGGCTGGGCCACCTGCAGGTGAGTGAAGCCCGGCATGATGGTGGCGGCGTTTTCCAGCGCCACGGTGGCCAGGGCATGGCGCAACTGGCGCAGCAGGCCGGTCAGTGTGTCGATTTCGGCGCGCAGCCACAGGCGGATGTCAGTCGCCACCTGGTCGTTGCGCGAGCGCCCGGTGTGCAGGCGCTTGCCGGCGTCGCCCACCAGCTCGACCAGGCGTTTTTCGATGTTCAGGTGCACGTCTTCGAGGTCGAGCAGCCACTGGAAGGTGCCGGCGTCGATTTCCGCCAGGATCTGGGCCATGCCGCGCTGGATGTCGGCCAGGTCTTGCGCCGGGATGATGCCCTGCGCGGCCAGCATTTCAGCGTGCGCCAGCGAACCCTGGATATCGTGGCGCGCCAGGCGCTGGTCGAAATCCACAGACGCCGTGTAGCGCTTGACGAGTTCGGAAACCGGTTCGGAGAACCGGGCGGACCAGGCTTGCGCCTTGTTGGCGAACTGGTTTTGGTCGGAAGAGGGTGTTTTTGCCATGATGGGCGGAATTATAGGGCCAGGCCCGGCGCCGCGCGCCGGGCCGCCGGCCGCGGGCGACTTGTTGGATAATTCGTGCAGGCCATACAAAGGAGTCCGGCTTTGGCTATGGAATGGGATCGGCTGGTGGTGCGCCTGGGGGAATACGTGCCCACCCAGGCCTGGGCGCAGACGCTGGTCGGCGTCGGCGCCCTGGTGCTGGTGGCGCTGGTGGCGCAATGGGTGGGCGCGCGCATCGTGCTGGCCTGCGCGCACCGGCTGCTGGTGCTGACCGACCGCGAAAACTGGGACAAGGCCCTGCGCCGCCGGCGGGCCTATCACAACTTCTGGTACGCCGTGCCGTTCGCGGTGGTGTCGGTGGGCATCGGCCTGGTGCCGCACGCCGAGCGCGCCGTCGAGGTAGTGGGGCGCCTGGCCCATGCCGGGGCCTGGATCTGCATTTTCATGGCGGTCAGCGGCGGGCTCAGCGCCTGGCAGGACACCTATTCGGCCACCACGCGCGCGCAAACCCGCTCCATCAAGGGCTACATCCAGATCGGCAAGCTGATGCTGATCGCCATCTGCACGGTGCTGGTGCTGTCCATCCTGCTCGACCGCTCGCCGCTGTGGATGATTTCCGGCCTGGGCGCGCTGTCGGCGGTATTGCTGCTGGTATTCAAAGACACGCTGCTGTCGCTGGTGGCAAGCACCCAGCTCACCTCGAACGACATGCTGCGCATCGGCGACTGGATCGAAATGCCGCAGTCCAATGCCGACGGCTTCGTGCGCGACATCGCGCTGCACACTGTCAAGGTGCAGAACTGGGACAACACCGTCACCACGGTGCCCACCTACAAGCTGTTTTCCGAAAGCTACCGCAACTATCGCCACATGTTCGAATCCGGCGGCCGGCGCATCAAGCGCACCGTGCGCGTCGACGCCACCAGCGTGCGCTTCCTGGCCGACGACGAGGCCGAGCGCCTGATGCGTTTCCGGCTGCTGCACGACTACCTGGCGGCCAAGCGGTCCGATCTGCTGCAGGCCAACAGCGAGCTGGGCGCGGATCTGGCCCAATTGCCGGCCAACCGGCGCCGGCTCACGAACATCGGCACCTTCCGGGCCTATGCGCTGGCCTACCTGAAGCGGCACCCCGAAATCCGGCAGGACATGTCCATGATGGTGCGCATGATGGAGCCGCAGTCCGACGGCATCCCCATCGAGGTCTATTGCTTTACCGCGCTGACCGCCTGGGTGGAATACGAGCGCATCCAGGGCGACGTGTTCGACCATCTGCTGGCCATCCTGCCCGAACTGGGCCTGCGGCTGTACCAGCAGCCGTCCGGCGCCGATATCGGCGCCATGGGCCAGGGGCTGGGCGAGGCGCTGCGGCGCGACATGGCGCGCGAGCGGGCGCTGGACGGCGAGGGCGCCCGCCTGGGGGCCGGCGCCGGCGCGGGCGCCGGCGTGCGATAATTTTCTCTCTGTATTCAACCGATCTGGAACCGTCGTCCATGAGCGCTGCCCGGGTTGCAATTGCGCAAATCAACGCCTGTGTAGGCGATATCAAGGGCAACGCCGCCCGCGTCCTGAAGGCCGCCCGTTCCGCCCACGAGCAGGGCGCCGACGTGCTGGTCACGCCCGAGCTGGTGCTGACCGGCTATCCGCCCGAAGACTTGCTGCTGCGGCCGCACTTCGTCGAAAGCCAGGAAGCCGCGCTGGAGCAGCTGCGCCGCGACACCGCCGGCCTGGCCGGGCTGCACCTGCTGGTGGGGCATGTGCTGGCGCGCGGCGGCAAGCTGTACAACGCCGCCACGGTATTGTGCGACGGCCGGGTGGTGGGCGTGTACTGCAAGCGCGAGCTGCCCAATTATTCGGTGTTCGACGAACAGCGCTACTTCGCCGCGGCCGACCAGCCGCTGGTATTCGAGGTCAAGGGCGTGCGCTTCGGCGTGAACATCTGCGAAGACATGTGGTTCGAGCGCGCCCCGCGCGCCGCGGCGCAGGCCGGCGCGCAGGTGCTGTTGGTGCCCAATGCCTCGCCCTACAACACCGGCAAGCAGGACGAGCGCCTGCAAGTGGCGCGCCGCTGCGCGCAGGACACCGGCTGCGCCGTCATCTACGCCAACCTGGTGGGCGGCCAGGACGAACTGGTCTTCGATGGCGCCTCGTTCGCGCTCGACGCGCAAGGCCGGCCGGCGGCGCGTCTGCCCGACTATGCCGAAGGCGTCAACGTGGTCGAAGCCGACAGCTCGGGCGCCATCCGCCCGGTATCGCGCCATGCCGACGTCGCGCCGTACTGCCTCGAAGAGCAGGTCTGGAACGCGCTGGTGCTGGCCGTGCGCGACTACCTGGGCAAGAACGGCTTTCCCGGCGCCATCATCGGGCTGTCCGGCGGCATCGATTCGGCCGTGGTGCTGGCGGTGGCGGTAGACGCCCTGGGCGCCGGCAACGTGCGCACGGTAATGATGCCGTCGCGCTATACAGCCGACATCTCGCAGACCGACGCGGGCGACATGGCGCGGCGGCTGGGCGTGCGCCACGACGATATCGCCATCGGCCCGGCGGTCGACGCCTTCGAGGCCATGCTGGCGCCGCAGTTCGCCGGCCTGCCGGTCGACGCTACCGAAGAAAACATCCAGGCGCGGGTGCGCGGCACGCTGCTGATGGCGCTGTCCAACAAAACCGGCCAGCTGGTGCTCACCACCGGCAACAAGTCCGAACTCACTACCGGCTACTGCACGCTGTACGGCGACATGGCCGGCGGCTTCGCGGTCATCAAAGACGTGCCCAAGACGCTGGTGTACCGCCTGGCCGAATGGCGCAACCGCGAACACGAAGTCATTCCGCGCCGCATCATCACGCGTCCGCCCTCGGCCGAGCTGCGCCCCGACCAGACCGACCAGGACAGCCTGCCGCCGTACGACATCCTCGACGGCATCATGGAACGCTACATGGAACGCAACCAGTCGGCCGCCGACATCGTGGCCGCGGGTTTTCCCCAGGCCGCGGTCGAGCAGGTAGTGCGCCTGATCCGCATCAACGAATACAAGCGCCGCCAGGCGCCGCCGGGGCCGCGCATCACGCCGCGCGCCTTTGGCCGGGATTGGCGCTATCCTGTCACCAACGGGTTCCGGGAAACCGTCTGAACACCTGCGCCGCCATTCGCTCATCTTCAGGACCACAACAACGTGAAACAAGTCACCGCCATCATCAAACCCTTCAAGCTCGACGAGGTGCGCGAGGCGCTGGCCGAAGTCGGCGTCAGCGGCCTGACGGTCACCGAAGTCAAGGGCTTCGGCCGCCAGAAAGGGCACACCGAGCTGTACCGCGGGGCCGAGTACGTGGTGGACTTCCTGCCCAAGATCCGGGTCGAGGTGGTGCTGGCCGACGACATGGTCGAACCCGCCATCGAAGCCGTCATCAAGGCGGCCCGCACCGGCAAGATCGGCGACGGCAAGATCTTCGTCACCCCGGTGGAACAGGCCATCCGCATCCGCACCGGCGAAAACGGCGAACAGGCGCTGTAGTTTCTTGATCGGTGTCAGGCGCCTGCGGAGCCTGCACCTGCGTGGCAGAAAATGGGTGCGGCCAAAGTGGGGACGCCGCGGAGCCGGCTTCGCCGGTCCGCCAGCGTCGCCCCCCTTGAAGGGGGGAAGCGCGCAGCGCTTCGGGGGGTGGGCTATCTAACCAGCTGGTTCATCTCCAGAATCGGCATCATCACCGCCAGCACGATCAGCAGCACGAAGCCGCCCATCAGCAGGATGAGCAGCGGCTCCAGCAGCGCGGTCATGGCCATGGCGCGCCGTTCGAGATCGCGCGACAGGTTCTGCGCGCCGCGCTCCAGCAGTTCGGGCAGTCGGCCGGTCTTCTCGCCGCTGGCGATCAGGTGAATCAATAACGACGGGAACACCTTCTGCGCCGCCAGCGCCGAAGCCAGCGGCGCGCCTTCGCGCACGCGTTCGGCGGCCTCGTCCACCGCGCGGCGCAGCCGGTCGTTGCCCAGCGTGCGGCGCGCCGCGTTCAAGGCGCCCAGCAGGCTGACGCCGCTGCCGCTCAGGATCGCCAGGGTAGAGGCAAAGCGCGCGGCGTCCACGCCCAGAACGAAACGCCCGATCAGCGGCAGGCGCAGCAGGCGGGCATGCCAGGCCTCGCGCCGCGCCGGCGCGCGCAGCGCGGCGCGCCACAGCGCGAACGCCGCCGCGGCGCCGAAGGCCGTGGCCCAGCCCCATTGGCGCACGAAGTCGCTCAGCGCCAGCATGACGCGAGTCAGCAGCGGCAGCTGTTGATGCGCGTGGTCGAACGCGGTGATGACCTGCGGCACCACATAGCCCAGCAGGAACGCCACGATCACCACCGATACGCACGCCACCACCGCGGGATAGATGAATGCCGTCATGACCTTGCTGCGCAGCGCATTGCGTTCTTCGATGTAGCCCGCCAGTTTTTCCATGACTTGCGCCAGGTCGCCCGATTCTTCGCCGGCCGCGACCAGCGCGCGGTAGATCTCGGGAAAATCGCGCGGCCGCGTGGCCAGCGCGTCGGCCAGGCGATAGCCGGCCCGCACCTCGTCGCGCACGCCAGCCAGCGCGCCGGCCACGTGGCGGCTTTCGGCCTGCTCCAGCGTGGCGTTCAACGCGGCGTCCAGCGGCAGGCGCGCGGCCAGCAGGCTGGCCAGCTGGCGCGTCAGCCATGCCAGCTCGGTGTCCGACAGGCGGCGCTGCGGCAGCCCCGAGCCCCCCTGGCGCGATGCCGCCGGCATGGTCGACAGCGGCAGCAGCCCGCGCGCGCGCAGCTGGTTGCGCGCGCTGCGCTCGGTCTCGGCATCGAGCGTGCCATGGACGATTTTTCCCACCAGGTCGGTGGCTTCATAGCGGAACGACGGCATGCGAAAAAACTCGTGATTTCAGGGGTTTTCAGGCCGTCACATTGAGCGCGAATTATGACCGTAGTGTTGCAGGGGTACCCCGTATACTCGGCCGCAATTTCACTGCTTTTGCTGTCGAGAACTCATGCGCCGCCTTAGAAAAAACACCCTGGCCGTCCTGCTTGCCGCCGCGTGCGCGGCAGTGTCGCCGTTGCCCGTGCTGGCGCAGGCACAGCCTTCCGAGCAGCGCGTCAGCCTGAACTTCGTCGACACCGATATCCCGGCCGTGCTGCGCGCGCTGTCGCTGTTCACGCAGCGCAACTACCTGGTGGATCCGCGCGTCAAGGGCAAGCTGACGCTGGTGTCGGAACGACCGGTCGACCGCGACACGGCCTTGACGATGCTGGCCGGCGCGCTGCGCATGCAGGGCTTTGCCATTGTCGAAGTCGACGGCGTGACGCGCGTGGTGCCCGAAGCGGATGCCAAGCTGCAGGGCAGCGCGGTGGTGGCCGACACGCCGCGCCGCACCGGCGCGCCGGCCCCGGTGCCGATGGCGGATTTCGCGCGCGATGCGCGCGGCAGCGAAGTGGTGACGCGGGTGTTTTCGCTGAAGTACGAGAACGCCGCCAACCTGCTGCCGGTGCTGCGGCCGCTGGTGCCCCCAAATAATCCCATCAATGCCTATCCCGGCAACAACACGCTGGTGGTCACCGACTATGCCGACAACCTGGAACGCATCGCCCGCGTGATCGCCAAGGTGGATGTGCCCACCGCCATCGATACCGACGTCGTGCCCGTGAAATACGGCGTGGCCAGTGACCTGGCCTCGCTGGCCACGCAGCTGCTCGACGCACAGAACGGCGACGCCAGCCAGCGCATTGCCATGGTGGCCGACCCGCGCACCAACAGCGTGCTGGTGCGCGCCGGCAGCCCGGCCCGCACCCGCCTGGCGCGCGACCTGATCCAGAAGCTGGATTCCGAGCAGGCGCGGCCCGGCAACCTGCACGTGGTGTACTTGCGCAACGCACAGGCATCGCGCATGGCCGAGGTGCTGGGCGGCCTGCTGGCCAGCCAGGCCCTGAACGGCGCGGGCCGCGATGCCGGCGGCGCGGCCGGCGGCGGCGCCGGCACGGGCGCGGCAGGCACGGGCCGGGCCGGCGGCCGCACGTCGGCTTCGCGTGCGTCGAGCACTCAGGTGGGCATGTCCAGCGGCAGTTCGGGCGGGCTGGGCGGCAGCGGCTCGTTCAACCAGCAGCCTATCGAGCGCGACGACGGCGGCGCGGGCGAGGCGGTGTCGTATTCGGGCGGCGGCGCCACCGTGCAGGCCGACCCGTCCACCAACACGCTGATCATCTCGGCGCCCGAGCCGCTGTACCGCAGCCTGCGCGAGGTGATCGACCAGCTCGACCAGCGCCGCGCGCAAGTTCTGGTGGAAAGCCTGATCGTCGAGGTCAGCCAGGAAAAGGCGGCCGAGTTCGGCATCCAGTGGATGACGGGCGCCGGCAGCCTGGACGGCAGCGGCTTTGTCGGCGGCACCAACCTGGGCGGCAGCGGCATCGGCAGCGCCGGCACGGGGGCCACTACGCTGGACGCGCTGGGGCGCGGCCTGACGCTGGGGCTGGTCAAGGGCACGGTCGACGTGCTGGGCAACCAGGTGCTCAATTTGAATGTGCTGGCGCGGGCCCTGCAGAACAGCGGCGAAGCCAACATCCTGTCCACGCCCAACCTGCTGACGCTCGACAACGAGCCCGCCAGCATCCTGGTGGGCAAGACCGTGCCCTTCGTCACTGGCCAGTATGTCACGTCCGGCAGCGCCGGCAGCACCAACCCGTTCCAGACGATCGAGCGCGAAGATATCGGCCTGAAGCTGAATATCCGCCCGCAGATTTCGGAAGGCGGCGCGGTCAAGCTGGACATCTACCAGGAAGTCAGCAGCATCGACGAAGCCAGCTCCAGCGAGACCACCGGCCTGGTGACCAACAAGCGCGCCATCGACACCAGCGTGCTGGTCGACGACGGCCAGATCATCGTGCTGGGCGGCTTGCTGGAAGACCGGGTGACGTCCACCACCAACGCCGTGCCCGGCCTGAGTTCGATTCCGCTGCTGGGCGCCTTGTTCCGCTACGACACGCGCCAGCGCACCAAGAGCAACCTGATGGTGTTCCTGCGGCCGTTCGTGGTGCGCGACGCGCGCGACAGCGCCAATGTGACCCTGAACCGCTACGACTACATGCGCCGCGCGCAAAGCCAGGCGCAGCCGGGCAAGCACTGGCTGCTGCCGGACGTGCAGGCGCCGCTGCTGCCGCCGGCGCGCGTGCAGGCCGTGGGCAGCGCCGACTATGACATGCGTCCCGGGGCGGCGGCCGCCACGATGCGGCGCAAGCCGCCGACCACGACACAGACTTTCCAGGTGCGCCAGCTGCCGGCGCCGCCGGGCGGGTCGGACCCGGGCAGCCCGATACGCGCCAACCTGCCGCTGGGCGTCAGCATCGCCACCGATCCGTCGGCCCTGTATGCCGAGACGCGCCAGGACACCACCATTCTGCAGGTGGCCATGGTGGCCGACCAGGCCGAGGCCGACCGCATCGCGAAGCGGGTCCGCATCAGCGGCCTGAGCGCCTATGTGCAGGTCGGCCCGGGCGGGCAGGGCTATGTGGTGCGCTCGGACGTGGCGCGCGACGCCACCACCGTTGACACGGCGGTGGCCCTGCTCAAAGAGCTGGGCTATCGCGCCGAGCTGGTGACGCACCTGTGAACGCCTACCCCTTGCCCTACAGCTGGGCGCGCGCGCAGCGCGCGGTGCTGCTGCTGCGGCCGGGCGCGTCGCAGCTGACCACCAGCGCGCGCACGCCGGCCTGGGCGGTGCGGGAGATCCTGCGCTGCCACGGCGACGTGCCGGTGGCCGAGGTGTCGGACGATGCGCTGGAGACCCTGCTCAACGCCGCCTATAGCGACACGGCCGATGCGGCCTCGGTGATGGGCGTGGCCGAAAACGAAATCGACCTGGACCGGCTGCTGCAGGATATTCCCGAAGTGGCCGACCTGCTCGAAACGCAGGACGACGCGCCGGTGATCCGCATGATCAACGCGCTGTTCACGCAGGCGGCGCGCGACGGCGCCAGCGACATGCACATCGAGCCCTACGAAAGCCATTCGGTGGTGCGCTATCGCGTCGACGGCGTGCTGCGCGACGTGGTCAGCCCGCGCAAGGCGCTGCATTCGGCGCTGATATCGCGCATCAAGATCATGGCCAACCTCGACATTGCCGAGAAGCGCCTGCCGCAGGACGGCCGCATCGCGCTGCGGGTGGGCGGGCGGCCCATCGACGTGCGGGTGTCCACGCTGCCCACAGGCCATGGCGAGCGCGCGGTCCTGCGCCTGCTCGACAAGGAAGCCGGGCGGCTGCAGCTCGAGAAGCTGGGTATGAGCCCGCAGGTGCTGGCGCAGCTGGACGGGCTGATCCGCCAGCCGCACGGCATCGTGCTGGTCACCGGCCCGACCGGCAGCGGCAAGACCACTACCCTGTATGCGGCGCTGGCGCGGCTGGATGCGTCCACCACCAATATCCTGACGGTGGAAGACCCCATCGAATACGACTTGCCGGGCATCAGCCAGACCCAGGTCAACGCCAAGATCGACATGACCTTCGCGCTGGCGCTGCGGGCCATTCTGCGGCAAGACCCGGATGTGATCATGATCGGCGAGATCCGCGACCTGGAAACCGCGCAGATCGCCGTGCAGGCCTCACTGACCGGCCACCTGGTGCTGGCCACGCTGCACACCAACGACGCCACCTCGGCGGTGACGCGTCTGGTCGACATGGGGGTCGAACCTTTCCTGCTGGCTTCGTCGCTGCTGGGGGTGCTGGCGCAGCGGCTGGTGCGCCGCCTGTGCCAGCAGTGCCGCCGGCCGGATACCCTGCCCGACGGGCGGCTGGTATATCGGCCGGTGGGGTGCGAAGCGTGCAACCACACGGGCTACAGCGGACGCTCGGGGATCCACGAGCTGTTCGCGGTGGACGACGACGTGCGCCACCTGATCCATGAAGGACGCGACGAACAGGCGCTGCGGGCCCAGGCGCTGCGGGGCGGCATGCGTACCCTGCGCGACGACGGCCAGCGCTGGGTCGAAGCCGGCGTGACCGCGCCGGAAGAAATCCTGCGCGTGACCCGCGAAGCGTGACCCTGGCGGTATAGGGGTGTGACACAGGTGTCTGGCTTCGTGGGTGCCAGACACCGAAGTGCGCAGCGACTGTCTCAACAGTACGGTGTCAGGCACCTGCGGAGCCTGACACCTGATAAGCCTGCACCTTGATCACTGCGGCGTGCCGAAATGGCTTTTGCCGTTCGACACCGGGCCCAGCGCGCTCAACAGGCCGGTCAGGGCGGCACGTTGGGCGGGGGTGGCATTGTCGGCGGGGGCGGCTTCGCCGCGGAAATGCAGGCGGCCGCGCTGCAGGCGGCCCTGCCCGGTGACTGACAGCACGCCGGAGTCGGTGCTCAGCGCCAGGCGCAGCGCGCCATTGTCGGCGGTGACGCGCAGGGTGTAGTCGCCCAGGGGGCGCACATGCGACAGGGCCGAACCGGCATTGGTCCAGTGGCCGGTGGCCAGGGTGCCGCTGGCGGGCAGGCGGCTCGGCGAGAAAGATCGCCATTCGATCTCGACCTGTCCGGCGGGGGCCACGGTGTTCAGCGGCGCCCCGAAGGCGGCCAGCGCCGCGGCGGGCAGGCGCAGGTTCTGGCCGGACACCGTGATGCCGGACCAACCTGGCTGTACGCGCACGGGGCCGCGCAGCCAGGCATGCGAGATTTCCACCGCGCCGTCGCGCCACTGCCAGCGCAGCGGTTCGGACAGCAGGTGGCGGCCGCCCGGCGGGCCCAGCGCCAGCCGGGCGCTGCCGTGCCAGATCGTACCGTCGGCATCGGCCAGCGTGGCCATGGCGTCGTCGGGCAGGGCCAGCAGCAGCCAGCGCGCCGGCAAGACCGGCAGCGCGGCCAGCAGGGCGCAGCACAGCGCCAGGGCCGCCAGCGGCGGCGAGAAGCTTGCGGGCAGGGGTAAACGCATCAGGGCAGGGCGGGAAGCAGGGTCAGGGTGCCGCTCAGGCGGCCAGGCAGGCGCCGGCCGGCGGGATTCGTCGCGCGGACGAGTTCGGCATCCGCCACCGACAGGCGCCAGTCGCGCGCCGTGGTGTCCAGCCAGCGGAACAAGGCCGCTGCGGGCGCGTCGCGCAGGGTCAGCGCGATGGCGGGCGAGGGCGCCGGCGTTTTCGAATCCGCCGGCGCCGGCCTGGCCGCCGCCTCGGCCAGCGACCAGCTGGCTTGCGGCAGGCCTTCGCGGCGCAGGCTGGCGGCCAGTTCGGCGATGGCGGGCGCCGCGCTTGCCGCGCCGGCGTCCTGGCGCCGCAGGGCGCGCACCTGGGCGGTCAGTTCGGCCACCGTGGCGGCCTGGGCGCGCAGGCCGGGCAGTTCCCGCCTGGCCTGTTTCACGGTCGACCAGGCCGGTTCGATCAAGACCAGGAACACGAATGCGGCGGCCATCAACGCGCCGGCCCCGGCCAGCAGCTGCTGCTCGCGGCGCGCCCGCTGCGCATACCAGGACACGGCGCGCCGGCGCCAGGCTGCGGCGCGCGCGGTCCAGGGGGCGAGGCGGTCGCGCAAGGAAGCGATAAGGGTCATGGCTGGGCTCGCAGGATGCGCCAGGCGCCGCTGTCGTCGCGTTCCACGCGCGCGCCCAGCGCCGCGGCGCGTTGCAGAATGGCGGCCGTGTCGGCCAGGCGGTCGGCGGCCGCGCCGGCGGCAGCCGATGGCGTGGCCGCCCCGGCGGCGGGCGCACTGCCCGGCGCCGCATCGGCATGCCCGTCATGCAGGCGCAGCGTCAGCACCTCGTCGCGATAGGCCAGCCGGTCGACGGCGTCGGCCGCGAACGGCAGCACCTGCGCGGCCACGCGGGCCAGCGACAGGAAATCGTTGCCCGCGGCCTTGCCCTGGCCGGCCCGCAGCGCATCGCGGGCCTGCTGCGCCTGGCGCAAGGGGTCCAGCACGACCGGGATATCCGGAAACGCGTCGCGCACGTCCTGCTCCATGCGCTGGCGCAGCCGCCCGGCTTCGTCGCCAAGCTGCACGGCATACAGGTTCAGGCCCAGGATCCACACCGCCGCGGCGGCCGCCAGCCAGGCCCACGCGCCGCGCCAGCGCGAAGGCTGCCTGGGCGCCAATTGCGGCAGCGCCAGCGACCAGCCCGGCCCGGGCGCCTGCCAGCGCGCATCGTGAATACCATCCAGCGCCGCGGGCCGCGCCTGTTCGGGCGCATCGGACCAGACCTGCAGGGGATAAAACGCCTGCACGGCCAGCCCCGCGGCCGACAGCCGCTGCCAGGCCGCGCGCAGGGCGTCGCGCGCCATCCAGGCGGCCAGCACCGTGCCATCGGCGGCGCGGCCGCCGTGCCCCACGGCCAGCGCCTCGAGATCGCCGAGCACCAGGCCTTCCAGCGTGCCGCGCACGGCGGCCGCGTGGCGGCTGGCCGGCACGGCCGGCACGCTGACGGCGGCGACGATCACGTCGTCGGGATGCAGAATGGCCTGCACGCGCGCCTGGGGAAAGGCGGCGGCCAGCGCGGCGGCCGCCAATCTGCCGCCGCGTGCGGCGCGGCCCTGGCGGTCCAGCCAGGCGTAGGCCAGCGGGGTCGTGTCCGACCAGGCCGCCAGCGGCGGCAGGGCCACGCGCAGGATGTTCTTTACGGTGTTTCTCTTATCCATACGGTTTCAGGAGCGCGCTGCCCGGAAATCGCCAGCAGGGCCTGCATGCTGACGCGGGCGCGTTGATAGGCCACGGTGCCGTCGGCCAGGAACCATTCGCTGGTCGTGGCCACCGCCGGTACTTGCAGGGGTTTTCCGCCCGCGGCCAGGCGGTTGGCAAAGTCGCCGCTGTCGTTGAACCAGCGGCCCCGGTCGCGCTCGCCCATCACCGAGCGGGCCTGCGCCAGGCTCAGGTCAGGCACCAGCGCGGCGATCACTTCCGGCTCGGCGGTGTTGACATTGACCAGGGTGGCGGCCGGCAGCAGCGTCATGGTGCGGCGCATGGCCCGCCGGCCCGCGTCGTCCACGCCCAGCTGCGCGGCCAGGTCGTCGATGCCGCGCGGCTGCGGCGCCTGGGCGCCGGCCTGCGTGCCGGCCGACGAGGCCGGCGCGGTGTCGGGCACACGGCTCTGCGTCAGGGCGACCTGCGCGGCCAGTTGCGGCGCCAGTGTGGCGGGCAGGCCCACCAGGTCCAGCAGGCGCGCCAGCACATCGACCTGGGACGGGTCCACCACGCCGCGCCTGGCCAGGTTGTACAAGTTGTATTTGCCCTGTTCGTCCTGGATGCCGCCGGAAAACACCGCGGCGCGCCCGCTGTCGTCGCCTTCGATGCGGGTGTCGAGCACCGGCGTCGACCATAGCTGGTCACGCCTGACGGTGGCCTCCTGGCGGGCATTGTCGCGCAGCAGCAGGCGCGCCCAGTCGATGCCGCCCAGCAGCAGCCAGCGCGCCTGCACGCGCGCCTGTTCGTTCTCGATCTGCCGGATGGCCGAAGTCTGGCGCAGGAACAGGCCGCTGGTCAGGGCCGCGACGATGGCGACCACGATCAGCGCGCTGACCACCGCCATGCCCTGCTGCCTTGGCGCGCGCGGGGTCATGGCAGCACCACGATGCGGGTATAGCGTTCGGGCTGGCCGCGGCCGCGGCGTTCGATGGCCACTTCCAGCCCGGTGGCGCGCTCGGTCTCGGGCTGAAGCGGATCGCGCCAGCCGCGGCCGGGCACCCAGGCGCGCACGCCCAGCCCGCTGGCGCCGGGCATCACCAGCACGCCCTCGGCCGGCTCGGGCAGCGGATAGCGCGCCGCGGGCACGCCGCTGTAGCGCCACAGGCCGTCGGGCCGCAGGCGCCACGTGATGCGCTGCCACAAGCCGCCGTCCGGCGTAGCGCGCACGATGTTCAGCAGCGCCGCGCCGGCCGACTGCGCCACCTGTATGCCGGGCGGCAGCAGGGTGGCGGCGCCGGCCTGGGCCGGCGTGCCTGCATAGGCGCGGTTCAGGTCGCGTTCGACCTGCCCCAGCGTGCGCAACACCACGGCCTGGTCCTGCGCCTGTTCACCCAGCCAGTCGCGCGCCGCCGACACGTGTTCCAGGCCCTGCCACGACAGCAGGCTCACGACCGCCATCAGCGCAATGGCGATCAGCACTTCGATCAGCGTGAAGCCTTGCTGGCGGGCGGGGCGGCGGCGCGGGCGCATCAACGGATCTGCGACAGCAGGCCGGTCAGTTCGGCCAGCGTGGCGTCGTTGCGCTCGGGGTCGTGCACGCGCACGGTGACCTGGCGGAAATTGCGGTTCAGCGAATTGCGTATTTCCAGTTCGCAGCGCAAGGCCCGCGTGCCCTGAGGGCAGGGCGCGGTCTGCGTGCCGGCGCGCGGAAAGGCCTGTTCCAGCCGCAATTGGGCCAGGGCATTGTCGGCCGCCAGCAGCGCCAGCGTCTTGTCGCGAATGGCGCGGCTGTTGTCCAGCATGACCTGGGTCGCGCGCATCGCGGCGCCCATGGCTACCGCGATGATGGCCAGCGCCACCAGCACTTCGATCAGCGTGAAGCCGCGCTGCGCGGCGCCGCCGCGGCGCTGCCTACCGGATGGCATAGCCGCCTGCCGCGTCGCGTTCGATGCGCACGCTGTCGCCCCGCGAGGCCAGTTCCAGCACCAGCGGGTCGGCGATCCATTCGGTGCCGAACACGACCGGGCGGTCCGGCGCGCGCCGCAGGCTGACGGGCGGCGCGCTCCAGGCCTGCGCGTGCAGAACCTGGTCGTTGGTGAAGCGGTCGGGGGTCTGCGGGCCGTCGTCCTGCGCCGACAGGCGCGCCGGCCTGCCGCGCCGCTCGAACGACCAGCCGCGCTCGTCGGCGCGCCACTGGATGGCCCGCCCGTCGCTGCGCGCCTCGCTCTGCGCCACCGCAAAAGCATCGACCAGGCGTTCGGCGTCGGCGCGCAGCGAGCGCTCTGAAGAAGATGCCACCGACAGGCTCACCATCGACGCGGCGATGGCGATGATCGCCACCACCACCAGCATTTCAATCAGCGTGAAGCCGCGCTCAGAGATCCCACGAGCCGATGTCCGCATCGTCCTGCTCTCCGCCCGCTTTGCTGTCGGGCCCGAACGTGAATACGTCGATCTCGCCTTTGACGCCGGGGTTCAGGTACTGATAGGGGTGGCCCCAGGGGTCGTTGGGCAGGCGGTCCAGGTAGGGCCGCCAGTTGCGCGCGCCGTCGGGGCGCTGCACCAGCGCCTGCAGCCCCTGGGCGGCGGACGGATAGCGGCCGTTGTCCAGGCGGTACAGCTTCAAGGCCTGCATCAGGCCGCTGATGTCCTGGCGCGCGGCCACGCGCCGCGCCTGGTCGGGGCGGTCCAGCACGCGGGGAACGACCAGCGCGGCCAGGATCCCCATGATCACGATCACCACCATGATCTCGATCAGTGTGAAGCCCTGCTGCCGGGCTCGCGGGCGCTGGAATTGACGCACGAAGACTCTCCGCTCATTCATGGAAAGCGGGCATGATGCGTCAAAAATATGACAGTAATACTGTTGCCGCGCTTCAGGGCGCGGGCACGATCCCGGCCGGCGCGGCGGCGCGCGCGGGGGCCGCCGCGCGCACCAGCGCGCCGTTGCGGTCCAGCTCGACGCCGGTCGGCGATACGGCGGCCAGCGCCAGGCCCGGCGCGATCTCCGCGCCCACACGATAGGCGCGGGCCGGGCCGCCGTCCACGCTCAGCACGGCCGAGCCCTGCGCGCCGGCCGCGATCAGTCCCAGCACCGTGATTTGCGTATCGATGGCGCCATCCGCGCCGAACAGCATGGCCACGGCCTGCGTATCGGATGCCGGCGCCGACGCGGCGGCCAGCGCCGGCGGCAGCTCGGCCGGCCCGGGCGCCAGCAGGATGGCGCACCACAGGCCGACGCCGGCGGCCGTGGCCGCGATGGCCAGCACGCGCAGCGCGCGCGGGGCGGGGGGCAGGGCGAATGGCGGGCGCAGGCGCATGCGGGCAGGGCGGTAGTGGGTGAACAAGGCCCCGACGCTAACCGATCGACATGACAGCCATATGAGCGGCCGGCGCCGCCGTGCCGGCCGGCGCGCCCGCCGCGGTCGGGCAATTGTCATTGTTGATCCCTAGCATCGTCGTGCGGCCCGTGCGCCGCGCAAGTCCCCGCCCCGGCGGGGTTCTTTTTGTTTTTTCCATTGCCTGAAAAAGGAACAGAACACCATGAGCGTAATGACCTGGCGCCGCCTGGGAATGGCGGCGCTGCTGTGTGCCCTGCTGGCGGCCTGCGGCAGCGGCGATTCGGACGATGACGACAGCGGCCAGCCGAATCCCCCCACGGCCTCCGAGCCCGTGCTGCGCTGCGCGCCGTGAGGCGCGTTTCCCGACACTTTCCAGGACATCTCCCTTCCATGTCGCAACATCGACCCGCTTCACCGGCCAAGCGCCGGTTCCTGCGCAACAGCGCCATCGCCGCGTCCGGCGTGGCCGCCCTGTCGGCATTTCCCCCCAGCATCCGGCGCGCGCTGGCGATTCCGGCCAACCATCGCACCGGCACGATCCAGGACGTCGAGCACGTGGTGATCCTGATGCAGGAAAACCGCTCTTTCGACAATTACTTCGGCACTTTCAAGGGCGTGCGCGGCTTCGGCGACCGCCTCACCATCCCCCTGCCCGACGGCCGCTCGGTGTGGGAACAGTCCAACGGCGCGCGCCTGGTGCTGCCCTACCACCTGGATGCCAGCCAGGGCAACGCGCAGCGCGTGGCGGGCACGCCGCACGACTACCCCGATGCGCAGGCCGCCTGGGACGGCGGGCGCATGGACCAGTGGCCGCTGCACAAGCGCGACCATTCCATGGGGTACTACGGCGCCGCCGAGCTCGAGTTCCAGTTCGCGCTGGCCGAGGCATTCACGCTTTGCGATGCCTACCATTGCGCCACGCATGGCGGCACCAACACCAACCGGCTGTTCCTGTGGACCGGCACCAACGATCCCACCGGCGCGGGCAACGGGCCCTCGACGCGCAACCAGTGGGACGGCCTGGAAGCCTCTGCCGAAGGCTGGAACTGGACCACCTATCCCGAACGCCTGCAGCAGGCCGGCGTAAGCTGGAAGGTCTACCAGAACCTGCCCGACAATTTCACCGACAATTCCCTGGCGGGTTTCCAGCAGTTCCGCCGCGCCAACGAGCAGGCCGGCAACGGCCCCGACGGCGCGCCGTATCCGGCCTGGACGCCGGCCGTCGACGGCGCCAATCCGCTGTACAAGGGCGTGGCCAATACCATGCCCGATGGCGGCATGCTGCAGGCCCTGCGCGACGACGCCGCCAACGGCAGCCTGCCGCAGGTGTCGTGGATCGTGGCGCCGGCCGAATACTCCGAACATCCCGGGCCGTCCAGCCCGGTGCAGGGCGCCTGGTACATCCAGGAAGTGCTGGACGCGCTTACCGCGAATCCCGAGATCTGGAGCAAGACCGTGCTGCTGGTCAACTTCGACGAGAACGACGGCTTTTTCGACCATATGCCATCGCCGGCCGCGCCGTCGCTGAACCCCGACGGCTCGATGGCGGGCGATTCCACGGTGGATACCGCAGCCGAGCGCCATACCGTGGCCTCGCGCCAGGACCCGGCCGACCGGCGCGTGTACGGCCCGGGCCCGCGCGTGCCCATGTACGTGGTGTCGCCCTGGAGCCGCGGCGGCTGGGTGAATTCGCAAGTGTTCGACCACACCTCGGTGCTGCGCTTCCTGGAAGCCCGCTTCGGCGTGGCCGAGGCCAACATCAGCCCGTGGCGCCGCGCCGTGATGGGCGACCTGGTGTCGGCGTTCGATTTCGCCGCGCCCAACAGCGAACCCCTGCCCGACCTGAAGCTGCTCAGCAAGGCGCAGGCCGACGCGATCCGGGCCGAGCAGGAAGCGCTGGGTCCGGTGCCGGTGCCCACGGTCGACGGCCAGGCCGTGCCGGCACAGGCGCGCGGTGTGCGGTTCTCGCGCGCGCTGCCTTACGAACTGCATACCAGCGCGCGCGCCGACGCCGCCGGCGGCGCCATGCAGCTGCTGTTCGCCAATACCGGCACCGCCGCCGCCGTGTTCCATGTGTACGACCGCCTGCACCTGGACCGCCTGCCGCGCCGCTACACGCTCGAGGCCGGCACCGAGCTGGACGGCCGCTGGGACGCCACGGCCGACGCCGGCGCCTATGACCTGTGGGTGCTGGGTCCGAACGGCTATCACCGCCATTTCAAGGGCAGCCTGGCAGGCATCGGCCCGCTGTCGGCCGATTCGGAAATCCGCGTCTGCTACGAGATCACCCGCGGCGATGTGTATGTGTCGTTCCTGAACCGCGGCGCGGCCCCGTGCACGTTCCAGGTGCAGCCCAACGCCTACTATCCGGGCGGCCAGAGCTGGTCGTTCGAGGTGGCGGCGGGGGGCGAGGTCGAGCAGCACTGGGCGCTGGCCGACAGCGGCGGCTGGTACGACTTCAGCGTCACCCTGGCGGGCGACGGCGGCTACCTGCGCCGCTATGCCGGCCGCGTGGAAACCGGCAAGCCGTCCATCAGCGACCCGGCCATGGGGGCGGGCGCGTAGCAGGCCATCGCTGGCAGGTGTCTGGCTCCAAAGGTGCCAGACACCGTACTGCCGAGACAGTCTCCGCACACCTCGGTGTCTGGCACCTTCGGAGCCAGACACCTGCAGCCCCCCAGACGAGCACGCGCCCGCGCCATTCAGCCCGGCAAAGGCTGCGTCCGCAGCCGGAATATCGCCAGGCTTTGCGCGCAGATCTCGCGCGTGATGTCCTGGCGCGCGTGGTCGCGCCGTTCCAGCATGCCCAGGCTGCGGGCCGGATGGCCAGCCTCTTCGGGCAGCGGCAGGATGCGCAGGTCGGCGCTGGACTGCCAGTTCGAGCCGTTGAGCAGCGGCAGCAGGCTCACGCCCACTTCCTGGCGCACCAGTTCCACCAGGGTTTCGATGGCGTTGAGCTCCAGGAACTCGCTGACCGGCACGCCCAGGCGGCGCAGCACCCGGTCGATCTGGCGGCCGGTGCGCTGGGTGCGGTCGAAGCGCAGGAAAGGGTTGGCGGCCAGCACCGCCTGGGCGGTCTGGCCCGTGGCCGAAGGCGGCGCCACCACCACCAGCGGCTCTTCGTACAAAGGGGTCCAGTGCGTGCTGGCCATCTTGCGGCTGCTTTCCACCAGGAAGGCGGCATCGAGTTCGCCTGCCTCGACCTTGCCGGCCAGCTCGCTGGCCTTGCCCGACAGCACGCGCACATCCAGCCCCGGGTGCTCCCGCTTCAGGCTGGACACCACCTTGGAAAGCGTGCCCATGCAGGACACCACCGCGCCGATCGACACGGCGCCGGCCAGCGCGCCCGGGGTGTTGCGCGGCAGTTTCAGGCGGTCGTACAGGTCGACCAGCTGCTTCACGTCGGGCAGCAATTCGCGTCCGGCGGCGTTCAGGATGGCCAGGCGGCCGCTGCGGTCGAACAGTTCGCGGCCCAGTTCGGCTTCCAGCGAGCGCATCTGGAAGCTGATGGCCGCCTGGGTCAGGGCGACTTGCTCGGCTGCTTCTGAAAATGAACCGTGGTGGGCCACGGCCAGGAAGCTGCGCAGAAAGCGGATGCTACTCATAAAATAATTTTGTACGTTAAATCAATTATTCAAATTGATTTAATTAGAGCACAAGAGTAATTTCGATTGTCTTTTCTCCGTCTTTCTTTCTTACTTCGAGCTTCAGCGTCCATGAAAACCTTCGACTGGAACAATCCTTATCCCACGGCGCGGATTCCCCTGTTCGCCCGCAACGTGGTGTCCACCTCGCATCCGTTGGCGGCGCAGGCCGGCCTGCGCATGATGCTCAAGGGGGGCAATGCGGTGGATGCGGCCATTGCCGCGGCGGCCACCATCGTGCTGGTCGAGCCAGTGTCCTGCGGCCTGGGCGGCGACTGCTTCGCCATCGTCTGGGACGGCAAGGAACTGCATGGCCTGAATTCCTCGGGCGTGGCCCCGGCCGCCTGGAACGTCGAGTACTTCAAGCGCAAATACGGCACCGGCCCCGACGGCTTGGCCAAGCAGCCCAAGCGCGGCTGGGATGCCGCCACGGTGCCGGGCGTGGTGGCCGGCTGGGCCGCGCTGCACGAAAAGCTGGGCAAGCTGCCGTTCGCGGACCTGTTCGAACCCGCCATCGAGATCGCCGAGCGCGGCTATGCCGTGCCGCCCGTGGTGGCCCACAAGTGGGCCGCCGCCGCCGACGAGCTGCGCGACCAGCCGGGCTATGCCCAGGCCTTCCTGCCCAACGGCCGCGCGCCGGCCGTCGGCGAGCATTTCCGCATTCCCGATGCGGCCTATACGCTGCGCCGCATCGCCGCAAGCGGCGGGCGCGACTTCTACGAAGGCGAGCTGGCCGAGAAAATCGCTGCGTTCAGCAAAGAATGCGGCGGCGCCATGACGCTCGACGACCTGCGCAACTACCGGCCCGAGTGGGTCAAGCCCATTTCCAAGTCGTACCGCGGCTATGAACTGCACGAAATCCCGCCCAACGGGCAGGGCATTGCCGCGCTGATGGCGCTGGGCATCTGCGAGCACTTCGACCTGGGCAGCATGCAGGTAGATTCGGTGCTGTCGCAGCACGTGCAGATCGAAGCCATGAAACTGGCCTTCGCCGACCTGTACCGCTACGTGTCCGACCCGCGCACCATGGACGTCACGCCGCAGCAGATGCTGTCGGACGCCTACCTGGAAAGCCGCGCCAAGCTCATCCGCCTGGACCGCGCCACGCAGTTCGAGGCCGGCCGGCCGCATGCCGGCGGCACCATCTACCTGAGCGCCGCCGACGAAAGCGGCATGATGATCTCGTTCATCCAGTCCAACTACATGGGCTTCGGTTCGGGCGTGGTGGTGCCGGGCACCGGCATCAGCCTGCAGAACCGCGGCGTGGGCTTTTCCATGGACCCGAAGTCGCCCAACGTGGTCGACGGCGGCAAGCGGCCGTTCCACACCATCATCCCGGGCTTCCTGACGCGCGGCGGCAAGCCCGTCATGAGCTTCGGCGTCATGGGCGGCGACATGCAGCCGCAGGGGCACCTGCAAACCGTGGTGCGCATGCTCGACTACCACCAGCAGCCGCAGGCCGCCTGCTGCGCGCCGCGCTGGAAGGTCAACCGCGACTTCTCGCTGGACATCGAGTCCACCATGAGCCGCGCCACCGTGGATGGCCTGCGGGCGCTCGGCCACACCATGAAGTCGGTGGACGACCCCTACATGGACTTCGGCGCCGGCCAGTTCATCTGGCGCCTGCACGAAAGCGACAACGAGCACGGCTATGTCGCCGCCAGCGACAGCCGCCGCGACGGCCAGGCAGTTGGTTTCTAGGCCGAACCATGGCATTCTGAACCGGCGCCGGGCTCGTGGCGCCGGTTCCATACTCACAACACTCATACAAGGGAAACACATATGAAGCTTTCGCACTTCAAGCTGGGGTTGTGCGCCGCGCTGCTGGCGGCTGCATCGGGGGCCGCGGTGGCGCAGGAAATGCGCATCGGCCTGCAAGAAGACCCCGATGTGCTCGATCCCCACCGCGCCCGCACCTATGTCGGCCGCATCGTCTTCACCTCGCTGTGCGACAAGCTGGTCGACGTCAACGAAAAGCTGCAGTTCGTGCCGCAACTGGCGCAGTCGTGGTCCTGGAACGCAGACAACACCGTGCTGACGTTCAAGCTGCGCACCGACGCGCTGTTCCACGACGGCAGCAAGTTCGACTCGGCGGCGGCCAAGGCCAATCTCGAACGCGCCATGACGCTGAAAGAAAGCATGCGCAAGGGCGAACTGGCCTCGATCGCCAAGATCGACACGCCCGACCCGCAAACCCTGGTGCTGACGCTCAAGCAGCCCGATGCCACGCTGCTGGCCGCGCTGTCCGACCGCGCCGGCATGATGCTGTCGCCCAAGATCTTTTCCGACGACATCGGCGCCGTGGGCCGCAAGCCCATCTGCTCGGGGCCGTACAAATTCGTCGAGCGGGTGCAGAACGACCGCATCGTGCTCGACAAGTTCGACCAGTAC
Source organism: Bordetella petrii (assembly GCF_017356245.1). Taxonomy (NCBI): domain Bacteria; kingdom Pseudomonadati; phylum Pseudomonadota; class Betaproteobacteria; order Burkholderiales; family Alcaligenaceae; genus Bordetella; species Bordetella petrii. The sequence continues at coordinate 3,339,694 of NZ_JAFMZZ010000001.1, forward strand.
TACAACGCCAAAGACTTCGCGTTCAAGCGCGTCACTTTCCTGCCCATTCCCGACACCACCGTGCGCCTGTCCAACCTGCGCGCCGGCGGCCTCGACATCCTCGAGCGCATGAACCCGTCGGACGCCCAGCAGGTCAAGGCCGATCCCAGCCTGCAGTTCGCGCCCATCTCGGGCCTGGGCTACCAGCAGTTCTATTTCAACGTGGCCAACGGCGAACGAGCCAAGACCAATCCGTTTGCCGACGAGCGGGTGCGCCGCGCGTTCGAGCTCACCCTCGACCGCAACATCATCAACGAAGTGGTCGGCGGCGGCATCTTCGATCCTGCCAACCAGCCGTTCCCGCCCGCCAGCCCCTACCACAGCGACAAGTTCCCCATTCCCGCGCGCGACATCGCCAAGGCCAAGGCCCTGCTGAAAGAAGCCGGCAAAGAGCAGGTCAAGGCGGAACTGGCCTTCGGCAATAACACCACCACTTCGGCCATCGCCGAAATGGTGCAGGCCATGGCCGCCGAAGCCGGCTTCCAGCTCAGCCTGCGGCCCACCGAATACGCGGCGCTGCTCAACGAAGCGCAAAGCGGCAACTTCGAGCTGCTGATGCGCGGCTGGTCGGGCCGGGTCGACCCCGACGGCAATATCTACCAGTTCGTCACCTGCAAGGGCGCGCTCAACGACGGCCGCTATTGCAACCCGGAAGTCGACAAGCTGCTGGCCCAGGCCCGCACCGTTCCCGATGAAGCCAAGCGCAAGGCCATCTACGACCAGGCGCAAGAGATCCTGCAGGCCGATGCCCAGGCGGTGTATATCTATTACCAGCCCTGGCCCTTCGTGCTGGCCAAGAAGGTCAAGGGCTTCAATCCCTATCCCGACGGCATGATCCGCCTCAAGGGCGTGAGCTTCGCGCAGTAGCGGGGCCGAGCCGCGCGCCTGACCGCCGGGCCGTGCCGCAACGCACGGCCCGCGCGTTTGGCGCCAACCAGAATTTCAGGTTCCACCTATGTTCAAAATCATTTTGCGCCGCGTGCTGGTGGCGATCCCGACGCTGATCCTGGTGTCGATGATCGTCTTCATGCTGCAGAAAATCCTGCCTGGCGATCCGGTGCTGACGATGGCCGGCGAAGAGCGCGACCCCGCCGTGCTCGACTACCTGCGCGACAAGTACCGGCTCAACGACCCCTTGCCGGTGCAATACGGCGCCTGGGTGTCGCAGGTGCTGCAGGGCGACCTGGGCAAGTCGCTGCGCACCGATGTGCCGGTCACGCGCCTGATCGCCCAGAAGCTGCCGGTGACGCTGCAGCTGGCCGCCATGGCCATGTTCTTCGCCCTGATCATCGGCGTGCCCATGGGCATTGTGGCGGCCGTGCGCAAGGGCACGGCCACTGAAATGGGGGCCAACGTCGCGGCCCTGTCCGGCATGTCCATTCCCAACTTCTGGCTGGGCATCCTGCTGATCATGCTGGTGTCGGTGAAATGGCGGCTGCTGCCGGCGTCCGGCTATGTCTCGCCTTTCGACGATTTCTGGATGTCGATGAAAACCATGCTGATGCCGGCGCTGGTGCTGTCCTCGGCCATCGCGGCCTATCTGATGCGGCACACGCGTTCGGCCATGCTCGAGGCCCTCAGCGCCGACTACGTGCGCACCGCGCGCGCCAAGGGCGTGTCGCCGCGCCGCGTGGTGCTGCGCCACGCGCTGCGCAATGCGCTGATGCCCATCGTGACCCTGGTCACGCTGCTGTTCGGCGAACTGCTGGCCGGCGCCGTGCTCACCGAACAGGTATTCACCATTCCGGGCTTCGGCAAGCTGATCGTCGACGCGGTATTCACGCGCGACTACGCGGTAGTGCAGGGCGTCGTGCTGTGCGTGGCGGTCGGCTTCATCATCATGAATCTGCTGGCCGACATCCTGTATATCCTGGTCAATCCCCGCCTGAGGCACGCATGAGCGCACAACTCGCCACGGCCGCTGCCGTCACGCCGCCCCGCAGCCGCAACCGCGCCTGGGGCAAATTCAAACGCAATTACGTCGCGCTGCTGGGCGCGGCCATCGTGCTGGCCGTAGTGCTGCTGGCGCTGCTGGCGCCGCTGCTGGCCACGCACGATCCGCTGCAGACCAGCTTCATGGCCATCCGCAAGGCGCCTTCGGCCACTTTCTGGCTGGGCTCCGACGAGCTGGGCCGCGACATCTACAGCCGCATGCTGTACGGCGCGCGCGCCTCGCTCATGGCAGGCCTGGTGTCGGTGCTGATCGCGCTGGTCGCGGGTGTGCCGTTCGGCCTGGTGTCGGGCTATTTCGGCGGCTGGATCGACAGCGTGGTGTCGCGCTGCACCGAGGCGCTGCTGGCCATCCCGTTCCTGATCCTGGCCATTGCCCTGGCCGCCTTCCTGGGCCCCAGCCTGACCAACGCCATGATCGCCATCGGCGTATCGGCCGCGCCCAAGTTCATCCGGCTGGCGCGCGGGCAGGTGCTGGCCGTGAAAAACGAAGACTACGTACAAAGCGCGCGGGCGCTGGGGGCGTCGGATACGCGCATCATCCTGCGCCACATCCTGCCCAACATCATGCCGCCGCTGATCGTGCAGGCCACCATCACCATCGCCACCGCTATCATCGCCGAGGCCAGCCTGTCGTTCCTGGGGCTGGGCCTGCAGCCGCCCAATCCGTCGTGGGGCTCGATGCTGAACACGGCCAAGAACTTCATGACCCAGGCCCCCTGGATGTCGATCTTCCCCGGATCGGCGATTTTCCTGACGGTGCTGGGATTCAACCTGCTGGGCGACGGCCTGCGCGACGCACTGGACCCCAGGCAAGAGAAATGAACGCGATGACTAGCATGGATGCCAAAAGGGTGGTGCAGGTCGATGGCCTGACCGTACGCTTCAATACCCCCGAGCGCGTGGTCGAGGCCGTGCGCGATGTATCGTTCCACGTCGACCGCGGCGAAACGCTGGCCATCGTGGGCGAGTCCGGTTCCGGCAAATCGGTCACCTCGCTGGCGCTGATGCGTCTGGTGGAATACGGGGGCGGGCGCATCGTGCGCGGCGACATGCAGCTGCGCCGGCGCGGCGGCGAAGTCCTGGACCTGGCGCGCGCCGGCGAAAACGTGCTGCAGCGCGTGCGCGGCGCCGACGTGGCCATGATCTTCCAGGAACCCATGACCTCGCTGAACCCCAGCTTTACCGCGGGGTCGCAGATCGCCGAGGCGCTGCAGCTGCACCAGGGCCTGGACGCCGCAGCCGCGCGGGCCGAGACCCTGCGCATGCTCGAGCGGGTGCGCATTCCCGAGGCGCGCGCCATTCTCGATCGCTACCCGCACCAGCTGTCGGGCGGCATGCGCCAGCGGGTCATGATCGCCATGGCGCTGTCGTGCAAGCCGCAGCTGCTGATCGCCGACGAGCCCACCACGGCGCTGGACGTGACCATCCAGGCGCAGATCCTGCAACTGATCCGCCAGCTGCAGGAAGAAATGGACATGGGCGTGATCTTCATCACGCACGACATGGGCGTGGTGGCCGAAGTGGCCGACCGCGTGCTGGTGATGTATCGCGGCGACAAGGTCGAAGAGGGCGCTTCCGAACAGGTGTTCGGCCAGCCGCAGCACGCCTATACGCGCGCGCTGCTGTCGGCCGTGCCGCGCCTGGGGGCCATGGCCGGCACCGACCTGCCGGCCAAGTTTCCGCTGCTGCGCGTCGATGCCGGGCAGGCGCCCGAGCCGGACCGGCCCCACGATACCGTGCACGCCGACGCCCAGCCCATTCTGCGCGTCAAAGACCTGATCACCCGCTTCGATGTGCCCAGCGGCCTGTTCGGCCGCGTCAAGCGGCGCGTGCACGCGGTCGAGCGCGTCAGCTTCGACCTGTATCCCGGCGAGACGCTGGCGCTGGTGGGCGAATCGGGCTGCGGCAAATCGACCACGGGCCGCTCGCTGCTGCGCCTGGTCGAAAGCCAGAGCGGCGCCATCGAATTCGGCGGGCAGAACATCCGCGAGATGCCGTCCAGCACGCTGCAGCACCTGCGCCGCAATATCCAGTTCATTTTCCAGGATCCGTTCGCCTCGCTGGACCCGCGCGTCACAGTGGGCTTCTCGATCATGGAGCCGCTGCTGGTGCACGGCATCGCCAAAGGCGAGGCGGCGCGCCAGCGCGTGGCCTGGCTGCTGGAAAAAGTCGGGCTGCCGGCCGAGCACGCCAGCCGCTATCCGCACGAGTTTTCCGGCGGGCAGCGCCAGCGCATCGCCATCGCGCGCGCCCTGGCCCTGAACCCCAAGGTGGTGGTGGCCGACGAATCGGTGTCGGCGCTCGACGTTTCCATCCAGGCGCAGATCGTCAACCTGATGCTCGACCTGCAGCGCGAGCTGGGTGTGGCGTTCCTGTTCATTTCGCACGACATGGCGGTGGTCGAGCGCGTCAGCCACCGCGTGGCGGTGATGTACCTGGGGCAGATCGTCGAGATCGGCCCGCGCCGCGCCATTTTCGAGAATCCGCAGCATCCGTACACGCGCAAGCTGATGGACGCCGTGCCGATCGCCGATCCGGCGCGCCGGCACGCCAAGCGCGAACTGCTGTCCGATGAAATTCCCAGCCCGATCCGGGCCGTCGGCGACGAACCGTCGGTCCAGCCGCTGGTGCAGGTTGCACCGCGGCATTTTGTCGCCCGGCATCGCATTGCCGGTGCCTATTGATAAGCAAGCGACTGCATACCCCCAAGGAGCCTGTCCATGAATAAACGAGTCGATTCGCTGTTCCAGCGAAAAACCCTGGCGGCAAGCCTGCTGGCATTGTCGGCCCTGACCTGCGGCAGCGCCGCGTTCGCGGCCAAGGATGTCGTGCTGGCGCTGAGTTCGCAGGCCGAGACCCTGGATCCCTACAACACCAACACCACGCTGACCACGGCCGTCACCAAGTCGTTCTACGAAGGCCTGTTCGAGTTCGACAAAGATCTGAAGATCAAGCCGGTGCTGGCCGAAAGCTACGACGTCACGCCCGACGGCCTGACCTACACGTTCAAGCTGCGCCAGGGCGTGAAGTTTCATGACGGCACGGATTTCAACGCGGCGGCCGTCAAGGCCAACCTGGACCGCGTGCTGAACCGCGACAACCATCTGGCGCGCTACAACCAGTTCAACCGCATCGGCAAGGTCGAGGCGGTGGATGCCAGCACGCTGCGCATCACCCTGAAAGAGCCGTTCGCGCCGTTCATCAACTCGCTGGCGCACGCCTCGGCGGCCATCATCTCGCCGGCCGCGCTGGAAAAATACGGCAAGGACATCGCCTTCCACCCCGTAGGCACCGGCCCCTTCGTGTTCGACGGCTGGAAACAGACCGATTACGTGCGCGGCAAGAAGTTCGACGGCTACTGGAAGAAGGGCTATCCCAAGATCGACACCATTACCTGGAAGCCGGTGCTGGAAAACAGCACCCGCGCCGCCATGCTGCAGACCGGCGAGGCCGATTTCGCCTACACGCTGCCCTACGAGCAGGCCGCGCTGCTGAAAAAGAGCGACAAGCTGGACGTGCTGACCGGCGATTCCATCATCACGCGCTACATCAGCTTCAACGTGCAGCACAAGCCCTTCGACAACGTGAAGGTGCGCCAGGCCATCAACTATGCCATCAACCGCGAGGCGCTGGCCAAGGTGGCGTTCGCCGGCTACGCCTTCCCGGCCCAGGGCATCGTGCCGCAGGGCGTCACCTACGCCTACAAGATGGACCCGTGGCCGTACGATCCCAAGAAGGCCAAGCAGCTGCTGGCCGAGGCCGGCTATCCCAACGGCTTTGAATCGGTGCTGTGGGGCGGCTACAGCAACACCACCACCCAGAAGGTGCTGCAGTTCGTGCAGCAGCAGCTGCGCCAGGTCGGCGTGAAAGTCGAGGTGCGGGCCCTGGAAGTGGGCCAGCGCACCGAGCTGGTGCAATCCGCGCCGGACCCCGCCACCGCCCCCGTGCGCATGTACTACGCGGGCTGGTCGTCGTCCACCGGCGAGGCCGATTGGGCCCTGCGTCCGCTGCTGGCCTCGGAATCCTTCCCGCCCAAGCTGAACAACACGGCCTACTACAAGAACGAGGTGGTCGACGCCGACATCGCCAAGGCCCTGCGTTCGGTCGACGACAAGGAAAAGACCCAGCTCTACAAAGAAGCGCAAGAGCAGATCTGGAAGGATGCCCCGTGGGCGGCGCTGGTCACTGAAAAAGTGCTGTATGCCCGCAGCAAGAAGCTGGATGGTGTCTATGTGATGCCCGACGGCAACATCAATTCCGACGACATCTCGCTTTCCGAGTAAGCGGACCTCAACGGCCGCAACACGGCCGATGCGCGCGCCGGCAACCGCGGGCGCGCGCATCGCCGATCAGGTTGAAAAATGCTGAATTACTTCCTCAAGCGGTTACTGGGCCTGGCGCCCACCCTGCTGATCGTGGCGGTGCTGGTGTTCCTGTTCGTGCACATGCTGCCCGGCGATCCGGCGCGCCTGGCGGCGGGGCAGGATGCCGACCTCGAAACCGTCCAGCTGGTGCGCAAAGAGCTGGGGCTGGACAAGCCGCTGCCCGAACAGTTCGTACGGTTCTTCACCAATATCGTGCAGGGCGACCTGGGCACGTCGATCCGCACGCGCCGGCCGGTGTCGGTGGAGATTGGCGAGCGCTTCATGCCCACGCTGCTGCTGACGCTGGTCAGCATGGCCTGGTCGGTGGTGTTCGGCATGGCCATCGGCATTACCTCGGCGGTGTTCCGCAACCGCTGGCCCGACCGCCTGGGCATGACCCTGGCCGTCTCGGGCATTTCATTTCCGGCCTTTGCGCTGGGCATGCTGCTGATGCAGATATTTTCGGTGGACCTGGGCTGGCTGCCGACAGTGGGCGCCAATTCATGGCAGCACTACATCCTGCCTTCCATCACGCTGGGCGCGGCGGTGGCCGCGGTCATGGCGCGCTTCACCCGCGCCTCGTTCGTGGAAGTGATCCAGGAAGATTTCGTGCGCACCGCGCGCGCCAAGGGCCTGCGCGAGCGCATTGTCATCGTCAAGCACTGCCTGCGCAACGCGCTCATTCCGGTGGTGACCATGATGGGCCTGCAGTTCGGCTTCCTGCTGGGCGGCTCCATCGTGGTCGAGGCCGTGTTCAACTGGCCCGGCCTGGGCCGGCTGCTGGTCGATTCGGTGAACATGCGCGACTACCCTGTCATCCAGGCGCTGGTGCTGCTGTTCTCGCTGGAATTCATCCTGATCAACCTGGTGGTGGACATGCTTTACGGTTTCATCAACCCCACCATTCGCTACAAGTGAGGCGGCCATGACGCAAACGACCGCCGTGCAGACCGGCACCGACGTACGCACCCCCTGGGGCGAGTTCTGGCGCAAGTTCCGCAAGCAGCACGTGGGCATGGGCGCCCTGGTATTCGTGCTGCTGCTGGTGCTGATCGCCGTGCTGGCGCCCTGGATCAGCCCCTACGACGCCGAGAACTATTTCGACTACGACATGCTCAACACCGGGCCCTCGGCGGCCCACTGGTTCGGCGTCGACCCGCTGGGCCGCGACATCTTCAGCCGCATCCTGATGGGCGCGCGCATTTCGCTGGCGGCCGGCTTTCTGTCGGTGCTGCTGGGCGCGCTGGTGGGCTGCACGCTGGGCTTGCTGGCCGGCTACTACGAAGGCTGGTGGGACCGCATCACCATGCGCATTTCCGACGTGCTGTTCGCCTTCCCGGGCATCCTGCTGGCGCTGGGCGTGGTGGCCATCCTGGGCAGCAGCATGACCAACGTGGTGGTGGCGGTGTCGGTGTTCAGCGTGCCGGCCTTCGCGCGCCTGGTGCGCGGCAATACGCTGGCCCTGAAGCACCTGACCTACATCGAGGCCACCAAGAGCATCGGCGCGTCCGACCGGACCATCCTGCTGCGGCATATCCTGCCCGGCACGATCTCTTCCATCGTGGTGTATTTCACCATGCGCGTGGGCACGTCCATCATCACGGCGGCCAGCCTGTCGTTCCTGGGCATGGGCGCGCAGCCGCCCACGCCCGAATGGGGCGCCATGCTGAACGAGGCGCGCGCCGACATGGTCAATGCGCCGCACGTGGCGCTGTTTCCCAGCCTGGCCATTTTCCTGACCGTGCTGGCCTTCAATCTGCTGGGCGACGCCTTGCGCGATGCCCTGGATCCCAAGATAGACCGCCTGTAGTCTGCGCCGATGGATACCCATTCGATTCTTCCCCGCATCGGCGCGCTGCCGGCGGGGCCGCTGGACGCCATCAGCGACGTGCACGGCGTTACGGTGGGGCACCACACCCTGTCCCGGGGCTCGCTGCAGACCGGCGTCACCGTGGTGCGCCCGCATGCCGGCGACACCTACCGCGACAAAGTGCCGGCGGCCGCGGCGGTGCTCAACGGCTTCGGCAAAAGCGTCGGGCTGGTCCAGGTGCGCGAACTGGGCGTGCTGGAAACCCCGCTGGCCCTGACCAATACGTTCGGCGTGGGCGCGGTGGCCAATGCGCAGATCCGCGCCGCCGTGGCCGGCAACCCCGCCATCGGACGCGAATGGCCCACTGTCAATCCGCTGGTGTTCGAATGCAATGACGGCTACCTGAACGACATCCAGGCGCTGGCCGTGCAAGAAGCGCATTATGCGCAGGCCCTGGCCGCCGCCGATGCCCGCTTCGCGCAGGGTTCGGTGGGGGCGGGGCGCGGCATGTCGTCGTTCTCGCTCAAAGGCGGCATCGGCTCGGCATCGCGCATCGCCGGCATCCAGCCGGGCCTGCGCCATACCGTGGGTGCGCTGGTGCTGGCGAATTTCGGCCGCCTGCCCAGCCTGACCATTGCCGGCCGGCCGTTCGGCCGCGAACTGGCCCGCCAGCAAGACCAGAGCCAGGCCGCCGAGGCGGCGCGCCCCGAGCAGGGCTCGATCATCCTGCTGCTGGCCACCGACGCGCCGCTCGATGCCCGCCAGCTGCGCCGCCTGGCGCTGCGGGCCGGCGCCGGCCTGGCGCGCACCGGATCGGTGTTCGGCCACGGCAGCGGCGACATCGCCCTGGCGTTTTCCACGGCCTACACCATTCCCCATCTGGCCGAGCGCGGCATGCCGGCCGTGGCGCTGCTGCACGAGACCCGCATCGATCCGCTGTTCGAAGCCGCGGCCGAGGCGGCCGAACAGGCCATCGTGGCGGCGCTGTGGCATGCCGAATCGGTCAGCGGCCGCGACGGCCACCGCCGCATCTGCATCCGCGAAGCCGCGCCCCGCTGGCGCGAATGGCTGGCGCGCACTGAACTGTAGGCGGCCCGGCAGGCGGCCGCCGCAACCCTGGTGACACACTCATGAAGATCCTGATTTCCACTGACATCGAGGGCGTGGCCGGCGTGTTCCATGCCGAGCAGGTCCGGGCCGGCAACGGCGAGTACGAGCGGGCCCGCGCCTGGATGACCGGCGAGGCCAACGCCGCCATCCAGGGCGCCTTCGCCGGTGGCGCCGATGAAGTCCTGGTCAACGATTCGCACGGCGGCTTCCGCAACCTGCTGCCCGACGCGTTGGACCCGCGCGCCCGCCTGGTGCTGGGCAAGCCGCGCTACCTGGGCATGATGGGCGGCCTGGAAGAACCCTGCGACGCGGTCTGCCTGATCGGCTACCACGCGCGCTCGCAGGCGCGCGGCATCCTGGCCCACACGATCAACAGCTTTGCCTTCGCGCGCGTGTTCATCAACGGCGCCGAGCTGGGCGAGGCGGGGCTGTATGGGGCGCTGGCCGGCGAGCTCGGCGTGCCGGTCATCCTGGCCAGCGGCGATGATGTCTTCATTGCCGAGACCCGTCCGCTGTTTCCCCATGCGCAGTGGGTGCAGACCAAGGTGGCGCACGGGCAGGGCAGCGGGGCCACGCTGTCGCCGGCCGCCGCCCGCCAGGCCATCGCCGCCGCGGCCGAGGCCGCGGTGCGCGGCGCCGCCGGCGCGGTTCCCTTGCGCATCGCCGCGCCTATAGAATGCCGGTTGCAGACCCAGAGTTCGGCGCTGGCCGACCTGTTCTGCATGTGGCCCACGCTCGAACGCGTGGACGGCGTGACCCTGCGCTTTGCCGTAGACAGCATGCAGGCCGCCATCCGCACGCTCAACAGCCTGTCGGCCATGTCATCCATGCTGCGCTAAGGATACTCATGCCCCCCACCGATACCCGCATCGCCCAGCTGCGGCAGGCCATGCGCCGCCGCGGCCTGGACGCCTGCATCGTCCCGTCCGCCGACCCGCACCTGTCCGAATACCTGCCCGCCCGCTGGCAGGGCCGCCAGTGGCTCAGCGGCTTCACCGGCTCGGTGGGCACCCTGGTGGTCACCGCCGACTTCGCCGGCCTGTGGGTCGACAGCCGCTATTGGGTGCAGGCCGAGGCCCAGCTGGCCGGTACCTGCGTGCAGCTGATGAAAATCGCCGCGGCCAACACGCCGGGCCATATCGACTGGCTGGCGGCGCACATGCAGGCCGGGCAGCGAGTGGGCGTGGACGGCCAGGTGCTGGGACTGGCCGCCTTCCGGGCGCTGTCGGCAGCCCTGGCGCCGGCCGGGGCCAGCCTGGACATCCAGGCCGACCCGCTGTCCGAGATCTGGCCCGACCGCCCGGGCCTGCCCGACGCGCCCGTGTACGCGCATGAACCGCCCTACGCCTGCGCCTCGCGGGCCGACAAGCTGGCCCAGCTGCGCCAGGCCATGCGGGCGCACGGCGCCGACGTGCACCTGGTGTCCACCCTGGACGACATCGCCTGGCTGTTCAACCTGCGCGGCGCCGATGTGTCGTACAACCCGGTGTTCCTGGCGCACGCCCTGGTCGGCTCCGACCATGCCACGCTGTTCGTGGCCGACGGCAAAATAGGCGCCGCCCTGCGCGCGGCCCTGGCGGCCGATGGCGTCGACGTGGCGCCCTACGGGCTGGCCGCCGAGGCCCTGGGCTCGCTCGAACGCGACCAGACCCTGTTGATCGACCCGGCCCGCGTCACCTGCGGGGTGTTCCACGCCATGGATCCGTCGGTGCCGCGCGTCGAGGCCATCAATCCCAGCACGCTGTTCAAGTCGCGCAAGTCCGAGGCCGAGCTGGCCCATGTGCGCCAGACCATGGCGCACGACGGCGCCGCGCTGTGCGAATTCTTCGCCTGGTTCGAAGACGCCCTGGGCCGCGACACCGTCACCGAGCTGACCATCGACGAGCAGATCACGGCGGCGCGCGCGCGCCGCCCCGGCTATGTGTGCCCCAGCTTCGCCACCATCGCCGGCTTCAACGCCAATGGCGCCATGCCGCACTACCGGGCCACCGCCGAATCGCACGCCGTCATCGAAGGCGACGGGCTGCTGCTGATCGATTCCGGCGGCCAGTACCTGGGCGGCACCACCGACATCACCCGCGTGGTGGCCGTCGGCCGGCCCAGCGCCGACCAGAAGGTCGATTTCACGCTGGTACTCAAGGGCATGATTGCGCTGTCGCGCGCCGCCTTCCCGCGCGGCACGCCGTCGCCCATGCTCGACGCCATCGCCCGCGCGCCCATCTGGCAGGGCGGGGCCGAATACGGCCACGGCACCGGCCACGGGGTGGGGTATTTCCTGAACGTGCACGAAGGGCCGCAGGTCATTTCCTACCGGGCGGCGCCCGGCCCCCACACGGCCATGGAGCCGGGCATGATCACCTCGAACGAGCCCGGCATCTACCGCCCCGGGCGCTGGGGCGTGCGCATCGAGAACCTGGTGGCCAACCGCAGCTGGCTCGAGGGCGAACTGGGCGAGTTCCTGTGCTTCGAAACCCTGACCCTGTGCCCCATCGACACCCGCTGCATCGACGCCTCGCTGCTGCGGCCCGACGAGGCCGCCTGGCTGGACGACTACCATCGGACGGTCCGGGAACGGCTGTCGGGATTGGTGTCCGGGCGGGCGCTCGAGTGGCTACAGGAGAGGACGCGGCCGCTGCTGGGGGCTGAGTAGGGTTCTTGTGGCGCCGCGGCGCCCACGCCAGCCCGCCACGACTCGCCCCGGCCGGCCCGGACGCCAGAAGAACGAAAGAAAACCAACAGGCATCCAACCCGGCCCCCAACGGCAGCCCCGCACTGTTACCAGATCGGGCCTCAGGGAAAACCCCTGATCGGCCGAACGCCCGGCTATAATCCAAATTTCCCGCATGCGCTCGCTCGTCCCGGGCGCCTATTACGATGACCAAATACGTATTTGTCACCGGCGGTGTGGTGTCTTCCCTGGGCAAAGGGATCGCCGCCGCGTCCCTCGCCGCGATCCTCGAATCGCGCGGTCTGCAAGTCACCCTGCTCAAGCTCGATCCCTACATCAACGTCGACCCCGGCACCATGAGCCCGTTCCAGCACGGCGAGGTGTTCGTCACGGAAGACGGCGCCGAAACCGACCTGGACCTGGGCCACTACGAGCGCTTCATCTCGGCCAAGATGCACAAGGTGAACAACTTCACCACCGGCCAGATCTACGAATCGGTGCTGCGCAAAGAGCGCCGCGGCGATTACCTGGGCAAGACGGTGCAGGTCATTCCGCACATCACCAACGAAATCCAGGACTTCGTCGCGCGCGGCGCCGACGCCGCCTGGAACGGCGCCACCGACGTGGCCATCGTCGAAATCGGCGGCACGGTGGGCGACATCGAATCCCTGCCGTTCCTTGAAGCCGCCCGCCAGATGAGCCTGCGCCTGGGCCGCAACAACGCCGCCTTCGTGCACCTGACCCTGGTGCCCTTCATCGCCTCGGCCGGCGAACTCAAGACCAAGCCCACCCAGCACTCGGTGCAGAAGCTGCGCGAAATCGGCATCTATCCCAACCTGCTGCTGTGCCGCGCCGACCGCCCCATTCCCGACGACGAGCGCGCCAAGATCTCGATGTTCTCCAATGTGCCGCTGGACGCGGTCATTTCGGTCTGGGACGCCGATTCCATCTACAAGATTCCCGCCATGCTGCACAAGCAGGGCGTCGACAACATCGTCTGCGAAGCGCTGGGCCTGACGCCGCCGCCGGCCGACCTGTCCATGTGGGACAACCTGGTCGATGCCCTCGAGCATCCCAAGCACCAGCTCACCATCGGCATGGTGGGCAAGTACGTCGATCTCACCGAATCCTACAAGTCGCTGTCCGAAGCCCTGGTGCACGCCGGCATCCACACGCGCTCGAAGATCAACATCGAATACATCGATTCCGAAGACATCGAAACCCGCGGCACCGACCAGCTCAAGCACCTGGACGCCATCCTGGTGCCCGGCGGCTTCGGCAAGCGCGGCACCGAAGGCAAGATCGCCGCCATCCGCTACGCCCGTGAAAACGGCGTGCCGTACCTGGGCATTTGCCTGGGCATGCAGCTGGCCGTCATCGAGTTCGCGCGCCACGTCGCCGGCCTGGGCGGCGCCAACAGCACCGAATTCGACCCGTCCGCCCCGCATCCGGTGGTGGCGCTCATCACCGAATGGATGGACCGCGAAGGCAAGGTCGAAAAGCGCGACGCCAGCTCCGACCTGGGCGGCACCATGCGCAAGGGCGCGCAACGCTGCCCCGTCAAGCCGGGCACCCGCGCGCAGTCCATCTACGGCGACGACGTCAACGAACGCCACCGCCACCGCTACGAAGTCAACAACGTCTACGTGCCCCGCCTGGAAGAAGCGGGCATGGTCATCAGCGCGCGCACGCCCACTGAAAACCTGCCCGAAATGATGGAACTGCCCGACCATCCCTGGTTCGTGGGCGTGCAGTTCCACCCCGAATTCACTTCCACGCCGCGCGACGGCCATCCGCTGTTCTCCAGCTTCATCGAGGCGGCCATTGCCAATCACGCCCGCAAGGAGGCCTGAATGAAAGCCTGCGGTTTCGACATCGGCCTGGAGCATCCGTTTTTCCTGATAGCGGGTCCGTGCGTCATCGAGTCGCGCGAGCTGGCCTTCGATACCGCCGGCCGCCTGAAGGAAATCACCGGCAAGCTGGGCATTCCCTTCATCTACAAAAGCTCGTTCGACAAGGCCAACCGCAGCTCGGGCAAGTCGTTCCGCGGGCTGGGCATCGACGAAGGCCTGAAAATCCTGGCCGACGTGCGCGCCCAGGTGGGCGTGCCCGTCCTGACCGACGTGCACGAAACCGAACAGGTCGCCCCCGTGGCCGCCGTGGTCGACATGCTGCAGACGCCGGCCTTCCTGTGCCGGCAAACCGACTTCATCCGCGCCTGCGCTGCGTCGCTCAAGCCGGTCAACATCAAGAAGGGCCAGTTCCTGGCGCCGCACGACATGGTGCAGGTCGCCCAGAAGGCCCGCGACGCCGCCATCGAGGCCGGCGGCGACGGCAGCAACATCCTGGTCTGCGAGCGCGGCGCTTCTTTCGGATACAACAACTTAGTGTCCGACATGCGCTCGCTGGCTATCATGCGGGAAACGGGCTGTCCGGTCGTGTTCGACGCCACCCACTCGGTGCAGTTGCCGGGCGGGCAGGGCACGTCCTCGGGCGGGCAGCGCGAATTCGTGCCGGTGCTGGCGCGCGCCGCGGTGGCGGTCGGGGTGTCGGGCCTGTTCATGGAAACCCACCCCAACCCGGCCTGCGCCTTGTCCGACGGCCCCAATGCGGTGCCGCTGGACCTGATGCCCGCGCTGCTCGAGTCGCTGGTCGAGCTCGATCGCGTGACCAAACGCAACGGCTTCATCGAAAACCAGTTCGTCTGAACCGATGCCGCCGTCATGAATCTGTCTATCGTTCAGGGAATCAAAAAATCATGAGTGCAATCGTCGATATCATCGGCCGCGAAATTCTCGATTCGCGCGGCAATCCTACCGTCGAGTGCGACGTGCTGCTGGAATCCGGCGCCATGGGCCGCGCCGCCGTGCCGTCGGGCGCCTCCACGGGCCAGCGCGAAGCCATCGAGCTGCGCGACGGCGACAAGTCGCGCTATCTGGGCAAGGGTGTGCTGCGCGCGGTCGAGAACCTCAATACCGAGATCTCCGAGGCCCTGATGGGCCTGGACGCCCAGGAACAGACCTTCGTCGACCGCACCTTGATCGAGCTCGACGGTACCGATACCAAAGAACGCCTGGGCGCCAATGCCCTGCTGGCCGCCAGCATGGCGGTGGCGCGCGCCGCCGCCGACGAGTCCGGCCTGTCGCTGTACCGTTATTTCGGCGGCAGCGGCCCCATGAGCATGCCCGTGCCCATGATGAACGTCATCAACGGCGGGGCGCACGCCAACAACACGCTCGACCTGCAGGAACTAATGATCCTGCCGGTGGGCGCCACCAGCTTCCGCGAAGCCCTGCGCTGGGGCGCCGAAGTATTCCACGCCCTGAAAAAGCTCATCAACGGCCAGGGCATGTCCACGGCCGTGGGCGACGAAGGCGGTTTCGCGCCCAACGTGCCCAACCACGAAGCGGCCATCCAGCTCATCCTCAAGGCTATCGCCGAAGCCGGCTACGAGCCGGGCTCGCAGATCGCCCTGGGCCTCGATTGCGCCAGTTCCGAGTTCTACCGCGACGGCAAGTACACGCTGGCCGGCGAAGGCGGCCTGTCGCTGTCGTCGCAGGAATTCGCCAACCTGCTGGCCACCTGGTGCGACAAGTACCCCATCATCAGCATCGAAGACGGCATGGCCGAAAACGACTGGGATGGCTGGAAGCTGCTGACCGACCAGCTGGGCAAGAAGGTGCAGCTGGTGGGCGACGACCTGTTCGTCACCAACACGCGCATCCTGAAAGAGGGCATCCAGAAGGGCGTGGCCAACTCGATCCTCATCAAGATCAACCAGATCGGCACCCTGACCGAAACCTTCGCCGCCATCGAAATGGCCAAGCGCGCCGGCTATACCGCGGTGGTGTCGCATCGCTCGGGCGAAACCGAAGATTCCACCATTGCCGATATCGCGGTGGCGACCAACGCCATGCAGATCAAGACCGGTTCGCTGTCGCGTTCCGACCGCATGGCCAAGTACAACCAGCTGCTGCGCATCGAAGAAGAACTGGCCGAAGTGGCTTCTTACCCCGGTCTCGACGCGTTCTACAACCTGCGTTAACCACGCCGGCCGGGCGCGGCGCGCCCGGCCCTTGCGGTTGGCCGCAATCGTTCAGGGTGTTCGCATATGCGCCTGTTGTTCCTGGTGCTGCTCGTCTTGCTGGGCCTGATCCAGTATCCGCTCTGGCTGGGCAAGGGCGGCTGGTTCAAAGTATGGGACCTGCAGCGCCAGGTGGCCGCGCAACACGAAACCAATGATGGCCTGCGCGCGCGCAACGCGGCGCTCGAGGCCGAAGTGCGCGACCTCGCCACCGGCGTGGGCGCCATCGAAGAGCGGGCCCGCAGCGAACTGGGCATGATGCGCGAAGGCGAAGTCTTCGTGCAGATCGTGCCGCCCGGCACGCCCGTGCCCCAGCCGGCGCCCGGCGCCACCAGCCAGCCGGCCGCGCCGCCGCGCCGCTGAGCCGGGGCGGTTTTCACGGCCCGTCGCGGGCGCAATCCCAGGTTCCGTACACCACCGGCCCTTGCCGCGCGGCGGGCGGCGCATGCCAGTCCACCGGGTGCGACTGCATCTCGATGCGAAGTTCCAGCCGCAGGGCCAGCAGCCCGCGCTGCAGGGCGCGTTGCGCGCAAGTGCCGGCGGGGCGCCCTGCCTGCCGCAGCAGCGCGCGGGTCAGGGGCGCCAGCGGCCGGTGCAGGGCGGTCAGGCGCAGGTGCAGGGTATTGGCATCGAAAATCGTCGGCCCGCCGGTCGCCGCGCCGCGCGCCGCGTGCTGCTCGGCCTGGTAATCGTTGCTGACGGCGCGGCGGCCGGCGGCGCCTGGCACGGCCAGGCCAGAGCGGGCATGGGCCTGGAACGCCGCGGCGCCGGGCTGCAGCACCTCGATGCGCCAGGGCGCCATGCCCGCCGCGCCGCCGTCCACGGGCGCGTGGCGCGGCCGCAGGGCCTGTTCAAACGCGTGGGCGATGGCCGCGGGCCGGCCGTGCTGCGTGGCGCCGGCGCGGGCGGCATCGACCAGGGCCACGTAGGCCCGCTGCCGCGCCAGGTGCCAGTGCGCGGCTTCGGCCGCCAGCACGCCCAGCAGCAGCAGCGGCGGGGCGGCCAGGGCGAATTCAAGCAGGGTGGCGCCGCGGCTGCGGCGCGGCCGGCGCAAGCGGGGCGGAATGAAATGGCGCATGGCCGGCAGTGTGCCCGCCGCCTGCCGGCCCCGTCGATTGTGGCAACTACCCTGGGGCGCCGATGTCCTAGTGGACGGTGGGCGGGTCCTGTTCGGGCATCGGCCGGGCCGGGGCAAACAGCCCCGAGCAGTCGACCGCGTCGAACTCATACGGCTTGCCGCAGAAATCACAGGTAACGCGCACCTTGCCCTGCTCGGCCAGGATGTCTTCGACTTCGCGTTCGCCCAGGGTGCGCAGCATGGAAGATACGCGCTCGCGCGTGCATGGGCAGTGCCAGCGCACCGGGCTGGGCTCGAAGGCGATCAGGGTTTCTTCCCAGTACAGCCGGTGGATCAGCGTGTCGATATCGGTGCGCACCAGTTCGTCGGGCTCGAGCGTGTCGGCCAGCACGATGGCGCGCGCAAGCGTGTCGGCGCTGCTTTCGGCGCGCGCCGCGCCGCCCTGGTCGGGCAGGCGCTGCACCAGCAGGCCGGCCGCGTACTGTGTGTCGGCCTGCAGCCACAGGCGGGTATCGAGCTGCTCGGACGCCTTCATGTAGTGCTGCAGGGCCTGCGCCACGGTGTCGCCTTCCAGGGGCACGATGCCCTGGTAGGTTTGCTGGCCCGGCACCTTGCGGCGCGGGTCCAGCACCACGATGAAGCGGCCCTGGCCGTCGGCATTGAGCAGGCTCTGCATGTCGCCGTCGGCGGGCACTTCGTGGCCCTCGCGTATTTTCACGGTGGCGCGCAGGCTCAGGTCCGACTGGCATTCGACCACCACCAGCGCGATCGGGCCGCTGCCCTGGATCTGCAGCAGCAGCGAGCCTTCGAACTTGATATTGGCCGCCAGCAGCGCCGCCGCCGCCATCAGTTCGCCCAGCAGGCGCTGGACGGCGGGCGGGTACTGGTGGTTTTCCTGGGCGGCCTGCCAGGTATCGTGCAGCCGTACGGCCTGGACCCGCACCGAGCGGTCTTCGAACAGGTATTTCTTGAGTTGATCGGTCATGGGGGAATGTTAGCCGATCGCCTGGCCCCGCCGCTTCAGCCGATGCGCTTGAGCGCCCGTTTGTAGTGCTGCGCGCGCGTTTCGTAGTGGCGCGTGTTCTTGTGCATGGTGGCGATTTCTTCGGCCGTGAGCTCGCGCACCACCTTGCCGATGCCGATGACCAGCGAATTGTCGGGGATCACCCGGCCCTCGGGAACGATGGCGCCCGCGCCCACCAGGCAATTGCGCCCCACCACGGCGTTGTTCAGCACGATGGCCTGCATGCCGATCAGGGCGCCTTCGTGGATGGTGCAGCCATGCAGCATGGCCTGGTGGCCCACGGTGACGCGCGGGCCCACGGTCAGGGGACAGCCTTCGTCGACGTGCAGCACGCTGGATTCCTGGATGTTGCTGCCGGCCTGGACGACGATGGGCGCGTTGTCGCCGCGGATGGACACATGCGACCAGATGCTGACGCCGGCCTGCAGGGTGACATCGCCAATGATGTCGGCGCTGTCGGCGACGTAGACGCTGGGATCGATGGCGGGCGTTTGTTCGTCGAGCTGGTAAATGGGCATGCAGCGGTCTCCGGTATGCAATCAGGCCTGGGCGGCCGCGGCCCGCGCTTCTTCGCGCTGGCGCAGCACCCTGCGCTGGATTTTACCGGTGGTGGTCATGGGCAGCTCGTCGATGAACTCGATTTCCTTCGGGTATTCATAGGGCGCCAGGCGGTCGCGCACGTGGTCCTGCAGGGCCTGGATGAGCTGGGCGCGGTCATGGCCGGCGTATTCGGGGGTCAGCACCACGTAAGCCTTGACCAGCGCGCCGCGCTCGGCGTCGGGCTTGGGCACTACTGCGGCATTGGCCACGGCATCGTGCCCCAGCAGGCAGTTTTCGATCTCGCCGGGGCCGATGCGGTAGCCGGCCGACTTGAACACGTCGTCGGCGCGGCCCGCGTACCACAGGTAGCCGTCGGCATCGATACTGGCCAGATCGCCGGTGCGGCACCAGTCGCCGGTAAACTTGGCCTGGGTGGCGGCTTCGTTGCGCCAGTACCCCAGGAACAGGATGGGGTCGGGAAAGCCATGGATATCGAGCCGGTTCAGGGCGATTTCACCGGTTTCGCCCGGCGCCACCGGGCGGCCCGCGTCGTCGATCACGGCCACCTGGTGGCCCGGATAGGGGCGCCCCATGCTGCCCGGCCGGGCCGGCCAGCGCAGGTGGCTGTTGCCCACCAGGTAATTCATTTCGGTCTGGCCGAACATTTCGTTGGGCGTGATGCCCAGCGCGGTCCGGCACCACGAAAACACCGTCTCGCCCACGCTTTCGCCGGCGCTCATGACCGAGCGCAGGGCCAGCCGGTAGCGGCCGGCCGGCTCGGGCACGGCTTTCATCATCATCTTGAGCGCGGTCGGGAACAGGAAAGTGTTGGTGACCTGGTAGCGCTCCATCAGCTCGAAAGCCCGCTCGGGTGTGAAGCGCCCGCGCGTGCCCACGATAGGGTGGCCGAAATACAGGGTGGGCAGCAGGGCGTCCATCATGCCGCCGGTCCAGGCCCAGTCGGCCGGCGACCAGAACACATCGTTGGGCTTGGGAAACCAGTCTTGCGAGGCCACGAAGCCCGGCAGGTTGCCGATCAGCACGCTGTGGGGCAGCAGGGCGCCCTTGGGGGCGCCGGTGGTGCCCGAGGTATACAGCAGGATGGCCGGGTCGGACGAGCGCGTCGGCACCGGCTTGAATTCGCCGGGCTGGCGGGCCAGCAGGCTGCGCCAGGGCAGGACGCGCTCATCGGCGAAGCCGATGCCGATGATCTGGTGCAGGTTGGGGCAGCTGTCGCTGATGGCCAGCAGATTGGCGCTGGAGGCGTAGTCGACGATGGCCACCCGGGCGTCCGAGTCGCGCAGGCGGGTTTCCAGGGCCTCGGGGCCGAACAGCGACGACAGTGGCACCACCACGGCGCCGACGCTGTAGATGGCCATGTGCGCCACGGCGGTTTCCGGGCGTTGTCCCAAAACCACACCGATCCGGTCGCCGCGCTCGACGCCCATTTTCACCAAGCCATTGGCCAGCTGGTTGGCCGCCTCGGCCAGGCGCGCATAGGTCCAGACTTCGCGGTTGCCGGCTTCGTCTTCGTAATAGATGGCGATGCGGCGGGCGTCGGAACTGCTGGCCGCCCAGCGGTGGCAGCAGGCTTCCGCAATGTTGAATTGGGTCGGCACCAGCCAGCGGAATGATTGGTAGAGCGCGTGATATTGGTCGTTCATGGCCCTATGTTGTAAGCGCGCCGGCGACTGTCCCCTGGGAATGCCGCCTGGGGCCGGGATGCCCCAAGTGCAAGCATGACCTAGAGGGCCGCGAACTGCAACATTCCCGTGCCGCTAACGGGGACGTATAAGGGTTTTTACGGGTGCTTGTTCTGCCGGCGCAAGGCCGAAGGCAGCGCCGGCAGCGACAGGGGCCTGCGGTTGCGCGCCGCGGCCGGCCCGGACTCGCGCCGGGCATGCTGAGCGGCCCAGTCCACCAGCACCAGCTGGCCGTCGTGCGACTCGGCCAGGGCCGACAGGCTTTCCACCCAATCGCCGTCGTTGCAGTACAGCACGCCACCCACCTCGCGCATCTCGGGCTTGTGGATGTGGCCGCACACCACGCCGTCCAGGCCCCGCCGCCGCGCTTCGCCGGCCAGGGCTTCCTCGAAATCGGTAATGAAGGCCACGGCGTTCTTCACCTTGTGCTTCAGGTACTGCGACAGCGACCAGTAGTGCAGGCCCACGCGGTGGCGCAGGCGGTTGAAATGGTGGTTCAGCCACAGGGCCGACTGGTACAGGGTGTCGCCCAGGTGGGCCAGCCATTTGCTGTGCTGGATCACGCCGTCGAACTGGTCGCCGTGCAGCACCAGCAGCCGCTGCCCGCGCGCCGTGACATGCACGTCTTCATCCAGGATCTCGATGTCGCCGAAGGCATAGCCGATGAATTCGCGTGCGAATTCATCGTGGTTGCCGGGCACGAACACCACCCGCGTGCCGTTGCGGGCCTTGCGCAGGATGCGCTGCACCACGTCGTTGTGGGCGCGCGGCCAGTGCCAATGCTTGCGCAACTGCCAGCCATCGACAATGTCGCCCACCAGGTACAGGGTGTCGGACTCGTTCTGTTCCAGGAAGTCCAGCAGGAAGTCCGCCTTGCACCCGACCGTGCCCAGGTGCAGGTCGGAAATCCAGAGTGTGCGCCAATGAGTGGGGCGGATTTCGTTCACGTGGGCGTTCCTCGGGGCTGTCGTCATGCCCAGGGATGTAACCATCCGGCCGTGACGCCGGTGTGAACGCAGGATGACGCTGTTGTGACGGATGCGTCCCTGTTGCCGCCTCAGGCCTTGCGCGGCGGCGCGTTGCGCAGGCGCGTGCCCAGCAGCCGGTCGTGCATGAACTGGCCGTCGGGGTCGAACCATGACCAGATGAAAATGGCGAAGGGCGCGGCCACGATGAACATGTCGACCGATTTCCAGCCCGTGGCGGCCGAGGCCGCGGCCACGATGCCGGCCCCCGCCAGCACGGGCGGCCAGGCCAGCAGGTAGCGCGCCATCAGGCGCGGCACCGAAGGCGGCCGGCCGTCGCGGTCGACCAGCCGGATGTTCCAGGTTTTCATGGGCAGTGTCTGGCCCTTGCGGCGCCAGCACAGCACGAAGTAGGCGCCGATGGCCAGGAACAGCCAGGCCTGGCGGGCGTGGCGCAGCATCAGCGCGTGGCGGCTCTGGGTCAGGGTGTCGAACAGGTAGCCGGCCAGGAACACCACGCCGAACAGCAGCACGGTTTCGTACATCATGCAGGCAAAACGGCGCAGCCGGCTGGGGGTCAGTGGGGTGGGGGTGTCGGTCATGGGGGCGTATTATCCCGCATCCTCGGCACGCATCAGGGCAAAAAAAACCCACCGTTGCGGGTGGGTCTTAAAAGGGGCTGTAGCAGCCCCCAAGGGGAAATCGGTACGTTGCGCGGGCTGGCCTCAGGCGGCCGAGTGCGCGGCCTTGGCGCCAGCGGCTTCGCGGGCGACCAGGGACTTGATGCCCTTGCCCAGCTTGCGCAGGCCCGAAGCCAGTGCGCGCATGGGGCGGGGGCGGAATTGTTCTTCGATGGCTTGCAGCATCAGCTGACGCTCGA
Source organism: Bordetella petrii (assembly GCF_017356245.1). Taxonomy (NCBI): domain Bacteria; kingdom Pseudomonadati; phylum Pseudomonadota; class Betaproteobacteria; order Burkholderiales; family Alcaligenaceae; genus Bordetella; species Bordetella petrii. Next base: position 3,361,912 of record NZ_JAFMZZ010000001.1, read on the forward strand.
GTTCGTCGGTCAGTCGGACGGTGGGGTTGACGTGGATCACGATAATTCCAGGGCTTGCGTAAATGTAAACTGCTACGGGTTAACCCGAATTTTAGGGTTAACCCTGAATTTATGCAAGCGCCTGGTGCATCGTGCGCATTCCTGGTGCCGATAATGCGTTAATTCGGCGCCTTGTGGCTTGATCGCCACAATAGGGGGGCCATGTTGCAGCTTTTTTACAACGCGGGGTCGGAGCGCTCGCGGTACCCCGCGGCCACCAGTTCGAAGCCGAACAGGCGGCAGTCCAGCGCGCCGTTGTACAGCGGCGTGCGCCGCAGCGGTTTCAGGCGCAGCCGCTGGGGTAGGTCGCGGTCGCTCGAAATGGCGTGCACCTGCCAGCCGGCGAATTCGTGCTTCAGGTGGGCCGACCAGGCTCGCCAGAGGTCAGTGTCATCGGCCGGCAGGCGTTCGCCGTAGGGCGGGTTGGTGACGATCCAGCCGTGCCCGGCCGGCGCCGGCACCTGGCAGGCGTCGCCCACTTCGAAGCGGATGGTGTCGGCGGTCAGCCAGGCGCGTTCGGCGTTGTTGCGCGCATATTCGATAGCCAGCGGATCCAGGTCGTAGCCCACCAGCGGGGCATCCAGGCCCGGCAGGATGCGCGCGCGCGCATCGTCTTTCAGGTCGTGCCAGCGGCGCGCATCGTGGCCGCGCAGCCGCTCGAAGCCGAACGGGCGCGAAATGCCCGCCGGCACGCCCAGCGCGATCCAGGCGGCCTCGATCAGGATGGTGCCGCTGCCGCAGAACGGGTCCAGCAGCGCGGCGGCGGGATCCCAGCCGGCCAGCGCCAGCATGCCGGCGGCCAGGTTCTCGCGCAGCGGCGCTTCGCCTTTGTCCAGGCGCCAGCCGCGCTTGAACAGCGATTCGCCAGACGTGTCCAGGTAAAGGGTGGCGGTGTGGCCGGTCAGGAACAGGTGCACGCGCGCATCGGGCCGCACCGTGTCGATGCTGGGCCGCTCGCCTTCCAGGTCGCGCAGGCGGTCGCAGATGCCGTCCTTGGCGCGCAGGTTGCAGTACTGCAGGCTCTGCACGGGGCTCTTGATGGCCGAGGTATCCACCCGCAGCGTCTGCTCGGCGCCGAACCAGCGTTCCCAGGGCACGCTGCGGGCCAGGTCGAGAATGTCGTCTTCGTGCGAGATTTCCGCGTGGGCCACTTGCAGCAGAATGCGCGTGGCCAGCCGCGAGTACAGGTTGGCGCGCTGCATGCCCGCCCAGTCGGCGCTGAAGTGGCAGCCCGCGCGGCCGGCGCGGGCATCGGCGAAGCCCAGGGCCTGCATTTCGGCGGTCAGCGCCGCTTCCAGGCCCTGGGGGCAGGGGGCGAAGGCGTCGAATGTTTCGGCTTCGCGCGGGGCGCGCGGCATGCGGCGGCGCACGGCCGGCTGTTCGGCCTGCGCGGCTTCGCTTTGCGGCTCGGCGTGCCGCCGGGGCCGCTCGGCGGGCGCCGGGACGGGGGCAGCCGGGGCAGGGTCGGCCCGGCGCCGTTCGGTTTTTTCGCGCGCCAGTTCCATTTGCGCGGCCGACCGCGCCCGCGCGCCGCTGCGCACGCGCTTGTTGCCGCGCTCGGCGGCATGGGCATCGCGCGCTGTTTTCTTGACCGTCAGCGTCTTGCGGCGGTCTTGTTCATCAGAGGACATACGAATCCAGGCCAGGGGCCGGGCAGGGGGGTCAGAAGGGCTTGAGCACTACCAGCAGCACCACCGCCACGAGCAGCAGGACGGGAACTTCGTTGAACCAGCGGTAGAACTTGTGCGAGCGCGTGTTGCGGCCCTGTTCGAATTTGCGCAGCATCACGCCGCAGGCATGATGGTAGCCGATGATGAGCAGCACGAAGAGCAGCTTGGCATGCATCCAGCCGTTGCCGGGGCCCATGCCGATGCCATAGCCCACGTACAGCCACAGGCCCAGCGCCACGGCGATGATGGCGAGCATGGTGGTGAAGCGGTACAGGCGGCGCGCCATGCTGACCAGACAGGACTGCACGGCGGGGTCGGGCTGCTGGGCCAGGTTCACGTACAGGCGCGGCAGGTAGAACAGCCCGGCGAACCAGGACGCGATAAAGACAATATGAAAGGCCTTGACCCAGAGCATGGCGGGCGTCCGATGCGGCGTAGTGATGACTGCATTGTAGTCAAGGATGGTGCGGGGCTGTCTTGTTCTGTTTATTGAGTTCTTGCGTCGCCTTGCCGTGGCGGGGTGGGGGCCGGTCGAAGCCCGTCGGGCTCGGGCGCATGCAGGCGCCCTCGGCCTGCTGCGCAGGCTGCCCCGCCGGTCAACTCGCCCAGCCCCCACCCCGCCACGGCAAGGCTGGCGGGATCTCGCAATGGCACAAGCGCGCCACGCGGCTTGCGGTTATTTGTACCTGTGCCGGACGGAGCTAGAAGAAACGAAAAGGCACTTGACCTCAAATCAGATCACGTACAAATCCACATATTCATGGACGGGCATGCCCTCGAGCGTCTGCTGGTCGAGCGAGGCCGCCAGGATCCGCGCCTGCTGCCGGGCCGGGAAGACGCGGGCCAGGTTGGTGCGGAACTTGGCCTCGAGCAGCGGGATGCCTTCCTGGCGGCGCCGCTTGTGGCCGATGGGGTATTCGCACACGACCTCGTCCAGCCGCGTGCCATCGTTGAATTCCACCGTCAGCGCATTGGCGATCGACCGCTTGTCCGGGTCGTGGTAATCACGCGTGAACGCGGGATCTTCAACGCACGCGATCTTGTCGCGCAGCGCGTCGATGCGCGGGTCGCGGGCGATATCGTCTTCATAGTCGGCGGCCGTCAGGCGCCCGAACAGCACCGGCACCGCCACCATGTACTGGATGCAGTGGTCGCGGTCGGCCGGGTTGTTCAGCGGCCCCTGCTTGTCGATGATGCGGATGCAGGCCTCGTGCGTGCGGATGGTGATCCGCCTGATATCGCTCGCCGACTTGCCGGCCGCCTGCAGCCGGCCGTGGATGTCCATGGCGCATTCCACCGCCGTCTGCGCATGGAATTCGGCCGGAAACGAGATCTTGAACAGCACGTTTTCCATGACATAGCTGCCATAGGGCCGCTGGAACTTGAACGGCTGGCCCTTGAACAGCACGTCGTAAAACCCCCAGGTCCGGGCGGTCAGCACCGAGGGGTAGCCCATTTCGCCGGTGCGCGCCATCAGCGCCAGGCGCACCGCGCGGCTGGTGGCGTCGCCCGCGGCCCAGCTCTTGCGGCTGCCCGCGTTGGGCGCATGGCGATAAGTGCGCAGGCTCTGCCCGTCGACCCAGGCCAGCGACACGGCATTGATGATTTCTTCGCGGCTCAGGCCCAGCATCTGCGCCACCACCGCGGTCGAGGCCACTTTGACCAGCACCACATGGTCCAGGCCCACCTTGTTGAACGAGTTTTCCAGGGCAATGCAGCCCTGGATCTCATGCGCCTTGATCATGCCGGCAAGCACGTCGCGCATGGTGAGCGGCGTCTTGCCCGCGGCCACCGCATTGCGCGACAACCAGTCGGCCGTGGCCAGGATGCCGCCCAGGTTGTCGGATGGGTGCCCCCATTCGGCGGCCAGCCAGGTGTCGTTGAAATCCAGCCAGCGGATCATCGTGCCGATATTGAACGCGGCCTGCACCGGGTCCAGCTGGAACTGCGTGCCGGGCACCTTGGCGCCGTTGGGCACCACGGTGCCCGGCACGATGGGGCCCAGCAGCTTGCGGCAGGCCGGGTATTCCAGCGCTTCCAGGCCGCAGCCCAGGGTGTCGATCAGGCAGTTGCGGGCGGTTTCATAGGCCAGGGCGCTTTCGATTTCATAGCCCAGGACATAGTCGACGATATCGACCAGAACCTGGTCCGGATCGGGACGGACGTTCGAGACAGGGGCGGACATGGTGGGCTCCTAGGTCGGGCCGGCGCGGCGCGTGAGGTGGCGCGCGGCGCCACGGCGTGAGTCATCAACAGCCGATTGCGGTTTGATTGTCGACAATCTAGCTCGAAAATATCGAAATGGCTATAATTTCCCCAGTCATAACGCATGAATTGTCGACATGGACACCAAAATCTTGACGCTGCCAGTGGCTGCCGAAGGCGAGGCCGAAACCCTGTCGGACCACGTTTTCCGCAAGATCCAGGCGGCCATCGTCAAGGGCGAAATCGCACCCGGCAGCAAAATGTCCGAGCCTGAACTCGCGCGCACGTACGGCATCAGCCGCGGGCCGCTGCGCGAGGCCATCCACCGGCTCGAAGGCCAGCGGCTGCTGGTGCGCGTGCCGCACGTGGGGGCGCGGGTCGTGTCGCTTAGCCAGCAAGAATTGTGCGAGCTGTACCAGATTCGCGAATCCCTCGAAGGCATGGCCTGCCGCCTGGCCGCCGAACGCATGACGCCCGCCACCGCCGGCGAGCTGCGCCGCGTGCTCGAGGCGCACGAGCGCGACGAGGCCTTCCAGGCGGGGCGCGGCTACTACCTGCAGGAAGGCGACTACGATTTCCACTACCGCATCGTGCAGGCCAGCGGCAACCAGATGCTGATCCGCCTGCTCTGCGACGAGCTCTACCAACTGGCCCGCATGTACCGCATCCAGTATTCGGCCACGCCCAACCGTCCCCGCCAGGCGTATGCCGAGCATCACCGTATCCTCGACGCCATCGCCGATGGCGACGGGGAACTGGCGGAACTCCTGATGCGCAGGCACATCCGCGCATCGCGTCTCAACATTGAACACCAGATCGCGCAGGGCAACCTGGCGCGCACCGAGGCATGAACACAAAATACCGCAAGCCCCTGCCGGGCACCCGCCTGGACTACTTCGATGCGCGCGCCGCCGTAGAAGCGATCGCGCCCGGTGCCTACGATGGCCTGCCTTATACATCGCGCGTGCTGGCCGAGAACCTGGTGCGCCGCTGCGATCCGGCGCTGCTCGACGACGCCCTGCGGCAACTGGTCGAGCGCCGCCGCGATCTCGATTTTCCGTGGTTTCCGGCGCGCGTGGTGTGCCACGACATCCTGGGCCAGACCGCGCTGGTGGACCTGGCCGGCCTGCGCGACGCCATTGCCGACAAGGGCGGCGACCCGGCCAAGGTAAACCCGGTGGTGCCGGTGCAATTGATCGTCGACCACTCCCTGGCGGTCGAGCACGGCGGCTTCGAGCCCGACGCCTTCCAGAAGAACCGCGCCATCGAAGACCGCCGCAACGAAGACCGCTTCCATTTCATCGAATGGACCCGGCAGGCGTTCCGCAACGTCGATGTGGTGCCGCCGGGCAACGGCATCATGCACCAGATCAACCTCGAGCGCATGTCGCCGGTCATCCACGCGCAAGACGGCGTGGCCTATCCCGACACGCTGGTGGGCACCGACAGCCACACGCCGCATGTCGATGCGCTGGGCGTCATCGCCGTGGGCGTGGGCGGCCTGGAAGCCGAAAACGTGATGCTGGGCCGGGCCTCGTGGATGCGGCTGCCGGACATCGTCGGCGTCGAGCTCACCGGCCGCCGCCAGCCCGGCATCACCGCCACCGACATCGTGCTGACGCTGACCGAGTTCCTGCGCAAGGAACGGGTGGTGGGCGCCTACCTGGAATTCTTCGGCGCGGGCGCGTCCAGCCTCACCCTGGGCGACCGCGCCACCATTTCCAACATGGCGCCGGAATACGGCGCCACCGCCGCGATGTTCTCCATCGACGGCCAGACCATCGACTACCTGAAGCTCACCGGCCGTGACGATGCGCAGGTCAAGCTGGTGGAAACCTACGCCCGCGCCGCCGGGTTGTGGTCCGACACCCTGAAGAACGCCCAGTACGAGCGCGTGCTGCGGTTCGACCTGTCCAGCGTGGTGCGCACGCTGGCCGGTCCGTCCAATCCGCATCGCCGCCTGCCCGTGGCCGACCTGGCCGGGCGCGGCATCGCCGGCCCGGCCGAAGTCCAGCCCGGCCTGATGCCCGATGGCGCCGTCATCATCGCCGCCATCACCAGCTGCACCAATACCAGCAATCCCCGTAACGTCATCGCCGCCGGCTTGCTGGCGCGCAACGCCAACCGCGCCGGCCTGGCCCGCAAGCCCTGGGTGAAAACCTCGCTGGCGCCCGGCTCCAAGACCGTGGCCCTGTACCTGGACGAAGCCGGCCTGACGGCCGAACTCGAACAGCTGGGCTTCGGCGTGGTGGCGTTCGCCTGTACCACCTGCAACGGCATGTCGGGCGCGCTGGATCCGGCCATCCAGCAGGAAATCATCGACCGCGACCTCTATTCCACCGCCGTGCTGTCGGGCAACCGCAATTTCGACGGGCGCATCCATCCCTACGCCAAGCAGGCTTTCCTGGCGTCGCCGCCGCTGGTGGTGGCCTATGCCATCGCCGGCACCATCCGCTTCGACATCGAGCAGGACGTGCTGGGCACCGACGCCGGCGGCAAGCCGATCCGCCTGAAAGACATCTGGCCCAGCGACGAAGAAATCGACGCGGTGGTGCAGGCGGCGGTCAAGCCGGAGCAGTTCCGCAAGGTCTACGAGCCCGTGTTCGGCATCCGCGACCAGCGCCGCGAAACCGCCAGCCCGCTGTACGAATGGCGCGCCGCCAGCACGTACATCCGGCGCCCGCCGTACTGGGAAGGCGCGCTGGCCGGCGAGCGCACGATGCGCGGCATGCGCGCGCTGGCGGTGCTGGGCGACAACATCACCACCGACCATCTTTCGCCGTCCAACGCCATCCTGCCCGACAGCGCGGCCGGCGAATACCTGGCGAAAATGGGCCTGCCCGAAGAAGACTTCAACTCGTACGCCACCCACCGCGGCGACCACCTGACCGCGCAGCGCGCCACCTTCGCCAACCCCAAGCTGTACAACGAAATGGTGCGCAACGACGACGGCAGCGTGCGGCAGGGTTCGCTGGCGCGCGTCGAGCCCGAAGGCAAAGTCATGCGCATGTGGGAAGCCATCGAAACCTACATGCAGCGCAAGCAGCCGCTCATCATCGTGGCGGGCGCCGACTACGGCCAGGGCTCCTCGCGCGACTGGGCCGCCAAGGGCGTGCGGCTGGCCGGCGTGGAAGTCATCGTTGCCGAGGGCTTCGAGCGCATCCACCGCACCAACCTGCTCGGCATGGGCGTGCTGCCGCTGGAATTCAAGCCCGGCACCAACCGCGTCACGCTCGAACTGGACGGCACCGAGACCTACGACGTGGTCGGCGAGCGCCAGCCGCGCGCCGACCTGACGCTGGTCGTGCACCGCCGCAACGGGCAGACGGTGCAGGTGCCCGTCACCTGCCGCCTGGACACGGCCGAAGAAGTGTCCATCTACGAAGCCGGCGGCGTGCTGCAGCGTTTTGCGCAAGACTTCCTCGAAGCCGAGTCCGCGCAAACCGCCCGCCGCGCCAGCTGATTTTCCATACAGCCGGGGCGTCCGCCGGGCGCCCCGCGTTTTTTCTCGATACTCCGTTTTCCAGGACAGCATCATGGCCCATGCACCCCAGATCAGGATTCCCGCCACCTACATGCGCGGGGGCACCAGCAAAGGCGTGTTCTTCAAGCTGGCCGACCTGCCCCAGGCGGCCCAGGTACCCGGCCCCGAGCGCGACGCGCTGCTGCTGCGCGTGATCGGCAGCCCGGACCCCTACGGCAAGCAGATCGACGGCATGGGCGCGGCCACTTCCAGCACCAGCAAGACGGTCATCCTGGCCAAGAGCAGCCGGCCCGACCACGACGTCGACTACCTGTTCGGCCAGGTGTCCATCGACCAGCCTTTTGTCGACTGGAGCGGCAATTGCGGCAACCTGTCGGCCGCCGTCGGCCCCTTCGCCATCGCCAACGGCCTGGTCGACCCGCAGCGGGTGCCTGCTGACGGCATCGCCATCGTGCGGATCTGGCAGGCCAATATCGGCAAGACCATCATCGCCCACGTGCCCATGACCGGCGGGGCCGTGCAGGAAACCGGCGATTTCGAGCTCGACGGCGTCACTTTCCCGGCCGCCGAGGTGCAGATCGAATTCATGGATCCGGCCGACGAAGGAGACGCGGGCGGCTCGATGTTTCCCACCGGCAACCTGGTCGACGAACTCGAAGTGCCGGGCGTGGGCACCTTCAAGGCCACCTTCATCAATTCCGGCATCCCCACCATTTTTCTGGAAGCGGCGGCGCTGGGCTACACCGGCACCGAACTGCAGGACGATATCAACGGCGACGCCGCCGCGCTGGCGCGCTTCGAAACCATCCGCGCCCATGGCGCGCTGCGCATGGGCCTGATCGGTTCGCTGGAAGAGGCTGCCAGCCGCCAGCACACGCCCAAGGTGGCCTTCGTGGCCGGGCCGGCCGACTACACCGCATCCAGCGGCAAGCGGATCGGCGCCGGCGATGTCGACCTGCTGGTGCGGGCGCTGTCGATGGGCAAGCTGCACCACGCCATGATGGGCACGGCTTCGGTCGCCATCGCCACGGCGGCCGCAGTGCCCGGCACCCTGGTGAACCTGGCCGCAGGCGGCGGCGAGCGTGACGGCGTGCGCTTCGGGCACCCGTCAGGCACGCTGCGCGTGGGCGCGCAGGCCCGCCAGGTCGACGGCGAATGGACGGTGACCAAGGCCGTCATGTCGCGCAGCGCCCGCGTGCTGATGGAAGGCTGGGTGCGCGTGCCTGGCCGGTGAACGCAGTGCCGGCATGCCCAGGTGTCAGGCTCCCGGCAGGGTGCCTGACACCGCACGACTGAGACAGCCTTTGCCCACTTCGACGTCTGACACCTGTGGAGTCAGACACCTGCGAACTACACCGGCAAGCCAAAAAAAAGCCTGGGCGCGAGCCCAGGCTTTTGCATGTGCTTGCCTGCCGGCGCTTACTTGCGCTTTTCCAGGGGCACGTATTTCTGGTCTTCGGGGCCCACGTAGTTGGCGGTGGGGCGGATGATCTTGTTGTCGACGCGCTGTTCGATGATGTGCGCCGACCAGCCCGCGGTGCGCGCGATGACGAACAGCGGGGTGAACATCGCGGTGGGCACGCCCATCATGTGATAGCTGACGGCCGAGAACCAGTCCAGGTTGGGGAACATCTTCTTCACGTCCCACATCACGGTTTCCAGGCGTTCGGCGATGTCGAACATCTTGGTGCTGCCGGCCTTCTTCGACAGCTTGTGCGCGACTTCCTTGATGACCTTGTTGCGCGGGTCGGACACCGTGTATACCGGATGGCCGAAGCCGATGATGACCTCTTTGGCCTCGACGCGGCGCCGGATGTCGGCCTCGGCTTCGTCGGGGCTGTCGTAGCGCTTCTGCACTTCGAAGGCCACTTCGTTGGCGCCGCCGTGCTTGGGCCCGCGCAGCGCCCCGATGGCGCCGGTAACGGCCGAATAGATGTCGGAACCGGTGCCGGCAATGACGCGGCCGGTGAAGGTCGATGCGTTGAATTCGTGCTCGGCGTACAGGATCAGCGAGGTGTGCATGGCGCGCACCCAGTCGTCGGACGGCTTCTTGCCGTGCAGCAGGTGCAGGAAGTGGCCGCCGATGCTGTCGTCGTCGGTTTGCACGTCGATGACGCGGCCGTTGTGGCTGTAGTGATACCAGTACAGCAGCGCCGAGCCCAGGTTGGCCATCAGGCGGTCGGCGATGTCGCGCGCGTCGGGGATGTTGTGGTCGTCTTTTTCGGGCAGCACGCAGCCCAGCACGGATACGGCCGTGCGCATCACGTCCATAGGGTGGCTGGCGGCGGGCAGGCATTCCAGGGCGTCCTGCAGCTGGGCCGGCAGGCCGCGCATCGAGCGCAGCTTTTCTTTGTAGGCTTTCAGTTCGGCCTTGGTGGGCAGCTTGCCGTGCACCAGCAGGTGGGCGATTTCTTCGAACTCGGCGGTGCCGGCGAAATCCAGGATGTCATAGCCGCGGTAGTGCAGGTCGTTGCCGGTGCGGCCGACCGTGCACAGGGCCGTGTTGCCGGCCACCACGCCGGACAGCGCCACGGATTTCTTGGGCTTGAACCCGGCCTTTTCCTCGGTGGGCGCACTTGCTTTCTTGGCGGCCGGCTTCTTTTGCGAGGTGCTCATGTCTCTGACTCCTTGCCCGTCGGGGCGTAGATGGGGCGTAAACAAAAAACAGGAATGCGGGCCTACTTGCCTTTGCCCTGCTGGAACAGCGCATCCAGCTGCGATTCGAAAGCGTGGTAGCCGATGCGGTCGTAGAGTTCGTCGCGGGTCTGCATGGTGTCCAGCACGTTTTTCTGGTGGCCGTCGCGGCGGATGGCCTGGTAGACGTTTTCGGCGGCCTTGTTCATGGCGCGGAAGGCCGACAGCGGATACAGCACCATGGCCACGCCCACGCTGCCCAGCTCTTCCACCGAGAACAGCGGCGTCTTGCCGAACTCGGTAATGTTGGCCAGTACCGGCACCTTGACGGCCTTGGCGAAGCGGTCGTAGGTGGGCAGGTCGTAGGCGGCTTCGGCGAAGATGGCGTCGGCGCCGGCTTCCACGCAGGCCAGCGCGCGCTCGATGGCGGCATCGACGCCGTGCGAGGCGATGGCGTCGGTGCGGGCGATCAGGTAGAAGTCGGAGTCGGTGCGCGCGTCGGCCGCGGCCTTGACGCGGTCGGCCATTTCTTCGGTGCTGACGATTTCCTTGCCCGGCCGGTGGCCGCAGCGCTTGGCGCCGACCTGGTCTTCGATGTGGCAGGCGGCCGCGCCGAACTTGATCAGGCTTTTCACGGTGCGCGCAATGTTGAACGCCGACGGGCCGAAGCCGGTGTCGATGTCGACCAGCAGCGGCACGTCGCACACGTCGGTAATGCGGCGCACGTCGGTCAGCACGTCGTCGAGCGTGTTGATGCCCAGGTCGGGCAGGCCCAGCGAACCCGCCGCCACGCCGCCGCCCGACAGATAAATGGCGCGGTATCCGGCGCGCTTGGCCAGCAGGGCATGGTTGGCGTTGATGGCGCCGATGATCTGCAGGGGACTTTCTTCGGCCAGCGCCTGGCGGAAGAGGGCGCCGGGAGAGGCGGGTCGGGTCATGGGCGAGTCTCCGTGGAAGGCACGGGGCGCTCGCTCAGGCGCCCAGGCCAGATTGATATAGCGGCAACGAGGACAGTTCAGTTGTTCAAAGCGGCGCCACAGCACTCACGCCGCATGAACCAGGCGCCCCGCAAGCGGGGACGCGCGGATCCGGCTTCGCCGGTCCGCGGCGTCGCCCCCTTGAGGAGAAGCGCGCAGCGCTTCCGGGGCGGGTCACACTATTTCAGCAGGTCTTTCACGCCGTCGCGCTCTTCGAGCAGCTCTTTCAGCGTGAAGTCGAGGCGTTCGCGCGAGAAGGCGTCGATTTCCAGGCCTTCGATGCGTTTGTATTCGCCGTTTTCGGTGGTGACCGGCACGCCGTAGATGATGCCTTCGGGGATGCCGTAGGAGCCATCGGACGGAATGCCCATGGTGACCCACTTGCCGTTGCTGCCCAGCACCCAGTCGCGCACGTGGTCGATGGCGGCGTTGGCGGCCGAGGCGGCCGACGACAGGCCGCGCGCTTCGATGATGGCGGCGCCGCGCTTGCCCACGGTGGGGATGAACGTATCGCGGTTCCAGGCGTCGTCGTTGATCAGCTTGGACAGGCTCTGGCCGCCGACGGTGGCGAAGCGGTAGTCGGGGTACATGGTGGGCGAGTGGTTGCCCCACACGACCAGCTTTTCGATGTCGGCCACGGGCTTGCCGGACTTGGCGGCCAGTTGCGACAGCGCGCGGTTGTGGTCCAGGCGCAGCATGGCGGTGAAGTTCTTGGCGGGCAGGTCGGGCGCCGACTTCATGGCGATGTAGGCGTTGGTGTTGGCGGGGTTGCCCACCACCAGCACCTTGACGTTGCGGCTGGCCACGTCGTTCAGGGCCTTGCCCTGGGCCGTGAAGATCTGGGCGTTGACGCTGAGCAGGTCTTTGCGTTCCATGCCGGGGCCGCGCGGGCGGGCGCCCACCAGCAGGGCGACGTCGGCGTCTTTGAAGGCGGTGCGCGGATCGCTGTGGGCGGTGATTTCCTGCAGCAGCGGGAAGGCGCAGTCATCCAGTTCCATGATGACGCCCTTCAGGGCCTTTTGCGCTTTTTCGTCGGGGATTTCCAGCAGTTGCAGAATGACCGGCTGGTCTTTGCCCAGCATCTCGCCGGAGGCGATGCGAAACAGAAGGGCGTAACCGATTTGGCCGGCGGCGCCGGTGACGGCGACACGCATGGCGGGCTTGGACATGAAGGTTCTCCGTAATGAGTTCGGTGAGACAAAAATCTCGCCAATCAGTGTAATCGCTGGGCACGCTCGGGCGTGCCGCCGGACAGCCGGCAGGTAGCTTTGAATCCTAGATGGAATTTACGTATACGTCAATCGCTCTTATATCTTATATAAGACATAAGACGTTGGACAACGCCAGCCGCGTTATGCCACAATGATGCGTTTGCCCGGTACGCCCGTCCGCAGCGCGGACGCCATGGCAGCGCCAGCGCCGTTTCGCGCGGGCCGCGCCGCCGAACAAGCACATACAACGACTTCCATGGCAGACCCCAGGCCCGATCCCGCACCACGCCATCGCGCCGCCCGCACGGCGGGCGAAGGGGCCGCTTTCAGTCCGCTTTACCGCCAGATCAAGGGCCTGCTGGTGCAGAGCCTCGAGCGCGGCGAATGGAAGCCCGGCGAACTCATCCCCAGCGAAATCGACCTGGCGGCCCGTTTCCAGGTCAGCCAGGGCACGGTGCGCAAGGCGGTCGATGAGCTGGCCGCCGAACACCTCTTGCTGCGCCGGCAGGGCAAGGGCACCTTCGTGGCCACGCACCACGAGGCGCGCGTGCGCTACCGCTTCCTGCGCCTGGCCGCCGACGAAGAAGGCGAGGGCGGGCGCGCCGAAAGCCGCATCCTCGAATGCCGGCGCCTGCGCGCGCCGGCCGAGATCGCCCGCGCGCTCGAACTGCGCGCCGGCGAAACGGTGGTCACCATCCGCCGCCAGTTGTCCATGAACCACCGGCCCACTGTCATCGACGACATCTGGCTGCCCGGTTCGCTGTTTCGCAGCCTGACCCTCGAATTGCTGGCCGCCAACAAGGCGCCGCTGTATGGCCTGTTTGAAACCGAATTCGGCGTCAGCATGGTGCGCGCCGACGAAAAGCTGCGCGCCGTCGCGGCCCCGGTCGAAATCGCCGGCCTGCTGGGCGTGGAGCCCGGCGCGCCGCTGCTGCAGGTCGACCGCGTGTCCTATACCTACGGCGACCGGCCGGTAGAGATCCGCCGCGGCCTCTACCTCACCGATCGATACCACTACCGCAATAGCCTGAATTGATGAGCTTTTTTCCTACGATTTGATACCAACCCGTTCTCTGGGCGAAAATAACGCGTTTGCCTGCAAGGGCGAATCCAATTTCGCTGTCACGAATCCCTAGCACCGTAACACCGAGGCCGTCATGTCCGACACCGCTGCCAAGCCACGTCCGCAGTTCCGCAATATTGGCATTGCGCAAATTGCCCGCTACCGCCTGCCCCTGGCGGGCAAGCTGTCCATTCTGCACCGCGTCAGCGGCGCGCTGCTGTTCCTCTGTCTTCCCTTGGTCATCCTGCCGCTGTTCGCGGCCAGCGTGGCCTCGCCGGAAAGCTATGCGCAGGTGGCGCAATACGCGGGCAACCCCCTGGTGAAGCTGGTCCTGCTGGTCCTGGTGTGGGGCTACCTGCACCACTTCTGCGCCGGCATCCGCTACCTGGTGCTGGACCTGCACATCGGCATCGACAAGGTCTCGGCCCAGAAAAGCGCCGGCGTGGTTTTCGGTGTCAGCCTGGCGCTGACCCTCGTGTTCGCCCTCAAATTGTTCGGAGCTCTGTAAATGGCCGCTACCAAGAACTATGGCCCCACACGCCTGGTCGTGGGCGCCCATTACGGCGTCGTCGATTTCATCGCGCAGCGCCTTACCGCCGTCATCATGGCGGTGTACACGCTGGTGCTCATCATCGGCATGCTGGTCATGCCGTCGTTCTCGTATGAAAACTGGAAGGCGCTGTTCACCTTCCACGTCTATGCCCTTCCGCTGGGCCAGATCCTGGCCACACTGTTTTTCTTTGCGCTGGCGTGGCACGCCTGGATCGGCGTGCGCGACATCTGGATGGATTACGTCAGGCCCGCGGGCGTGCGCATGCTGCTGCAGGTGCTGACCCTCCTCTGGCTGGTCGGTTCGGTCGTCTATTTCGCGCAAATCCTCTGGAGTATCTAAGCCGTGGTCTCTGTCATGAATTCCCTGCCGCGCCGCCAGTTTGATGTGGTGGTCGTCGGCGCCGGCGGAGCCGGCATGCGCTGCTCGCTGCAACTGGCCCAGGCGGGCCTGTCGGTGGCGGTCCTGTCCAAGGTTTTCCCCACGCGCTCGCACACCGTGGCGGCCCAGGGCGGCGTCAGCGCGTCGCTGGGCAACATGAGCGAAGACAACTGGTACTGGCACATGTACGACACCGTGAAGGGGTCGGACTGGCTGGGCGACCAGGACGCCATCGAATTCATGTGCCGCGAAGCGCCCAATGCCGTGTACGAACTCGAGCATTTCGGCATGCCGTTCGACCGCAATGCCGACGGCACGATCTACCAGCGTCCATTCGGCGGACACACCGCCAACTTTGGTGAAAAACCCGTGCAGCGCGCCTGTGCGGCTGCCGACCGCACAGGCCACGCGCTGCTGCACACCCTGTATCAGCGCAACGTGGCGGCGCGCACCCAGTTCTTCGTCGAATGGATGGCGCTGGACCTGCTGCGCAACGAAGCCGGCGACGTGGTCGGCGTCACCGCGCTCGAAATGGAAACCGGCGACATCTACATCCTGGAAGCCAAGACCACGGTGCTGGCCACCGGCGGCGCGGGCCGCATCTGGGCGGCTTCCACCAACGCCTTCATCAATACCGGCGACGGCCTGGGCATGGCGGCGCGCGCGGGCATTCCGCTGCAGGACATGGAATTCTGGCAATTCCACCCCACCGGCGTGGCCGGCGCGGGCGTGCTGATCACCGAAGGCGTGCGCGGCGAAGGCGGCATTCTGCTGAACAAAGACGGCGAACGCTTCATGGAGCGCTATGCGCCCACCCTGAAAGACCTGGCGCCGCGCGACTTCGTGTCGCGCTCGATGGACCAGGAAATCAAGGAAGGCCGCGGCTGCGGCCCCGACGGCAGCTACGTGGTGCTCAAGCTCGACCACCTGGGCGCCGACGTCATCAACAAGCGCCTGCCGTCCATCCGCGAAATCGCCATCAAGTTCGGCAACGTCGACCCCATCAAAGAGCCGATCCCGGTCGTGCCCACCATCCACTACCAGATGGGCGGCATCCCGGCCAACTACCACGGCCAGGTGCTTACGCACGTCAACGGCGAAAGCAAGATCGTCAACGGCCTGTACGCCATCGGCGAATGCGCGGCGGTGTCGGTGCACGGCGCCAACCGCCTGGGCACCAACTCGCTGCTCGACCTGATCGTGTTCGGCCGGGCCACCGGCAACCACATCGTGGCCTCGCATCCCGAGCGCCAGCATGCGCACCAGCCGGTGCCCAAGGAAGCCGTAGATTTCTCGATGGACCGCGTGGCCAAGCTGGAAGCCCGCACCTCGGGCGAAAAGACGCAGGACGTCGCCAATGCCATCCGCGTGTCGATGCAGCGCCACTGCGGCGTGTTCCGCACGCTGGACCTGCTCAACGAAGGCGTGGGCCAGATCGAAGACCTGGCCAAGCAGGCCGAGCATGTCTATTTCAAGGACAAGTCCAAGGTGTTCAACACCGCCCGCATCGAGGCGCTGGAACTGACCAACATGATCGAAGTGGCGCGCGCCACGGTCAAGTCGGCCGCCAATCGCCACGAAAGCCGTGGCGCCCATGCACTGGACGACCACCCCGAGCGCGACGACGTGAACTGGCTGAAGCACACCCTCTGGTATTCCGATGGCAGCCGCCTGGATTACAAGCCCGTTCAAATGAAGCCCCTGACGGTCGAGTCCTTCCCGCCCAAGGCGCGTACTTTCTAAGCAGGATGCTGTTATGAGCACCAAGAGAATCGTCAAATTCGAGATCTACCGCTACGACCCGGACAAGGACGAGCGCCCGTACATGCAGAAGCTGGAAGTCGAACTCCAGCCCACCGACAAGATGCTGCTCGATGCGATCATCCGCATCAAGAACGACGTCGATGACAGCCTGGCCCTGCGCCGTTCGTGCCGCGAAGGCGTGTGCGGTTCCGATGCCATGAACATCAACGGCAAGAACGGCCTGGCCTGCACCACCAACCTGCGCGAGCTGAAAGAGCCCATCGTGCTCAAGCCGCTGCCCGGCCTGCCCGTGATCCGCGACCTGATCGTGGACATGACGCACTTCTTCAACCAGTACCACTCGATCCGTCCGTACCTGATCAACGACACGCCGCCGCCCGAGCGCGAACGCCTGCAGTCGCCCGAGGCCCGCGAAGAGCTCGACGGCCTGTACGAATGCATCCTGTGCGCCTGCTGCTCGACGTCGTGCCCGTCGTTCTGGTGGAACCCCGACAAGTTCGTCGGCCCGGCCGGCCTGCTCCAGGCCTACCGCTTCCTGGCCGACAGCCGCGACGAAGCCACGGGCGAACGCCTGGACAACCTGGAAGACCCGTATCGTCTGTTCCGCTGCCACACCATCATGAACTGCGTCGACGTCTGTCCGAAGGGGCTGAATCCGACCAAGGCGATTGGCAAGATCAAGGAACTGATGGTCCGCCGGACGGTCTAGTTAAACGGTGCAGAGATCGATATGGGCAGTCTGACTGAACTCGAACGGACGCGTCTGCGGTGGCGGGCGCGCCGGGGCCTGCTCGAAAACGACCTGATCATCACCCGGTACCTGGACGCATACGAAACGCAGCTCACCGATGACGATGTCGACGCTCTTGCCCAGCTTTTCGAGCTGGGCGACAACGATCTGCTCGATCTGCTGTTGGCGCGCAAAGAGCCCGAAGGGGCGCTCGATACGCCGCGGCTGCGCACTATCATCGGACAAATGCGCGAGCTCTGATTAATTGTGAGGAAATAGCGATGAACCTGTCTGACAAAAAAGCCACTCTATCGTTCTCGGACGGCTCCCAGCCTATCGAGTTTCCCGTGTACAAGGGCACGGTCGGCCCGGACGTCATCGACATCCGCAAGCTGTACGGCCAGACGGGCATGTTCACGTTCGACCCCGGTTTCATGTCGACCGCGGCGTGCGAATCGGCCATTACGTACATCGACGGCGACAAGGGCGAACTGCTGTATCGCGGCTATCCCATCGAGCAGCTGGCCGTCAATTGCGACTTTCTCGATATCTGCTACCTGATCCTGAACGGCGAGCTGCCCAATGCCGGCCAGAAAACCGATTTCGATTCGCAGGTGACGCACCACACGATGGTGAACGAGCAGCTGCATTTCCTGCTGCGCGGCTTCCGCCGCGACGCCCACCCCATGGCCGTCCTGACCGGCCTGGTGGGCGCGCTGGCGGCGTTCTACCACGACTCCACCGACATCACCAACCCGCAGCACCGCCACATTTCGGCCATCCGCCTGATCGCCAAGATGCCCACCCTGGTGGCCATGGCGTACAAGTATTCGCAAGGCCAGCCGTTCATCTATCCGCAGAACGACCTGTCGTACACCGGCAACTTCCTGCGCATGATGTTCGCCACGCCGTGCGAAGAGTACAAGGTCAATGAAGTCGTCGAGCGCGCGCTCGACCGCATCTTCATCCTGCATGCCGACCACGAACAGAACGCTTCCACCTCTACCGTGCGCCTGTGCGGCTCGTCGGGCACCAACCCGTTCGCGGCCATCTCGGCCGGCGTGGCGTGCCTGTGGGGCCCGGCCCACGGCGGCGCCAACGAAGCGTGCCTGCAGATGCTCGAAGAACTGCAAGCCAACGGCGGCGTGGCCAAGGTTGGCGAGTTCATGGAAAAGGTCAAGGACAAGAACTCGGGCGTGCGCCTGATGGGCTTCGGCCACCGCGTGTACAAGAACTACGACCCGCGCGCCAAGCTGATGCAGGAAACCTGCAAGGAAGTGCTGCAGTCGCTGGGCCTGGAAAAAGACCCGCTGTTCAAGCTGGCCATGGAACTCGAACGCATCGCCCTCGAAGACGACTACTTCGTGCAGCGCAAGCTGTACCCGAACGTCGACTTCTACTCGGGCATCGTGCAGCGCGCCATCGGCATCCCGACCTCGCTGTTCACCGCCATCTTCGCGCTGGCGCGCACGGTGGGCTGGATCGCCCAATGGAACGAAATGCTGTCCGACCCCGACTACAAGATCGGCCGTCCGCGCCAGCTGTTCACGGGCGCGGTCACGCGCGACGTGCCCCCGATGGGCAAGCGCTGATCCATTCCTTCCGCGCCGGGGCCCGACGGCCGCCGGCGCACCCGGATGGTGTTGCTGCCGCCGGTGTCCTGCGCGGCTCTCTTCGAGAGCCACGCAGGCCCGGCGGCAGTGCCGTCTGGCGCCTACGAGGCCGCCTGCATCCAGGGCGCGCGGCCGCCGAGTTCATGCAGGTGCTGAAGAAAATGCTCGGTGCGCGCGGAGCGGGCCTTGCGCGACGCCACCAGCGCCACGATGTCGGCGTCGGGCAGGCGCCAGCCCGGCAGCAGTTCGACCAGCCGACCCTGGCGCAGCAGGTCGGCAACGTCCCACTCGGACCGCACCAGGATGCCCATGCCCGCCAATGCCCAGTGGCGCGCCGCGCCGCCGTCGTTGCAGGCAAGCACCGGATCGATGCGCACGGTGGCCGTGGCGCCGTCGTGGTGGCGCAGGCGCCACAGCGTGACGTCCTCGTCGTTCTCGCGCAGCGCGATGCAGTCGTGGTCGTGCAGGGCATCCGGATGGGCCGGCGCGCCGCGCCGCTTCAGATATGACGGCGCGGCGCACAGCACCCGCCGGTTGGGCGCCAGCCGGTGCATGACGAGCGCCGAGTCGCGCAGTTCGCCAATATGGACCAGCACGTCCCAGGTGTGCGCGGCCAGGCTGCCCGGCCGGTCGGACAGGGTCAGCGTGGCGGTGACTTCGGGGCACTGGCGCCGGAAGCGCGCGATGGCCGGCGCGACGTAGCGCTGCCCGAAGCCCAGCGGCGCCAGCACGCGCAGGTGGCCGGCCACCTGTCCGCGCCGGCTGGCCAGCGCGTCGGCCAGCCCGCCCAGGTCGGCGCAGATGCCGCGCGCCCGCTCGGCCAGCAGCTCTCCTTCGTCGGTCAGCGCCATGCGCCGCCCCGAGCGGTCGACCAGGCCGATGCCCAGCCGGCGTTCCAGCCCGATGAGACGCTGGGTGACCGCCGAGGGCGTGACATCCAGTTTGCGCGCCGCGTCCGCCAGCGAGTTGGCCGAGGCCAGCGCCAGGAAGAAAAGCAGGTCGTCGCTGCTCAGCATATTAAGTTTCTTCTTAATAAACTATTAAGTTGGTATTAAACACCAGTACGGACAGGTGCCGCATACTCGACGCAGGCCAATCTTTCAATAATGCCTTGGGGGCCGCCCGTCGGCGTCCCATTCACGGAGACTACCTTGCGACGCCTGCTTTCATTCCTGCTGTTCCTGTTCGCCGCCGGCGCGGCCCCCGCCCATGCCGCCACCGACTGGCCCGCCAAGCCTGTCACTGTCATTGTGGCGTCGGCCGCGGGCGGTTCCGCCGACGTGCTGACGCGCCTGGTGCTCAAGCACCTGTCCGCCGCCACCGGCGCCAACTTCGTCGTCGAGAACCGACCGGGCGCCGCCGGCGGCATCGGCATGGCGCAGATCGCGCGCGCCGCGCCCGACGGCTACACGCTGGGCTACGGCAACATCAACACGCTGGCGGTCAATCCCGCCCTGTTCAACAAGCTGCCCTACGACGCCGTCAAGGATTTCACGGTGGTCGGCCGCATGTTCAACGTCTATAACCTGCTGGTGGTCGGCGCCGACTCGCCCGTCAAGAGCGTGGCGGACCTGATCGCGCTGGCGAAGTCCAAGCCTGGCGGGCTGTCTTACGGCGCGGCCGGCATCGGCAGCAGCGGCCACATGGGCGGCGAGCTGTTCAAGCACATGGCCGGCATCGACACCATGTTCGTGCCGTACAACGGCGACCCCGCCTCGCTGGCGGACCTGGCGGGCGGCCGCATCGACTATTCCTTCACCAACGCCTCGGTGGCCTGGCCGCTGGTGCAGGGCGGCAAGCTGCGCGCGTTGGCGATCACCAGCGCCGAACGCGTGCCGTTCTTTCCCGACCTGCCCACGCTGGCGGAATCGGGGCTGCCGGGGTACGAAAATGTATCGTGGGGCGGCCTGGTATTTCCCAAGGGCACGCCCGACGCCATCGTCGACAAACTGTCCGCGGCATTGCAGAAGGTGCTGGCCAGCGACGCGCTGCGCGACGACCTGGGCAAGCTGAGCGCGCGGCCCGGCGAAGGCGGCCGTGCGGACTTCGCGCGCTATATCGCCGCCGAGCAGAAAAAGTGGGCCGAGCTGATCAAGGCGGCCCACATCGAGAAACAGAACTGACCGCCGCATCCGCCATGACCGCCGCACCCGCCACGCCCCGCATTGCCATCCTGGGATTCGCCATCGAGTCCAACCGTTTCGCGCCGGTGTCGGGGCGCGCCGATTTCGAATCGCGCGCCTACCTGGCGGGCGCGGCGCTGCTGGCCGACGCCCGCAGCGCCGCGCCCGCCATGACCCCGGAGATTCCCGCCTTCGTGCGCCGCATGGACGAGCGCGGGCCGTGGACGCCGGTGCCCATTCTGTTCGCCAACGCGGAATCCGGCGGGCCGGTGGAGCATGGGTTCTTCCTGGATACGCTGGCCGAGTTCGAACGGGGCCTGCGCGCCGCGCTGCCGCTGGACGCGGTCTATGTATGCGAGCACGGCGCGGCCATCACCACCGAAGAGCAGGACCCGGACGGCCTGGTGTTCCAGCGCGTGCGGGCCATCGTGGGCCCCGATGTGCCGGTGGTCGCCACCGTGGACTTGCATGCGAACGTGTCGGACCGCATGGTCGACGAGGTGGACGTGCTGATTTCGTACCGCCGCAATCCCCACACCGACATGGCCGAGCGCGGCGCCGAGGCGGCCGATGTGCTGGGCTTGCTGATGGACGGCCTGTGCCCCGCGGTGGCGCATGTGCGCATGCCGGTGGTGGCGCCGCCCACGCAATTGCTGACGGCGCCCGGCACCGGGCCGTACGCGGACATGATCCAGGCCGCCGAGGCCATGGACGATCCGCGCCTGGTGAACATTTCGGTGGTGGGCGGCTTCGCCTACGGCGACACAGGCAAGAACGGGCTGACGGTGCTGGTGACGACCAAGGGCGACGCCGACTATGCGCGCGCCACCGCGCATGCGCTGGCGGAGCACGCGTGGCGCGAGCGCGCGGCCTTTACGCCGGAGCTGGTGCCCCTGGCGCGGGCGGTTGAACTGGCGCGCCGGGCCGGCGCGGCGCCCGGCGCGCCCGCGGTGCTGCTGGCCGATGTGGCCGACAACCCCGGCGGCGGCGCGCGCGGCAATACGCCGTTCTTGCTGCGCGCTCTGATCGAAGGCGGCGTCCAGGGCGCCATCCTGGGCGTGGTGACCGACCCCGCCTTGGCGGCCCAAGCTCATGCCGCCGGCGAGGGCGCGTCGATCGAGGCCCGCTTCAACCGCGACGAGACGACGGTGTATTCCGACGCCTACGCGGCGCCGGCCACCGTGCTGAAGCTGCACGGCGGCCGCGGCGTGGGCCGGCGCGGCCAACTGGCCGGCTGCAGCTTCAACCTGGGTCCCAGCGCGCTGCTGCAGGTGGGGGGCGTGCGGGTGGTGGTCATCACCAACCGGCACCAGTGCCACGAGCCGATGTTCTTCGAGATGTTCGGCGTGGATATCGCCGCCGCCCGCACCGTGGTGGTGAAGTCGCGCGGCCACTTCCGCGCCGCGTTCGACGAGTTCTTCCCGCCGCGGCATATCTATAACGTGGATGCGCCGGGGCTGACCTCGCCCATGCTGGGCCGTTTCGATTTCCGCAACCTGCCGCGGCCGGTGGTGCCGCTGGACGCGCTGGCCGACTGGGCGCCGCATGCGCGAGTGCGGACCTGATCCAGGAATTCCTGCTACACCGGAGAAACTAGATGACGAGCGACAAGGCGGCCGCGGCCGCCAATCTCGAAGAGCTGGACACGCCATGCCTGCTGCTGGACGAGCTGCGCATGCAGGCCAACATCGAGCGCCTGAAGACCCGCATGGCGCGCCTGGGAGTGACATTGCGCCCCCACCTGAAAACGCCCAAGTCGATCGACGTGGCGCGGCGGGTGATGGAGTCGCCCGAGGGGCCCGCCGCGGTCTCGACGCTGCAAGAGGCCGAGCAATTCGCGCGCGCCGGCGTGCGGGACATTCTTTACGCGGTGGGCGTGTCGCCCGCCAAACTGGACCGCGTGCTGGCGCTGCGCGCCAACGGCGCGGACCTGACCGTCGTGGTCGACAGCGTGGCCGGCGCGCAGGCCGTGGCGGCGCGGTCGCACGCGGCCGGCGCGCCGATTCCGGCGCTGATCGAGATCGATTCCGACGGGCATCGCGCCGGCGTGCGGGCCGACCAGGCCGAATTGCTGTGCGCCATCGGCCGCGCGCTGGAGCAGGGCGGCGCGCAGCTGCGCGGCGTTCTGACGCATGCCGGAGAGTCGTACAGCTCGCCCGATGAGAACGCGATCCGCGCCATGGCCGAACGCGAGCGCCGCGCCGCGGTGGACGCCGCCCAGGTGTTGCGCGCGGGCGGCCTGCCGTGCCCGGTGGTCAGCGTCGGGTCGACGCCGACCGCCATGTTCGCCGAGAACCTGGACGGCGTGACAGAGGTGCGGGCCGGCGTGTTCGTATTCTTCGATCTGTTCATGGCCGGCCTGGGCGTGTGCCGGCAGGACGACATTGCGCTGTCGGTACTGACCACGGTGATCGGCCACCAGCCCGAGAAAGACTGGATTCTGGTGGACGCCGGCTGGATGGCGATGTCGCGCGACCGCGGCACCGCCGGCCAGCCGGTCGACCAGTACTACGGCGTGGTGTGCGACGAGCAGGGCAGGCCGCTGGGCGACCTGGTGCTCAAGCAGACCAACCAGGAGCAGGGCATCGTCATGCGCCGCCCGGGTACCGGCGCGCCGCTGCCGCAGCTACCGCTGGGCACGCGCCTGCGCATTCTTCCCAATCATGCCTGCGCCACCGGCGCGCAGCACGACAGCTACCAGGTGGTGCGCGGCGCCTCGCCCGCGGTGATCGCGTGCTGGCCGCGTTTCCGCGGCTGGTGAAGGAAAAGCCATGACGACCGAAGACGATACGCTGCTGGTCCTGGACATGCACGCGGTGGACAGGCTGCTGGGCATGGAACAGGTATCCGAAGCCGTGGCCGAAGCCTTCCTGCTGCACAGCCGCGCGCAGGGGCGGGTGTTTCCGGTGATCCGCGAGCGGCTGCACACCGGCGGCGTGTTCGGCATCAAGGCCGGCGACGTGGCCAGCCAGGACCTGCTGGGCTATAAGGCCGCCGGCTTCTGGCCGGCCAACCGCCAGGCCGGCGGCGAGCCGCACCAGGCTACGGTCATGCTGTTCGACCCGGCGACGGGGCGGCCAACCTGCCTGCTGGACGGCAATGCCATCACCACCATGCGCACCGGCGCGGCCGGCGGCCTGGGCCTGGCCCGGCTGGCGCGGCCCGACAGCGTCTCGCTGGCGTTGTTCGGCTCGGGCGTGCAGGCCGCGGTTCAGTTGCGTTTTGCGCTGCGCGCACTGCCGGGGTTGCGCCGGGTGCGCTATATGACGGCCGAAGGCAAGCCGGATGCCCGCTTTGCGGCCCGCTTCGAGGGCCAGGTCGAGCTGCTGCACAGCGCCGACGGCGATGCCGCGGTGGCCGACAGCGATGTAGTGATCACGGCCACGCCGGGAGCCCGCATCTTGTTCAACGCCGATGCCGTGCGGCCCGGCACGCACGTGACCGCCGTGGGCGCCGACACCAAGGGCAAGCGCGAACTGCCCGAGGGCCTGCTGCCGCGGGCCCGGGTATTTGTCGACGATGCGGCGCAGTCGCGCCAGATTGGCGAACTGCAGTGGGCGCCGGACACCCCCTGCACCGAGATCGGGGCGGTGCTGGACGGCGCCGCGCCGGGCCGCGCGGCGCCGGAAGACATCACGCTGTTCGACATGACCGGCATCGCGCTGCAGGATCTGACGGTGGCGCGCATGCTGTACCGCCGCGCGCGGGACGAGGGCGTGGGCGCCGCGCTGCCCTGGCCGTGGCGCGCGGGTTGAGCGCCGCGGCTACATGCCGATGCCGCGCGCCATCAGCGCGGCGAACAGCGGCAGCAGCACGAACAGGTGGGTTTCCAGCATGACCCAGCGGCGGGCGCGCTTGATATCTGTGTCGGCCGGGACGTAGCCGGGCTGTTGCCGCGCCTGCTTCTGCCAGCGCAGGAAGGTCAGCGTGGGCGGAATGGAACAGAGTCCGATGATGACGAACAGCGCGATCTTGGCGTGGAACCAGGGGTTGGCCATGTAGAAGGCGACGCCTTTCACACCCAGGGTCAGGCGCAGCAGTCCGGTAATCAGCACCGCCAGGGCCGATACCAGGTACAGGCGGTCGTACAGCGCCAGGCGCCTGACGGTGTCCGGCGGCAGGCCCGGGCGCAGCAGCACGGCCTCGGCGGTCATGATGACGATGAGTACAAAAATGGCCAGGTAGTGAAACCAGGCGAGCAGAGCGTCTTGCAGCATGGTGGCTCCAGAGGGCGGGGTACTGAGTTTGTACCATTACCAGCATGGCAACCCGGGGCGCGCATCAAGAGCGGCCGGTCCAGAAGTAGAATTTGCGGGTGGCGGGCGCAATGGGCCAGGCGCGCCGGCGTTGGCCAACAGCCCAGAAGCCCTTTCTTCTGCACAACGATAGGAAGCCGATTCATGACACAGTCATCTGAAGCGTCACAGCAGGCCCGGCCATTGCAGATTGGCGATATCACGGTCATTGACAATACCAAGCTCAAGAAGGCCGTGACGGCCGCCGCGCTTGGCAACGCGATGGAGTGGTTCGACTTCGGGGTCTACGGCTTCGTCGCCTTCGCGCTGGGCAAGGTGTTCTTCCCCGACGCATCGCCCACTGTCCAGATTGTCGCCGCGCTGGGCACGTTCTCGGTGCCATTTCTGGTACGGCCGCTGGGGGGCGTTTTTTTCGGCGTCATGGGAGACCGCTTCGGCCGGCAAAAAGTCCTGTCGCTGACCATCATCATCATGGCGGTCAGCACCTTTTGCATCGGCCTGATCCCGTCATACCGGTCGATCGGGCTGTGGGCTCCCGTTCTGCTGCTGTTGTGCAAACTCGCCCAGGGGTTTTCCGTGGGCGGCGAATACACCGGGGCGGCCGTCTTTGTGGCCGAGTATGCGCCCGACCGGCGGCGCGGGTTCCTGGGCAGCTGGCTCGACTTCGGCTCCATCGCCGGTTTCGTGCTGGGCGCCGGCCTGGTGGTGCTGCTGCAGACCATCCTGGCGGAACAGGCATTCCTGGACTGGGGCTGGCGCATGCCGTTTTTCGTGGCCGGACCGCTGGGGCTGCTGGGGCTGTACCTGCGCCATGCCGCCGAAGAAACGCCCGCCTTCACGCAGCAGCTGGAAAAAATGGAAAAAGAAGACCGGGACGCCGTGCAGGAGCGGCCCACCGTGTCTTTCCGGGAAATCTTCTCGAAATACCGCAAGGCCCTGCTGATTTGCGTGGGCATGGTGCTGGTGACCAACATCACCTATTACATGCTGCTGACCTACATGCCCACGTATCTGTCCGGCAGCCTGGGCTATTCCGAAGAACACGGCGTGCTGATCATCGTCGTGGTGATGATAGGGATGCTGTTCGTGCAGCCCGTGGTGGGATTCTTCAGCGACAAGGTCGGGCGCAAGCCTTTTCTGCTGACCGGCAGCCTGGGCCTGCTGGTGCTGTCGGTGCCGGCTTTCCACTTCATCGGCAGCGACAATACCGGCCTGATTTTCCTGGGGCTGCTGTTCATTGCCGTGCTGCTGAACTGCCTGACCGGCGTGATGGCCTCGACGCTGCCGGCCTTGTTTCCCACGCGCATTCGCTACAGCGCGCTGGCAAGCTCGTTCAATATAGCCATCATTATTGCCGGCCTGACGCCGACCCTGGCCGCCTGGCTGGTGGAAGAAACGGACAACCTGCTGATGCCCGCCTTTTATCTGATGGCGGCATCCGTGATCGGGCTGGTGACGTCCTTTTTTCTGCCCGAGACGGCAAACCGGCCGCTGCGCGGCGACACGCCCAGCGCGTCCAGCCACCGCGAGGCCAAGATCCTGCTGCAACAGGCCTACGACCATATCGAAGAAAGGGTGGGCGACGTCGAGGCCGAAATTGCGGCGCTGGAAGAAAAACTCGAGGCGTTGCGGCAACGCCGCCAGCAGCTGGCCGACCGCCATCCCGACCTGGACTGAGGCGGGCGGCCGCGGCGCCGTCCGCCCGCCCGACCGAAGCGCGCGCGGCGGCGCGGCGCGCCGCGCGCTTCGGAGCGGATCAGGAACGCTGCCTGGCGGCTTCTTGCTGCGCGTCCACCACTGCCAGCGCTGTCATGTTGACGATGCGGCGCACCGTGGCGCTGGTGGTCAGGATGTGCACCGGACGGGCCGCGCCCAGCAGGATGGGGCCCATGGCGATGCCGTTGCTGCCGGTCATCTTGAGCATGTTGTAAGTGATGTTGCCGGTATCCAGGTTCGGCATGACCAGCAGGTTGGCCGGCCCCTTCAGCTTGCTGTCGGGGTAGGCCAGCACGCGGATTTTTTCCGACAGCGCGGCATCGGCGTGCATTTCGCCGTCGACTTCCAGCTCGGGCGCGCGTTCTTCGACCAGGCGGCGCGCCTCGGCCATCTTGAGCGACGACTCGGTCATGCGGCTGCCGAAGTTGGAGTGCGACAGCAGGGCGATCTTGGGCACCACGCCGAAACGCAGCATTTCATCGGCGGCCTGCACCGTGATGCTGGCGACTTCTTCGGCCGACGGGTTTTCGTTGACATGCGTGTCGGCGATGAACAGCGTCTGGTCGGGCAGCATCAGCACGTTCAGCGCGGCATAGGTCTGGCCGGGCTTGCGGCCGATGATCTCGTCCACGTACTTGAGCTGGTTGTCGTACTTGCTGGCCACGCCGCACAGCAGCGCGTCGGCGTCGCCGCGGCGCAGCAGCATCGCGCCGATCAGCGTGTTGTGCTTGCGGATCATCGCCTTGGCGATGGCCGGCGTGACGCCTTCGCGGCCCTTGAGCTGGTAGTAGGCGTTCCAGGTTTCGTTGAAGCGATTGTCGTCTTCGGGATCGACGATCTCGATGTTCTGGCCGGCCACCAGGCGCAGGCCGGCTTTCTTGACGCGCATCTCGATGACCGAAGGGCGGCCCACCAGAATGGGGCGCGCCAGATTTTCGTCGACCACCGTCTGCGCCGCGCGCAGTACGCGCTCGTCTTCGCCGTCGGCGTAGATGACGCGCTTGGGCGCCTTCTTGGCCTGGGCGAACAGCGGGCGCATCAGCTGGCCCGAGTGATAGACGAAGCCCATCAGCTTCTGGCGGTAGGCCTCGATGTCTTCGATGGGGCGCGCGGCCACGCCGGAATCGACGGCGGCCTGGGCCACGGCCGGCGCGATCTGCACGATCAGGCGCGGGTCGAAGGGCTTGGGGATGATGTAGTCGGGGCCGAATGACAGTTCCTGCCCGGCATAGGCGCGCGCGACTTCATCGTTCTGCTCGGCCTGGGCCAGTTCGGCGATGGCCTTCACGCACGCCAGCTTCATTTCTTCGGTGATGCGCGTGGCGCCGGCGTCCATGGCGCCGCGGAAGATGAAGGGGAAGCACAGCACGTTGTTGACCTGGTTCGGGTAGTCGGACCGGCCGGTGGCGATGATGCAGTCGGGGCGCGCGGCACGCGCCACTTCGGGGCGGATCTCGGGCTCGGGGTTGGCCAGGGCCAGGATCAGCGGCTGGTCGGCCATGGTCTTGACCATCTCGGCGGTCAGCACGCCGGCGGCCGAGCAGCCCAGGAACACGTCGGCGCCGTTGACCACATCGGCCAGCGTGCGGGCGTCGGTCTTTTGCGCGTAGCGTTTCTTGTTGGCCTCCATGTTCTCGTCGCGGCCGTCCCAGATGACGCCGCGCGAATCCACGACATAGATGTGCTCGCGCTTGATGCCCAGGTGCACCAGCAGGTCCAGGCAGGCAATGGCCGCGGCGCCCGCGCCCGATACCGCCAGCTTGACCTGGGAGATGTCCTTGCCGACCACTTTCAGGCCGTTCAGGATGGCGGCCGACGAGATGATGGCGGTGCCGTGCTGGTCGTCATGGAAGACGGGTATCTTCATGCGCTCGCGCAGCTTCTTCTCGATGTAGAAGCATTCGGGCGCCTTGATGTCTTCCAGGTTGACGCCGCCCAGCGTGGGCTCGAGCGCGGCGATGATGTCGACCAGCTTGTCAGGGTCGTTTTCGGCCAGTTCGATGTCGAACACGTCGATGCCGGCGAATTTCTTGAACAGGCAGCCTTTGCCTTCCATGACCGGCTTGGCGGCCAGCGGGCCGATGTTGCCCAGCCCCAGCACGGCGGTGCCGTTGGTGATGACGCCCACCAGGTTGGCGCGCGAGGTGTATTTCGACGCCGCATCGTCGCCCTGGTCGAAAATGGCCATGCAGGCGGCGGCCACGCCCGGCGAGTATGCCAGCGACAAGTCGTCCTGGTTGGCCAGGGTCTTGGTGGGCACTACCGAGATTTTGCCGGGAGTAGGGTAGGCGTGGTAGTCGAGCGCCAGTTTGGTAAGAGTTTCGTCCATGCTGATGAGAGGCCTTGCGGCACGGCTGACAAAGTAGAAGACGGGCCGCCAGGGCCCGTCCCGAAAATGCGAAGGCGTCTATTTCAACAGAAAGTAGCCGTAGATGTTTGCTGCGGTGCAGCGTAAAACCTGTGTGGCGTGGATATTGCCAGGTGTCCGACTCCCGCAGGGTGTCGGACGCCGTACGATTGAGACGGCTGCGGCTTACTTCGGTGTCAGGCGCCTGGCGGAACCTGACACCTGGTAGTCCGGCGCCGGGCGGCGTCGCTCAGATCAGCCAGGGGGGATCCACGCGTTCGGCGGCGCCCAGTTTTTCCCGCAGGGCCTGCCGCGCGGGTGCGATGCCGGGGTCTCGGGCGGCCAGCAGGTCCAGGGCCTGCAGCGCGATCCAGTCGGCGCCGACTTCGAAGAAGTCGCGTAGCCGGGCCCGGGTGTCGCTGCGGCCGAAGCCGTCGGTGCCCACGGTGCGGTAGGGGGCGGCGATCCAGGCGCGGATCTGTTCGGGCACGGCGCGCACGTAGTCGCTGGCGGCCACGACCGGCGCGTCGCCGGGCAGGCATTGTTCGATCCAGGCCGGCGGCGTGTCCAGGCCCAGGGTGCGCGCGCGCTCGCAGGCGCGGCCGTCGCGGGACAGTTCCGAGTAGCTGGTCACGCTCCAGACCTCGGCCCGCACGCCATGCCGCAGCAGGTGTTCGGCCGCCTGCAGGGCCTCGCCCAGCATGGGGCCGGCGCCCAGCAGCCGCACCTGAGCCGCGCCTTGCGCGGCGCGCACGCGGTGCATGCCGCGCAGAATGCCCTGGCGGGCATCGTCGGCGGGCAGGCTGGGCTGGGGCAGGTTTTCGTTGGTGACGGTCAGGTAATAGAACTCGTCGCACTGCTCGTCGAGCATGCGCTGCATGCCGTATTCCAGGATTACCGCCACCTCGTAGGCATGGGCCGGATCGTAGGCGCGGCAATTGGGCACGGCGGCGGCCGCCAGGTGGCTGGAGCCGTCTTGGTGCTGCAGGCCTTCGCCGCCCAGCGTGGTGCGGCCCGAAGTGGCGCCGATGAGAAAGCCGCGCGCGCGCTGGTCGGCGGCGGCCCAGATCAGGTCGCCGATGCGCTGGAAGCCGAACATCGAGTAGTAGATATAGAACGGCAGCATGGGCAGGCCGTTCACCGAATAGCTGGTGCCGGCCGCGGTCCATGATGAAATGGCGCCGGCTTCGGTGATGCCTTCTTCCAGGATCTGCCCGTCGAGCGCTTCGCGGTAGTACAGCACCGAGCCGATGTCTTCGGGTTCGTACAGCTGGCCCTGGGCGGAATAAATGCCGATCTGGCGGAACAGGTTGGCCATGCCGAAGGTGCGCGCCTCGTCGGCCACGATGGGCACGATGCGG
The DNA here is from genome assembly GCF_017356245.1 of Bordetella petrii. Classification (NCBI taxonomy): domain Bacteria; kingdom Pseudomonadati; phylum Pseudomonadota; class Betaproteobacteria; order Burkholderiales; family Alcaligenaceae; genus Bordetella; species Bordetella petrii. The sequence continues at coordinate 3,392,036 of NZ_JAFMZZ010000001.1, forward strand.
CTGCCCAGCGTTTCGTCTTTGAGCAGGCCCCCCAGCATGCGCACGATGGCCATGGTGGACGACATTTCCTTGCCGTCGGCCTGCAGCGCGAAGCGGGCCCACTGCGCGGCCGGCGGCGCGGGCAGGCGCGGCGCCTGGGTGCGGCGGCGCGGCAGGTGGCCGCCCAGCGCCGCCCGGCGCGCCTGCAGGTAGCGCAGCTCGGCGCTGTCGGCGGCCGGCTTGTAGAACTTCAGGGCCAGGCAGTCGGCATCGGAAATCGGCAGGGCGAAGCGGTCGCGGAACGCCAGCAGGGCCTCGTCGTCCAGTTTTTTCTGCTGGTGCGTCGTCATCTTGCCCTGGCCGGCCGCGCCCATGCCGTAGCCCTTCTTGGTCTGCGCCAGGATCACCGTGGGCTGGCCGCGGTGGCGCACGGCGCGGTGGTAGGCCGCATGGATCTTCACGATGTCGTGCCCGCCGCGGCGCAGGCGGTCGATGGCTTCGTCCGACCAGTCGGCCACCAGGGTGGCCAGCTCGGGGTTCTGGTTGAAGAAGTGGGCGCGGTTGTAGGCGCCATCGTTGGCCGCGAAGGTCTGGAACTGGCCGTCCACGGTATGCGCGAAGGCGCGCGCCAGCGCGCCGCCCGTGTCGCGCGCCAGCAGGGCGTCCCAGTCGCCGCCCCAGACCAGCTTGATGACGTTCCAGCCGGCGCCCGCGTACAGGGTTTCCAGCTCGTCGATGATGCGGCCGTTGCCGCGCACCGGTCCGTCCAGCCGCTGCAGATTGCAGTTCACGACGAACACCAGGTTGTCGAGTTTTTCCCGCGCGGCCAGCGTCAGGGCGGCAATGGATTCGGGTTCGTCCATTTCGCCGTCGCCGAAAATGCCCCAGACCTTGCGGTCGGAAGGCTGCGCCAGCGAGCGATGTTCCAGGTAGCGCATGAAGCGGGCCTGGTAGATGGCATTGATGGGCCCGATGCCCATCGACCCGGTGGGGAACTGCCAGAAGTCCGGCATCAGCCATGGGTGCGGGTACGACGACAGGCCGCGCAGGCCGCCGGCGCGCGCGGCGATTTCCTGGCGGAAGTGGGCCAGTTCGTCTTCGCCCAGGAAGCCTTCCAGATAGGCGCGCGCATAAACGCCGGGCGCCGAGTGCGGCTGCAGGTAGACCAGGTCGCCGGCGGCGCCGTTGCCCGGGGCGCGGAAAAAATGATTGAAGCCCACTTCGAACAGATCGGCGGCCGAGGCATAGCTGGCGATATGCCCGCCCAGCTCGCCGTGCGCCTGGTTGGCGCGCACCACCATGGCCAGGGCGTTCCAGCGGTTGATCGAGGCGATGCGCTCTTCGATGGCCAGGTCGCCGGGGAAGGGCGGCTCGTCGCGCAGCGGGATGGTGTTCAGGTAGGCGCTGCGCGTCTGGCCGGCCGCGCGCACGCCCAGCGCGGCCGCCTGGGCCAGCAGCTGGTCCAGCACATAGGCCGCGCGCGGGACGCCGGCCGCCTGCGCCAGGGACTGCAGGGCTTCGCGCCATTCGGCGGTTTCGGCGGGGTCGGCGTCCTGGGGCGCGGCGTCGGTCATGGCGGCAATGTCTCCGGTGAAGCGCCCATGCTATCGCTTTCGTCCTGGCATGAGTGATCGAAAATGCGCCAGGAAAGCCGTATCAACGGCATAATGTGCCGCAATAGTCATTTTCAGTGGATGAATATGCCGGCTCCGCTCGACAGTACCGACCGCCGCATTCTGGCTATCCTGCAAACCGACTCCAGCCTGACCAATGTCGAACTGGCGCGCCGCGTGCATCTGTCGCCCTCGCCCTGCCTGGCCCGGGTCAAGGCGCTGGAGGCGGCCGGAGTGATCCGCGGCTACGTTGCCCTGGCCGATCCGCTGCAGCTGGGCCTGAGCCTGAATGTGTTCATCCAGGTCAGCCTGGAGAAGCAGGTCGAACCTGAACTCGAGCGCTTCCAGAACGCCATGGCCGAATGCCCGGAAGTGATGGAGTGCTATTTGATGAGCGGCGATTCCGATTACCTGCTGCGCGTGGTCGTGCCCGACATGCAGGGCCTGGAGCGCTTCGTCGTCAGCCGCCTGTCGCGCATCCCGGGGGTGCGCAACATCCGTTCGGGGTTCGCGCTGAAGCAGGTCAAATACCAGACCGCGCTGCCGCTGGGCTGAAGGGCGCCGGCAAAACGGGCGGCGTAGAATCGGCGGATTGACTGCCTGGAGCCGCTACCCCATGACCGACCCCGCCCGCGTTCCCGATTCGATCACGCTGCCCGAGCTGACCGTGCGCGGGGTAATCATCGGCGCCCTGATCACGGTGGTGTTCACCGCGTCGAACGTGTTCCTGGGCCTGAAGGTCGGGCTTACCTTCTCGTCGGCCATTCCGGCGGCGGTGATCTCGATGTCGGTGCTGCGGCTGTTCAGCAACGCCAACATCCTGGAAAACAACATGGTGCAGACGCAGGCCTCGGCCGCGGGCACCTTGTCGGCCATTATTTTCATTCTGCCGGCGCTGGTCATGATGGGGCACTGGCAGGGCTTTCCGTTCTGGCAGACGCTGGGCATCTGCGCGGCCGGCGGCATGCTGGGCGTGATGTTCACCATTCCGCTGCGCCACATCATGGTGGTGCAGAGCGACCTGCCGTATCCCGAAGGGGTGGCGGCGGCCGAGATCCTGCGGGTGGGCAGCGGCGGCGGCGAATCCGGCAAGCCGGCCGGGCCGGCCGCGCCAGCCAGACCCGCGCCCACCGGCATGGCCGACATCATCAGCGGCGCGGGCGTGGCCGCCGCCGTCAGCTTCGCCGGCAACGGCCTGCGCATCCTGGGCGACGGGGTCAGCCTGTGGCCCACGATCGGCGCGGCGGTGTTCCGCCTGCCCATGGGGTTTTCGCTGGCGCTGCTGGGCGCCGGCTACCTGATCGGCATCGTGGCCGGCCTGGCCATGCTGACCGGGCTGGTGATCGCCTGGGGAGTGGCCGTGCCGGTGCTGACCTCGCTGGGCACCATGCCGGCGGGCCAGTCGGTGGCCGACTACGCCACCGGCCTGTGGAGTTCGCAGGTGCGCTTCATCGGCGCCGGCGTGATCGGCGTGGGCGCCATCTGGACACTGGCCACGCTGTTCATGCCCATGGTGCGCGGCATCAAGACCTCGTTCGCGGCGTTCGCCCCGGCCGGCCGGGCCGCCCAGGGCGCCGCGCCGCGCACCGAGCAAGACCTGCCGGCGCGCTGGATTTCACTGGTGACGCTGGTGCTGGTGGCCATCCTGGTAGCCACCTTTGCCGTGTTCCTGCGCGCCGAGCCCGTCACGGCCGGCAGCGTGGCCATGCTGGTGGCCTATTCCGTGGCGTTCGCCTTCATTTTCGGCTTCCTGGTGGCGGCGGCCTGCGGCTACATGGCCGGGCTGGTGGGCTCGTCCACCAGCCCGATCTCGGGCGTGGGCATCGTGGCCATCGTGCTGGTGTCGCTGCTGGTGCTGGCGCTGGAAAGCGCCGGCGGGCTGCTGAGCACCCCTGACGGCGTGCAGATGGCCATCGCCCTGGCCATCTTCACCACCTCGGCGGTGGTGGCGGTGGCTTCGATCTCGAACGACAACCTGCAAGACCTGAAAACCGGCTGGCTGGTGGGGGCGACCCCCTGGCGCCAGCAGGTGGCGCTGCTGATCGGCTGCGTGGTGGGCGCGGCCGTGATCTCGCCGGTGCTCGAACTGCTGTACAACGCCTACGGCTTTGCCGACGCGCTGCCGCGCCCGGGCATGGATCCCGCCGCCGCCCTGTCGGCGCCCCAGGCCACGCTGATGCTGGCCATCGCGCGCGGCATTTTCACCCACCAGCTGAACTGGGCCATGATCCTGATCGGCATGGCGGTGGGGCTGGGGCTGATCCTGGTCGACCAGGTGCTGAAGCGCACTTGCGCCGTCGCCCGCATGCCGGTACTGGCGGTGGGCATCGGCATTTACCTGCCGCCCACGGTCAGCGCGCCGCTGGTGGTGGGGGCGGTGCTGGCCTGGCTGCTCGAACGCGCGCTGCGCCGGCGGGCCCGCCGCGCCGGCCAGCCTTACGAGACGCATGCCGAACTGCCCAACCGGCGCGGCACCCTGCTGGCCTCGGGCCTGATCGTGGGCGAGAGCCTGGTGGGCGTGCTGATGGCGGCCATTATCGGCGCCACGGGCGAAGAGGCGCCGCTGGCCCTGGCGGGCGAAAGCTTCGCCAACGCCGCTTCGTGGCTGGGGCTGGCGGTATTCGCGCTGGTGGCCGTGCTGTTCTACCGCCGCACCCTGGCCGCCGCCCCGGCGCGCGCCTAGGGCCTGGCCACATTGAAAGCGGCCGGCGAACCGGCCTGCACGGCGGTTCGTGGTTTTCGCGTCACAGGGCGGCGCGCCGCCGGCCGCGCCGATGCCGTGCAATGGCGGCTCGTAGCGGGCATCATGGCGGATGTTGCGCCGGCCATGCTGCCATGGAATGGCGCCATGCCCTGGAGTAGGGCCGGCCGCGGCGCGGCGACAAGACAGGCGCAAATCGTAAGGGTTATACTTTCAGGCCATACGGCTTTCAAGGCTTGTACGCGCCTTCTGCCCCTGCTATCCGCTAAACGGGAAGCCCGTGTCGCGGAAGGTTTTCCTGCATCGTATCGAGTGAAGCACTCGTCAAGGTGAAGCAATATATGTCTTCCGAATCAGAATCCCTTTCCAATTCGTATTTGTTCGGCGGCAACGCCCCTTACGTCGAAGAACTGTACGAGTCCTATCTCGACAATCCCGGCTCGGTGCCCGACAACTGGCGCGAATACTTCGACCAGCTGCAGCACGCGCCCGCCACCGACGGCCAGGAATCCACCCGCGACCAGGCGCACGCGCCCATCGTCCAGTCGTTCGCGCAGCGCGCCCGCACCAATGGCTTCGTGCAGCAGTCGTCGGGCCAGCCCGACCTGTCGATGGCCAGCAAGCAGGTGTCGGTGCAGTCGCTGATCGCCGCCTACCGCTCGCTGGGTTCGCGCTGGGCCGACCTCGATCCGCTCAAGCGCCGCGAACGCCCGCCCATTCCCGAACTGGATCCCTCGTTCTACGGCCTGACCGAAGCCGACCTGGACCAGACCTACTCGGCCACCAACACCTACTTCACGACCGCCAGCACCATGACGCTGCGCGACATCCTGAAGGCGCTGCGCGACACCTATTGCCGCAGCATCGGTGCCGAGTTCACCCATATTTCCGATCCGGCCGCCAAGCGCTGGATCCAGGAGCGCCTGGAAAAGAGCTTCGGCGCCGCCACCTACAGCGTCGAGGAAAAGCGCCACATCCTGCAGCAGCTGACCGAATCCGAAGGCCTCGAGCGCTTCCTGCACACCAAGTACGTGGGCCAGAAGCGCTTTTCGCTGGAAGGCGGCGAAAGCTTCATCGCCTCGATGGACGAAGTGGTGAACCACGCCGGTGAGTCCGGCGTCCAGGAAATCGTGGTCGGCATGGCCCACCGCGGCCGCCTGAACCTGCTCGTGAACATCATGGGCAAGATGCCCGGCGACCTGTTCGCCGAGTTCGAAGGCAAGCACGCCGAAGGCCTGACCGACGGCGACGTGAAATACCACAACGGCTTCTCCAGCGACCTTTCCACGCGCGGCGGCCCGGTGCACTTGTCGCTGGCCTTCAACCCGTCGCACCTGGAAATCGTCAACCCGGTGGTCGAGGGCAGCGTCCGCGCCCGCCAGGAACGCCGCGGCGACCAGGAAGGCAAGCAGGTGCTGCCGGTGCTGGTGCACGGCGACGCGGCCTTCGCCGGCCAGGGCGTGGTCATGGAAACCCTGAACCTGGCGCAAACCCGCGGCTACGGCACGGGCGGCACGCTGCACATCGTCATCAACAACCAGATCGGCTTCACCACGTCCGACCCGCGCGATTCGCGTTCCACGCTGTATTGCACCGACGTGGTCAAGATGATCGAAGCCCCGGTGTTCCACGTCAACGGCGACGACCCGGAAGCCGTGGTGTTCGCCACCAAGCTGGCGCTCGACTACCGCATGCAGTTCAGCCACGACGTGGTGCTGGACATCGTCTGCTTCCGCAAGCTGGGCCACAACGAGCAGGACACCCCGTCGCTGACCCAGCCGCTCATGTACAAGAGCATCGGCCACCATCCCGGCACGCGCAAGCTGTACGCCGACAAGCTCACCACGCAGGGCGTGCTGGCCGAGGGCGAAGGCGACCAACTGGTGAAAGACTACCGCCAGCTGATGGAAGACGGCCAGCGCACCATCGAGCCGGTGCTCACCGACTACAAGAGCAAGTACGCCATCGACTGGTCGTCCTTCATGGGCGCCAAATGGACCGACCAGGCCGACACCGCGGTGCCGCTGGCCGAGCTCAAGCGCATCGGCGAACGCATCACCACGGTGCCCGAAGGCTTTACCGTGCACCCGCTGGTGAACAAGCTGCTGAACGACCGCCGCAACATGGCCAAGGGCGAACTGAACCTTGACTGGGGCATGGGCGAACACCTGGCTTTCGCCACCCTGGTGGCCTCGGGCTACGCGGTGCGCATCACCGGCCAGGACTCCGGCCGCGGCACGTTCACGCACCGCCATGCCGTGCTGCACGACCAGAACCGCGAACGCTGGAACGACGGCACCTACGTGCCGCTGCAGAACGTGTCCGACGGCCAGGCGCCGTTTACCGTGATCGACTCGGTGCTGTCCGAAGAGGCGGTGCTGGGCTTCGAATACGGTTATTCCAGCGCCGAACCCAACACGCTGACCATCTGGGAAGCGCAGTTCGGCGACTTCGTCAACGGCGCGCAAGTGGTCATCGACCAGTTCATCAGCTCGGGCGAGGCCAAGTGGGGCCGCCAGTCGGGCCTGACGCTGATGCTGCCGCACGGCTACGAAGGGCAGGGCCCGGAACACTCGTCGGGCCGCATCGAGCGCTTCCTGCAGCTGTGCGCCGACAACAACATCCAGGTGGTGCAGCCCACCACGGCCTCGCAGATTTTCCATCTGCTGCGCCGCCAGATGATCCGGCCGTTCCGCAAGCCGCTGGTGATCTTCACGCCGAAGTCGCTGCTGCGCAATAAAGATGCCGGTTCGCCCCTGACCGAACTGGCCGGCGGCAGCTTCCGCCCGGTGATCGGCGAGCTCGACGAAACCATCGATCCCGCCAAGGTCAAGCGCGTGCTGGCCTGCTCGGGCAAGGTCTACTACGACCTGGTCCATGCGCGCCGCGAGCGCGAAGCCAACCACGTGGCCATCGTCCGCGTCGAGCAGCTGTACCCGTTTGCCCACAAGTCGTTCGAAACCGAGCTGCGCAAGTACGGCCAGGCGACCGAGGTCATCTGGGTGCAAGACGAACCGCAAAACCAGGGTCCGTGGTTCTATGTCCAGCATCACTTGTACGAGAACATGGCCGACGGCCAGAAGCTCGGCTATGCCGGCCGCCCGGCTTCCGCGTCGCCTGCGGTCGGCTATCTGGCCAAGCACCAAGAGCAACAAAAGGCCCTGATCGAACAGGCTTTCGCCGCCAAGTACAAAGGCTTCATGCTGACCAAGTAAGGTCCGCCGCCGACATCGAACCCCTATTCAACGGAACCCATTACCATGGCTATTACTGACGTCGTTGTTCCCCAATTGTCCGAATCCGTGTCGGAAGCGACCCTGCTCACCTGGAAGAAGCAGAAGGGCGCCGCGGTCGAGGCCGATGAAATCCTGATCGAAATCGAAACCGACAAGGTCGTGCTGGAAGTGCCGGCGCCCGCTTCGGGCGTGCTGGCCGATATCGTCGAAGGCGACGGCAGCACGGTCACTTCGGGGCAACTGATCGCCAAGATCGACACGGCCGCCAAGGCTGCCGCGGCCGCCGCGCCGGCCGAGGCGCCCAAGGCCGAGCAGGCCGCCGAAAAGGCCGCCGCCGCGCCGGCGCCGGCCTCGACGGCTTCGGCGGGCGTGGCTTCGCCGGCCGCCTCGAAGATCCTGTCGGAAAAGGGCGTGGACGCCGCTTCGGTGGCGGGCACGGGCCGTGACGGCCGCGTTACCAAGGCCGATGCGCAAGCGGCCAGCGCCGCGCCGGCCAAGGTTGCCGCCGCCCCGGCCGCGCCCGCCACGCTGTCGCTGGACGGCCGCCCCGAGCAGCGCGTGCCCATGAGCCGCCTGCGCGCCCGCATCGCCGAGCGCCTGCTGCAGTCGCAGCAGGAAAACGCCATCCTGACCACGTTCAACGAGGTCAACATGCAGGCCGTCATCGACCTGCGCAACAAGTACAAAGAGAAGTTCGAGAAAGAGCACGGCATCAAGCTGGGCTTCATGTCTTTCTTCGTGAAGGCCGCGGTTGCCGCGCTGAAGAAGTTCCCGCTGATCAACGCTTCGATCGACGGCAAGGACATCATCTACCACGGCTATTTCGACATCGGCATCGCGGTGGGCAGCCCGCGCGGCCTGGTGGTGCCGATTCTGCGCAATGCCGACCAGCTGTCGATCGCCGAGATCGAGAAGACCATTGCCGATTTCGGCAAGCGCGCGGCCGATGGCAAGCTGGGCATTGAAGAAATGACGGGCGGCACGTTCTCGATTTCCAATGGCGGCGTGTTCGGTTCGATGCTGTCCACGCCCATCATCAACCCGCCGCAGTCGGCCATTCTGGGCGTGCACGCCACGAAGGACCGGGCGGTGGTCGAAAAGGGCCAGATCGTCATCCGTCCGATGAACTACCTGGCGCTGTCGTACGACCATCGCATCATCGACGGCCGCGAAGCCGTGCTGGGGCTGGTGGCCATGAAGGATGCGCTGGAAGATCCGCAGCGTTTGTTGCTGGATCTGTAATTTGCTGCCTGGCGGGCAAAAGGGAATGTGTTCTTGTGCCGCGCCGGGCCGGGGCCTGTGGGCCTTGGCGTGGCGGGCCCTGTCGGCCGGTCTGGCCGCGGGCGCGGCCAGACTTCCCTTCGCCTACCTCGTCAGGCGGGGCNCTGCGCCTGGATGGTCACGTCCAGCGCCGTGGTGGGCTCGTCGGCGATCAGCAGCTGCGGCTTGCATGACAGCGCCATGGCGATCATGACCCGCTGGCGCATGCCGCCCGACAACTGGTGCGGGTAGCGGTCCAGCACCTGGCGCGCTTCGGGAATGCGCACGCGGTCCAGCATGCGCAGCGCCTCGGCGCGCGCGCTGGCGGCGTCCTTGCCCTGGTGCACCCGGATCGATTCGGCGATCTGGTCGCCGGCCGTGAACACCGGGTTCAGCGAAGTCATGGGCTCTTGAAAGATCATGGCGATGTCGGCGCCGCGGATGCCGCGCATCGTGGCGCCCGGCGCGCGCGCCAGGTCGACGATGGCGCCGTTGCGCCGGCGCAGCAGCATGCTGCCCGAGGCGATCTTGCCGCCGCCGTGCTCCACCAGCCGCATCAGCGCCAGCGACGTGACCGACTTGCCGGAACCGGATTCGCCCACGATGGCCAGCGTTTCCCCCCGGTCGACGTGGAACGACAGGTTGCGCACCGCATCCACCGTGCGTTCCGACGTGGCGAAACGCACGCTCAGGTCGTCGACCTGCACGACGCGATTGTCTGGCAGCGCCAGGCTGCTTGCGCGCTCAACCATATTGCTTCATCCCCTGCAGGCTGCCATGCGGGCAGCGTATTGGCGCGGCGCTCATCGATAGATGGCCGCCACGGGAGGCTCGCCCACGCGGGCATGGCCTCGGTACATTCCTTCCGTGTTGAACGGCAGGACCACATTGCCGTGGGTGTCGACGGCGATCAGGCCGCCCTTGCCCTGGATGGCGGGCAAGGTGTCGAACACCACGCGGTCGGCGGCCGCCTGCAGCGAGGCGCCGCCGTATTCCATTTGCGCGGCCACGTCGTAGGCAGCCACCGCGCGGATGAACATTTCACCGGTGCCGGTGGTGGATACGGCGCAGCTGCGATTGCTGGCATAGCACCCGGCGCCGATCAACGGGGCATCGCCCACGCGGCCGACCTGCTTGTTGGTGATACCGCCCGTGGACGTGGCGGCCGCCACGTTGCCCTGCGCATCCACCGCCACCGCCCCCACGGTGCCGAACTTCTTGTCGGCATCCAGCGGATCGGCCGGCGCGGGCTGGCCGCGCGCCACCAGGGCCTGGCCGTCGTGGTCGAGCACCGCGGCGTCGGGGTTCTCGCGCTGCACGCGCAGCAGCTGTTCGCGCCGCGCGTCGGTCGAGAAGTACGACGGGTCGACCAGTTCCAGGCCTTGCGCGCGGGCGAAATCCTCGGCGCCCGGGCCCACGAAAAATACGTGCTTGCTGTGTTCCATGACGGCGCGCGCGGCCAGCACCGGGTTGCGCACGCAGGTCACGTTGGCGATGGCGCCGCAGCGCAGGGTGGCGCCGTCCATGATGGACGCATCGAGTTCGTGCGTGCCCGCGCTGGTGAACACCGCGCCGTGGCCGGCGTTGAACAGCGGGCAGTCTTCCAGGCGGCGCACCGCCTCGGTCACCGCGTCCAGCGCGCTGCCGCCGGCAGCCAGCACCGCCTGGCCGGCCGCCAGGATGCCGTTCAGGGTCGCCAGGTATTCCTGCTCTTTCTCGGGGGACATCGCGGCGCGCGACATGGCGCCTGCGCCCCCGTGGATGGCGATAACCGGCTGAATCATCTTTTTCCTGCTCCTGCACCATGGAAAAGCCACGGCATGACGGATTGGGTCACGCCGGCCGCGGCCTGGATTGAATTCTTGGCCCGATGGGCCACCGCCGCTCCCAGCCCTTCCACCAGCCCCAGGGCGGCCGTCTCGGAGTTGGACGACAGCTGGCGCGACGTGTGGGCATACAGCGCCACCGTAGCCACGGGCGCCAGCGGCGAAGTAGGTTTGTCGGTCAGCACCAGCACGGGCACACCGGCCTGCTGCGCCGCCCGGCCCAGCGTGACCGTGTCGGCCAGGTAGCGCGGAAAGCCGATGGCGATGATCAGGTCGCGCTCGGTCATGCGGGCCAGCTGGCGGGCCGCGTGCGACACCCCGCCCGGGCCGGCCAGCGAATCGCAGGCGTGCAGGTGCATGCACAGGCTGCGCTGCAGCAGCCCGGCCAGGAAGCCGCTGGCGCCGAACCCGATGATGAAGACCCGCTCGGCCGCCAGCACGATGTCGACGGCCCGCTGGCAGGCATCGGCATCCAGGGCCTGCAGCGTGCGCTGGGCGTTGCGGATGTCTTCTTCCAGCGTGGCGGCCATGACTTGCGCGGCCGTGGCGGAATGCGCCAGTTCGACGCGCAGCTTTTCCACCGGCTCGAGCGCCGACTCGAACCCGCGCGCCAGTTCGGCGCGGAACTGCGGGTAGCCCGGCAGGTCGAGCGCGCGGGCAAAGCGGTTGGCCGAGGCCACCGACACGCCCACGGCGGCGGCGAACTCGTCGATGGTCATGGTGGCCACGCGGAACTGGTGGGCCAGCACATATTCCGCCATGCGGTGCTGGGCGCGGCTGAGGCTGGGCTGCGCACGGGCGATCCGGGCGGCGACGGACGGACTGGCCTGGGTCATGGGTGGATGGGCTGCTGCAAGGCCGGTGGTCCGGCACGAATGTAAATTTGTTTACACAGTAATTTTAGATAAGAAAATTGATTTTCATACTCCGGGATTACCCTCGCCGCGCCGGGCCATGAAAAAACCCTGCCGAAGCAGGGTTTCTTGTGCCGACGCAGGCCCGCGGCTACACGCCGGAGACATCCAGCCTGGCCTGGGTCTTGGCCTTGATTTCATCGACCGTGACGCCGGGAGCCAGTTCGCGCAGCTTCAGGCCGCCTTCGGCGACTTCCAGCACGCCCAGGTCGGTGATGATCAGGTCGACCACGCCCACGCCGGTCAGGGGCAGCGTGCACTGCGGCAGCAGCTTGATGTCTTCGGTGCCGTCTTTCTTCTTGGCCACGTGCTCCATCAGCACCACCACCTTGCCCACGCCCGCCACCAGGTCCATGGCGCCGCCCATGCCCTTGATCATCTTGCCGGGGATCATCCAGTTGGCCAGGTCGCCGGTTTCGGACACCTGCATGGCGCCCAGGATCGCCAGGTTGATCTTGCCGCCCCGGATCATCGCGAACGAATCGGCCGAAGAAAAGATGGACGAACCGGGCAGCGTGGTAACCGTCTGCTTGCCGGCGTTGATCAGGTCGGCGTCGACCTGGTCTTCGGTGGGGAACGGGCCGATGCCCAGCAGGCCGTTTTCGGATTGCAGCCACACTTCGATACCGGCGGGCACGTGGTTGGCCACCAGGGTGGGCAAGCCGATGCCCAGGTTCACGTAGAAGCCGTCTTGCAGCTCGCGCGCGGCGCGCGCGGCCATTTCATCGCGGGACCATGCCATGTCGTGTTCTCCTTAGGCCGGGCGGGTGGTGCGTTGTTCGATGCGCTTTTCCGGCTGTGCGTTCAGCACGATGCGGTGCGCGTAGATACCGGGCAGGTGGATCTGGTCGGGATCGAGCGACCCCGTGTCGACGATTTTCTCGACTTCCACCACGGTGATCTTGCCGGCCATGGCCACGTTGGGATTGAAATTGCGCGCGGTCTTGCGGAACACCAGATTGCCGCTGCGATCGGCGATATACGCCTTGACCAGCGACACGTCGGGCACCAGCGAACGTTCCATGACGTACTGATGGCCGTCGAATTCGCGCAGCTCTTTGCCGTCGGCCACGATAGTGCCCACGCCGGTGCGCGTGAAGAACGCCGGGATGCCCGCCCCGCCGGCGCGCAGCTTTTCCGCCAGCGTGCCCTGCGGCGTGAATTCGAGCTCGAGTTCGCCGGCCAGGTATTGCCGTTCGAACTCTTTGTTTTCGCCCACGTACGAGGCGATCATCTTGCGGATCTGGCGGGTATTGAGCAACTGGCCCAACCCGAAGCCATCCACCCCCGCGTTGTTGCTGATGCATGTCAGGTTCTTGACGCCGGAATCGCGCAGGGCGGCGATCAGCGCCTCGGGGATGCCGCAAAGGCCGAAACCGCCCACGGCGATCATCTGGCCGTCTTCGACGATGCCTGCCAGCGCCTCGGCGGCGCTTGCATAAACTTTGTCCATCTGTCCAGCTCCTAAGGTTCGAATTTGGATAGGCGCGGCTGCATGCGGGTGGCGCGCCCCGTTCGTTTTTATTTAATTTGAGCCGATTTTAACGGCTTGCGCGGCGGACACGCACTGCCGCCCCAGTTGTTCGAGTACGCCGGGCGGCCAGGGCTGCGAGCGGTTGGCCGCGTAATCCATCCAGACCAGCACGGTGCGCCCGCGCGCATACGGGCCGGAATCGTCGCCCACCTTGTCGAGCAGCACTTCGGTTTCCAGGCTGGAGCGGCCGATCCGGGTGACCCGGTGCGTGACCCGCACGTCGGCCGGATAGATGAACGACCGCAGGAAGTCGCACGAGGCGTGCGCCAGGATGAAGCCCTGCCCCGGCGGCGGCGACCAGTCCGGGCCGCGCAGCATCTGTATGCGGGCCTCTTCCATCATGCGGAAGTACACGGTGTTGTTCATATGGTTGAAGGCGTCGGCATCGCCCCAGCGCATGGGCACGTCGGCCTGATGCCAATCGCCGACTTCGAGAACGCGGACGGGTTTCTGATCCCAGGTCAACGGGAGCTCCTGACAGTGAACGGGGCGCCGGGGCACGAGCCGGCCGGCTGCAATACAATCGCCGATAATACTTCCTTGCATCACCAGAAGGCACTAGAGGGGATAGGTGTAATGTCCGAACGCGAGTCAATGGAATATGACGTGGTGGTTGTCGGCGGCGGGCCGGCCGGCCTGGCCGCCGCGTTGCGCCTGAAGCAGCTGGCCACCGAGCAAAACCGCGAACTGAGCGTGTGCGTGCTCGAAAAAGGCGCCGAACTCGGCGCCCACATCCTGTCCGGCGCAGTCATGGACCCGCTGGCGCTCACCGAGCTCATCCCCGACTGGAAAGACAAGGGCGCGCCGCTGAACGTGCCGGTCACCCAGGACCAATTCCTGTTCCTGACCCGCACGGGCGCGCGCAAGACGCCCAACTGGATGCTGCCGGCCTGTTTCCAGAACCACGGCAACTACATCGTGCGCCTGGGCGACGTGGTGAAATGGATGGGCGAGCAGGCCGAGGCGGCCGGCGTCGAGATCTTCCCCGGCTTTGCCGCGGCCGAAGTGCTGTACGACGACAACGGCGCCGTGCGCGGCGTGGCCACCGGCGATATGGGCGTGGCGCGCGACGGCTCGCACACCGACCACTACCAGCCCGGCATGGAACTGCTGGCACGCTACACGATCTTCGCCGAAGGCTCGCGCGGGCAGCTGGGCCGCCAGCTCATCGAACGCTACAAGCTCGACGACGGCCGCGATCCCCAGGCCTATGGCATCGGCCTGAAAGAAATGTGGGAAGTCGATCCGGCCCAGGCCCGGCCCGGCCTGGTCATGCATACGGCCGGCTGGCCGCTCGATGCCGACACCTATGGCGGCTCGTTCCTGTACCACCTGGACAACAACCTGGTGGCGGTCGGCATGGTGGTGGGCCTGGACTACGCCAACCCCTGGCTCTCGCCGTTCGAAGAATTCCAGCGCTACAAAACCCATCCGGCCATCCGCGGCATCTTCGAGGGCGGCAAGCGCATTGCCTACGGCGCGCGCGCCATCACGGCCGGCGGGCTGCTGTCGCTGCCCAAGCTCACCTTCCCGGGCGGCGCGCTGGTCGGCTGCGAAGCCGGCTTCCTGAACGCGTCGCGCATCAAGGGCAGCCATGCCGCCATCAAGACCGGCATGCTGGCCGCCGAGGCCGCGTTCGACGCCGTGGCGGCCGACCGCCGGCAAGACGAACTCTCGGCCTACCCGGCCGCGTTCGAGGCATCGTGGCTGCGCACCGAGCTGAACAAGGCGCGCAATTTCAAGCAGTGGTTCAAGAAAGGCCAGACCATCGCCACCCTGATGACCGGCATCGAACAGCTGGTGCTCAAGGGCAATATCCCCTGGACGCTCCATCGCACCAAGCCCGACCACGCCTGCCTGCAGCCGGCCTCGGAATGCGCGCGCATCGACTACCCGAAGCCCGATGGCAAGCTGACCTTCGACAGGCTCAGCTCGGTGTTCATCTCGAACACCAACCACGACGAAAACGAGCCGGTCCATCTCACCCTCAAAGACCCCACCGTGCCGGTGGCGGTGAACCTGGCCAAGTATGGCGGCCCCGAGGCTCGCTACTGTCCGGCCGGCGTGTATGAGTTCGTCAAAGACGACCACGGCGACGACCGCCTGCAGATCAATGCGCAGAACTGCGTGCACTGCAAAACCTGCGACATCAAAGACCCCACCCAGAACATCGTGTGGGTGGCCCCGCAGGGCGGCGAAGGCCCCGTCTACAGCGGCATGTAGGCCGGCATGGCCCAGCGCGTCCTGCTGGCCGGCTGCGGCGACCTGGGCCTGCGCCTGGCGCAGCGCCTGCAGGCGCGCGGCGCCGAAGTCTGGGCGCTGCGGCGCCAGCCGCCCGCCGCCGGCCACGGCGGCATCCACTGGCTGCGCGCCGACCTGACCCAGCCCGCCACCCTGGCCGGCCTGCCCGCCGGCATCACCCACCTGGCCTATTTGCCCGCCCCCGGCGCGCGCGATCCGGCCGTCTACCAGGCCGTGTTCCGCGCCGGCCTGCCCGCGCTGCTGGCGGCGCTGGACACGCGCGCCCTGCGGCGCGTGCTGTTCGTGTCCTCGTCGGCGGTGTATGGCGACAACCATGGCGGCTGGGTCGACGAAACCACCCCGCCCGCTCCCGCCGGCTTCAACGGCCGCGTCCTGCTCGATACCGAAAACTGGCTGGCCGGCCAGGGGCTGCCTTCGGTCAGCCTGCGCCTGGCCGGGCTGTATGGCCCGGGCCGGCTGCAACTGATCGAGCGCCTGCGCGCCGGCACGGCCCGCGCGCCGCGCCATCCGCCGCACTGGGCCAACCGCATCCACATCGACGATGCGGCCGCGGCCGCGGCCCATCTGCTGGCGCATCCGCACCCCGAAGCCGTCTATATCGGCTGCGACGACACGCCGCTGCCGCTGCACGAACTGTATGCCCACCTGGCCCGCCTGGCGGGCGCGCCCGAGCCCGCCGAAGGGCCGGCGCCGGCCGCCGTGGGCAGCAAGAAACTCAGCAACGCGCGCCTGCGCGCCAGCGGCCTGGCGCTGCAATGGCCCGACGCGCGCGCGGGCTACGCGGCGCTGCTGGCCTGAAGCCTCCTCCGAAGCGCTGCTGTTGCCAGGCTTGCCAGGTGTCTGACTCCGCAGGTGTCAGACACCGTACGATTGGTGCAGGCATGCTACACAACGGTGTCTGACACCTTGTATCTTGGCACTTGTGGTGATTAGCTATCACCACAGCGGTTCCGGTGAGCTTGTTCTGGCACCGAAAGCGTGGACTTTGCTCCGCAGATGAAGCCCCGGAACCGCCCCCTGTAAGCCAGCTGAACACTGAACGGTAGCCTAGGGCCAGGACCCTGCATGTACAAGGTAAGNCATGAAAGCATGGACCCAGGCGGCCGCGGCCGCCACCCTGGCCCTGGCCACCCTGCTGGCGCCGTCCGCCAGCCAGGCCCAGCCCGCCTACCCCGCCCGCAGCGTCACCCTGGTCGTGCCCTTCCCGCCCGGCGGCACCACCGACATCCTGGCGCGCCTGCTGGCCAACGAACTCGGCCAGCAGTGGAAGCAGACCGTCGTCGTGGAAAACAAGCCCGGCGCCAGCGGCACCATCTTTTCCGAACAACTGGCCCGCAGCGAGCCCGACGGCTACACGCTGATGCTGACCGCCACGCACCACGTCATCAACCCCAGCCTGTACAAGAACCTGCGCTACGACACCCGCAAAGACTTCACCCCCATTGCCGAAGTGGCCGCGGTGCCCAACGTGCTGGTCGTGAACCCCTCATTTCCCGCCCAGAACGTGCAGCAACTGATCGCCTATGCCAAGGCCCACCCGGGCAAGGTGAACTTCGGCTCGTCCGGCACAGGCGGCGCCAACCACTTGTCGGGCGAGCTGTTCAAGTCCATGGCCGGCATCGACATGGTCCACATCCCATACAAGGGCGCGGCGCCGGCCCTGAACGACCTGCTGGGCGGGCAGATCCCGGTCATGTTCGATTCCGTGCCCGGCGTGCTGCAGCACATCCAGGCCGGCAAGCTACGCGCCCTGGGCGTTACCTCGCTGAAGCGCTCGGCGGCCCTGCCCGACGTGCCCACCCTGGACGAAGCCGGCGTCAAGGGCTTCGAAGCCATGGCCTGGTTCGGCCTGTACGCGCCCGGCAACATGCCGCCCGCACTGTCGAAGCAAATTTCCACCGCCGTGCTGGCCGCGCTGCAAAGCCCGCAGATCAAGCAGCAATTCGCCAAGCAGGGCGCCGAGCCCGGCACCATGAGCCAGCCCGAGTTCGCCAGCTTCGTGAACACCGAAATCGACAAATGGGCCAAGGTCATCGCCGACGCCCACATCAGCATCCAGTAAAGGAACGCCGCAACATGCCGGACGCAGCAACCGCCGCCACCCCCGGCGCCCTGTCGCACATCAGGGTGCTGGACCTGTCGCGCATCCTGGCCGGGCCCTGGTGCACCCAGAACCTGGCCGACCTGGGCGCCGAAGTCATCAAGGTCGAACGCCCCGGCAGCGGCGACGACACCCGCGCCTGGGGCCCGCCCTGGACCCGGGACGCGCACGGCCACGACGCCGCCGACTCTACCTATTACGCCGCCGCCAACCGCGGCAAGAAGTCGGTCACCATCGACATCGCCAGCCCCGACGGCCAGCGCCTGGTGCGCGAACTGGCGGCCCGCAGCGACGTGGTGGTGGAAAACTACAAAATCGGCGACCTGAAGCGCTACGGGCTGGACTACGACAGCCTGCGCGCCGTGAACCCGGGGCTGGTGTATTGCTCTATTACCGGCTACGGGCAAAGCGGGCCCAGCGCCCGCAAGCCCGGCTACGATTTCGTCTTCCAGGCCATCGGCGGCCTGATGAGCATTACCGGCGAGCACGACAGCCTGCCTGGCGGGGGCCCGCAGAAAACCGGCATCGCCATCGCCGACGTCATGACCGGCATGTACGCCACCATCGCCATCCTGGCCGCCCTGAACCACCGCGGCGAATCCGGCCGGGGCCAATACATCGACATGGCCCTGCTGGACTGCATTGTGGCCCTGGGCGGCAACCAGATCACCGGCTACTTCGCCAACGGCAAGATCCCGCACCGCTACGGCAACGCGCACGCCAGCCTGGTGCCCTACCAAGTGTTCACCGTGGCCGACGGCGAAATCGTCGTCGCCGTGGGCAACGACGTGCAGTGGCAGCGCTACTGCGACGCCATTCAGCGCCCCGACCTGGCGGCCGACGCCCGCTGGGCCAAGGTCAAGGGCCGCATCGTCGGCCGCAATGAACTGGTGCCCGAACTGGCTCGCACCATGCTGACGCGCGGCGCCGAAGAATGGATCGCCCGCCTGGAAGCCGCGGACGTGCCCTGCGGGCGCATCAACAACTACGAACAGGTCTTCCAGGACCCGCAAGTGCAGTACCGCGGCTTGCGCGTGGACATGCCCAAGCCCGACGGCGGCATCGTATCCACCATTGCCAGCCCGCTGCGCCTGTGCGGCACCCCGGTCAAATACCAACTGCCTCCGCCCGCCGTGGGCGACAGCACCGATTATGTATTGGGGCAGCTGCTGGGCTATGGGCAGCAAGACATCCAGGCGCTGAAACAGAAAAAGGTGGTTTGAGCGGCATTCGAGCGATGACACCGGTGTCTGACACCCTGCGGGAGTCAGACACCACAGCCCATACCCAGGTGTCTGACTCCCGCAGGGTGTCAGACACCGAAACCCGCAACAACCTCCGCAGGATATGATGTGCCATCCCCATCCGGCACGCCTTCCATGTCCCGCATCCGCCAGCTTCTCGCCCTGCTCCTGGCCTGCGCCGCCCTGCTGCACCCCGCCGCCCACGCCGCCCCCCAGCTGCTGCACAGCGAGCCTTCGCAATTCGGCAAGGTCCTGGTCTTCGAAGAAAACGGCGAGCGCTGCATGAACTTCAACAGCATGGTCGACTTCGGCCGCCAGACCTGCATGAGCCTGGATCACCCCGGTGAACTGGTGTTTTCCTACACCCGCATGATGATCGGCTCGCTGTACGCCAGGCCCGCCCCTGAAACCATTCTGATCGTCGGCCTGGGCGGCGCCACCCTGCAGAACACCCTGGCCAGGCTGCTGCCCGACGCCACCATCGACACCGTCGAAATCGACCCCGCGGTAGGCAAGGTGGCGCAGGCCTACTTCGGCTACCAGCCCGGGCCCAGGCAGCGGCTGTTCATCGAAGACGGCCGCGCCTACATCGAACGCGCACACCGCGAAGGCCGGCAATACGACATGGTGATGCTGGACGCCTTCGACGTGGACTACATCCCCGAACACCTGATGACGCTGGAATTCCTGCAGCACGTCAAAGGAATACTGGCGCCAAACGGCATCGTGGTGGCCAACACCTTCACCAACAGCCAGCTATACCAGCGCGAATCCGCCACCTATGCGGCCGTGTTCGGCGCATTCTTCAACCTGAAGGAAGGCAACCGGGTCATCATCGCCGTAAACGGCGCCCTGCCCGACGACGACACGCTGGCCCGCAACAGCAAGGCGCTGGCCGGCAAGCTGAAGCCCCTGGGCATCGACCGCGAACGCACCCTGGACCAGTTTGTGCGCATTGACGGCGTCAGCAGCGATATTGCCGTCTTGAAGGACTGAGCTTTCGCGTCATCTACAATGCCTGGCCATATCGGCTGCCTGAAAACGCAGCCGATCAGCAGCCCACAGGTAGCATGACACGCGCGAAGAAACCCGTTTCCCGAAAAAGAAAACCCGCGGCAAGAAGCCGCAGCCAGCCGGCCCACAGCCTGACACGGTTCCTGCGGGCATTCGTGGTTTCATCCCTGGCCAGCTTCGGCGCCGCCACCTACATGCTGAATCCGCAATGGCGGATTCCCGTCTCGGTAGAAAGTGTTCTTGCGCGGCTGCAATGGCCGCCGCGCGAACAAGCCGCCCCGGTAGCCGTGCCCACCGGAGCAAGCATCCAGACCCGCTTCGCGGCCTGCCCCCAGTTCTTTCCGGGTGGACATCCGCCCGCCGTGCCCGCCGCCCCGAAACTGCGCGAAGTGTGCTTTTCCAACTTCGCCGTGCTGCATAACGGGCAAACCAAGACGCCGGTATTCGTGGCAGAACGCCTGAACCGCAAGATGCTGATCCAGGCCCAGGGGCTGCAGCGCACCGACAGGTTCTATGCCGAAGCCAGAATCCCGCGCGCGAAACGCGCCGAACTGGACGATTACCAGGGGTCGGGCTATTCGCGCGGGCATATGGCGCCGGCGGCGGACATGTCCACGCCCGAAGCCATGGCGCAGAGCTTTTCCCTGGCCAACATGGTGCCGCAGGATCAGAGCCAGAATGCCGGGCCCTGGAGCCGCATCGAGCAGGATACGCGGAAATATGTAATGCGGGCCGCGGGGGATGTGTATGTGTTCACCGGGCCGGTATATGGCGAACGGCCGAAGACGATTGGGGCTGGCGTGGCGGTGCCCGCCTACGTGTACAAAGTGGTTTATGACGCGACGACCAAAAGGTCGTGGGTGCATTGGCAGGCGAATAGCGGCAATGCCAGGGCGGGGGCGCCGATCGGGTATGGGGAATTTGTGGACAGGACGGGGATCCGGGTGTTGCCGAGCGGGCCGTGACAGATGCCGACGCGCCCCTGCTCTCGTGCGACAATCTTCTGGACATACTGGCGCCCCGCACAGAGACTTCCGCCATGCCCCGAAAACCCGTTCCCGCCATTGTCGACTGGGTAAAGCGCGCCACGCCTGTCGCCGGCGTGGAGCGCATCGAAGCCCGGTTTCATGGCAACGCGTACGCCATGCACCGCCACGATACGTACGCAATCGGCCGCACGCTGGCCGGGGTGCAAAGCTTCAATTACCGGCGCAACCGCCGCGACAGCCTGCCGGGCAACACCATCGTCCTGCACCCCGACGAGGCCCATGACGGGCAGGCCGGCACGGCCGAGGGCTTCCGGTATCGCATGATCTACGTCCAGCCCTCGCTGTTCCAGGAAATACTGGGCGGGCAGGCGCTGCCATTTATCGAAGGCGGCATCACAACCGACCCGCGCCTTGCCGCCGCCACCGAAAACTTGCTGAAACAGGTCAGCGATACGTTCGAGCCGCTGGAACAGAGCGACGGCCTGGTCGAACTCGCCCATGCCTTGGCACTTGCGGCGGGCGAGCCTGCACGAAAAAACAAGGGTGACTACCTTGCGGCGCGGCGTGCGCTGGATTACCTGCAGGCGAACAGCACCCGCATCGTGGCCCTGGAAGAACTCGAAGCCGCCACAGGCCGCGACCGCTGGAGCCTGTCTCGCGATTTTCGGCAGTACTACGGCACCAGCCCGTACCGGTACCTGACCATGCGGCGGCTGGATATCGCGCGGCGGCTACTGCTGGCCGGCCGGCCTTTGGCCAACGCCGCCGCCGAGGCGGGCTTCGCCGACCAAAGCCATATGTCGCGCCACTTTCTCAAGACCTTCGGCCAGACACCCGGGCGCTGGCTTCAAACCGTGGGCGGCGTATCCCTCCGCTAGGCGCGCACAAACGTTCAATACCGCGGTGCGGCGGCGGCGTATCCTCGGCAAATCCCCTTTCTGATTTTCGGCCGGAGAGAACGATGACGTCAAAACCCGATCCATCCATCCACGCGCCCGCTTCGCGCGGGCAATGCCAGGCGATCGATCTGCTGGGCAAAATCAAGTTGATCGACGAACACTGGCAGCCGCGCGTCGTTGCCGAGATGAACGACTACCAGTTCAAGGTGGTGAAGCTAATGGGTGATTTCGTCTGGCACGCACATAGCGATACCGATGAAACTTTCATCGTGCTGGAAGGCGAATTGCGCATCGACGTACGCGGCGCTGCCGGCGGTGATGGCCCGATTATCCTGCGCGCGGGCCAGATGGGCGTGGTGCCGAAAGGCGTGGAACACAGGCCTTGTGCAAACGGTGAGGTAAAGCTTCTGCTGATCGAGCCGCGCGGGGTGGTGAATACTGGGGATGGAGCGGCAAGCGAGCGTACGGCGGCCAATGATCGGTGGATATGACGCCGGGCGCCGCGTCGTGTGGCGATTCGGCCCCGGCTATTGCAGTTTCGCCATCACGCTGGATCGGATGCAGTCCAGCAGCGCCGTCCGCTCTTGCGGGTAGGCGGCCAAATCTTCCACCTTCAATCCCAGGTATGCATCCCTTGCGGCGATAACAATTTGATGGTGCTCGGCAGGAAGGCGCTGAAGGGCCCAATTCGCAGCGGCATCCTTGGACGCAATATCGCCCGTCATGGCGGTGTACCAAATACGCACCAGGGCCAGGACGATATTTACCTCATCCCCTTCCCAGTCTGCCTCGGTATTCCAAAGAGACAAGGTGTCCAGCAGCGAGCGCTGGACATCGGCGGCGGGAATATCATCGAAGAACTCCTGGGCTGGCGGGCCGAACAGGGCAACGCTGTGCCGCCGCACCTTGGTCAACAAGATGGCTAGGTCGTGATCCAGCATCGCGGGCTCGATAATGCCTGCGTTGATGTCGTCGCGCAGCCATTCGCCGAATTGCATTTGTCGTTTCGCGGGGTAGTGCCAGGGTGTTACGTCTTCTTGTGCCAGGACCGTTACCTCTAGCGCCCGGCGTTCAGGATCGGTGCCGGGGAAAGCCGAGATCGACAGCAGGTCCGACATCAAGGCGGTTCTGGTGGAATCGTCCAGAGGAGCACGCACGGTGACCAATAGATCGATATCGCTAAGTGGTTTTAGGCCGTCGTCTACGGCGGAGCCGAGCACGTGAATTGCCAGGATTGTTTTGCCTAGATGGTTTTCTAGAATGGAAAGTGCATCTGATACTTGCCGGGTGATCGATTCTGGGAGCTTGTCAGACATGGCAAGGATGGTATCTCATTTCGAATGAGTGGTTGCGACCAGAAATAGTTAGGAGGGAGTGTCTACGGTCAACCCGAAGCGGCTGGTCACGATAGGCCGCAACCGGCCAGGAGCGGTCTTAGGTGACGGTCGGCTTTCGGGTAGGTTAACCTTCTATTGCAGCCGAACCTGGCCAATTGCGCTGGCTGGTAGACTGAACTCGAGCCTTAACCCCTTACCAGTGCATCCATGGCGATAGCGAAAGTTCAACACTACGTTCCGCAATTCCTGCTCAGGAACTTTGGCAATGGCAAGAAGGATCAAGTCTGGGTCTACGACAAGTCGTCAGCGCGGGCGTTTCCGTCAAACACGAAGAACGTCGCCAGCGAGAGCCGCTTCTACGATTTCGAGTACCAAGGTCAAACGATTTCGCTTGAGCCATGGCTTGGCCAGCTAGAAGGTAGCGCGCAGTCTGTGATCCGATTCATTCTTGAGACCGACTCGGTGGCAAAACTGGCTGACGAACAGAAGCAAATCCTGGCTGCATTCTTGGCGGTTCAACTAACCAGAACCAAGACATTCCGCGAAGAATGGGACGCCTTTCCGAGGATGCTACGCGAGCACTTCCAACGCAACGGTGATCAAGTTGCGCCGGGGTCCCAGGTCGAGGAATTGATACAAGACATTCCGGCGAACGACCTCAAGGAGCAGACCGCGAGGGTCATCTACAAGGCCCCCGAGACGTACGCTGCGCAGTTCCTTAACAAAAATTGGGTACTCGCAGCTACGACGCGCAAGGCTCCGTTCTTGCTGAGCGATAACCCGCTTACGCGCCAGAATATGATCGATCGGCCCAACAGAGGGAATCTTGGATTGGCGCTCCCAGGCATAGAGATCTACTTTCCCCTATCTCCTACTCGTGCTTTGGCGATGTGGTGCCCCACCCTCACAGAGGCAGTTCATCTTGGAGCTCTGGCTCTTATGAGTCGTACGGGTTTCACGGCGACGTTGCCCGATCCCCATGGTGTCATCAGCATGAGGGACGCATTGCTCAATGGGGCTCCCGTCCTGTACTCGCCGGCAAACGTCGAGAATTTCAACTCGCTCCAGATCATCTGGAGTGAGCGGTACATCTTCTCAACCGCCAATGACTTTCAGCTTGCAGACGCCATGCTTAGCGAGCATCCAAACCTCAAGAAGGGGCCGAGGTCAACTACGGCATAGAGCGTTGCCGTGTTGGGGTCCACCCTCTCGCTCGCGCGCCGAATTGCTACTGCAGCCACCGTCTGCCTTCTCGGTTGGCAGCTCGAACGTCGAATGACCGCCTTCTGGCAGCTCACTTCGGCCTGAGCGACGACAGCAACGGGTCGAAAGCGGGCTTTTACGAGGGCTCAGCTGTCGACCCAAAGCGGTCGAGCGCCAACTTCAACAGCGGACTCTCACTGCATATTCACTGAGGCGCGCTGTTTCAGCGCTGAGCCTCTCTAAACAAGCACGTCGAATACATTGAGAACCAAGACTTCAATGTGGGCAGCGCAACGGCTCTCCGCCAGTTTTAGGCTGTTGGGATGGCCGCAACCATTGCGAAGCTTCAAGCATCCTTCGAGTTCAGTCTTGACGTTCTTCCCAAGGATTGAGAGCGCCTCAAGCACTTGAAGAAGATCATGCTCTTTCATCTTTGACAGGTCATCTTCGTTCTTTGCCGCCCGCCATTTTGGATCGCGGCGAACAGCTTCTGTATTGAAGTCAGCTAGGCGGTGCTGCACAACGTGCGCGTATAGCAGCGAAACAGCCCCGACCCAAGAAAGAACCACTGCGG
The DNA here is from genome assembly GCF_017356245.1 of Bordetella petrii. Taxonomy (NCBI): domain Bacteria; kingdom Pseudomonadati; phylum Pseudomonadota; class Betaproteobacteria; order Burkholderiales; family Alcaligenaceae; genus Bordetella; species Bordetella petrii. The sequence continues at coordinate 3,416,722 of NZ_JAFMZZ010000001.1, forward strand.
CTCGGAAGTGTCGCGCTTCATAGCATGCAACAGCCTCAGCGACGAATTCTTTGACCTCAGCTTTCAACCTCGGCAGCAGCGCTCGCAATGCGCTGGATTGCGCTGCGACATGTGCATCAGGTACGCCGAGCAGTTCTCCAACCCGCTTCTTACCATTGGTCGTCAGTGCCCACCCCTCCTTGCGTTCGAAGGCAAGACCTTTCAACTTCTGCAAATCTCGAGACACGTTTGCATCAGATAGCCCTAGGGATCTGGCTGTTGTCCGAATTCCACTAACAGCGTGCACGCCATCGCCAAGATGCGCCAAACAGAGGAGCAACTTATCTGCGCGAGCAAATTCGCCGGAGTGAATTAGGTCAGTAACTCGATCAGAAGAAGTCATTGACGCCCCGTATTTGTTAGGATTAAATCATCAGTATGTAATACACATACATCGAGAGGATCATATGTCCGAAGCGACGATGAGTAAAGAGCTGGCAGCCATGGTGCAGGTCGAGCATGCACTCTTGGATCTCAGCGAGGAAGAACGCAACAGAGTGCTGTCGTGGGCGGGTTCTCGATTCGGTGTTGCCATTGCCCAAGGCAATGCCGGTCAGGCTAAGGCCTCTGACACTACAGGCGACACCCATGCGGGTGCTGAACCCCTAGCGGGCGCGTCTGACATTGACTCCCTAGCTGAGTTCTACGACCGTGCTTCGCCCACCTCCGACGGTGAAAAGGCGCTGGTAGTTGGGTACTGGTTCCAAATCAAGGAGGGCGCTTCTGAGCTCGAAGCGCAAAAAATCAACTCGGAACTGAAACAGTTGGGGCACGGTATAGGTAATGTCACCCGAGCGCTTGACTGGCATAAAACCCAAAAACCAGCACTGATGATCCAGAAGCGGAAGGAAGGCACGACCAAGCAAGCCCGTAAGAAGTTTGTGGTGACGAACGAGGGCAAGAAGTACGTCGAAAAGATGATCGCACGGACCTAACTGCCTCACCGGTTTTAGATCGGAAGTCCTTGCGCAAGCATGGCGCTTACACCCACCATGTAGGCCGTAGCCCTGCGCAGTGCTAGCCAACTGCATCTCGCTCAGCTGCGTGTCTGAGTGGCTGTTTGCCGCCGCATCTTCCAACGTACGCTGCTGGCCGAAAGCAGCTCTTCAAAACCCACCCACTCACCTCCTCAAATAACTCTTCCCCCCACTATCCGTAGTGCAATACCGCCCACCCCGAGGCCCAACACAGTATTTCCCCTCTCTGCATTGACACTGCCCCGCGCCCTTGGAAAATCCCCCTTCCGGCATCAAGCGCTGCACCCCGCCACCCAATTGCGCCTGGCAAGACTTTTTGGATCCGCTCACAGACCCGTCATTGCAGACAAAGATGTCGCCTTGGCAATGCGACACACCGCCTTTGCGGCCACTGCATGGGTAATTCGCGGCATCAGCCGATATCGAAAGCAACAGCGCACACCCGGCCGCCGCCAATAACAGCAATCCCCGGCCCACCCCACATCGCCACAACATGGCGCCGAAAATCACCGCCTTCTCCTCCGAGCCCATCCCTCGCTCTAATTTCTGATAGTAACTAATCAAGACATAATTTCAACCCTCAAAAACCCCGAATCCTGCCGTAACTCAACCCCGCCAAACAGGCCTATCATTAATCCACGCATCCCCCGTGCGAGGCCCCCATGCGCCCTACCCTAGCCATCGCCTCCACCACCCTGCTGGGCACCCTGTTCTACCTGGCCCTGGCGGTTGTTGCCTACGGCGGCATCGCTTCCTTCTTTTCCCACCCCGCCCGCATCGCCCTTACGGTGGTTCTATTCGCGCTATCCATCGCAGCCCTGTTCAGCGGCGACAACCTGAATCCCGGCGTGCGCGAAGACCGCGACAATCGCTGGGTGCTGACGGCTTTCGCCGTCATCGGCCTGCTGAGCGGCTGCGCGCCCGCCTACACCGACCGCATCGGCTTCTGGGTGATCGATGGCGATACGGTGCGCTGGATTGGCGTGCTGTTGTTCGCCGCGGGCGGCGCGCTGCGGCTGTGGCCGGTGTTCGTGCTGGGGCGCCGCTTCAGCGGGCTGGTGGCGATACAGGCGGGCCACGAACTGGTCACCACCGGGGTGTACGCCAGGATTCGCAACCCCAGCTATCTGGGGCTGTTGATCAGCATGCTGGGCTGGGCGCTGGCGTTTCGCTCGGTGGTGGGGGTGCTGCTGACGCTGTGCATGCTGCCGCCGCTGATTGCCCGCATGCGCAGCGAGGAAGCGCTACTGCGGGCGCATTTTGGGGTGCAGTATGAGGCTTATCGCAAGCGGACTTGGCGGTTGGTGCCGGGGGTGTATTGAGGTTCTCAGATCGACCTCGGTGTCAGACACGCTAGGTGTCTGGCACCTGACGACGCTGACCTGACGAAAGCTGGCGCCCCGGGCTTACTCTGGTTCATCCAGCGTGTACAAGAACGCGGCGATGTCGCGGGCGTCCTGTTCGCTGATTCCCAGGTTCGGCATGGCCGTCGCGGGGTCGATGGCGGTGGGGTCGCGCAGCCAGCGCACCATGTTGGCGGGGGTATTGGGCAGCACCCCGGCAATGTACCGTTGATGGGCGATGCCGCCCAATGGCGGGCCGACGTGGTGCTTGGCGCCGACCACGCCGGGGATGGCGTGGCAGGTGATGCACAGGTACTGCTGCAGGGCCTGCCGGCCGGCCTGGGCGTCGCCCAGCCTTAGTTCAGCGGCAGGTGATGCAGGCGCAGGCGCAGGCTCTGACGACGCCGCCGGCCGTGCATGTCGGCTGTCCCACGCCCGGTATTCCGCGGGCGACAAGGTGGGCAGCACCCGCATGAAGGCCACCACGCTCCAGATGTCTTCGTCGCTGATGCGGTATTGCCATGCGGGCATGCCGGTCATCTTGATGCCCTGCCGCACCACCCAATACACCTCGGCCGCCGGCCAGTGCCTGGCGGTGTCCACCAGCGATGCGGGCGCGGGCATCAAGCCCATGGCGAAAGGCTCAGGCGCCACGCCGGGCGCGCCGTGGCACTGTACGCAATGCGCGCGAAACAGCTGGAAGCCGTCGATGGCCTGCTGCGGGTTGTCCAGCGACGGCACGTTCACCTTGGCGGCGCGCACGCTGATCGAGCGCTGCAGCGCGATGTCCATCACGCTGTTGACGGGCGCGGTGTGCGGGCGCGTGGCGGTGCTGTCGTACCAGCCGCTGTAGATCAGCGCCAGCACGCCGGCCAGCGCCACGGCCGCGGCGGTTGCCAGGGTGATACCGGCGGTGCGCATCCAGGGTTTCATGGCGGCGTCCTGTCAGCGCAGGGTGAGCAGGTAAGCGGCGATGTCGCGGGCATCGGCTTCGCTCAGCCCCATATTGGGCATTGCCGTGTTGGGCGCAACCGCCGGCGGGTTGCGCAGCCAGCGCACCAGGTTGGCGGGGGTGTTGGCCAGCACGCCCGCCAGGTAGGCCCGGCCGGCCAGGTGGCGCAAGGGGGGCCCCACGCGTGCGCCCGGGGCGCGTATGCCCGGAATGGCGTGGCAACCGGCGCAGCCATATTGCGCGATGCGCTCGCGGCCGCGCTGGATGTCGGCCCCGGGCAGCGCGTCGGGCTGCGCGGGCGCGGCCAGCGGCTCGTCGGGCTTGCCGCAAGCCGCCAACAGGCTCAGCCCGCCCACGGCCAGGCAGGCGGACAGCCGCCCGCGCCAGGTTCGAAGCGCGCCAGCCCACGGCCGCGCGGCGGCGGCCGCCGGGCCAGGGGAAATCCCCGCGTAGGTTGATCGAGGCATCGGCATCCTTTTTCCGCAGGCTGCAGCAATTTCTTTGCCCGCCCTTGCGCTTGCAGGCGGCGCCGGCGGCGCGGGCACGGCGCTTGCGTCCAAAAATCCTGCTCCCGGTAAATTTTTCCCACCCGCCCCCTATGCCCGACATCAGCGCCTGTGTTGCCTTTGCCGTGCCGCTTGCAACGATGTGGGCCGACAAGCAGTCGGCGCTGCACCCGCGGGCCGACCAGGCGGGCTTCAGCGCGGAAATCGGCTGGGTGATGTTCGCGGGCGGCGCCGGGATTTTCCTGCTTGTGCTGGCGATCCTGGCCGTGGCGCTGTACGGGCCCGAGCGCGTGCGCCGGCGGCTGGCCGGCCGCGCCTGGCTGCTGGGCGCGGGCGTGGTGTTCCCGGTGGTGGTGTTGTCGGCCCTGCTGGTGTACAGCCTGGTAATGGCGGCGGCGATGCTGCGCGCGCCGGCGCCGGCCGCCGTGCGCATCGAAGTGATGGGTGAAATGTGGTGGTGGCGCGTGCGCTATCTGGATGAACAAGGCCGGGTGCTGTTCGAGACGGCCAATGAAATCCGCATCCCGGCCGGCCAGCCGGTGGAACTGCTGCTGGGCTCGCGCAATGTGGTGCACAGTTTCTGGGTGCCCAACCTGGCGGGCAAGGTGGACATGGTGCCGGGCCATGTGAACCGCCTGCGCATCCAGGCGCGGGAACCCGGCGTTTTGCGCGGGCAGTGCGCGGAATACTGCGGCGCGCAGCATGCCAACATGATGTTCGACGTGCAGGTCCTGGCCGGGCCGGACTTCCAGGCCTGGCTGCGGTCGCAACAGCGGCCGGCCGCCGCGCCGGCCGGCGATGCCCGGCTGCTGGCCGGCCAGCGGGTGTTCCTGCAGGCCTGCGCGCAGTGCCACACGGTGCGCGGCACGCCGGCCGCCGGCACACTGGGGCCCGACCTGACGCACGTGGGCAGCCGCCCGTCGCTGGCGGCGGGCATGCTGCGCAACAACGTGGGCTCGCTGGCGGGGTGGATCGCCGGCAGCCAGCACATCAAGCCCGGCAACGGCATGCCGTCGTTCGACCAGTTGTCCGGCGAGCAATTGCGTGCGGTGGCCCACTACATGGAAAGCCTGCAATGACGCCAGACACGCTGCCGGACACGCTGCCCAATCCGCTGCCGCGCCCCGCCGGCGAGCGCGAAGAGCTGGAACGCCTGTGGCAGCGCCCCCGGGGCTGGCGCGCCATTACGGTGGTCAACAACAATTACGTCGGGCTGCTGTATATCGGCACGGCGCTGCTGTTCTTTCTGCTGGCCGGCATACTGGCCCTGCTGATGCGCGCGCAGCTGGCGGTTCCCGACAACGACCTGATCGGCCACGCGCTGTACAACCAGCTGTTCACCATGCATGGCACGGTGATGATGTTCCTGTTCGCGGTGCCGGCGGTGGAAGCGATGGCGGTGCTGCTGCTGCCCAATATGCTGGGCGCGCGCGACCTGCCGTTTCCGCGTCTGTCTTCGTACGCCTACTGGGCCTACGCCATCGGCGGCCTGGTGTTCTTCTGCAGCATTTTCGTGGGCCTGGCGCCGGATGGCGGCTGGTTCATGTATCCGCCGCTGACCAGTTCGGCCTATTCGCCGGCCATCAATGCCGATCTGTGGCTGCTGGGCATAGGCTTCATCGAGATCTCGGCGATTGCCGGGGCCATCGAGCTGGCGGTGGGCATTCTACGCACCCGCGCGCCGGGCATGTCGCTGGACAAGCTGCCGGTGTTTGCCTGGATCATGCTGGCGTTCTCGGGCATGGTCATCGTGGCGTTTCCGGCGGTGATCGTGGCCACGGCGCTGCTGGAACTGGAACGGGCCTTCGGGCTGCCCTTCTTCATTGTCGACAAGGGCGGCGACCCGCTGCTGTGGCAGCACCTGTTCTGGCTGTTCGGCCACCCCGAGGTGTACATCATCTTTCTGCCGGCGGCGGGCATGGTGTCGATGATTATTCCGGCCATGGCGGGGCGCCCGCTGGTGGGCTACCGGGCGGTGGTGATGGCCATCGTGGCCACCAGCTTTGTCAGCTTCGGCCTGTGGGTGCACCACATGTTCGCCACCGGCATTCCGCAGCTGTCGCTGAGCTTTGCCTCGGCGGCCAGCATGGCGGTGTCCATCCCCACGGGCATCCAGGTGTTTGCCTGGATCGCCACGATCGCGGCGGCGCCGCGCCTGCGGCCGCTGAAAACGCCCATGCTGTTCATCCTGGGTTTTTTCTTCATCTTCGTGCTGGGCGGGCTGACCGGCGTCATGGTGGCGGTGATTCCGTTCGACTGGCAGGCGCACGATACGTATTTCATCGTGGCGCACCTGCATTATGTGCTGGTGGGCGGCATGGTGTTTCCGCTGTTTGCCGCGTTTTATTACTGGATGCCCTTCGTCAGCAGCCGGCCGCTGTCCGAGCGGCTGGGGCGCTGGGCGTTCTGGCTGATGTTCGTCGGCTTCAACGCGGGCTTTTTCCCCATGCACCTGACCGGGCTGGCCGGCATGCCGCGCCGCGTGTATACCTACGCCGACAGCTACGGCTGGGGTGCGCTGAATATGCTGTCGACGGTGGGCGCGTATGTGATCGCCGCGGGCGTGCTGGTGTTTCTGGTTGACCTGGCGCGCAATTTCCGGCCGTCGGTGGCGCGCAACGCCGGCAATGTGTGGCGGGCCGGCACGCTGGAATGGCTGCCCGCCGGCGTGGCGGGGCCGCGCAGCGTGCCGCGCGTGCACAGCCGCGAACCGCTGTGGGACCAGCCCGGCCTGGCCGCCGATGTCGATGCAGGGCGCTATTACCTGCCGGGCGCGCCCACCGGCGAACGCACCACCTTGGTTACCAGCGCCATCGGCGCGTGTCCGCAATATGTGCTGCGGCTGCCCGGCCCGGGCTGGCCGCCGGTGCTGGCCGCGCTGGGCACCGCCGGGTTTTTCCTGCTGCTGACCGTGAAACTGATGGTGCCGGCCACGCTGTTCGGCGTGCTGGCCATTGCCATGATCCTGCGCTGGCTGTGGGATGCCGACCCCGCCGCCGATCATCCCCCCGTGGACGTGGGCGGCGGGTTGCGGCTGCCGGTGTCATGCACGGGCAGCGGCTCGCATTCGTGGTGGGCGATGGTGATGCTGGTCATGGTGTGCGCCAGCATCTTCAGCGCCACGCTGTTCTCGTACCTGTTCCTGTGGACTACCTCTCCCGGGCAATGGCCGGCGGCCACGGCCCTTGCCGCCCTGCCGTGGCCGCTGGCCTGCGCGGCGCTGCTGCTGGCCAGCAGCGCGCTGGTGTGGGCCGGCGGGCGCGCATTGCGGCACGGACGGCAGGGCTGGCTGCGCGCCGCCCTGCCGCTGGGCTGCATGATGCTGTTCGCGGCCCTGGGCCTGGAAGCCGCCGCGCAATGGCGCGCGGGCCTGCGTCCGCAAGACAGCGCCTATGCCGCGGCCGTCTGCGCCGTGATCGGCCTGCAGGCGGTGCTGGTGGGGGCAGTGGGTTTCATGGGCCTGTTCACCACGGCGCGCTCTTGGGCCGGCAGGCTGGCGGGCAACCGGCGCGCGTGTTTCGACAACACGGCCCTGCTGTGGCATTACACGGTGGCGCAGGGGCTGGCCGGCACCTGCCTGCTGCACGGTTTTCCACGCTGGGTGGGGTAGCCATGCGCACGCCTTCCGTCTCGGTACTGCTGCCGCTTTTGGCCGGCCCGCTCGCCTGGGCGGCGCATTTCGTGTTCATTTACGCGGCCAATGGCGTGTTCTGCGCGCGCCCGCATCTGCATGGCCTGTGGGTGGATGGCGGCCTGGCCGCCGCCACCCTGATCGGCGCCGCGCTGCTGGCCGTGGCCGCCATCGCCCTGGTCTACTGGCGCCAATGGCGGCGCTGGCCGGCCGCCGGCGACGCCGGCTTTTTGCGCTGGGTGGCGGGCGCGCTCAGCCTGCTGGCCGGCCTGGCTATCGTGTGGCAGACCCTGCCCGTGCTGCTGGTGCCGGCCTGTTCCGGTACCTGAGCCGGCGGCAGCCCGGCTGCAGACAGCCGGCCGCGGTATATGCCATACTGCCCGGCAGCACACGCATCGGCAGACCTATCCTCATGGCCAGTTCCCTGCTTCGTCTTGCGCTATCGCTGTTGTTCTGGGCGGCCCTGTACGCCGCCGGCGGCTACGTGTCGCTGCGGCTCGATGACCCCGCCACCCGCGTGGCCTTTGTATGGCTGGCCGCCGGCGTGGCCGTGTCGGCCTTTCTGCTGGCGCCGCCGCGCCGCTGGCTGGCGCTGTTTCTTGCCTTCATGGCCGCGCGCCTGCTGCTCGACGCCTGGGAACACCACGACTTTCTGCACTCGGTGGGCATCGGCTGCATTTCGCTGGCCAGCGATGCGGGCGTGGCCTGGCTGATACGCCGCTATGCGCGCCGCGGCGACGACCTGCACGGCGTCATGGTGCTGATCGGCGCCACCGTACTGGTCAGCGCGGCGGCCGCGGCGCTGGGCGTGGGCTGGCTGGCCTATGCCAGCGGGCTGCCGTTCTGGAACATCGTATGGATATGGTGGGCGGCCAACGTCACCGGCGTGCTGCTGCCCACCATCGCGATTCTCAGCTGGACGGATGTGGCGGGCAAGGCGCGCCGCCCGGGCACGGCGGCCCTGCTGTGCGGGCTGGCGGCCTGGGTGCTGCTGTGCGCCAGCGCCTGGTACGTGTTCGCCGAAATCACGCCGCACGCGCACCGCGCGTCGGTGGTGTTTCCGCTGGCCTGCGCGCCCATCCTGCTGGCGGCGGTAATGTCGATGGCCTGGGGCAGCCGCGGCGGCGCGCTGGGCCTGATCAGCCTGGGCGCCATTGCGCTGTACTACGCGGCCGGCGAAAGCGGGCCGTTCTTTCCGCACGGCTTGAAGCCGGGCGAATCGCTGCTGCTGGCGCAGTGCTATCTGTGCGTGACGGCGCTGCTGCTGGCGTTTTTGTGGGTCTACACCAATGGGCGGCGCCCCGGCGGCGCAATGGCCAGTGTGGACGCGGGCATCATGTACCAATACGACCCGGCCAGCGGCAAACTGGCCTGGGACGGCGACCCGCGGGCGGCGCTGGGGCTGGACACGGCGCCGCTGGACACGCTGGATGAGCTGCTGGGGCGCGTGCACCCGGATGACCGCCAGGCGCTGCAGGCGCGCTGGGCGGCCGCGGCGGCGGGCCCGGTGGATGCGGCGCTGGCGCTGCGCGTGGCGGCGGGCGACGGCTGGGTGCGGGTCATGGACCGCAGCCCCACGGCCATCGGCAGCGCCACGGGCGTGGCCGTGGTGGGAACGTGGCAGGTGCGGCAGCGATGGGCATGGCGATGACGCGCCACCCCGACAGGAGACCCCGATGATCCAGATCGCGCTGTTGCTGTTCGGCGCCGATTTCGTACGGCGCCAGGCCGGGATACTGGCCTGGCTGGGCGCCGGCTGGGCGGCCCTGGGCCTGTTCATCATCGTCGACGGCCTGGACGGGGTGCGGTATTTTCCGGTGCACGTATTCGGCGCCTTTCTGCTGCTGGAAAGCCTGGTCACGCTCAGCGTGGCCTCCGGCGGGGTGGGCGCGCAGAAGGCGGTGCTGTATTTCAAGGGCGGGCTGTTCCTGTTCATTGCTGTGCTGATCCTGTCGGGCCGCCAAACCAGCAACCTGATGCTGGCCATCGTGTTCGGGCTGGCGTATTTCGTCATGGGCACGCTGCAGATGGCCTCGTCGTGGGTGGTGCGGTTTCCGCACTGGAAGCAGGCCTTCCTGGGCGGGCTGGCGCAGATGGCGTTTGCCATCTTCCTGTTCCAGCCCTACCCCACGCACTATCACGGCACGCTGTCTGAGTTCGTGGGCGTGACCCTGCTGGTGGGCGGCATCAGCACCTGGCGCATCGCGCGGCGCGCCCGCAAAATGCGCGACGGCCGCTCGGTGTTCGAGCTGCTGGCCCCACGCGACCTGATTCCGAACTGGCATCGCAAGCCCGCGCCCGAGGCGGCCGCCGACCCGGTGCCCGGCGCCATGGACCCGGTGCAGTCACCGCTGGTGGTGCACGTGTGGACACCTGAAGGCTCGTCCAAGCACGAGCCGGTGCCGCGCCCGGTCATCAACCGCTATATCGCGGCGGTCGATGCCAAGGGCGTGATCTCTACCGGCCACGCGGCGCTGGAACTGCCGCCTGCCACCTACATCAGCCTGTACCCGGCGGTGGACATCGACCGTTCGCCGTCCGAATTTTTCCGCCTGTTGAAGGCCACGCGCGACAACGACGTGCCCGGCGAATTCCAGCCCGACTATCCCACCGAATCGGCGGCATGGTGCCCGTCGACCCGCCAGATCCTGTTTCACCACTACAACCCGGCCGGGCTGCAGCGCTTCTGGCAGGCCTATCGGCAGCACGAAATCTACAACCTGACCTACCGCAACTGCTCCAGCACCGTGTCGTTCGCCCTGGAAGCCGCATTGGATGGCGCACTGCAACATGAGGCCGGCGCCTGGCGGCGCGTGCTGCGCACGCTGCTGATGCCGGAATTGTGGATCGCCGCCCAGGTGCGCAAGCGCGCCACCACCATGGCCTGGACGCCCGGGCTGGTGCTGGACTACGCCCGCGCGCTGCGCGCCATCGTGCATCCGGCGCGGCTGTCGTGGCTGCACAGCCTGCGCTGGGCGGCCCGCCAGCAATCGCGCGCATCGTCGTCCGATTTGGTAGATTGACACCATTGGCGCCGCGGCGCCCGCTTCTATTACGTTCAACTACCAGAAAGGATTCTTGCCATGCGACCCATGCGTAGCCTTTGTCTCGCCCTGGCCGCGGCCGGCCTGCTTGCCAGCGCCGCCGCCGCCGCGCAATCCACCATGCGCATCGGCCTGCAGGACGACCCCGATGTGCTCGACCCGGCCCGCGCCCGCACGTTTGTGGGCCGCATCGTGTTCGCCTCGCTGTGCGACAAGCTGGTGGATATTTCGCCCGACCTGAAGTTCGTGCCGCAGCTGGCCGAGTCCTGGAAAACCAGCGACGACGGCCTGACGCTGACTTTCACGCTGCGCCAGGGCGCCCTGTACCACGACGGCACGCCCATCGACGCGGCCTCGGTGAAGGCCAACCTGGAGCGCGCCATTACCCTGCCCGACAGCAACCGCAAGAGCGAGCTGGCGTCGGTGGCCAGCGTGGACGCGCCCGATGCGCGCACCGTGGTGCTGCACCTGAAGCAGCCCGACGCCTCGCTGCTGTCGCAGCTGTCCGACCGCGCCGGCATGATGCTGTCGCCCGCCACGTTCGACAAAGACCCGGGCCGCCACCCGGTGTGCTCGGGCCCGTACAAGTTCAAAGAGCGCGTGCAGAACGACCGCATCGTGCTGGAAAAATTCGACAAGTACTGGGACAAGGACAACTACCACTTCGACCAGGTCGTCTTCACGCCCATGCCCGACACCACGGTGCGGCTGAACAACCTGCGTTCGGGCGGGCTGGACATCATCGAGCGCGTGGCGCCCAGCGACGTCAAGACGGTAAAAGAAGACCCCAACCTGACGCTGGCGCCGGTCACCGGCCTGGGCTACCAGGCCATCTCGATCAACATCGCCAACGGCCCGCGCGCCGACAACCCGCTGGCCAAAGACAAGCGCGTGCGCCAGGCGCTGGACCTGGCCATCGACCGCGACGTGATCAACCAGGTGGTGGGCGAAGGCATGTTCCAGCCGGCCTACCAGCCCTTTCCGCCGGCCAGCTTCGCGTATGACAAGAGCATCGAGCGCACCGGGCGCGATCCGAAAAAGGCCCAAGAACTGCTGAAGCAGGCCGGCTACGACCGCGTGAAGTTCGAGCTGACCTTCGGCAACAACACCACCATGCAGCAGGTGTTCGAGCTGGTGCAGGCCATGGGCGCGGAAGCCGGTTTCGATATCTCGCTGCGGCCCATGGAATTCGCCGCCCTGCAGTCGGCGCTGCCGCGCGGCGATTTCGAAGTGGGCCAGACCGGCTGGTCGGGCCGCGTGGACCCCAGCGGCAACATCTACCAGTACATCACCTGCAAGGGCAGCCTGAACGACGCCAAGTACTGCGACGCCGGCATGGACAAGCTGATGAACGAGGCGCGCAGCGTGGCCGACGAAGGCAAGCGCCGCGACCTGTACGCGCAGGCCATGAAGAAAATGCAGGAAGACGATCCGCGCATCTACCTGTTCTACCTGCCGTGGATCTTCGGCACCCAGGCCAAGGTGCAGGGCTTCGTGCCCTACCCCGACGGCCTGATCCGCCTGAAGGGCGTGACGGTGGCCAAGCAATGAGCATCGATTCCGGCTACCGCATGTTCACCACCCGGCCCGAGATCCTGGGCACCTTCGGCGTGGTGACCTCGACCCACTGGCTGGCCAGCAGCGCCGGCATGTCGCTGCTGGAGCGCGGCGGCAACGCCTTCGACGCCGCCGTGGCGGCGGGCTTCGTGCTGCAGGTGGTGGAACCGCACCTGGTGGGCCCGGCCGGCGAAGTGCCGGTGGTGTTCCACTCGGTGCGCACCGGCCGCACCGAAGTGCTGTGCGGCCAGGGCCCCACGCCGGCCGGCGCCACGCTGGAACACTACCAGTCGCTGGGCCTGGCGCTGATTCCCGGCAACGGCTTGCTGCCGGCGGTGATTCCCGGCGCGTTCGACGCCTGGATGCTGCTGCTGCGCGACCACGGCACCCTGCGCGTGCGCGATGTGCTCGAACCGGCCATTTATTACGCCGACCACGGCCACGCGCTGATGCCGCGCATCGCCAACACCATCGCCGGCCTGAAAGACTTCTTCGCCACCCACTGGCCCACCACGGCGCAGGTCTACCTGCCCGGCGGCGCCCCGCCGCAGGCCCGCAAGCTGTTCCGCAACCCCTGGCTGGCCGAGACCTGGCGCCGCGTGCTGCGCGAGGCCGAGGCCGTGGGCGGCGACCGCGAGCGCCAGATCGACGCGGCGCGCGACGCCTTCTACCGCGGCTTCGTGGCGCAGGCCATCGACCAGTATGCGCGCCACACCGAAGTCATGGACGAAAGCGGCGCCCCGCACCGCGGCGTGCTTACCGCGCACGACATGGCTGGCTGGTCGGCCAGCTACGACGGCCCCGCCACCTACGACTACCACGGCTACACCGTGGCCAAGGCCGGCGCGTGGAGCCAGGGCCCCGTGTTCCTGCAGACGCTGGCGCTGCTGAAAGGCCTGGATTTGCAAAGCCCCGGCCCCAACGGGGCCGAGTTCGTGCACCACATCACCGAGGCCATGAAACTGGCCTTTGCCGACCGCGAAGCCTATTACGGCGACCCGTCGTTCGTGCGCGTGCCGCTGCAGCACCTGCTGTCGGACGCCTACAACGACGAACGCCGCGCCCTGATCGGCCGGCTGGCCTCGCACGAGCTGCGGCCCGGCCGCGTGCCGGGCTTCGAGGGCCAGGTGGACCGGGTCATGGACGTGCTGGCGCGCCTGTCCAAGGTAACGCCGGTGGGCGCGCCCGGCAGCGAGCCCACGCTGGCCGACATGCGCGCCTCGGCCAAGCGCGGCGACACCACGCACGTGGATGTGATCGACCGCTGGGGCAACATGGTGTCGGCCACGCCGTCGGGCGGCTGGCTGCAGTCGTCGCCGGTCATTCCCGGCCTGGGCTTCCCGCTGAACACGCGGGCCCAGATGTTCTGGCTGGAACCCGGCCTGCCCGGCACGCTGGCGCCGGGCAAGCGGCCCCGCACCACGCTGACGCCCTCGCTGGCGCTGCGCGACGGACAGCCCTACATGGTGTTCGGCACGCCCGGCGGCGACCAGCAGGAACAATGGCAGCTGCTGCTGTTCCTGCGCCATGTGCACTACGGGCTGAACCTGCAGGAAGCCATCGACCAGCCCATGTCGCACACCATGCACTTCCCGTCGTCGTTCTACCCGCGCGACCGCAAGCCCGGCCACCTGGCCGTGGAAGCCTCGTTCGGCCCCGAAGTCATCGCCGACCTGCGCGCGCGCGGGCATGTGATCGAGGAAGAACCCGAATGGTCCACCGGCCGCCTGACCGCCGCCTCGCGCGATGCCGACGGCCTGCTGCATGCCGCCGCCACGCCGCGGCTGATGCAGGCGTATGCGGTGGGAAGGTAGGTTCCCGCGGCGCCCCGGGCCGCCCCAGGTGTCTGGCTCCCGAAGGGTGCCAGACACCGTGCTATTGAGACAGCCTGTGCACACTGCGGTGCCTGGCACCTGCGGAGCCAGACACCTGGACCAGCCGGCCGCCTTCGAGAGTCAGGCCGCCTGCCTGACCAGGTGCATATCCACATGGATGTCGGCATAAGGGCAAAACAGTGCGCCCTGCTCTGTACGTTCAAGCAGCCCTAACGCCACCAGCGCGCTTGCGTCTTCATGCACACGTTTCACGTCACGCCCCAGTCGCCGGGCCAATTCGCGCACGCCGACCACTCCCGTACCCAGTAACTCAGTAATCAATGCCCATCGCCGTTCCGTCAGGTGCGCAAAAAAAGCACCTGGGCTTTCAAAATTCAGAACTTCGCCCCGGTATCGCTGCTGCAAAAGCCCTGCCTTGGCTCGACCAGCCGCGCCACGCAAAGCCGATCTCCAGTCTGGAGTAATGGTGATAGTCAGTTTACGGATCATGATGCTTCTTTGTGGCGTGCTACGTCAGCCAGAAAATCTTCGATCAGACGATCGATGCTGACAAAGTGATAAGGGCTTTCTTCATTACCCCAGTGTCGATGATCGCCTTTTCCTCGTTCGTTATCAAAGCCCAGGACTCGCTCACCGTTAACCACGTAGACAAGCCGATACTTGATTCTATGAAGCGAAGGAGGAACCGAATGAGGAACTTGCCAGACCACCATTTGGATGATGGCTCCGCTTTCATCAACGGATTTGAAGTTAATGATCAGTCGGGAAGATTTTCTATCTATCATGCCAACACAACGATATGTTGTCAATAAAGCCAACACGTCGATGGTTGGCACATATCAGTCCAACATAAGGCAGGTATCAGCGGGCGGCGACGGCCTGAATATCAGACAGATCGGCACTCTCTTATAGTCATAGTGCGTACATTCCCAAACGCAGAGGAGCATCATCCATGCCTTCCATCACCCGAGAACCGGACGTAGAAATCACCAGCGTGGCGCATGCCGATGATGTGCTGGTGGAAGCCTTCGCACGCCTGCTGCCCCAGTTGTCGCGCACGGCGCCCATCTTGGCGCTGGCCGACCTGCAGGCCATCATCGATGCCCCCGGCACCGACGTATTCGTTGCGCTCTCCAAGACAGACCGGCGCATCGTGGGCACGCTGACCCTGGTGCATTTCCGCATTCCCACCGGGGTACGCGCCTGGATCGAAGATGTCGTGGTAGACAGCGAGGCCCGCGGCCTTGGCGCCGGCGCGGCGCTGACACGCGCCGCCATCGCCCGCAGCCGCGAACTGGGCGCCAAGACTTTGGATCTGACCTCCAACCCCAGCCGGCAGGCAGCCCATCGACTGTACGAATCATGCGGCTTCGCGCTGCGCGATACGCGGGTCTATCGCCACCAAAAATCCGAATGAACAGTCGCAGGCACCGCACACTGCCGGCATCAGGCTCCTTCGAAGCCTGACAGCCGGCGCGGCGCACGCGCCACACATACCGAATGGCCACCGTCGCCGCGCAGGGCGGCGACGATGGCCGGCCCCATACGCTTTTTCTCTTTCAAAAGCGGCCCCCAAAAATGCAAGAACCCAACTCGTCCCAGCCGCTCAGGGAATGGCCACAGCTGCGAGTCGTTGCGGGGCGGTGTGGCTGCCGCGGCGCCTCGGAGCCGGGCCCGGGCGCGCTGGGCGCCCGGACGGCTCCGTGAAGCCAAGGCAGCCACGCCACCCCGCGACGACGCCAGAAGAACGTCGCCCACCGTCCGGCCGAACAACCCCCTTCACCCCTTCCGCACGTAATCCGGATAGCGCTCGCAGATTTCATCCACCTGGCTCAGCGTGCCCGACAGATGCTCGCGCAGCGCCTCCTGCGCCCCCCCGGCGTCCTGCCGCGCGATCGCGTCCACGATCCGCTGGTGGTCGCGCAAGATGCGGTCGGCCTTGCCCGTTTCGGGCAGGTGCAGCCGCCGCAGCCGGTCTACATGGCCGCTGTAGCGCTGTTCCAGTTCCCACAGCCCCGCCACTCCCGCGGCCTGGTGCATCTCGCGGTGAAAGGCCCGGTCGGCGTCCAGAAAGCCCTGGTAGCGGTCGGCGCCGCGATTGGCGCGCTGCATGTCGATGTGCGCGCGCAGCCGCTCGACCAGCGCCGGATCGTCGCGCCCGGCCAGCACCCGCACGATCTCCAGTTCCAGCGAACGGCGCAGGAAATGCGCCTGCCGCGCCGCGGCGATGTCGATGCGGCTGACCGCAGTGGTGTGCTGGGGGTAGATATCCACCAGCCCCTCGTCGCGCAGCTGGCTCAGCGCATCGCGGATGGGCGTCTGGCTGAGCCCGAAGGCCTCGGCCAGTTCGCCGCGCGCCAAAGGTTCGCCCGGCTTCAGTTCCAGCGACACGATCAGGTCGCGCAGTTTCTCGAAGACCTGCGGCGCGGCGTGGCGCGAGCGGTCCAGGCGCAGGTCGGCAGGCAGGGATTGCAGCGTGGGCATGGGCGAATCTGGCAACAAGAATGACCCGATTGTAGCGGCCGGCCCTGCCATTGACGTACTAATATATTAGTGTTTTAATCCTTCAACCCTGACACGAACCGCCCCCATGACCCGCTCTTACGACGACCTGCGCAGCGCCCGCTGGATGGCGCACGACGACCTGCGTTCTTTCGGCCACCGCTCGCGCATGATGCAAATGGGCTACGGCCCGCAAGACTGGGCCGGCCGCCCGGTGATCGCCATCATCAACACTTGGTCCGACCTGAACCCCTGCCACAGCCACTTCAAGCAGCGCGTCGACGACGTCAAGCGCGGCATCTTGCAGGCCGGCGGCTTTCCGGTGGAACTGCCCGCCATTTCGGTGTCGGAATCCTTCGTCAAGCCCACCACCATGCTGTACCGCAACTTCCTGGCGATGGAAACCGAAGAACTGCTGCGCAGCCACCCGGTGGACGGCGCGGTGCTGATGGGCGGCTGCGACAAGACCACGCCGGGCCTGATCATGGGCGCCATCAGCGCCAACCTGCCCTGTATCTACCTGCCCGCCGGCCCCATGCTGCGCGGCAACTGGAAAGGCAAGGTGCTGGGCTCGGGTTCCGACGCCTGGAAGCTGTGGGACGAGCGCCGCGCCGGCAACATCACCAAGCAGGACTGGACCGAGGTCGAAGGCGGCATCGCCCGCAGCTACGGCACCTGCATGACCATGGGCACGGCCAGCACCATGACGGCCATCGCCGAATCCATCGGCCTGACGCTGCCGGGCGCGTCGTCGATTCCGGCGGCCGACGTCAACCACATGCGCATGTCGGCCGAGTGCGGCCGGCGCGTGGTTGAAATGGTGTGGGAAGACCAGACGCCGCAAAAAATACTGACGCAAGCCTCGTTCAAGAACGCCATCAACGTGGCCATGGCCATGGGCTGTTCCACCAATGCCATCGTGCACCTGGTGGCCATGTCGCGCCGCGCCGGCTGCGCCGTGGGCCTGGAAGACTTCGACGCGGCCAGCCGCAAGGTGCCGGTTATTGCCAACATCCGGCCCAGCGGCGACACCTACCTGATGGAAGACTTTTATTACGCCGGCGGCCTGCCCGGCCTGATGTCGCGCCTGGCCGACAGCCACCTGGACCTGTCGGCGGCCACGGTCACGGGCCGCAGCCTGGGCGAGAACATCGCCGGCGCGGCGGTCTACAACGACGACGTCATCCGCCCGCTGGACCAGGCCATCTACCAGGAAGGCGCGTTGGCGGTGCTCAAGGGCAACCTGGCGCCCGACGGCTGCGTGATCAAGCCCAGCGCCTGCGCGCCGCGCTACCTGCAGCACACCGGCCCGGCGCTGGTGTTCGACGACTACCCCAGCATGAAGGCCGCGGTAGAAGACGAGAACCTGGACGTGACCGCCGACCATATCCTGATCCTGCGCAACGCCGGCCCGCAGGGCGGGCCCGGCATGCCCGAATGGGGCATGCTGCCGATTCCGGTAAAGCTGGTGAAGCAGGGCGTGCGCGACATGCTGCGCCTGTCGGATGCGCGCATGAGCGGCACCAGCTACGGCGCCTGCATTCTGCATGCCGCCCCCGAAGCCTATGTGGGCGGCCCGCTGGCGCTGGTGCGCACAGGCGACCTCATCACCGTGGACGTGCCCGCGCGCCGCATCCACCTGAACATCAGCGACGCCGAACTGGCCGGGCGCCGCGCCGCCTGGGTGGCGCCGCCCAAGCGCTACGAGCGCGGCTACGGCTGGATGTACGCGCAACACATCTTGCAGGCCAACGACGGCTGCGATTTCGATTTCCTGGAAACCGGCTTCGGCGCGCCCGTGGCCGAACCCGACATTTTCTGACCCGCCCATTGCCCGACCTGATCACGACTTTGCCATGACCACCCTGTCCGATACCACCCGCGCGCGCCTGGCCGCGGTCAGCACCGCCACGCTGTGCACCGCCTTGTTCAAGCGCGGCCTGCGCAACCAGTTCATCCAGGATGTGCGCCCGCTGCGCGCCGGCCTGCCCAATATGGTGGGCCCGGCCTATACGCTGCGCTATATCCCGGCCCGCGAAGACCTGAACACCATCCAGGTGTTCGAAGACCCGAAGCATCCGCAGCGCGTGGCGGTCGAGTCCTGCCCGGCCGGCGCGGTGCTGGTCATGGACAGCCGCAAAGACGCGCGCGCCGCCTCGGCCGGCTCGATCCTGGTCACGCGCCTGATGAAGCGCGGCGTGGCCGGCGTGGTCACCGATGGCGGCTTCCGCGATTCGCCCGAGATCGCCCAGCTGGACATGCCCGCCTACCATCAGCGCCCCTCGGCGCCCACCAACCTGACGCTGCACCAGGCCATGGACCTGAACGTGCCCATCGGCTGCGGCGACGTGGCGGTGTTTCCGGGCGACATCGTGGTGGGCGACAGCGAAGGCGTGGTGGTGATCCCCGCCGGCATCGCCGACGACATCGCGCGCGAAGCCCAGGAAATGACCGCATTCGAAGACTTCGTCACCAGCGAAGTGCTGGACGGCCGCAGCATTGCCGGCCTGTACCCGCCCACCGACCCCGCCACGCGCGAACGCTATGCCGCGTGGCGCACGCAGCACGGACGCTGAGGCGCACCGCCATCGTCCCATACCTACACCCACAACACGGAGACAACACATGAACCCGATCCGACGGCGCCATCTGGCCCTGACCCTGGCCGCGGCCGCGCTGGCCGCCAGCGGCCTGTCCGCCCACGCGGCCGACTGGCCCAACGACAAGGCCATCTCGTACGTCGTGCCCTTTACCGTGGGCGGCTCTACCGACGTGGTGGGCCGGCTGCTGGCCCAGAAGCTGGGCGAACGCCTGCACCAGAGCGTGGTGGTGGAAAACAAGCCGGGCGCGGCCGGCGCTATCGGCGCGGCCTATGTGGCCAAGGCGCCGGCCGACGGCTACACCCTGTTCGGCGGCACCATCAGCACCCATGCCATCAACGCCAGCCTGTACAAGAACTTGCGCTACGACCCCGTGAAGGATTTCGAGCCCGTCACGCTGGTGGCCACGCTGCCCAACGTGCTGCTGGTCGACCCCAACCTGGGCGTGAACTCGGTGGCCGACCTGATCGCGCTGCTCAAGCGCGACCCGGCCAAGCGCACCTTCGCTTCGTCCGGCCCCGGCACGTCCACGCACCTGGCCGGCGAACTGTTCGCCGACACCATCGGCGTGCCGCTGACCCACGTGCCCTACAAGGGCACCCCGCCCGCGATGGTGGATGTGTCGTCGGGCGCGGTGACCTTCATGTTCGACCAGATGACCGCCGCCCTGCCCCTGCTGCAAAACGGCAAGCTGAAACTGCTGGCCGTGACTACGCCCAAGCGCATCGCGCTGGCCCCCGACACGCCCACCATGGAAGAAGCCGGCGTGGCGGGCTTCCAGATGGCATCGTGGCAGGCGGTGTACGCCCCCAAGGGCACGCCCAAGCCCATCGTCGACCGCCTGTCCAAGGAAATCGCCGCCATCCTGAAAGAACCCGACGTGCAGGAAAAACTGGGCAAGACCATGGGGATGGAACTGGTGGGCAGCTCGCCCGAACAACTGCGCGACCTGATGGCCAGCGAAATCCCGCGCTGGGCCGAAGTAGTGAAGAAGTCGGGGGCGAGTGTGGACTGAAACGGTCTGGCAGGTGTGGCTTGGCTGTTCTTGCGGCGTCGGAGCGGGGTGGCGTGAGCGCCTTGGCTTCACGGTGACGTCCGGGCGCCCCGCGCGCCCGGGCCCGTCCCCGAGGCGCCGCGGCCCTCACGCCATCCCGCTCCGACTCGCACCGATCGTCGTTCGCCATGCTGCCGGAACGGATTGCGTTCTTGCATGCTTGGGTCGCCGCCCTTCAAAAGAAGAAAAGCTTGCAGGGCCGGCAAATCAAGCTGCCCAGCGCAGCTTGATTTGCCATTCGCATGGCGACTTTTGTGAGTCTGCTCGAAGCACATCGGGCACAGCGCTTCCCAGAGCACAGTTTGCGCGCGGCGGCATGACAATGCCTGAATGGAAATTCAAGCTGCGCTGGGCAGCTTGAATTTCCGGCCCCACAAGTTTTTTTTCCTTTCAAAAGCCGCAAGCCAAAAACGCAAGAACCCCACCAGCCCCGGCGATGCGGCAATGTGCGGACACCGGGAGTCGGATGGCGGGGGCGTGGGGGCCGCGGCGCCTCGGGGACGGGCCCGGGCGCGCGGGGCGCCCGGACGTCACCGTGAAGCCAAGGCCCTCACGCCCCCGCCATCCGACGCCAGAAGAACCACACACACACCCCAACGCAAAACAAAGGCTAGAGGTACCTCTCCCGATACCCCACCGGCGACATCCCGCAGTATTTGCTGAAGATGTCCCGGAACGCCTTGGTATCGCTGTAGCCGACTTCGTACATGACTTCGGCTACGGTTTTGCGGGAGCTTTCCAGCTGCTTTTTCGCCGCCTCGACGCGTATGCGCTGCAGGTATTCGACGATGCTGTTGCCGGTGGCCTGGCGGAAGCGCCGTTCCAGCGTGCGGCGGCCCAGGGCGTAGCGGCTGGCCAGCGCCTCGACGGTCAGGCGTTCGGCGTAGCGGGTTTCGATGTGCTGCTGCACCGCGCGCACGGTATCGTCGGTGTGCGCCTTGTGGCCCACGAACACCGAAAACGGCAGCTGGCTCTGGCGGCTCCAGTCCAGCTGGAAGAACTTGGCGCACCAGATGGCGGTATCGCGGTCGGTGTATTTTTCGATCAGGTGCAGCACCAGGTGCGCGGCCGAGAACGCGCCGCCGCTGGTGTACAGGCCCTGCTCGGCCATGACGATGCGGTCGCTCACCCATTGCACGGCCGGAAAGCGCCGGGCGTACAGCGGCTGCGCCGCCCAGTGCACCACTGCGCGGCGGCCGTCCAGCAGGCCGGCGGCCGCGGGCAGGGCCGCGCCCAGGCACAGGCAGGCCAGCTCGCCGCCGTTCTTGTAATACTGCGCCACCCACTCCACCAGCGCCTGGTTGTCGACCGCCGCGTCGGGCTCGGGCGTCAGCAGCGGCGGCACGACGCAGATATCCACCGGCCCCGGGTCGGACAGCACGGCGTCGGCCTGCACCTGGATGCGCCCCTCGTCCAGCAGCACCCGCGGCGTGGCGGCCAGCAGCCGCACGGCGAAACACGGCGCGCGGCCCTGCGCCCGCAGATACTGGTTGGCCGCCATGAAACCATGGCGGGCGGTCTCCAGCGAGGCGATATTCGCCCCGGCGGGCAGCAGGAAGGCGACGTGTTTCATGGCGCCAGCATACCGCCACAGGGCTGTCGCAATCCACCCGCAAGATTGTCGCAATTCCCCATCGGCGACGGGCGGTTTTCCCGATACAGTAGCCGTTCGGCCTCGCGGGCCCCACAAAACCAGGAGCATTGCCATGCAAGAACAGTATGTAGACGGTTTCCTGCTCGCCGTCCCGAAAGACAAGCTGGAAACCTACCGTGCCATGGCCTCGACCGCAGGCGCCGTCTGGAAAGAACACGGCGCCCTCGACTACCGCGAATGCGTGGGCGACGAGCTGAATATGGACCCGAACTGCGCGTCGTTCACTCAGGCAGCCGGCGCGGGCGAAAACGAAGTGGTGGTATTTGCCTGGATCCTGTACCCCAGCAAGGCCGACCGCGACCGCATCAACGCCGCCGTCATGGCCGACCCGCGCCTGGGCCAGTGCCCCGAGGGCGTGTTCGACATGAAGCGCATGGCCTGGGGCGGATTCCGCACCCTGGTCGCCGTGTAACACCATTGTTGCAAAAAAAGCCGGCCAGGCTGTCGATCCAGCCTCGCGCCGGCCGTCGTACCCACATAGCGGCCTGCCACCCCGGCGCCGCCCACTCTGGAGCCCATCATGGCCACCGCGAAACCCATTCCCGATGACATGCACACCCTGACCCCGCACCTGATATGCGAAGGCGCGGCCCAGGCCATTGATTTCTACGTCAAGGCCTTCAACGCGGTCGAGATGGCGCGCCTGCCCGGCCCCGAAGGCAAGATCATGCACGCCAGCGTGCGCATCGGCGATTCCACGCTGATGCTGGCCGACGCCTTCCCCAGCTGCAGTTCCGGCCCCAAGGCCCTGAACGGCTCGCCGGTGTACCTGCACCTGTATGTGGAAGACGTGGATGCCACCATGGCCCAGGCCCAGGCGGCCGGCGCCACCATCACCATGCCGGCCACCGACATGTTCTGGGGCGACCGCTACGGCCAGCTTACCGATCCGGTGGGGCACCTGTGGTCGGTGGCCACCCACCAGCACGACTACACGCCCGAGCAGATCCAGGAAAACATGCGCGCCGCGTTCCCGGACGGCTGCGGGCAGCCGCAGTCCTGAATACCGGCCAAGGCATACGCCAGGGCCGCAACCGCATCGCTAGCGGTACGGCCCCAGGTAATCCCGCTTGCCGATCGGCACGCCGGCATGGCGCAGGATGTCGTAGGCGGTGGTGATGTGGAAAAAGAAATTGGGCAGCGCGAAGCTCAGTAGGTAGGCATCGCCGCGGAACGACTGCTCGAAATCCTTGAAGCGGATCACCACCTCGCGGCTTTCGGCGCCGGCCAGCTGGGCTTCGTTCACGCCGTTAAGATAGCCCAGCGTATCGGCAATGCGCTTCTGCAGTTGCGCGCAGGTGGTTTCGTCATCGGCAAAGCGCGGCGCCTCGGCGCCGGTCAGGCGCTGCAGCGCCAGCTTGCAGGCATCGCTGGCGCGCTGCACCTGGCCGGACAGCGGATACATGTCGGGCGCCAGCCGCGCCTGCACCAGCGCCTCGGGGTCTTGCCCCTGCGCCCGGGCATGTTCCACGCCCTTGTCCAGCAAGGCAGCCAGTACTTCCATCCCGCGCACGAATACGGGCACGGAAGCTTGATACATCGATATCGCCATGGGAATCTCCGTGTGGGCCGGGGCATGCCGCCCCGGGGCAACGGCTGCCCATTCTACGCCCCCCGCGGCCCTAGAAAACCTTGCGGTAGACGATGAAGCCCGACTGGTCGGCCACCTGGTCGTACAGGCGGCGCGCCGTGGCGTTGCCTTCTTGTGTCTGCCAGTACACCCGCCCGCAGTGCGCCGCCTGCGCTTGCTGGTACACGGCTTCGATCAGCGCCCGCCCCACGCCGCGGCCGCGCGCGGCGGGCAGGGTGTACAGGTCTTGCAGGTAGCAGTTGGGGCCCAGCGCGGTGGTGCTGCGGTGGAACAGGTAATGCACCAGCCCCAGCAGGGCGCCGTCGGCCTCGGCCACCAGCGCGTGCATGGGTTCGTAGCCATCGAAAAAACGCGCCCAGGTCGTGCGCGTGATGTCGTCGGGCAGTGCCGTGACGCCGGTGCGGCCATAGAATGCGTTGTAGCCGTCCCAGAGCGGCTTCCAGGCGGCAAAATCATCGGGGCGCACAGAACGGATGGATACGGCGCAAGACATGGCGGCACTCCGGCGTAGGGACGAATAGCCACGATTCTACAAGCCGCATGGCCACCCGAAATGGCCTTGCGCAAGATCAAGCGCAAAGCCAGCCGCGCCTTGAACTACCCGGCGCAAACGCCTAATGTGTGGTACTGCATACCCAACCTGTCGCCCCCGGGCGCCCTCCGCTTCAACATGCCCCCCACCGACCGCCCCCAGACTCCGGGAGAAGAAATCGCCAACAGCGTCAGCCACGGCCTGGGCGCGCTGGGCGCCCTGCTGGCCGCGCCGCTGCTGATCGTGGGCGCCACCCGCCAGGGCGACGCCGCCCTGATCGCCGGCACCGCCGTCTTCGCCGCCTCGATGTGCCTGCTGTACCTGGCTTCCGCGCTGTACCACGCCCTGCCGCACGGCCGCGCCAAGCGGCTGTTCAACGTGCTGGACCACTCCGCCATCTACCTGCTCATTGCCGGCACCTACACGCCGTTCACCCTGGGGCCGCTGCGCGGGCCGTGGGGCTGGACGCTGCTGGGCCTGGTATGGGGGCTGGCGGCGCTGGGCGTGGCGCTGAAGGCCAGCCGGCGGCTCGACCGCCCTGTCCTGTCCACCGGCCTGTACCTGGCCATGGGCTGGCTGGTGGCCATCGCGGTCGACCCGGTGCTGGAAAACGTGCCCGCCGGCGGGCTGTGGCTGCTGCTGGCCGGCGGCCTGGCCTATACCGCCGGCGTGGTGTTCTTCGTGTTCGACTCGCGCTGGCGCTACGCGCATTTTGTGTGGCACCTGTTCGTGCTGGCGGGCACGGCCTGCCATTTCTTCGCGGCGCTGTGGTACGCCATGCCCGCGGCGGCATAGCGGCGGCAAAGCGGCAAAAAGCCAGGCGCCGGCAGGCGTGCCTGACATCGCAATTGAGATGGCCGCCGCACACTCCGGTGTCTGGCGCCCATGGCGCTACGTTGAGGCCGATTGCATGGTTTCCGGGCTATTGCCAGGTGTCCGACTCCCGCAGGGTGTCGGACACCGCAGGACTGAGATGGCTGTGGCCTACGGCGGTGTCAGGCACCTGGCGGAGCCTGACACCTGAGCAATACGGATACGCGCGGTGCATTACCCGGCCGGCGAAATCGCGCGCCAGGTCGCCGCCATCTACCAGCTGGACCAGGAAGCCGGCACGGCGGCGCGCGCTGTTCTTTTCGTACGACGAACAACTGGAAAGCCGCAACATCTCGCCCACGCTAACCCTGGGGTACAACACGCTGGAGCCCGGCGTGACGCAGCGCGGCCACCATCACCCCGCCGTATTCCTATCACTCGCACCACAATGGCGGCCCGCGCCGCGCGGCGATCCTGGTGGTCCAGGATGGCGGCATCTACACCCACGCGCGCGCCAACGGATTCTCGTTCGACTAGCGGCACTGCCCGCGGGGCTGGCCCGTTGCCTGCAAGCTATGATCCGGTATGGCGATCATGGACCAAGGTAGGCCAGTATGAGGATGCATTTCGACCTGATAGACATGCAGTTGCTCGTCAACATCGCTGAAGAGCAAAGCCTGACCAAGGGCGCCGAGCGCTCGTTCCTGTCGCTGCCATCGGCCAGCCTGCGCATCAAGACTTTCGAAGAAACCCTGGGCGCCAAGCTGCTGTACCGCAAGAAACAGGGCACCACCCTGACGCCGGTGGGCGAGACCGTGCTGCACCACGCCAAGACCGTGCTGGCCCAACTGGAACGGCTGCGTGGTGACCTGCACGAACACAGCGACGGTTTCAAGGGCCATATCCGCCTGTACGCCAACGCCACGTCGATCAGCGCCTCGTTGCCCGACGTGCTGCGCGAATACCTGGCGCGCCATCCCAATGTGGACATCACGCTGCGCGAAAAGCTCAGCGACGAAGGCGCGCGCGCGGTGGCGGACGGGTCGGCGGACATCGCCATCGTGTCGGGCGACACGCCCGCCGACGGGCTGGAACTGCTGCCCTATTGCAGCGAGGCTCTGGTGCTGGCCACGTCGGCCGGGCATCCCCTGGCCAGCCGGCGCGCCGTCGATTTCAGCGAGACCCTGGACTTCAACTACGTGGGGCTGCAGGAAGGCAGCGCCATCTACCGCTTCCTGACGCGGCAGGCGCAGGGCCTGCGCAAGCAGCTGGGCTTCCGCATCCATGCCGGCAGCTTCGAAACCATCTGCCGCATGATCGAGGCCGACGTGGGCATCGGCATCCTGCCGGCCTCGGCGGCGCGGCGCTGCGCGCGCGTGATGGACATACACGTGGCCGCGCTGAAAGACGACTGGGCCGTGCGCCAGTCCATGATATGCGCCCGCAGCGTGGCCTCGCTGCCCCTGTTCACCCGCACGCTGATCGCCATGCTGACGCAGGCCGGCGATACGCGGCGCTCGGCCGAGCCGGCCGCGCGCAAGCCATCCTTTGGCAAAGGCAAACCGTAGTTATCACAGAGACAGATTGTCTCTTTGGCGGCGCAACGTCAGAATCTTCACGGTTCGATGTCGTGTTCCAGGGAGACGGATGTGTGTGACAGCAATGGACCGCGCGGCCACGGATGGCGCGGCTGGATGCCGCTGCCGGAAACCCGCCGGGCCGCGCAGCGCTGCGGCCCGTGGATCGACCTGTCGCATGCGCTGGGGCCGGCCGTGCCGCGCGCCAGCGTGTTTCCGCAGCCTACCTTCCAGCGCATCAAGAGCCTGCCGCAAGATCCGCTGAACGTCACCGAAATGCGCATGGTGGTGCATATCGGCACGCACGTCGATGCGCCCCGCCACTTCTTCAACGACGGCCCGGCCTTCCATGAAATCCCGCTCGAGCGCCTGGCCGGGCCGGGCGTGGTGCTGCGCGTCGAGCGCGGCGTCGGCGAAGAGATCACCGCCGCCGATCTGGAGCAGGCGCCGGGCGAGGTGCAGCCGGGCGACATCGTGGCGCTGGCCACCGGCTGGGGGCCGCTGGCCCATACCCATCAATACCACGACCACCCGTACCTGAGCCCGGCGGCCGCGCAATGGCTGGTGGACCGCCGGGTCAAGCTGCTGGCCTGCGACCTGCCCACGCCCGACATGCCGGTCGGCCGGCGGCCGGCCCAGTACGACTGGCCGGCGCATCACATCCTGCTGGGCAACGGCGTGCTGGTCGCCGAGAACATCACCGGCCTGGACGCCCTGGCCGGCCAGCGCCTGGAATTCGTGTTCTCGGCGCTGAACATCGAAGCTTCCGACGGCGCGCCGGCGCGTGTGCTGGCCCGCGCGGTCGACCCTCTTTAAGCCAACCCGCCACAAGGGCAATCATGACAACCGATACGCTGGAACTGGGGCTGCAAACCCGCCGCGAGGTGCTGGGCGCCGCGCACGTCAACGCTTCAATGGCCCAGGCCGACGATTTCGCGGCGCCGCTGCAAGAACTGGTCACCCGTTATTGCTGGGGCGACGTCTGGAACCGCCCCGGGCTCGACCGCAAGACGCGCAGCCTGCTAAACCTGGCCATGCTCACCGCCCTTAACCGCCCGCAGGAACTGCGCCTGCACATCAAGGGCGGGCTGAACAACGGCCTGACCAAAGAAGAAATCCGCGAAGCCCTGCTGCAGGCGGCCGTGTACTGCGGCGTGCCCGCCGCCGTGGACAGCTTCCGGTCCGCCAAGGAAGTTTTCAAGGAACTGGGCGCCTAGGCCCTCTGTACACAGGCGCCCGGCACACGCCGCGCGCCGCTTCAGCGTGCACGCACAGGAGCAACACATGGACCAGGAGATCTACGGATTCGTCGGCGTGGGCAACATGGGCACGCCCATGGCCATGCGCTTGCGGCAGGCCGGCAAGCGCGTGGTGGTGTACGACCCCAACGCCGCGGCGGTGGCCGCGCTGGCGGCCTCGGGCATCGAAAGCGCCGCCTCGCCGGCCGCGGTGGCCGGCCAGGCCGGCACCGTGTTTCTCAGCCTGCCCACGCCCGCCATCGTATCGGCGGTGGCCACCGGCCAGGACGGCCTCATCGAAGGCAGGCGGGTACGCACCGTGGTGGACTTTTCCACCATCGGGCCGCAGGCCGCGGTGCGCGTGGCCCGCGCCCTGGCCGAGCGCGACATCGCCTACGTCGACGCCCCGGTCAGCGGCGGCGTGCCGGGCGCGCGCGCGGGCACGCTGGCGGTGATGGTGTCCTGCCCCACCGCTTTGTACACGCAGCTGCAGCCGGTGCTGGCCACCTTCGGCAAGCTGTTCCACCTGGGCGAAGGCGCGGGGCAGGCGCAGACCATGAAACTGGCCAACAACCTGCTGTCCGCCGCCGCCATCGCGGTGTCGTCCGAAGCCATGGTCATGGGGGTAAAAGCCGGGCTGGACCCCCGCGTCATGCTGGACGTGATCAACGCCGGCTCGGGCCGCAACAGCGCCACGCAGGACAAGTTCCCGCGCGCCATCCTGCCGGGCACCTTCGACTACGGCTTCGGCACCGGGCTGTCGTACAAAGACGTGCGGCTGTGCGTGGACGAAGCCGAAACGCTGGGCGTGCCCATGGTGGTGGGCGCGGCCGTGCGCGAAATGCTGGCCATCACCAATGCCAGCTACGGCCCCGAATCCGACTACACCTCGATGTGCCGGCTGGTCGAATCCTGGGCCGGGGTGCAGGTGCGCGGCTAGCTCCGCAGCGGGCTGGCCTCAGCCGCGCCCGGGCAGGAACGGGTAGGCCTGCACCCGGCCGCCGCCGGCCACGATGGCGGTGGCTTCGGGCACGTCTTCCCATGCGCCGGGCAGCTCGACCAGCGGCTCCGACAGCAGCATGTAGGCGTCATCGTCCAGGGCCGCGATGCGCGGCTCGTCGGGATACAGCTGCTTCAAGTGCCGCACGTCGGTGCTATGGAACAGCGAACGCGAATTCGCTTCGCTGGAATACCGCACCGCGATCAGGCGCTGGCCGTCCAGCGCGCACACCGTCATGGTCAGCGGGTGCTCGACGCCGTGCCGGTGCCCCACGTCTTCCACCACTGCCGCCATGCGCTGCAGGGCCTGCACGGGCTCGGATTCCAGCCCGAAGCTCAGGGCCAGCAGGAACATCACCTCGGAATCGGTGGAGCCTTCCAGCGATGTGAAGTACTGCGGCGAGATCTGCATCATCAGGTCGCGCCGCAGCAGCGGATAGTTGCGGATCTGCCCGTTGTGCACGAACAGCCAGCGGCCGTGGCGAAACGGATGGCAGTTGGTTTCCTGGGCCGGCGTGTCGGTGGCCGCGCGGATATGCGCCACGAACAGCGGCGCCCGGATGGCGCGGGCCGCTTCGCGCAGGTTGCGGTCGTTCCAGGCCGGATGGATGCTGCGGTAGCGGTACGGCAGCTCGTCCGGGTCGCGGCCGTACCAGCCCAGGCCGAAGCCGTCGCCGTTGGTGGTGGTGGCGCCCAGCCGCGAATGCAGGCTCTGGTCGATAAGGGAATGCCGAGCCTTGAAAATCACGGTCTCGAGCTGCAAGGGACTACCGGTATAGGCCATCCAGCGGCACATGGGGATGCTCCTCGGGGTTTCTTGATGATGGGGCTTTATATATTTTTTTCGATGAAATCCGAAACGCTTACAACCAGTTGACATATAACCGGGCATTGCCGATCATGGCAGTCAGCCGTCGCGATGACGGCGGGCCGCCGCCCGGCGGCCAACCATAATCACAATACCGCGCCTGCCCCGGCAATGCGCGGCAACCGGAGAGGCTGTCATGGAGACTACACCCCGTAATCCCGCGCGTCGCCGCCTGCTGGCCGGCAGCGCCGGCGCACTGGCCGCGGCCGGGCTGGGCGCCACCGGCGTGGCGCGCGCCGCCGAACAGGCGGCCGGCAAGGCCGCCGCCCCGGCCGCGCCCGCGGCGGCCAAGCCGCTGCCGGCTTATGCCGCCTGGAAAGACGCCGACAGCGTCATCGTCCACAGCGCCAACACCATCGAGACCCGGCGCGGCGCCTTCGGCGACGGCGTCATTACGCCGGCGCGCGAACTGTATGTGCGCAACAACCTGCCGCCGCCCGACGCGTCCATTCTCGACGACCGCGATGCCTGGGCCATCGAGATCCAGGGCGTCAAGCAGCCCCGCACGCTGACGCTGGGCGAACTCAAGACGCTGGGCGTCGACACCATGGCCACGGTGCTGCAGTGCTCGGGCAACGGCCGCGGCTTTTTCCCGCACCAGCCCAGCGGCACCAAATGGCAGGTGGGCGCGGCCGGCTGCGTCATGTGGACCGGCATCCCGGTGCGCACGCTGGTCGAACACCTGGGCGGCCTGGAAGGCGACCCCGCCTACATGACGGGCACCGGCGGCGAAAAACTGCCCGATGGCCTGGATCCGAAAACGCTGATGGTAGAACGCTCGGTGCCGCGCGACACCCTGCAGGACGCCATGCTGGCCTGGGAAATGAACAACGAGCCGCTGTCGCTGGCGCACGGCGGGCCGCTGCGCCTGATCGTGCCGGGCTACACGGGCGTCAACAACGTCAAGTACATCAAGCGCCTGGCGTTCACGGCCGAGCAAAGCCCCGTCAAAATCCAGCAGACCAGCTACCGGCTGGCGCCGCTGGATGCCAAGCCCGGCCCCGACTACCCTTCGGCCTGGGCCATGACGCCCAAGTCATGGGTGACCGCGCCCGGCGCCGACGGCGCGCCCGTCAAGGCCGGCCGGCAGCTGGTGCGCGGCGTGGCGTTCTGCGGCATCCATGCCGTCAAGCGCGTGGACGTATCCATCGACGGCGGCAAGACCTGGAAGCAGGCCGCGCTGGTGGGGCCCGACCTGGGCAAGTACGCCTGGCGCCAGTTTGCCCTGGCGGTCGAACTGCCCGCCGGCGAGCACGTGCTGACCAGCCGCGTCGAAGACACCGAAGGCAATGTCCAGGTGGAAGAGCGCGTCGAGAACGTGCGCGGCTACTTGAACGCCAGCTGGCGCGACCATGCGCTGAAGGTCACCGCGTCATGACCATGGCGGCATCGAAGCACCCCAATATGCTGTCCCATCCCTTCCGCCGCCGCGCCCGCGGCTGGCGGCCCGGCCTGGCCGCGCTGGCGGCCAGCCTGTATGCGGCCTGTGCCGGCGCGGCCGACCCGGCCAGCGCCGAAGCCGGCCGCGTCCTGTTCACCAAGACGGCCGCGCCGGCCTGTGCCGTGTGCCACACGCTGGCCGATGCCGGCGCCACCGGCGCCATCGGCCCCAACCTGGACGAACTCAAGCCCGACGCCAACCGGGTCGCCCAGGCCGTGCGCAACGGCATCGGCGTGATGCCGGCATTCGAATCCCTCAGCGACGCCGACGTGCAGACACTGGCCGAATACGTGGCCAACGCCACCGGCGCACAATAACCTCACCTGGGCTCTTCCAGCGGCAGCATCTGGGGGTTCCAGGCCACTTCCCACAGATGCCCGTCGGGGTCCTGGAAATAGCCCGCGTAACCGCCCCAGAAGGTGTCGGCGGCGGGCTTGGCGATGACGGCGCCGGCCGCGCGCGCCTGCTGCATGACCTGGTCGACTTCGGCCTTGTCGGCCACGTTGTGCGCCAGCGAGCACTCGGTGGCGCTGCGCGGCCCGGCCGGCAGGCCGCTGTCGTGCGCCAGGCTGGCGCGCGGCCACAATGCCAGCTTCAGGCCCGGCTGCAGGTCGAAAAACGCCACGGCGCCATGCTCGAATTCGGTGCCGGTAATGCCCGGCGTGGCAAGGCCCAGGCCGTCGCGATAAAACTGCACGGCGCGCGCCAGGTCGTCCACGCCCAGGGTGATCAGGGTGATGCGGGGCTTCATGTCAGGCTCCAGGCAGGTGGGGTAACCACAGTCATTAAATCATTCCTTCGGCCGGTAGTAACATCAACCCGAATTTCATCTCTAACGGAGCCCCACCCTTGAAATACCGCAAACTCGGCCGCACCGATACCGAAGTCAGCCTGATCGGCCTGGGCACCATGACCTGGGGCGAGCAGAATTCCGAGGCCGACGCGCATCGGCAGCTCGACTATGCGCTGTCGCGCGGGGTGAACCTGGTCGATACCGCCGAAATGTATCCGGTGCCGCCCAAGCCCGAAACGCAGGGCCGCACCGAAACCTATGTGGGCACCTGGCTGGCCAAGACCGGGCGCCGCCACGACATCGTGCTGGCCAGCAAGGCCGCCGGGCCGGTGCGCGACGCGAAACGCCCCAGCCACATCCGCGACGGCAAGACCTTTCTCGACCGCAAGAACCTGACCGCGGCGCTGGACGCCAGCCTGAAGCGGCTGCAGACCGATTACCTGGACCTGTACCAGCTGCACTGGCCCGACCGCACCACGGCCACCTTCGGCCGCGCCTACCCGTGGATCGACGACGACTACACGGTGCCCGTCCAGGAAACCCTGGAAGTCCTGCAGGACTTCGTGCGCGCCGGCAAGGTGCGGCACATCGGCGTGTCGAACGAAACCCCGTGGGGCGTGGCGCAGTTCATCAAGCAGTCCGACGCCCTGGGCCTGCCGCGCATCGACACCATCCAGAACCCGTACAGCCTGCTCAACCGCACCTACGAAAGCGGCCTGTCCGAATTCAGCCACCGCGAACAGGTCAGCCTGCTGGCCTATTCGCCGCTGGCCATGGGCGTGCTGTCGGGCAAGTACCTGGACGGCACCCGCCCCGAAGGCGCGCGCCTGACGCTGTTCACGCGCTTTACCCGCTACAGCAACGAACGCACCGAGGCGGCCACGCGGCAGTACGTGCAGCTGGCGCGCGAACACGGGCTGTCGCCCACCCACCTGGCGCTGGCCTGGGTCAACCAGCAGCCCTCGGTGGCCAGCAACCTGATCGGCGCCACCACGCTCGAACAGCTGAAAGAAAACATCGACAGCGTCGACGTCGACCTGGCGCCGGAACTGCTGGAACAGATCGACGGCATCCACGCCGGCAACCCCAACCCGGCGCCGTAGCGGCGCGGCCGCGCCCGGGAAATCAGGTTTTTTCTTCGGGATGGGCGCGGCGATACAGATCCCATTCTTCGATCTGTTCGCCATCGGGAAGCATGCAGACCCCCATCTGCCCCTTGGACGTCTCGACGATCTGCAGGCGCCCGCCGAGTTCCTGGCAGTACACCGACGCGGGGTTGGCCATGCCCGCGGAGGGCCCGGCCTGGCTTGCGCAGCCGGCAAGCAGTGCCAGGCAGGCTGCGGGCAGTAGTGTTCTCGGCATGGTTTGTCTCCTGGGTAAACAGCCCTAGCCCACCAGCTGGTCGGCCAGGCTGCCGAAGTCGTCGGCCAGCGCATCCCAGTCCTGCTGCGGCTGCAGGTCGGTGGTCTGGCCGGGCCCGTGTTCGGTGGGCCGGCGCACGAATGCGGTTTTCAGCCCGCACTGCCGCGCGGCCGCCAGGTCGCCATTGTGCGCGGCCACCATGCACACCTGCGACGGCGCCAGGCCCAGCACCTCGGCGGTGCGCAGGTAGGCCTGCGGCATGGGCTTGTAGGCCTGCGCCACTTCGGCGCCCAGGATGGCGTCCCAGGGCAGCCCGGCGCGCTTGGCCATGTCCAGCATCAGGCGGATGTTGCCGTTCGACAGCGGCGCGATGATGTAGCGGGTTTTCAGGCGGGCCAGCCCGGCCACCGAATCGGGCCAGGGGTCCAGGCGATGCCACGCCAGGTTCAGCGCATCGAGTTCGGCGGCCGGCACCCCGGCCGGGTCGATGCCGGCCTCGCGCAGGGTGGCTTCCAGGTTTTCGCGATGCAGGACGTCCAGCCGCACGAACGGCCGCTGGCCGCTGCGCACTGCCTGCATCGACGGCCCGTAATGGCTGCGCCAGGCATCGGCGAAGGCCAGCGGTTCTATCCTGCCCTGGCCGTGCCGGGCCAGGAACGGAGCGGCCTCGCGCGCCACGCCATTGCGCCAGTCGACCACCGTGCCGAACACGTCGAATACCAGTGCCTGTACCTCGTGCCACGCCATGTCTGCCTCCGTTCGCAAGCCGGCTAGGTTTTGAGCCGGTAACCTGTCTTGAAGATCCAGCGCACGCCCACCAGGCATGCTGCCAGGAACACCAGCGTCATGCCCAGGCTGATGGCCACGCTGACGTCCGAAACGCCGTAGAAGCTCCAGCGAAAGCCGCTGACCAGGTACACCACCGGGTTGAACAGGGTAACGCCCTGCCAGAACGGCGGCAGCATCTTGATGGAATAAAAGGTGCCGCCCAGGAAGGTCAGCGGCGTGATGATCATCAGCGGGATGATCTGCAGCTTCTCGAAGCCGTCGGCCCACACGCCGATGATGAAGCCGAACAGGCTGAAGGTGACCGAGGTCAGCAGCAGGAAGCCGATCATCCAGAACGGGTGCTGGATCTGGAAATCGACGAACAGGCGGGCCGTGACCAGCGTGATCAGGCCCAGGATGATGGACTTGCTGGCCGCCGCGCCCACGTAGCCCGTGACGATTTCCACGTACGAGATCGGTGCCGAGTGGATTTCGTAGATGGTGCCGCTGAAGCGCGGCATGTAGATGCCGAACGAAGCGTTGGCCACGCTCTGCGTCAGCAGCGACAACATGATCATGCCCGGCACGATGAACGCCCCGTAGCTGACGCCTTCGATCTCGACCATGTGCGACCCGATAGCCGAGCCGAACACCACGAAATACAGCGCGGTGGAAACCACCGGCGAGGCCACGCTCTGCATCAGCGTGCGCCAGGCGCGGGCCATTTCGAACAGGTAGATGGCGCGGATGGCGTAGAAATTCATGATTGGGCACTCACCAGGCTGACGAAGATTTCCTCCAGCGAACTTTCCGATGAACTGAGATCGGTGAATTCGATCCCGGCCTCGTCCAGTTGGCGCAGCAGGCGCGCCACCTCGCCGCCGCCCTGCTCGTTGTCGTATGAATACACCAGCCGGTGGCCCTCGTCGGTCAGTTCCAGGCCATAGCCGGCCAGCGCCGCCGGCACGGCCGGCAGCGCGGTTTTCAGGGTCAGCGCCAGCTGGCGCTTGCCCAGTTTTTTCATCAGCGCGTGTTTTTCCTCGACCAGGATGATCTCGCCCTTGCGGATCACGCCGATGCGGTCGGCCATTTCCTGGGCTTCTTCGATGTAGTGGGTGGTAAGAATGATGGTGACCCCGCTTTCGCGCAGGCGCCGCACCATGTCCCACATGCCGCGGCGCAGTTCGACGTCGACGCCGGCGGTGGGTTCATCCAGGAACAGGATCTGCGGCTCGTGCGACAGCGCCTTGGCGATCATCACGCGGCGCTTCATGCCGCCCGACAGGGCCATGATGCGCGAATCTTTCTTGTCCCACAGCGACAGGTCGCGCAGCACTTTCTCGACATAGGCGGGGTTGGCCGGCTTGCCGAACAGGCCCCGGCTGAAGGTCACCGTGTTCCACACGCTTTCGAAGGCGTCGGTGGAGATTTCCTGCGGCACCAGCCCGATGCGCGAGCGCGCCGCCCGGTAATCGGCCACGATGTCGTGGCCGTCGGCCAGCACCCTGCCCTGCCCGGGGTTGACGATGCCGCAGATGATGCTGATCAGGGTCGTCTTGCCGGCCCCGTTAGGGCCCAGCAGCGCGAATATCTCGCCGCGGTGGATGTCCAGGTTGACGTTCTTCAAGGCCTGGTGTCCGGACGCGTACGTCTTGGACAGGCCTTGTACGGAAATGACGGGCTGCACACGGACCTCGGTTTGGGCGGTGAAGCCCTTGATTCTACTTGGTCGGCCCGCGCGCATCGTTCCGCTGGCACTACAACAGTGTTCCGCGCTCTAGAACGGCGCGTCGTCGCCCCCTTGCGGCTCGCGCGGCGCCAGCCAGGCGGTCAGCGCGCTGGCCAACGCCGCGATCAGCCACAGCACGAAGAACGACACGGTGTAGAAACCCAGGCGGCCGGGCTGCCAGCGGTCCAGCACCAGCACGTCGGACGGGTCGATCAGGGCGAAGATCAGGCCCCCGCCCGCCCCGGCCGCCAGGAACGACGGCCACAGAATCCCCATCAGCAGGCGCCAGCGCATGGACGGCTCCATCAGGGCCGCGCGGGGGCCTGGGCCGCCGCGGGCGCCGGGTCGGCGGCGGGCGCGGCCACGGCCGGCTGCACCCGTTCGACCACCAGGCCGCGCCTGACCGCCCCTTCGGCGATGGGCTGGTCGGCAAAGCGCGTGACGGCCAGGTAGATGGTGATGATGCAGCCCAGGATGGCCAGCAGCGGTCCGGCCATCAAGAACCACGGCCACGGTTCGCGGTGCCAGGGGTTGGGTGGTGCGGGATTCGTCATGCACAGGCTCCAAAGCGGGGTTCAGTCGGGCACATAGAAGCTGGAGGCCTCGTCGCGCGCCAGCACCTGGCCGTCGCGGCCCTGCGCGCGGGCCTGCACGGTGATGGGATGCGAGCCCGGCCCGGCCGCGCCGGCCGGCGCCCGGATGATGACCGGCACCAGCTTGTTGGCGTAGGGTTCCAGCACGATGGATTGGTCGCCCTGGCGCTCGACATGCACGTCCAGGCCCGGCAGGCCGGTGGCTTGCAGCCGCAGCACCATGGCCGACTCGGAAGTATTGATGAGCTGCAGCCGGTACACGTTCTCGATCATGCCGCCCGGCGCTTCGCGGGCCAGCACGCCGCGATCGCGGATGACATCGACCCGCAGCGGGTTGCGCAGCGCCAGCGTCGCCACGAAGGCCGCCGCCAATGCCAGGATGACGCCGCCGTAGACCAGCACCCGCGGCCGCAGCAGCCGCGCCCGCGCCCGGCGCGGCGTCCAGCCCTGCTCGACCGCGCGCTGCGACGCATAGCGGATCAGGCCGGCGGGATACTGCATCTTGTCCATGACCTGGTCGCAGGCATCGATACAGGCGCCGCAGCCGATGCACATGTATTGCAGCCCGTCGCGGATGTCGATGCCGGTGGGGCACACCTGCACGCAAAGGCTGCAATCGACACAGTCGCCCAGCCCGGCGGCCTTGTGGTCGACCTTGCGCGAGCGGCCGCCGCGCGGATCGCCGCGTCCCTTGTCGTAGGTGACCACGAACGTGTCCGGATCGACCATCACGCTCTGGAAGCGCGCGTACGGGCACATGTACTTGCACACCGATTCGCGCATGAACCCGGCGTTGCCCCAGGTGGCGAAGCCGTAGAACAGCATCCAGAACCACTGCCACGGCCCCAGCTGCAGCGCCAGCAGGTCGTGGCCCAGCCCGCGGATGGGCGCGAAATAGCCGATGAAGGTGTAGCCCGTCCAGCCGGCCACGATGATCCACAGTGCGTGCTTGGACAGCTTCAGGCGCAGCTTGCGCGGCGTCCAGGGCGATTCGTCCAGGCGGATGCGCGCCAGGCGGTCGCCCTCGACACGGCGCTCGATCCACAGGAAGATTTCGGTATAGACCGTCTGCGGACAGGCATAGCCGCAGAACAGGCGCCCGGCCACGGCGGTGAACAGGAACAGCGCCAGGGCCGATATCACCAGCAGCACCGCCAGGTAGACCACGTCTTGCGGCCACAGCACCAGGCCGAACAAGTAGAACTTGCGCGCCCCCAGGTCGAACAGCACGGCCTGGCGGCCGTGCCATTGCAGCCACGGCAGCCCGTAGAACACCAATTGCGTCAGGAACACGAACACCACGCGCCAGCGCGCGAAAACGCCGCTGACCGACCGCGGATAGATTTTGCCGCGCACCTCGGCCAGGGTCTGCTCCAGGGTTTCCGCCGCCGCGCCCGGCCGCGCCGGGCGCTGGTAGGGGCGCCATCCGGGCGCCCCCTCGGCCAGGGGGGCCGGCCGCGCGGCGTGTTCGGGCGGCTGCATTGCTACTGTGCCCCCTGGGGCGCGGCGGCCTGCGCCGTGGGGTTGGACAGGCCCCATACCCAGGCCGTCAGGATCTTGATCTGCTCGGGCGTCAGCACCGCGTCGTGCGCCGGCATGCGGTTGTCGCGGCCTTCCAGGATGGTCTGCACGATGGTGGCTTCGGAACTGCCGTACAGCCAGGTACCGTCGGTGAGGTTGGGCGCGCCCAGGACCTGGTTGCCCTTGCCGTCCACGCCGTGGCAGGCCACACAGTAGGTTTCAAAGGTGCGCTGGCCGCGCAGCATCTTCAGCGGATCAGCCGCCAGCTTCGACAGCGAGCGCACGTAATGCGCCGTGTCGCTGGCGGCGGCGGGGTCGATGCTGCCTTTCCAGGGCGGCATGATGCCGTGCCGGCCGTGCGTGATGGTCTGCCCGATGGCTTCGGGCGTGCCGCCGTGCAGCCAGTCGGCGTCGGTCAGGTTGGGAAAGCTGCGGCCGCCCCGCGCATCGGAGCCATGGCACTGCGCGCAGGTGTTCAGGAACAGGCGTTCGCCGATCTGGCGAGCGGCCGGGTCGGCGGCGATGTCGGCCACCGCCATGGCGGCGTAGCGCGCGTACACCGGCCGGACCTGCTCGGCCTGCTGCGCCTGGTGGCGGCGCACTTCATTGGCGGTGGTATAGCCCAGCACGCCCTGGAACATGCCCAGGCCGGGCATCAAGACCAGGTAGCCCAGCGCGAACAGGCACAGCAGCAGGTACATCCAGGTCCACCAGCGCGGCACCGGATTGTTCAGTTCGGTAAGGTCTTCGTCCCAGACGTGGCCAGTGTCGTCGACCGGGCCCGCGGCCGGCCGCTCGGCCAGCCAGCGCCGCTGGGTGTACAGCAGCCACAGGCACCAGGCGATGCCGCCCAGGGCGATGAAGGCGATGAAATAGCCGAAGAAAGCGTAGCTGAAATCGCTCATGGCCGCGTTGCTCCTTGTGCGGGTGCGTTTTCGTCGGGCAGCGCGAACGGCAGCAGGGCCGATTCGTGATTGGCGGGCTGGCGGCCGCGCGAATACGCCCACCAGACAATGCCCAGGAAGGTGGCCAGCGAAATGGCCGTCATGATTCCGGTGAAGATCAGCATGGTCAGTTTCCTTGCGCGGCCGCGCCCTGCCCGGCTGCCTGGCGGGCCAGCTCGGCCTCGGCCTGGCGCGCCTGGCGCAGGCCCACGCCCATGCCCTGCAGGTAGGCCACCAGCGCGTCTTCTTCGGTCTTGCCGGCGATTTCCTGCGGCGCCGCCTGGATCTGCGCGTCGGTATAGGGCACGCCCAGCTTGCGCAGCGCGCGCATGCGGTCTTGCACGTTCTGGCCGTCGAGCATGGCATGCCGCAGCCAGGGGTACGACGGCATGTTCGACTCGGGCACCACCAGGCGCGGGTCGCGCAGGTGGATGCGGTGCCATTCGTCGGAATAGCGTTCGCCCACGCGCGCCAGGTCGGGGCCGGTGCGCTTGGACCCCCACAGGAACGGGTGGTCGTATACCGATTCGGTGGCTTCGGAATACGGGCCGTAGCGCTGCACTTCGGCCTGCAGCATGCGCACCTGCTGCGAATGGCAGCCTACGCAGCCTTCGCGTATGTACACGTCGCGGCCCATCAGGCGCAGGGCGCTGTAGGGCTCGATGCCCGGCGCGGCCTGGGTGGTGGAATGCTGGAAAAACAGCGGAATGATCTGCACCAGCCCCGCGAACGACACCACCAGGATGCTGGCGATGATCATCAGGCCGATGTTCTTTTCAAGAGTCTGGTGCGAAAAAAAGCGGTGTTGCGAGTTGGCCATGGAAACCTCGTCAGGCGGTGGCGGGCGTGGCGATGGCGGCGCGCGGCTGCGGCTCGCCGGACGGAACCGCCGGGTCGACGGCGCGCTGGCCGCGCAGCGTCATCCAGACGTTCCAGGCCATGATGAACACGCCCGACAGGTACATGGCGCCGCCCACGAACCGGATCACGTAGTACGGCAGGCGCGTCTTGAGCTCTTCGACGAAGCTGTAGACCAGCGTGCCGTC
Organism: Bordetella petrii; assembly: GCF_017356245.1. NCBI lineage: Bacteria > Pseudomonadati > Pseudomonadota > Betaproteobacteria > Burkholderiales > Alcaligenaceae > Bordetella > Bordetella petrii. Next base: position 3,456,231 of record NZ_JAFMZZ010000001.1, read on the forward strand.
GGTGGCGGTGTCGCGCCACATCAGGCCCTGCTGCACGCCGGCGATCCACATCGAGGCGATGTACAGCACCACGCCGATGGTGGCCACCCAGAAATGCAGCTCGACCGCCCGGGTGCTGTGCATGGACACGCGGCCGTACAGGCGCGGGATCAGGTAGTACAGCGAACCGAAGGTGATCATGGCCACCCAGCCCAGCGCGCCCGAGTGCACATGGCCGATGGTCCAGTCGGTGTAGTGCGACAGCGCGTTGACCGTGCGGATCGACATCATCGAGCCTTCGAAGGTGGACATGCCGTAGAACGACAGCGCGGTCACCATGAACTTCAGGATAGGGTCGGTGCGCAGGCGGTGCCAGGCGCCCTGCAGGGTCATGATGCCGTTGATCATGCCGCCCCACGACGGCGCCAGCAGGATCAGCGAGAAAGCCATGCCCAGCGACTGGGTCCAGTCGGGCAGCGAGGTATACAGCAAATGGTGCGGCCCGGCCCACATGTAGGTGAAGGCCAGCGCCCAGAAGTGCACGATGGACAGGCGGTACGAATAAATGGGCCGGCCGGCCTGCTTGGGCACGAAGTAGTACATCATGCCCAGGAAGCTGGTGGTCAGGAAGAAGCCCACGGCATTGTGGCCGTACCACCACTGCACCATGGCGTCCTGCACGCCGGCGTAGGCCGAATACGATTTCCACAGCGACACCGGCAGTTCGATGTTGTTGAAGATGTGCAGGATGGCGATGGTGAGGATGTACGAGCCGAAGAACCAGTTGGCCACGTAGATGTGCCGCACGCGGCGCCGCACGATGGTGCCGAAGAACACCACGGCATAGGCCACCCACACCAGCGTGATGAGGATGTCGATGGGCCATTCGAGCTCGGCGTATTCTTTGCTGCTGGTGTAGCCCAGCGGCAGCGTGATGGCGGCGGCCACGATGACGGCCTGCCAGCCCCAGAAGGTAAAGGCCGCCAGCCTGTCGCTGAACAGGCGCGCCTGACAGGTGCGCTGCACCACGTAGTAAGACGTGGCGAACAGGCCGCTGCCGCCGAAGGCGAAGATCACCGCATTGGTGTGCAGCGGGCGCAGCCGGCCATAGCTGAGCCACGGGATATCGAAATTGAGCTGCGGCCAGATCAGCTGCGCGGCGATCAATACGCCGACAGCCATGCCCACAATGCCCCAGACGACCGTCATGACAGCAAACTGCCTGACGACCTTGTAGTTGAACGTTTCGAGTCGATCGGCAGCGGTACTGCTATCAATCATGGTCTGTCCCCCAGTTGACGCGGAGATAGGATGATCGGCCGACCGGCATCGGTTCGTCTTGATTTCAATCAAGACTAGGACAAGTCTTACGTGTCGGGTTCGTGAAAAATGGAACTTCCGGCATCGTCGGGGTTGTCGAACTGGCCGTTGAACACCGCCCAGCCCAGCGCCAGGCCGATGACCAGCACGAACAGCAGCGACAACGGCAACAGCAGATACAGAATGCTCATGGTGCCGCCGGCACTTGATCGACGGCCGGGCCGGCGCCCTGCCGCAGCGCCTGGTGGCGGCGGTACAGGCGCCAGGCGCTGGCCGCCACCGCCAGCGACGACAGCAGCATGGTGATGGCCGCCAGCCACGGCGCCACCCAGCCGGCCAACGCCAGCGGCGTCATCAGCAGGTGCCAGGCCAGCGAGCCGTACAGGCCGAGGCGCGCGGTGCGGCGCGTGGCGGCCAGCAGATCGTGGAATTGCCGGGCATCGAGGCCGGGCGCGGCCGCCTGGGCCGCGGCCAGCGTGGTGGGCACCGCCATCGCCATGGCGCAGGGGCAGCTGATGACCAGCAGCGCCACCATGACCGGCACCGCCTGGCCGGGCGCCAGCCAGGCCCAGGCCGCGCCAGCGGCCAGCGCCAGGGCCACCTGGGCCGCCGCGAAGCGGGCCGCCACGCGATCGGCCGCGGCGCCCAGCGCGCGGCGGCGGATTTCCAGCCGGGCATGGCGCCGGGCGGCGGCCTGGCCGGCGCCCGGCGCCGCCGACTGGCGGGCGCACAGCGCCAGGTAGCGCGCGGTAAGCAGAAAGGCCACGAACATGGTGACCGAATCGAAATAGACTTCGCCGTGGCGCGTCCAGGTGGCATGGACACTGGGCAGGAAGGCCGCCACGATGCCCAGCGCCACGGGCACGTCCATGCCGGCCTGGCCGCGGCGCAGGCTGCGCGCCGCGCCGCGCCAGATGGGCCAGGCCGAATACAGCACCACCGGCAGGGTCAGGGCCAGGCTGGCCCAGTTCATGAGCACGATGGCCCAATCGAGCGTGGCCAGGGCATCGGCCGGGATGCCGTCGTGGCGCACGTAGCCCGGCCAGGCGAACATCATGACCTGCATCATGGCCAGCCAGGCCCAGCCCAGGCGCAGCAGGGCGTGGCGCCGCGCCTGGCGGCCGGTATGGGACAGGCCGGGCGGCACCGAGAAGATGGTTGTGGCAGGCATGCGGCCGATCGTAGCGACCGGCCACGGCGGTTGGCTTGATAAAAATCAAGCCAACTACAAGACCAGACTGCCTTACGAACGGGGCTGACACGGCCCGGGGCCGTCCGGGCCAGAAAAAAAGGGGTGCCCAGAGGCACCCCGAACCACCCTACTGCAGCAAACTTTCACGCCTTACATACCAGGGGCGCGGCCGGCGGACGGCCGCGCCCCTGCATCAGGCGACGCGCGCCTTGGCGCCGTGCTCGAATTGCGCCTCTTCGGTCGAACCGGTCAGGGCCGTGGTCGACGACTGCCCGCCTTCGATGGTCTGGGTAACCGCATCGAAGTAGCCGGTGCCGACTTCGCGCTGGTGCTTGACCGCGGTGAAGCCCAGTTCGGCCGCCGCGAATTCCTTCTGCTGCAGCTCGACGAACGCGCTCATCTGGCGGCGCGCGTAGCCGTGCGCCAGTTCGAACATGCCGTAGTTCAGCGCATGGAAGCCGGCCAGCGTGATGAACTGGAACTTGTAGCCCATGGCGCCCAGTTCGCGCTGGAACTTGGCCACCGTGGCGTCGTCCAGGTTCTTCTTCCAGTTGAACGACGGCGAGCAGTTGTAGGCCAGCAGCTTGCCGGGGAACTGGCGATGGATGGCTTCGGCGAACTTGCGCGCGTATTCGAGGTTGGGCGTCGAGGTTTCGCACCAGATCAGGTCGGCATAAGGCGCATAGGCCAGGCCGCGCGAAATGGCCTGGTCGATGCCGGCCTTGGTGCGGAAGAAGCCCTCGACCGTGCGTTCGCCCGTGATGAAGGGACGGTCGTTGTCGTCGACGTCGCTGGTGACCAGGTCGGCCGCGTCGGCGTCGGTGCGGGCCAGCAGCACGGTGGGCGTGCCCATGACGTCGGCCGCCAGGCGCGCCGACACCAGCTTGGATACGGCCTCGCGGGTGGGCACCAGCACCTTGCCGCCCATGTGGCCGCACTTTTTCACCGACGCCAGCTGGTCTTCGAAGTGTACGCCGGCCGCGCCCGCCTCGATCATGGCCTTCATGAGCTCGAAGGCATTGAGCACGCCGCCGAAGCCCGCTTCGGCATCGGCCACGATGGGCGCGTAGTAATCGATGTAGCCCTCGTCGCCCGGGTTCTTGCCTTCCATCCACTGGATCTGGTCGCAGCGCGACAGGGCGTTGTTGATGCGGCGGACCACCTGCGGCACCGAGTTGGCCGGATACAGGGATTGGTCGGGGTACATTTCGCCGGCCAGGTTGGCGTCGCCCGCCACCTGCCAGCCCGACAGGTAGATGGCCTTCAGCCCGGCCTTGACCTGCTGCATGGCCTGGTTGCCGGTCAGCGCTCCCAGCGAATTGACGAAAGGCTCGCTGTGCATCAGGTCCCACAGGCGGGTGGCGCCGCGGCGCGCCAGCGAGTGCTCGACGGCGACCGAGCCGCGCAGGCGGATCACGTCTTCGGCGCTATAGGCGCGCTTGATGCCCTGCCACCGGGTGTTTTCGGCCCAGTCTTTCTGCAGATTGCGGATTTCGGTTTCGCGATTGCTCATGAAATGCTCCTGGTAGGTAAGGAAAAGACAGAGATCCGGTTGCTGGCGCGATGGGCGCCGCGTTGGATAAAAGTCTATGCCTGTGTTGCGGAGCAATGTGGCGGCTTATCTTATATAAGACCAAAAACTTTTCCTTTTATTTTTATATAGTTATGAAATCAATTTTGTATTGTGGAATCAAATTGCCCGCTATGAAATGCTCGGGCGCTGCTGCGCAGCACCGGCTTTCATATGGCGGCGGCAGCTTTTCACCATGCAAAATACCGGGGTCCGCGCAAGGCCTACAATGCAAGCCTGAACCTTGCCCGCCACGCCTGTCCCCATGTCTTTGTCGAATGCCCCGCTGGGCCAGAATGTCGCCTATCCGGCGCACTACGACCCCAGCCTGCTGTTTCCCATTGCCCGCGCGCCCAACCGGGCCAGCCTGAATCTGTCCGGCCCCCTGCCCTTTGCCGGCGTGGATATCTGGAACGCGTACGAACTGTCGTGGCTGGACCCCAAGGGCAAGCCGCAGGTCGCCATGGCCACCTTCACGGTGCCCGCCGACAGCCCCCATATCATCGAGTCGAAGTCGTTCAAGCTGTACCTGAACTCGTACAACCAGACGCGCCTGGACAGCGCGCAGGTATTGGGCGAACGGCTGGCGGCCGACCTGTCGGCCGCGGCCGGCGCCCCGGTGGGGGTGGACGTGATTCTGCCGGCGCGCTTCGGCGAACTGGCCATGGCCGAGCTGGACGGCATCGACCTGGACGGGCTGGACGTGGCCATCGACACCTATGCGCCGGACGCCGGGCTGCTGCGCTGCGCCGCCGGCGCCCCGGTGTCTGAAACGCTGGCATCGCGGCTGCTGAAATCGAACTGCCCGGTCACGGGGCAGCCCGACTGGGCCAGCGTGCAGATCGCCTATCGCGGCCGCCCGCTCGACCGGGCCGCGCTGCTGCGCTACCTGGTGTCGTTCCGCGGCCATGCGGAATTCCACGAACACTGCGTGGAGCGCATCTACACCGACATCATGGCGGCCTGCCAGCCCGAGCAACTGACGGTATATGCGCGCTACACACGGCGCGGCGGGCTGGACATCAACCCCTGGCGCAGCAACGCCGGCACGGCGCCGCCGGCCGACGTGCGCACGGCGCGGCAGTAGCGGCGCGGGCGGCTGCGGCCGCCTGGCGGTGTTATTTCTGGGGGCTGTAGTGCTTGCCTGGGGCCGGCGCCGCGGCCGACGCCTGGCGCGCCTGCACGGCGATCCATTGCGCCAGCAGGGCCGCCACGGCGAAGGCCAGGCCGGCGCCCACCCACGGCCCCTGGCTGATGCCGGCATCCAGCAGCAGGCCGAAGGCCAGCGGCCCCAGCGCCGAGCCGACATCCATGCCGGAATACACCAGGCCGTACACCGAGCCGATGGTGCCCTTGGGGGTGACGCGGCGGATCAGCATGTCGCGCGACGGGGCCGCCACGCCGGAACAAAACCCGGCCAGGCCCACCACCGCCGCCGCCAGGCCGGCGGGCACCAGCCCCAGGGCCAGCACCACCAGTGTCACGCCGGCCAGAATCAGGGCGACGGTAACCGTGCGTTCGGTGCGGGGGGTGGCCGACACCAGGAAGCCGCCGGCCGCCATGCCCAGGGCCGAGGCCACCATATAGCCCGACAGGGCCGAGCTGGCGGCCACCTTGGACAAATCGTAAAGCTGGCCGAGCAGCGGAATGGTGTAGTTCTGCACCGACGACAGCGCGATCGAGGTGCAGGCGAAGAACAGGAAGGCGCCCCACAGGGCCGGCTTGGCCAGCAGCGCCGACAGGGTGGCCAGCACGCCGTCCTGGGGCGGCGCGGCGGCGGGCGCCTCGGGCCTGGCCTGCGCGGGCTCGGACAGGCGCGCCGCGCCGCCGATCAGGTCGCGGCCCAGGATGGTCAGCAGCAGCACCAGCGCCACCAGGCCGGCCGCGCTGAAGGCGGCCACGCGCCAGTCGGCCAGCAAGGTGATGGACGTGATGAACACCGGCGTCAGGGCCCAGCCCAGGTTGCCCGTCAGGCCGTGCGTGCTGAACGCATGCCCCAGGCGCGGCGCGCTGATGCGGTTGTTCATGATGGAATAGTCGGCCGGATGGAACACAGAATTGCCGGCGCCGCCCACCACGGCGGCCAGCAGCAGCATGGGGTAGCCGTTGGCCGAACCGATCAGCACGCCCGACAGCACGAAACTGGACAGGCCGAACCACAGCACCGGCCGGGCGCCGATGCGGTCCACCACGAAGCCGGACGAGGCCTGGCCGACGCCCGACACCACATAGAACGTGGACACCAGCAGCCCCAGGCGGGCGAAATCCAGGTCGAACGCCGTGCCCAGCGACACGTACAGCGACGGCAGCACCAGCTGGAAGAAATGCGACGAGGCGTGCGCGATGCCGATCAGCAGGATGGTGAGCCAGTCGCGGCGGCGTAATTCGGGGGAATCCAGCGTGGCGGTATCTGCGGCGGAAGGCATGTCAGCGGTGGCCTGTACGGCCGTGAAAAGCGCGGGCACTGCGGGCCCGCGCGGGTGGATACAAGGTTTCGGACGTGCAGGCCTATTGGGATTTCTCGCGGATGGCGGGCCAGGCGCGCTGCAGGTAATACAGCATGGACCAGACCGTGAGCACGGCCGCGATGACGATCAGCACGTCGCCCAGCAGGCGGCTGGACAGCCCGAACAGCGGCTGGTTGTACAGCAGGCAGGGAATGGCGACCATCTGGGCGGCGGTCTTGAACTTGCCCAGGCGGTGCACCGCCACGCTGGCGCTGGCGCCGATCTTGGCCATCCATTCGCGCAGGGCCGAAATGGTGATTTCGCGCCCGATGATGATCAGGGAAATAAAGGCGTCGACCCGCCCCAGGTCGAGCAGCACGATCAGGGCGGCGCAGACCATGAGCTTGTCGGCGACCGGATCGAGGAACGCGCCGAAGGCCGAGGTCTGGTTCCAGCGGCGCGCCAGCCAGCCGTCGAACCAGTCGGTCAGGGCCGCAATGATGAACGCCCAGGCAGCCAGGGTATCGCGCGCCGGCTCGGCCATCCAGGAGCCGGGAATGTAGAAAAGCCCGACCACCAGCGGGATCATGGCGATGCGCAGCCATGTCAGGATAATAGGGACGTTGATTGGCATAATGGGCATATGCTACATCACCCAAGAGAAAAGAGCCCTTCCCCCCTATCCTCTTAGGGCTTCGTAGATACGCTCGGCCAGGTCGTGCGAAATGCCGTCGACCGAGGCCAGGTCTTCGATGCTGGCGGAGGCCACCCCTGAAAAACCGCCGAACCGCGCCAGCAGCCGCTGGCGGCGGCGCGCGCCGACGCCTTCGATTTCTTCCAGGCGCGACACATTGCGGGCCTTGGCGCGGCGCGCGCGCATGCCGGTAATGGCGAAACGGTGGGCTTCGTCGCGCACCTGGGCGATCAGCATCAGGGCGGCCGATTCGCCGCCCAGGGCCACCGGCGGGCGGCCGTCGGCGAATACCAGGGTTTCCAGGCCGACCTTGCGCCCTTCCCCCTTGGCCACCCCCACCAGCGTCTGGATGTCGAGCCCCAGTTCGGCGAACACCTGCCGCGCCACCTCGACCTGGCCCTTGCCCCCGTCGATGAGCACCAGCCCCGGCATGGGCGCCTCGCCGTCGGCCACCTTGCCGAAGCGGCGCGTCAGCACCTGGCGCATGGCGGCGTAGTCGTCGCCGGGCGTGATGCCGGCGATGTTGTAGCGCCGGTACTGGGCCGGCTGCATGTCATGGTGCAGGAACACCACGCAAGAGGCCTGGGTGGCCTCGCCGGCGGTGTGGCTGATGTCGAAGCACTCGATGCGCAGGCCGTCCAGCGCGGTTTCGTCGGTGTCCAGGTCGAGCGCCTCGGCCAGCGCCAGCGTGCGCGCGGCGCGCGCGCCCGATTCGGTCAGGGCGCGGGCCAGCGCCATGTCGGCATTCTTGGCCGCCTGTTCGAGCCAGGCGCGGCGCACGCCCTGCGGCCGGGTCAGCACGCGCGCGGGGCGCGCGTTGGCCTGCTCGGCCAGCAGGGTCATCAGCCCGGCATCGGGCAAGGCATGCGAGCACACCAGCACGGGCGGCAGCGGGTTGTCGGTGTAATGCTGCGCGATGAAGGCCTCGAGCACCTGCGGCGCGTCCTGGCCGTCGACGTGCACCGGAAAGAACGGCTTGTCGCCCAGGTGGCGGCCGGCGCGCACCATCGCCAGATTCACGCAGGTTTTGCCGCCTGCGGCGGCCACGGCGATGATGTCGGTGTCTTCGCCGCCCGTGTCTTCCATGGTTTGCTGGTGCAGCACCCGGGCCAGCGACCCCATCTGGTCGCGCAGCGCGGCGGCCTCTTCGAAGCGCAGCTCGCCGGATGCCTGCAGCATGCGCTGCTCGATCTCGCCCATGACCTCGCGCGCCTCGCCGTTCAGGAAGCGGCCGGCGCGCGCCACATCGCGCGCGTAGTCGTCGGCCGCGATGGCGCCCACGCAGGGCGCCGAACAGCGGCCGATCTGGTGCAGCAGACAGGGACGCGAGCGATTGGCGAATACCGTGTCTTCGCAGGTGCGCAGGCGGAACACCTTCTGCAAAATCTGGATGGTTTCGCGCACCGCCCAGGCATTGGGAAACGGCCCGAAAAACTGGCCGCGCTTGTTGGTGGCGCCGCGGTAGTAGGCGATGCGCGGCCATTCGTGGCCGGTGATGAGCAGGTACGGGTACGACTTGTCGTCGCGGAACAGGATGTTGTAGCGCGGCCGCAGGCTCTTGATGAGGTTGTTTTCAAGCAGCAGCGCCTCGGCCTCGGAACGCGTGACCGTGACCTCGACGCGCGCCACCTTCGCCACCATCTGGGCGATGCGCGGGCTGGCCAGGTTCTTCTGAAAGTACGACGAGACGCGCTTTTTCAGGTCGCGCGCCTTGCCCACGTACATGACGACGCCGTCGGCGTCGATATGGCGGTACACACCGGGCAGGTGCGGCAGGTCAGCCAGGAACGATTTGAGATTGAATTCGTCGGGCATGCTGGTAGCGGGTTTCGGCTTGCAGGGCGTCCCAGCCGGGCGCGGCAAAGCGCGGCATCAGGCGGCGGATGCGGGCCACGGATTCGGCGGCATGCGCCACGTCCAGGCGCTGCAGCAGGTCGTCGGCCAGGTCGGGCCGGTTGCACACCAGCACCATGTCGCAACCGGCGCCCAGCGCGGCCTGCGCGCGCGCCAGGATGTCGCCCGCCACCGTCGCGCCTTCCATGGTGAGGTCGTCGGAAAACACCACGCCGTCGTAGCCCAGCTGGCCACGCAGGATGTCCTGCACCCAGCGGCGCGAAAAGCCGGCCGGCTGCTTGTCGACCTTGGGGTAGATGACGTGGGCCGGCATGACCGCCGGCAGCACGGCATCGCCCAGCCAGGCATAGGGCGCGGCGTCGTCTTTCAGGATGCGCTCGAGCGTGCGCGGATCGACCGGCATTTCGTGGTGCGAGTCGGCGCCCACGAAGCCATGCCCCGGGAAATGCTTGCCGCAGGCGGCCATGCCGGCCTGCGCCAGGCCCTGCGCCAGCGCGCGGGCCAGCATGGCCACCACGCGCGGGTCGCGGTGGAAGGCGCGATTGCCGATGACTTTGCTGACGCCGTAGTCCAGGTCGAGCACCGGCGTGAAGCTGAGGTCGACGCCGCAGGCCCGCAGTTCGGCCGCCAGCACGTAGCCCGCCTCGGTGGCCAGGCGCATGGCGGCCAGAGGGTCGCGGTCCCAGGCCTTGCCCAGCGCCTGCATGGCGGGCAGCGGCGTGAAGCCGTCGTCGCGGAAGCGCTGCACCCGGCCGCCTTCGTGGTCGACCGCGATCAGCAGGGGCTCGCCGCGGGCGCGGTGGATTTTGCGGGTCAGCGCGCACAGCTGCTTGCGGTTTTCGAAGTTGCGGGCGAACAGGATCACCCCGCCCACCAGCGGGTGCCGCAGGCGGCGCTTTTCGTCTTTGGTGAGCGTGGTGCCGGCCACATCGACCATTACCGGGCCGGGCGGCAGCGGGGTTTTGCTTTTCTTGGCCATATGGGGATCAGTCCTTGGATATGCGGAAATGGCGAACCGGCCTCAGGGCTTGCGCTCGACCACCACATAAGCGGCGGCCAGGTCGGATTCGTCGGTAATGGAAACATGGGCGGCGCCGAAGCGCGGCTGGTACCACTGCAGCAGGCTGGGCGCCAGCACCAGCACCGGCCGGCCGCCCGGCGCATTGAGCGTTTGCACGCGCGTCCAGGTCATGGGCATGCGCATGCCCAGGCCGATGGCCTTGGAAAAGGCTTCTTTGGCGGCAAAGCGCGTGGCCAGGAAGCGCACCCCGCGGGCCGGGTCGCGGGCGCGGCGCGCGTGGAATTTCTGCAATTCTTCCGGGCCCAGGATTTTTTCGGCGAAGCGGTCGCCATGGCGTGCCAGCGCGCGCTCGATGCGGTCGATGCGCAGCAGGTCCATGCCGATGCCGGCGATGCCGCCGGATGGCTGAAAAGAAGAAATGACGGGCGTATCGGACATCGGGTTCGGGGTCGGCACACGGAACGCGGGGCGGCCTCCACCCCGCATCTGGAATGATACGCGACCGGGCCCCGTCCGGCGCGGCTAGCGGCCCCGCAACGCCTGCCCGCGGGCCTGCACCATCAGGGCCTTCATGTCGCGCACGGCTTTTTCCCAGCCGTCGAACACGGCCTGGGCCACGATGGCATGGCCGATGTTGAGTTCGGCGATGCCGTCGAGCGCCGCGATGGGCGCCACGTTGCCGTAATGCAGGCCGTGGCCGGCATTGACCCGCATGCCGTGGCGCAGGCCCTCGGCCAGCGCCGCGCGCAAGCGGTCGAGTTCGGGCCCGGCCTGGCCTTCGGGGGCCTCGGCGTAGGCGCCGGTGTGCAGTTCGATGACCGTGGCGCCCGCCTGGGCGGCGGCCTGGATCTGGGCCGGCTCGGGGTCGATGAACAGCGACACCCGGATGCCGGCGTCGTGCAGGCGCGCCACGGCGTCGCGCACGCTGTCCAGCGCGCCGGCGACTTCCAGCCCGCCCTCGGTGGTGAGCTCGGTGCGCTTTTCGGGCACCAGGCACACGTCGCTGGGGCGCACGGCGCAGGCGATATCGAGCATTTCCGGCGTGATGGCGCACTCGAGGTTCATGCGGGTGCGCAGCAGCGGCCGCATGGCGTGCACGTCGGCATCCTGGATATGGCGGCGGTCTTCGCGCAGATGCAGGGTGATCAGGTCGGCGCCCGCGTCTTCGGCGCGCAGCGCCGCCGCCACCGGATCGGGATAGGCCGTGTGGCGCTGCTGCCGCAGCGTCGCCACGTGATCGATGTTGACGCCCAGTTCTATCATGGTGCTTTCGCGGAAGATACCTGCGTGGCTTCGTTCCAGCCGCCGCCCAGCGCCTTGTACAGTTCGACGCGGTTGTTCAGGGCCTCCAGGCCGGCCTGCACCAGGCCCAGCTGCGCGCTGAAGAAATCGACCTGTGCGGTCTGCACCTGCAGGTAGTTGTCGATGCCGTTGGTATAGCGCAGGTTCGACAATTCCAGCGTGCGGGCGGTGGACGTCTGCAGCGAGCGCAGCGCGTCGAGCTGCGCGCTGTACGTGGCTTCGCCGGCCAGCGCGTCCGAGACTTCCTGGAACGCCTGCTGGATGGTCTGCTCGTACTGCGCCACCGCGATGTTGTCGCGCGCCTTGGCCACGTTCAGCCCTTCGCGGATGCTGCCGCCGGCGAAGATGGGCGTGGTGATGGACGGCGTGAAATTCCAGGCCCGTTGCCCGCCCTCGAACAGCGAGCCCATCGAGGTGCTGGCAAAGCCCAGCATGCCCGTCAGCGAAATGGTGGGAAAGAACGCCGCGCGGGCCGCGCCGATGTTGGCATTGGCGGCCTTGAGCTGGTTCTCGGCCGCCATGATGTCGGGACGGCGCTCGAGCAGGTCGGACGGCAGGCCGGCCGGCACGGTGGCCAGCAGCTGGTCGCGGCCGAACTCGGCGGGCGCCGGCAGGTCGGCCGGCAGCGGCGTGCCCACCAGCACGGTCAGCGCGTTGATGGACTGCGCCCGCACCCGCGCCAGCTGCGCCAGGTCGGCCGAGGCCGAATCGAGCAGGCCCCTGGACTGGTTCAGCTCGAGCTCGGACGCCACACCGCCGTCGAAGCGGCGCTTGACCAGGTTGTAGGACTCCTGGCGCGAGGCCAGCGTCTTGCGGGTCAGGTCGAGCTGGACCTCGGCGGCGCGCTGCGTGAAATACGCCTGCGCCACCGCGCCCACCAGGGTGATGTGCACGCTGCGCTGCGCCTGCTCGGTGGCCAGGTACTGCTGGTAGGCCGCTTCGGACAGGTTGCGCAACCGGCCGAACAGGTCGATTTCGAAAGTGGTAAGGCCGATGCCCGCCTGGAAGGTGTTGCCCACCGTGTCGGTGCCCGTCGGGCTCATGTTGGCCGGCACGCGCTGGCGCGTGCCGTCGGTGCCGGCGCCGATGCTGGGCCACTGGGCGCCGCGCTGCACGCCGTACTGGGCGCGCGCTTCTTCGACGCGCTGCACCGCCACGCGCAGGTCGCGGTTATTGACCAGCGACAGCTCGATCAGCGCCTGCAGGCGCGGGTCGCGGAAGAAGTCGCGCCAGCCGATGTCGGCCGCCGGCACGCTGCCCTGCGGCGCCACCGCCTGGGCGGGCTGTTCGGACAGCGACGTGGGCTGGTCGTAGCCGCCGTACTGCACCTTGGGCTGCGCCGGCCAGTCGCCCGGCACGGGCGATTCGGGGCGCTGGTAATCGGGGGCCAGCGAGCAGCCGGCCAGCACCGCTGCCAGGCATGCCGACAGCGCGGTTCGTTTGTACATCAGGGCTGTCATTCCTTGCCCTCCTGGCCGGGCGCCGCGGACGGCCCGCTGCCGGATTGGTCGGACTCGGCCTCGCGGGCGCGCTTGGCGGCCTGCTCGGCTTCGAATTCCTTCAGTTCATTACCCAGCAGGCGCGGCTTGGTCTTGAAGAAGCTGAGCACCACCACGAAGAACGTCGGCACGAAAATCACGGCGAACGGCGTGGCCGCCAGCATGCCGCCCAGCACGCCGATGCCCACCGCGCGCTGGCTGGCCGCGCCCGCGCCGGTGGCGATGGCCAGCGGGATCACGCCCAGGATGAAGGCCAGCGAGGTCATCAGGATGGGGCGGAAGCGCAGGCGCGCCGCCTCGACCGTGGCCTCGTACAGCCCCATGCCGCGAGCGTACTGGTCTTTGGCGAATTCGACGATTAGGATGGCGTTCTTGGCGGCCAGGCCGATAACAGTGACCATGCCCACCTGGAAGTACACGTCGTTGGACATGCCCAGAACGGACACCAGCGCCACCGCGCCCAGCATGCCCAGCGGCACCACCAGCATCACCGACAGCGGGATGGCCCAGCTTTCGTACAGGGCTGCCAGCACCAGGAACACCACCAGCAGCGACAGGCCCATCAGGATGGGAGCCTGGCTGCCCGCCTGGCGCTCTTGGTACGACAGGCCGTTCCACTCGTAGCCGAAGCCCGACGGCAGCTGGCCCACCAGGCGTTCCATTTCGGCCATGGCCTCGCCCGTGGTGTAGCCGGGCGCCGCGTCGCCGCCGATACGCATCGACTCGTAGCTGTTGTAGCGCACCACCTGCACCGGGCCCTGGGTCCACTTGGCCGACACGAAGCTCGACAGGGGCACCATGCCGCCCTGGGTATTGTTGACGTTCATCTTGAGGATGTCGTCGACCTGCATGCGATGGCGCGCCTCGGCCTGCACCCAGATGTTCTGCATGCGGCCCATGTTGGGGAACTTGTCGATGTAGGCCGAGCCCAGCGCCGTGGAAAGCAGCGTGGCGGCCGCGTCGAAGTCCACGCCCAGGGCGGCGGCCTTGTCGCGGTCGATGGTCAGGTTCAGCTGCGGCCCCTCGCCCAGGCCCGTGATGCGCACCTGCGACAGCACGGGGCTCTTCATGGCCATGCCCATCAGCTGGGCGGTGGCCTGGGCCAGCGCCGCGGTGCCCGCGTTGGCGCGGTCCTGCAGGCGGAAGTCGAAGCCGCTGGCGTTGCCCAGCGAAGAAATGGCGGGCGGCACCAGCGTGAACACCTGTGCGTCGTGGATACCCATCAATTGCTTCTGGAAGGCGGCGAACGCGATCGCGCCGGCCGAATCCTTGGGGTCCTTGCGCTCCGAGAAGTCTTTCAGGGTCGAGAACGCGATGGCCGCGTTCAGGCCGTTGCCGTTGAAGCTGTAGCCCTGCACCGTGATGATGTTCTCCACCGCGGGCAGCGACATGAAATAGCTTTCGACCTGCTCGAGCACCTCGACCGTGCGGTTGGCGCTGGCGCCGGTGGGCAGCTCGATGTTGCTGACCACGTAGCCCTGGTCTTCCTCGGGCAGGAACGACGACGGCAGGCGCAAGTACAGCCAGCCCAGCAGCACCACCAGCAACAGGAAGAACAGCATCATGCGCCCCCCCTTGTGCAGGATGCGCGCCACCCAGTTCTGGTAGTGGTGCGTGGTGGCGTCGAAGCGGCGGTTGAACCAGCCGAAAAAGCCCTTCTTGTCGACGTGGTGACCCTTCGGGATGGGCTTCAGGATGGTGGCGCACAGCGCCGGCGTGAAGGTCAGCGCCAGGAAGGCCGAGAAGAAGATCGAGACGGCCATGGCCACCGAGAACTGGCGGTAGATGACGCCCACCGAGCCGCTCATGAAGGCCAGCGGCAGGAACACCGTGACCAGCACCAGCGTGATGCCCACGATGGCGCCGCTGATCTGCGGCATGGCCTTCTTGGTGGCCTCTTTGGGCGGCAGCCCTTCGGCGGCCATGATGCGCTCGACGTTCTCGACCACCACGATGGCGTCGTCCACCAGGATGCCGATGGCCAGCACCATGGCGAACATGGTCAGCACGTTGATGGAAAAGCCCAGCGCCAGCATCACCGCGAAGGCGCCCAGCATGGCCACCGGCACCACCAGGGCCGGGATCAGCGTATAGCGCACGTTCTGCAGGAACAGGAACATCACCAGGAACACCAGCACCATGGCTTCGCCCAGCGTGTGCACCACCTGTTCGATGGAGATCTTGACGTAAGGCGCGGTGTCGTACGGGATGTCGTACTTGATGTTGCCCGGGAAATACTGGGACAGCGATTCCATCTGCGCCCGCACGCCCTCGGCCGTGGCCAGGGCGTTGGCATCGGGCGACAGCACGATGGCGAAGGCGGCGGTGGGCTTGCCGTTCAGGCGCGCGCCGAACTGGTAGTTGTCGGCACCGACCTCGATGCGCGCCACATCGCGCAGCCGCACCGACGAGCCGTCGGTATTGGCGCGCAGCACGATGTTGCCGAAGGCCTCTACCGACGACAGCTGCCCGTTGACGATGACCGTGGCGGTGGAGCGCTGGCTGTCGGGGTTGGGCGGCGCGCCCATGCTGCCGGCCGAGATCAGCACGTTCTGCCGGCTGATGGCGGCGTTGACCTCGGCCGCGCTCAGATTGAAGCCCACCAGCTTGTCGGGGTCGATCCAGACGCGCATGGCGCGCGGCGCGGCGAACAGCTGGAACTGCCCCACGCCGGGCACGCGCGAGACCGGGTTCTGGACGTTGCGGGTGATGTAGTCCGCCAGCGCGGTCTGGTCCAGCGTGCCGTCGGTGGACGACAGCGTGACGATCATCAGGAAGCCGGCGCTGGTCTGTTCGTACTGGATGCCCTGCTGGTTCACGGCCACCGGCAGCTGCGCGGACACGTTGGACACGCGGTTCTGCACGTCGACCTGCGCCAGATCGGGGTCGGTGCCCGGCGCGAAGGTGGCGGTAATTTGCGACTGGCCGTACGAGTCACTGACCGACTCGTAGTACAGCAGGCCCTTGGCGCCGTTGAGCTGGTCTTCGATGATGCTGGTGACCGACTCGGCCACTTCTTTGGCCGAGGCGCCGGGATAGGTGGCCGTGATGGTGATGGCCGGCGGCGCCACGTCGGGATACTGCGCGACCGGCATATTGGGGATCGCCAACAGCCCGGCCAGCAGGATGAACAGGGCGACTACCCAGGCGAAGATTGGTCGATCGATAAAAAATTGCGGCATGTGGGCTGACTCTGGAAGTGCTCACGAAAACAGGAACGCGGCGCCAGGCGCCGCGTGCCGTTCAGGACTGCTGCCCCGAGGCCGGTTGTTCGGGCTTGGCGCCGCCGGCCGGTTTGTCGGCGGGCTGGCCGGCTGGCTTGTCTTCCGGCTTGCCGGCCTGGGGAGCCGCCTTGCCGGCGCCCCCCGGCTGCCATGGCGAGGCCTGCACCGGAACGCCCGGGCGGATCTTCTGGAAGCCTTCGACCACCACCACGTCGCCCGCCTTCAGGCCGCTGGTAATGAGCCACTGGTTGTCGATCACGGAACCGGTGGTGACCGGCACCTGCTCGATCTTTTTGTCTTTCACCAGCATCAGGCTCTGCATGCCGTCGGCAGTGCGCTGCAGGGACTGCTGGGGCACCATCAGCGCCTGCTGGTCGGTGCCTTCGTCGACACGCACGCGCACATACATGCCCGGCAGCAGGATGTTGTCGGGATTGGGCACTTCGGCCCGCAGGTTCACCTGGCCGGTGGTCGGGTCGACCGTGATGCCGGTGAACAGCAGCTTGCCGGGATGCGGGTAGATCGAACCGTCTTCCAGCACGACATCGACCTTGGCGGCATCCTTGCCCACGCGCTCCATCTGGCCGCTGGCAAAGGCCTTGCGCAGCTTGGCCAGGTCGACGGTGCTTTGCGTGAAATCGATGTAGATCGGGTCGAGCTGCTGCACCAGCGCCATCTGCGTGGCCGAGGTCCCCTCGACCAGCGCGCCTTCGGTGACCAGCGGCTTGCCGATGCGGCCCGTGATGGGCGACGTGACATCGGTGTAGCCCAGGTTGATCAGGGCGTTGTCCAGGTTGGCCTTGGCCGCGGCTACCGAGGCCTCGGCCTGGCGGTAGCTGGCGACGGCGTTGTCGTATTCCTGCTTGCTGACCGCATTGGCCTTCACCAGCGGCGCGTAGCGGTTGGCCAACGCCTTGGCGCTGTACAGGTCGGCCTGGGCCTGCTTGAGCTGGGCGGCGGCCTGGTTGCGCGCGGCGACGTACGGCGCCGGATCGATCTTGAACAGCAACTGCCCGTCTTTGACGTCGCCGCCCTGTTCGAACTCGATTTTCTGCACAATGCCGGTCACGCGCGCGCGGATCTGGGCATCGCGCACGGCATCCACGCGGCCCGGCAGGTCGGACACGATGGAAGCGGGCTTGGGCTGAACCGTAATGACGCTGACCTGCGGCATGCCCGGATTCATTTGCGGATGTTCTTTGCAGCCCGCCAGAGCCAGGGCGACAAGCGCGGCGGCACCGAATCCCGAGACACGATGAGGCGAAAAACGCATGGATTCCTCACGGAGTAGAACCGTTGCGCGCAAGCCCGCGCACACGGGACCGAACGCATGGGGATGCGTTCGGGAAGCCCGTTAATGTACCGTATTTTTGTCTTAAAACTACAGCTTTTCGCGCATTCTTACTGTATTGCGCACTGTATGCTGGCTATGACGGCGCGTCCTCGCCGGCCAAATGGCCCAGGAACACGTAGCCCATGCCGTGCACGGTATGCAGTGGCAGGGTTGCGCCGGTGGCCTGCACTTTTTTGCGCAGCCGGCTGATCGACACATTGATGGTGCGCAGGCTGGTCTGCGGCAGCAGATGCGCCAAGGCCTCACGCGTGAGCTCGCGCCGCGGGCTGGACAGCAGGCACAGGAAGCAGGCCCGCTCGGTGGCGGTCAGGTTCAGGCGCTGGCCCTGCGGCGTGGCCAGCACCCAGCCCTGGTACAGCAGGCCCCACCAGCCATCGCGGCCGCTATGGTGGGCACGGAGAACAGGCCCGGCGGACTCGGGCGCGACAGGGGCAGACAGGGAAATGGCCATGACAAATGCAGGAAACGTGACGCGTTGCAAGGTAGAGATATAGGAACAACCAGACCGGCACACTGGATTGCCGGTCCGTGCCAAAGGCTACTCGGCATGGAACGTTTGCTGCGCGTCGTGGCACGGTGTCGGGCCAGAAATCAGACGAGTCTTACCCCACAACCCGGATCCAGGCGCCATGCCTGGCCAGGCCGGCCCTGGATCAGGAGGCCGTGCGATGGATGTCGTGCGCCACGAAGCTCTGGTCGGCGGGCGGCCGCTCGAGCACGGCCGGATCGGCCAGCGTGCGCCGGATGTCGGTCAGCCCGCTGTCCCAGTGGTCGCGCATGGCTTCCGAGCCGAACTCGTAGTCTTTCGAGTTGCGCTCGTAGTGCTTGGCTTCGTAGATCAGGTTGATGACATTGACCGCCGGCGTGCAGGCCTGGGCGCGGATGTCGGCGAATTCGGGGCTGTTGCGCTCGTGCTCGGGCAGCCGCTCGAGCAGGCGCTGCAGGCCGCGGCGCAGCTTCAGCACCCGCTGGTAGGTATTCGTGACGGTGCGGGTGCGGCTGGAATACTGGATGTCTTTCTGCCGTTCGGCCACTTCTTCCAGGTTGGTGGGCAGCGGCCCGCGCGCCGGCCACAGGTCGACCTGGAACGCCAGCGTGTCGCGCATGGGGTGCGCCGACAGCACCTGCGCCAGCGGCGTGTTCGAGACCACGCCGCCGTCCCAGTAGTATTCGCCGTCGATTTCCACGGCCGGGAAACCGGGCGGCAGCGCCCCCGAGGCCATGATGTGCTCGGCCCGCAACTGGGTGCGGGTGCTGTCGAAATAGGCGAAATTGCCGGTGCGGACGTTGACCGCGCCGAAGCTGGCCCGTACCTCGCCCCGGTTGAGCAGGTCGAAATCCACGTACTGGCGCAGCGTGGCGGCCAGCGGGGTGGTGTCGTAGAAGCTGGTGGCTGCCGGCCCGCCGCCGTGCAGCCAGTATGGCGGCGGAAAGCGCGGCTTGAAGAACCCGGGCTGTCCGGACATCAGGGCCTGGAAGGCGGCCAACTGCCCGTTCATGGCCGGCGAGCCGAAACCGAACGGCACGCCCTGGAACATGCGGGCCAGGGCGTCGCCCCACGGCAGCGCCGTGAAGCCGGTGGGGCGGCAGATGCTTTCCCAGAAGCCGCGCAGGCGTTCGACGCGTTCATCGGGCGGCGAGCCGGCGATGATGGCGGCGTTGATGGCTCCGATCGAGATCCCGGCGATCCAGTTCGGGCGGATGCCGGCCTCGTGCAGGCCCTGGTAGACCCCGGCCTGGTATGAGCCCAGCGCCCCGCCCCCCTGCAGGACCAGCGCCACGGTGTCGTAGGCCGGCGGCCGGCGCCGGCCGCGTCGGGGCGCCGCGGCGGTCATTTGGCCGGAGCGGGCACTTGCGGCGTGCCGTTGCCCGCGCGGAACGGATAGCGGCTGAAGATCTGCGCCACGCTGGCGTCGACATTCTGCGGCGACGCAACCTTGGCCACGTCGTCGACAATGCCCTGGCTGACGCCTTCCCAGACCAGCTGCTTGCGGCGGGCGTCGATGAGGTCGATGTTCAGCGTGCCCTGGTTGTACTGGTAGACATCGTCACCCCAGCCGTAGCCGGGCCAGCCGCCGTAAAAACCCATGCGATAGCCGTAGTACGGGCCGGGCGCCGGCGTAACCTGGGTTTTCTGTTGCAGCCTGGCATTGAAATTGACCAGCAGATCGGGCGACTGCGCATCGTAGGTATAGCCGCGCATTTCCATCTGGCCGCGCGTGGCGGTCTTCAGGCGTTCGGTAAGCAGCGAGCTGTAGCCCGCCTTGTCGGTGCCCAGGGGCGACATGAATCCGAAGCTGCGGTAGCGGGCAAAATCGGCGTCATGGTCGTAATCGCTGCGGATATCGGGCCCCGAAGCGCAGGCCGACAACAGGGTGGCCACGGCCAGGGCGGGCAAAAGCGCGATGCGTTTCATCAGAGTCTCCGCGAGAGGGTGCGCACGCATCATGCCGTGAAGCCCGCAAACTTGCAATACAGTCTCATTCGCATTGTGGCCCGGCGAGCCCCGCCGCTACACTATGCACTGCCTTTTTTCTCCATTGCCATGGCCCCTGCTCCGCTTGAACTCGACGGCTCGATCTGGCTGCGCGCCGGCGCCCAGACCTGGGGCGGCAAAAGCCGCATCGACCTGCTGACGCAGATCGACGCCACCGGCTCGATCAGCGCCGCGGCGCGCGCGGTGGGCATGAGCTACAAAGGCGCGTGGGACGCCATCGACGCCATGAACAACCTGGCCGGCGAACCTCTGGTGCTGCGCGCCACCGGCGGCAGGGGCGGCGGCGGCGCCCGGCTGACCGAGCGCGCGCACAAGCTGGTGGCCACCTTCCAGGCCCTGGAAGCCGAGCACCGGCGCGTCATGACGCACCTGGCGCAAGCCGGCCTGGACGCCGCCGGCGACCTGAACCTGATGAGGCGCATCATGCTGAAAACCAGCGCCCGCAACAAGCTGCTGGGCACCGTCAGCGCCATTCGCGCCGGCGCGGTGAACGACGAAATCTGCCTGCGCATCGCCGGCGGCCACCAGGTGGTGGCCACCATCACGCGCGAAAGCACCGCCGAACTGGCCCTGGAAGTGGGCGCGGAAGCCATCGCCCTGATAAAGGCGCCGTCGGTGCTGATCGCCCTGCCCGGCGACGGCCTGCGCCTGTCGGCCAGCAACCAGTTGCCCGGCACGGTGGCCCAGGTGCGCGCCGGGGCGGTCAACAGCGAAGTGATCCTGGACCTGGACGGCGGCGGCGCCATCGCCGCCATCGTCACCCAGGACAGCGTCCGCGCGCTGGGACTGGCGCCCGGCGTGCCGGCGCTGGCGGTGTTCAGCGCCTCGAGCGTGATCCTGGGCGTGGTGGCTTAGCGTCTAGCCAGGTGTCAGGCTCCGCAAGGTGCCTGACACCTGGTACAGAATCTGCGCCGCTACCCCAGCAGCAGCGCGTCGTCCGACAGTTTTTCGCCGCGCACGCGCTCGAACATGGCCAGCAGGTCGGGCACGTCCATGCCCTTGCGCTGGTCGCCCGAGACGTCCAGCACCACCTGCCCCTGGTGCAGCATGACGGTGCGTTCGCCGACGTCCAGCGCCTGGCGCATGCTGTGGGTGACCATCATGGTGGTCAGCCCGGCTTCGGCCACGATGCGCGCGGTGAGCTGCAGCACGAAGTCGGCCGTGCGGGGGTCGAGCGCCGCCGTGTGCTCGTCGAGCAGCAGGATGCGCGAAGGCTGCAGGGCCGCCATCAGCAGGCTGACCGCCTGCCGCTGCCCGCCGGACAGCAGGCCGATGCGGTCGGTCAGGCGGTTTTCCAGCCCCAGGCCCAGCGTGGCCAGGCGTTCGCGGAACCCTTCGCGCATGGACGCCTTGACCGCGCGGCTGAAACCGCGCCGCGCGCCGCGCAACTGGGCCAGCGCCATGTTTTCTTCGATGGTGAGATCTTCGCAGGTGCCCGCCATCGGGTCCTGGAACACCCGCGCCACGCGGCCGGCGCGCTGCCAGACCGGTTCGCGGGTAACGTCGGCGCCTTCGATCTCGATGCGCCCCGCATCGACCGGCAGGTCGCCCGACACCGCGTTCAGGAAGGTGGACTTGCCGGCGCCGTTGGAGCCGATCACGGTGACGAACTGCCCGCTGGGGATGTCCAGCGACAGGCCGCGCAGGGCCCGGGTTTCGATGGGCGTGCCGGCGTTGAAGGTGATTTTCAGGTCTTGTGCGCGCAGCATGGTCAGGCTCCTTTCTTGCCGAGCAGGCGGCGCTTCATCATGGGAATGACCAGGGCGATGGTGACCAGCACCGCGGTTACCAGGTTCAGGTCCTGGGCCTGCAGGCCGATGAAGTCGCTGTTGAGCGCCAGCGCAATGAAGAAGCGGTACACGATCGCGCCCAGGATGACGGCCAGCGTGGCCAGTACCATTTTGCGCGACGGCAGGATGCTTTCGCCCACGATGACGGCGGCCAGGCCGATGACGATGGTGCCGATGCCCATCGAGATGTCGGCCCCGCCCTGGGTCTGCGCGAACAGCGCTCCGGCCAGGCCCACCAGCGCGTTCGACAGGGCCATGCCGGCCAGGATCATGCCGCCGGTATTGACGCCCTGGGCGCGCGCCATGCGGCCGTTGGACCCGGTGGCGCGCATGGCCAGGCCGGCCTGGGTGGCCAGGAACCAGTCGAGCAGCAGCTTCACCAGTACCACCACGCCCAGCAGGATCAGGGGCCGCGCCACGTAGTCGCTGAGCCACTCGGGCTGCAGGATGGTGAATACCGTGGGCTCGGTGATCAGGGGCACGTTGGGCTTGCCCATGATGCGCAGGTTGACGGAATACAGCGCGATCATCATCAGAATGCTGGCCAGCAGGTCCATGATGCGCAGCTTGACGTTCAGCCAGCCGGTGATCAGGCCCGCCACGGCGCCCGCGGCGGTGGCGGCCACGGTGGCCGAAAATGGGTCCATGCCGCCCGAGATGAGCGTGGCGGCCACGGCGCCGCCCAGGGGAAAGCTGCCGTCGACGGTCAGGTCGGGAAAACGCAGCAAGCGAAAGGAAATCAGCACGCCCAGCGCAACCAGGCTGAAAATCAGGCCGATTTCCAGGGCGCCGAGCAAAGAGAACAGGGACATGAATCGAGTCGGGCCGGCCGCGTCTTGTGAACCCGGCCGGCGCTGCCTTGGATGTATTCAGAGAATGAAAGCACGCGCCGCCGGCCCGGGCCGGCGGCCGCGGACTACTTGACGACTTCGGCGGCCGACTTCAACAGCGCGTCGGACAGGGTGACGCCCTGCTTGGCGGCGGCGCCCGGATTGACGAACAGCCGCAGGTTGGAGCTGGTTTCCGACGCAATGGCGCCGGGCTTCTCGCCCTTCAGGATGCGCACCACGATCTTGCCGGTCTGCACGCCCAGATCGTGGTAGTCGATGCCCAGCGCCGCGATGGCGCCGCGCTTGACGCTGTCGGTGTCGGACGCGACCAGCGGAATCTTGGCGTCGTTGCCGACCTTGACCAGCGATTCGTAGGCCGACACGACGTTGTTGTCGGTATTGGTGTAGATGACGTCGACCTTGCCGATCAGGCTGCGGGCGGCCGAGGCCACGTCCACCGTGCGCGGCGCGGCCGCTTCAACCAGGGTCATGCCGGCCTTGGGCAGCAGCTCTTGCAGCTGCTTGACCACCACCACCGAGTTGGCCTCGCCGGGGTTGTACACCATGCCCACGCGCTTGGCGCCGGGCACGACCTTCTTGATCAGCTCGATCTGCTTGTCGAGCGCCAGCAGGTCGGACACCCCGGTAACGTTGGTGCCCGAAGCCGCCATGCTGGGCACCAGCTGCGCCGCCACCGGGTCGGTAACGGCCGAATACACCACCGGGACATCTTTGGTGGCCGCCACCACCGACTGCGCCGAGGGCGTGGCGATGGCCACGATGGCGTCGGGGCGGTCGCCCACGAACTTGCGGGCGATCTGCGCGGCCGTGCCGGTATTGCCCTGGGCGCTCTGGTATTGCCACTTGAGGTTCTTGCCGGACTCGTAGCCGGCCTGCTTCAGGGCGTCTTGCACGCCGTCGCGCACGGCATCGAGGGCGGGGTGTTCGACGATGGCCGTGACGGCCACCGATTTTTGCTGCGCCGCGGCAGGATCAGCGTGGATAGCCAGCGCCGCCGCCAGTGCGCCCACCGTCAGAAAATGTTTTTTTCCGATCAGCATAGGGGTAACTCCTTGCACCGTTTGGGTATTGTTTATTGTCACACGGCCGGCGCCGGCGGCTTCCCGCCGGCCGGCCGGCCCGTGAAACCGCTAAGTCTAACGTGTCGGGCCAGGCTTTGCGGCGCGGGAAATCCCTAGAATGGTGCACGAATCTCCGCACTAGGTCGCCGGACCCATGATGAGGTCGGGCAGCCAGGTAACGATCTGGGGAAACAGGCACAGCAGCACAATGCCCCCCAGCATGACCAGCACATAGGGCAATGACCCCCATAACACCTCTTTGGTGGGCACCTGTGGCGCGATGGAATTCAGCACGAACAGGTTCAGGCCGATGGGCGGGGTGATCAGGCCGATTTCCATGTTGATGGTCAGCACCACGGCGAACCAGTACGGGTCGAAACCGGCCTGGACCACGATGGGATACAGCAGCGGCGCGGCCATGACGATGACGGCCACCGGCGGCAGGAACATGCCCGCCACCAGCAGGAAGACGTTGATCATGCCCATCAGCACCCAGCGGTTGACCTCCAGCGCGGCAATGCCCTGCGCCACGGTCTGGGTGATGAACATCGACGACAGGGCGAAGGCGAACAGTTCCGCCGAGGCCATGATCATCATGATCATGACGCTTTCGCGCATGGCCGAGCCGAAAATGCCGGTGTAGGTCTTCATCTTCACCAGCCGGTAGACCACCGCGACGACCAGCAGGGTCAGCATGGCGCCGGCGCCGGCCGCCTCGGACGGCGTGGCCACGCCGCCATACAGCACGAACAGCAGGCCCACCACGATCATCAGCAGCGGCAGCACGCGCGGCAGCGTCAACAGCTTGTCGCGCAGCGAGTACGAAACCTTGCCCACGTCGAAGCTGAAGCCTTTGCGGCGCGCGTCCAGCAGCGCCCAGGCCATGAACATGGCGGTCAGCATCAGGCCGGGCAGCACGCCCGCCAGGAACAGCCGGCCGATCGAGGTCTGTGTGGAGATCCCGTAGACGATCATGGTGACCGAAGGCGGAATCAGGATGCCCAGCGTGCCGCCGGCCGCGATGGAGCCGGTGGCGACCGAGGCCGGATAGCCGCGGTTCATCATCTCGGGGATGCCCATCTTGCCGATGGCGGCGCAGGTGGCCGGGCTGGAGCCCGTCATGCCGGCGAAAATGGCGCAGGCGCCGATGTTGGACAGCACGAGCCCGCCCGGCACTTTGTACAGCCAGCGGTCCAGCGCCTTGTACAGGTCGCCCCCCGCCGGCGTGCCGGCCACGATGGCGCCCATGAGCACGAACATGGGAATCGAGACATAGGCCAGGTTGGCGATGCCGGCGAACATGGTCTCGGCCAGCACCTCGACCACGGACGGCCCCATGTCGAGGAACAGCCCGCCCACGGCGGCCAAGCCCAGCGCGAACGCAATGGGCATGCCGGTGCCCAGGAAGACGAACAGCGCGGCAATGATAGTAATAGCGGCCCAGGTCGGACTCATGCGTATTCTCCCGGCGAGCATATCTTGAGAATCTCAACCAGGTATTGCAGGCTGAGCAGGATGAATCCCAGCACCATCGGGGCCAGGGGTATCCATAATGAAATGGCGTCGATGGTGGGCGTGGTCCAGCCGCCGTCCCAGGCGGCGTACCAGTACATGGCGCTGGCCACGGCCATGATCACGCAGAATGCCAGGCCCAGAACAGAGGCCATCAGGTTCAGGCGCCGCAGGGCTTTGCCGCGCAGCAGCAGCTCGATCACCTCGACCCCGACGTGCCCGCGCGTCAGCAGTACGTAGGGCGCGCCGATGAAAATCGCGGCGGTCGCCGAAAACACCACTACCTCTGTCTGCCAGCTGGTGGGCGCGCGGAACACGTAGCGCATGAAGATCATCTGGCAGACCACCACCATGGCCACTATCAGCAAAAGCGCGGCCAGCACGCCGGCAGCGCGCGACAGGCGCTCGATCGCCGCAACAAAACCTCGAAGCATGGCTTCCCCTTCTTGTGAAATGGGCGGCGGGTTTTCCCCGCCGCCCTGTCCCTGCGCGGTTATTGCACCGCCAGCGCTTTCTGCAGCAGCTCTTCGCCGCCCTTGACCTTGTCGGCGAAATGTTTATAGGAAGACTTCTTGGCCACCTCCATCCAGGCATCGAAGTCGGCCTTGCTCATGGTGACGACTTCCACGCCGGCCTTGGTAAAGGCGTCGATCATCTTCTTCTCGCCCTTGCGCGCTTCTTCGGTGAAGTAGTCCTGGGCCTTCTGCGCGGCGGCCATGATGGCCTTCTGCTGTTCGGGCTTGAGCTTGTCATAGGTGCGCTTGGACATCACCACCGGCTCGTACATGAACCACAGCGCGTTCTCGCCCGGCGCGGTCAGGCACTTGGCCTGCTCGTACAGCCGGTACGACACGAAGCTGTCGTTGGACGTATTGGCCGCGTCCAGCACGCCGGTCTGCATGCCGGTGTAGACCTCGGACGAAGGCATCGAGGCGATCGAGGCGCCCGCCGCCGCCAGCATCTGCTCGAAGGCGGGGCCCGCGGCGCGAATGACCTGGCCCTTGATGGTATCGGGCGAGGTGATGCAGTGCTTCTTGGACGCGAAGCCGCCGGCCAGCCAGGCATCGGCGATCACGATCACGCCGTTTTTCTCCGTCAGGGCATGGATTTCTTTCATGAAATCCGACTTGTTCAGGCGCAGCGCATGGTCGAAGTTGCGCACCAGGCCAGGCATCAGCGTGGCCGAGAACTGCGGGACGCGGCCCGAGGCGTAATCCAGCGGGAATGCCGACATATCGAGCTGGCCGCGCGTCAGCGCTCCCCACTGCTCGGTGGCCTTGTACAGCGACGAGCCGGGAAAGACCTGGATTTTCAGGCCGACATTGGCGGCCGCCACTTCGCGGGCAATGATCTGCACCATTTCGTCGCGCGGATCGCCCTGCCCTCCCGGGAACTGGTGCGAGGCGCGCAGCGTGACTTCCTGCGCCATGGCCACCCCCGCGGCGGCCAGCGCCGCCCCGAGGACGGCGATGCGAATTGCGTTCTTCATGATCGTCTCCGTGTTCAGATAATTCTTTCGTGAAGGAACTGCAGCTGCGAATGGGCGCCAGTGCTTGGCCGGCGCCTTGCGTATGGGATGTGTGCGGGTGCGGATCTCCTGATTCGGCGAAAAGGGAATCGGCGCGCGGTCAGCGGCCGGCGTATTCGGTGCGCAACACGTTTTTCTGCACCTTGCCCATGGTGTTGCGCGGCAGCTGCTCGATCAGGTGGATCTGCTTGGGCACCTTGAAATTGGCGATGCGCGCCTTCAGCTCGGCCTGCATGGCGGCGGTATCCACCGCTGCGCCCGCGCGCGGCACCACCACCGCCACCACGGCCTCGCCGAAATCCGGATGCGGCACGCCGATCACGGCCGATTCCGACACGCCCGGCATCTCGTCGATGAGCAGCTCGATTTCCTTGGGGTAGACGTTGTAGCCGCCCGAAATGATCAGGTCTTTGCTGCGGCCGACGATGGACAGGTAGTCGCCGGGCACCTCGCGCCCGCCCGAGTCGCCGCCCCAGCGGCCCACGTCGCCGGTGCGGAACCAGCCGTCGGCCGTGAATTCTTCGCGGGTCTTCTCGGGCATGCGCCAGTAGCCGGCGAACACATTGGGCCCGCGCACCTGCACGTTGCCGATTTCGCCCGCGCCGAGCGTGGCGCCGGCGTCGTCGACCACCCGCACCTGCACGCCGGGTAGCGCCTTGCCCACGGTGCCGCCCAGGCGTTCGCCCGCGGCGGGATCGTACGGGTTCGACGTCAGCATGACGGTTTCGCTCATGCCGTAGCGTTCGAGAATGGTGTGGCCGGTGCGCTGCTGGAATTCGCTGAAGGTTTCCATCAGCAGCGGCGCCGAGCCGGAAATGAACAGGCGCATGCGCGCGCAGGCCGCGCGGTTGAAGCGCGCGTCGGCCAGCAGGCGCACGTAATAAGTGGGCACGCCCATCATCACCGTGCAGCGCGGCAGGTAGCGCAAGGCCTGCTCGACGTCCAGCCTGGGCAGCCAGATCATGCGCGCGCCGGCCAGCAACGCGCCGTGCGAGGCCACGAACAGGCCGTGCACGTGAAAAATCGGCAGCATGTGCAGCAGCACGTCGTCGCCGCGCCAGCCCCAGTAGCGGTGCAGCACCTGGGCGTTCGAGGCCAGGTTGCCGTGCGTCAGCATCGCGCCCTTGCTGCGCCCGGTCGTGCCCGAGGTGTACAGGATCGCCGCCAGGTCGTCGGCCCGGCGCGGCACGGCGTCGAACGACTGGCTCATGCCGCCGGCGGCGTCCAGCAGCGTGCCGCTGCGGTCTTCGTCGAGCGTATATACATGGCGGGTGCCGGCCTGGTCGGCCACGCGGCGCACCCAGTCCAGGTTCTTGCTGGCGCACACCACCACCGCGGGCTCGGCGTCGCCCAGGAAGTACGCTACTTCGTTCTCGCGATAGGCCGTGTTCAAGGGCAGGTAGACAAAGCCCGCGCGCAGCGTGGCCAGGTACAGCAACAGCGCCTCGGGCGACTTCTCGACCTGCACCGCCACGCGCGCGCCCTCGGGCAGGCCCAGCGAAGCGAGCAGGTTGGCCAGGCAGGCGCTGGCGCGGTCGATGTCGTCCCAGGTGTACAGCAGATCGGGCGTCTCCAGCGCGATCTTGCCGCGGTCGGCGGGAAAACCGCCTGCCAGGATGGTGTACAGATTGGCGTTGCTCACCTTGTCTAGTCTCCAGTGAATACGGGCGCCCGGCCCGCCAGGAAAGCGCCCACGCCTTCACGGTGGTCGCGGCTCTCGGCATAAGAAAAGAAGTCTTGATAATCGGCTTCGTCCAGCGGCGCGCCCTGCAGCAGCCGGCGCGCCTGGCGCTTGTTGATGCGGGCCGCCAGCGGCGCGCCCCGCATGATGCGGTCGGCGCTGGCGCGGGCCTGCGCGGCCACCTCGGCGTCCGGCACGACGCGGGTCAACAGGCCCAGCGCCTGCGCCTCGGCGCTGTCGAACACGCGGCCTTCGAGCAGGATGGCCAGCGTGGCGGCCCGGCCGGCCAGCGCCAGCAGGCCGCGCATTTCGTCGGGCGCCATGGGAAATCCCAGCCGGTTGATGGGCACGCCGAAGCGCGACGACGCGCCGGCGATGCGCAGGTCGCACTGGCAGGCGATTTCCAGGCCGCCGCCCACGCACACGCCGTCGATCTGCGCCACCACCGGATGCGGGCATTCGGCCACGGCGGCTAGCGCCGGCGCCAGCACCTGCTGGTGATAGCGGCGCACCCGCTGCAGGTCGCCGCGCACCATGGGAAACTCACGGATGTCGGCCCCGGCCGCGAACTGGCCGCCGGCGCCGCGCACGATCACGCAGCGCACGGCCCGGTCGGCGGCCAGCGCCTCGAAGACGCCGCGCAGCTGTTCCCACATGGCGACGGTAATGGCGTTCAGGCGCCCGGGATGCGACAGCGTGACCACGGCCAGCGCGTCTTCCCGTTCCAGCAGCACCTGCCCCGTTGACGGCGTTTCGTACATGGCCCGCCCCTACCCGATGCGCGCAATGCCGCGGCTGACGCGCGGCTTGCCCTCACCCAGCTGCGCCAGATTGGCGTCCAGGTCGTCCAGGTCGTACAGGTAATTGACCATCATCCCGCACGACTGGGCCAGGCCCTTGGGCGAGGTGTCGGCCGCCCAGTTCAGGCGCTCGATGCGCGCGCCGTTGCCCAGGTGAAAGCGCGCCACGGGATCCAGCGGCTGGCCGTTCTTCATCGACAGCAGGTAGTGCGCCGCCAGCTTCATGCCGGCGCGCTGCACCACTTCGGACGGCTTGCCGGCCGCGGCCTTGGCCAGCCGGGCCACCCAGCGCGCGCCATCGGGCGCGCCCGCGCGGGCGCGGGCCTTGTCGCGCACGATGCCTTCGACTTCCTGCGCGCTCAGGCGCGACAGCCAGTCGGCCAGGCCGGGAATGGGCGACAGCGTGGCGAACGAGCGCAGCTTGGGCACTTCTTCGAGCAGGCGCTCGATGACGCGCTTGAGCAGGAAGTTGCCGAAGCTGATACCGCGCAGGCCTGGCTGCGTATTCGAGATGGAATAGAAAATGGCCCAGCGCGCCTTGTCCAGGTCTTGCGGCGGCGCGCCCATGTCGAGCAGCGCCTGCACGTTGTCGGCCATCTGCGTGGAAAAGGCGACTTCGACGAAGATCAGCGGCACGTCGGGCATCTGCGGATGGAAATACGCGTAGCAGCGGCGGTCGGACGCCACCCGGTGGCGCAGGTCGTCCCATGAACGGATTTCGTGCACGGCCTCGTAGATGATCAGTTTTTCCAGCAGCGAGGCCGGCGAATCCCAGGTCAGCGGCCGCAGTTCCAGCAGGCCCACGTCGAACCAGGCCGACAGCAGGCTTTCCAGGTCTTTGTCCAGGGCCTGCAGGCCGGCCACCTGCTTGCGCCAGCGCAGCATGTCGGCCCGCAGGGCCACCAGGAAGCGCAGGCCGTCGGGCAGGCCGTTGAAGCGCTTGAACAGCCGCTGGCCCTGGTCGCCGCGCGGCTCCAGGCCGGCGCCGACCTGCGCCAGGCCGGCCAGCAGTTCGCGGCGGCGCTTGCTGTCGGCCGCGGCGTAGGCGCCGCACCAGCTGCGCGCCAGCTTGTTGGCGGCCACGTCGGTCAGGCGGGCCTGGAACAGCGGCAGGATCTCGGCGTCGCCGGGCAGCCGGCCGCGGTCCCACAGGCGGCTGAGCCGGGCCATCAGGCCGGCGTGTTCGGCGGCCTCGCCTTCCGGCGCGGCATCGCCCTCAGGCGGCCGTGCGCCGCGCGCGAGCGGACTGGAGTCTAGGGCGGTCATGGGCAGGCTCCTGGGTAAGGGACGGGGAAGAATCGGGTGGCGCGTCGGCCTCGCCGGCCAGCAGGCGCAGGGCGTCGAGCTGGCGCAGCAGGTGTTTGCGCGCCAGGGCCTCGGCGGCATCCGGATCGCGCGCCCTGAGCGCGGCGTAGATCGCCAGGTGCTCGGCGCAGGATTCGCCGATGCGGCCCGGCACGGTCAGGCTTTTATGGCGGAACAGGCTGAGCACCTTGCGCAGGTTGCCCACCATGTCCGACAGCCAGCGGTTGTCGGCCAGGGCCTGCACGGCTTCATGGATGAGGAAATTCGTGTCGTAGTAGGCGTCGATGCGGCCGGCGGCGGCATGGTCCGCCAGCGCCTGGTGCAGCGGCTCGAGCGCCGCCAGGTCGGCGTCGGACGCCTTCAGGGCGGCCTCGTGGGCGCAGCGCCCTTCCAGCATGGCCATCAGCGGGAAGATGTCTTCCAGGTCGCGCAGCGACAGCTCGTTGACGAAGCAGCCGCGGCGCGGTTCGAGCCGGACCAGGCCTTCGGTGGCCAGCACTTTCAGCGCTTCGCGCAGCGGCGTGCGCGAAATGCCCAGCAGGCCGGTCAGGCGGGTTTCGTCGATCCATTCGCCGCCGGCCAGCGCGTGCGAGCGGATCATGGCGCGCAGGCGGTCGGCCACTTCGAGATACAGCGCTTGCCGGACGATGGGAGCGGTCATGGACGGTCCGCGAGCGGTTCCTGTAATTCATAATTATAGGAAAACCCATCATACCTGCCGCTCCCTGGCGAGGGAAGCCCCGGCAGGGTTGGGGGAATCCCGCAGGCGCGGGCGCCCGGCGCTTCAGAGGTGCAGCACGCCCGCCACGGCGTGGCGCGTCAGGGCACGCGCCCAACGCCTGGCGGGCAGCCCGTAGCGGCTTTCGACCTGCTCGGCGCGGGCCAGCAACTGCGCCAGCGTGACGGCCAGGGGCGGGCCGCTGAAGGCCAGCACGATCTGGTTGCCCGCGTCGATCTCGGGCAACAGCAGGATGCGGTCGTCGAAGGCGCGCCGCAGGTTCTCGATGTTGCGCTCGAAGCTTTCATGCTGGCCGAACAGGTTGACCGACAGCACCCCCACTTCGCCCAGCACCCGCCGGCAGCCGCGGTAGAAGTCTTCCGAGTCGCGCACCGGGCCGCGCGCCGTAGCGTCGTACAGGTCGACCATCAGCACCGGGCAGCGGCCCGCATGGCCCGGATCGGCCACCCATGCGGCGGCGTCGTCGTGGTCGATGGACAGGCGCGGCACGGCCGGCAGGCGAAAGAACATCTGGCATGCCGCCGTGACCCGCGGGTTCCATTCCACCACCGCCACCGGACTGCGGGTGTGCTTCAGGCAGAACCGGGCCAGCGAACCCGCCCCCAGCCCGAGCAGGCCGATGGGCTCGTCTTTGGGCGGGTCGAGGAACAGCAGCCAGGCCATCATCTGGGCGGTGTATTCCAGCACCAGTTCGGCCGGCGCCTTGATGCGCATGGCGCCCTGGATCCATTCGGTGCCGAAATGCAGGTAGCGGATGCCGTCGGCTTCGGAAAGCGTGGGCTGGTCGGAAGTGGAGGCGGTGGTTCGGGCAGGCATCGCGCGATTGTAGCCGGCGCGGTACCCTGTGGCCTGCGCCTGCCACGAAGGAACGCCGATGCCTGACCAGTTCTCTACCACGCAAGTCGTACGCAAGACTGTCATCCGCACCGCCGGCGGGCTGGTGGCGTCCCAGCACCGCAGGGCGGCCGAAGCCGGCGCCGAGGTGCTGGCCGCCGGCGGCGACGCCGTGGACGCCGCGGTGGCCGTATCGTTTGCCGCGGGCGTGGTCGAGCCGTGGATGAGCGGCCCCATGGGCGGCGGCGCCATGACCCTGTACCGGGCGGCCGAAGACCAGGCCAGGGTGGTGTATTTCGGCATGCGCTCGCCCGCGAAGCTGGATCCGGCGCACTATCCCCTGGCCGGCGGCGGCGCCGTGTCGCCCGACCTGTTCCCCTGGCCGGCCGTGCAAGACGACCGCAATGCGCGCGGCGCCACGGCGGTGGCCGTGCCGGGCACGGTGGCGGGCATGGAGCTGGCTCATGCCACCTATGGCCGCCTGCCCTGGCGCGACCTGCTGCAGCCCGCCGTGTCGCTGGCCCGCGAGGGTCTGCTGGTCGACTGGTACACCACCCTGATGATCGCCGGCTCGGCGCGCTGGCTGGCGCGCGATCCCGACGCCGCGCAGATGTTCCTGGACGACGGCGCCTGGCCCAAGGCCGGCGGCTGGGCGGCGGCGGCCGGGCTGCGCATTGCGCTGCCGCGCGCCGCCGACATGCTGGCCTGCCTGGCCGAACAGGGCCCGCGCGCGTTCTACGACGGCGACATCGGCGCCGAACTGGCGCGCGACGTGCAGGCCAAGGGCGGCTGTCTCAGCCACCAGGACCTGCGCGACTATCGCGCTCTGCTGCAAGAGCCGCTGTCGATTCCCTATCGGGGCGGACGCATCCATGCCACGCCGGAAATGACGGCGGGCCCCAGCCTGGCGCGCTGCCTGCAGCGCCTGCAGGCCAGGCTGGAACCCGGCTCCGCGCCCGGCGCGGATGCCTTCACGGCCTACGCCGACGTGCTGCGCGAGGAATACCGCTGGCGCCTGTCGAACATGGGCGACAACGAAGACCCGCGCACCCCCGCCTGCACCACGCACTTCAGCGTGGTCGACCGCCATGGCAACCAGTGCGCGGTCACGCAGACCCTGCTGTCGGCCTTCGGCTCGCACGTGGTGTCGCCATCGACCGGCATGCTGCTCAACAACGGGATCATGTGGTTCGACCCCGAACCCGGCAAGGCGAATTCGCTGGCGCCGGCGCGCCGCTGCCTGATGAACATCTGCCCGGTGGTGGGCGAGGCCCATGGACGCCGCTTTGCGCTGGGCGCCTCGGGCGGGCGCAAGATCCTGCCCGCGGTCATGCAGCTGATCTCATTCCTGGCCGATTACGGCATGAGCCTGGAAGACGCGTTCCATCACGCCCGGCTCGATGCCAGCACCGACGTGCTGACGCTCGATCCGAAGCTGCCGCCCGAGGCCTACCAGGCCGTCGCGGCGGCGCACCCGCATGCGGCCGCGCCGCGCACCCTGTACGCATATGCCTATGCATGCCCATCGGGCGTGCTGCGCGAAGGCGGGCGCAACGAAGGCTGCACCGAAATCATGTCGCCGTGGGCGGACGTGGCGCTGGAGCAGCCCAGATCGCAGCCCGCAGGTGTCCGGCTCCCGCCAGGGTGCCGGACACCGTACTGTTGAGACAGCCCGTGCACACTTCGGTGTCTGGCACCTTGTATCTTGGCACTTGTGGTGATTAGCTATCACCACAGCGGTTCCGGTGAGCTTGTTCTGGCACCGAAAGCGTGGACTTTGCTCCGCAGATGAAGCCCCGGAACCGCCCCCTGTAAGCCAGCTGAACACTGAACGGTAGCCTAGGGCCAGGACCCTGCATGTACAAGGTAAGTGGGCACAGTGNGCGCCGACACCGCTGGCCCGCACGCCGCGGGACGGGGCTAGAACGCAAACCCCCAAACGCAATATCCAAAGGTGCATAAGGCCAATACCCAGGAAATCACCGGACCGGCCCCAAGGTAGCGCCATGGGTGTCAAATACCACGCGGTTGAAGCAGTCAGACATCTGCTGCAAGGCGCCCGCCGATGCCCGGCCACGGACGTGGCTACACTATTCTTCCCATCCCATAACGAGAACCGCATGAGACATCCCCTGACCGCCCTGGGCCTGGCGCTGGCCCTGTCGTTTTCCGCCGCGGGCGCGCTTGCCCAGGCGGCGCAGTCCGCGGCGGCCGCCCAGGCGCCCCGCGATCCGTTCTTCTGGCTGGGCGAGATCAACAAGGCCACCGCCGTCATCAATACCGACGAAGGGCTGCTCGACAAGGCCATGGCGCCGCGCCTGGCGGCGGGCGTGGCCAAGGTGATCGAAGACGGCAACCAGCCCGGCGCCAAGCGGCCGGCCACGGTCATTACCTTCGAGCCGCTGCTGATCAAGGCGGCGGGCCAGGACATCACGCTGCTGCACGCCGGCCGCTCCAGCCAGGACATGCACGCCACCTACCGCAGCGCGATCCTGCGCGACAAGCTGCTGGAGCTGGCCGACCAGCTCAACGCCACTTCCGCCACCCTGGTGAACCTGGCCGCCAGGCACGCGGACACCATCGTGCCCAATTACACCAATGGCGTGGCGGCGCAGCCCAACAGCTACGGCCACTACCTGCTGGGCCACGCCGCCGGCCTGGACCGCGATGCGCAGCGCATTCGCGAAGCCTACGCGCGCATCGACCGCTCGCCCATGGGCACCACCGTGCTCAACGGCACCAGCTGGCCGCTGGACCGCAAGCGCATGGCGCAGTACCTGGGCTTTGCCGCCCTGGTCGACAACGCCTACGACGCCTCGCAGATTTCTTCCATGGACCAGCCCGTGGAAGTCGCGTCCATCGTGACCAGCATCGCGCTGCACACCGGCAACTTCGTCGAAGACGTGATGACGCAGTACGCGCAATCGCGCCCGTGGATTCTGCTGGAAGAGGGCGGCGGCAATACTTATGTATCGAGCGCCATGCCGCAGAAGCGCAACCCGGGCCTGCTGAACGACACGCGCAGCGGCGCATCCACGGCCGTGACGCTGGCCATGGGCCCGGTGCTGCAGACCCACAACATCACGCCGGGCATGAGCGACCCCAAGAGCGTGAAGCAGAATTCCGCCATGGTCGACAGCGCCATCGGCGTGCTCAAGCGCTGGGACCGCGTGCTGAACGCCATGGTCATCAGCCCCGACCGCGCGCTGGAAGAACTGAACAGCGACTGGACCGCATCGCAGGAGCTGGCCGACGTGCTGATGCGCAAGTACAAGCTGCCGTTCCGCGTGGGGCACCATTTTGCGTCCGAGGTGGTCAGTTACGCCAAGGCCAACAACATCAAGCCGCTGGATTTCCCGTACGGCCAGGCGCGGCGCATTTATGAAGAAGCGGTGAAGGGCTCGACGTACCCGGCCGAACTGCCGATGAGCGAAACGGAATTCCGCGCCACGCTGGATCCGGTGGCCATCGTGAAGCACCGCGCCACCCTGGGCGGCCCGCAGCCGGCGGAAATGCAGCGCATGCTGCAGGAAGCGCGCGACCGGCTGGCCGCCCAGGACGCCTGGATCAAGGCCCGGCGCAAGCACATCAGCGATTCGCTGGCCGAGCTGGACAAACAGTTCGACCAACTGGTCGCCAGCGGGCAGGGGCGCTAGCCGCAAGCGGGAGCCTGGGCGGCGCTATCATCTGGCCCGGCCGGGTGCGCGGACATCCGGTAATTGTTCATATGATGGCGCGGGCCAAGTGATATGATGGCCTGCAACGCGCCGTGCCGCAGGAGAACCCATGAAAACCCCTGTCCCCGCCCAGGCCAGAAAGAAAACCCTTTCGTCACAAGTGGCCGACGAGCTCCGGTCCCGCATCGAGGGCGGCATGTACGCCGCGGGCGACAAGCTGCCCACCGAACAGGTGCTGGTGGAAAA
The DNA here is from genome assembly GCF_017356245.1 of Bordetella petrii. Lineage (NCBI taxonomy): Bacteria > Pseudomonadati > Pseudomonadota > Betaproteobacteria > Burkholderiales > Alcaligenaceae > Bordetella > Bordetella petrii. The sequence goes on from NZ_JAFMZZ010000001.1 coordinate 3,492,208, forward strand.
ATTCGGCTTCAGCCGCACGGTCATCCGCGAAGCGGTGGCCACCCTGCGCGCCGACGGCCTGCTGGAATCCCGCCAGGGGGCGGGCGTGTTCGTGCTGGGGCCGCAGCAGTCGGACGAGACCCTGACGCTGTTTTCGCACGCCACCGACAAGATCTCGGACATCATCGAAGAGCTCGAGCTGCGCATCGGCATCGAGGTCGAGGCGGCCGGGCTGGCGGCGGCGCGCAGCTCGCCCGCCCAGGAAGCCGCCATCCAGGCCGAACTCGACCATTTCGCCCAGCTCATGGCCGAAGGGCGGTCCACCGACGAATCCGATTTCGGTTTTCACATGGCGATTGCCGCGGCCACCAACAACAGCCGCTTCAAGACCTTTCTCGAACACATCGGCCGGCGCATGATCCCGCGCGTGAAGTTCCGTACGGTAATGGGCGGGGTCGATCCGCTGCCCAACCGCGACCACACCATCCTGGCCGAACATGCCGAGATCGCCGAGGCCATTTTCGCCAGCGACGTGGACCGCGCCCGCGACGCCATGCGCCGCCACCTGCTGATCGGCATCCAGCGCTACCGCTCGCTGACCCGCCGCACGCCGGTGGCCGCGCAAAGTGATTGACGTGCCTTCAAAAGTCATAATATGATTTCTCGGAAATACATACTATGACACTGAGAGGCACGCATGTCCCCCCAAGAACTCAAGGCTCGTATCGCATCCGGGTTGTTGTCGTTCCCCGTTACGCACTTCAACCCTGACTTCAGCCTGAACCTGCCCAGCTACCAGAAGCATGTCTCCTGGCTGTCGGGCTTCGATGCCGCGGCCCTGTTCGCCGCGGGCGGCACGGGCGAGCTTTTTTCCCTGACCCCGCAGGAAATCGGCGACGTCACCCGCGCCGCGAAAGAAGCGGCGGGCAGCATGCCCATTATTTCGGGCTGCGGCTACGGCACCGAGCTGGCCAAGGACATCGCCCGCCGCGCCGAGCAGGCCGGCGCCGATGGCCTGCTGCTGCTGCCCCACTACCTGATGGAAGTGCCGCAGGAAGGCATCTTCCAGCACGTCAAGGCGGTGTGCGATGCCACCGGCCTGGGCGTCATCGTGTACAACCGCTCGAATTCGGTGGCCAGCGCCGACACCGTGGCGCGCCTGGCCGATGCCTGCCCCAACCTGGTCGGCTTCAAAGACGGCACCGGCCAGACCGGCCTGGTGCGCCACATTACCGCCAAGCTGGGCGACCGCCTGAGCTACATCGGCGGCATGCCCACCCACGAACTGTTCGCCCAGGGCTTCAAGGGCCTGGGCATGAGCACCTATTCGTCGGCGGTCTTCAACTTCGTGCCCGAGCTGGCGCTGCGCTTTTACAAGGCGCTGAACGCCAACGACGAGGCCGCCATGGCGCAGATCCTGGACAGCTTCTTCTTCCCGTTCGCCGACATCCGCGACCGCGAAAAAGGCTATGCCGTGTCCATCATCAAGGCGGGCGTCGAGCTCATCGGCCATACGCCCGGTCCGGTGCGCGCGCCGCTGACCAACCTGAAACCGCAAGAAAAAGACATGCTGAAGGCGCTCATCGCGCGCGCCGGCAGCTGATCTGCGCAGCAGCAGCCCAGGCGAGGCCGCGCCGCGGCGCGGCCCGCCACCGGCAATCGCCGAGAAGAACAACGCAAGACTGTTGCACAACCCCCAACGGAGGAAGACATGAATCCAGCAGGCATTGTTTCACTTGTCTCGGCGGCCATCCTGGCCGGCGCGGCAGGCCCCGCCCTGGCGCAGGGCGGCAATCATGAAGTCCGCATCGTGCTGCCGGAACAGCCGGCCAACCTCGAGCCCTGCGGCAGCATCATGACCAACGTCGGCCAGGTGCTGAACCAGAACATCACCGAATCGCTGACCGTTATCGACGCCAAGACCGGCAAGGCCATGCCGAAGCTGGCCACCAGCTGGGAGCAGGTCGATCCGAACACCTGGCATTTCAAGGTGCGCCAGGGCGTCAAGTTCCATGACGGCGCCGCGCTCGACGCCAAGGCGGTGGCCTTCTCGATCGACCGCATGACCGGCGGCAAGCTGACCTGCAACAACATGGCCAAGTTCGGCAACGCCAAACTGACGGTCAAGCCGCTGGACGAATACACGGTCGAGATCAAGTCCGACCGGCCCCAGCCCATCCTGCCCACGCTGCTGAGCGTGGTGATGGTGGTGTCGCCCAATACCCCGGTCGACAAGGCCGTGAACGATCCCATCGGCACCGGCCCGTTCAAGCTCACGACTTTCTCTCCGCAGACGGTGGTGCTGGATCCGTTCCCGGGTTACTGGGGCAAGAAGCCGGCGGTAACCAAGGCTACCTATGTCTGGCGCCAGGAATCATCCATCCGCGCCGCCATGGTGGAAACCGGCGAAGCCGACCTGACGCCGTCCATCGCCATCCAGGACGCCTCGAATCCCAAGACCGATTTCGCCTACCTGAACTCGGAAACCACCGCCATCCGCATCGACCTCGAACAGCCGCCGCTGAACGATGTGCGCATCCGCAAGGCGCTGAACCTGGCCATCGACTGGGACGGCCTGAGCCAGCTGTTCGGCGACGACATCCAGCGCGCCTCGCAGATGGTGGTGCCGGGCATTATCGGCCATGACGACAAGCTCGAGCCCTGGAAGTACGACGCCGCGCAGGCCAAGAAACTGGTGGCGGCCGCCAAGGCCGACGGCGTGAAGGTGGACACCGAGATCAAGCTGATCGGCCGCAACGGCATCTACCCGAACGGCGCCGAAGCCATGGAAGCCATGATGACCATGTGGCAGGGCGTGGGCCTGAACGTCAAGCTGGTGATGCTGGACGTGGCCGACTGGACGCGCTACCTGCAGAAGCCGTTCCCGGCCGAGCGCGGCGCCAACCTGGTGCAGATGATGCACGACAACAACAAGGGCGACGCGGCGTTCACCATTCCCATCTTCTACCGCTCCAGCGGGCAGTATTCGACGGTGAGCGACCCCGCCGTGGACAAGGAAATCGACACGGCCATGGCCGCCACCGGCCAGGCCCGCGAAGACGATTTCAAGAAGATCTTCCGCCAGATGCGCACGGAAATCGTGCCGGATATTCCCATGTTCCACATGATCGGCTACACCCGCGTGGGCAAGCGCCTGGACTGGAAACCGGACATCACCACGAACAGCGAAATCCCCCTCGCGAATATTCAGTTCAAGAACTGATGCTTCCTTCCAGGAACGCCGCCGCGCCGCTGCGGCGGCGTTCCCGGTTGCTGCCTTTCTAGCAAGTCAAGGACCCGATCATGCTGCATTATCTTGGACGACGGGCGTCCTATAGCGTTATTTCCATACTGGGTCTGCTGACCCTGGTCTTCTTCCTGACCCGCCTGACCGGCGACCCCTCCGCGCTGTACCTGCCGCTGGATTCCACACCCGAAGCGCGCGCGGCCTTTGCCCACCTGAACGGGCTCGACCAGCCCATCTATATCCAGTTCTGGAATTACCTGGCCGATTTGCTGCGGCTGGATTTCGGCGAATCGATGCGGCAGCACCGCTCGGCCATGGAAGTGGCGCTGGAAGCTTTTCCGCAGACGCTGAAGCTGGCCTTCGTGGCCATGCTGCTGTCGCTGTCGCTGGCCATCGTGGTGGGCGCCCTGGCGGCCGCCCGGCCGCGCGGGCTGTTCGACCGCATCGCCACCGTGGTGTCGCTGGCCGGCGCCAGCGCGCCCGATTTCTGGGTGGCCATCGTGGCCATCCTGGTGTTTGCCGTGGGCATGGGCGTGCTGCCGACCTCGGGCACCGGCGGCTGGGAATTCTGGGTGATGCCGATCTTCGTGCTGATGCTGCGGCCGTTCGGCCTGCTGGTGCAGGTGGTGCGCGGCACCATGCTGTCGTCGCTGGCCTCGCCCTACATCAAGACCGCGCGCGCCAAGGGCCTGCCGCGCCGCGCGGTGGTGTTCGGCCACGCCCTGCGCAATTCGCTGCTGCCCGTCATTACCGTGGCCGGCGACCTGGCCACCGGCCTGGTCAACGGCGCGGTGATCGTCGAGTCGGTATTCGGCTGGCCGGGCATCGGCAAGCTGATGATCGATTCGATCATCCAGCGCGACTTCGCGGTCGTGCAATCGACGATCCTGGTCACCGCGACCGCGATCTTCATCCTGAACATTTTGATCGACCTGCTGTACGCGGTGCTCGATCCTCGCGTGCGGTACTGACCATGTCTGCGATCTCCTCTTCTGTGCAAGCAGCGCCCGCGGCCCGGCCCGGGCGGGCCCGGGTGCTGCTCAACTACCTGAAGCGCGACCGGCTGGCGCTGGCCGCCGCCATTTTCCTGGCTCTGCTGGTGCTGGCCGCGCTGCTGGGCCCCTGGCTGATGGGCGATGCCGCCACCAAGCTGGGCCTGCGCCACCGCAACCTGGCGCCGTTCAACCTGGACGCCGGCTGGCTGTATGTGCTGGGCGCCGACACGCTGGGCCGGCCCATTCTGCCGCGCCTGGTGGTGGGCGCCAGCAATACCCTGGGCATCGCCGCGGCCGCGGTCTGCACCTCGATGCTGGTGGGCGGGCTGCTGGGGCTGGTGGCCGGCTATACCGAAAGCTGGTACAGCCATGTGATCCAGCGCGGCGCCGACATCATCATGAGCTTTCCGTCGCTGCTGCTGGCGCTGATCGTGCTGTACACGCTGGGGCCCAGCGTCACCAACCTGGTGATCGTGCTGGCCATCACCCGCATGCCGGTGTACCTGCGCACCGCGCGCGCCGAAGTGCTGGAACTGCGCGAGCGCATGTTCGTCAGCGCGGCGCGTTCGATGGGGGCGAGTTCGGCGCGCATCGTGCTGCGCCACATCGCGCCGCTGGTGGTGCCCACGCTGATCACCATTTCGGCCATCGACTTCGCCACCGTGATCCTGGCCGAATCGGCGCTGAGCTTCCTGGGCCTGGGCATCCAGCCGCCCGAGTTCACCTGGGGCGCGATGGTGGCCAACGGGCGCGGCTATCTTTCCACGGCCTGGTGGATCGCCTTCTGGCCCGGGCTGGCCATCATGCTGACCACGCTGTCGCTCAACATCCTGTCGAGCTGGGCCCGCACCGCGGCCGACCCGCAGCAGCGCTGGCGGCTGCAGAAACTGAAGAAGGCGGCGCGATGAATACCCAAGCAGACAAGCAGCCCATTCTGCGCATCGACGGGCTGACGGTGGACTTCCTGTCCGACGACGAGCCGGTGCGCGCGGTGGACAACGTGTCTTTCCATGTGCATCCCGGCGAGACGCTGGTCATTCTGGGCGAAAGCGGCTCGGGCAAGAGCGTCAGCACCAGCACGGTGATGGGGCTGGTGGATTGCCCGCCCGGCGACATCGTTCAGGGCAGCATTCTGTTCGAAGGCCAGGACCTGGCCCGCCTGGACGACGAGGCGCGGCGCCGCATCAACGGCTGCAAGATCGGCATGATCTTCCAGGACCCGCTGGCCTACCTGAACCCGGTGTACACGGTGGGGCGGCAGATCGCCGAGGTTTTCCAGTGCCATGGCGCCGCCGACGCCAGGCAGGCCCGCGCGCGCGCCATCGAACTGCTGGCGCGCGTGGGCATACGCGAGCCCGAACTGCGCGTCGATTTCTATCCGCACCAGTTCTCGGGCGGGCAGCGCCAGCGCGTGATGATCGCCATGGCCATCGCGCTGGAACCCGATGTGCTGATCGCCGACGAACCCACCACGGCCCTGGATGTCAGCGTGCAGGCGCAGATTCTCGACCTGCTGCGCGACCTGCAGCGCGAGCGCGGCATGGCGCTGATCATGATCACCCATGACCTGGAGGTGGCCGCGTCGATGGCCGACCGCGTGATTGTCATGAAGTCGGGAAAAATCGTCGAAGCGGGCGACGCGCGCGAGGTCTTCACGAACCCCCGGCACGACTACACCCGCACGCTGACGGCCGCGCTGCCGCACGGCGACCAGGCCGATGTATCGAACCGCCGCTCGGGCGTGGTGGCCCAGGAGCCCGTGCTGCGCGTGGAGCACCTGGTCAAGGAATACCGGCTGATGTCCGGTGCCTTCGCCGGCAAGCGGGTGCTGCGCGCGGTGGACGACGTCAGCTTCGAGGTGTGCCGCGGCGAAACAGTGGGCATCGTGGGCGAATCGGGCTCGGGCAAATCCAGCGTGGCCCGCATGCTGCTCAGGCTGTTCGACGCGACCTCGGGCGCCGCGTATTACAACGGCGTGGACATTTTCCGGATGAACGAGCGGCAGATGCGGAAGTTCCGCCGCAAGGTGCAGATGGTGTTCCAGGACCCGTTCGGATCGATGAACCCGCGCATGACCGTGCACGACATCATCTCGGAGCCCTGGGCGATACATGGCGACATCCTGGCCAGGCCGCGCTGGCGCGACCGCGTGGCCGAACTGCTGGAACTGGTGGGCATGAAGCCGGAGCACGCGCCGCGCTATCCGCACCAGTTTTCGGGCGGCCAGCGGCAGCGCATCGCCATTGCCCGCGCGCTGGCCAGCGAGCCCGAACTGGTGGTGTGCGACGAGGCGGTGTCGGCGCTGGACGTGTCGATTCAGGCGCAGGTGATCGACCTGCTGGCTGACCTGCGCACGCGCCTGGGTCTGTCGTATGTGTTCATCACGCACGACCTGCCCATTGTGCGGCACTTCGCCGACCGCATCGTCGTGATGCAGCAGGGCAAGATCGTCGAGCAGGGGCCCACCTCGGCCATTTTCAACCAGCCCGGCCACGCGTACACCCGCAGCCTGCTGGCCGCCACGCTGCAGCCCAAGTGGCTGCGCGCCGACCAGACGCAGGCGGCGCCGGCATGACGCCCGATACGGAACCCACCATGCCTGATGCCCGCTACGCCCACGAGGCGCTGATTGAATTTGCGCAGCACTGCCTGCTGGCCATGGACGTCGACCCCTCCATCGCCGCCGTGGTGGCGCGGCGGGTGGTGGATGCCGACCTGTACGGCCACGCCACGCACGGCCTGGCGCTGCTGCCGCGCTACCTGAAAGAGATCGACGAAGGCGCCACCCAGCGCCGCGGCGAGATCCGGCGCGTGTCGGAAAAGGGCGCCTGCCTGCTGTGGGATGCCGGCATGCTGCCGGGCCACTGGGTGCTGCACCAGGCCATCCAGGCGGCCTTGCAGCGCGTGCCCGGCCAGGGCATGGTCAGCATCGCCGTGCGCCACAGCCAGCACATCGGCGCCCTGCAGGTCTACCTGCCCGACCTGACCGAGGCCGGCTACTTGTGCCTGCTGTGGGCCACCGATACCAAGGTGCGCTCCGTGGCGCCGTTCGGCGGGCTGGACGCGGTGCTGACCAGCGAGCCCATCGCCGCCGGCATTCCCACGCGCGGCACGCCCATCCTGATCGACACCACCACGTCGCTGACCAGCAACAGCTTCGTCAAGCAGGTGCAGGCGCGCGGCGAGCGGCTGCCCTGGCCGGCGCTGCTGAGCGCGCAGGGGCAGGTGACCGATGATCCGGGCGCCCTGGCGACCGATCCGCCGGGCACCATCCTGCCGCTGGGCGGCATGGATCATGGCTACAAGGGCTATGCCATGGCGATGCTGGTGGGCGCGATGTCGCTGGGCCTGTCCGGGCTGGGGCGCCTGTCGGGCGAGAAGGCCCAGGGTTTCCTGCTGCAGGTGATCGACCCGGACGCATTCGCGGGCCGCGACATCTTCCTGGACGAGATGCAGGCCCTGGCCGACGCCACGCGCGCAGCGCGCCCCATCGACCCGGCCCGGCCGGTGCGCGTGCCGGGCGACGCGGCGCTGGCCCGCGCCGCGCGCCAGCGCCGCGACGGGGTGAGCCTGGGCGCCGACATCCCGGCCGCGCTCGAGCCCTGGACCCGGCGGCTGGGCGTGCCGTTTCCGCCGGCGCTGCGGGGCTGAGGGCCTTTGCCCGGACGAACCCGCCCTGGCGGGCGGCGCCCGCGCGCCGCGATCCCACTGAGAATGTCATGACCGATATTGTTTTCCACGGCCAGAATGCCGCGACGTACCTTGCGGATTTCCGCGCCGCGCTGGAATCGGAAGCCTGCATCCGGGTGCTGCCCGACAGGCTGGAGGCGCCCGGCGATATCCAGGCCTATCGGCAGGCCGATGTGATTGTCGGCAACCGCCTGGATGCTTCCATGCCCCGGCCGGAGCGCGCCAGGCTGTACCAGGTGTGCGCGGCCGGCTACGACCGCATCGACCTGGCGGCGCTGCCGGCGCGCACGGCGGTGTGCAACTGCTACGGCCACGGCCCGGCGATTGCCGAGTACGTCATGGCCGCGATCCTGAGCCGGCGCGTGCCGCTGGCGGACGCCCATGCCCGCCTGGCCCGCGGCGACTGGCATTACCGTTCGGGCATGCCCGGCGCTCTGCATGGCGAGATCGGCTCGGCCACGCTGGGGCTGCTGGGGCATGGCCACATCGGCCAGGCCATCGCGCGGCGCGCCAAAGCGTTCGGCATGCGGGTGCTGGCCGCCAACCGCAGCCCGGTGCCGGTATCGAACGAGGTGGATGCCTGGTTCGGACTGGACTCCCTGGGCGATTTCTACCGGCAGTCGGACTACATCGTGGTCTCGCTGCCGCTGCTGCCGGCCACCGAGGGCCTGGTGGATGCCGCGGCTTTCGCGCAGATGCGCGAGCACGCCATGCTGATCAACGTGGGGCGCGGGCCGGTGGTGGACGAGCAGGCCTTGTATGACGCCCTGCTGCGCAAGCGCATCGGCGCGGCGGCCATCGATACCTGGTATCAGTATCCCGCCCGGCCGGACGAGGCGGCCGCGCCTTCGCGGCTGCCGTTTGCGCGGCTGGACAACGTCATCATGACGCCGCACATGTCGGCCTGGACCGACGGCACCATCGCGCGGCGCGCAAGGGCGATGGCGGCCAATGTGGATGCCTGCGTGGCGGGGCGCAAGCTGGCGCACCAGGTGCGCGGGGCGGAGCCGCGCTAGCGCGCCGGCGACACCACCCGTGGATCCACCCGCCATTCCTGCAGCGACGCATCGAGCGGGTCTTGCAGCAGCAGGTTGGCCGCCAGCAGCGAGGCGCCGGGCGAGGTCTGGATACCGTAGCCGCCTTGTCCGGCCAGCCAGAAGAAACCTTCGGTGCGCGGATCGTGGCCGATGACGAATTCACCATCGGCCACGAATGAGCGCAGGCCGGCCCAGGTATGCGTGGGCCGGCGGATGGACAGGTGGGTGGCGGTTTCGATCCGGTCGATGCCCAGCGCCACGTCCAGCTCTTCGGCGACGACGTCATGCGGTTCGACCGGATCGGCATTGGCCGGCGAACCGAGCAGCTGGCCGGCGTCGGGCTTGAAATAAAAACTCTCGTCGATGCCCACGACGGCCGGCCAGTGCGCGACCTCGGCCGGGTCGGCCGTGTCGGGCGCCTTGAAGGTGAAGGCGCTGCGCCGCTTGGGTGTCAGGCCCACCGGCGCCGCGCCGAACAGTCCGGCGATGCGGTCGGCCCAGGCGCCCGCGGCGTTCACCACCGTGCGCGCCCGCGCGGTTTGCCCATTCGCCAGCTGCACATGCCACACACCCGCGCGGCGTTCGGCGCCCGTGACACCGGCATTGAACAGGAACTGCGCGCCGCCCGCCCGCGCGCCTTTCAGAAACCCTTGCAGGACGGCATTGGCGTCGACGTCCATTGCTTCGGGCTCGGCGATGGCGCCCAGCAGGCCGTCCGCCCGGATGCATGCCACCCGGGCCACGACATCGGCGGCGGACAGCTTGCGGATGCGCGCGCCCGCCGCCGTCAGTGCGTCGTGGGTCTGCGCCAGCAGATGCTGCTGGCCGTCGCGGGCGATATACAGCACGCCGCGCTCGGCCAGCAAGGGATGCGCGCAGAATCCTTCCGGCGGGTGCTCATAGAAATGCCGGCTGGCGCGCGTCAGGGCCTGGATCGTGGGCGTGCCGTAGGTTTCCATGAACATGGCCGCCGACCGGCCCGTGGCGTGGTAGCCCGCCTGGCTTTCCATGTCGGCCACCAGCACCGAGCCGCGGCCGCGCAGCCGGTACGCCAGCGAGGCGCCGGCAATGCCGGCGCCGATGATCAGGAAGTCGTGAACAGGTGTGTCGGTCATGGCAGGATTCTTCCCGTTTTCATGGTGTTTGGGGGCATGGTGCGCGGCTGATTGCCTGTATCATCGACGCGTCGAAACCGTTGGAACCGCCATGGCGCCATCCCGCAAAAAACAGACAACGCCCAGCGTCGATCCGACCAACCTGCTTGCATACCGTGTGCTTACCCTCAGCCAATTGCTGAATCGCGGCATCGAGGTCATTCTGGACACGCATCTGGGCCTGTCGGTGCGCCAATGGCGCGTGTTGCTGTGCGTGGCCAATGCGGGGCCGCAGTCGGTGCAGGATATCGCCGATTTCTGCCGGTACGACAAAAGCCAGGTCAGCCGCGCGGTTGCCGAGCTGCTGGACAAGAAGCTGGTGGCAACCACGCCCAGCCCCACCGATGGGCGCCGCATCCTGGTGGGCATGACCGCGGCCGGCCGCTCGAAATACCAGCGCGGCATGCCGCTGAGCCTGGCGCGGCAGCAGCGGCTGGCCAGCTGCCTCAGCCCCAAAGAACTCGAAACCTTCGAGAAGGCCATGCAAACCCTCATTCACCAGGCCGAAGCCCTGCTGCAAGAAGCCCACGAAGCGCGCGGCAAAGCGCGCTAGCCGCCGCGGGCGGGCTACCAGCCGCCCGCGTGGCCGTCTTTGCGGTGGTCGGACGCGCCCGCATAGCCGTCGGCCAGCCTGGCGATGGCCTGCGCCCCGCCGAATTCGTCGGAAAAGCGCGGCGCGACCTCGACCTGGTGGCCCTTCTGGCGCAGCCCGGCCACCGCCGCTTCGGGAAAATTCCATTCCACCAGCACGGTGACGTTATCTTCAAGAATGCGCCAGCGCGGCGCGTCGATGACGGCCTGCGGATTCTGCCCGTGCGCGATGCGCGCGGCCACCTGCATGTGCCCCTGGGCTTGCAGTGAACCGCCCATGACGCCGAAGCTCATCAGCGGCTTGCCGCCGCGCATCAGGAAACCCGGAATGATGGTGTGGAACGGGCGCTTGCCCGGGCCCACCTGGTTGGGATGGCCCGCGACCAGATTGAAGCCCCAGCCGCGGTTGTGCAGGGCGATGCCGGTGTCCGGCACCACCAGCCCGGAGCCGAAGCCCTTGAAGTTCGATTGAATGAACGACACCATCATGCCGCCGGCGTCGGCGGTGGTCAGGTAGGTGGTGCCGCCTTTCAGGGGCAGGCCCGGGCCGGGATAACAAGCGCGGGCCGGATCGATGCCGCCCGCGCGGCCGGCCAGGTAAGCCGGTTCCAGCAAGGCCTGGGCGTCGACTTCCTGCATGTGGCGGCTGTCGGCCACGTATCGCTGCATGTCGGCCAGCGCCAGTTTCATGGCCTCGATCTGGGCATGGAAATACTCGGTCGAGTCCAGCGGCAGGCGGTGCGCATCGATGGCGTCCAGCATGCCCAGCGCCATCAGGGCGCCGATGCCTTGCCCGTTGGGGCCGATTTCGTGCAGCGCGATGTCCTGGTATGGCATGGATATCGGCTCGACCCAGTCGGCTTCGTGCGCTTCGAGATCGGCGCGGGTCATGGCGCCGCCGGTAGCCTGGGCATACGCCGCGATGCGGTCGGCCAGCGCGCCGCGGTAGAACGACGCGCCTTCGGTGCGCGCGATGTCTTCCAGGGTGGCCGCCTGGCCCGGGCAGATGAAGCGCTGCCCCGGGGCGGGCGCGTGGCCGCCGGGCGCGAAGGCCTCGACGAATCCGGGAATGTGCTTGATGTCGGCGATCTGGGTTTCCCATTGCCGGCTGACGATGGGCGTGACGATATAGCCGTCGCGCGCATAGCGTATGGCCGCCTGGAACAGGTCGCCGAAAGGCAGCTTGCCGAAGCGCCGCGACAGCGCCACCCAGCCGGACACGGCGCCCGGCACGGTGACCGAATCCCAGCCGCGGGCCGGCATGGCCTGATACTTCGAGAAGTATTCGGGCGTCCAGGCTTGCGGCGCGCGGCCCGAGGCGTTCAGGCCGTGCAGCTGCCTGCCGTCCCAGACCATGGCGAACACATCGCCGCCGATGCCGTTCATGCACGGGGCCACGACGGTCAGCGTGATGCCGGCGGCGATCGCGGCGTCGACCGCGTTGCCGCCCGCGGCCAGGGCGCCCAGGGCGGCCTGGGTGGCCAGGGGCTGTTCGGTGCAGGCGATGTTCTCGGCCAGCACCGGCATGCGCTGCGAGGTATAGGGAAAGGTCCAGTCGGACCCGTTGAAAGAAGGCATCGGGAAATCCGGTATGGGGTCGGGTTCAGCGGGACGGCTGCAGCAGGTTCTTGGCCAGGCCCGGCCACAAGGCGAATTCCTGGCCGATGACGGCGCCGAACGCATTGGGCGCGGTGAACTTGGCAACGATGCCGGTGTTTTCCAGCGTGGCGATGACTTCCGGGTTTTCCACCGCTTTGCGCACGGCTTCGGTCAACACCTGCAGGGCATCGGGCGGCGTGCCGGCGGGCGCCAGCAGCACGAAGGCGTTGTCGGCCTTCAGGTCGTAGCCCAGCTCTGCCATGGTGGGCACCTGGGGCAGCTGCGGCACGCGGCTGCTGGCCGCGGTGGCCAGCGCCACGAGCCTGCCCGCGCGCACATGGGGCAGCACCGACGACACGCTGTCGAACATCATGCTGGTGGCGCCGCTGATCAGGCCCGGGATCGCTTCGGAACTGCCTTTGTAGGGCACGTGGGTGGCCGATGCGCCGGCCTCGGCCAGAAACACCGCCGATTCGATGTGCGACAGCGAGCCGGCGCCCTGCGAGGCATAGTTGTAATAATCGGGCCGGCTTTTCAGCAACGCCAGCAGGCCCTTGACGTCTTTGATGCCCAGCGATGCCGGCACCACCAGCACGTGCGGGGCGTCGGCAATACCGGCCACGATGGCGAAATCGCGGCCAATGTCGGGCAGGTCTTTATAGGTGACGGTGGCGATGGCCGTGCCCGCCACGGGCACCAGGCCGATGGTATAGCCGTCGGGCGCCGAGCTGGCCAGGCTTCTGAAGCCGATGGTGGCCGCGGCGCCCGGCTTGTTCTCGACCACGACCTGCTGGCCCAGGGTCTGGGCCATGTGGCGGGCAATGGCGCGGGCCGAGGTGTCTCCGGCGCCGCCCGGCGGCGCCGGCACCAGCAGGTGGACCGGCTTATCGGGAAACCCTGCCTGCGCATGCGCCGCCGCCATGCCGGCCGACAACCCCAGGCCCAGCAAGCATTGGAATATTCCCCGTACAACTCTGGCACTGCCGGTCAACCTGGTCATGGTTCGCTCCTGGGCGCGGGGCCATGCCGGCTGCGGGTGCCGAGCCGGTTCTTGTGGCCTCAGGAGCGCATCATATCGGCCATGTAGTTGCTACGTCAACTACATGGCCGGGCCGTCATCATCAGTTGTCGCGGCCGCCCCGGTTGCCGTGATCGCCGCCGCCAGAGCCGCGGTCCACGCGCTGGGCCTGCTGCTGGCGCCGCATGTCCTGCTGCTGGCGGGCCTGCTGCTGACGGGCCTGTTGCTGGCGTTGCTCCGCCTGCTGGCGCTGCCTGGCCTGCTGCTGTTGCTGCTGCCGTTGCGCTTCCTGCCGCTGGCGCTGTTGTTGCTGCTGGCGCTGCGCGTCCTGCCGCTGGCGTTGCTCTTGCTGCTGGCGCTGCGCGTCCTGCCGCTGGCGTTGCTCTTGCTGCTGCCGTTGCGCTTCCTGCCGCTGGCGCTGTTGTTGCTGCTGGCGCTGCGCGTCCTGCCGCTGGCGCTGCTCTTGCTGCTGGCGCTGCGCATCCTGCCGCTGGCGTTGATCTTGCTGCTGGCGCTGCGCGTCCTGCCGCTGGCGTTGGTCTTGCTGCTGGCGTTGCGCGTCCTGCCGCTGGCGTTGGTCTTGCTGCTGGCGCTGCGCGTCTTGCCGCTGGCGCTGCTCTTGCTGCTGCCGCTGCGCGTCATCGCGGCGCTGCGCCTGTTGGTGTTGCTGGCGGTCATGCATGGCGTCGCGCTTGCGGCGGTCGGCGTCGCGCGCGGCCTGGTAGCGCTCGTGTTCGCGCTGGACGGCGATCTCGTGCTTGTTGGGGCGGCGCTGGATACCGCCCTTGCCGCCGTGATAGCTGATGCGGCGGTGGTCGTCGTGCCTGACCTCTACCTTGCGGCTGTAGACGTTGGTGATGCGCGTGACGTTGATGTTGTTCACTTCGCGGTTGTAGTAGAAGCGGTCGCGTTTCCAGTAGCCGCCGTGGTAGCCGGTGCCGAAGTAGCCGAAGCCGTAGTTGATGCCGCCGTAATAGCCCACCTGGTGGCCCCAGTAGCCCGGGTGCCATTGGTAGACATTGCCGAAGAACGCCCAGTAGCCGGGTGTCCAGAGCGCGCCCGTAAAGGGCGGCAGCACCCAGGCGCCCGGCACCCAGTAGTAGCCGTGGTGGTTCACCGCCCAGTAGCCGGGCGTCCAGATGTAGCCGGGACCCGGGATCATGGGCTGGCTATACGCGGGGAAAGGCGGCGGCGGTTCGCCCCAGGCGTTCACGCCGATGCTGATGGAAACGTCGGCCAGCGCGGGGCGGGGCGCGGCGGCTGCGGCCAGCAGCATCCCCGTGGCCAGCAGCGTGGCGGACAGTCGTTGGAATGTGTTCATGTCGAGCTCCCGACAGGAATGTCAATATCGGTAATGGCGAGGGCCGGGGTAGTAGTACGCCGGCGGCCCGGGATAGACGTACGCGGGCCCCGAGCGGTAATAGCCCCGGTGGTGGTGGCTGGGCACCACAATGCATCCCGCAAGCGTGGTGGCCATGACCAGCATTGCAGCGATCGTTTTCATGGCGGTTGCTCCATCAAGGGTGCGCGGATGATTCTGCGCACTCGCGCCCATTTAGGCACAGAGCAGGGGGCCGCGGCCGATTCTGTAATGGCTTCGAAATCACTTAATCGTGACCAAAGCGCTTATTCGTGACCGACTGTGTAGGGGCGTTGCATCCGCCGCTTCGGCGGCGGCGCAAGCCATGAAAATTGCAAGACCCGGTAAGCGGTGTATCTGCCGAGTGTGGCGAAATCAATACGCCGCGGACGGGCCCCCGGGCTGGCCGGCAGCAGCCGGCGCCAGGAATTGGGCGGCCAGGCGGCGCGCCGCGCCGGCATACAGCAGCACGTCGACGCCGGTGGCCACGAAGGTGCAGCCCAGGTCCAGGTAGCGGCGCGCCAGCGCCGGGTCGGATGTCAGCGTGCCGGCGGCCTTGCCGCTGCCGATGATGATGCGCATGGCGCGCTCGATGGCCTGCTGCACTTCGGGCGCGCTGGGGCGGCCGCGGAATCCCATCGAGGCGGCCAGGTCGGCCGGGCCGATGAAGACGCCGTCCACGCCCGGCACGGCGCAGATGGCCTCCAGGTTGCGCAGGGCGG
This sequence comes from Bordetella petrii, assembly GCF_017356245.1. Lineage (NCBI taxonomy): Bacteria > Pseudomonadati > Pseudomonadota > Betaproteobacteria > Burkholderiales > Alcaligenaceae > Bordetella > Bordetella petrii. Next base: position 3,507,600 of record NZ_JAFMZZ010000001.1, read on the forward strand.
TGGCCGTTTCGGCCTGCAGCAGCAAACATATTTCGTCGTCGGCCACGTCCAGGTAATCGGCGCGCGCGCTCCATTGCGAAGCGCGTCCCACGGCGCTGCCCACGCCGCGCACGCCGTGCGGCGGATAGCGCGTGGCCGCCACGATGGCGCGCGCCTGCTCGGCGGTATCCACCATGGGCACGAGCAGGCTGCGCGCGCCGATATCCAGCAGCTGCTTGATGCGCGGCGTTTCGCCCGCCACCACGCGCACCACGGCCTGCGAGGGGTGCGGGGCAATGGCCTGCAGCGCCGCTAACGTGCTGCGCAGATCGTTGGGCGCATGCTCGCCGTCGATGAGCAGCCAGTCGAAACCGGCCGTGGCCGAGACTTCCGCCAGGTAGGGGTCGGCCATCGAGAGCCACAGGCCGATCTGGGGCTGGCCGGCGGCCAGCGCCGATTTGAAGAGGTTGTGTGCGGGCATGATGGCGGGTCGGGAAATAGGGGGTCAGCTGACGATGCCCAGGTGCCACGGCACGAATTCGTGGTTGCCCAGGCCCAGCAGCTCGCTCTTGGTGGGTTCGCCGGACGCCGCGCGCAGGATGTGCTGGAAGATGCGCTGGCCCATCTGGCCGATGTCGAGTTCGCCGTCGAGCACGGCGCCGCAATTGATGTCCATGTCTTCCTCAAGGCGGGCGTACATGGCCGAATTGCTGGCCAGCTTCAGCGTGGGCGCGGGCTTCGAGCCGAACATCGAGCCGCGCCCGGTGGTGAAGCAGATCAGGTTCGCGCCGCTGGCGATCTGCCCGGTGACGGCCACCGGGTCGTAGCCGGGCGAGTCCATGAACACCAGGCCGTGCCGGTCGATGGGCTCGGCGTACTGGTACACGGCCTGCAGGGGCGTGGTGCCTCCTTTCATGGCCGAGCCCAGCGATTTTTCGAAAATGTTGGCCAGCCCGCCCTGCTGGTTGCCATGGCCCACCACGCCGTTGAACTGCGCGTTCTGGCCGGCCGTATAGCGTTCCCACCAGGCCAGGCGGTCCAGCAGTTTCTGGCCGACTTCGGGCGTGGCCGCGCGGCGAGTCAGCATGTATTCCACGCCGTGGATTTCCGGCGTTTCGGACAGGATGGCCGTGCCGCCGTGGCGCACCAGGGTGTCCATGGCCGCGCCCAGCGCCGGGTTGGCCGTGATGGCCGAGAACCCGTCCGAGCCGCCGCATTCCAGCCCGATTTTCAGGTGGCTGGCAGATACGGGCTGGCGCCGCGCCGCGTTGGCCCGCGGCAGCATGTCTTCGATGGCGCGGATGCCGGCGGCGATGGTGGCGCGCGTGCCGCCGCTGTCCTGCATGACCAGCGTGCGCATGTGCGCGCCCGGCGCCAGGCCCTGCGAATCGACCAGCGCCGCGACCTGGTTGCGTTCGCAGCCCAGCCCGACCAGCAGCACGCCGGCCAGGTTCGGATGGCGCGCATAGCCCGCCAGCGTGCGCCGCAGCACGTCGAAATGCTCGCTGGGCGAAGACATGCCGCAGCCGCTGGTCTGCGCGAACGCCGCCACCCCATCGACGTGCGGAAAAGCCGCCAGGCGTTCCGCCGTGAAGTGCGCGGCGATATGGTTGACCACGGTGGCCGAGCAGTTCACCGATGCGATGATGCCGATGAAATTCCGGGTGCCCACCCGTCCGTCGGGCCGCACGTAGCCCTGGAATGTGGCGCGCTCGGCCTCGGGCAGCAATTGCACCGGCCGCGCGTCGCGGCAGAAGGCCGGGTCGCGGTCGAAATCCGCCAATGCCAGGTTGTGCGTATGCACGTGCTCGCCGGGCTCGATGTCGCGGGCGGCCACGCCGATGATGGTGTCGTACTTGCGCACCGGCGTGCCGGCCGGAATGCGGCAGGCGGCGATCTTGTGGCCGCCCGGCACCTGCGCGCGCAGGCGCAGGGCCAGCTCCGGCACGGCCATGCCCAGCGCCAGCGCCTGGCGCGCGATCAGGACGTTGTCGTGGGCATGCAGCCGGATCAATGGATGAGAGCTCACTGCGCGGTCAGCCTTTCTGCAGCAGGTCTTTCAGTTTCAGGCGATCGATCAGCGCGGTTTCCTGGCGGTACACCGAGGCGACATAATTCTTGTAGTCCGGGCCGTCCAGGTACATGACCGGCGCGTCGATGCGGTTGGCTACCTGCTTGAAGGTGTCGCTGAGCACGGCGGTGCGGAAAGCCTCGCGCAGCTTGTGCTCCACCTGCGGATCCAGTCCTTTGGGGGCGCCGATGCCGTTGGGCGCCTCGACCACCACGTCGTAGCCCAGTTCTTTCAGGGTGGGCGCGTTGTTGAAGCGCGTGGCGCGCTGTTCGCCCCAGGTGGCCAGCAGGCGCAGCTTGCCGGCCTCGACATGCGGCGCCCAGGAACTGGAATCGGCCAGCAGGTCTACCTGGCCGCCCAGCAGGTCTTGCAGGGCGGCCGCGCCGCCTTTGTATGCGATGGCGTTGAACTGCACGCCGGCCGCCATGGCGAACTGTTCCATACCCACGTGCGTGGCGCCGCCGACGCCGGCGTGCCCGTAGGTGATTTGCCCGGGGTGCGCTTTGGCGTAGGCCACCATGTCCTGCAGGCTCTGGAAGCGCGAGCTGGCCAGCACGGCGATGCCGAAAGTCTGGCCCGAGGTGCGCGCCAGGTAGGTGAGATCGCTGCGCGGGTCCAGATGCAGCATGCCCAGCTGCGAGAAGCGCGTGACCGAAATGGGGATCTGCCCGATGGTGTAGCCGTCGGGCTTGGCCTGCGACAGGGCGGTCGTGCCGATCATGCCCGAGGCGCCGGCGCGGTTCTCGACCACGATGGACTGGCCCAGCACCTGGGATGCCACCTGGCACAGGGCGCGCATGGATTGGTCTCCCGTGCCGCCGACGGGCCAGGGGCAGATGAATGTGATGGCGCGGGCAGGATAGTCGGCGGCGCGCGCCGACCAGGGCGCCAGCAGGCCGGCGGCGCCGGCACAGGCAGCGCCGGCCAGCAGCCGGCGCCGTTGCCGGTCCAGGGGCGGGTTGTGTTCCATGTGATCGTCTCCTTTGGTTTTTATGTCGGGCCGGCGCGGCGGGCGGCCGTGGCCCGGGCCCAATTCTGGGGCGCAACGACCATAACAATCAAATAAAATACAATCATTGCCAGATAACGTTTTCGTTATGTACAGGATATTCGCATGGCGCATCTGGACCGTGTCTTCCGTTCCAACCTGAAACTGCGCCACCTGCAGATGGTGGTGGCGCTGGACGAGTTCCGCCATCTTGGCCGCACGGCCGAATTCCTGGCCGTGAGCCAGCCGGCGGTGTCGCGCATGCTGGCCGAAGTCGAGGCTATGCTGGGCCTGGCTTTGTTCGAGCGTTCGTCGCGCGGCACCGAACCCACCCAGGCGGGCGCGTCGGTGGTCCGCTTCGCGCGCGGCGTGCTGGCGCAATACGAGCGCACCCGCGATGAGATCGATGCGGCCGCCAGCGGCGCGGCGGGCCGCGCGCGCGTCGGGTCGATGGCGGTGGCCGCGCCCGTGCTGCTGGCCGGGGCGGTCGAACGCCTGAAGGCGCGCTCGCCGCGCGCCACGGTGCTGGTTGAAGAAGGCGACCTGACACACTTGCTGCCCAAGCTGCGGCTGGGCGAGCTGGATTTTTTCGTGGGGCGGCTCGAGCCCGGCTACGCCGCGCCCGACCTGGCCACCGAAACCCTGTACGAAGAGCCCATGGTGGCGGTGGCCGCGCCATCCAGCGCCATTGCCGGCGCGCGCCAGCCTGCCTGGGCCGACATGGCGGGCCTGCCGTGCGTCATGCCGCCGCCGTGGGCGTCGCTGCGCGTCAAGCTCGAACAGCAGTTCCACCGCCATGGCGTCGAGCCGTCGGCCGACTTGATGGAAACTTCGTCGTATCTTGCCGCGCTGGCGTTCGTGGGGCAGCGCGGCGCGGTGGCTTTCCTGGCCCAGCTGGCCGCGCAGCACTTCGAGCGCCAGGGGCTGTGCCGCATACTGCGCATTCCGCTGGAGCTGGACGTGCCCCCGGTGGGCATCATCACGCTGCGCGACGCGCGGCTGTCGGCCAGCAGCAGGCAGCTGCTGCAGTGCCTGCGCGACACCGCGGCGCGGCTCAGGCGTTCCTGGCCACCATTGCCACGATCGTTTCGAAAAGCTCATGCTGCGCCTGCGCGGCGCTGATGGCGCCGGTGGCGGCCGCGTACGACAGGGCCTCTGCCGCGCCCAGCATGGCCCACAGGCCGGCCGGCGCGATCTTGCGCGCGGGGGCGAAGGGCGATAGCGCTTCGCGGCAGGTCTGCATGAATGCGGCCTCGTAATCGCGCTTGATTTTCTCGAGTTCCGGTGAGCCGGTCAGCGCGGCGATGACGCCGGGTATTTCGCGGCCCTGGCTGAGCACGCACTGTACGTATGACGAAGCAATGACGGCCGCGCGGCTGGCCAGCGTGGCCGCGCCGGTGCGCAGCGCCGCGGTCATCAGGGATGTCTGGTTGGCATCGTATTCGCGGTACAGGGCCGCCAGCAGCCCGGCGCGCGTGCCGAAATGGTCGTACACAACGGGCTTGGTAACGCCGGCCTCTTCGGCCAAGCGTCCCAGCGCCAGAGCTTCGGTGCCTTCTTCCCGCACCAGGCGCCAGGCGACATCCAGCAGTTGGCGATACCGCTGCGCCCTGGACAGGCGGCGGCGTGGCGCGGCGGGATCGGAAAGGGAAGCGGCAGAGCTTGACATGCTAATGTACTAAAGGTAACTTACTGACCGTAACTTACTAAGGGTAGGTTTGGCGACTATACAAGCCGCCGGCCGCGCCCGCAACCCGACACCGGAGATTTCCCATGCACGCACTGATCGCTGTCGCGCATCCCGAGCCCGAATCCCTGACCCACGCCGTCGCTGCCCGTATCGGGCAGGGGATGCTTCGGGCCTGTCCGGGCAGCTCGTTCGAAATCGCCGATCTGGCGGCAGAAGGGTTCGATCCGCGTTTCGGCGCGGCCGATCTGGCCGTGCACCGCCGCCAGGCCCCGCCGCCGGCCGACGTGGCTGCCGAGCAGGCCCGCATCGACCGCGCCGATGCCCTGGTGCTGGTGTATCCGGTGTATTGGTGGTCGATGCCCGGCCTGCTGAAAGGGTGGGTGGACCGCGTGTTCGCCAATGGCTGGGCATTCGATTTCAGCCTGAATGCCAAGCTGGAAAAGAAGCTGCAGCGCCTGCAGGTGCACCTGGTGGGCGTGGCAGGCGCCGATGCGGGCACCTACGCGCGGCACGGCTATGCCGGCGCCATGCGCGCGCAGATCGATCATGGGATTTTCGACTATTGCGGCGCCCAGGTGGCGTCGTCGGAGCTGTTGCTGAATTCGGAAACCGCGGATCCGGCCGCGGCCCTGCAGGCGGCGCTGCGGATCGGCGAGCGTGTGCCGGGCGCGCAATGCATGCCGGCTGCGGCTTGATGGCGCTTACGCCGGCCAGGCGGCGCGCGTCAGCCAGATCAGCCCCGCCGCCATCAGAACCAGGCCCGCCGCCTGCGCCCAGCGCCGGCCCGAAGGCGCCAGGCGCTCGATCGTGACCGCGGCGGCGGTGGCGGCCATGACGCGCAGGTCCATGATGCCCAGGGCCAGCAGCACCGCCGTGAAGCCCGCGCAGCTGCACAGGCACCGCCGGCCCAGGCGCCAGCCATGGCGCCAGGCGCCGGCTGCGCCGGCCGCCAGCGCTGCGGGTTCGCGCCGCCGGCAGCGCGCCAGGTGGCCGGCTTTCCAGGCCGAACACTGAACCGCGCCCGCCAGGACGAGCACCGCGCCGGTGGCATACGGGGCGGCGGCCGCCAGCATGGGCTGCCCTGCCTGCAGGGCGGCCCGCATCAGCTCGAACGGATAGACCGCCGCGCCCAGCAGGGCCCACGCGCTGAAATACCCGGCGCCCCCCAGCAGGGCCAGCAGGCTGGCCCGCAAGCCGCCGGCAGGGGCGGCCGACTGCCGGTAGCGATACAGCGCGGGCGCCAATGACGGCAGCATCATGGCCGCCATCATCACGGTCCACATACCTGTGAAAGCAGCGGCGGCGGCCAGCCGCGGCGCGGCCAGGGCCATGCCCGCGCCGCCGCACAGGGGCAGCATGTCCAGGGCCGGCGCGTAGGCGTGCGCGGCCGTCGCCGCCACCGCCGCCGCGAAGGCCAGCGCCAGCAGGCTCGCGAACGCCAGCCGGCCGGCGCTGTCGCGCCGCACAGGCGGGCGCGGCGCCATCCGCATGGCCGGGAGCATGGCATTCATGGCAAGCCTCAGCCTTGTCCATATTCATCATGCCGGCGCCACCACACGCCCGTCTCGTTGCGTCCCTTGGGTGCGCGGTCCAGCCATTGGTACATGCCCCAGAGTCCGTCCAGGCCGCGCGCGTAGGCGGAATAGGTGTGATACACCGCGTCGCCTTCCCGCACAAAGGCGCTGAGGCCGGGGCGGTCGCGCTGGAACGTGGCGGTGTCGGTGCCGCACATGGCGGCGATCTGGTCTTCGGCGGGATCCCCGCTGTCGTCCTGGCCCGGGCGCCAGTCCAGCTTCTGCTCGCGCCGGTAGTTGTATTCGATGCCGCCGTCGCGCTGCTGCGCCTCGCTGAACCAGATGTTGAAGTCGGCGTTGAAGTCGCTGCCGGCCGACGAGGCCCACGGAAAGGTCCAGCCCATGCGCCGCTTGTACGCGGCCAGCTTGGCCAGGGGCGCGCGCGATACGGCCATCAGCATGACGTCGTGGTTGGCCAGATGGGTGGCGATGCCATTGAACCCGTCGGCGATGGACGAGCATGAGGGGCAGCCGGCCTGGTAGTCGGTGCCGAACATGAAGTGGTAGATCAACAGCTGCGAACGGCCCTGGAACAGGTCCGCCAGGGTGGCCGGGCCTGCCTCGGTGTCGAAGCGGTACGGCTTGTCGATGCTTACCCAGGGCAGTTCCTGCCGCCGCCGCGCCAGTTCATCGCTGCGGCGGGTCAGCTCTTTCTCGGCCTGCAGCAGCGCGCGGCGCTCGGCCAGCCAGGTTTCGCGGGTTCCGATCGTATGTGCGGTCATGATGGCTTTCTCCAGTGAGTGATGTGGCGGCGGGGCAGCCGGGCGGCGCCTGGCTGAACCCTGAGTGATAGGTTAGGATCGCCGCATGACCCGGGGGGAGTGACAAATGTGGCGCGATTTCCATGGACCAGCTGATCTCGGACGCCGCCCGCGCGCTGGCAGCCGGTAGGCCCCTCGAAGCGCTGAAGCGCGTCGCCCTGCGCGACGACGCGCCCGCGCTGGCGCTGCGCGGCATCGCCATGGCGCAGCTGGGCGACCTGGAACGCGCGCGGGGCTGCATGCGCGGCGCGGCCCGCGCCTTCGGGCCGCACGCGGCGGTGGCCCGGGCCCGCTGCATGGTGGCCGAAGCCGAGATCGCGCTGGCCCTGCGCGACCTCGCGTGGCCGGCCAAACCGCTCGATGCGGCGCGCGCCGTGCTGGAACGCCACGGCGACGCGGTCAATGCCGCGCATGCGCAGTACATCGAAGCCCGCCGCCTGCTGCTGATGGGCCAGCTGGACCAGGCCGAACGCATGCTGGCGCGGCCCGGCGGCCGGCCCCTGCCGGCCGCCCTGCAGGCCGTGGCGGCGCTGGCCGAGGCCGGCATCGCCATGCGGCGCATGCAGGCGGGGGCCGCGCGCGCGGCGCTGGCCAGGGCGCGGCAGATTGCCGGGCGGGCGGGCAGCGCCCCCTTGCTGGCCGAGGTCGACCACGCGCTGCGCACTCTGGATGCCCCGGCGGCGCGCCTGAGCGCGCATGGCGGGCAGCGCCTGGTCGCGCTGGACGACATCGAAGCCCTGTCGGCCTCGCGCACGCTGGTGGTGGACGCCTGCCGCCACGCGGTGCGCGACGGCCGCACGGTGGCCGCGCTGGCGCGGCGCCCCGTGCTGTTCCTGCTGGCGCGCGCGCTGGGCGAGGCATGGCCCGGCGACGCGCCCCGCGATGCGCTGATCGCCCGGGTGTTCCGCACCCGCCATCCCGACGAGTCGCACCGGGCGCGGCTGCGGGTCGAGATGGGGCGGCTGCGCGGCGCGCTGCGCGCGCTGGCGGGCATCGAAGCCACGCCGCGCGGCTATGTGCTGGCGCCGCGCGCGCGCCAGGTGGCGGTGCTGGCCTGGCCCGACGAGACCCCGCATGCCGCGGTGCTGGCCTTGCTGGCCGATGGCGAATCGTGGTCCAGTTCGGCGCTGGCCCTGGCGCTGGGCGCCAGCCAGCGCACGGTGCAGCGCTCGCTTGATGCGCTGGCCGCGGCGGGCAGGGCGCGGCCGGTGGGCCGCGGGCGCGCCCGCCGCTGGCTGGCGGCTTCGGTGCCGGAATTCGCGACAAGCTTGTTACTTCCCGGCCCCTGGTTCAGCAACTAGGATGCAGGCGTGGCTGGCGTTTTCCCGGCCGCGACAACCGACAAGGATGCCGACATGAACAAACCCGCTGAAATCATTCGTGAGTATGGCCCGTTTCCGGGCATCGACCAGGTCAATGGCGTGACCTATGACGGCCGGCATGTGTGGCTGGCCACCGGCGGCACCTTGCAGGCCATGGACCCGGACAGCGGCCAGGCCGCGCGCAGCTTCGAGGCCGCGACGCCGGCGGGCACCGCCTTCGACGGCAAGGTCTTCTACCAGATTGCCGGCGACCGCATCCAGAAAATCGACCCCCAGACCGGCAAGGTGCTGTCGACCATTCCCACCCCCGACGGCGAGGGCCATTCCGGCCTGGCATGGGCCGACGGCATGCTGTGGGTGGCGCATTTCAACAACCGCAAGATCTACCAGGTCGATCCGGACACCGGCAAGGTGCTGAATACGCTGGAATCGAATCGCTACGTCACCGGGGTGACGTGGGTTGATGGCGAGCTATGGCACGGCACCTGGGAAAACGATGCCAGCGAGCTGCGGCAGATCGACGCGCGCACCGGGCAGGTGCTGGTAAGCCTGGACATGCCGGCCGGCACCGGCGTGTCGGGGCTGGAGTCGGATGGCGCAGACCGGTTTTTTTGCGGCGGCGGCGAAAGCGGCAAGCTCAGGATAGTGCGCCGGCCCCGCTCGCGCGCCGCCACGCCGGCGCCCTGAACACGGTAATCTGGCGGCTTTTGTGCAGCAGGAGTCGCGGCAATGAGGTTCCGTCGTTTTTGCGCCGCTGTGGCCGCCTGCGCGGCGGCGGGCGCCGCCATGGCCGCGCAGGCCGATGAGCGGCAGGCCCGGATCCGCCGCGTGGTGGATGCCGCCGTCGAACCGGTGATGCGGCAATACGGCATACCCGGCATGGCGGTGGGCATCGTGGCCGGGGACGCATCCCTGGTGCTGAACTACGGCGTGCAATCGCTGCAGACCGGCCGGCCGGTGGCGGCCGACACGCTGTTCGAAATCGGCTCGGTCAGCAAGACATTCACGGCCACGCTGGCTGCCTGGGCGCAGGCGCGCAACCGGCTGTCGCTGTCCGATTCCATCGGCCGGCGCCTGCCCGAACTGCGGGGCACCGAGTATGGCGGGGTCGGCCTGCTGCACCTGGCCACGCATACCGCGGGCGGCCTGCCGCTGCAGGTGCCCGACGGCATCCACGACCAGGCGCAGCTGATGGATTACTTCAGGGCCTGGCATGCCACGTATCCGGCGGGCACCTATCGCACCTATACCAATCCGGGCATCGGCACGCTGGGCTTGGCGGCCGCGCGCAGCCTGGGGCAGGATTTCACCGCGCTGGCCGAAGGCCAGCTGTTTCCGGCGCTGGGCATGGCCGACACCTGGCTGGATGTGCCCGCCGCCCGCATGGCGTCATATGCGCAGGGTTACACGAAAGACGGCCGGCCGATCCGGCTGGCGCCCGGCGTGCTGTGGCGCGAGGCGTACGGCGTGAAGTCCACGGCGGCCGACATGGTGCGCTTCATGCAGGCCAGCATGGGCATGCGGGCGCTGGATCCGGCACTGCGGCGCGCCATCATGGATACCCACGCCGGCTACTTCCAGGCCGGGCCCATGACGCAGGCCCTGGTCTGGGAACAGTATCCCTATCCGGTCAGCCTGCAGGCGCTGCTGGACGGCAATTCGGCCGCGCTGACCTTCGAGCCCACGCCGGTGGCCGGCATCACGCCGCCGCAGCCGGCCCGGGCCGACGCGTGGATCAACAAGACAGGCTCGACCAACGGTTTCGGCGCCTATATCGCTTTTGTGCCGCAGCGGCGCCTGGGCGTGGTGCTGCTGGCCAACAGGAACTTTCCGGTCGAGGCCCGCGTGCGCGCCGCCTACGGCATCGCCATGGCGCTCGACCGGCCCATGCCGTAAGGCCCGCGCGTCAGTGCTTGCGCCCGCTCTTTTTGGCGCGGGCGGCCGGCTTGGCGGCCAGGCCGCCGTTGTTGCTGAGCTGGTCCACCCACGACAGGGCGTCCAGATACGACAGGAACTGGTGCAGGTAGCCCGGCGACTGCTGGCGCATCAGCGACAGGGCCCGGTGCACCAGGTGGTTGGAATTGAGCGGGCCGGCATTCTCGTGCACCTGCTCTTGCGACTGCCGCAGCTGCCGGTCGGTGCTGAGCCGGGCCCAGGTGGCCTGGAAATAGTCCAGCAGGTCCAGTTCCGGGTACTGGCCGCGCCGGCGCGCGCGGGCATCGGCGCCGGCGCCGGCATGAGCCGGCGCGTCTGGCGCGGCGCCGGTTTCGATGTAGTCCAGCAGCGCGGCCAGTCCGGCCGGCGCGGCGGGTTGCGGCGCGGGCTCGCCGGCCGCGCCGGCGGCCCGTGCCTCATATTGCCGGACCAGTTCGGCCAGCCGCGCGTCCAGCACGCGGCGCGCCTCGCCGTCATGGCGGGCGGCGCGCCCGGCCAGCGCGGCGATCACATTGAAGCGCAGCGGGTCGGCGCGATCGGCGCCGCGCGCGCGCCACGCGTCGAGCGTGGCCTGGATGTCGAGGACGTGGCTGTCAGCCACGAGCGGGCACCGCTTCTTTGGCCGGACGCGCCACCGGCACGATTTCCACGCGCCGGTTGCTGGCCCGCCCTTCGGCGCTGTCGTTCGAGGCCACCGGCTGCTCGGCGCCGAACGCGGCCGCAAACACCGACGCGGGCGCGATGCCCTGCTCGATCAGGGCGCGGGTAACCGTCAGGGCGCGCTGGGCGGACAAGTCCCAGTTGTCGGCAAAGCGGCGGTTGTTGCCGTGCACCGGCTGGTTGTCGGTAAAGCCGCTGACCATCAGCACTTCGTCGCGCGTCTGCAGGTAGGCCGACAGCGGCCCCACCAGGCTCTTGAGCACGTCCAGGCCTTCGGGCTGCAGTTCGTCGGAATTCAGGGCGAACAGCACGCTGCCGCTGATGCCGATGCGGCCGTCCACCAGCGTGACCCGGCCGGCGGCCAAAGGCCCCGCCAGGGCCTGCTCCAGTTCGATGCGCCGCTGGGTTTCTTCCTGCCGCTGCTTCACTTCGGACTCCAGCCGGGCCGACAGTTCGAGCTGCACGCCGATCACGCTGACCAGTATCAGCACGAACGCGCCCAGCAGCACCGACATCAGGTCGCCAAAAACCGCCCAGGCCGGGGCGCTGGGCTCTACACCGGCGTCGATGTCGTCTCTCATGCCGTTTCGCTGTCCGTGGCGGCCTGCTGGCCCGCCAGCTGCTGCAGGTCTTCCAGGATCTGCTTCTGCGACATGATGCTCAGGTCGACCACTTCGCGTGCCTGCGCCACGTAGTAGGCCAGCTGCTCATCGCTGCGCGCCATGGACTTGTCCAGCGCGGCCTCGATGCGCTGCAGGTGGTCGACCAGCTTGTCGCTGGACTGCCCGAATACCTGCACGGCGGCGCCGAAGGCTTCGCCCAGGCTGGCGACTTCGGCGGCGCTGCCGGTAACCTGCGCGGCCACGCCGCCCAGCTTGCCGGTCTCGGTTTCGACCTGGGTGGTGAATTGCGCGCCGACGCGCTCGACCTGGTCCGTGAACTGCGTGCCGACGCGCTCGGCTTGTTCGGTGAACTGGGTGCCGACGCGGTCGACCTGCTCGGTGAACTGGGCGCCGACCCGTTCGAGCAGGCCGGCCGACGTGGCGATCAGTTCGTCGACGGCGGTGCGCTGTTGCGACGAAGCGTGGTTCACGGCATCGAGCAGGGTGCCCAGCGTTTCCATCAGGCGGCTGCGCTCGTCCAGCATGGCGTTGTCGCGCGCCATGCTGTCGGACAGCTTCTGGCGCAGTTCGGCGATGACTTCGGCGGCGGCCTTGGGCGCTTCGGCGGCCGTTTGCACCAGCTGCGCCACTTCGGCGATGGTGCCGCGGGCATGGGCCTGGGTCTGCGCCGAGATGTCCTGCGCGGTTTGCGCCAGGGTGTCGCAGATCTGCTGCTGCCCGGCGGCGGCCTGCACGGCGGCCTGTTCCCACTGCTGGCGCAGCGTGCCGGCAATGTCGCCCAGCGAGGCGTGCCAGGCCGCCAGGCGCTGTTCGTCGCGGGCCGCCAGTTCGGCCTGCAGGTCCGCGTGCGATTGGCCGACGGCGCGCAGCAGCGCGGCCGAATGCTGTTCCAGGCCGGCCGTGGCCGCCGCCAGCGCGCGCTGGTGCTCGCCGGCCAGCCGGGCGCCGGTTTGCTCTTGCTGCGCCAGCGCGGCGGTCCAGGCGGCCGCCATGCCGGCCGTCGTGGCGTCCAGGCGCGTGCCCACGCCTTCCAGCAGGCCGGCGGAGCGTTCTTCGAAGGTGTGCGTGAATTGCTGCAGCGACGCGCCCAGGTTTTGCGCCAGCGCATCGCTGGCGCGCTGGTGCTGGGCAAGCGCCGAGGTCCAGGTGTCGGCCACGGTGGTGGTGGTGGCCTCGAAGCGGCCCGACAGGCCGTCGAGCTGCTGGCGCACGGCCTGCGCCAGCGTGTCCTGCCAGGCAGAGGTCTCGCGCGCCAGGCCGGCCAGCGTGGCCTGCACGGCCGGCTGGATGGCCGCGCCGGCGGCCGCGGCGCTGTCGGCCACGCTCTGCTTCAGCGCCTGTTCCATGGCGGTGGCCAGGCGCGCGTAGGCGGCATCCGCCTTGCCATGGAAGGCGTCCTGGCTGGCCGCCAGCCGTTCGTTCAGGGCCTGGCTTTGCTGCTCGATGGCGGCCATCATGGCCTGCAGGCGGTCTGCCAGCACCGGCATGGCGTCGGCCTGCCGCTGCAGCAGCTGGAAAGCCTGCTCGCGCTGGTGCATGGGCGAGTAAACGCGCAGCGTGGTGGCGATTTGGGTATCGAGCTGCTGCACGGCCTCGACACGTTCGCGGCGGACCAGCGCCGCCAGCAGGCCCAGCGCGGCCGAGGTGGCCACACCCGCCACCGAGGTGCCGAAGGCGAAGCCCAGCCCCTTGACCGGCGCGGCCAGCGACGCCCGGATGGCGTGCAGGTCGATGGCGCTTTCCAGGGCGCTGCCGGTGCCGCGCAAAGTGGCGACCATGCCCAGAAAAGTGCCCAGCATGCCCAGCAGCACTAGCAGGCCCACCAGGTAAGGCGTCAGCGACGGCCCGGGAAAAGCGGCGCGCTCGCCCTCGACGCGCAGGCGCGCGGTGTTGCGCAGGCCGGCGGGCAGCCGGTCGAGCCAGGCGGCCAGGCTGGGCGGCGTTTCGGCCGGGCCGGCCAGGGCGCGCGCCAGGGCGGCGGTGCGCTGCTGGTACTGCAGCAATTCGATGGCGCCGGCCAGGTAGAAGGCGCCGATCAGCACGGTAACCGCCAGCGCCAGGGGGTTCGATCCCACATAGCCGGCGCCGATCCAGCCCGCGACGGACAGGCCTGCCAGGAAAACAACAAAAGCAACGAGATATCGGGTCATGGGTGTCAGGTCAGTGGGCGCGCAGGGCGGCGAGCAGGCCCTCGATCGGCTGTAAACGGATGTCCAGTTCGGCCCGCAGGACGCTGCGCATGTCGGCGCGGAAAGCGGCCAGCCAGGGCGCGGATGCGGCGGGGGCGGGCGGGGGCGTTTCGGCGTTTTGCGCGCCGGGCTCCTGCGCGTCTTGCGCCGCCTGGCGCAGGCGCTCGAAGTGCCCCTCGAGCATGCCCGGTATGGTGCCCAGCAGGCGCCGCTCGTGCAGGCTCAGGGAACGTTCCATAATGGCATCCACCATGGCCAGGCGGGCCTTGGCGGGCGCCTGGGCCGCCAGCAGGGCGCGCAGGCGCCCGCGTGTCTTGGCGATGCTGGTTTCCATGTTCTGCTGTATGGCCAGATAGCGCTGGCGGTAGGTGGCATAGGCGGGTTCGGCATCCGCGGGGGCGGCCTGGGCGGCGCCCGGCCCGCGCGGACGGGCCGCCGTGAACGGCCGGTCGTCGGCAATGGCCTGGGCCAGGGCGCCGCGCATGCGCTCGACCTCGCGCGCCTCGGCGCTGCCTTCGGCCCGGGCGCCCGGCGCCACCGCGGGCGGGCCGCCATCGAGCACGGCGGACAGCGCAATGGCGTCAGTCCAGCCCAGCCACAGGCTGAGCCGGTCGGCAAGCGATTGCCGGGATTCGGGAATATCGGCGTCCGTCAGGCGGGCCAGCAAGCGTATGAGCGTGGGGCCGCTGACACCGGTGCGCCGGGGGGCTTGGACCATACTGCCAGAGTCAAAAATCCGGCAGTTTACAGGGTGTGGACGGGCAGGACACGCGGTTTCCCCCATTTCGCGGATATCTAGTATCCTTAATTATGACGACTGGCATGCCAGTCTTTTAATGTAGCGGGTTACGAATGATTCTCAAAAGTCAGGTCGAGTGGGCGCTGCACAGCTGCGCCATCCTGGCGGGCCTGCCGCCGGGGCGGTACCTTTCCACCAAGGCCCTGGCCGAGCTGCACGGCGTGCCGAAAGAATATCTGTCGAAGGCGCTGCAGTCGCTGTCGCAGGCCGGGCTGGTCGAGACCACGCTGGGGCCCAGCGGCGGCTACCGGCTGGCCAGGCCGGGTTCGGAAATCAGTTTCCTGGACATCGTCGAGGCCGTGGAAGGGCGGGCCAGCACCTTCGCCTGCAACAACATCCGCGTCAACAATCCGTGCCGGCCGCAGGGGCAATGCGACAGCAAGCCCTGCGCCATCGCACGCGTCATGTGGCGCGCCGACGAGGCCTGGCGCAATGCGCTGCGCGAAGTCACGGTGGCCGACGTGATCGACACCCTGTCCGGCGAAGTGCCGCCCGCCTTGTGGCAGAGCACGTACGAATGGGTGCTGAGCCGGGCCGGCTGAACGCGGCGGGGCCCGGCCCGAGGCAGGCCGGGCCCCGCGGGCCGCGTGGCGGCATTCTCACGCCCAGACGGATCGTTGACGTCGGGCCGTTCATACCGCTCAGCTCAGGCCGGCCTTGTCCAGGCCGAAGGCCTTGTCGGCCGAGCCGGGTTCGTTGCGGAACGCCACGTTGATGCGGTTCCAGGCATTGATGGCCATGACCAGGTAGGTGAGGTCGGTGATTTCTTTTTCCGAGAACTCGCTGCGCGCGTGTTCATAAATGGCGTCGGGCACGCCGCCGTCGGGCAGGCGGGTCAGCACTTCGGCCCAGGCCAGCGCGGCGCGTTCGCGCGCGCTGAAAAGGGGCGACTCGCGCCAGATGGCGATGTGGTGCAGCCGCAATTCGCCTTCACCGTGGATCTTGGCCTGCTTGATGTGCATGTCCAGGCAGAAGGCGCAGCCGTTCATCTGCGAGATGCGGATCTGGATCAGGTCGTCGATTTTCTGTTCGATGGTGCCGCCGTGCAGGGCGGTGCTGAACTGCACGAATTTCTTGAAGAACTCGGGGGACTGCTCGGTATAGTCCAAACGCTGGCTCATTTCTCGCTCCTTAATTAAGGATATTTATTATCCTTAAGGACGAATAATATCCGTAAAAGGCGCGCACTTCAATACTTTCTTTGCCGGCCCGGGTACGGCGATTGCTGGCTGCCGGCGACGCGGCGCATTCGCGCCGCGTTGGCAGGCGGCTCGGCAATTCCAGGGAAAACTCACATGAACATCGCCACAGGTGTCTTGCTGAACGGGTACAGGGTGTATTGCGACGTTATTGTGTCCGCCGAGGGCGGCTTCGCCATCCGGGTGGCGACCCGCCGCGAAGAGCCGGAGCCGGCCGAGACTGAACGGGTGTGGCAGGTGCCGCAATCGCGCGCCTACAGCGAACAGGACGACGCCGAGCGCGAGGCGTACCGCATCCTGCGCCGCATCAAGCGGGTGTCGCAGAGCGGCGAGCCCTTGTTTGTGTAGCCGCCTGTGCGGCAGCCGCTATCGCGGACAGGCGCCGTGCTTCATCACAGGGCGCCCTGCAGCCAGCGCCGCAGGTTGTCCACGAAAATCCGCCGCACCCGCGCGGCATTGCCGTCCGAGAAGCCGGCGCTGTGGGGCGACACGATGACGTTGTCCAGGTCCCACAGCGGCGAGGCGGCCGGCAGGGGTTCGTGGTGGAAGACGTCCAGGAACGCGCCGCCCAGCCGGCCGTCCTGCAGGGCGCGGATCAGCGCGGGCTCGTCGACCACGTGGCCGCGCGCCACATTGATCAGGCAGGCGTGCGGCGGCAGGGCCGCCAGCATGCCGGCGCCGACCAGGCCGCGCGTGGCGTCCGTCAGCGGGCAAGCCAGCACCAGCCACGAGGCGCCGGGCAACAGCTCGCCCAGGGCGTCATAGCGCACGGTGCGGATGTCCGCGCCCGCCGGCTCGCCGCCGTGGCGCGCCACCGCGACTTCCAGGCCCAGCGCCTGCAGCAGCTGCCCGATGCGCTGGCCGATGCCGCCCCAGCCCACCACCACGGCCCGCTGGCCTTCCAGGTCGCGCGGCATGCGTTCATCCAGCAGCGGTTCCCAGGCGTGCCGCCGCTGGGCCCGCATCAGCTGCGGCAGATGCCGCGCCAGCGCCAGCAGCCCGGTAATGGCCATCTGCGCCACCACCGCGTCCGACGCGCCTTGCGACGCGGTTACCCGCGCGCCGCGCTGGCGGATTTCCTGGTAGACATCGCGGTCCAGGCCGGCCGAGTGCACATGCAGCCACTGCAGGCCGCGGGCGGCCCGCAGCGCGGCATAGAAGCGCTCGGTGTCGGGCAGGATCTCGAACTTGGTCGAGCGCCCGGTGATATCGCGCGAAATGAACGCCACATCCGCCTGCAGCGCCTGCGGGTCGCCCGGATGGCACAGCAGGACTTCGCGCCCCAGGGATTCCAGGCAGGGCGCGAGCCTGGGCGCTTCCTGCGCGGAACACAGGATGCGCAGCGGCGGCGCGGCGCTCATTGGGCTTTGACGTTGGCCTGTTCCACGATCTTTTTCCATTTGTCGTGTTCGATGTGGGTGAATTTGCCGAACGCCTCGGGCGTGCCGCCCACCGGGTTGGCGCCTTCATTGATCAGCTGCTGGTGCAGGCCCGGCAGCGCGGCGTTGACGCCCTTGTTGATGACGGCGATCACTTCGGGCGGGGTGCCCTTGGGGGCGAAGAACCCGAACCACGAGCCGGCGTCGAAATCCTTGAAGCCCGATTCCGCCACCGTGGGCAGGTCGGGCAGCGAGGGCGAGCGCGTGTCGGTGCTGACCGCCAGCGCGCGCAGCTTGCCGGCGCGGATCTGCCCCATCACCGAGGGCGCGGTGGCGAACATGAAGTCCAGCCGGCCGGCGATCAGATCGTTGATGGCGTCGGCCCCTTTGTAGGGCACGTGCGTGGCATCCTTGGCGCCGATTTCCTGCATCAGCAGGAAACTGGACAGGTGCGAAGACGTGCCCACGCCGGTCGAGCCGTAGTTCAGGCTTTTCTTGGACTTGGCGTATTTCAGGAAGTCGGCGAAGTTCTTGATGGGCAGCTCGGGCGGCACGACCAGCACATTGGGCACCGTGGCGATCTGCACCACGGGCACCAGGTCGGTCAGCGGGTCGTAGCTCAGCTTGTTCAGCGACGGGTTAACCGCGATCGGGCCCACCGAATCGACGATCAGCGTATAACCGTCGGGGTCCGAGCGCACCACGTATTCGGTGCCGATGTTGCCGCCCGCGCCGGGCCGGTTTTCAACCACGAACGACTGCGACAGCTGGTGCGCCAGTTGTTCGCTGACGGCGCGGGTCAGTTTGTCGGTGGTGCCGCCCGCGGTGAACGCCACCACTACCTTGACCGGCCGGTCGGGGTAGGCGGCCTGGGCGGGCAGGGCCGCGGCCAGGCCCAGGACGCCCGCCGCCACGATGGAAATGCAGCTTGCCTTCATGAGTGTCTCTCCTCTCTTTATCGTTATGCAGGGGAACTGCGACCGGCGGGCACGGCCGCCGGCCGTTGCCCGCCGGCCGCATGGACTGCTTGCGGCGGCGGCCCGCGCCGGGCGCGGGAGGCGCTTGATGCTTTATTCGCGGTAGCTGCTGTCCAGGCGGTCGAGCTTGCGCAGCAGCGCCGGCCATTCCATGACGCCGTACGGGCGCCGCGTGCCGGGCTGGTAGTTGTTCCAGGTTTCTTCCAGCACCTGCGGCGCCACCTGCTGCAGCGGCTGCTGCGTGGCCTGGGCCGCCAGCTGCGTGCGGCAGGCCAGTTCCAGGCGATGCATCCAGTTGAATGCCTCGCCCACCGTGCGGCCCACGGTCAGGGCGCCATGGTTGCGCAGGATCAGGGCCTCGCCATTGCCCAGGTCTTCGATCAGCGAGGCCTGCTCTTTGGTGTCCAGCACCACGCCCTGGTAATCGTGGTAGCCGATCTTCAGGAACCGCATCGCCGTCTGGGTGCTGGGCACCAGCCCGCAGGCCAGCGAAGACACGGCCATCGAGGCCCAGCTGTGGGTGTGGATGACGCAATCGACGTCGTGGCGGGCGGCATGCACGGCGCTGTGTATGACGTAGCCGGCCTTGTTGATGCCATAGCCCAGTTCGCCGAAATCGGGCTTGGCCAGGATGTTGCCGGCCAGGTCGACCTTGATCAGGCTGGACGCGGTGATCTCTTCGTACATCATGCCGTAGGCATTGATGAGAAAGGCGTTTTCTTCGTCGGGCACCCGCATCGAGATGTGGTTGGCCATCATGTCGGCCATGCCGTACAGCTCGACCAGCCGGTAACAGGCGGCGAGGTCGACGCGGGCCTTCCATTCGGCTTCTGAACATTGGCCCCGCATCGACGGAATCTGCAATACGCCGCTCTTGGTCATGACCTTCCCTTGTATGAATGAGTGATATGGGCCCTGCGGGGGCGCCATCGGGAACCATTCAATTTAAGAGCGATGGCGGCGCGGCGGTAGTCCTCATTCGTAAAGAGGCCTTCACGGTTCGTGAAGTGCCGCGGCGCGCCGCCATCCGGCCGGTTCCGGGCCGGGTTCGCCGCGGCCGGCGCGCGCTGCGCCGGCGCTGCATTCGCAGTACGCTTGCAGATTCTTCCTTCTTCTACCAGATCAGGACTTCATGCCATGAAATACCGTCGTCTCGGTGCCAGCAATCTGCGTGTTTCCCCGTTGTGCCTGGGCACCATGATGTTCGGCGAGCAAACCCCGAACGACGAGGCCGCCAGCATCGTCGCGTCGGCGCGCGAAGCCGGGTTGAATTTCATCGATACGGCCGACGTCTATAACCAGGGCCGTTCGGAAGAGGTGGTGGGCAAGCTGCTGGCCGGCCAGCGCCACGATTGGGTGCTGGCCACCAAGATCGGCAACGCCGTGGCCCGCGCGCCCAACCGGTCGCATTATTCGCGCCAGTGGATCATGCAGGGCGTCGACGCCAGCCTGGCGCGGCTGGACACCGACTACATCGATATTCTCTACCTGCATCGCGACTTCCATGAAGAAAACCTGGAAGAGGCCATGCGCGCCATGGGCGACCTGATCCGCGCCGGCAAGCTGCGCAGCTTCGGGCTGTCGAACTTCCGCGGCTGGCGCATCGCCGAAGTCATGCGGCTGTGCCGCGAGCTGGGCGTGCCCCAGCCGGTGGTGTGCCAGCCTTACTACAACATGCTGAACCGCGGCCCCGAGGTCGAAATCCTGCCGGCCTGCGGCCATTATGGCCTGGGCGTGGTGCCGTACAGCCCCATCGCGCGCGGTGTGCTTACCGGCAAGTATGCGCCCGGGCAGCCGCCGGCGGCCGACACCCGCGCCGGCCGTGGCGACAAGCGCATCCTGGACACCGAGTTCCGCGAAGAGTCGCTGCAGATCGCCGCCGAGCTTGCGGCCTACTGCGAAGGGCGCGGCGTGCGGCCCGGCCATTTCGCCACCGCATGGGTGCTGGCCAACCCGCTGGTCACCGCCGTGATCGCCGGGCCCCGCACGCTGGCGCAGATGCAGGACTACTACGCCGCGCTCGATCTGCAGATCACGCCGCAGGAAGAAGCCATGGTCAATGCCTGGGTCACGCCGGGCCATGCGTCCACGCCGGGCTACAACGATCCCAGCTACCCGTTCTACGGCCGCCCGGTCGAAGTGGCGCAGGCATAGCCTGGCCAGGTGTCAGGCTCCCGCAGGGGTGCCTGACACCGATGTGTGCAGAGCCTGTTCAATCGTACGGTATCTGGCACCCTGCGGGAGCCAGATACCTGGAATCGGCGGTTGCACTTGCCGCGCGCCGCGCGCATCATGGCTGTACAGGCTGGCCCGGCGCTTGCTGCGCGGGCCGGCGCGGCGGCGCAGCCGGCGGCTTGCCCGCCACCTGTCCGCGTGGCTTGAAATACGCCGACTCGCCGCCAGATACGAACTATGGCCAAGAGGGCAAGTTCATGAGATCGCGCGATTTTTCATCCTGGATCTGGGGCGACGCGCTGTCGCTGCTGGAACACGCCGAGCGCCTGCATCGCCAGTTGCTGCGCGCCGGCCCCGCCGATGCGCCCCACTGGGAGCCGCCGGTGGACGTCATCGAAACCCCGGCCGCCGTCATGGTCTATGTGGCCCTGCCCGGCGTGCCGTCGGACAGCCTGGTGGTGGCCTTCGATCCGGGCGGCATCACCGTCTCGGGCGTGCGCCCGATGCCCTGCACGGCCAACGCCCGCATCCACCGCTTCGAAATTCCCTACGGCCGCTTTCGCCGCCGCATTCCGCTGCCCCTGCATGCGCTCGAGCCCGAGTCGTCCGAATTGGTGGACGGCTGCCTGGTCTTGACCCTGAATAAACTGAGGGAGGCTCCATGAGCGATACCCGCATTCTGCCCGACGACGCGCGCATCATCATCCCGCTGCGCGACGCGGTGCTGTTTCCCGGCGTGCTGTCACCCGTTACGGTGCGGCGCGAATCTTCGGTGGCGGCCGCCCAGGAAGCCGTCAAGAACGAGCGCCCGGTGGGCTTTCTGCTGCAGCGCGACCCGTCCAAAGACGCCGTCGGCCCCGACGACCTGCGCTGGGTGGGCACCGAAGGGCCGATCGCACGCTACATCACCGGGCAGGACGGCGCGCATCATTTGCTGGTGCAGGGGCAGTCGCGTTTTCGTGTGCTGGAGTTCCTGAGCGGCTGGCCATTCATGGTGGCGCGCGTGGCCGAGATCCCGGCGGCCGAAGACCACGACAGCCAGACCGAGGCGCGCTTCCTGCAGCTCAAAGAGCAGGCCATCGACGCCATCACGCTGCTGCCGAACGTGCCCGACGAACTCATCGGCGTGGTGCGCGGCATCGAATCGCCCGGCTTGCTGGCCGACATGGTCACGCACATGATCGACATCAAGCCCGAGCAGAAGCAGGACATCCTTGAAACCTTCGACCTGTCGCGCCGGCTGGACCAGGTGATTGAACTGCTGGCCGGACGCGTCGAGGTGCTGCGCCTGTCGAAAGAAATCGGCGACCGCACGCGCGCGCAGTTCGACGAGCGCCAGCGCGAAACCGTGCTGCGCGAGCAGCTGCGCCAGATCCAGAAAGAGCTGGGCGACGTCGACGACAGCGCGGCCGAGGTGGCGCGCCTGAAAGAAGCCATCGACGCGGCCGGCATGCCCGACGAAGTGCTCAGCCACGCCCGCAAAGAGCTGGGCCGGCTGCAGCGCATGGGCGAGGCCAGCGGCGAATCGGCCATGCTGCGCACCTACCTGGAATGGCTGACCGAACTGCCCTGGAAGCAGCAGCCGCAGCCGCCCATCGACCTGGCCGAGGCGCGCAAGGTGCTGGACGAAGACCACTTCGGCCTGGACAAGATCAAGCGGCGCATCCTGGAATACCTGGCGGTGCGCAAGCTCAATCCGCAGGGCCGCAGCCCCATCCTGTGTTTTGCCGGCCCGCCGGGGGTGGGCAAGACCTCGCTGGGCCAGTCCATCGCCCGCGCGACCGGGCGCGCCTTCCAGCGCGTGGCGCTGGGCGGGGTGCACGACGAGGCCGAGATCCGCGGCCACCGCCGCACCTACCTGGGCGCGCTGCCCGGCAACATCATCCAGGCGATGCGGCGCGCCGGCACCAACAACGCGGTGGTGATGCTCGACGAAATCGACAAGCTGGGCGCCGGCGGCTTCCATGGCGACCCGGGCAGCGCGCTGCTCGAGGTGCTGGACCCCGAACAGAACCATAAATTCCGCGACAACTACCTGGGCGTGGACTTCGACCTGTCGCACGTGATGTTCATCTGCACGGCGAACATGCTGGAAACCATTCCCGGGCCGCTGCGCGACCGCATGGAAATCATCCAGCTGCCGGGGTACACCGAAGAAGAAAAAATCCAGATCGCGCGCCGGTACCTGGTGCGGCGCCAGCTCGAGGCCAACGGCCTGACGGCCGAGCAGGCCGAGCTGTCCGATGCGGCGCTGTCATCGATCGTGGGCGACTACACCCGCGAGGCCGGCGTGCGCCAGCTCGAGCGCGAGATCGGCGCCACGCTGCGCCACGCCGCCATGCAGATCGCCGAAGGCAAGACCACCCACGTGGTCATCGATGCGCCCGACCTGCCGGCCATCCTGGGCGCGCAGCGCTTCGAAAACGAGGTGGCGCTGCGCACCGGGGTGCCCGGCGTGGCCACCGGCCTGGCCTGGACGCCGGTGGGCGGCGACATCCTCTTCATCGAAGCCAGCAAGACGCCCGGCAGCGGGCGCCTGATCCTGACCGGCCAGCTGGGCGACGTCATGAAAGAGTCGGCCCAGGCCGCGCTGACGCTGGCCAAGATCTGGAGCGGCGATGCGCTGGAAAAGACCGACGTGCACATCCACGTGCCGGCCGGCGCCACACCCAAAGACGGCCCCAGCGCCGGGGTGGCCATGTTCCTGGCGCTGGCGTCGCTGCTGTCGGGGCGGCCGGTGCGCTCGGACGTGGCCATGACCGGCGAAGTCAGCCTGCGCGGCCTGGTGCTGCCCATCGGCGGCGTCAAGGAAAAGACCCTGGCCGCGCTGCGCGCCGGCATCACCACGGTAATGATCCCGCGCCGCAATGAAAAAGACCTGGACGACGTACCGGCCGAAGCGCGCGCCAAGCTGAAGTTCGTGCTGCTCGACCGCATCGAAGACGCGATTCGCTACGCGATTGACGGGCAGGATGTGGCCGCTAGCGAGGCGGTGGGAGTGTCCGAGGTTTGATCGGGAATTTTTTGAGTGCCGATGGCGTCGGCGGCGGGGGCGTGAACGCCTTGGCCAGGTGTCAGGCTCCCGCAGGGTGCCTGACACCGTTGTGGGCAGATCGTCTTGCCAATTCGGTGTCTGACACCCTGCGGGAGTCAGACACCTGAACACCTGAACACCTAAGCGACCTGAAGCGCCACGCCAGCCACCACCCGAACGCTCATCCGCGCCGCGCAGGGCGGCGCGGATGAGCGGCCCTGCACTTTCTTCCCAGAGTCCAAAATCGCGGCCCAAGCAGGCAAGAACCGAAAACGCCCCAGCGATGCGGCAGTTCAGATTCGATGCGAGTCGTGGCGGGGGGCGTGAGCGCCGCGGCGCCTCGGAGCCGGGCCGGGCGCGCTGGGCGCCCGACGGCTCCGTGAAGCCAAGGCGTNTCCATCGACGCCTTGTCCGACTCCACCGTGATCAGGCTTTGCTCCGGCTTGATGGTGTCGCCCTCCGACACCAGCACCTCGATCACTTCCACTTCCTTGAAGTCGCCTATGTCCGGAACCTTGATTTCCACGAGTTTGCTCATAAGGCCCCCGGTTACAGCGCGATGCGGCGGAAGTCGGCCAGCAGCTGGCCCAGGTACGCGTTGAAGCGCGCGGCGGCGGCGCCGTCGATGACGCGGTGGTCATACGACAGCGACAGCGGCACCATCAGGCGCGGCACGAACTGCTTGCCGTCCCACACGGGCTGCTGGGCCGACCGCGACACGCCCAGAATGGCCACTTCGGGCGCGTTGATGATGGGCGTGAAGTGCGTGCCGCCGATACCGCCCAGCGACGAAATCGAGAAGCAGCCGCCCTGCATTTCGGCGGGCGAGATCTTGCCTTCGCGGGCCTTCTTCGACAGCTCGCCCATTTCCTTGGCGATGTCCAGGATGCCCTTCTTGTCGGCGTCGCGGATCACCGGCACCACCAGTCCGTTGGGCGTGTCGGCCGCGAAGCCGATGTGGTAGTACTGCTTGTAGACCAGCTGGTCGCCGTCGAGCGATGCATTGAACTCGGGGAACTTCTTCAGCGCCGCCACCACCGCCTTGATCAGGAAGGCCAGCATGGTGACCTTGACGCCGGCCTTCTCGTTCTCTTTGTTCAGCGTGACGCGCAGCGCCTCCAGGTCGGTGATGTCCGCTACGTCGTTGTTGGTGACGTGCGGGATCATGACCCAGTTGCGGTGCAGGTTGGCGCCCGAGATCTTCTTGATGCGCGACAGCGGCTTGGCCTCGACCGGCCCGAACTTGGTGAAATCGATCTTGGGCCACGGCAGCAGGCCCAGCGCGGCGCCGTCGGCGCCGCCCGCTCCGGCGGCAGCCGGGGCCGCCAGCGCCTGCTTCACGAACGCGCGCACATCGTCGGCGGTAATGCGGTCTTTGGGACCCGAGCCCTTGACCTTGCTCAGGTTCACGCCCAGCTCGCGCGCGAACTTGCGCACCGAAGGCGAGGCATGCGGCAGCTGGCCGGGCTTCAGGCCCGGGTCTTCCAGCGCGGCGGCGGGAGCCGGCTTGGCGGCGCCGGCAGCGGCGTTGCCAGAGGTGTCGGACACCTGCCGTTCCTGCGGCTGGGCAGGCGCTTCAGCTTGCTTGGCCGGAGCCGGCGCCTGGGCCGGCGCCGGGGCCGCGCCCCGGCCTTCCACCACGACGATGGCGCTGCCCTTGGCGACCTTGTCGCCCACCTTGACCTTCACTTCCTTGACCACCCCGCCGGACGAAGCCGGGA
Source organism: Bordetella petrii (assembly GCF_017356245.1). Taxonomy (NCBI): domain Bacteria; kingdom Pseudomonadati; phylum Pseudomonadota; class Betaproteobacteria; order Burkholderiales; family Alcaligenaceae; genus Bordetella; species Bordetella petrii. The sequence continues at coordinate 3,532,676 of NZ_JAFMZZ010000001.1, forward strand.
TCTCCATCGAGGCCTTGTCGGACTCGACCGTGATCAGGCTTTGCTCGGGCTTGATGGTGTCGCCCACCGCGACCATGACTTCGATGACTTCCACTTCCTTGAAGTCGCCGATGTCGGGCACGGTGATTTCCGAAGTGCCGCCACCGGACGCGGCCGCCGGGGCTTTCTCGGCCGGGGCTTTCTCTTTACCGACGGTGTCTGACACCCGTTGGGAGTCAGACTCCTGGGAGGCGGCCGGCGCGGCTGGCGCCGGCTTGGCTTCCTTGGCGTCGGCAGCCGCTTCGCCGGCCTCGACCTCCAGGATCACCTTGCCTTCGGCGACCTTGTCGCCCACCTTCACCTTCACCGACTTCACCACACCGCCCGCCGACGCCGGAATCTCCATCGACGCCTTGTCCGACTCCACCGTGATCAGGCTTTGCTCCGGCTTGATGGTGTCGCCCTCCGACACCAGCACCTCGATCACTTCCACTTCCTTGAAGTCGCCTATGTCCGGAACCTTGATTTCCACGAGTTTGCTCATGNCGACGCACCACTGGGGCGGCTGGGGTTCTTGCCTTCGTGGGGGATTGCACCTTGAAAAGAGAAAAATCGTGCGGGGCCGGCCATCGGCGCCGCCCTGCGCGGCGCCGATGGCCATTCGTGCACTGCGCATTGCGCCGCCCGAATGCGATATCGGGCCGCGCTGGGCGGCCTGATATCGCGGCCCCGCAAAATTTTTCCCTTCCCAGAAGCATGAGCCAAACAGGCAAGAACCCCACCCGCCCCGGCGATGTCCGGGCTTGAGGCCAATGCGAGTCGGTTGGGCGTTGGCGGTGCGGGCGGGGCGCCTCGGGGCCGAGCGAGGGAAACCGAAGGAGCGCAGCGACGAGGTTGACAACGCGATGTCTGGCGCGAAGGCGCCAGACCGGCCCCGTGAAGCGCCGCCCGCACCGCCAACACCCAACCGACGCCTTAGTAGGCATCCAACCCCGCAAAACCCCCGGCTAGGTTTTTTCCCCTCGATGCCGCGAAATGCTCATCAATATCCCGCAGGCAATCCCCATGGTGAATAGCGCCGTCCCCCCGTAGCTCATGAAGGGCAGCGGCACGCCCACTACGGGCAGGACGCCTGTCACCATGCCGACGTTGACGAACACGTAGATGAACACCATCATCGTCAACGCGCCCGCCAGCAGGCGGCCGAATTGGGATGAGGCGCGCATGGCGATGGTCAGGCCGCGTGCGATCAGCAGGGCGTACAGCACCAGCATGGCCACGCCGCCGTACAGGCCGAACTCTTCGGCGTACACGGCGAAAATGAAGTCAGTGGTGCGCTCGGGGATGAAATCCAGGTGCGTCTGCGTGCCCTTCATGTAACCCTTGCCGTACAGCCCGCCCGACCCCACCGCGATCATCGACTGGATGGTGTGGAAGCCTTTGCCCAGCGGGTCGGAACTGGGATTGAGCAGCGTGCAGACGCGCTGCTTTTGATAATCGTGCAGCACCACCCAGTCGACGCCGGGCTGGCACAGGGTGTCTTCGTAGTAGATCAGGATGCCGACGCTCAACACGCCGATCACGGCCAGCGGCGCCAGCAGCTTGAATGACAGGCCGGCGAAATAGATGACGCAGAAGCCGGCGCCGAACACCAGCAGCGCGGTGCCCAGGTCGGGCTGCAGCACGATCAGGGTGAACGGGGCCGCCAGCATCGCCGCCGCCACCAGGAAGTCGCGGATGCGCACCTCGCCTTCGTGGCGCTGGAAATACCAGGCCAGCATCAGCGGCACCGCGATCTTCAGCATTTCTGACGGCTGGATGCGGGTGATGCCCAGGTCCAGCCAGCGGGTCGCGCCCTTGCTGGTTTCGCCGAAGAACTCCACGCCCAGCAGCAGCACCACGCCCAGCACGTAGAACGGCAGCGCCAGCCGCATCAGCATCTTGGGCGGCACCAGCGCCACCGCCCACATGGCGCAGAAGGCGATCAGGAAATTGCGCGACTGCTCGGCAAAGCGCCAGTCGGTACTGCCCACGGCCGAATGCATGACGGTCAGGCCCAGCGCGGCGAACAGCATCAAGATGACCAGCAGCGGCCAGTCGAAGGCAAGGAACACGCGTGCCAACAGGGCGCCCAGACGCTTCATGGCTTGTCTCCGGTGGCGGGCGACTCGAACAGGTCGGTCAGGTCGGACAGCGCCGGCGCCGTCGAGGGCGCGCGCCGCGCGGGCGCGGCCGGCGGCTTGGGCGCCGCGGTGGCCCGGGGCGCCGGCCGGGGCCTGGGGGCCGGCGCGGGCGCGGGCGCCGCGGCAGCCGGCTGGGGCGCGGCCGGCGCCGCCGCTTCGGCGGGCGGGGCGGCGGCCGGCGGGATGGGCGCCGCCGGCGCGGTCTTGGCCAGCCAGAAATCGAACACCTTGCGCGCGATGGGGGCCGCCACGCTGGCGCCCCAGCCGGCGTTCTCGACCAGCAGCGCCACCGCGATGCGCGGCCGGTCGTAAGGCGCGAACCCCATGAACAGCGCGTGGTCGCGCAGACGCTCGTCGAGTTCGCTGGCCCGGTATTGCGAGCCGCGCAGGCTGAACACCTGGGCGGTGCCGGTCTTGCCGGCGGCCTGGTACGGCGCGCCCACGAACGCGCGCCGCGCCGTGCCCTGGCGCACCACGTCGGCCATGGCGGACTTGATGATGTCGACGTTCTGCTGCTTGAGCGGAATGCGGTATTGCGGGGTCGACGGCGTCACGGTGGTCTTGCCGCTGCGGGTGTCGCGCACCGCGTGCACCAGGTGGGGCCGCCGGAAGGCGCCGTTGTCGGCCAGGGTAGAAGTGGCCTGCGCCAGCTGCAGCAGGGTGAACGAGTTGTAGCCCTGCCCCACCGCCACCGAAATGGTTTCGCCGGCGTACCAGCGCTGCCGCTCGCGCCCCTTGTACGCCTTGCGCTTCCACTCGGTGGACGGCAGCACGCCGGCGCGCTCGCCGTCCAGGTCGATGCCGGTGATCTGGCCGAAGCCGAACTGCTTGGAAAAATCATGCAGCGCGTTCACGCCGATTTCCGGGCCGAGCGAATAAAAATAAGTATCCGACGACACCACGATGGCGCGGTGCATGTCGGTCATGCCGTAAGCGGCGCCGCCGGCATTGCGGAACCGCTGGCCGCCGAATTCGTAATAGCCGGGATCGGCAATGCGCTCGGTGGCGCTGCGCACGCCCAGTTCGAGCGCCGCCAGGGCCACGAAGGGCTTGTAGGTCGAGCCGATGGGATACGTGCCGTACAGCGGCCGGTTGATCAGCGGATGGTCGGGCGATTCGTTCAGCAGGCGCCAGTTCTCGACGTCGATGCCGTCGATGAACAGGTTGGGGTCGAACGACGGCTGCGACACGAAAGCCAGCACCTCGCCGGTGTTGGGATCCAGGGCCACCAGGGCGCCGCGCTGGTCGCCGAACGCTTCTTCGGCGATGCGCTGCAGGTCCAGGTCGATGGACAGCATGATGTCGGAGCCCGGCACCGGGTCGCGGCGGCGCAGGGTGCGCACCGGACGGCCGCTGGCGGTGACTTCGACTTCTTCGACGCCGGTCTGGCCGTGCAGCTGCTCTTCCCAGCTTTTCTCGATGCCCTTCTTGCCGATGACGTCGGTGCCGCGGTAATTGCCCAGCTGGCCGGCGTTTTCCAGGGCTTCGATGTCATTGTCGGAAATACGGCCGATGTAGCCCACCACATGGCCGGCCGTGGCGCCCTGGGGATATTCGCGCACCCAGCGGGCCCGCAGCTCCACGCCGGGGAATTCGTAGGCGTGGGCCGCGAACCAGGCGGCTTCGGTTTCGTTCAGGTTGTTGCGCAGCACCAGGCTGGCGTAGCGGCTGGATTCGACCACGCGGCGCTTGAAGCGGCGCAGGTCGCCCGGGCTGATATAGACGATGGGGGTCAGGCGGTCGAGCAGCGTGTCGATGTCGCCGGCCTGGGCGGGCACCACCTCAAGCGTATAGGTGCGGTAGTTGCGCGCCAGCACGTGGCCGTTGCGGTCCAGGATCTCGCCGCGGCGCGGGGCGATCGGCACCACCGCGATGCGGTTGCGGTCGGCGCGCTCGGACAGGCCTTCGTAGCGGTCGACCTGCAGGTACCAGAACCGGCCCACCAGCACGCCGAAGCAGATCAGCGCGAACAGGCCGCCCACCCAGGCGCGCAGCCTGAAGCGCTGCTTCTGCTGCTGACCGGTTTTCTTGAATTCGAACATGGCGGGCGCGTGGAAAACCCGGCCTCAGACTGAGGAGGACTCGACATCGTCGGTGCCGCGCTGCGGCAGGTGCAGCACCCAGCCGGCCAGCGGCCAGATGGCCACGGTGAGCAATACGCCCAGAGTCCATTCCCAGCCCGGCCATTTGCCGGCCAGCCAGGCCAGCACCATCTGCTGCACCAGCCGCGCCAGGAAAAACACCGGCAGCATGTGCATGGCCTGGCTCCAGAGATCGAAGCGCTGCAGGCGGCGATGCAGCGCCACCGCGCCGTAGGCCATCAGGGTGTACGACAGCGCGTGCCCGCCCAGCACGCTGGCATCGTGCACGTCCATCAGCACGCCGAAGCAGAATGCCGCCACCAGGCCGATCCGGCGCGGCTCGTGCACGCACCAGAACGCCAGCACCAGCGCCAGGATGTCGGGCGCGCCTTCCCAGACCCGCCAGGGCAGCAGCGACAGCAGCCACGCCAGCAGCAGCGTGCCCCAGACGAACGCGCCGTGCGCCGGCCGCGCCAGGCGCTCGGGGCGCACATTGCTGGGCGTGCCCAGGCGGCGCGCCGGCTGGGGGTTATTGCGATCCACCGGTATCGGCCTCTTGAAGATCGGACTGGGCGCGCGCCACGTCGACTTGCAGCACCAGGAAATGGCGGTAGCGCTCGGGGTGGGCCAGCGGTTCGCAGATGGCGCGCGCGAACCCGGACGCGGTGTCGCGCTCGACCGTCAGCACCCTGGCCACCGGCAGGCCGGCGGGGAACAGGCCGCCGACGCCGCTGGTGACGATGGTATCGCCTTCTTTGATGTCGGCGTTGGCGGCCAGGTAGCGCACTTCGATGCGGCCCGGCGTGTTCGAGCCGAAGGCGATCAGGCGCAGTCCGTTGCGCAGCACCTGCACCGGCACCGACACGCGCTCATCGGTAACCAGCGCGGCTTCGGCCGCCATGGGCGTGACCCGCACGATCTGGCCCACCACGCCGCCTTCGTCGATGACCGGCATGCCCGGCGCCAGGCCGGCCTGGCTGCCCTTGTTGAACACCAGGCGCTGCTGGAAGGTGTTGGCCGGCTCGTACAGCACTTCGACCACCACGGCCGCCTGCTCGACGGTGTCGGTGACCCCCAGCAGGCGGCGCAGCTGGGCGTTCTCGGCCGCCAGCTGCGCGGCGTGGGTGGCCACCTGCGACAGTTCGATGCGCTGGCGCTGCAGCGCCTCGTTTTCGGTGCGGATGCGATTGGCGGCGTTGAACCACTCGTTGAACTGCTGTACCAGGTCGCGCGGCGCCATGACGGCGCGCTGGAAGGGGTACAGGCCCACGGCGACGGCGCGCCGCAGCGGTTCGAGCACGTGGAATTGCGAATCGAGGACCAGCAGCGCCAGCGACAGGGCGACCATGACGAGCAACCGGACTTCTGCCGGCGGGCCGCGCCTGAACAGCGGTGGAGTCCCTTGTCGTTGCATGAATACCGAACCCGGGCGTCAGCCCGCGACCGCTGCGCCGGGCAGCGCCGGCGAAGCGGCGCCGGCCGGCGGGACGGGCTTAATCGTTGATGAAGATGGCGCCCAGTTTCTCAAGGTGTTCGAGCGCTTCGCCGCAGCCGCGCACCACGCAGGTCAGGGGGTCTTCGGCCACCACCACGGGCAGGCCGGTTTCTTCCTGGAGCAGGCGGTCGAGGTCGCGCAGCAGCGCGCCGCCGCCGGTCAGGGCGATGCCCTTGTCGGTGATGTCGGCGCCCAGCTCGGGCGGGGTCTGTTCCAGGGCGATCTTGACTGCCGAGACGATCTGGTTGAGAGGGTCGGTGAGCGATTCCAGGATTTCGTTGGACGACACCGTGAAGCTGCGCGGCACGCCTTCGGCCAGGTTGCGGCCCTTGACCTCGATTTCGCGGACTTCGGAACCCGGGAACGCCGAACCGATTTCTTTCTTGATGAGCTCGGCGGTGGGTTCGCCGATGAGCATGCCGTAGTTGCGGCGGATGTAGTTGACGATGGCCTCGTCGAACTTGTCGCCGCCGACCCTGACCGAACCCTTGTACACCATGCCGCCCAGCGAAATGACGGCGACTTCGGTGGTGCCCCCGCCGATGTCGACCACCATCGAGCCGCTGGCGTCGGACACCGCCAGGCCGGCGCCGATGGCCGCGGCCATGGGCTCTTCGATGAGGTAGACGTGCGAGGCGCCCGCCCCCAGGGCGGATTCGCGGATGGCCCGGCGCTCGACCTGGGTGGAGCCGCAGGGCACGCACACGATGATGCGCGGGCTGGGCGCCAGCATGTTGCGCGGATGGACCATGCGGATGAACTGCTTGAGCATCTGCTCGGTGACCGTGAAGTCGGCGATGACGCCGTCTTTCATGGGGCGGATGGCTTCGATGTTGCCCGGGACGCGCCCCAGCATCTGCTTGGCCTCGTGGCCGACGGCCTGGATGATTTTCTTGCCGTTGGGGCCGCCTTCGTGGCGGATGGCGACCACCGATGGCTCGTCGAGCACGATGCCCTTGCCCCGGACGTAGATCAGCGTGTTGGCGGTACCGAGGTCGATCGCCATATCGCTGGAAAAGTAACTGCGCAGGAATCCGAACATGGGAGCTCAGCGAATTCAGGAATTAGGGTCGCACTGCTGGCGGCAGGCCGCAAAGCAGGCCCGCCGATCGAGTGCAGCGATTAAACCGTGAATGATAACTTATAATTTCCCCGGAAATAGCGCATAAATGCGGGCTATTTATGGTTTGTCACAGCGCCGAACGATGTAAAACCCAGGCCTTGCAACCGGCGGCCCGCCCCCCTTCGATTTTTCTCAGCTTCCCCTCATGGCGCTCAACGAACAAGACGTGGCCCGCATTGCCCGGCTGGCCAGAATTGAATTGACCCCCGACCAGCGCAGCCGCGCCCAGGACGAACTCAACGGCATCCTCCACCTGATCGAGCGGCTGCAGGCGGCCGACACCCAGGGCGTCGAGCCGCTGGCCCACCCCCTGTCGGCCCACCAGGACATCGCCCTGCGCCTGCGCCCCGACGCCGTCACCGAAACGGCCTCGGAAGACCGCCGCGCCGAGCTGCTGGCCAATGCGCCGGACGCCCGCGACGGCCTGTTCCTGGTTCCCAAGGTCATCGAGTAAGCCATGACGACTTCCGCCCTGCATACCCAATTCGGCGGCATCGCCGAACTGCGCGCCGCCCTGGCCGGCCGCCAGGTCAGCGCCCGCGAGCTGGCGCAGAGCGCCCTGGACGCCGCCCAGGCCGCCAGCGCCCTGAATACCTTCCTGCACCTCGACCCCGACCTGACCCTGGCCCAGGCCGACGCGGCCGACGCCGCCCTGGCCGCCGGCACGGCCGGCCCCTTGGCGGGCGTGCCCATTGCCCATAAAGACGCTTTTGTTACAAGGGGCTGGCGCACCACCGCCGGCAGCAAGATGCTGCAGAGCTACGCCAGCCCGTTCGATGCCACCGTGGTGCAGCGCCTGCAGGCCGCGGGCGCCGTGTCGGTGGGCAAGCTCAACTGCGACGAGTTCGCCATGGGTTCGGCCAACGAAAACTCGGCCTACGGCCCGGTGCGCAACCCCTGGGACCACGACGCCGTGCCCGGCGGCTCGTCGGGCGGCTCGGCCGCCGCGGTGGCGGCCCGCCTGGTGGCCGCCGCCACCGGCACCGACACCGGCGGCTCGGTGCGCCAGCCGGCCGCCCTGTGCGGCGTCAGCGGCATCAAGCCCACCTACGGCACCGTGTCGCGCTTCGGCATCGTGGCCTTCGGCTCCAGCCTTGATCAGGCCGGCCCGCTGGCGCCCAGCAGCCGCGACCTGCTCGAACTGCTCGACCCCATGAGCGGGTTCGACCCCCATGACGCCACCAGCCTGGAAACCTGCGACGGCGCGCCCAACGCGCCGGGCCGCATCCGCGCCGCCTACGACGCCGCCCAGGCCGGCTGCGACGCCGCCGGCAGCCAGCCCCTGAAGGGCCTGCGCATCGGCGTGCCGCAAGAATATTTCGGCGCCGGGCTGGCCCCTGACGTGGCCGCCGCGGTCGAGGCCGCGCTGGCGCAGTTCGAGGCCCTGGGCGCGCAGCGCGTGGCGATTTCGCTGCCGCGCACCGAACTGGCCATCCCCGCCTACTACGTGATCGCGCCGGCCGAGGCGTCCAGCAACCTGGCGCGCTACGACGGCGTGCGCTACGGCCACCGCGCGGCCGAATATGCCGACCTGAACCAGATGATCGCGCGCTCGCGCGCCGAGGGTTTCGGCGACGAGGTCAAGCGCCGCATCCTGATCGGCACCTACGTGCTGTCGCACGGCTACTACGACGCCTATTACCTGCAGGCCCAGCGCGTGCGCCGCCTGATCGCGCAAGACTTCCAGCACGCCTACGCCGGCCAGTGCGACGTCATCATGGGGCCGGTGGCGCCCACCGTGGCCAAGAACATCGGCGACAACCGCGACGACCCCACCGCCGACTGGCTGGCCGACGTCTACACGCTGGGCGTCAGCCTGGCGGGCCTGCCGGCCATGTCCGTTCCTTGCGGCTTCGGCCAGGGCGGCCGCCCCGTCGGCCTGCAGATCATCGGCAACTATTTCGACGAAGGCCGCCTGCTGGCCATCGCCGACCGTTATCAACAAATTACCGACTGGCACCGCCGCGTGCCCGGCCGGCAAGGCACCGAGCAATGAACTGGGAAATCGTCATCGGCCTGGAAACGCACACCCAGCTTTCCACCGACGCCAAGATCTTTTCGGGCAGCAGCACCCGTTTCGGCGCCGCGCCCAACACGCAGGCCAATGTGGTCGACCTGGCGCTGCCCGGCAGCCTGCCGGTCATGAACCGCGGCGCGGCCGAACGCGCCATCCGCTTCGGCCTGGCGGTGGGCGGCAGCGTGGCGCCGCGCTCGGTGTTCGCGCGCAAGAACTACTTCTACCCCGACCTGCCCAAGGGCTACCAGATCAGCCAGTACGAGCTGCCGGTGGTACAGGGCGGCTCGCTGTCGTTCTTCGTGGGCGAAGAAGAAAAAACCGTCAACCTGACGCGCGCCCACCTGGAAGAAGACGCCGGCAAGTCGCTGCACGACGACTTCGCCCTGGCCAGCGGCGCGCCGGCCAGCGGCATCGACCTCAACCGCGCCGGCACGCCGCTGCTGGAAATCGTTACCGAGCCCGAAATGCGCTCGGCCGCCGAGGCCGTTGCCTATGCGCGCGCGCTGCACAGCCTGGTGGTGTGGCTGGGCATCTGCGACGGCAACATGCAGGAAGGCTCGTTCCGCTGCGACGCCAACGTGTCGGTGCGCCCGGTGGGGCAGAAAGAATTCGGCACCCGCACCGAAATCAAGAACGTCAACTCGTTCCGCTTCCTGGAACGGGCCATTCTGTTCGAAGCGCGCCGCCAGATCGAACTGATCGAAGACGGCGGCACGGTGGTGCAGGAAACCCGCCTGTACGACGCCGACCGCGACGAAACGCGCAGCATGCGCAGCAAGGAAGACGCGCACGACTACCGCTACTTCCCCGATCCCGACCTGCCGCCGCTGGTCATCTCGCCCGAATGGGTCGAGCAGGTGCGGGCCCAGATGCCCGAACTGCCGGCCGCCCTGCGCGAGCGTTTCGAGCGCGACTACGGCCTGTCGGCCTATGACGCGGCCCAGCTGTCGGCCAGCCGCGGCCTGGCGGCATACTTCGAAGAAGTGGCGCGCGCCCTGCCGGCCGGCCAGGCCAAGCAGGCCGCCAACTGGATCATGGGCGAAGTGGCCGCCACCCTGAACCGCGAAGAAAAAGACATTGCCGACGTGCCGGTGCAGGCGCCCGCCCTGGCCGCCCTGATCGGCCGCATCGTCGACGGCACCATTTCCAACAAGATCGCGCGCGACGTGTTCTCGGCCATGTGGGCCGGCGAACACGGCGGCCAGCCCGACGCCATCATCGAGGCGCGCGGCCTGAAGCAGATCAGCGACACCGGCGCCATCGGCGCCATGATCGACGAGGTGCTGGCGGCCAACCCGGCCATCGTGGCCGAATACCGGGCCGGCAAGCAGAAAGCCTTCAACTCGCTGGTAGGCCAGATCATGAAAGCCGCCAAAGGGAAGGCGAATCCGCAGCAAGTCAATGAGGTATTGAAGCAGAAACTTGAAGGGTGATTGCCTCCCTCTCTGTTGTTGGGGGAGGTGTTTCTATTGGCGTCGTGGGGTCTGTTTTAGAAAAGAAAAACATCTTGCGGGGCCGCCAGGTAAGGCCGCCCAGCGCGGCTTTACCTGGCATTCGGCTGGATCTGGGCACTGCTCGGTTTTTCGGGTGTCTGACTCCGAAGGTGTCAGACACCGCAGCGAGCCGAGGCTGTCTCAGTCGTACGGTGTCAGGCACCCTGGCGGGAGCCTGACACCTGGAACAGCCAGGAGATCATGCCATGGGTGCCAAACACCAGGCAGGCAAGCCTACGCCAATGCTCATCAGGCCCGCGCCACCCCGCGACGTCCAGAAGAAAGCCCCACGCCCCCGGGGATCACAGTACCCCGTATTTGGCCCGATAGGCCAGCACCGCCTGCTGGTTGCCCGCGAACTGCGAATCGCCCTGCAGCAAGGCCAGGATGTCGGCCAGCGATGCGATGCTGACCACCGGCATCCCGTAGGTCTTGGCCACGTCCTGCACGGCGGAATGGGGCGACAGGGCATCGTCGGGGCCGGCGCGTTCCTGGCGGTCCAGGGCGATCAGCACGGCGGCGGGTTCGGCGCCGGCGGCGCGGATGATCTCGACCGACTCGCGCACCGAGGTGCCGGCGGTGATCACGTCGTCGATGATCACCACCCTGCCCTGCAGCGGAGCCCCCACCAGCGTGCCGCCTTCGCCGTGGTCTTTGGCTTCTTTGCGGTTGAACGCGAACGGCACGTCGCGCCCCTGCATGGCCGGATGGCCGGCCAGCGCCACGGCCGTGGCCGTGGCCAGGGGGATGCCCTTGTAGGCGGGCCCGAACAGCATGTCGAAGGCAATGCCGGAATCGACCAGCGCCTGCGCATAGAACTGCGCCAGCCGGCCCACCGAGGCGCCGCTGTTGAACAGGCCCGCGTTGAAGAAATACGGGCTGGTGCGGCCCGACTTGACCTTGAAGCTGCCAAAGCGCAGCACGCTCTCATCGAGGGCAAAACGGACGAAGTCGGTAGAAGTGGCGGTAGCGGCGGCCATGCGGCGGGGTTTCCGGAAAACGAGAAGAGACCGGCATTTTAGCTGCCTTCACCGCCGTCCCCGGCGCACACCGGCTTGCGCGGCCGGCGCCCGAGTCGGTTAAATTCGGCGCTTGGACCGGCGCAGGCCGGCCGCTTTCCAGGAGTTTCGCCGTGCTGCGCATTACCTCGATCAACCTCAACGGCATCCGCTCGGCCTTTCGCAAGGGCCTGCAGCCATGGATGCAGACGCACAGCGCCGATGTGCTGTGCCTGCAGGAAATCAAGATTTCCGATGCGGACCTGACCGACGACCTGCGTCACCCGCCCGGCTACACCGGCCACTTCTGCCATGCCATCAAGAAAGGCTACAGCGGCGTGGGCATGTACCTGCGCAGCGCCGCCGAGCGCGTGCAGTCGGGGCTGAACTGTGAAGAATTCGACGCCGAGGGCCGCATCATCCGCGCCGACTGGAAGAACCTGTCGGTCATCAGCGCCTATCTGCCGTCGGGCTCCAGCGGCGATGAACGCCAGCAGGCCAAGTACCGCTTCCTGGACGTATTTGGCCCCTGGCTGGACGAGCTGATGCGCGAACACAAGAAAACCGGCCGCGAATTCGTGATCTGCGGCGACTGGAACATCGCGCACAAAGAAATCGACCTGAAGAACTGGAAGGGCAACCAGAAAAATTCGGGGTTCCTGCCCGAAGAGCGGGCCTGGCTGACCGAGGTCTTCGACAGGCGCGGTTTTGTCGACGTGTTCCGCACGCTGGACGAGCGGCCCGACCAGTACACCTGGTGGAGCAACCGCGGCCAGGCCTGGGCCAAGAACGTGGGGTGGCGCATCGACTACCAGATCGCCACGCCGGGCCTCGCCGCCCGCGCGCGCAACACCTCCATCTACAAAGACGAGCGCTTCAGCGACCACGCGCCGCTGACCGTCGACTACGACGTCGCGCTGTAGCGCCGCCGGGGCGGGCCGGCGAACGGCCTTAAAAAAACGGGGCCAAATCAGTGGCCCGGGCGATGCCCGCCCGGCCCCGCAAAGGCCCCGCCTACCCCCCGGATGCCGGGGTGATGGCGGCGCCGCCCCCGGGCAGCCGCGCATCAAAAAATGGGGACATAAAATTTTCCCCAGGGAAACCGCGGCCCGGTGCATTGGAATCCATGTATCCCGCCCGCGCGCAAGATGACGCGCGAATAATTCGTCCCCAATAATTATCGGCCGCAACGCCAGTGTTCATGCGGGTTTCCGGGCAGCGGCGTTTTGCGCGGTGGTCGCGTTTGCTCGTACAATTCTGCACCGAGCCAGTGCAATCACGCACTGGATTGGCCCCTACTCGCACCATATCCGGGCAGTTCTGCACCGGTTTGCGGCGTTCCCCAGGAGACCCGTGTGAAACTGCAGAGTCTTGACGACTTTCTGCGCCAGGTCGCTGCGCGCGACCCGCAGCAACCCGAATTCATGCAAGCCGTACATGAAGTCATGTCCAGCTTGTGGCCCTTCTTGCAACAGCACCCCCATTACGCCGAGTACGCCCTGCTCGAGCGGCTGGTCGAACCCGAGCGCGTGATCCAGTTCCGCGTGTGCTGGACCGACGACCAGGGCCAGTCGCGCGTGAACCGCGCCTTCCGCGTGCAGCACAGCTCGGCCATCGGCCCGTTCAAGGGCGGCATGCGCTTCCACCCGTCGGTAAACCTGTCGGTGCTGAAGTTCCTGGCCTTCGAGCAGACCCTGAAAAATGCCCTGACCACGCTGCCCATGGGCGGCGGCAAGGGGGGTTCCGACTTCGATCCCAAGGGCAAGTCCGACGCCGAAGTCATGCGCTTCTGCCAGGCGCTGATGCTTGAACTGCACCGCCACCTGGGCCCCGACACCGACGTGCCGGCCGGCGACATGGGCGTGGGCGCTCGCGAGGTCGGCTTCATGGCCGGCATGATGAAAAAGCTGTCGAACTCGGCCGCCAGCGTGTTCACCGGCAAGGGCCTGACCTTCGGCGGCAGCCTGATCCGCCCCGAAGCCACGGGCTACGGCACGGTGTACTTTGCCGAAGAAATGCTCAAGCGCGAAGGCCTGTCGTTCGACGGCCTGCGCGTCTCGGTGTCGGGCTCGGGCAACGTGGCCCAGTACGCCATCGAAAAGGCCATGACGCTGGGCGCGCGCGTGGTCACGGTGTCCGATTCCGACGGCACGGTGATCGACGAAGCCGGTTTCACCCATGAAAAGCTGGCCGCCCTGATGCACCTGAAGAACGACCTGCGCGGCCGCCTGGCCGAATACGCCGGCCAGTTCAAGCTGACCTACGCCGCGGGCAAGCGCCCCTGGCACGTGCCGGTGGACGTGGCCCTGCCCTGCGCCACCCAGAACGAGCTTGAAATCGACGACGCCCGCACCCTGATCGCCAACGGCGTGAAGTGCGTGGCCGAGGGCGCCAACATGCCGTCCACCCTGGAGGCCGCCAAGACCTTCATCGAGGCCGGCGTGCTGTACGCGCCGGGCAAGGCCAGCAATGCCGGCGGCGTGGCCGTATCGGGCCTGGAAATGAGCCAGAACGCCATCCGCCTGGCCTGGACGCGCGATGAAGTCGACCAGCGCCTGCACGCCATCATGCGCGACATCCACGAAAACTGCGTGCGCCACGGCCAGGGCCGCGGCACCGCGGTCAATTACCTGGACGGCGCCAACATCGCCGGCTTCGTCAAGGTGGCCGACGCGATGCGCCAGCAAGGGCTGTATTGACCCGGCGACTGGGGTAGTCCGGGCGCCTGGTTCTATTGAGACAGTCCAGGCACACATCGGTGTCTGACACCCTGCGGGAGTCAGACACCTGCGTTACCTCTCGCTCAGTGCCAGTCGTCGCGGTACACGAAGCGGGGCATCTGCCAGTTCAGGCGCAGCGCCAGCAGCCGGAAAGCCAGGCCCACCACCAGCGCCGCCGGCACCGCCGCATTGGCCGACAGGCCGGCCGCCAGCGAACCCACGTACAGGCCGCCGGTCACCAGCGACACGCTGGCGTAGAGTTCTTTGCGGAACAGCAGGGGCACATCGTTGCACAGCACGTCGCGCAGCACGCCGCCGGCGCAGCCTGTGATCATGCCGCTGATCAGCACGATGCTGACCGGCAGCTGCATCTGCTGGGCCACCTTGCAGCCGATGATGGTGAAAGCCACCAGCCCCACCGCGTCCAGCAGCAGGAACAGGCTGCGCAGGCGCCGCATCAGCGGCGCCCCCAGCGCGGTCAATAGCGCCGCGCCGGCCGTCATGGCCAGGTATTCGGGGTGCGACACCCAGGTCAGCGGGTAATGGCCCAGCAGCACGTCGCGCAGCGATCCGCCGCCCAGTGCGGTGACGCAGGCGATGATGCATACGCCCATCCAGTCCATGTCGCGCCGGCCGGCGGCCAGCGCCGCCGTCATGGCCTCGGCCACGATGGCCACCAGGTACAGCGCGTGCAGCAGCAATGTGGATGTTTCAACAGGCATGGCAAACTCGCAAACGGGGCGCGGCCGATAGCGCGCGCGTCAGGCCGGCGGCTCCAGCGCATCGATGGTGCGGCGCTGGTTCCACAGCAGCAACACGCCCGGCACCGCGATCGCCACCGTCAGCAGGAAGAAACCCGGCCAGCCCAGCCAGTGCACCAGCGGCGGCGTCAGGGGGCCGGCCAGGTAGATGCGGCCCACCGCCGACAGGGCCGACAGCAGGGCGAACTGCGTAGCCGAGTAGCGGTGCTGGCACAGCGCCATCAGCAGGGCCACGAAAGACGCGGTGCCCAGGCCGCCGCACAGGTTCTCGACGCCCACCGCGGCGGCCATCAGCCAGATGCTCTTGGGGCTGACCGCGATCACCCAGTAGCCCAGGTTGGACAGCGCCTGCAGCAGGCCGAAGGCCATCAGCGAACGGTACAGCCCCCAGCGCGCCATCAGCGTGCCGCCGGCCAGCGCGCCGACGATGGTGGCGGCCAGGCCCAGCACCTTGTTCACTGTGCCCACTTCGGTGGGATCGAAGCCGGCGCCCCGGATCAGGAAAGTGGTGGACAGCGCGCCGGCAAAGGCATCGCCCAGCTTGTACAGCACGATCAAGGCCAGCACGGTGTAGGCGCCGCGCCGGCTGAAGAATTCGCGGAACGGCTCGACCACCGCCAGGCCCAGGCTGCGCGGCGCGCTGGCGGGCTGTTCGGGCTCGGGCGCCCACAGGGTGGCCAGCGCGCAGGCCAGCATCAGCCCGCCCATCAGGACATAGGTGGCCCCCCAGCCCAGCCATTGGTCGGCCAGGATCAGCGCCAGCCCGCCCGACACGATCATGGCCAGGCGATAGCCCAGCACCTTGATGGCGGCGCCGGCGCCCCGCTCTTCGCGGCGCAGCACATCGGTGCAGTACGCATCAAAGGCGATGTCCTGCGTGGCCGAGAAAAACGCCACCGCCACGGCCAGCAGCGCCAGCGGCAGCAGGGCCGAGGCCGGCGACAGCGCACCCATGGCCATGATGGCGGCCGCCAGCAGCAGTTGGGTCACCAGCATCCAGCCGCGCCGGCGCCCGAGCACCGGCGGCACATAGCGGTCGACCAGCGGCGCCCACAGGAACTTCAGCGTGTAGGCCGAGCCCACCAGAGTCAGGAACCCGATTTCTTCCAGAGATACGCCGTCGACTGTCGCCCACGCCTGCAGCGTGCCGCCGGTCAGCGCCAGCGGCAGTCCGCTGGCAAAGCCCAGCACCAGCAGAGGCGCGACCCGGCGGCTGAAATAGACATGGGATACGACAGAAATAGCGGGCTCCTGGCAACGGCGGCGCGGCGGGCGCCGGACACGGCATATTAACCAATGGCCGCCGGCCCGCGGCGCGCCGTCTCGATGTCAGTCGGCCGCGTAGCGATACACCGCCAGGGTGCTGCGCCAGCCCGGCAGCACGGTGATTTCGCGGCCTTCGTGGAAAGTGGCGCGTTCGAGGATGCGCAGGCCCAGCTCGCCGGCCAGGCGTTCGAAATCACGCAGGGTGCACAGGTGGATGTTGGGCGTGTTGTACCACTGGTACGGCATCTGTCCGGTCACGGGCATGCGGCCGCGCAGAATCGACCAGCCGTGCGGCCAGTAGCCGAAATTGGGAAACGACACGATGCCGTAGCGCGCCACCCGGGCCATCTCGCGCAGGATGTGCTCGGTGCGGTGCATCGACTGCAGCGTCTGCGACAGCACGACCGTGTCGAACTGCTTGTCGTCGAACAGGGCCAGGCCGTCTTCCAGGTTCTGCTGGATGACTTCCACGCCGCGCCCGACGCAGGCAATGACGTGGCTGTCGTCGATCTCGACGCCCGCGCCGCGCACCTGGCGCTGGTCGCGCAGGTAGGCCAGCAGCGCGCCGTCGCCGCAGCCCAGGTCGAGCGCGCGGCTGCCGGGCTCGATCCAGCTGGCGATGCGGACCAGGTCGGGACGCATGCCGGCCGTGCGGCCGGCGCGGGCGGATACGGGGCTCATGCGGCACATCCTTCAACGCGGGCCGGCTCGGCGGCCGATGCGGCCGGCCGGGCGGCGGGTTCGTCCAGGCCCAGTTCGCGCGCGATGCGCTCGTAGTAGCCGCGCAGCACCGCGTGGTAGCGCGCGTCGTCGAGCAGGAAGGCATCGTGGCCGTGCGGGGCGTCGATTTCGGCGTAGGTGACCGGGCTGCCGTTTTTCAGCAGCGCGCGCACCATCTCGCGCGAGCGCTCGGGCGGGAAGCGCCAGTCGGTGGAAAACGACACCAGCAGGAAATCGGCCTGGGCCGGCTTCAGGGCGCGCGCCAGGTCGCCGCCGGTGCCGCGCGCCGGATCGAAGTAGTCCAGGGCGCGGGTGATCAGCAGGTAGGTATTGGCGTCGAAATAGCGCGAGAATTTCTCGCCCTGGTAGCGCAGGTACGACTCGACTTCGAATTCGACGTCGTAGCCGTAGCGGTAGGCGCCGCCTTCGGCGGGCTCGCGCTGGGTGCGGCCGAATTTCTCGGCCATGTCGTCGTCGGACAGGTACGTGATGTGGCCGATCATGCGTGCCACCGACAGGCCGCGGCGCGGCACCGTGTTGTGCGCGTAGTAATCGCCGCCGTGAAAGTCGGGATCGGTGATGATGGCGCGCCGCGCCACTTCGTTGAAGCCGATGTTCTGGGCCGACAGGCGCGGCGTGCTGGCAATGACGATGCAGTGGGCGACCCGTTCGGGGCAGGTGATGGCCCAGCTGAGGGCCTGCATGCCGCCCAGCGACCCGCCCATCACGGCCGCGAAGCGCTCGATGCCGAAATGGTCGGCCAGGCGCGCCTGGGCATGCACCCAGTCTTCGACCGTCAGCACCGGAAAGGCGGCGCCCCAGGGATGCCCTGTGGCCGGGTTGATGCTGGCCGGGCCGGTGGAGCCGAAGCACGAGCCCAGATTATTGACGCCGATCACGAAATAGCGATTGGTGTCCAGCGGCTTGCCGGGGCCCACCATGTTGTCCCACCAGCCCACGTCGTTGGGGTCGTCGGCGGCCAGGCCGGCGACGTGGTGCGAGGCATTCAGGGCATGGCAGACCAGCACGGCGTTGTTGCGCTGCGCATTAAGCGTGCCATAGGTTTCGACCGCCAGCTCGTACGAGTGCAGCGATTGGCCACTGGCCAGGGGCAGCGGCTCGTCGAAGCGGATGAGCTGAGGGGTGACGATGCCAACCGAACCAGGTTCGGCAGAAGCGATGGCGCCGGGGGCAAGCCCCCCGGCCGGAGCAAGGGCGGGAGCGGTCATACGGACCTCTTTAGCTGGATTTATAGAGGCGCCCGCAAGCGGATCAGGCAAATCGGCGCCGGTGTAAGTTTCAGGAGTTTAGCATTGCCTGCAGGGGTGGGTACCGTGACGGCGGCGGCGTGGCAGTGGTGCTGCGGCGCTTACACGGCCAAGGCGGCGCCGGGTTCTTGTCCCAGGTATTCGTAGGCGGCGGTGTTTACGCGGGAGATCCGCCATTCCACGGGTTGCCGGTTGTATGAGTAGGCCACCCGGCGGATTTCGAGCAGGGGGGTGTGTTCGGCCACGCCCAGCCAGCCGGCGTGGGCGGCGTCGGCCAGGCAGACGCGCAGGCGTTCGTCGGTGGCAATGACGTTTACGCCGAACACGTCCTGGTACAGGGAATACAGGGTGCTGGGCCGCTCGCGCAGGTGCTGCTCGGCCATGCCGGGAAAGCGCGATTCGGGCAGGCAGATGTCGTCCACCATCACCACGTCGCCGTTCAGCGAGAGCACGTTGGTGAACTCGTACACATAGGCGCCGGCGGCCAGGCCCAGGTGTTCGCGCGTGGCGGCGTTGGCGCGCGCGCGGCGAAAGCGCAGCAGCTGGGTGCTGGGATACGACTTGTGGCCGTCCTGCCGCAGGATGCGGAAGAACTTGAAGAAGTGGTGGTTGCGGGTGTGCACCGCCACATACGTGCCGCGCCCCTGGTGGCGCACCAGGATGTTCTCGGCGGCGAGTTCGTCGATGGCCTTGCGCAGGGTGCCGATGGATACGCCGAAGCGCTCGGCCAGGGTTTTCTCGGGGGGCACGGCGTCGCCCTGCTTCCATTCCCCGCGCGCCAGCGCCGCAAGCACCGCCTGCTTGACCTGGGCGTACAGGGGGCTGCCAAGGGGAACAGTCGTCGTCGTGGTGTTTTTCATGGCGGAACCGGATTGAGGAGGCCGAATTGTAGCGGCGCGCGGCGTCGCAGGCTAAATCATACAACTCATATATATGATTTAGTTGACTTCAATAAAAGGCCCGCCTAAGATGCAGGCAACCGGCCCGGGACCGAGCAACCTGGGCGGCCATCACACCAGAGAGGACAACAATGATTCACGCCGTATTGCACGATGCGAAAGACACGGTGGCGGTCGCCGTCGTGGAAGGCCTGAAGGCGGGCACCGAACTGAATGCCTGGATCATGGATGAAGACAAGATCATCCACCTGAAGGCGCTGCAGGACATTCCCATCGGCCACAAGGTGGCCCTGAAAGACATGGCGGTCGGCGACACCGTGTTCAAGTACGGCACCGACATCGGCAAGGTGGTCGAGCCCATCAAGGCGGGGCAGCACGCCCACGTCCACAACATCAAGACCAAGCGCTGGTAAGCGGCCGCGCTTTTCATCACCGATTACACACATAGGAAACGCCATGGCCATCGTCAATGCTTCGACCACTTTCCGGGGATACCGCCGTGACAACGGACGTGTCGGCGTGCGCAACCACGTCATCGTCCTGCCGGTGGACGATATCTCGAATGCCGCCGCCGAAGCCGTCGCCAACAACATCAAGGGCACCCTGGCCCTGCCCCACCCCTACGGCCGCCTGCAGTTCGGCGAAGACCTGGAACTGCACTTCCGCACCCTGATCGGCACCGGCAGCAACCCCAACGTGGCCGCCGTGATCGTCATCGGCATCGAAGAAGGCTGGACCAAGCGCGTGGTCGACGGCATTGCGGCCACCGGCAAGCCCGTGGCCGGCTTCAGCATCGAACTGCACGGCGACCATGACACCATCATGCGCGCCTCGCGCCAGGCCAAGGAATTCGTGCACTACGCCACCGGCCTGCAGCGCGCCGAATGCCCCATTTCAGACCTGTGGGTCTCGACCAAGTGCGGCGAGTCGGACACCACCTCGGGCTGTGGCGCCAACCCCACCGTGGGCAACGCCTTCGACAAACTGTATGCGCTGGGCAGCACGCTGGTGTTCGGCGAGACCACCGAGCTGACCGGCGGCGAGCACATCGTGGCCGAGCGCTGCGCCAACGACGCGGTGCGCGAGCGCTTCATGTTCATGTTCAACCGCTACCAGGAAGTGATCGACCGCTGGAAGACCAGCGACCTGTCCGAATCGCAGCCCACCAAGGGCAACATCGCCGGCGGCCTGACCACCATCGAGGAGAAGGCCCTGGGCAACATCCAGAAAATCGGCAAGAAATGCCGCATCGACGGGGTTCTGGACAAGGCCGAGGTGCCCACCGGCAAGGGGCTGTGGTTCATGGACTCGTCGTCGGCCGCCGCCGAGATGGTGACGCTGTGCGCGGCATCGGGCTACGCGGTGCACTTTTTCCCGACGGGCCAGGGCAACGTCATCGGCAACCCCATCCTGCCCGTCATCAAGATCTGCGCCAACCCGCGCACGGTGCGCACCATGAGCGAACACGTGGACGTCGACACCTCGGGCCTGCTGCAACGCGAAATCGACCTGGACCAGGCCGGCGACAAGCTGCTGGAGTGCATGCTGGCCACCGCCAACGGCCGCTGGACTTCCGCCGAGGCGCTGGGCCACCGCGAGTTCGTGTTGACGCGCCTGTACGAAAGCGCCTGAGGAAGGCGCGGCGAGGTTTCCGAAGATGTACGCAGGCAGCATCAATCCAGCCCGGCTGGCCGCCGGGCCCTGAAGCGATACGCGGCGCGCGCCGCACCGGCTCGCAGAATGCCGGGCGCCGCGCGCCGCCATACGCCTGACCAGGCGCAATCCCCAAGGAGGAAGACATGAAGCGATTTACGCGTATTGCATCGGCCGCCTGTCTGTCGGCCGGCATGTTGCTGGGCACGACGGCCCGCGCCGAAGTCTCGGAACTGACCGTCGCCGTGCAGCCGGGCATCAGCTATTTGTCCCTGATGGTCATGCAGGATGAAAAGCTGATCGAAAAGCATGCCAAGAAAGCCGGCATCGACGACCTGGCGGTGAAATGGTCGCGCTTCGCCGGCGGCAATGTCATGAACGAAGCGGTGCTGTCGGGCAGCCTGCATTTCGCCTCGGGCGGCGTCGGCCCGCTGGTGACCATGTGGGCGCGCACGCGCGGCAACCTGAACGTGAAGGCGGTCTCGGCCATCAATGCCATGCCGCTGTACCTGAACTCGCGCGATCCCAAGGTCAAGAGCATCAAGGACCTGACCGACAAAGACCGCATCGCCCTGCCCGCCGTGCGCGTGTCGATCCAGGCGGTGACGCTGCAGATGGCCGCCGAGCAGGTTTTCGGCAAAGGCCAGCAGAACCGCCTGGACAAGCTGACGGTATCGCTGTCGCACCCCGACGGCATGACCGCGCTGCTGTCCGGGTCCAGCGAGATCACCGCGCATTTCACCTCGCCGCCGTTCCAGGATTTCGAGCTCAAGCAGCCCGGCATCCACCGCATTCTCAGTTCCTATGAGGTGCTGGGCGGCCCGGCCACCTTCAACCTGGTATGGACCACCGAGAAGTTCCACAAGGAAAATCCCAAGGTCTACGCGGCATTCGTGGCGGCGCTGCAAGAGGCCACCGACAAGATCAACAAGGACAAGACCTGGGCCGCCAAGGCCTACCTGCGCCTGGCCAACGACAAGCGCACCAAGCTGGAAGACGTGATCGAGATCCTGAACAACCCCGACATCTCGTACACGCTGACCCCGAACAACATCATGAAGTACGTGAATTTCATGCATAAAGTGGGGTCGATCAAGGTCATGCCCGACTCCTGGAAGGACCTTTTCTTTCCCAATGCCCAGCAATTGCAGGGCAGCTGAACGCCGCGTCGAACCCCGCCCCGGCCCCCGGCCGGGGCCCCATACAGGAGGGTAGGCATGACCGATGCAAGAACCGCCGCGCCGCTGCTCGACGTACGCGGCGTGACCCTGCAGTACAAGACCCCTGAATACCTGATCACCGCCACCTACCGGGTGGACTTCCAGGTGCTGCAGGGCGACCGCTTCATCTTGCTGGGCCCGTCGGGCTGCGGCAAATCGACCCTGCTCAAGGCCGTGGGCGGCTACCTGCCGCCCGTGGAAGGCGAGATCCGCCTGAAATCGGAAGTGGTCACGCGGCCCGGCCCCGACCGCATGATGGTGTTCCAGGAATTCGACCAGCTGCTGCCCTGGAAAACCGTACGCCAGAACGTGGCCTTCGCGCTGGTGGCCAGCGGCCGCCTGGGCGCGCGCGAAGCCGACGAGCGCGCCATGCACTACATCGAAAAGGTGAACCTGGCCAAGTTCGCCGACAACTATCCGCACATGCTGTCCGGCGGCATGAAGCAGCGCGTGGCCATCGCGCGCGGCATGGCGATGGAGCCCGACATCCTGCTGATGGACGAGCCCTTTGCCGCGCTGGACGCGCTGACCCGCCGCAAAATGCAGGACGAACTGCTGCAGCTGTGGGACGACACGCATTTCACCGTGCTGTTCGTCACCCATTCCATTCCCGAAGCCATCAAGATCGGCAACCGCATCCTGCTGCTGTCGCCGCATCCCGGCCAGGTCAAGGCCGAGATCAACAGCGTGCCGCGCGGCGAACACGATGCCGCCCGGCACCAGGAACTGGAAGAAAAGATCAACGCGATGCTGTTCTCGGACCGCATCGAAGAGGAGGGACAGCATCATGGCTGACCTGGACGCCAACCCCGCCGCCGGCCGCGCCGAGCGCTACCTGGAGCCGGTGGCCGATGAATCCTTCGGCGTAGTGCAGAAACCCCTGTCGGCCTGGGAACGGCTTTACAACATCGGCGCGCTGCGCAAGCTGTTCCTGCTGGCCGTGCTGGCGCTGATCTGGGAGATCTACGCCCGCAGCATCAACAACCCGCTGCTGTTCCCGACCTTCGGGGCCACGGTGGGCGCGCTGTACGACGGCCTGGTGCACGGCGCGCTGCTGCTCAAGGCCTGGACATCGATCCGCGTGCTGCTGGTGGGCTATGCGGCCGGCATCACGCTGGCCGCGCTGCTGACCGTACTGGCTATTACCACCCGGCTGGGCACTGACCTGCTCGAGACCCTGACCTCGATGTTCAACCCCTTGCCGGCCATCGCGCTGCTGCCGCTGGCGCTGATCTGGTTCGGCCTGGGCGAGGGCAGCGTGGTGTTCGTGCTGATCCACTCGGTGCTGTGGGCGGTGGCGCTGAACACGCATTCCGGCTTCCTGTCGGTATCGATGACGCTGCGGATGGTGGGGCGCAACTACGGCCTGTCGGGCTTCGGCTACGTGCGCCGCATCCTGATCCCGGCGGCATTCCCCAGCATCCTGACCGGCCTGAAGATCGGCTGGGCCTTCGCCTGGCGCACGCTGATCGCCGCCGAGCTGGTGTTCGGCGTGAGCTCGGGTTCGGGCGGCCTGGGGTGGTTCATCTACGAAAACAAGAACCTGCTGGAGATTCCCAACGTCTTCGCCGGCCTGTTCACCGTCATTCTGATCGGCCTGCTGGTCGAGAACGTGATTTTCCGTACGGTGGAAATCCACACCATACGCAAATGGGGAATGCAGCACTGACCGCAAACACCTGACCGGCCGCCCCCGGGGCGGCCACCCGAGACCAAAGGAGAACATGCAATGCGCAACGACCGTCACGCCTGTCCCGATGCCCAGCGGCGCAAGACGCTGGGCCTGCTCGGTGCCGGCGCCCTGGCCCTGGGCCCCTGGTCGCGCGGCCTGGCCGCCCCGCAGGAATGGCCGCAGCGGCCCATCAGCTACATCGTGCCGTTCCCGCCGGGCGGCCTGACCGACGTGGCGGCCCGCCAGGTCGGCCAGGCGCTGGCAACGGGCGAAGGCTGGAACGTGGTGGTCGAGAACAAGCCTGGCGGCAGCGCCAACATCGGGGCTTCGCTGGTGGCCCGCGCCAATGCCGACGGCTACAGCTGGCTGGCCATCACCATGACGCACGCCGCCAACGCCACGCTGTTCGCCGGCAAGGCCGGCTACGACCTGAAGAAAGACCTGGTGCCGCTGGCCGGCCTGGCCTCGTCGGCCATGATGGTGGTGGTCAATGCCAAGAGCCCCATCCGCAGCCTGGCCGAACTGACCGCGGCGGCCAAGGCCAAGTCGCTGTCGGCCGGCTCCAGCGGCAACGGCACGCCGCCCCACCTTACTTTGGCGCTGTACCAGAAGCTGACCGGCACCTCGCTGCTGCACGTGCCGTACAAAGGCGGCGCGCCCTCGCTTACCGACCTGATCGGCGGGCAGCTGGACGTGATCTTCTCCAACTACCCGGAATCGCTGCCGCATGTGAAAAGCGGCGCGCTGCGCGCGCTGGCGATCAGCACCAAGGAACGCAGCCCCGACCTGCCCGACGTGCCCACCGTGGCCGAGGCCGGCCTGCCCGACCTGATCGTCGAGAACTTCACCGGCGTGCTGGGGCCTGCCGGCATGCCCGATGAACTGGTGCTGCGCATCGGCGGCGCCATCGAAAAAGAAGTGTCGCAGCCCGCCATGCAGCAGTCGCTGCGGCGGCTGGGCTTCATTCCGCGGCCGCGCGGCCCGGTCGCGTTCAAGCAATATCTGGACAGCGAGGTCGACCGCTGGGGCAAAATCATCCACGAAGCGAAGATCCAGGTCGGCTAGCCGGCCGTTCCCCCCGGGCCGGCGCAGGCCGGCCCGGCCCACCATCACCTGAAGACACCCGATGCACATCGTCATTTCCGAATTCATGGATGAAGCCGCCGTTGCCGCGCTGCGCGCCGATTTCGACGTCCGCTACGAACCCGACCTGGTCGACCGGCGCGATGCGCTGCTGGCCGCCCTGCCCGATGCCGACGCGCTGATCGTGCGCAACCGCACCCGCGTCGACGCCGCGCTGCTGGCCGCCGGCCCGCGGCTCAAGGCGGTGGGCCGCCTGGGCGTGGGCCTGGACAACATCGACGTGCCCGCCTGCCAGGCCAGGGACATTGCCGTGCTGCCGGCCACCGGCGCCAATGCCCGCGCAGTGGCCGAATACGTTATTGCCACGGCGCTGATGCTGCTGCGCGGCGCCTATCACAGCAGCGCGCAGGTCGCCGCCGGCGCCTGGCCGCGCACCGATCTGTCGAACGGCCTGGAGGCCGAGGCGCGCACACTGGGCATCGTGGGCTTCGGCGGCATCGGCCGGCTGACGGCCCGCCTGGCGCAAGGCCTGGGCATGCAGGTTGCGGCCCACGACCCGCTGCTGCGCGACGACGACCCCGCCTGGCGCGAAGCCGGCGTGCAGCCGCTGCCGCTAGATGCCCTGCTGGCGCGCGCCGACGTGCTGACCCTGCATATTCCCTTGACCGACGCCACGCGCAACCTGATGGACGCCGGGCGGCTGGCCGCCATGAAGCGCGGCGCGGTGCTGGTCAATACCGCGCGCGGCGGCATTGTCGACGAGGCCGCCCTGGCCGGGGCGCTGCGCAGCGGGCAACTGCGCGGCGCGGCCATCGACGTATTCCAGGACGAACCGCTGCCGGCCGGCAGTCCGCTGGCCGACGCGCCCAACCTGGTGCTGACGCCGCACATCGCCGGCCTGACGCAGGAAGCCAATACGCGCGTTTCCAGCATGGTGGCGCAGCGCGTGGCGCAGGCGCTACAGGCGCGCTGAAGGCATTGCCCAGGTGCCAGGCTCCCGCAGGGTGCCTGACGCCGTATGGCTGAGATGGTCTTCACCTAGTTCGGTGTCTGACACCTGCGGAGTCAGACACCTGGAATCACCCGCAACCGAGCTCTCTCCATGGCCACCATAGACCTGAAATCCTTGCACGAACTGGCCGCCGCCGCGCTGCGCGGCGCCGGCGCCAACCCCGACATGGCCGACAGCACGGCGCGCGCGCTCGTGTATGCGGACGCGCAGGGCCTGGCCTCGCACGGCGTGTCGCGCGTGCCGTCTTACGCCACGCACGTGCGCAATGGCCGCGCCCTGGGCAACGCCGAGCCGCGCATCGCGCACGAGCGCGGCGGCGCGGTGCTGGTCGACGCGGGCGCCGGCCTGGCCTTCCCCGCCTGCGCGCTGGCCATACAGCAGGCTGCAGCGCGCGCGCAGGCGCACGGCGTGGCGTTTGCGGGCGTGACCAACAGCCATCACTTCGGCGTGGCCGCCTATCATCTGGACAGCCTGGCGCGGCAGGGCCTGGTCGGGCTGGCCCTGGGCAATTCGCCGGCGGCCATGCCAGCCTGGGGCGGCAAGCGCGCGCTGTTCGGCACCAACCCCATCGCGGCGGCCTTCCCGCGCCGCGATGGCGACCCGCTGGTCATCGACCTGTCGCTGTCGGAAGTGGCGCGCGGCAAGCTGATGGTGGCGGCGTGCGAAGGGCGCGAGATCCCGCCGGGCTGGGCGCTGGATGCCCAGGGCAACCCCACCACCGACCCCAAGGCGGGCCTGGCCGGCAGCATGCTGCCCATGGGCGGCGTCAAGGGCGCCATGCTGGCCCTGATCGTGGAGCTGCTGGCCTGCGCGCTGACCGGCGCGCACTTCGGCTTCGAGGCGGACTCGTTCTTTACCGAAGCAGGCAACCAGGCACGCATCGGCCAGGCCTTCCTGGCCATCGATCCGGGCGCGCTGGCCGGCCGCGAGGTCTATCTGGAACGCGTGGAAACACTGATTGCCGCCATGCTGGTCGACAGCGACGTGCGCCTGCCCGGCGCGCGGCGCGCCGGCCTGCAGCGGCGCGCCGGCGAACAGGGGGTCGAGATTCCCGACGCCCTGCTCGCGCAGCTGCGCGACCTGGCCGGCCAGGCCTAACGGCCGGCGCTGCTACGGCCAGAAACCGCGCACGCCGGCGGCCACCAGGGCCACGCCCGACAGGGTCAGCAGCGCCAGCACCAGGCGGCGGAACGCCGCATCGCTGAAGCGGCGATACAGGTGCACGCCGGCCAGCGCCGGCACCAGCACGGCGGCGCCCACAATGGCAAACACCGGCACGGTGCGGGCCGTAAGCAGGCCGGCGGTGGCGTAGCCGGTCAGGGTAATGGCGTGCATGGCCAGGTTGAAGCTCTGGAACACGGCGCGCTGCTGGTCGCGCGGCCAGCCGCGCAGCACGCACCACAGCGTGGGCGCCGGCCCGGGCAGGCCGCCGAAGCCGCCCATGGCGCCGCCCAGCCAGCCCACCGCCGCGTCGGCGACCCGGCCGCCGCGCGTGATGCGGGGCAGTTCGGCCGCCAGCAGCATGGCGGGGCAATACACCAGCAGCACCACGCCTACGCCCAGCCTGAAAGCGGCCGGGTCGACATAGCGCAGCAACGCAACGCCGAGCGGCACGCCAACCAGCCCGCCCAGCAGGAACGGCGCCAGGCGGCGCCAGTCGATGCCATGCCGCACTGAGCGCACCGCCAGCAGCTGGCCGATCAGAGACCCGAACACCACCGCGGGCGCCGCCAGCGCCGGCGGCAGCGTCCAGGACCAGAACGCCATCGATACCAGGCCGAAGCCGAAACCGGCCAGGCCCTGCACGAACGCGGCCACGCATGCGCCCAGGGCCAGCAGCAGCCAGGTTTCCATGTAGCGGCGCGCCCCGCCTCAGTGCTGCCGCACCACGGGCGCCGGCAGCCCGGCCAGCGCCACGTTCACGCAGGTCGGCAGCCCGGCGCGCAGCGCGGCCTGCAGCGCCGGGGCCAGCGCGTCGGCCCCGTCGACCCAGGCGCCGCGCGCGCCGAACCCTTCGGCCACGCGATCGTAGCGGGTGGGCAGCAGTTCGCAGCCCACCAGGCGTTCGGCGCCGTAGTTATTGAGCTGGATCTGGTATTCGGCATTCCAGCGTGCGTCGTTGCCCACCACGCAGATAAAGGGCAGCCCGTAGCGCACGGCCGTATCGAGTTCGGCGCAATGGAAGCCGAACGTGCCGTCGCCCATCATGGCCACCACCGGCGCATCGCGATGCGCCAGACGCCCGGCCAGGGCCATGGGCAGGGCGCTGCCGATGGCCCCCGCCGCGCCGTTGATGACGCGATGCGGCGCGCGCAGGCACGCCTGGGCCCATTGGCCGAATTCTCCGCCGTCGCACACCAGCACCGAATCGGCGTGCGAATCCAGCACCTGCTGCACCGCCCGGCACAGTTCGGCGGGATGCAGGCCGGCGTCCGCGCCCCGGGCATCGCGCCAGGCCGGCGGCCGGTAGGCCAGCGCCGCCTCGACCTGGGCCAGCCAGTCCGGCGCGCCGCGCACCGACAGCTGCGCCAGGCCGTCGAGCGCGGCATGGGTATCGGCCAGCACGGTCTCGTGCAGGCGCTCGCCCAGCGCGCGCTGCGTGCGCGCCCATTCGCGCTCGTCGGCATCGATCTGCATGAACTCGCATGCCGGGTCGAACGCCTGGCCGAACTGCAGGGTGAAATCCAGGCGCTTGCCCAGCAGCAGCACGCAATCGGCGCGCGCCAGCACGGGCGCGAACGCGCCCAGCGCGGGGTCATTGGCGCCGCGCGGGCTTTCGGTGGCCACCACCGGCACGCCCCAGGCCTGCTGCAGCGCGGCCACCCGCACCCGGCCCGCGTCGGTCAGCCCGCGCGGGCCCACCAGCACCAGCGGCCGTTCGGCGCGCGCCAGGCGGGCCGCCAGCGCCGCGGCCTGGCCGCCGTCCAGCGGCATCGGCAGCTGCGCATAGTCGCGCGCCACCGGCAGCGGCCCGCTGGCGGGCTGCTCCAGCGTATCGGTGGGCAGGCTCAAGTGCACCGGACCGGGCCGGCCGCTGCGCGCCACCCGGCAGGCGCGCGCGAAGTCGGCCGCCAGTCCGGCCGCCGACCCGGCGGCCCACGAGGCCTTGGCAACCGGCGCCGCCATGGCGGCCTGGTCCATTTCCTGGAAGGCGCCCCAGCCGGCCTGGCGATTGGGCGCATGGCCCGACAGCAGCACCACCGGCGATTCGGACATCTGCGCCGTGTACAGCGCGGACACCGCGTTGGCATGGCCCGGGCCGCCGGTTACCAGCGCCACGCCCGGCTCTCCGGTCAGGCGCGCCCAGGCGTCGGCCATGTGCACGGCGCTGGCCTCGTGGCGCACGTGCACCAGTTCGATGCCGGCCGACAGGGCCGCATCGAACACGGGCATGATGTGATTGCCGGAAAGCGTGAACAGGCGGCTGATGCCCGCCGCCTTGATCGAACGGGCCAGGCTGTCGGCGCCGCGAGCGGAAACTGCCATCGATGAGACTCCTTGTTCTGCCAGGCTGCGCGCAACGCCGCGCAGCGGGATGATTGCCGGGTTCGCGCTACTTCAGTGAAATGCCCGTGGCGCGCCCCAGCTTCTGGTAGGCCTGCACCTGGGCCTGCACGAACTCGCGCGTCGCGGCCGCCGCGCGCACGTCCGGCACGCTGCCCAGTTTGCGGGTGCCTTCGTTCCAGCCGCGGTCCGACGATACACCGCGCAGCACCTCGGCCCATTTGCGCACCGCCGCCTTGTCCATGCCGGGCGGGCCGTACAAGGCGCTCCAGCCCGTAATGACCTCGAGCTGCGGAAAACCCGCCTCGCGCGCAGTGGGCACGTCGGGCAGCGTCGGCAGGCGCGCCGGCGTGGTCGTTACCAGGGCGCGCAGGCGGCCATCGTGCAGCGGGCCGGAGATCGGCGCATAGTTGGTGCAGACAAAATCCACCTGCCCCGACAGGGCCGCCACCACGGCGTCGCCCGAGCCCTTGTAAGTAATGGGCATGGCCGCGGTGGGCGGCAGCCCCAGCACGCTGAACAGCAGCTGCGGGCCCAGGTTCAGCACCGTGGCCGGGCCGCTGTTGGCGTAGTTCAGCACGCCGGGCCTGGCCTTGATGGCCGCCACCAGGTCGGCCAGCGAATGATGCGGCGACTTTGCCGGCACCGCGCATACATAGGGATTCAGCTCCAGCAGGCCCAGGAAGGTGAAGTCGTCCCAGCGGTACGACAGGCTCTGCTGCAGGGCCGGCAGGATGGCCTGCGACCCCACGCGCGCCATCAGCAGGGTATAGCCGTCGGGGTCGGCCTCTTTCACGTATTGCGAGCCGATGGCGCCGTTGGCGCCGGCGCGGTTCAGCACCACCAGGGGCTGGCCCAGGTAGCGCTGCGTCGCGGCGGCCAGGTTGCGGGCCGCCAGGTCGGCGTCGCCGCCCACGCTGAACGGCGTCACCAGGGTGACCGCCCGCTGGGGATATGGCTGCGCCATGCCGCTGCCCGCCAGCATCATGCTGCCCGCCAGCCAGGCCGCGGCCGCCAGCAGCCGCCACAGAGTTGCCCGTATTGCCATGCTTGTCTCCTCGAATGCCGGCCCTGTTTTCAGGTGTCCGGCCGAACCGGCGTCAAGCCGCCGCCTGCTGCAACAAGGTCTGCCCCGGCTGCACGCGCGTGAACTGCACAGGCCGCCGGCTGACCTGCATGACCCCGTCCTGCTGCGCCACCACCGAAAACCAGGAATGCTCCAGGTCGCGCACCTCGGGGAAATCGGCCCGGAAATGTGCGCCGCGCGAGTCTTCGCGCGCCAGCGCGGCGCGCACGATGGCTTCGCTGACATGCACCAGGCTGTCCAGGTTCAGCCAGTCGTGCCAGGCCATGTTGTACGCGCGGGTGGCTTCCGTGACGCCCATCTGGTCGAGCTCGCCACGCAGATCGCCCAGGGCGGACAGCGCGCGGTTCAGGCCGGCGGCGTCGCGCACGATGCCGGCGTCGTCCCACATCACGCTGGACAGCCGCTCGCGCAGCGCATGCAGGTCGCCGCCGCGGCGCGCCAGCGGCGCCTGCGCGCGCGCCAATGCCGCCTGCAGCGCCGCGGCATCGGGTTCGGCCCAGTCCTGGCCGGGCGTCCAGCGCGCCATGGCGTCGCCGGCAATGCCGCCGAACACCGTGGAATTGGCCACGCCGTTGCCGCCCAGCCGGTTGGCGCCGTGCACGCCGCCGGTGTCTTCGCCGGCGGCATACAGCCCCGCCAGCGCCGTGCGGCAATCGGGCTGGAACAGCACGCCGCCCATCATGTAATGCGCCGTGGGCACCACCTCGACCCGCCCCCCGGCCAAGTCGAATCCGCAGTCGGCGCAGCGCTCGACCATGCCCTTGAACTGGCGGCGCACGTTGTCCGGCCCCAGGTGGCCCATCTCGATATACACGCCGCCATTGGGCGAGGTGCGTCCGGCGCGCATCTCGGCATAGATGCCGCGCGACACGATGTCGCGGGTGGCCCGCTCGCCGCGCGGATCCACCGCCTGCATGAAGCGTTCGCCGGCGCCGTTGAGCAGGTACCCGCCCGCGCCGCGCAGGCCTTCTTCCAGCACGGTGCCCGTCATGCGGGTGTCGGCGCCCGCCAGCAGGCCGGTGGGATGGAACTGCACCATTTCCATGTCGCGCAGGCCCAGCCCGGCACGCAGGGCCATCGACAGGCCGTCGCAGCTCTTGTCGCCCGAAGGCGTGTGGAAGCGGTACATGGTGGGGCCGCCGCCGGTGGCCAGCAGCACGGCCTTGGCGCGCACCAGCACGAACCCGCCGGTGCGGATGTCTATCATCAGCACGCCCGCGATGCGCCGGCCGTCGCGCGCGGGCACCAGCGCCACCGCGCGGTGCTCTTCCATGCGGTGGATGCGGCGCGCCCACACCTGTTCGGCCAGCCGGTTGATGATCTCGATGCCGGTCAGGTCGCCCTTGTGCACCGTGCGGTCGAAGGTCTGGCCGGCAAAGGCTTTCTGGTGCAGGGTGCCGTCGGCATTGCGGTCGAAGAAACAGCCCAGTTCGTTTTCCAGCTCGTGGATGCGCTCGACCGCCGTGTTCACCAGCGTCCAGGCCAGTTCCTGGTCGGGCAGCCACTTGCCGCCTTCGATGGTGTCCATGAAATGCCGCTCGGGCGAATCGCCTTCGGCCAGGGCCACGTTGTAGCCGCCCTGCACCATGCGCGTGCAGCCGCATTTGCCCAGCAGCCCCTTCACCGCCACCGTAATGTCCAGGCCGGGCGCCGCGTCGTGCGTATGCAGGGCCGCGAACAGCCCGGCGCCGCCCGAGCCCAGGATCAGCACATCAGTCTGGCGCACCTGCATCCCGGCCGCGCTCATCGCCCCACTCCCAGGCTGGCCAGCACGGCTTGGCGCCGCGCGGCGACATCTTCGGCCACCTGGTCGTACAGCGACCCGCCGTGGCTGTCCATGGCCACCAGCAGCGGCCCGAAGTCGCGGATGCGGAATTTCCACAGCGACTCGGGGTTCAGGTCGTCCAGGTCGACATCTTCGATGCACTCGATCCAGGTGGTCTCCAGCGCCGCGGTGCCGCCCACGATGGCCAGGTAGGCGCCGCCCTGCTCCATGAACGCCTGGCGGGATCCCTGCTGCATGCCGCCCTTGCCGATGATCAGGCGCACCCCGCACTGGCGCATCAACTGGCCCGTAAAGCGCTCCATGCGCGCCGACGTGGTGGTGCCAATGCACACGGATTCGTAGCCGGCCGGGTTGCGCGGCGACGCCTCAACCTTGCGGACATTCGGCGCGGTGTGGATGACCGCGTGGCCGTCCATGTCGAAGCGGGTGGCGCGGCCCTGGTCGAACAGGGCGATATAGCTGGCATCGCGGATGCCGAACAGCGTGTGCTGCAAGGTCACGGTGTCGCCCACGCGCAGCGCGCGCGCCTGCGCCTCGGTGATCGGCATGGCCAGGTTGTGGTGAGTCATGGCTGCGGCTCCTGGTGCGCTCAAAAGCCGTACTGCACGCCGCGCGGCGTGAAGGCGGCGCGCGCGCGGCGCGCCGAATGGCATTGCATGTTGACGGCCACGGGGTTCATGGTGATGTGGGTGGCGGCCAGCTCCACGTGCACCGCGAAGGCGGTGGCGTCGCCGCCCAGGCCCTGCGGCCCCACGCCCAGCTGGTTGACGGCCTCCGACAGTTCCTGTTCGAGCTGCGCGCCCAGCGGGTCGCCGCAGCGCGACCCCAGCGGCCGCGTGGCGGCCTGCTTGGCCAGGTGCACGCACAGGTCCGAAGTGCCGCCCACCCCCACGCCCACGATGGTGGGCGGACAGGTCTTGCCGCCCGCCTGCATCACGCAGTCGATCACAAAGGTCTTGACGGCGTCCAGCCCTTCGGCCGGGATCGCCATGCGCAGGAACGAGTTGTTCTCGGAACCGCTGCCCTTGGGAATCATCTCGATCTCGAAACGCTCGTCGTCTTCGCAGAAATCAACATGGATGACCGGCACTCCCGGCCCGCACGAGGTGTGCGCATTCTTGCGGCTGATGGGGTGCACCACGCTCGAACGCAGCGGGTGCTCGCGGGTGGCGCGCTCGCAGCCGGCGCGGATGGCCTGCTTCAGGCGCCAGCCGTCCAGCGCCACGCGGCGCCCCACCAGCACGTTGTAGATGGGCAGGCCGGTGTCCTGGCACAACAGGTTGTCGCGCGCTTCGGCCACCGCGATGTTGGTGGTCATGGTGTCCAGGATGGAACGCGCGCGCTCGGACGA
Source organism: Bordetella petrii (assembly GCF_017356245.1). Classification (NCBI taxonomy): domain Bacteria; kingdom Pseudomonadati; phylum Pseudomonadota; class Betaproteobacteria; order Burkholderiales; family Alcaligenaceae; genus Bordetella; species Bordetella petrii. The sequence continues at coordinate 3,566,047 of NZ_JAFMZZ010000001.1, forward strand.
TTCGGCGCCGCGCAGGCGCTCGAAACCCTGCTTGATGTCGTCGGGCAGGCGCTTCAGCGCCCGTATGTACAGTTCGCGCGCGGCATCTTCCACCTGCGCGTAGTCGATCTCGGACATGGCTCAACCCAGCATGTTGGCAACGAACAGCAAAGACACCGCCAGCGAGGCGGCCGTGCCCGCGGCGATCCAGCGCCGCCGCAAGCCGCCCCACGGCGCAAACTCGATCCACAGCAGGCGCAGCCCGCCGGCCAGGTGCACCGCCAGGCACAGCACCAGCGCCCACTCGCCGAACTTGAAGACGGGCGCCTCGTACCAGCGCAGCGCGCCGTCCAGCGCGGCCTCGCCTCGCAGCGCCAGCCCCAGCGTCCAGAAATGCACCGGCAGAAACGCCAGCAGCAACAGCCCGGAAATCCGATGCACGGCAAACGCCAGCCAGCTGGCATGCGTACGGGCGCGAAAGTCATTCAGACGCATCTCAATGCTCCACCGCGCTTCGGGAGTGGGTCTTCATCTCAGCCTCCGAATGTCACGGCGGCCACGGCGCGCCAGCCCAGCGCCAGCAGCAGCACGCCGGCCGCGAGCCCCAGCGGGCCGGCGGCCTTGCGCGCCGGCGCCCACTCATCCAGCACATTGCGCAGCCCGATGGCGGCATGCAGCGCCACCAGCGCCACGAAGATGCCGTAGAACGCCATCCACGCCAGGCTGCCGCGCGTGCGGCCCAGGATCTCGGCGGCGCTGAGCCCGCCCCGCACGGCCAGCGTGATGACAGCCAGGTGCGCCAGCACGAACAACGCCATCGCCATGGCGCTGACACGCTGCCAGTACCAGCGCCGCGCGGCGCCCGCCGCGCTCATGGCGCGGCTCCGGACAGGCTGGCCGCATGGCCGGCCCCGTCGCCGGCGTCGCCGGTATCGGGCAATTCGCCGCGCACGGCGGCCCGCGCGGTCACGCGCTTGAGCCCGGCGATTGCGGCGGTGGGCGCGATGCCCTTGGGACATCGCACCGTACAGGACCCTTGTGTATGGCAGCTGTGGCAGCCGGCGTCGCCCGCCACTGCCGCCAGGCGCCGCGCGCCGGCGCTGTCGCGCTCGTCGTTCACCAGGGTCCAGGCGCGATTCAGCGCCGCGGGCCCCAGGAACTGCGGCTTCCAGCTGACCACATCGCACGAGGCATAGCAGACCCCGCAGCCGATGCATTCGATGCCGGCGTCGGCGGCGCGCCGCCGGGGCGAAGCCGGATCGACGCGCGCCACCGGATCATGGCGGCCGGCATGCCCGGCAAAGCGGCCCTGCGCGCGCTGCCACTTGTCGAAAAACGGCGCCATGTCGGTAACCAGGTCTTTGACGATGGGCAGGTTCGACAGCGGCGCCAGCTCGATGCGGCCGCCGCGCGCCACGCGCGAGACATGGGTGCGGCAGGTCCAGCGCGCCACGCCGTTGACCGTCATGGCGCACGACCCGCACATGCCCACGCGGCACGCATAGCGGTACGACAGCGTCGAATCCAGGTGCCGCTGGATGTGGGTGGCCACGTCCAGCACCGTCTGGTTGTCGCGGCGCGGCACCTCGAACACCTGAAAGCCGCCGTCGGCGCCGCCGCGCCACACGCTGACCCGCAGGACGCCGGAACTCGAATCTTGCTGTGGCATGCCTGTTCTGCCCCAAAAACAATGCTTTTCATGGTGCGCTGCGCTTTGACAAAAGTAAAACTATTAATTATTTTCGGTAGACCAAATTTTTCTTATACTTACGCGCGCCATGCCGTCCATCCGCCAATTCCGCACTGCCCTGGCGGCCGCCCAGCTGGGCAGCTTCGTGGCGGCCGGCCGCCATGTCGGGCTGACCCAGGCCGCCGTCAGCCTGCAGATCAAGAACCTGGAAAGCGAACTGGACACGCAGCTGTTCGAACGCCGCGCGCAGGCCGCGGTGCCCACGCCGCACGGCCGCCAGATCCTGGCCGAACTGGAAGACCTGGTGGCGCGCTACGAGCAGTTGCTGGCGCAAAGCGGCGACACGCTGCGCGGCAGCCTGCGCATCGGCACGCTGGTGTCGTCGCTGATGGGCACCTTCGGCACCGTGCTGGCGCGCATCAAGCGCGACTACCCCGGCCTGCACATCACGCTGCTGGCGGGGCAATCAGCCGATTTCGCGGCGCGCGTGGCGGCCGGCGAACTGGACGCGGCCGTGGTCACCGAGCCGCCGCACGGCGTCGAGCCCGCCCTGGTATGGGCGCCGCTGTACCAGGAGCCCCTGGTGCTGATCGCGGCCGCGCGGCTGCGCCACAAATCAGTGGCGTCGCTGCTGGCCACCGAGCCCTTCCTGCAATTCGACCGCTCGCTCTGGACCGGCCACCTGATCACCGAGGCGCTGGCGCGCCAAGGCGCGGCGCCGAACGCCATTCTGGAACTGAACTCCATCGAGGCCATCGCCGAACTGGTCCGCCAGGACTACGGCGTGGCGGTGGTGCCGCTGCTGGCCAACGCCAACTGGCGCGCCAGCAAGCAGCTGGCGGTCAAGCCGCTGCCCGGGCCGGCGATCATGCGGCGGGTGGGCATGCTGGAACGGCGCCGCCACGGCAAGCAGGCGATCACGCACACCCTGCGGGGAATGTTCGCGCAGGCCGCTGGGTAGGGCGGGCCCGGGCACGCTTCGGATCGGTCCGATAACTCGGCGCCCGGCGCGGCAACACGCTGGCGGGAATCCGGCACGCATGGAAAATCGGCTCCGCCGTTTCCGGCCCCGCCACTCTTCGCACTCCCCCGCCATGCCAGCAAAACCCCTTTCCAATCGCGAACGCGATTGCCTGCACTGGTCTGCATTGGGCAAGACCAGCTGGGAAATCTCCGTCATCCTCGGCGTCAGCGAACGCACGGTCAATTTCCACATCGGCAACGCCTGCAGCAAGCTGGGGGTCTACAACCGCCGCGCCGCGGTAGCCGTGGCGCTCAGCCAGGGCCTGCTGCCCGCGCTTATCGGTTGAGCTTCACCGCGCGCACGAATTCCTGCGCGCGCGCTCTGGGCAGGCTGTCCGGGCTGCCGGCGGCCACCGCGTCGATCAGCATGCTGTCCGTCACCCACACCCTGGCCAGCAGCCAGCCGGGTTTCTGCCCCGCCTGGCCGTGCACCTCGATCTCATCGCCATAGTCTGGCAGCGCCTGGGGCGGCTGGGCGCCCAGGTTGGCATACAACGATTGCATCAAGGCGCGGCCCAGCGCCTCGCGCGCGGCCGCATCGCCGGCCAGCCCGAGCGGCAGCGGCGCATGGCCCACCGCGAACATCGCGCCGTCCACCTCGGCCATGGCCAGCGTGAACCGCAGCGCCTGGCCGCCCAAAGAAATCTCGCGCGTCTGCGTCTGCACCCGGGCCGGAAACGCCGCGCGCGCATGGCCGTCGGCCACCTCTATTTCGCGCCAGTTGTAACTGGGCGAGCAGGCCGCCAGCAGCAGGGCCGCGCACAACAGCTGCGGCAGCCGCGCGGACAACAGGCGAAACAGCTTGGAAATCATGGTGTTGCGGTCTCCAGTACGCGTCAGGGATACTGCATGATTGTCGCCGATCCCGGGGCGGCGCTGTGTCTGGTCAATTGTCCCTGGCGGCAGTGCAGGCTCCCTCGGCACGAATTGCCCACACCTCGTAAAATCCGCGCTCAATCCCCGAATATCGATATGACCGTGACCGATACCGCTGCCAGCCGCTTGTCCCGCCTGAAGGCCCATGCCGACCTGCTTGCCCAGACCTTGCGCGGCATCGAAAAAGAGGGCCTGCGGGTGGACGCCCACGGCAGGCTGGCGGCCACCGCCCACCCCCATGGCCTGGGCGCCGCGCTGACCAACGAACACGTCACCACCGATTATTCCGAAGCGCTGCTCGAACTCATTACCGGCACCCACGGCCGGGTCGAGCCCCTGCTGGCCGAACTCGAAAACACCCATCGCTTCGTCTACAGCGTGCTCGACGGCGAATACATCTGGAACCAGTCCATGCCGGCCACGCTGCCGGCCGAGGCCGACATTCCCATCGCCTGGTACGGCCGCTCGAATACCGGCATGCTCAAGCACGTGTACCGGCGCGGCCTGGCCGAACGCTACGGCAAGGCCATGCAGTGCATCGCCGGCGTGCACTACAACTTTTCGCTGCCCGAAGCGCTGTGGGAAGTCCTGGACCCCGCCGCCGCCGATCCGCAAGACCGGCGTTCGCGCGGCTATATCGGCCTGATCCGCAATTTCACGCGCTATTCCTGGCTGCTGATGTATCTGTTCGGCGCCGCGCCGGCGCTGTCGCGCAGCTTCATGGGCAACCGTCCGCACCCGCTGCAGGCCCTGGGCGCCGACACCCTGTACCTGCCGCACGCCACCAGCCTGCGCATGAGCGACCTGGGCTACCAGAACAACAAGGCGCAGTCGCAGCTCAAGCTCTGCTACAACGACCTGGAAACCTTCCTGGGCCGCCTGTACGGCGCCGTCACGCAGCCCTGGCCCGACTACCAGGCCATCGGCACGCACCGCGACGGGCAATGGATCCAGCTCAACACCAACGTGCTGCAGATCGAAAACGAGTACTACTCCAGTATCCGCCCCAAGCGCGCCACGGGCCGCTGCGAACGCCCCGTCACGGCGCTGGCCGAACGCGGCGTGCAGTATGTGGAAGTGCGCTGCCTCGACATCGATCCGCAGCAGCCGGTCGGCATCGCGCCCGATACGGCGCGCTTCATGGACGCGTTCCTGCTGTTCTGCGCGGCCTCCGACAGCCCCTACTTTCCGCAAAACGGCTATTGCCAGCGCAGCGCCGACAACTTCTCGGTGGTGGTCAAAGAAGGCCGCAAGCCCGGCCTGATGCTCGACCGCGACGGGGTGGCCATCAGCCTGCCCGACTGGGGCCGCGAACTGCTCGACCACATCGCCCCCTACGCCGCGCTGTACGACCAGGCGCTGGGCGGCGACGCCTACGCACGCGCCCTGCAGGCCCAGCGCGCCAAGCTCGACCACGCCGACGACACGCCCTCGGCGCGCCTGCTGGCCGACCTGCGCGACCAGGGCGTGTCGTTCCACGACTATTCCCTGCAGCTCAGCCGCCGGCATGCCGATGCGCTGCGCGCGCAGGCGCTGCCGGCCGACGTGGCCGCCGGCTACGCCGAAGCGGCGCGCCAGTCGCATGCCGAACAGGCGCGCCTGGAACAATCCGACGACGTCGATTTCGACACCTACGTGGCGCGCTACCAGGCCGCCCTGAAGGCGCCCGGCGCCTGAAGCGGCGAAACCGCGACACGCCGGCCGCGCGATGGCGTATCGTTGAGGTTTCCGCCCGCCGCGCGGCGCCCGCGACGGGCTGCCCAGGAGGCCGCCCATGCCACGCCATTTCGTCTTCACGCTGCTGGCCGCGCTTGGCCTGACCGGCGCGGTGCACGCCGCGCCGCCGCCCAAGGCGGTCGACATCGACCCCGCGCGCTACGCCGGCAAATGGTATGAAATCGCCAGCCTGCCCACGCCGCTGCAGCGGCGCTGCGTGGGCGATGCCACGGTCGAATACACCGTGGCCCCGCAGGGCGGCCTGCACATCAACAACCGCTGCCGCACCAAGAACGGCGACATCGCCGCCATGTCGGGCCTGGCGCTGCCGCGCGAAGGCGCGGCCGGCGCACAGTACCGGGCCGAGTTCCTGCAGCCCGCGCCGGACTACTGGATCATCGGCCTGGATAGCGAGTATCGCTGGGCCGTGGTCGGCGGCCCCGATCACAAGACCCTGTGGATCCTGTCCCGCACGCCGCAGCTGCCGGCCGACCAGTTCGAGCAGGCCCGGCAGGCCGCGCGCGCGCAGGGCTATGCGCTGGACGAACTGCGCTACACGCCGCAGCACTGATCCGGCCGCGCCGCTCGCTCAGGCCGATGGCGCCGGCCGCAGCCAATCGCGGTGATGCTGCTCGATGTGCTCTTGCACAAAGCCCGCCAGCGCGCGGGTGGCCATCGACGGAAAGCGGTTGGGCGCGGTCAGCAGGTAAATGGCGTTGCCCACGCCCTCGGGCTCGAATTCGGGCAGCACCTCGCGCAGCTGCCCGTCGCGCAGCTGGTTCCATACCGCGTAGCGCGGCAGCAGCGCCACGCCCAGCCCCGCCAGCACCGCCTCGCGCAGGAAGGGGTAATCGCCCGATTGCAGGCGCGGCGCCACGCGCAGGATCAGCGGGTCGCCATGCGCGTGCTTCAGCCGCAGGTCGAAGCGGCGGCCCAGCGATTGCGGCGCGATCATCGAGCAGCGGCCCAGCTGCTCCAGCGTCTGCACCGGCCGGCCGTCGAGCAGGAAGGCGGGCGCCGCGCACAGGCTCCACTGGATGGCGCACAGGCGGCGCGCGACGTGGTCTTCCGGCGGCGCCGAAGTGATCTTCAGGGCCAGGTCGACCTCGGCCGACACCAGGTCGCCGATGTTGTCGTTGATGTGCACGCGCAGGGCGATGTCGGGATAGCGCCGCGCGAATTCCAGCAGCACCGGCGCCAGGTACAAGTGGCCCAGCCCGGTGGGCAGCCGCACGCGCACATCGCCGCGCACCGTGCTGCCCAGGCTGTCGATGTTGGACTGGGCGGCGCGCATTTCGTCGAGCAGGCGCACACCGTGCTGGTACAGCAGCCGGCCGGCCTGGGTCAGTTCGACATGGCGCGTGGTGCGGCGCAGCAGCTGCGCGCCCAGCGCCAGTTCCAGGCGCTTAAGACGGTGCGACATGTTCGAGCGGGTCATGCCGCAGCGCTGCGCGGCCGCGCTGAGATTGCGCGACTCGACCATGGCCACGAACAGCCGGACCAGGTTCAGGTCGGGAATATTGTCAAACATGGTTCACCATTCAAGGCACAAGTCGATGCATTGTCGAACCCGGCGGGGCTGCCTACCATCGGTGGATACACCCACTTCTCCGCCGCCGCCCATGCCCGCTTCGCCCTCCGCCGTTCCGCCCCTGCCTTTCGATGGCCTGCGCATCCTGGATATCAGCCAGGGCATCGCCGGCCCGTACTGCGCGCAGATCCTGTGGCAGCAGGGCGCCGATGTCGTCAAGGTCGAGCCGCCCGACGGCGACTGGGGGCGGCACGTGGGCGTGGTGCGCGGCGCGCACAGCGCCCTGTCGATCGCCTACAACGCCGGCAAGCGCGGCCTGTGCCTGGATGCCCGCGCCCCGCGCGGCAGGGCGATGCTGGGGCGGCTGGCGCGCCAGGCCGATGTGGTGATCCAGAATTTCCGGCCCGGCGTGGCCGCGCGCATCGGCGTGGACTATGCCGAGCTGGCGGCCGAGCGCCCCGAACTGGTGTATGTCTCGATCAGCGGCTACGGCCAGGACGGCCCGTATGCCAACGCCCCCGCATCGGACTCGGTGATGCAGGCCGACAGCGGGCTGATGGCCGCCAACCAGTCGCCCGACGGCGAGCCGCGCCGCATCGGCCTGCTGATGGCCGACATCGCCACTGCCCTGTATGCGGCGCAGGCCGTCAGCGCCGCGCTGTACCGGCAGGCGCGCGGCGGCGGCGGCAGCCACGTCGAACTGAGCCTGTTCCAGGCCTGCGCGGCGCTGCAGGTCAATGACATCGTGGCCCACGGCATGGCGGGCCAGCGCGTGGCGGGTCCCGTCAGCGCCCCCAACGGGGTGTTCGACACCGCGGACGGGCGCCTGTCGGTGCTGGCGCTGAACAACGACCAGTTCGCCCGCCTGTGCCGCGCCCTGGACCGCCCGCAGTGGCTGGCGGACCCGGCCTATGCCGACAACGCCAGCCGCATGGCCCGGCGCGACACGCTGCACGCCGAACTCGCCGACCAGCTGCGCGGGCAGCCTTCGGCCTACTGGACCGAACGGCTGGCCCGCGAAGACGTGCTGCACGCGCGCGTGCGCGATTACGACGAGCTGGCCGCGCATCCGCAGGCGCGGCACCTGGACTTGCTGGAGCCGCTGGCGCAGGCCGGCGGCGCCCCGCTGCCCTACGCGCGCGCGCCCGGCCTGGCGGGCCGCCGCCCGCTGGCCGCCGCGCCCGCGATCGGCCAGCATTCCGCCCAGGTGCTGGCCGACTGGGGCGTGGCCGCGGACGACATCCAGGCGCTGCTGCGCGACGGCATCGTGCGCCAGGCGGAGCAGCCGGCATGATGCGCGCCCTGCTTTGCGAACGCCACGGGCCGGTGCAGGACGTGGCGCTGTGCGACATCGATGACGCCCCCGCGCCCGGCCCGCACGAAGTCACCATCCAGATCGACCATGCCAGCGTCAGCCACGCCACCCGGCTGCTGATCGAGGGCAGCTACCAAAGCCGGCCGCCGCTGCCGTTTGTGCCGGGCACCGAGGCCGTGGGCCGCGTGGCCGCCCGCGGCGCGGCCGTTTCGCGGCTGGCGGTGGGAGACCGCGTGGTGGCCGTGTCGCGCTGGGGCTGCTATGCGCAGCGCCTGACCCTGCCCGAATACACCGTGTACCCGGTGCCGGAGGGCCTGGATCCGCTGTCGGCGCTGCCCGTGCCGATCTCTTATGGCACAGCCTACACCGCCCTGCTGTGGCGCGCCGCGCTGCAGCCCGGCGACACGGTGCTGGTGCTGGGCGCGGGCTCGGGCGTGGGGCTGGCCGCGGTAGAAATCGCCGCCCTGCTGGGCGCCACCGTGATCGCCTGCGCCAGCACCGAAGCCAAGCGCCAGGCCGCGCTTGCCGCAGGCGCGGCCCATGCGCTGGCGGCCGGCGACGACCTGGCGGCCCGGGTCAAGGGCCATACCCGCGGCCTGGGCGCCGACATCGTGTTCGATACCGTGGGCGGCCCGGCTTTCGAGCTCAGCGTGCGCGCGGCCGCCGCCAACGCGCGCATGCTGTCCATCGGGTTCGCCAGCGGACAGGTGCCCGCGGCGCCGCTGAACCTGCTGCTGGTCAAGAACATTACCCTGCATGGCTTTTTCTACGGCCGCTACCTGGGCTGGACCCCGGCCGATGAACGCATCGCGCACGCCCCGGCGTTGCAGCGCGCCATGCGCACCTTGCTGGACTGGGCCCGCGAGCAGCGGATCCGGCCTGCTGTCACGGCGGTGTATCCGGCCGCCGATCTTGCCGCCGCCCTGGCCGCGCTGGAAACCCGGCGCGTCATCGGCAAGGTGGCGCTCAAAATAGAATAGGAGACATCTCGATGCTTGCCCTGCCGCATTTTCTGCGCCGCCCCGCGGCCGTCCTGTCGCTGGCCTGCCTGGCAGCCGCGCCGCCGGCGGCAGCCGCCGGCGACTTCCCCACACGTTCGATCACCATGGTGGTGCCCTACCCGCCTGGCGGGCCCACCGACACCGTGTCGCGCCTGGTGGCCGCCGAAATGTCCAAGACCATCGGCCAGAACGTGGTGGTCGAGAACAAGCCCGGCGCCAGCGGCATGATCGGCGCCGACCTGGTCGCGCGCGCCAAACCCGATGGATACACCTTCCTGGCTAACGCTTCGCTGCACGTGATCAACCCGTACCTGTACAAGTCGATGCGCTACGACTCGTTCAAGGATTTCGCGCCCATCACCCAGCTGGCCGACGTGCCGCTGGTGCTGGTGGTGCCCGAAAGCTCCAGCGTGCGCACCGTGCAAGACCTGGTGAAGCTGGGCAAGACGCGCCCGCTGAACTTCGGCTCGGCCGGCACCGCGTCGGCACAGCAGCTGGCCGGCGAGTCGTTCAAAGTGCGCAGCGGCCTGGCCATGCAGCACGTGCCCTACAAAGGCAGCGCGCCGGCCCTGACCGATCTGGTGGGCGGGCAGATCCAGCTGATGTTCGATTCGATGCCGTCGGCCATGCCGTTCATCAAGTCGGGCAAGCTGCGCGCCGTGGCGGTTACCACCACGCAGCGCGTCGACGAACTGCCCGATGTGCCCACCATGGTCGAAGCCGGCTATCCGGGGTTCGACATCAGCACCTGGTACGGCCTGTGGGCGCCGGCCGGCACGCCGCCCGAAATCGTGGCCAAGCTGTCGCAGCACGCGGCGCGCGCCCTGAAGCAGCCTGACCTGGTGCGCCAATACGCCAGCCTGGGCGCCAAACCGGTCGGATCGGATCCGCAGGCCTTCGCCCGCTTCACCGAGTCGGAAGGCAAGAAGTGGCGCGACATCGTCAACGCCGCGCAGATCCAGCCGCAGTAGCGCCCGCTTGCGGCGCTTATTCGCGCGGCGCGACGCGCGAAGAGCGCTGGTTCGCCGGGCCGCCGGCCGCGCTCAGGTTGTAGGCCGTGTTCACCAGCCCGATGTGCGAAAACCCCTGCGGGAAATTGCCCACCAGCCGCTTGCGCACCACGTCGTATTCTTCGGCCAGCAGGCCCAGGTCGTTGCGCAGCGACAGCAGGTGCTCGAACAGCTGCTCGGCATCGTCCAGCCGGCCCTGCATGATGTAGGCGTCGGCCAGCCAGAAGCTGCAGGCCAGGAAGACGCCTTCGTCGCCCGGCAGGCCGTCGTCGCTGTGCCGGGTGCTGTAGCGCAGCAGCAGGCCGTCGCGCAGCAGGTCCTGCTCGATGGCTGCTATGGTGCCCGCCACGCGCGTATCGCCGGGGGGCAGGAAGCCCACTTGCGGAATCAGCAGCAGGCTGGCGTCCAGCGCCGTGCCGCCGTAATACTGCACGAAGGTGTTGCGCCCGGCGTCGTAGCCGTGCGTGCAGATATCGCGGCGGATGATCTCGGCGAGCTTGCGCCAGCGCTCCATCGGCCCGTCCAGCCCGAAGCGTTCGCACGACTTGATGGTGCGGTCCAGGGCCACCCAGCACATCAGCCGCGAATGCGTGAAGGCGCGGCACGGGCCGCGCATTTCCCAGATGCCGTGGTCGGGCTGGTCCCACAGCTGCTCCAGCGGCTTGAGCAGCACCTTCTGCATGCGCCAGGCCTCGGCCAGCGGCGCCAGGTCGGCCATCCGGCCGGCGTGCAGCGTCTCGATCAGTTCGCCGTACACATCCAGCTGCATCTGCCCGGCGGCGGCGTTGCCGATGCGCACCGGCGCGCTGGCCTCGTACCCCGGCAGCCACGGAATCTCGTGCTCCGGCAGCCAGCGTTCGCCGGCAATGCCGTACATGATCTGGATCTGGTTGGGGTGGCCGGCCGCGGCGCGCAGCAGCCACTGCCGCCAGGCCTCGGCCTCTTCGCGGTAGCCCGCGTTGAGCAGCGCGTACAGCGTCAGCGCCGAGTCGCGCAGCCAGCAGTGCCGGTAGTCCCAGTTGCGGCTGCCGCCCAGCTCTTCCGGCAGCGACGCGGTGGGCGCGGCCACGATGCCGCCGGTAGGCTGGAAGGTCAGCAGCTTCAGTGTGATCAGCGAACGCACCACCGCCTCGCGCCGCACGCCGGGGCCGTTTTCCCAGCGGCAGCGCTTGGCCCATTCATGCCACCAGGCGATGGTGCGGTCCATGCTTTCCATGCGGTCGGGCACAAAATGCGGTGTGCGGTGCGAACGGTGGTACGACAGCGTGAACGGCACCGTCTGGCCTTCCCGCACCGTGAAGCGCGCCACGCCTTTCATGGCCTGGCCCTGCACCGCCACCGAGGTGTGCAGTTCCACCGCATCCGGCCCGGCAATGGCGCTCAGCCCGTAGTCGCGGCGCCGCACCCAGGGCACGGCCTGCCCGTAGTTGAAGCGCAGCGTCAATTCCATCCGCATCTCGACGCTGCCCGACTCGCCGCGCACGATGCGCACCACGTCGGCGCGCTCGTCGTTGTCGCTGAGAGGCATGAAGTCGTACACGCGCACCGCGCCCGTGGCGGTGGTGTGGCGCGTCTCGATTACCGCGGTGTCGGGCAGGTAGCGGCGCGTGGCCGGCGCATCCGGCTGCCGCGGCGCCAGCAGCCAGCGGCCGTGGCTCTCGTCGCCCAGCAGGGCGGCGAAACAGGCGGGGGAATCGAAGTGCGGCAGGCACAGCCAGTCGATCGAGCCGTCGCGCCCCACCAGCGCGGCCGACAGCATATTGCCGATCAATCCGTAGTCTTCAATGGGCTTGGACATCGCGCTCAGCCCGCACCGCGGAATGCGGGATAAAGCGTCATGCCGCCATCGACGAACAGCGTCGAGCCCGTGACGTAGTCGGACGCGTCGCTGGCCAGCCACGCCACTGCCCGCGCCACATCGTCCGGCTCGCCGATGCGCCCGTACGGGATCAGCTTGAGCAGCGACGCCAGGCTTTCCGGGGTGTTCCATGCCGGCGCGTTGATGGGCGTGCGGATCGCGCCCGGCGCCACCGAATTGACGCGGATTTTCATGGGCGCCAGCTCTTGCGCCAGCGACTGCATCAGCAGCGACACGCCGCCCTTGGACGCGGCGTAGTTGGCCTGGAACGCCCAGGGGATGACTTCGTGCACCGAACTGATGAAGATGATTTTGCCCGCCGCGGCGTCGGGCGGCGGCTTGGGCTGGCGATCCAGGAACGCGCGCACCGCGGCGCGCGAACACAGGAACTGCCCGGTCAGGTTGACGTCGATGACCTGCTGCCATTGCGCCAGCGTCATGTCCTGGATGGCGGCCGGCTGTTCGATGCCGGCATTGTTGACCAGGATGTCCAGGGCCTGGAAGTTGTCGCGGGCTGCGCGGAACAGCTGCTCCACGTCGGCTTCGCGGCTGATGTCGGCGGCGGCTGCAACCGCCGTGCCGCCGGCGTCGGCAATGGCCTCGACCACTTCGGCGGCGCGCCGCCGGGAGTCGGCCCCGGGGCGATGGTTGACCACCACGCGGGCGCCCGCCGCCGCCAGTTCCAGCGCGATACCGCGCCCGATGCCCGAATTGGCGCCGGTCACGATGGCGACCCGCCCCGACAAATCCACTACATGCCGCACGCCGCTCTCCTTGCGGCGCGCGGGCTGTGCTGCCGGCTCCGCAGGCGCCGCCTGTCGATAGCCAGACTCCAGCTTAGACCCGGATACGGCCCCCTACAACCCGCGCCAGGTTTCGGGTTGCTGCAAAATTTTTATGAGTGCAGGCGGGCGCAGCGGGGCAAGCAAAAAAAAGCCCCGGCAATGCCGGGGCAATCACTTCAAGACTCTGCTCAGGCCGCTCTGACCTGGTAGCGGGATCAAGTATTTCACAAATAGGAATAAATATCAATATCAATTACCATGAGATGGTACAGTTTTCGCCCCGAAGGCACGACCGCAGACCAACCTGAGCCTACGCAGACATGATCCGGGCGCCCGATGCCGGCCACGGCCACACCGCTGCTGCTGCAGACTTCCCCACGTTCGAATCGACGGACTTCGCGGGCGAAGGGTCGTTCTATTTCGACCTGGTCAGGCTGCAGAGCCGGCCGGAGATCCCGCGCGGCTTCCCGCATCGCCATGCCTACTATCACATCCTGTGGATGACGCGCGCCCAGGGCACGCACATGCTGGACTTCCAGCATCTCGACGTGCGCGACCGTTCGGTGTTCTTCCTGGCGCCCGGCCAATTGCATGCCTGGAGTTCGTCGGTGGCGCCGCAAGGCTATGTCATGAACATCAGCACGGCGTTCTTCACGCACATGTTCCCGCGCGCCGACGACATCGCCAAGTTTCCCTTCTTCCACCCCACCAGCGGCAGCCCGGTGCTGTATCTCAGCCCCGCGCAGCATGACGGCATGCTGCCGCTGCTGCAGGCCATGGAGCAGGAAATGCAGGCGCGCCAGCTGGGCCGCTACGACGTGGTGCGCTCGCACCTGCTGATCCTGCTGACCCAGTTGCGCCGCCTGTATCCCGTCGACGAACGCACGCTCACCGCGGGGCCCAGCTATCCGCTGGTCAAGCGCTTCACCCTGCTGATCGAAGAACGCTACCTGTCGTTCGGCAGCATCCGCGATTACGCCGACGCGCTGTGCGTCAGCGAGCGGCAGCTCAACGAAGCGGTCAAGCGCACCATGGGGCGCACGGCCGGCCAGCTGATCCAGGACCGCGTCGTGCTGGAAGCCAAGCGGCTGCTCATCAATACCGAGTCCGGTATTGCGGGCATCGCGTTCCAGCTCAACTTCGAGGACCCGGCCTACTTCACCCGCTTCTTCAAGAAGCACACTTCGCTGACGCCGGGCGAGTTCCGCCGCAACTACCTGAATCTGCGCGACTGACCCCGCAAAAAAGTGCAATTCAAGCACTGATCCGTCCTAACGGTTGCGCGCCCACCCTGCGTACAGTGTGCTCCATACCGGATGCGCCGCGGCCCCTGGCGGCGCCGCATCCGCACATGTGGACAACACGGCCAGCCAAGCATGGCCGGACATAGGAGACATCCATGAACCAGACCCTGGCGCGCCTGCTGCGCCCCGCGCTGGCCGGCGCGCTGGCCCTGTCGTGCGGCATGGCGGCGGCTTTCCCCGACCGGCCGGTACGCATCCTGGTGCCGTTTGCCGCGGGCGGCGCCACCGACGTCATCGCCCGCACCGTGGCCCAGGAAATGGCCGTGAAGCTGGGGCAGCCCGTCATTGTCGAGAACCGCGCCGGCGCCAACGGCAACATCGGCGCCGGCGCCGCCGCGCGCGCCGACGCGGACGGCTACACGCTGCTGATGGCCACTTCCAGCCACGCCATCAACGCCACCCTGTACCGCCACCTGGACTACAGCCTGACCAAGGACTTCACCGGCCTGTCCAACCTGGCATCGGTGCCCCTGCTGCTGGTGGTCAACCCGCAGGTGCCGGCCGGCACGGCCGCGGAAATGTCGGCCTACCTGCGCAAGAACGGCGACCGCCTGGCCTACGCGTCCGGCGGCACCGGCACCGCGGCGCACCTGGCCGGCGCGCAATTCAATTCGCTGTCGGGCGGGCACGCCACGCATGTGCCGTACAAAGGCGGCGCGCCGGCCCTGAACGACCTGATCGGCGGCCAGGTGCAGTTCATGTTCGCCAATCTGCCCGAAGTGCTGTCGCAAGTGCAGGGCGGCCGCCTGAAGCCGATCGCCGTCACCGGCCAGCAGCGGCACGCCGCGCTGCCCGACGTGCCGGCTTTTGCCGAAACACAGTTCCCCGAAATGACCGCGCGTTCCTGGTTCGGCCTGTTCGTGCGCGCCGGCACTCCGCCCGACGTGGTGCAACAGCTGTCGGACGCCATCACCGCCAGCGTGGCCGCGCCGGCCGTGCAGGACAGGCTCAAAGAGCTGGGCGCCGATCCGGTGGGCGACGGCCATGCCGCCTTCCAGCCGTACGTAGAGCAGGAAGTCGAGCGCTGGCGCGCGCTGGTGCAGGCTTCCGGCGCGTCGGTCGACTGACGCGGACAGGGGCGCGGCGCAACTATGAGCGACCATTCCTCACTCCGCACCGGCGGGCAGCTGATTGTCGATGCATTGCTGGCCCAGCGCACCGACACCGTATTCTGCGTGCCGGGCGAAAGCTACCTGGATGTACTGGACGCGCTGTATGCCCAGCAGGCCGCCATACGCGTCATCACCTGCCGGCACGAAGGCGCGGCCGCATTCATGGCCGAGGCCCACGGCAAACTGACGGGCCGCCCCGGCATCTGCCTGGTGACACGCGGCCCGGGCGCCACCAACGCCAGCATCGGCGTGCACACCGCCTTCCAGGACTCCACGCCCATGATCCTGCTGGTGGGCCAGGTAGGCCGCGACATGATCGAGCGGGAAGCCTTCCAGGAAATCGATTATCGGCGCATGTTCGGCCCGTTCGCCAAATGGGTGGCCCAGATCGATGAGGCGGCGCGCGTGCCGGAATTCATGGCGCGCGCCTTCGCCGTGGCGCAGTCGGGCCGGCCCGGTCCGGTGGTGCTGGCCCTGCCCGAAGACATGCTGACCGAATCGGCCTTTCCCGTGGAAACCGCTCAGGCGGAGATCCCGGAAGCGCATCCGGCGCCCGGTGCGATGCGGCGCCTGCACACGCTGCTTGCCGGCGCGCAGCGCCCGCTGATGCTGCTGGGCGGGCCCGGATGGGGGCCGGCCGGGCGCGAAGCCATTGCGCGCTTCGCCACCCAGCACGACCTGCCCGTGGCCTGCGCCTTCCGCCGGCAGGACTTGTTCGACAATCGCCATCCCCATTACGTGGGCGAAGTGGGCATCGGCGTGAACCCGGCGCTGGCCCGGGCCGTGCGCGATGCCGACCTGCTGATTGCCGTAGGGACGCGCCTGGGAGAAATCGTAACCAGCGGCTATACGCTGCTCGACGTGCCGGTGCCGCGCCAGCGCCTGGTGCATGTGCTGAACTCGGCCGAAGAACTGGGCCGCGTATACCAGGCTCACGTGCAAATACTGAGCAGCATGAATGCCTTTGCGCAGGCGGCGGCCGCCCTGCCTCCGGTGAACGCCGCGCCCCGCCAGGCATGGCGCGGGACACTGCGCGGCCACTATGACAGCTACGTGGCCCGCGCGCCCCGCCAGGCGCGGCTGGATCCGGCCGAGGTCATCATCGCGCTGCGCGACACCCTGGCCCCCGACGCCATTCTTACCAATGGCGCCGGCAATTACAGCGCCTGGGCGCACCGCTATTACCAGTTCTCGCGCGCGCATTGCCAGCTGGCGCCCACCAGCGGCGCCATGGGCTATGGCGTTCCGGCCGCCATCGCCGCCAAGCTGCGCCATCCGGAGCGCCAGGTCGTGTGCCTGGCGGGCGACGGCTGCTTCCTGATGACCTCGCAAGAGCTTGCCACCGTGCGCCGCCACGGACTGGCCATCGTATTCATCGTCTTCAACAACGGCATGTACGGCACCATACGCATGCACCAGGAAACCAACTATCCCGGCCGCCCCGTGGGCACCGACCTCTGCAATCCCGACTTCGTCATGTATGCCCGGTCGTTCGGACTGCATGCCGAGCGGGTCGACCACAGCGCGGCATTCGCGCCTGCGCTGCAGCGGGCGCTGGCGGCCCCTGGCGCGGCGCTGATCGAGCTCGACATCGAGCCCGAGATCCTGACGCCGCGCGCCACCCTGACCGAGCTTCGCGAGCGGGCCTTGAGAGCCGCAGCATGAGCGTGCCGCCGCGGGCGGCGCGCAATCACCACAAGAGAAAGGAGACTGAAATGCACGCAACACCCTATCGCCCCGTGGCCCGCCTGCTGGCCGCGGCGGGGCTGGCCCTGTCGGCCGTGGCCGGCGCGCAGGCCGCCACCACCCTCAAGCTGGCGCATTTCGCCGCGGAATCGCACCCGGCCCATATCGCCGCCCTGCAGTTCAAGAAAAACGTCGAAGCGCGCACCCAGGGCGAGCTGCTGATCGAGCTGTATCCCGCCAACCAGCTGGGTTCGCCCCCGGACCAGCTGGAGCAGACTTCGGTGGGTGTCATCGACATGAACCTGCCCACCCAGGGCGCCCTCGACAAATACGAAAAGGCCTTCGCCACCGTCATGACGCCGTACGCCTTCGCCAGCTATGCGGACGCGCACCGGGTGCTGGACGGCCCGTTCCATGACTGGGTGGCGCCGCGCCTGGAGAAAAAGGGCCTGGTGCTGCTGTCCACCTGGGAATACGGTTTCCGCAATGTCACCAACTCCAGGCACCCGATCAACACGCCCGCCGACATGCAGGGCCTGAAGCTGCGCACGCCGCCCGAGCTGCAGATCATCGCCGCGCTCGAGGCCGCGGGCGCATCGACCACGCAGATCGCCTTTCCCGAACTGGTGGCCGCGCTGAACCAGGGCGTGGTCGACGGGCAAGAGAACCCGATCGGCGTGATCTATCACTTCAAGCTCTATGAAGTGCAGAAGAACCTGGCCCTGACCCAGCACGTATACAACAGCATGACGCACGTCATCAGCCGCGACAGCTGGCAGAAGCTGACGCCGGACCAGCAAGCCGTGGTGCGCGAGGAAAGCCGGTCCGCCGGCCTGCTGATGCGCAAGCTGGTGGCCGAACAGGAAGCCGCCGAGATCGCCAAGATCGAAGCCGCCGGCGTCGCCGTCACACGCCCCGACATCGCCAAGTTCCGCGCGGTCATGCAGCCCGCCTATGACCGTGTGGCCGAGTACGCCGGCCAGGAAAACATGAAGACATTCCTGGACATGCTGTCGAAATGAACCCTGCGCGGCGCGCGGTGGCGGCGCCATGCCGGGTCGCCCGCCGCGCGCCGGCATCGAGAGACTTTTTATGCAAGCCATTTTCGTCGTGGGCGGGCTGCTCGCCCTCATCCTGTTCGGCGTGCCCATCGCCGTGGCGCTGGGCGTGACGGCAATCATCAGTTATTTGCTGGCGGGCGAGACGCAGGCGCTGACCATGATCGCCCAGCGCATGTTTTCCGCCTCGTCGGGCTTCACGCTGCTGGCCATTCCCTTCTTCATCCTGGCCGGCGCCCTCATGAACACGGGCGGCATCACCGACCGCATCTTCCGGTTCGCCCATGCCCTGGTCGGGCACTTCACCGGCGGCCTGGCACAGGTCAACGTCGTAGGCAGCCTGATCTTCTCGGGCATGTCGGGCACGGCCGTCGGCGACGCCGCGGGCATGGGCCAGGTCGAAATCAAGGCCATGAACGATGCCGGGTTCACCCCCAGGTTCTCGGCCGCCGTCACGGCGGCCTCGGCGACCATCGGGCCGGTATTCCCTCCCAGCGTGCCCATGGTCATCTTCGGCGGCCTGACCGGCGTGTCGGTGGTGCAATTGTTCATCGCCGGGATCGTTCCCGGCCTTTTGCTGACCGCCTCGCTGATGATCGCCATCTGGTTCATCTCGCGGCGCCGCGGCTATCCGGTCGAGCGCCGCGCCAGCCTGCGCGAGCTGCGCGAATCGTTCATGGGCGCGCTGCTGCCCATGCTGGCGCCCGTCATCATCATCGGCGGGCTGGCCAGCGGCTACTTCACGCCCACCGAGGGCGGCGTGATCGCCGTGTGCTACTGCCTGGCGCTGGGCCTGTTCGTCTACAAGGAGATCCGCGTATCCGACTTGCCCGGCGTGCTGTGGACCACGCTGCAGCACACCATCCGCGTGCTGTTCATCATTGCCGCGGCGGGATTCCTGACCTGGTTCCTGGTGCACAAGCGCATTCCCGACGCCATGATCCAGGCCATCATGTCCGTGTCGACCGTGCCCTGGGAAATCACCGCGCTGATCATCCTGGTGCTGGTCGCCATCGGCCTGTTCCTGGAGGGCGTGGCCGTCATCATCATTACCGTGCCCATTTTCATGCCCATCGTCGCCCAGATCGGCATGGACCCCGTGCAGTTCGGCATGCTGATGGTCATGTGTTCGATGATCGGCCTGCTGACGCCTCCGGTCGGCATTCTTTTGTTCGCGGTCAGCAGCGTATCCGGCGTGAAGGTCGGCGAAATCGTCGCCGAGCTGTGGCCGCTGCTGATCGCCATCGCCGTCATCACGCTGATGGTGGCCTACTGGCCGGCAGTATCGCTGTGGCTGCCAAGGAACCTGCTATGAACGAATTGCTCATCCGCCTGGACCGCATCCTGGGCCTGGCGCTCCGCGTTTTCTCCATGGCCTGCCTGGTCGCCCTGACGCTGCTGCTGGCCGCCAACATCATCAGCCGCGCAACCGGCCTGTATTCCCTGCACTGGTTCGATGAGGTCGTCACCACCCTGTTCGCCTGGCTGGTGTTCATCGGCGCCAGCGCGCTCTGGCGCGAGCGCGACCACTTCGCTATCACGCTGCTGTCCGACTACCTGGCCGGCGGGCGCGGCGAATGGCTGCAACGCCTGGTCATCGCCGTGCTGGGGCTGCTGTTCGCCGGCGTGCTGCTGGTGTACGGCAGCCTGTTCGTGTCGCGCAGTTCGGCCACCACGCCCGTGCTGGAACTGCCGCAAGCCTGGGCCTATGCCTGCCTGCCGATCGCGGGCCTGCTGATGACCGTGTACGCGCTGCGCGATATCTGGTGCGCCATCCGCGCTGCCTGGCCCGGGCCCCGGCCTGCCGCGCCCCAGGCGCACGCGCAATAAACGGCCGGCGTCCTCTGTCCGCTTCCACACACATCCAAACCGGAGAACTTCCATGCTTTACGATCTTAGAACCTACACTTGCCATCCCGGCAAAATCAAAAAGCACCTGGCGTTGTACGCCGAGCACGGCTACGAGGTGCAGCGCCGCCACCTGGGCCAGCCGCTGGCCTACATGCAGACCGAAACCGGCGACGTCAACAGCTATGTCCACATCTGGGTCTACCAGAACGCCGCCGACCGCGCGGCCAGGCGCGCCTCTTTGCAGGCCGACCCGGAATGGACCCAGTACCTGGCCCGCAGCAGCGAGGCCGGCTACCTGCTGGCGCAGCGCAATCAGCTGATGACCGACGTGCCCTTCTTCACCCCCAACCCCTGAGGCGCCGGGCATGGGCCGCGCCCGTGCCGCGCTTTCACTATCGCCACTACCGATCATGCAGAACTACCGCCAACTTTTCGACCTGACCGGAAAAATCGCCGTGGTGCTGGGCGCCGGATCCGGCATCGGACAAGCGTCCGCCCAGGCCCTGGGCGCGCTGGGCGCCCACGTGGTGTGCGCCGACCGCGACGCGGCAGCCGCCCAGGCCACCGCCGGGCAGATCGCCCAGGAGGGCTCGGCCGAATGGCTGGCCACCGACGGCGCCAGCGGCGCCGACATCAGCGCGCTGGCCTCGCACACGCTGGCCGGGCACGGCCGCGTCGATATCGCCGTCAGCACGCCCGCGCTGAATATCCGCAAACTGATCGTCGATTACACAGAAGATGAATTCGACCAGGTTGCCAACCTGAACCTGAAAGGCGCCTTCCGTTTCCTGCGCGCTTTCGGCGCGCCCATGATGAAACAGGGCAGCGGCAGCCTGGTGCTGTGCTCGTCGATGCGCGCCGTCACCATCGAACCCGGCCTGGGCATCTACGCCGCCACCAAGGCCGGCATCGCCCAGATGATCAAGGGCTTTGCCGCCGAGGCCGGCGCCTATGGCGTGCGCGTCAATGCGGTGATGCCGGGCGTGATCGAAACCCGCCTGACGGCGCCGCTGAAAGAGCGCCGTGATATTTACGATACCTACGCATCCCACACCGTGTTCAACCGCTGGGGCCAGGCCTCCGAAGTGGGGGCTGCCGTGGCCTTCCTGGCTTCGGATGCGGCCAGCTACGTCACCGGCACCTCGCTGGCCGTCGATGGCGGCTGGACGGCCATCGACGGCCCTCCCACGGGGCTGACGGCCACGCGCCCTTCTGAATAAGCAGGGCCCTGCCCCGGCCGCGCACGGCCGGGGCAGGGCCGTATCGATCGTAGTATTGTTAACAATCTTATTGTGGTCTAAGATGGGCGAAAACATCCTGCGTCCATCCCCGTGCCCAAGCCCAGCCAACTTCTTACCGACCTGGAAAACGCCGTCGCCTTCCGCCTGTTCGAAGGCCGCCAGCAGTCCCCCACCCTGACGGTGCCCGAACAGATCGCGGCCCAGGTGGGCGACGCCATCATCAAGGGCAAGCTGCTGCCCGGCCAGGCCCTGAATGAACAGCGCCTGGCCGATTCTTTCGAAGTCAGCCGCGGGCCGGTGCGCGACGCGATCCGCATCCTGGAACGCGAGGGCCTGGCCACCATCTATCCGCGCCGCGGCGCCGTGGTCACCGATCTCAGCGTGGACGAAGTGCGCGACATCTTCGAAATCCGGGTCGGCCTGCTGGAAATCGTGGCGCGCAAGATCGCCGCCCGCCACACTGCCGAATACCTGGCCACCCTGCGCGCCGGCATAGAAAAGCTGGAGGCCCTGGCACGCCTGGAAGACGACCAGGGCCGCTACGCGGAAACCTCGTATCGCCTGTCCATCCTGTCGGTGCGCAACTGCAGCAACCCGCGCCTGACCCAGATGCTGACCGCGCTGTCGCTGCAGACGCTGCGCTATTCCTACATCAGCCTGGCCCCCATCCAGCGGCGGCAGGCCTCGGCCGTGCTGTGGCGCAAGGGGCTCGATGCGCTCGAGCGCGGCGACACCAAAACCTACATCGCCATCTCGCGGCAGCGGGTCGAAGAATCCGGCGCGGCGGTGGTGCGCCGCCTGTCCGACAGCGCCCAGCAACCCATGCGGAGACGGGCATGAATGCGCCCTCGCCCGGCCCGCTGGCCGGCCTCAAAGTGGTGGAAATCTGCTCCACTATTGCCGGCCCGGCCTGCGCCCGGCTGCTGGCCGACTTCGGCGCCGAAGTCACCAAGGTCGAGCCGCTGGAAGGCGACGGCGTGCGCCAGATGGGCAAGCACGTCGACGATGTATCGCTGTACGCGGCCACCATCCTGCGCGGCAAGCGCTCGGTGTCGCTGGACCTGAAATCCGACCAGGGCCGCGCCATCACGCGCGCGCTGATCGACCGGGCCGACATCCTGGTCGAAAACAACCGCCCCGGGGTCATGGAACGCCTGGGCCTGGGCTACGACACCCTGTCGGCCAGCAACCCCGGACTGGTCATGGTGCGCATCAGCGGCTATGGCCAGGATGGCCCCTATGCCAGCCGGCCGGGCTACGGCGCCATCTGCGAAGCCTTCGGCGGCGTGCGCCACATGACCGGCGACCCCGACCGTCCCCCCGCGCGCGTGGCGCTGGCCACCACCGACTACCTGACGGCCGTGTACGCGGCGTTCGGCGCCATGATGGCCATCCATGAACGCGGCCGCACCGGGCTGGGCCAGGTCGTGGACGCGGCCCTGTACGAAACCTCGTTCAGCCAGATGGAACCCTACGTCCCGGCCTTCGAGAAACTGGGCTTCGTGCCCAAGCGCGTGGGCCCCAACCTGCCCACCATGGCGCCCAACAGCCTGTACCCCAGCGCCGACGGCGCCTGGGTGCTGATCGCCGCCAACAGCAACATCATCTTCAGCCGGCTGGCGCAGGTCATGGGGCAGCCCGAACTGCTTGCCGACCCGCGCTTTGCCACCATCCGCGCGCGCGGCGAGCGTCAGAACATGGCGGCGCTGGACGCCATCATCAGCGACTGGACGCGCCAGCACGACGCCGAGCCGCTCGAACAGTTGCTGATCGCCGAGTCGATCCCGGCCTCGCGCCTGTACACCATCGCCGACATCTACAACGACCCGCACTATGCCGAACGCGGCATGCTGGTGCGCGTGCCGCACGCCACGCTGGGCCACACCACCCAGGCCGGCGTGGTGCCCAGGCTGTCGCGCACGCCGGGCCATATCCGCCACAGCGGCCCCGACCTGGGCGCCGACACCCGGGCCGTGCTGCAAGAGCTGGGCATGCCCCTCGAAGACATCCAGGCGCTGCAGGCGCAACAACTCATCAAGACCCGCCCGTAGCGCACACGCTGTCCAGGCAGGCACCGACGGAGACCAGGCATGGAAGACTCGCGCGGCACCCCCGCCGCCCAGGATTGGGAAGCAGAACGGCAAGAGCTGGCCCGGCGGCGCGAACAGGCCGCCGCCATGGGCGGGCCGGAAGCGCTGGCCAAGCACAAGGCGCGCGGCCGCCTGAACGCGCGCGAGCGCCTTGCGCTGCTGTGCGACGCCGGATCGTTCCGCGAGCTGGGGCGCATCGCCGGCAAGGGCCGCTACGATGCCGACGGCTTCTTCCAGTCCCTGTCGCCCGTCAACGCCATCATCGGCTCCGGCCGCATCGAAGGCCGCAAGGCGATGATCTCGGCCGATGACTACACGCTGCGCGCGGGCTCGTCGGAAGCCACCATTTCCGACAAGTGGATCTACGCCGAGCGCATGGCGCTCGACCTGAAAATGCCGCTGGTAAGGTTGGTGGATACCGCCGGCGGCAGCGTCAAGCTGCTGGAGCAGCAAGGCAGCAGCAAGATTCCCGGCTATCCCACCTGGCCGGTGGTGCCGCTGCTGGACGAAGTGCCCGTCGTGGGCGTGGCGCTGGGCGCCTGCGCCGGGCTGGGCGCCATCAAGGTGCTGATGTCGCATTTCTCGGTCATGGTGCGCGACCAGGCCCAGGTATTCGCGGCCGGGCCGCCGGTGGTGAAGCAGGCCTACGGCATCGACATCGACAAGAACGCGCTGGGCGGCTACCAGGTGCACCGCCGCAGCGCGCTGGTGCACAACGAAGCCGCCAGCGAAGAAGACGCCTTCGCGCAGGCGCGGCGCTTCCTGTCGTACCTGCCGCGCCATGCCGGCCTGATGGCCGACCGCGCCGCCGCCGACGATCCGCCCGGCCGCGCCGACGACTGGCTGAAAGATGCCATCCCCAAAGACCGCCGCAAGGTCTACGATCCGCGCAAGATCCTGGCATCGGTGTTCGACCGCGACAGCGTGTTCGAAATCGGCCGCTACCAGGGCGGCTCGACCATCACCGCGCTGGCGCGCCTGCATGGCTATCCGGTGGGCGTGCTGTGCAGCGACCCGCGCGTCTCGGGCGGCGCGATGACCACCACCTCGGCCTGGAAGATCGAGCGGCACGTCAAGCTGTGCCAAACCTTCAACCTGCCCGTGGTGCACCTGGTCGACCAGCCCGGCAACGCCACCGGCCCCGAGGCCGAACTCAGCGGCACGCTGCTGGGCGCCGTGCGGGTGCTGACCACTATCGAAAAATCCACCGTGCCCTGGGTATCCATCATCATGCGGCGCGCCTTCGGCATGGCCGGCGGCCTGCATGCGCCCAAGCACTTTCCGCAGCTCAATCACCGCTTTGCCTGGCCCTCGGCGCGCTGGGGGTCGATTCCCATCGAAGGCGGAGTGGCGGCGGCGCATCGCAACGATATCGCGGCCGCCGACGACCCCGCGGCCGAACAGGCGCGGCTGGAAGCCTATTACCACCGCATCGCATCGCCGTTCCGCACCGCCGAGAAATTCGGCATGCTGGATGTGATCGATCCGCGCGAAACGCGCGACATTCTGTGCGACTGGGTGGAAGACGCCTGGGAAGTGCTGAAGGCCCGCTAGTTCACATCCGCAAGGAGACACGACGATGGAAGCTTCACTACGCAGCTTGATGGTCTGGGTGGCATTCGTGGCGGCAACTTTCGGATGGCCCGCGCACGCGCAGACATGGCAGCCGCAGCACAGCGTCGAATTCGTAGTGCCGGCCGGCCCGGGCGCGGCGCTGGACACCGCCGCGCGCGAACTGCAGCGCCTGCTGGAACAGCAAAAGATACTGGACCAGACCCTGGTCATCACCAACAGGCCCGGCGGCAGCGGCGCGGTGGGGCTGCAGACCCTGCGCGCGCACGAAGGCGATTCGCACTGGGTGGGCACATTTTCAACCGGCATGATCAGCGCCCGGGTGCTGCACCCCGATGCGCTGTCATACGCCGAAATGACGCCCATCGCCCTGCTGCTGGAAGAATCCATGCTGGTGGCGGTGCGCGCCGATTCTCCGCTGAAGAATGTGCACGACCTGGTCGCCCAGCTGAAGAAGAAGCCCGATTCGCTGTCTATCGCGGTGGCCACTTCGGTGGGCAACCACATCCACCTGGCCATCGCCAAGCCGCTGAAAAAGGCCGGCGTGGACATCACCAAGCTGGTCATCGTGCCGTACAAGTCGTCGGGCGAATCCATTACCGCCCTGCTGGGCGGGCATGTGGACGTCGTGTCGGCCTCGTCGCCCAATGTGCTGGCGCAGTACAAGGCGGGCACCATCCGCCTGCTGGCCGTTAGCACGGCCGAGCGCCTGCCGGGCCAGCTGTCGGCCGTGCCCACCTGGAAAGAACAGGGCATCGACGCGGTATCCACCTCGGTGCAGGGGGTGCTGGGGCCCGCGAACATGAGCCCGGCGCAATTGCAGTACTGGGAATCCGCCCTGGCCAAGGTGGCCGCCAGCAAGGAATGGAACGACTTTCTGAAAACCCAGCTGTGGCGCCCCCGCTTCGCCAGGCATGAAGAAATGCAGAAAGTGCTGGACGAAGAATACGCGTCCACGCGCAGCCTGCTGCTGGACCTGAAACTGGCCAAGCCCTGAAGGCCCGGCAAACCGACATCAACGCATCAAGGAGAATCCGACGTGGGACGCGCAAACGTGGTGGCCGAAGTCACCGGCACGGTATGGAAAGTCGAGGCCGCGCCCGGCGCGGCGGTGGGCCCGGACGACGTGGTCATGCTGATCGAGTCGATGAAGATGGAAATCCCCGTGCTGGCCGCCGGTTCGGGGCGCATCGCCGAGATCCTGGTGCGCGAGGGGGACACCGTCCAGGAAGGCGAGACGGTGGCGGTGCTGGACACCTGAGCGGCGAATCGCCCCTGTCTCGCGTTTCTTTCCTTCGCTGGCGGGGAATGCTAGGATTGCCGCGTGCCGGCCATGTGCCGAATAATCCGGATGATTGTTCAAAAGCACAATGAGGCTGAATTTCAACTTGCTGTCGACCTTCCTCGCCGTCGCCGAGAATTCCAGTTTCCGCGCGGCCAGCGCCCAGGTGCACTTGTCGCTGCCGGCGGTCAGCATGCAGATCAAGCAGCTCGAAGAACGCCTGGGTGTCACGCTGTTCCACCGCACCACGCGCAAAGTCGGGCTTACGCCGGAAGGCGAACAGCTGATGATCAGCGCGCGCAAGGCCATGGCCGAGCTCGATGTCGCGTTCGAGCGCATCCAGCGCGTTGCCGACCTGCACCAGGGCAACCTGTCTTTCGCCTGCGTGCCCACCGTGGCGGGCACCAGGCTGCCCGCCCTGCTGACCCGCTTCGCGCATGAGTTTCCCCGCATCACGGTGAAAGTCCGCGAGGTCGCCCAGCCCGGCCTGCTGGCCGCCGTGCGCAAGCGCGAAGTCGACTTCGGCATCGGCGTCGGCCTGCAAGCCGACCCGGCAAGCGAGTTCGAGTCTCAAGCGCTGTTCGACGACGACTATGTAGCCGTATTTCCCGCCGGCCACCCGTTTTCGGACAAGCGCGCCATTTCCCTGCGGGAGCTGTCCAGAACGCGCCTGCTGGCGCTGGGCGCGTCGCAGTTCCGCCAGCACCTGCTCGACGCCGCGCAGCATGAAAAGCTGGCGCTCGACCTGAGCTATGAATTCACCCATGTGAACACCGTCATCGCCATGATCGAAGCCGGCCTGGGAATCGGCATCTTGCCGGCCGTGGCCATTCCACAGCGCGCGTCGCTGCGGATGTCGCGGGTCATCCGCCCTTCGATGAAGCGCACCATCGCCATCATCAGAATCAAGGGCCACTCCCTGTCCCCCGCAGCGTTGCAGTTCGTCGACATGTGCGGGGCGCTGGCGGGGCCATGACGGGCATTGAGCCAACGGCCCGCCCACGTCATAATCGCCACATCGATAATGAACAACGCGGGATCAAGGCACTCCATGGCTAGCGCGCGCGACCTGGTATACGCGGAACTGCGCCGGCGCCTGATGTCGGGCGCCTTCTTGCCCGGCCAGCGGCTGCGCGAAGAACACATCGCCACCGAACTGGCCGTCAGCCGCACGCCGGTGCGCAGCGCCATCGAGCGCCTGGTCGAAGACGGCCTGGTGGCGCGCGAGGGGCGGCGCGGCGCGGTGGTCATGGGCTGGCTCGACCGCGACATCAACGAGGCCTTCGAGCTGCGCCTGCTGCTCGAACCCTACGCCGCGCGGGCCGCCGCCAGCCGCGCCAGCGCCGGCCAGATCGACGAGCTCGAGCAAATCAACGAAAACATGCTGCGCGCGGTGCATTCCGACGACGCCGGGCACGTCGCGCAAGTCCAGCACTGCAACAACCGCTTCCACCATGCCCTGCTGGCGGCGGCGCAGTCGGCGCGCGTGCGCTCGCTGGTGGAAAACCTGCTCGACATGCCGATCATCATCGGCTCGTTCTACTTCTACAGCCGCGACGACATGCTGCGCAGCGTCGAGCAGCACCGGCAGATCATCGCCGCCCTGCGCGCGCGCGACCCCGACTTCGCCGAAACCGCCATGCGTTTCCACCTGTCGGCCACGCACCGGCTGTTTCGCAACCAGCGCAAGCCCGCACCCGCGACAGGCGCCTGACCATCCAGGCGCCCGCGGCGGGCCGGCCGCGTTCAGGCCGCGTCGACGGCGCAGCCCTGCGCGCGCAGGCGCGCATCCACCCACGAAGTGTCCAGCTTGCCCGCGGCGATCTGCGCCAGGGTCTGCTCTTCGGCCGCATGCTTGGCCGCGGCCTGCCGGTACAGTTCCTCGGCCTGCTCGTAGGGCACGCACAGCAGCCCGTCTTCGTCGCCCAGGATCAGGTCGCCCGGCGCGATGGCCATGCCGTCCAGCGCCACCGTGCAGTTGATCTCGCCCGGCCCGTCTTTGTAGGGGCCGCGGTGCGTGATGCCCGCGGCGTACACCGGGAAGGCATTGCGGCCGATGGTGCCGGAATCGCGGATGGCGCCGTTGATGACAATGCCGGCGATGCCGCGCGAAGCGGCGTACGAGGTCATGATCTCGCCGATGATGGCGTTGGTGAGATCACCGCCGGCATCCACCACGATCACGTCGCCGGGCGCGGCCAGGTCCAATGCCTTGTGCACCATCAGGTTGTCGCCGGGGCGGCAGCGCACCGTCAGCGCGGGGCCGGCCATCAGCGCGCCGTTGTGCATGGGGCGCAGCCGCGCCCCGCCGGCCGCCATGCGCGACATGCAGTCGCTGACATTGGCCACCGGAATGCGGCGAAACTGCTCGACCAGTTCAGCGCTGACCGCGCGCTTGCGGGTATGAATCTCGAAGCCGATCATGACGGCGCTCCTGAAGTAGTAAATAAAAAGGTTATTGCTTGGGGATGCCTGCTTCCTGCACCACTTTGCCGAACACATCGTGGTCGATGCGGTGGCGTTTGTCCAGGTCTTGCGGCGTGCCCTTCATGACGCTGTAGCCGGCCTGCTGCAGCTTCTGCACCAGCGCGGGCTGGCCCAGGGCGCGGTTCACCGCGGCATTCAGCGTGGCAATGATATCGTCCGGCGTCTGGCCGGGCGCCATCAGGCCCCACCAGATGGTCTGGTCGATCGTCTTGAAGCCGCTTTCCACGAACGTGGGCACGTCCGGCAGCGCGGGCGAGCGCTCGTCGGCCACCACCGCCAGCGCGCGCACCTTGCCGGCACGGATCTGCGGCAGCAGCGAGGCCGCCGAACCGGTGTACATGTCGATGCGGCCGCTCATCAGGTCGGGAAACGCTTGCGACCAGCCGCGATATGGCACGTGCATCAGCTCCATGCCCGCGGCTTTGCGCCACAGGTGGCCGATCAGGTCGCCGCTGCCGCCGATGCCGGGAATGCCCAGCGACACCTGCCCCGGCCTGGCCTTCGCCGCCTGCACGACGTCGTCCACCGTCTTGAAAGGCGAATCCGGCAGCACCACGAACACGCTGGGCGAAGAGGCCACCAGCCCCACCGGCTTGAAGTCCTTGAAAGTGTCGTAGCTCAGCTTCTTGTACAGCCAGGGGTTGAGGACGATGTTGTCGGTCTGCGCCATGACCAGCGTATGCCCGTCGGGGCGCGCCCGCGCGGTGGCGTCCAGCGCCAGGTTGCCGCCGGCGCCGGGCTTGTTCTCGACCACGATATTCCAGCCCGTGTCCTGGCCGATGGCGGTGGCCATCATGCGGGTCAGCGTGTCGGTGCCTCCGCCCGGCGGGAACGGCGAGATGAACGTGACGGGCGCGCCGTCCAGGCCGGCCGCCACGGCGGCCGCCGAGCACGACACCAGCACCGCGGCGGCCATGATTCTTTTCAGGACTTGCATTGTCTTCCTCGCATAGGGGGGTGGGAATGCCGCGGCGCCGCGGCGGAAATCTAGTGTTGCCGCGCCAGCGGCGTCAGCCAGGCCAGCCGCGCCGGCACCGTGTCGGGCACATCGAGCGGCGCCCCGCCGCGCGCCGCGCGCGCCGTCTCGATGCCTTGCGCCGTGCGCGCGAACAGGCGTTCCACGCCGTCCAGCACCAGCGGCTGCAGGCCCGCCAGCGCCAGCTGCTCGCGCGCCTCGCGCACTTCGGCCAGGCGGCGCGGCGCATGCAGCACATGCGAACGCACGAAAGAATCCAGGAAGGCCGTCAACGGCGTGCGGTCCATGTCGCCCAGCACGCCATACAGCGCCTCGCGCAGGCCCAGCTGCTCGGCCGCCACCAGGCATTCCACCGCCAGGCTTTCCATGCCCTTGGTAAGAATGCTGCGCAGCAGCTTGAGCTGCACCGCGTCGCCGGCCTGCCCGGCGATGGCCTGGGCGGGAATGCCGCAGCCCTGCGCGAATTCCACGATGGCGGGCGCCGCGGTGCCGGCGCACAGCAGCGGGGTGCGCGCGCCCAGCAGGGCAATGGCCCCCATGATGGCCACATCGGCGAACGGCACGCCATGGCCGGCCGCCACCGCTGCCGCGGCGCGCATGTCGGCCGCGCTGGCGGTCGTGAAATCGGCATACAACGCATCGCCGCGCATATGCGGAAGGGCCTGCTCGGCCACGGCCCGCGCGGCATGCCCGTACACCGCCGACACCACCAGATCGGCTTCGGCCAGCCAGGGGCCGGGGGCCGCGTGTAGCGCCGCGCCATGGGCCTGCGCCCGCGCCTGCATGTCCGGATCCTGGCGCAGCTCGCAAATGGCGGGCAAGGCATAGCCGGCGGCGCGCCAGGCCTGAGCGTAGCAATGGCCGACCTCGCCGCAGCCGAGTAGAGCAATTCTCATGTGGATAAGTACATTGAAAATACAAAACGGTATATAACCATGCCTAACACACCCAAATCATGCGGGTTATCCCTTAATTTTTAAAACAACTAAAGTACATTCAACCCGGCACGCGGCCCGCCCGGGCGCCCCGGTCCGGCAGACGCCGCCGCCGGGCCTAGAATGCGGTTTTCGCACGCACGACACACCCTCTTCTCATGCATGACATCCAGACCCTGCTGGCGCTCTATGGCGGGTGGCTCGTTTTCCTGAATGTGCTGGTCGAACAGGCCGGCCTGCCGGTGCCCGCCTATCCGATGCTGATCGCCGCGGGCGCGCTGGCAGGCGGCGCCGGCGGCTGGCTGGCGGCCTGGCTGCTGGCGTCGCTGGCCTGCCTGCTGGCCGACAGCGCCTGGTACATGGCCGGCCGGCACTACGGCGGGCAGCTGCTGGAACTGGTGTGCAAGGTTTCGCTGTCGCAGGATTCCTGCATCCGCCAGACCCAGAAGCTGTACCTGCGCGTGGGCGTGCGCTCGCTGCTGGTGTGCAAATTCATGCCGGGCGCGGGCGCGCTGTCCACCGCCATGGCCGGGCTGACCGGCACGCCATACCGGCGCTTCGTGGTCTACGACCTGGCCGGCTCGCTGATCTGGGCCGGCTCGGCGCTGCTGCTGGGCGCGCTGTTCAGCGACGTGGTGGGCGACGTGCTGGCGCTGCTGGCCACGTACGGGCCGCCGGGCCTGGCGCTGCTGGCCTTCCTGCTGCTGGCGTATGTGCTGATGCGCGGCCTGCGGCGCTGGGTGCTGGTACGCCGCCTGCGCCGCATTCCGCGCCTGCAGCCCGAAGAACTGCTGCGCTGGCAGGCCGCGGGCCGCGCCCCGGTCGTGCTCGATGTGCGGCCCGGCACCGACGCCGCCCTGCCGCGCATTCCCGGCGCCATCGCGGTGGACCTGGCCGCGCCGCTGGCCGAGCTGCCGCTGGCCGAACAGCCCGCCGGGATCGTGGTCTATTGCGCCTGCCCCAACGAAATCTCGGCCGCCCGCCTGGCCGCGCGCCTGCGCGCGGCGGGCTACACCGACATCTGGGCGCTGCAGGGCGGCTACGACGCGTGGGCGCGGCTAGCCGGAAACGGCCAGGCCGCAGATGGCGCCCGGGCCGGCGCCAGCCTTGAGGCGGCAAAAGGCCAGGCGGCCTGATCAGCGCGCGGCGGCCACACTGCCGTTCGCTGAGGCTGCCTTGTATTCAACCCCGGGGAGACGGCCATGGGCGATTTTTCCTTCGGTACCGATTGGCCATGGGTCGGCGCAATCGCCGGCCTGATTCTTCTATATCTACTCTTTTTTTCGACCAGGCTGCAGGCAGACCCATCGCAGTCACGATGGCATGACCGGACGTGGCTGGCATGGATGGCGTCCTTTAGCTACTTTGCCCACAACATCGAGGAATATGGCGTCGACTTGTCGGGGCGCGCTTATGCATTCCCGGCCAGCATGATGCGCGTGCTTGCAGGCATGGGCCAGGCGCCTTCCAATGAGTTTTATCTTGCCGTCAACTTGAGCCTGGTCTGGGTTGGCTTGCCCATTGCAGCCATGTTGAGCAGGCGGCATCCACTGATCGGACTGGCCGGATACGCGGTCATGGCCATCAATTTTCTGACACATGCCGGAGCGTATATCGCTGGCGGCTACAACCCGGGCCTTTTTACGGCGGCCGTCCTGTTCCTGCCCCTGACCTTATGGGCCACCTACGCGCTTTTTGGCCCGGGCAAGCTGTCTTACAAGGGATTCGGCGTCGTAATCCTTGCCGGCGTTGTTGCGCATGCCGTTTTAATGGGCTCGGTTCAGCTTCTGGTTCGTGGACTGATCTCCGGCAACGTTGCGGCCATTATTCAGGTCATGAATACGATTTTGTTGATGCTTGTACTTTGGGCTGGCGAGCGCATATTGGAAGCGCGGCTTTATCGGCGCGATTGACACCTGGCCGCGCCGCTTGTTGCGCCAAACAGAACATATTCCACCGTACGAAACCCTGTTGTACAGGAAGGAACAAGCCCGTAGAGTGCCCGTCCAGCACTATCACCTTGGACCGGTGATAGACGACAACAGCGACAGGAGACAACATGCCCCACTCTCGGCTCAATCGGCGTCAATTCATCTCGCGTTCCGCGGGCGCGCTGGCACTGGCACTTTCCCTATCCGCCGCGGGCGCGGCGCAGGCCGCCTATCCCGAGCGCGCCATCACGCTGGTGGTGCCTTATGCACCGGGTGGAGCCGCGGACGCCCTGGCCCGGGTGCTGGCCCAGCACATGGGCGACAAGCTCGACGCCAGCATCGTGGTGGAAAACCGCCCCGGCGCCAGCGGCACCATCGGCGCGGCCTACGTGGCCAAAGCCGCGCCCGACGGCTACACCATGCTTTACGACGCCACGCCCTATTCCATCAACCCGCATCTGTTTCCCAAGATGCCCTTTCCCGCCGGCGCGCTGCAGCCGCTGGCGCTGGTATCGCTGGCGCCCAACATCCTGATCGTCAAGGCCGATTCGCCCTACAAGAACCTGCAGGGGCTGATCGCCGAAGCCAAGGCACACCCGGGCAAGCTGAATTTCGCGTCGGGCGGCAGCGGCACGGTGCAGCGCCTGGCCAGCGAACTGTTCCGGCAGGACCTGAAGCTGGACATGGTGCACGTGCCCTACAAAAGCGGCGGCCCGGCGATCACCGACGTGATGGGCGGCCAGGTGGATTTCATGTTCAGCACCATCGCGGCGTCGTCGCCGCTGGTGGATGCCGGGAAGCTGCGCGCGCTGGCCATCTCATCACCCAAGCGCGCGCCGCAGCTGCCTGATGTTCCGACCGTGAACGAAACCGTCATACCCGGGTATGAAGTGTACGAATGGAACGGCGTGTTCCTGCCGTCCGGCGTGCCCGGGCCGATCGCGGCGAAGCTGCACCAGGCCCTGGTGGACGCGCTGCACGACAGCGACGTGCAGAAGCGCTTCAACGATGTGGGCGCCAGGCCCGTGGGCTCCACGCAGGCCGAATTCGCGGATTATCTGAAGAAGGAAGACGCGAAGTGGGCGGCGGTGATCCGCCAGGGCAATATCCGGCCCGATTGAGGCTGGCGCCTGCGGAGCCGGCAGAGGGGCGCCGGCTTCCTCATTATTAAAATAGGCGCATGACGCACCCGCTCTCCCCTGTTTTCAGACAAGCCACCCCCGCGGACACCGATCGCTGCTACCAGATCGAAATCGCCGCCTACGAAGGCGACGAGGCCGCAACGCGCGAGAAAATCGCCACCCGCATCGCCCAGTACCCCGAAGGGTTCCTGGTCATGGAACTGGGCGGGCAGGTGGCGGGCTTCATCAACAGCGGCTGCGCGCACCAGGTCGTGATGTCTGACGAAGCCTTCAAAGAACTGGTGGGCCACGACGCCGGCGCGCCGAATGTCGTCATCATGTCGGTGGTGCTGGACCCGGCCTTCCAGGGCCAGGGCTGGTCCACCCCGTTGATGCGCGAATTCATCGGGCGCATGCGCGCCATGCGCAAGCAGTCCATCCACCTGATGTGCAAAGAGCGCCATGTCGAGCTGTACAAGCGCTTTGGCTATCGCTATGTGCGGCCGTCCGCCTCCGATCACGGCGGGATGTCATGGCATGAAATGGTCATAGAGGTGTAACCTCGCGGGCATGCTCTGGGCGCAGTACTGCCAGCGCCACGATTCTTCTGCCGAGGTATCTCTTGTCCAACGCCGCAACCGCGTCTTTAAGTGATTCCGCCCTTGAACTATCGCCGCGCGAACAGCGCGGCAACATCGCCAGGCTGACCATCGCCCAGGCGCTGGCCGGC
The DNA here is from genome assembly GCF_017356245.1 of Bordetella petrii. NCBI lineage: Bacteria > Pseudomonadati > Pseudomonadota > Betaproteobacteria > Burkholderiales > Alcaligenaceae > Bordetella > Bordetella petrii. The sequence goes on from NZ_JAFMZZ010000001.1 coordinate 3,600,207, forward strand.
GCGAACTCGGTGGTGGTCTACGCCACCGGGGCCATCGTCGGCGACATGCTCGCCCCGAACAAGGCCCTGGCCACCCTGCCCATTTCCATTTTCGTGGTCGGCATGGCCGCCTGCATCCTGCCCATGGGCGCCATCGCCCGCCGCCACGGCAGGCGCGCGGCATTCCTTGCCGGCACCGCATGCGGCGTGCTGGTCGGGCTGCTGGCGGCCGCGGCGGTCGTCATCGGCTCGTTCTGGCTGTTCTGCCTGGCCACCTTCTTTGGCGGCGCCTATGCGGCCGTCGTGCTGTCGTTCCGCTTCGCCGCGGCCGACGGCGTGTCCGCCCCGCTGCGCGCCCGCGCCCTGTCATTCGTGATGGGCGGCGGCGTGGTCGCGGGAATTGTCGGGCCCACGCTGGTCACCTACACCATGTATCTCTGGTCGCCGCACATGTTCGCCGCCACCTTCCTGGTGCAGGCCGTGGTCGCGGCGATATCCGCGGCGGTGCTGCTGGGGGTGCGGCTGCCCACGCCCACCGCCGCGCAGGTTGCCAGCGGACGGCCGATGTCCGTCATTGCCCGGCAGCCGCTGTTCGTCACGGCGGTGATCTGCGGGGCGGTGTCGTACATGCTGATGAACTTCCTGATGACCGCGGCCCCGCTGGCCATGCACCTGTGCGGGCATTCCCAGGAAAACGCCAACCTGGGCCTGCAGTGGCACGTCATCGCCATGTATGCGCCCAGCTTCTTCACCGGGCGGATCATCACCCGCTACGGCGCCGGCAAAATCGTCACGGCCGGCCTGCTGCTGACCGGCATATCGGCCGCGGTCGGCCTGACCGGCATCGACGTGGCCCATTTCTGGGTAACCCTGATCCTGCTGGGCCTGGGCTGGAACTTCGGCTTCGTGGGCGCCTCGGCCCTGGTGCTGGAATGCCACCGCCCGGAAGAAAAAACCCGCGTGCAATCGCTGAACGACTTTATCGTGTTCGGCACCATGGCCATCGGGTCTTTCGCTTCCGGGGGCCTGCTGGCGGCCTACGACTGGGACACCGTGCTGTGGGTATCGTTCGCGCCACTATTCATTGCCGGCGTTGCTCTCGCGGCAACAGCATGGCCCGACAAGAGAAAGGCAAGATGCAGCGACTAGTTGCTCAACACGACTTTGTGAAGGTCACCACAAGTCAAAAGCCGTGCCTGGATTAGGCGACTTGGCCCACTGTGGACCCAAGCCGCCTCTAAACCATTGGTATTCTGGCGCGCCCGACAGGAATCGAACCTGTATCAAGAGCTTCGGAAACTCTCATTCTATCCATTGAACTACGGGCGCAAAGAGGCAGTATTGTACCCAAGTTTTGGCGTGATGCGGCGGCGCGGCATGCAATTCGGACCACCGCCCTCGTCCCCGTCCTACAGGCCGTTATATAATCCAGCGTTTGCATGCGGGGCGGGGCTGCTTTTCGGCCGAGCCTTGCGCTGTAGTTATTCGTCTGTTGCCGCCGCCAGGCGCCCCGGTACCCGATTTGCAGGATTTGGTTATGAGCAACGAGCAGGAACACAACGAAGAACACGCCTCGCCCATCAAGACCCCCAAACAGCTGATCGTCACGGTCGTGCTGTCCTTCCTGATCCCGATCATCGTCATCATCATGCTGGTGAACATGGTTACCTCGGGCACGAAGGTCGGCGCGGGATCCGACACGCTGACCGAAGAAGCCGTGGCCCATCGCATCGCGCCGGTGGCCGGCTTCGAACTGGTCGACGCCAACGCGCCCAAGGTCTTCAAGACCGGCGAACAAGTCTTCCAGGCCGTCTGTACGGCCTGCCATACCGCGGGTGTGGCAGGCGCGCCCAAGGTCGGCGACAAGGCCGCCTGGGCTCCGTTCATCAAGACCGGCTTCGAATCCATGCTGAACGTGGCGCTGCACGGCAAGGGCGCGATGCCCGCCAAGGGCGGCAACCCGGCCCTGAGCGACTACGAAGTGGCGCGCGCGGTGGTCTACATGGCCAACCAATCGGGCGCGTCTTTCGAAGAGCCCGCCGCGCCCGCCCCGGAAGGCGAAGCCGCCAAGGCCGAGGCGCCCAAGCAGGCCGCCGCGCCGGCTCCGGCTCCCGCGGCGGCGCCGGCTGCCGCCCCCAAGGCCGAGGCCGCCGCTCCGGCCGAAGCTCCCAAGGCTGAAGCCGCCGTCAACCCGGCCGGCGAAAAACTGTACAAATCCACCTGCTTCGCCTGCCACGGCACCGGCGTTGCCGGCGCCCCGAAGTTCGGCGACAAGGCTTCGTGGGCCCCCTACATCGCGACCGGCATCGACGCCATGGTGAAAGTCGCCATGACGGGCAAGGGCGCCATGCCGCCCAAGGGCGGCGCCGCCAACGCGTCTGAAGAAGACATCCGCGCCGCGGTCGAATACATGGTGAACGCGGCCAAGTAAGCCGCCCCGCCCGGCCCATAAAAAAACCCGTGCAGAAATGCTGCACGGGTTTTTTCTTGGGCCGCGCCGGCCGCCGATACCTGCCTATGCCGCCGGTTCGGCCAGCAGCGACAGCCCCAGCTGCACGCGGCGCTGCAGCCACAGGCTGGGGCGATAGCGCATGTCGCCCGTCACGCGGTGCAGATTGCGCAGGATTTCCAGGATGCGGGCGCCGCCCAGCGCATCGCCCATGGCCAGCGGACCGGCGGGATAGCCCAGGCCCAGCGTGACCGCGCGGTCGATGTCCGACGGCGTGGCGATGCCCTGCTGGGCGATCTCGCTGGCCACGTTCACAATGGCGGCCACGATGCGCTGAGCAACAAAGCCCGGCGAGTCCTGGATGATGCTGACCGCCGTGCCGTCTGCCGCCAGCAGCGCATGGGCGGCATCGCGCCAGGGCGCCTGGGTGGCGGGCGACAGCATCAGCGTGCGCCGCTTGCCGGCTTCCAGGCGGTGCAGCGTATCCAGGCCGACGGTGCGGGCGGCGTCCAGCCCCTGCTGGTAGGCGCAGGTGGACACGTCTTCGCCGTACGGCGTCACCACGATCAGCGCCTGTTCGGGCGGCTCGGCGGTGTCGGCAATGCTGGCATCCAGCGATTCCAGCAAGGCCTGGGCGCGCGCATGGCCGTCTTCGTGCGCGGGGCTGATCCAGACCCGCAGGCCGGCCTGCGCCGCGGGCACGGCCGGTTCGGCCGGCACCTGCTTCTGGTTGTCGGGATAGGCATAGAAGCCTTCGCCCGCCTTGCGGCCGATCAGGCCGCCGGCCAGGCGCACCGTGGTGATGGGCGACGGGCGAAAGCGCGGCTCATCGAAGAACTGGCGGTAGATCGATTCCATGACCGGGTGCGAGACGTCGAGCGCGGTCAGGTCCATGAGCTCGAACGGCCCCATGCGAAAACCCGCCTGTTCGCGCATGATGGCGTCGATCTGGGCGAACGAGGCCACCGACTCCTGCGCCACGCGCAGGCCTTCGATGTTCATGCCGCGGCCGGCGTGGTTGACGATGAAGCCGGGCATGTCCTTGGCGCGCACGGGCGTGTGCCCCATGCGGCGCGCCAGCGCGGCCAGCGCGTCGCCGGCGGCCGGGTCGCTGCGCAGCCCGTCGATGACCTCCACGACTTTCATCAGGGCCACCGGGTTGAAGAAATGGAAGCCGGCCACGCGCTGCGGGCGCTGGCAGGCCGCGGCGATGGCGGTAATGGACAGCGACGAGGTGTTCGACGCCAGAATGCAGTCGGGGCCGACAATGGCCTCGAGCTTGGCGAACAGGTCGCGCTTGATGTCCAGGCGTTCGACGATGGCTTCGATGACCAGCTGGCAGCCCGCCAGCTCTTCCAGTGTGGCGGCGGGCTGCACGCGTTCCAGGGCCGCCTGCGCGTCGGCCGCGCTCAGCTTGCCTTTCTGGGACAGCTTGTCCCACAGCTGCCGCAGCGATTCGCGCGCCGAGGCGACGGCGTCGGCGCTGGTGTCGTAAAGCCGCACCTGCACGCCGGCCTGGGCGGCGATCTGCGCAATGCCGCGCCCCATGGCGCCCGCGCCCACCACGGCGATGGTCTGGATGTCAGTCATCGAATGTGCTCCTTGTTCATGTCTGTCTGGCCACGCAGGCTACGCGCGCGGCTGCGCCAGCGCCTGGATTTCCTCGTCCGACAGGCCCAGCCGTTCGGCCAGCACCTGGCGGGTGTGTTCGCCCAGCAGGGGCGCCGGACGGCGATACTGCACCGGGCTGCCCGACAGCTTCAGCGGGCTGGCCGCGATCGGCACCGTGCCCGCCGTGGGGTGCGGCAATTCGCGCCGCATTTCGCGCGCCTGCACCTGCGGATCCTGGTAGACCTGGTCCAGCGTATTGATGGGGCCCGCCGGCACGCCGGCCGATTCGAGCTCGGCCAGCCAATGGTCGCGTTCGCCGGCGGCCATGCGCTCGGCCAGCAGCGGCACCAGGGCGTCGCGGTTCTGCACGCGCTGCGGGTTGGTGGCAAAGCGCGGGTCGCCGGACAGCTCGGGCAGGCCGATGACGCGGCAATAGTTGCGGAACTGGCTGTCGTTGCCCACCGCCACGATCAAATGGCCGTCACTGGCGGCGAACACCTGGTACGGCACCAGGTTCTGGTGCGCGTTGCCGGCGCGCCGCGGCGCCTGGCCCGAGGTCATGTAGTTCAGGTTCTGATTGGCCATCATGGCCACCTGGCAGTCGAGCAGCGCCATGTCGATGTGCTGGCCCAGCCCGCTGCGGCCGCGTTCGTGCAGGGCCGCCAGGATGCCCACCGTGGAATACATGCCGGTCATCAGGTCGGCCACCGCCACGCCGGCTTTCTGCGGACCGCCGCCGGGCAGGTCGTCGCGTTCGCCGGTGATGCTCATCAGCCCGCCCATGCCCTGGATCATGAAGTCGTAGCCCGGCCGGCTGGCATAGGGGCCGGTCTGGCCGAAGCCGGTGATCGAGCAGTAGATCAGGCCGGGGTTGTCGGCCTTCAGGCTGTCGTAGTCCAGGCCGTACTTGAGCAGGCCGCCGACCTTGAAGTTCTCGACCAGGATGTCGCTCTGGCGCGCCAGTTCACGCACCAGTTCGGCGCCGCGCGGCGAGGCGATGTCCAGCGCCACCGAATACTTGTTGCGGTTGGCGCTCAGGTAGTAGGCGGCTTCGGTGGTGTCGGCGCCGGCGGCGTCTTTCAGATAGGGCGGGCCCCAGGCGCGCGTGTCATCGCCGGCGCCGGGACGTTCGATCTTGATGACTTCGGCGCCCAGGTCGGCCAGGTTCTGGGTGCACCAGGGGCCGGCCAGCACGCGGGTCAGGTCCAGCACGCGGATGCCGGTCAGGGGAGCGGGTCGTTGCGACATAGTGGGCAGTGAATGAATGCGGTGGCGACAGGGAACTCTGGATATTAGCCCCAGGCGCGGCGATGGCGTATTCCGTTTTCCGAACGTTCTTGTGCGCGCCGCGCACAACGCGGCGCGCGGCGCGCGGCGCGGCCCTACGAATACGCCTTGATGGTTTCGCGCGCGATCACCAGCTGCTGGATCTGCGAAGTGCCTTCGTAAATGCGGAACAGGCGCACGTCGCGGTAGAAGCGCTCGACCGCGTATTCGGATATGTATCCGGCGCCGCCGTGGATCTGCACCGCGCGGTCGGCCACGCGCCCCACCATTTCGGTGGCGTACAGCTTGCAGCAGGCCGCCTCGAGGGTGGTGTTCTCGCCGCGGTCGCGCTTGCGGGCGGCGTCCAGCACCATCGAGCGCGCGGCATACAGTTCGGCCTGGCTGTCGGCGATCATGGCCTGCACCAGCTGGAATTCGGCGATGGGCTGGCCGAACTGTCTGCGCTCGGTGGCGTACTTGACGGCATCGCGCACCAGCCGCTCGGCGATGCCCACGCACAATGCCGAGATATGCAGCCGGCCCTTGTCCAGCACGCGCATGGCGGTGCGAAAGCCGTTGCCCTCTTCGCCGCCCAGCAGCGCCGTCGCCGGCACGCGGCAGTTGTCGAACACCACGTCGCAGGTCAGCGCGCCGGCCTGGCCCATTTTCTTGTCGGGCTTGCCCAGCGTCAGGCCCGGCGTGCCGGCGTCGACCAGAAAGCACGAGATCGAACTCGCCTTGCGTTCGGGCGCGGTGCGCGCCATGACCGAGAACAGGCCGGCCACCGGCGCATTGGTGATGAAACGCTTGGTGCCGTTGAGCACGTAGTGGTCGCCGTCGCGCACGGCGCTGGTGCGCAGCGACATGGCGTCCGAACCGGCATCGGGCTCGGTCAGGGCGAACGAGCCGATCAGCTCGCCGCTGGCCAGTTTGGGCAGATAGTGGCTGCGCTGCGGGTCGGTGCCGGCCAGCACGATGGACTGCGAGCCGATGCCGATATTGGTGCCCGCCAGCGAACGGAAGGCCGGCGAGGTCTGGCCCAGCTCGAACACCACCCGCACTTCTTCTTCCATGGTCAGGCCCAGGCCGCCGTAGTCGGGCGAGATCGACAGGCCGAACAGCCCCAGTTCGCGCATCTCGGCCACGATGTCCGGCGGGATTTCGCCGGTGTGGGCCAGCGCCTCTTCGGCCGGCACCAGCCGGTCGGTAACGAAGCGGCGCACCGCATCCAGCAGCAGGGTCAGGGTTTCGGTATCAAGAGCCATGATGGGAACCTGTAGAACGAAATGAAAATGAAGAGGCGGCGCCGGGCGCTAGACGGCCAGGCCGCCTGCCAGCAGGTCGAAATAGCCGGCCGCGATGGCTTCGGCCGTCTGGGCGCCGCCGGGCTGGTACCAGCGCGCCATCCAGTTCAGCATCGACAGCACCGCGCGCCCGGTGGCCGACACATCCAGCGCGCGGAACTCGCCGCTGGCGATGCCGTCGGCAAGAATGCCGCGCAGCATGCGCTCGTAGCCGTCGCGCAGGCGGGCGGCGTCGTCGCGTTCGGGGATGGCCATGCCGGAATAGCCCACCAGCATGGTGACGAACTGCGGGTGATGCACTTCGAAGTAGCGGGCATGGGCCAGCATGAACTGGCGCAGCCGCCCGGATGCCGTGTCGGCCTGCGCCACCGCCTGCGAAACGGCCGCGGTCAGGCCGCCCACCACTTCCAGAATGATGGCGTCGTAGATGTCCTGCTTGGTGGTGTAGTAGTGGTAGATGGCGGCCTTGGATACGCCCAGCGCCGCGGCCAGGTCGGCCACCGAGCTGTTTTCGTAGCCGCTGCGGGCAAACAGGCGCGCCGCTTCTTCCAGGATGCGTTCGCGCGGCGCCTGCAGCGTGGGCGGGCGGCCGGCGCGGGGCCGCTTGGCGGGAACGGGGCTATCGGGCATGGCGGGGCTCGGGGCCTGGTGGGCATGTGCGGCGCGCCCTGCATTGACAGGCCGGCGGCGCATGCCGTTAAATGGTAGACAATTAATTACCGGACATCCGGTAGTTAATTATACGCACGCCTTTCGCCCACTTTCAACTTCCCGCCTCTTCATGAACGCACGCGACGCTACCCAGCCCCAAGCCCTGGTCAACCAGCTCTATGCGCAAATGACACTGCCGGTCATTTGTTCGCCCATGTTCATCGTGTCCAACCCCAAGCTGGTGGTGGCGCAGTGCGCCAGCGGCGTCATGGGCTCGTTTCCCGCCCTGAACGCCCGCCCCCAGACCCTGCTGGACGACTGGCTGTCCGAAGTGGCAGAAGGCCTGGCCGCCCGCCGGCAGGCCGACCCGGCCGCCGTGGTGGCTCCGTTCGCGGTCAATCAGATCATCCACCAGTCGAACGATCGCCTCGAGCACGACCTGAGCCTGTGCGGCAAGCACCGCGTGCCGTTCATCATTACCAGCCTGCGCGCGCCCGGCGACCTGGTCGCCGGCATCCACGCCTGGGGCGGCAAGGTGTTCCACGACGTGACCACCGTGCGCCATGCCGAAAAAGCCCTGGAAGCGGGGGTCGACGGCCTGATCCTGGTGTGCGCGGGGGCCGGCGGCCACGCGGGCACGCTCAGCCCGTTCGCCCTGCTGTCCGAAGTGCGGCGCTTCTACGACGGCCCGCTCATCCTGTCGGGCGCCATCACCTCGGGCTCGGGCATCCTGGCGGCGCTGGCCATGGGCGCCGATTTCGCCTACATGGGCACGCGCTTCATCGCCAGCGCCGAGGCCAACGCCTCCGAGGGCTACAAACAGGCCATCGTCGATGCCAGCGCGTCCGATATTCTGTACACCCCGTTCTTCACCGGCATTCCGGGCAACTACCTGAAAGCCAGCATCGCCGCGGCCGGGCTCGATCCGGCCAACCTGCCCGCCCCCGATGCCGGCGCGTCGAATTTCGGCTCGACGCGCGTCAAGCCCTGGAAAGACATCTGGGGCGCCGGGCAGGGCGTGGGCGGCATCGACAGCGTGCGCCCGGCCGCCGATATCGTCGCCACCCTGCGCCAGGAATACGCCCAGGCGCAGGCGCGGCTGGCCGGCAAGGCCTGCGCATGAGCACGCCGGCCACCCTGCCCGACAGCCTGCGGGCCGAGCGCGACGGCGCGATCCTGACCCTGACCATCAACCGCCCGCAGCGGCGCAACGCGCTGGACGTCGCCACCTACCTGGCGCTGGCGCAGCAGCTGCGCCAGGCCACCGAAGACGCCACCCTGTCGGCGGTGATCCTGACCGGCGCCGGCGAACACTTCACCGCGGGCAACGACCTGCGCGATTTCCAGGCCGACCGCCCCGAGGGCGACAGCGCCGGCATGACCTTCCTGCGCGCCCTGATCGCCACCGACCTGCCGGTGATTGCCGCGGTGGAAGGCTATGCCGTGGGCATCGGCGTCACGCTGCTGCAGCACTGCGATTTCGTCTACGCGGCGCGCACGGCCACGCTGCGCATTCCGTTCGTGGCGCTGGGCCTGTGCCCCGAAGGAGCGTCCAGCCTGGTCCTGCCGCGCCTGGCCGGCGCGCGCAAGGCGGCCCAATGGCTGCTGCAGGGCAAGGCGTTCGGGGCCGAAGAAGCCGTGCAGGCCGGCCTGGCCACCGCGGTGGCCGAGCCGGGCCAGGCGCTGGCCGCCGCCCGCGCCACGGCGGCCGAGCTGGCGGCCCAGCCCCGCAGCGCGCTGCGCCTGACCAAAACCATGCTGAAGCGGGCCGATCGCGAAGCCGTCAACGAAACCCTGGACTTCGAGGCCGCGCAATTCCGCGCGCGCCTGAAAACCCAGGAAGCGCAGGATGCCTTCGCGCGCTTCCTGAACAAGAAGTGAAGGCAATTGCCTCCCGGTGTCAGGCTCCGCAGGTGCCTGACACCATTGCGTGCCAAGACTGTCTCAGCCGCAGGATGTCAGGCACCTGCGGAGCCTGACACCTGGCAGCAAGCCTGCCCGCCGCGCTCAAAAAGGCGAGTCCGGCTTGAAATCGGGCGGCCGCCGCTCACGCAGCGACTGGATGCCCTCGCGCACGTCGGGTCCGGCGAAGCCCATGAATTCCAGCGCCAGCGAAGCGTCGAAGCTGGGGCCGGCCAGCCGCAGCCAGTTGTTCAGCGCGTACTTGGTCCAGCGGATGGCCGTCTGCGATCCGTTGGCCAGCTTGCCCGCCACCTCGAATGCCTTGGCGATCAGTTCGGCTTCGTCCACGCACAGCGATACCAGGCCGATGCGCTCGGCTTCTTCGCCGCTGACGGCTTCGCACAGCAGCAGGTAATACTTGGCCTTGGCCATGCCGCACAGCAGCGGCCACACGATGGCCGCATGGTCGCCCGCCGCCACGCCCAGGCGGGTGTGGCCGTCGATGATGCGGGCATCGCGCGCGGCGATCGACACGTCGGCCAGCAGGCCGGCCACCAGCCCCGCCCCCACGGCGGCGCCGTGCATGGCCGACACGATCGGCTTATTGCAGTTGATCACGTTGTAGACCAGGTCGCGCGCTTCGCGCCATACCCGCGCGCGCACCTGGAAGTCGTCGGCCATCTGCTGCACCAGTTCCAGGTCGCCGCCGCCGGAAAACCCCTTGCCTTCGCCGCGGATCACCACCACGCGCGTGTCCGGGTCGGTGTCCACGTCGCGCCAGATATCGGCCAGCTCGCGGTGCAACCGCTCGTCGGCGGTGGACAGCTTGCCCGGCACTCCGCCCCTGGCGCCCATGATGAGCTCCAGGATGCCCTGCGGATGGCGGCGCAGCTTCAGGGCTTGATAGTGCGCATAATGGTCGAGCGATGGTTCGGACATGGTCTGCTCCCGGAAGTGATGCTCAGGCTTTCCGGGCACTATAGTGGATAGCCTTGCCAGCCCGCAGCCCGGAAACCCGCCATGTCCGCCGCCCCCGCGCCCGCCCCCATTCTCCGCCAGGATCTGCCGGCCCTGTTCGCGCCGCGCCCGGCCGATGCCCACAAGGGCACCTTCGGCACCGTGGCGGTGGTGGGCGGCGGCGCCGGGATGGCCGGAGCCGCCCTGCTGGCCGCGCGCGCGGCCCTGAAAACCGGCGCCGGCAAGGTGCTGGTGGGCTTTGCCCAGGCCTCATGCCCGCTGGCGTGCGATCTTCTGCAGCCTGAATTGATGTTGCGCGATGCCGCCAGCCTGTACCAGGCCGGCCTGCCGGTCGATGCCTGGGTGGCCGGTTGCGGGCTGGGCACCGGCGGCCAGGCGCGGGCCGCGCTGGACGCGCTGTTCGCCCGCCGCGGCGGCGCGCCGCTGGTGCTGGACGCCGACGGCCTGAATCTGCTGGCCGCCGGCGCGCTGCCCGCCTGGGGCCCGGGGCCCGTGATCCTGACGCCGCATCCGGCCGAGGCCGCGCGGCTGCTGGGCACGGACGCCCAGGCCGTGCAGGCCGACCGCCCGGCGGCGGCCCGCGCGCTGGCCAGCCGCCATGGCGCCTGGGTGGTGCTCAAGGGTGCCGGCACCCTGGTGTGCCGGCCCGACGGCCTGTGCCGCCGCAATATCACCGGCAATGCCGGGCTGGCAACGGCCGGCACCGGCGATGTCCTGGCCGGGATGCTGGGCAGCCTGCTCGCCCAGGGCATGGCGCTGGACCAGGCGGTGGCGGGCGCCGTCTGGCTGCATGGGGCGGCCGCCGACGCCCGGGTGGCGGCGGGCATCGGCCCCATCGGTTTGACGGCCGGCGAGCTGGCCGACGCCGCCCGACAGTTGCGAAATGGCCACGGATAACCGCCGTTACAACTTATCCACAGATTCATGTTGCATTGCACTTAGGGTTATCCCTATAATGGTTTACCCCATGACGAAACGGACTGGAGAGAAACCATGAGCGAACTGACCCTGAACACCAATGCCCGCCTGACCGATGCGCTGGAACGCGACCTGCTTCGCGGCGCGATGGAAAGCCAACCGAATGCCCAACCCCTGGTGCTGCTGAAGCAGGCCGGTGCCGCGATCGCCCGCGCTGTCGGCGCCTTCGCCGACTACGTCGCCGAAGTGCACGAAGCCATGAATCGCGCCCGCGCCGCCAGCGCCCGCTACGCCGGTTCGCAGTGGTAATTGCCCTCCGGCTTGCCGCCCTACCCTGAAAAGGGCCGGGCGGCAAAGCTATACGCGTCTTGCGCGTGCCCAAGGCGCCGCACCCCGAAGCGGGGCGCGGCGCCTTGTTGTTTCTGGCCGCCAGGCCATCTTGCTGCGGCGCAATACCTAACTGTGCGCATTGACAACGCACGAAGCGGCTTCCGATAATCGCCCCCTTGTCACGATTGATTGCATCTGACGGCACCCTGCCGGCAGCCACGCAATCCATCCCGTCGACCCGGAGCCTTCATGAAATTGCGTACTTCCCTGGCCCTGCTGGCGGCCAGCGCCGGCCTGGCCGCCGCCCCCGCCGTCCTGGCCCAGTCCCTGACCATCGCCCTGTCGTCCGAACCGACCTCTGCCGACCCGCACTATCACAAGCAGACGCAGAACGACGCGTTCGCCGCCCATGTCTACGACTCGCTGATCTACCGCGGCCCCGACATGAAGCTCAAGCCGGGCCTGGCCACGTCATGGAAGAACCTGGACGACCTGACCTGGGAGCTGAAGCTGCGCGAAGGCGTGAAGTTCTCGAACGGCGAGCCCTTCACCTCGCAGGACGTGCTGTTCTCGGTGTGCCGCACCCTGAACAACAAGACCAACATCTCGCAGTCGTACATGACGGTGACCAAGCTGCTGACCGACGTGCAGACGCCCGACGCGCACACGGTCATCCTGAAAACCGCCGAGCCCTTCCCGCTGATGCCGGCCGAACTGGCGCGGCAGCTGCCCATCATCTGGAACGGCATCGTCGAGCACGGCCCGCTGAAGTTCGCCCCCAAGGAAGGCTGCGGCGTGACCGGCCCGTGGCCCACGGTGGCCGATTTCAACAACGGCAAAGACGCCATCGGCACCGGCCCGTACAAGCTGAAATCGTACGTGAAGGGCACCGGCATCGAGCTCGAGCGCAACGAAGGCTACTGGGGCGACAAGCCGCAATGGAAAACGGTGAAATTCGTGCCCGTGCCCAACGCCGGCCCGCGCCTGACCGGCCTGCTGTCGGGCGACTTCGACGTCATCGAGAACCCGGCCGCGCGCGACTTGCCGCGCCTGAAGGAAAACGGCAATTTCGGCTACGTGGCCACGCCCTCGACCCGCCTGGTCTTCTTCCAGCCCGACGTGGGCCGCAACCCCAGCCCGTTCGTCAAGAGCCCCGACGGCAAGAACCCGCTGCAGGACCTGCGCGTGCGCCGTGCCATCAACATGGCCATCGACCGCAAGACCATCAATGCGCGCATCATGGACGGCCTGGCGACCCCGGCCTACCAGTACATGCCCGACGGCATGTTCGGCGCGCTGCCCAAGGCGCCCGAGATCAAGTACGACCCGGAAGGTGCCAAGAAGCTGCTGGCCGAGGCCGGCTACCCCGATGGCTTCGAACTGACCCTGTCGTCCACCAACAACCGCTACGTGAACGACGGCCAGGTGACGCAGGCCGTGGCCCAGTACCTGTCGCGCATCGGCATCAAGACCCACGTCGACGCAATGACCGCCTCGATCTACTTCCCCAAGCGCGCCAAGCGCGAGTTCAGCTTCGCCATGGGCGGCTGGCCGGCCGAAACCGGCGAAGCGTCGGCGCTGTTCCAGCTGTGGGTCGCCTCGACCGACTCGGCCCGCAGCCTGGGCACCAGCAACTACGGCGGCTTCTCGAACGCCGAGTTCGACAAGGTGTACGAGCAGGCCATCGTGACGGTCGACCCGGAAAAGCGCGAGAAGCTGCTGCAGCAGTCCACGCAGATCGCCCTGGACAACCTGCCGCTGATTCCGCTGCACTTCGAAAGCAGCATCTGGGCGTTCCGCAAGGGCCTCACCTACGAAGGCCGGCGCGACCAGTACACGCTGGCCATGTCGGTGCATTCGGCGAAGTAAGCGCCGCCGGGCAGATCGGGGCAAGGTGTCCGACTCCCGGCAGGGTGTCGGACACCGAAGTGTGCGCAGGCCGCCTCAACAGAACGGTGTCTGACACCCTGCGGGAGTCAGACACCTTTTCTTTTTCCGTCTACGGCAAAGTCGCCTCGACTTCGTCGATGCGCGCCTTCAGGTGTTCGATGAAGCGCGCCACGCCGGGCGGCAGCAGCCGCCCTTCCATGGTCTGGATCTGCAGATTGCGCGATTGCAGTTCGGCACTGACCACGGGCCGCGCCACCAGGCCGTCCTGCGCCAGGCGCCAGGCCACCGAAATATAGCCGGCGAACATCACGGCGTTGGAATGGCGCACGAAGCCATGCAGCGCCGGTGAATAATTCGAGATCAGCGCCGCCTGCAGCTGCATGTCTTCCAGCGCGCAGGTGCGGTTGAGCAGGCGCCGCGCCGTGCTTTTGTCGTCGGTCAGCGCCAGCGGATAGGCCAGCACGTCTTCCAGGCACAGGCGGCTGCGTCCGGCCAGCGGGTGGGTGGCCGCCATCACCGCATAGACCGGCGCGCGCCAGGAGTGCAGCACCGCCACGCCCTGGGCCGGCTCGACGTTGAACGACACCGACACGTCGATATCGCCGCTGGCGATCTGCCGCATGGACTCGGGAGGCGTCAGCACGTGCAGCGAGAACCGCGTGCGCGGGTGCTGCTGCCGGAAATCCACCATGGCCACCGGCAGGAAGCCCTGCGCGGGCCCTTCCGACGCCCCCACCCGGATCTCGTCATGCGGCGTGCCTTGCAGGCCGGCGATCTGCCTCAGCACTTCATCCGATTCCAGCAGGGTGCGCCGCGCATGCGCCAGCAGCAGCCGCCCGGCCTGGCTCAGGGCCATGCCGCGCGGCGCCCGCTCGAACAGCGGCGCGCCCACCTCTTCCTCCAGGCGGGCGATCTGGCGGCTGATGGCCGATACCGCCACGTGCAACTGCTTCGAGGCGCCGCTCAGACTGCCGGCCTGGGCCACCGCCACGAAGTACTTCAGCGAAATTCCATGCATGGTGTCGTACCCATCCCGTGGGGCCGGCCGGGGGCATGGCCCATTGCGTTGCTTTGCCAAAAAGGCAAATAGTGTCTCAAATATTCTAATTGCCGAGAAAGCTGACCCGCTCCTAGAATCTGCCTCAAGATAAGAATCGGCATCGCGCCAGCCTCGCAGCTGGCGGCTCGCCCAGGGGGAAATGTGTTCCTGGCTGCCAAACGGCCCGCCGTCGCCCGGCGGCCCCGCCTCCTGCGCGCGCTGCGCTGCGTGCCGCCGCGCCCTGCGCCGCCGGCGTGCCGATGTGTCCCTTGTTTGTGGAGCGCCCATGTCTACGCCTGATGCCGCAGCCCCGCTGCGCCCGTTTGAACTCGCCTGTCCGGATTTGTCGGCCGAGCGCCTGGGCAACACCGACACGCCGGGCGTGTGGCACTTCGATTCGGGCGCGCCGGGCAGGCACGTGATGCTGACGGCGCTGATCCACGGCAACGAACTGTGCGGCGCCTGGGCCCTGAAAACACTGCTGGCCAGCGGACTGCGGCCGCGCCATGGCGCGCTGACACTGGCGTTCTGCAACCTGGCGGCCTTCGACCGCTTCGACCCCGCCAACTACCTGCCGGCGCGCTTTGTCGACGAAGACATGAACCGGGTCTGGAGCGACGACAAGCTGGCCGACCCGTCCTCCCAGGAACGCCGGCGCGCCGCCGCGCTGCGGCCCTGGGTGGCCCGGGCCGACTGGCTGATGGACTTCCATTCGATGAGCAATTCCGACGTGCCGCTGCAGCTCACCGGCCTGCAGCCACGCAACATCGAACTGGCGCTGCAGCTGGGCACGCCGGCCAACATCATCGCCGACGCCGGCCATGCCGCCGGCGTGCGCATGCGCGACTACGGCCGCTTCGGCGCCGGCGGCGGCGACGGCACGCGCTCGCTGCTGATCGAATGCGGCTTTCACGGCGCGCCGCAGGCGCGCGACGTGGCGATAGACCAGATGGCCCGCTTCCTGGTGGCTGCCGGCACGTTCGCGCGCGACGACCTGCCCGCCGATTGGTTCGCGCCCGATGCGCCGCGCCAGCAGGCGCTGCGCGTCACGCATGCCATTGCCGCCCAGAGCGCCGACGTGCGCTTCGCGCAACGCTGGCGCGGGCTGGAACAGCTGCCGCGGGCCGGCACGCTGCTGGGCTGGAATGCCGGCGAACCCTTCGTCACCCCGTACGACGACTGCGTGCTGATCATGCCGTCGCTGGCCAATGTGCGCCCGGGCGTGACCGTGCTGCGCCTGGCCCAGCCCATCGCCCAGGCCGGCGGCTGAGCCTCCCTGATTTCGCGGTACCGACAACGAAAGCCCTACGCTCCCAGGAGAAAACATCCATGCACGCTTCCTGCATCCGCGCGGCGGCCCTGGCCGCGCTGTTCGGCCTGGCCGCCGGCGCGCACGCCCAGTCGCTGAAAATCGCGCTGGCATCCGAGCCCACGGCCATGGACCCGCACTACCACCAGGCCACGCCCAACAACGCGATGGCTTCGCAGATCTTCGAGACCCTGGTGGCGCAGGACGCCAAGATGAGCCTGATCCCCGGACTGGCCACGTCGTGGAAAGCGCTGGACGACACCACCTGGGAATTCAAGCTGCGCGAAGGCGTGAAGTTCTCGAACGGCCAGCCCCTGACCCCGCAGGACGTGATCTTCACCTTCTGCCGCGTGATGAACAATGAAGAATCCATCGCCGGTTCGTATGCCGCGGTGGTGCAGAAATTCGCCAGCGTCGAAGCCACCGATGCCCACACGCTGCGCATCAAGACACTCAAGCCCTACCCGCTGCTGGCCAACGACCTGACCCGCACCGGCATTCTGTGGAGCGGCATCGTCGAGCACGGCCCCATCAGCTTCGACCTGGACAAGAAGTGCGGCGTAACCGGCCCCTGGCCCAGGGTGGCCGACTTCAATAGCGGCAAGAACACCATCGGCACCGGCCCCTACAAGTTCAAATCGTATGTGAAAGGCACCGGCATCGAGCTGGAACGCAACGACGGCTACTGGGGCAGCAAGCCCGAATGGCGCGACGTCGCCTTCGTGCCGGTGCCCAATGCCGGCCCGCGTCTGACCGGCCTGCTGGCCGGCGACTTCGACGTGATCGAAAGCCCCGCCGCCCGCGACGTGCAGCGCATCAAGAGCACGCCGGGCTTCGGCTATGTGGTCACGCCCTCGGTGCGCGTGGTGTACTTCCAGTTCGACGTAGGCCGCGACGCCACCCCGCTGGTCAAGGCGCCCAACGGCAAGAACCCGCTGCAGGACGTGCGCGTGCGGCGCGCCATCAGCATGGCCATCGACCGCAAGACCATCGTGGCGCGCATCATGGACGGCATGGCCACGCCGGCCAACCAGTTCCTGCCCGACGGCATGTTCGGCACCCTGCCGCATCCGCCGGAACTGAAATACGACCCCGCCGGCGCCAAAAAACTGCTGGCCGAGGCCGGCTACCCCGATGGCTTCGAAATGACGCTGTCGTCCACCAACGACCGCTACATCAATGACGGCCAGATCACCCAGGCCGTGGCGCAGTACCTGTCGCGCGTGGGCATCAAGGCGCATGTCGACGCCATGACCCGCTCGGTGTACTTCCCCAAGCGCGCCAAGCGCGAATTCAGCTTCGCCATGGGCGGCTGGTCGTCGGAAACCGGCGAGGCCTCGTCGTTCCTGCAGTACTGGGTAACCTCGTACGCTCCCGAACTGGGCATGGGCACCAGCAACTACGGCCGCTACTCCAACCCCGAGCTGGACAAGATCTTCCGCCAGGCCGTCACCACGGTGGACGACGCCAAGCGGGAAAAACTGCTGCAGCAGGCCCTGACCATCGCCCTGGCCGACCTGCCCAGCATCCCGCTGCATTTCGAAAGCAGCATCTGGGCGTTCCGCAAGGGGCTGACCTACGAAGGCCGCGCGGACCAGTACACTCTCGCCTCGTCAGTCAAATCGGTCAAATCGGCCCCATAGGGCCGGCCGGTTGTTTTCGCAAGACCCCAAGGAACGCACAACGTGGTTTTGTTTACCCTGCGCAGGCTGATCCAGAGCCTGTTCGTGATGCTGGCCGTATCGGTCGTGGTGTTTTTCGCGGTATATGCCGTGGGCGACCCGATCGAGCTGCTGGTCAGCCCCGAGGCAACGGTGGAGGCCCGCGCGGCCACCATCGCCCGCCTGGGGCTCGACCAGCCCATCTGGCAGCAGTATTTCACCTTCCTGTGGCGCGCCCTGCACGGCGACCTCGGCACGTCTTTCGTGCACGGCATCCCGGCCATCGAGCTGATCGTGCAGCGCATTCCCGCCACGTTCGAACTGGTGGTGGTGGCCATCACCCTGACCTGTCTGATCGGCATTCCGCTCGGGCTGGTGGCCGGCCTGTACCGCGACCGCGTGCTGGGCCGGGGCATCATGGCGACCTCGGTGCTGGGCTTCTCGCTGCCCAATTTCTGGCAGGGCATGATGCTGATCCTGCTGTTCGCCGTGTGGCTGGGCTGGCTGCCCGCCTCGGGGCGCGGCGACACGGTCAGCGTGCTGGGCGTGCCGCTATCGATCCTGACCGCCGATGGCTGGTCGCACGTGATCATGCCGGCGGTCAATCTGGCGCTGGCCAACATCGCCCTGGTGCTGCGCCTGACCGCCACCGGCGTGGCCGAGGCCCAGTCGCAGGAATACGTGAAATTCGCGCGCGCCAAGGGCGTGCGTCCCGGGCGCATCGTGCGCCGGCACATCCTGCGCAATATCCTGATTCCGGTCGTCACGGTGGTGGGCATGGAATTCGGCAGCCTGATCGCCTATTCCACCATCACCGAAACCGTGTTCGCCTGGCCCGGCATGGGCAAGCTGCTGATCGACAGCGTCTACCAGCTGGACCGTCCGGTGGTGGTGGCCTACGTGATGCTGGTGACGCTGATCTTCGTGATCGTCAATTTCATCGTCGATATTCTCTATGCCGCGCTCGACCCGCGCGTGCAGCTTGTCGCTCCCGCCCAGTAACGCCATGGCTCATTCTTCCTCCAACGGCCGCACGCGCACCATCCAGCCACTGGCTGAAACCCCGCGCCGCGCCGCCATCCTGAAAAAACTGCGCAGCCGCCCCACCGTGACGGGTTCGGCCATCGCGCTGGCCATCCTGATCGTGGTGGTGCTGGCCGCCCCGTTCTTCGCGCCGCAGAACCCCTACGACCTCGCCAACCTCAATCTGCTCGACGGCCGCCTGCCGCCGGGAGCCGCCTCGATGGACGGCAAGGTGTACCTGCTGGGCACCGACGACCAGGGCCGCGACATGTTCAGCGCCATTCTGTATGGCCTGCGCATCAGCCTGATGGTGGGCCTGTCGGCCGTGGGGCTGGCCACCGCCATCGGCAGCATGGCCGGGCTGGTGGCCGCCTATGTCGGCGGTTTTGTCGACACCGTGCTGATGCGCATTGTCGATTTCATCCTGGGGTTCCCCACCATCCTGGTGGCGCTGGTGCTGCTGGCCATGATGGGCCGCGGCGTCGACAAGGTGATCCTGGCGCTGGTGGTGGTGCAATGGGCGCACTACGCGCGCATCATGCGCGGCCGCGCGCTGCAGGAACGCCGCAAAGAATACGTCGAGGCGGCCGCCAACCTGGGCTTTCCCGCCTGGCGCATCATGCTGTTCCACCTGCTGCCCAACTGCCTGGGGCCGGTGATGGTGTTCGCCACCATCCAGATCGCCACCGCCATCGCGCTGGAAGCCACGCTGTCGTTCCTGGGAGTGGGCGTGCCCATTACCGAGCCGTCGCTGGGCCTGCTGATCGCCAACGGCTTCCAGTACCTGCTGTCGGGCGACTACTGGATCAGCATGTTCCCGGGCGTGGCCCTGCTGCTGCTGATCCTTACCATCAACATCGTGGGCGACCGCCTGCGCGAAGCCCTGGACCCGCGACGAGCATGAGCGACGTAATCCTGCAGGTGCGCGGGCTGCGCACCGCCTTCCACACCGAAGCCGGCGCCTGGCCGGCGGTCGACGGCGTCGACCTCACTGTGCGCCGCGGCGAGATCCTGGGCCTGGTCGGCGAATCCGGTTCGGGCAAATCGGTTACCGGCTTTTCGCTGCTGGGCCTGATCGACCCGCCGGGCGAAGTCGTGTCCGGCGAGATCCTGTTCAAGGGACAAGACCTGCGCAAGCTCGACGAAGAAGGCATGCGCCGCCTGCGCGGCAACCGCATCGCCATGATCTTCCAGGACCCGCTGATGACGCTGAACCCGGTGCTGCGCATCGGCGAACAGATGATGGAAGCCATCCTCACGCACGAAAACGTGCCGGCCGCCCAGGCGCGCGAGCGCTGCCGCGAGGCCCTGGCCATGGTGGGCATTCCCGCCCCCGAAAAGCGCCTGGACAGCTATCCGCACGAATTCTCGGGCGGCATGCGCCAGCGGGTGGCGATCGCCATCGCCATGCTGAACAATCCCGACCTGATCATCTGCGACGAGCCCACCACGGCGCTGGACGTGACCATCCAGGGGCAGATCCTGTACCGCATGCAGGAAATCTGCCGCAAGCACGATACCGCCCTCATCTGGATCACCCACGACCTGGGCGTGGTGGCCGAGCTGGCCGACCACGTGGCCGTGATGTATGCCGGGCGCATCGTCGAGGCCGGCCCGGTCGAGCAGGTGCTCGACGCGCCGCGCCATCCGTATACCCGCGGCCTGCTCGACTCGATGCCCGGCAATACCGCGCCCGGCGCGCGCCTGCACCAGATCGAGGGCATGGCCCCCAGCCTGGCGGGGCGGCCCGCCGGCTGTGCGTTCCGCCCGCGCTGCCCCAGCGCCATCACACGCTGCGCCGAACAGGCTCCTGCCGCCGTGCAGGAAGGCCCGCGCAGTTTCCGCTGCTACGTACCGATCGCCCGCGAGACCGCTACCGCATGACCCCGCAAGACACGCCCGTTATCGAGCTGCGCAACGTCCACAAGCGTTTCGAGCATCATCCCGACCTGGCCCAGCGCATACTGGCGCTGGCCGGCAAGCCCATCGACCGCCGCACGGTGCACGCCGTCAACGGCGTCGACCTGACCATCCAGCGCGGCGAAGTGCTGGGCCTGGTCGGCGAATCCGGCTGCGGCAAATCCACGCTGGGGCGCGTGGTGGCCGGCCTGCATCGCCAGACCGAAGGCGAACTGCTGTACCAGGGCCGCCCTGCCGCCAGCCTGCGCGGCGCCGACCTGCTGGCCTACACGCTGGGCGTGCAGATGATCTTCCAGGATCCGCAGGCTTCGCTCAACCCGCGCCAGCGCCTGCGCCAGATCCTGGGCGAGGCGCTGAAGGTGCACAAGCTGGCGCCGCGCGCCGAGATCCCCGCGCGCATCGACCGCGCCCTGTCCGAAGTGGGCCTCGACCCCGAATACCGCGACCGCTTTCCGCACCAGATATCCGGCGGCCAGCGCCAGCGCATCGGCATTGCCCGCGCGCTGATGGTGTCGCCCAAGTTCCTGGTGTGCGACGAGCCGGTGGCCGCGCTCGACGTGTCGATCCAGGCGCAGGTGATCAACCTGTTCATGGACCTGCGCGAGCAGCACGGTTTCACGTATTTGTTCATCAGCCACGACCTGGGCGTGGTCAAGCACATTTCCGACCGCGTGGCCATCATGTACTTGGGCAAGATCGTCGAGCGCGCGCCGGCCGCCGAGATCTTCACGCGCGCCAACCACCCGTACACCCAGGCCCTGCTGGCCGAAGTGCCCGACGTCAGCCGGCGCGGCCGCAATTTCACGCCCATCCAGGGCGAGATCCCGTCGCCGCTGAATCCGCCGCCGGGCTGCACCTTCCACCCGCGCTGTCCGCACGCCATGGCGCGCTGCCGCGAGCAGACGCCCGCGCTGAAAGAAATCGCGCCCGGCCACTGGTCGGCCTGCCACCTCAACCCCTAGATCCGCCCCGCCATGAAAGCAGAGATGTCCAATGCCGACCGCATCGCCCAGGAACTGGGCCATGCCGGCCGCAACGCCATTGCCTATGTCGACGACGACCGCAATGCCGACCGCCCGTTCACGCTGCAGACCTACCGCCCCTACGGCTACACGCCCGACCGCCCGGTGGTGATGGTGCAGCACGGCGTGCTGCGCAACGGCGACGACTACCGCGACTTCTGGATCCCGGCCGCCGACAGGCACAACGTGCTGATCGTGGCGCCCACGTTCTCGAACGACATCTGGCCCGGCGTCGAAAGCTACAACAACGGCCGCGTCTTCAGCGCCGGCGGCAACCCGCGCCACATCGACGGCTGGACCTACGCGCTGGTGGCCAAGGTGTTCGCCGACCTGCGCGCCGCGGGCGTCACCGAGGCCGCGCAGGCCCACCTGTTCGGCCATTCGGCCGGCGGCCAGTTCGTGCACCGCCTGATGAGCAGCCAGCCGCACGCGCCGTTCTGCGCGGTGGCCGCCGCCAACCCGGGCTGGTACACCCTGCCCACCTTCGAACACCGCTACCCCGAAGGCCTGGACGGCGTGGGCCTGACCGAAGACCACCTGGTGCGCCTGCTGGCCTACCCCATGACCATCCTGGCCGGCGATCAGGACATCGCCACCGACGACCCCAACCTGCCGTCCGACGCCGCCGCGCTGCGCCAGGGGCCGCACCGCTATGCGCGCGCCCACAACTATTTCGAGGCCGGCCAGCGCGAAGCGCAGCGCCGCGGCGTGCCGTTCGGCTGGACGCTGCAGACCGTGCCCGGCATCGGCCACGACGGGCGCGCCATGTCGGCGGCTTGCGCCAGCCTGTGGTTCGAAGGCAAACTGCCCAGCGACGCCGAACTGGCCCGGCTGGCAGGCCAGCAGGTCGCCTGATCCCCATCGTCCACCGCCCACCTGGAACGCGAAGCATGTCATCCCTGCCCTCCACCGAAGCACTCGTCGCCGGCATCCAATCGTGGGTGCGCTGCGAATCGCCATCCAACTCGCCGCAAGGCGTGGCCGCCATGGCCGCCCTGGTCGAGACGCAGGCGCGCGCCGCCGGCCTGACGGTCGAAGTCACGCCGCTGGGGCCGGACACGGGCCCGCTGCTGTACGCCACCAACCGCGCGGCCGGCGACACGCGTCCCGGCATTCTGGTGCTGGCGCACCTGGATACGGTGCATCCCATCGGCACGCTGCAGGACAACCCCTGCCGCATCGAAGGCGACCGCCTGTACGGCCCCGGCAGCTACGACATGAAGGGCGGCATCTATCTGGCGCTGGCCGCCCTGTCCACGCTGGCGCAGCCCGGCAGCACGCGCCTGCCGGTGGATTTCCTGATGGTGCCCGACGAAGAGATCGGCAGCCATGCCTCGCGCGCCTCGATCGAACGCTACGCGGCCAACGCCAAGTACGGCCTGGTGTGCGAGCCGGCCCGCCCCAACGGCGGCAAGTGCGTCACCGCCCGCAAGGGCACCGGCATGCTGCGCCTGAACGTCAAGGGCCGTCCGGCCCACGCCGGCATGCAGCACGAAAAAGGCCGCAGCGCCATTCGAGAAATGGCCCATCAGGTGCTGGCGCTGGAAGCCATGACCGACTACGAGCGCGGCGTAACCGTCAGCGTGGGCACCATCGCCGGCGGCACGGTCACCAACACGGTGCCGGCGCAATGCCGCTGCGTGGTCGATTTCCGCGTGCCCGACATGGGCGCGGCCGAAGACGTGCTGCGCCGCATGCGCAACCTGTGCGCGGTGGGGCCGGATGTGGAACTGGACATCGACGTCGAACTCAACCGGCCGCCCATGGTGCGCAGCGACGCGGCCGCCGCGCTGCTGGCGCTGGCGCAGGAATACGCGCGGGAAGCCGGCTTCGCACTGGAAGAAGCCCCCATGACGGGCGGCGGCAGCGACGCCAACTTCACCTCGGCCATGGGCGTGCCCACGCTGGACGGCCTGGGCGCCGACGGCGACGGCGCGCACACCCTGCACGAGTACATCCTGGTGTCCACCCTGCAAACCCGCGCGAAGTTCTGGGAACTGCTGCTGCGCGAACTGGCATAAGGCGGGCCCGCCGCGCGCGGCCGCCCAGGAACATCACGGTGTCAGGCACCTGCGGAGCCTGACACCTGGCGCGCGGGCATTATTTCTTCAGCAGCGCCTTCAGCATGCCCAGGCGCTCTTTGGGGCTCATGGCGCGGGTGGCCTCGTCTTCCTGCACGGGGATGTCGCCCAGCCCCATCTCTTCGATGAAGCGCGAAGGCTCGCGCACCATGTCTTCGCGGGCGCGGCGCCGCTTCTTGCACCAGCTCAGGTTCAGGCTGCGCTGCGCGCGCGTGATGCCCACGTACATCAGCCGCCGCTCTTCCTGGATGCGGGTGGCCAGGTTCTCGGCCGCGCGCGCCGGGTCGCCGTCTTCGTCATCCTTGCCCAGGTGCGGCAGCAGGCCCTCTTCCACGCCGGCCAGGTACACGTGCGGATACTCCAGCCCCTTGGACGCGTGCAGCGTCGACAGCTTGACCGCGTCGGGCTCTTCTTCTTCGCCGCGTTCCAGCATGGTGATCAGCGCCACGTGCTGCACCAGGTCGAACAATGACATGCCGTCTTCCTCGGCCTTGCGCTTGAGCCAGCCGGTGAGCTCCAGCACGTTTTCCCAGCGCGTCTGGGCCGGCTTTTCTTCCAGTGTGTCGTACAGGTAGCGCTCGTACTGGATGGCCCCCAGCATGTCGTCCAGGATGGCGCCGGCCGGCTCGGCCGAGCCCTGGCCGTCGGTGCGGCCACGCCCCGCGCGCCACTGGATGCGGCGGATGAACTCGGCAAAGGTGCGCAGCGAATCCAGCTGGCGCGGCTGCAGCAGGCTTTCCAGGCCGGTTTCGGCCACTGCGGCCAGCAGCGACACCTCGCGCTGCGCGGCATACTGCCCCAGCACCTGCAGCGTGGCCTGGCCGATGCCGCGCTTGGGCGTGGTGGCGGCGCGGATGAAGGCCGGGTCGTCGTCGTCATTGGCGATCAGGCGCAGGTACGACAGAATATCGCGCACCTCGGCCTTGTCAAAGAAACTTTGTCCGCCGGCGATGGTGTACGGAATCTTCAGGTTGCGCAGCGCCTGTTCCAGAATGCGCGACTGATGATTGCCGCGATACAGAATGGCGAAGTCTTTCCATTGCGCCTGCCGCTCGAACCGGGCCGCCGAGATTTTCATGGCGATCGACTGGGCTTCGTGCTCGTCGTTTTCCATCGGCGACACCAGAATGGGTTCGCCCACGCCCAGGTCCGACCACAGTTTCTTTTCGAACAGCTTGGGGTTTTTTTCGATGACCGTGTTGGCCGCCGCCAGGATGCGCTGCACCGAGCGGTAATTCTGTTCCAGCTTGATCAGCTTGAGCTGCGGATAATCGGTGGTGAGCTTGGCCAGGTTCTCGATGG
This sequence comes from Bordetella petrii, assembly GCF_017356245.1. Lineage (NCBI taxonomy): Bacteria > Pseudomonadati > Pseudomonadota > Betaproteobacteria > Burkholderiales > Alcaligenaceae > Bordetella > Bordetella petrii. The sequence goes on from NZ_JAFMZZ010000001.1 coordinate 3,624,842, forward strand.
TGGCGCCGCGCCAGGCGTAGATAGCCTGGTCGTCGTCGCCCACCGCGGTGAACATCGCGCGGTCGCCGCACAGCAGCTGCACCAGCCGGTACTGGCACACGTTGGTATCCTGGTATTCATCCACCAGCAGGTAGCGCACACGGTTCTGCCAGCGGGTGCGCACCGCTTCGTTGCTTTCCAGCAGCTGCGCCGGTATGCGGATCAGGTCGTCGAAGTCCACGGCCTGGTAGGCCGCCAGGGTGGCGCTGTAGCTGCGGTACACATTGGCCGCCTCGACCTCGCCGGGCGTGGCGGCGGTGCGCGCCGCGTCGTCGGGGCCAAGCAGCGCGTTCTTCCACAGCGAAATAATCGACTGCACCGCGCGCAGCCGGCCGCGGTCGGTGGTGGCCAGAAGCTCCTGGATGATCGCCATGGCGTCGTCCGCATCCAGGATGGAAAACTGCGGCTTCAGCCCCGCCTGGCGCGCTTCTTCGCGCAGCAGCCTGACGCCCAGCGAATGGAAGGTGCTGATGGTCAGGCCCTTGGCCAGCTTGCGGTCGACCAGCGTCTTGACGCGCTCGTCCATCTCGCGCGCCGCCTTGTTGGTGAAAGTCAGCGCCACGATATTGCGGCCCATGTAGCCGCATTCGCGCAGCAGGTAGGCGATTTTCTGCGTAATGACGCGCGTCTTGCCGCTGCCCGCGCCGGCCAGCACCAGGCACGGGCCGTCCAGGTACAGCACGGCTTCTTTCTGGGCGGGGTTCAGGCCGTGGCCTATGGGTGCGCTGTCGGACATGGGTCAGATTTCAAGGGGGTCCACTTCCAGCTGCCAGCGCACGCGCGCCTCGGCCGCCATGGCGGGCAGGTACACCGACCACGCGGCCAGGAACGCCTGCAGGGCGGGCCGGCTGGTGCTTTCCAGCAGCAGTTGCGCGCGCTCGATATTGGCCACGCGCACCACGCGCAGCGGCACCGGATCGTACAGGGTCAGCGCGGCAATGCCGGGAAAATCGCTGTCGGCGGCCAGCGCACGCGCCTGCTGCAGAAACGCCAGCGCCTGGGCCAGCTCGCGCGCTTCGGAAGTCAGCAGCGCCTGATAGGCAAACGGCGGCAGGCCGGTGGTCTCGCGTTCTTCGAGCGCGTGGCGCGCAAAGCCGGCGTAATCGTGGCGCAGCAAGGCCTGGTACACAGGCTGCTCGGGGTAGCCCGTCTGGATCAGCACTTCGCCGCCGCCGCTGTGGCGGCCGGCCCGCCCCGCCACCTGCATCAGCTGGGCGAACAGGCGCTCGGGCGCGCGAAAGTCATGCGCGAACAGCATCGAATCGGCATTGAGCACGCCCACCAGGCCCAGGCGCGCGAAATCGTGCCCCTTGGCCACCATCTGGGTGCCGACCAGGATATCGACCTCGCCCGCATGCACGGCCGCGAACAGGGTTTGCGCGCTGCCCTTCAGGCGCGTGCTGTCGGCATCGATGCGCGAGATGCGCGCCTGGGGAAACAGCTCGGCCAGGTGCTCTTCGACCCGCTGCGTGCCGCGGCCCATGGGCTCCAGGTCCTGGTCGCCGCATTCGGGGCAGGCGCGCGGCACCGGCGCCTGGTAGCCGCAGTGGTGACAGTGCAGCCGATGGCCGCGGCCGCTGGTTCGATGCAGCACCGTAAAGGCCGAGCAGCGCGGGCAGTGGCTGACCCAGGCGCACGACGCGCAGTGCAGCACCGGCGCGTAGCCGCGGCGGTTCAGAAACACCAGCGACTGCTCGCCGCGTTCCAGCCGCTGGCCGATGGCGTCGGTCAGTTGCGGCGACATGCCCTGGCGCATGGCCAGGCGCCGCGTGTCGATCAGCCGCACCGCCGGCAGGCTGCTGGCCCGCGCGCGGCCCGGCAGCGCCAGCCGCAGGTAATGGCCGCGCGATGCGTGGTGCCAGCTTTCCAGCGAGGGCGTGGCCGAGCCCAGCACCACCGGAATGTCCAGGTCGCGCGCGCGCCACACGGCCAGGTCGCGCGCCGAATAGCGCAGACCGTCCTGCTGCTTGTACGAGGCATCGTGCTCTTCGTCGATCACGATCAGGCCCAGCTCGGCCAGCGGCGCGAAAATCGCCATGCGCGTGCCCAGCAGCATGCGCGCCTGGCCCCGCTGCGCGCGCACCCACGCCTGCAGGCGCTCGCCGTCGGACAGGCCGCTGTGCATGACGGCCAGGCCATCCGCGCCCAGCACCGATTCCAGGCGGGCGCGCAGCGCGCCTTCGAGCTGCGGCGTCAGGTTGATTTCGGGCACCAGCAACAGCACCTGCCGCCCCGCCGCCAGCACGCGCTGCGCGGCGCGCAGGTAGACCTCGGTCTTGCCGCTGCCGGTAACGCCGTGCAGCAGCACCGGCTTGAAACCGGCCAGGCCGGCAACGGCCTCGACGGCCGCCTGCTGGTCGGCGTTGAGTTCGGGCGCCTGGTCGGGCGGCGTGGGCGCGGCCGCCGCCTTGGGCTTGCGCGCCTCCAGCCGCGCCACCGGCCCCTGCCCCGAACGCTTGCCCTGGTAGGCCGACGGTTTGCGCAGCGGCGGCGGCATGGCCGGCAGCATCACCTCGCCCAGCGGCCGCTGGTAGTAGTCGGCCGCAAAGCGCGCCAGCCGCAGCCAGTCGGCCGGCAAAGGCGGCAAATCCTGCAGTACCTGCTCGACATCGCGCACCTGGGCGGCATCGACCGACGGCTGCCCTGGATTGTCGACCACCACGCCCACCAGCTTGCGCCGGCCGAACGGCACGATGACGCGCGTGCCCACGGGCACGACGGCCTGGGCGCGGTAGTCGAACAGGCCGGCCAGCGGAACGTCCAGCGCCACACGCACCCAGATGTCCGCATGCAAGCCGCTGCCGCCGGGCGCGTCAGGCATGGGAAACGAAAACGGAAAGCATGGCGAAAGACTTTTGCAAGTTAAAGTGAATTCTTGGTTTTGCAGCTAACAGATTGTCAGGCCGGAGTGAAACGCTGAATTCACAGCAGCCTGTGGATAACTTTGGGGAAAAACATGCAACAACCTTGGCACATGTCAATATGAATAGCGCAGCAGCATATGCCGGCATGCCACCACACGATTATTTCCTTTTTATATTCATATACTTATAAACGCTTTCCAGAACCGCTGCCAGCTAATTCGGGTTATCCCGAGTTGTCTCGCTGCTGTGCACAAGTGTGGTCAAGGAACACGCTGGCAGAGCCTTCCAGCGCGCTAGCGGCCACTTACTCAGGCGTGCATGGCGCGGCTGTACGTGTGCACTTCGTCGACCAGCTCCGCCACGACTTCGGGCGGTGTGTACTGCGAAATGCCGTGTCCCAGGTTGAACACATGGCCGCCCTTGCCCACCGGGCCGAACGCATCCAGGGTACGCCGGGCCTCGGCGCGGATGGCCGCGCCGCCGCCGAACAGGGTCATCGGGTCCAGGTTACCCTGCAGCGCCACGGCGTCGCCGGTGCGCTGGCGCGCCTGGCCCAGGTTCACCGTCCAGTCCAGCCCCACGGCGTCGCAGCCGCAGCCGGCGATGGATTCGAGCCACTGCCCGCCTCCCTTGGTGAACACGATGACGGGCACGCGCCGGCCCTGGTGTTCGCGGACAAGCCCGTCCACCACCTTGCGCGTGTAGGCCAGCGAAAACTGCTGGAACAGGCCATCGGCCAGTACGCCGCCCCAGCTGTCGAACAGCATGACCGCCTGGGCGCCGGCCTGGATCTGCGCGTTCAGGTAGCGCAGCGTGGCCTGCGCGTTGATATCGAGAATACGGTGCAGCAGATCGGGCCGGGCGTACAGCATGGTCTTGATGAGCCGATAGTCGTCGCTGCCGCGGCCTTCGACCATGTAGCAGGCAATGGTCCAGGGGCTGCCGGCGAAGCCGATCAGCGGCACCTTGCCGTCGAGTTCGCGGCGAATGACGGCCACGGCGTCGAAGACATAGCGCAGCGATTCCATGTCGGGCACCGCCAGGCGGGCCACGTCGTCTTCAGTGCGCAATGGCCGCGCAAAGCGCGGGCCCTCGCCGGGAGCGAAATCGAGCCCCAGGCCCATGGCATGCGGCACGGTAAGAATGTCGGAAAACAGGATGGCCGCATCCAGGTCGTAGCGCGCCAGGGGCTGCAGCGTGACTTCGGCGGCATAGTCGGGGTTTTGCGCCAACCCCATGAACGAGCCGGCGCGCGCGCGCGTGGCGTTGTATTCGGGCAGATAGCGTCCGGCCTGGCGCATCAGCCAGATGGGGGTATAAGGGACGGGCTCGCGCAGCAACGCGCGCAAGAACACGTCGTTCTTCAGGGGAGCAGCGGACACGACTATCCTTTAAAATCGGAAGCCGTGATTTTACCCTTCGCTGAAGGCGCCGGCCGCGATGCGGGACAAGCCGCGCGCGGGCCAGGAACGGCGCGGCTAGCCCGGTGCGCCGGGACGGCCGTCGGCGCCCTGGCGATAGGGCGCGGCGTCGATGCGGTGCTTGCGCATCAGCGCCCAGAATGCGCGCCGGTGCTTGCTGGATGCCCGCGCCGCCCGGGCCACGTTGCCGGCGTGGCGCGACAGCGCGCGGCGCAGGTATTCGCGTTCGAAGCCGGCCACCACGCGCGCCTTGGCCTGGCGGAAGGGCTCGTCGTCCTGGATGGCTTCCTGGGCGTGCAGCGCGGCCAGGGCGGATTCGAGGCGGGCCCGCGTGGCGGCCCGGCGCGAGGCGGTGCGGGCGCCGTAAAGCGGCGCCGGTTCGCGGACGGCGTAAGTGGCACTGGGAACGCGGGGGGCTCCGGCAGCGCTGCCCGGGGTGCCGGGCGGCACGGGCATGGCGGCGGGCTGCACGGCGCGGCGCAGGCGTATCAGGCGAGCCCGTAGTTCGTCGGTGCAGGCCGGAGCCCGGATGAAATCGGCGGCGCCCAGCGCCAGCAGGTCGAGGATGGCGGGCGCGGTGATGTCGAACACCAGCGCCACCAGGGGCGTGCGCGGCCCGCCGCCGGCATTGGCTAGCACCGTGCGCACCCATGACAGCGACGCCGGCGCCACGGGCACCAGGCAGCCGTCGAAGCGCCGCAGCGCCAGGCGCGCCCGCGCCAGCAGGCGGGTATCGGGCGCGCCCGGCGCCAGCGCGGACAGTTCCTGGGCATGCAGCCGCAGGCGGCCCTGCTGGCCCTGCTGGCGGCCAACCCAGTCTTGGACCCAGGCCTCATGGCCGGGTGTCATCAGTACGGCGCAATCGAGTGTTTCACGCAAGACAGGCTCCTTGAAACATACGCAAAAAAAGCAAGCGTACGCGCCAGGTCTGCAGGGCGATATTCGCAGTTGCCACACTGCGGGTTATACGTAAAACGGGTATCAACAGGTTGATGCGACGCGCGCCATGCGCTACTTCAGGCTAGGTAGCCGCGCGCAAAAACGGAAAAGGGCGGCCGTAATGGCCGCCCTTTTTCGCCCTGGCGGCGCCGCGCATGGCGCGGCGCCCGGTGGCGCCTTAGTGCGTGTTGCGCGTCTGGCGCAGCTTGCGGGCTGCGATGGCCTGTGCGGCCAACATGGCGAGCTCGGCTTCGACAACCGCGATGTCGGCCTTGTCCTTGGCGTTGCGCAAGGCCTCTTCGGCTTTCTCGCGCGCCTCCACGGCGCGGGCTTCGTCCAGGTCGGCGGCACGGATGGCCGTATCGGCCAGCACGGTGACCATGCCCGGCTGCACTTCCAGGATGCCCCCGGCGACGAAGATGTTTTCCTCGCCTCCATCGGTACGGACGATCTTGACCGTCCCGGGGCGTATGCGCGAAATCAGCGGGGTGTGCCCGGGCAGGATGCCCAGCTCGCCCGCTTCGCCAGGCAGCGTCACGAACTTCGCCTCACCGGCGAAGATCGCTTCTTCAGCGCTGACGACATCCACTTGCAGGGTAGCCATGTGAGCTCCTTATTGCAGTTTCTTGGCCTTCTCGAAGGCTTCGTCGATGGTGCCGACCATGTAGAACGCCTGTTCGGGCAGCGCGTCGCACTCGCCTTCGACAATCATCTTGAAACCGCGGATGGTCTCGGCCAGCGGCACGTACTTGCCGGGCGAACCGGTAAACACTTCGGCCACGTGGAACGGCTGGGACAGGAAGCGCTGGATCTTGCGCGCGCGGGCCACGGCCTGCTTGTCGTCGGGCGACAGTTCGTCCATGCCCAGAATGGCGATGATGTCGCGCAGTTCTTTGTAGCGCTGCAGCGTCTGCTGCACGCCGCGGGCCACTTCGTAGTGCTCTTCGCCCACGACTTGCGGGTCGAGCTGGCGGCTGGACGAGTCCAGCGGATCCACGGCCGGGTAGATACCCAGGGCGGCGATGTCGCGCGACAGCACCACGGTGGAGTCCAAGTGCTGGAAGGTGGTGGCGGGCGACGGGTCGGTCAGGTCGTCGGCGGGCACGTACACGGCCTGGATCGACGTGATGGAGCCGGTCTTGGTGGACGTGATGCGCTCTTGCAGCTTGCCCATTTCTTCGGCCAGCGTGGGCTGGTAGCCCACCGCCGACGGCATGCGGCCCAGCAGCGCCGACACTTCGGTACCGGCCAGGGTGTAGCGGTAGATGTTGTCGACGAAGAACAGGATGTCACGGCCTTCGTCACGGAACTTCTCGGCCATGGTCAGGCCGGTCAGGGCCACGCGCAGGCGGTTGCCCGGGGGCTCGTTCATCTGGCCGAACACCATGGCGACCTTGTCCAGCACCTTCGACTCTTCCATTTCGTGGTAGAAGTCGTTGCCTTCGCGGGTACGCTCGCCCACGCCGGCGAACACCGACAGGCCGCTGTGCTGCTTGGCGATGTTGTTGATCAGTTCCATCATGTTGACGGTCTTGCCCACGCCGGCGCCGCCGAACAGGCCGACCTTGCCGCCCTTGGCGAACGGGCACACCAGGTCGATAACCTTGATGCCGGTTTCCAGCAGCTCGACCGACGGCGACAGTTCGTCGAAGCGGGGAGCGTCCTGGTGGATGGCGCGCTTTTCTTCGTGCTCGATGGCGCCGGCTTCGTCGATGGGACGACCCAGCACGTCCATGATGCGGCCCAGCGTGCCGGTGCCCACGGGCACCGAGATGGGCGCGCCGGTGCCGGCGACTTTCATGCCGCGGCGCAGGCCGTCGCTGGAACCCAGCGCGATGGTACGCACCACGCCGTCACCCAGCTGCTGCTGCACTTCCAGCGTGAGGCCCTTTTCGGCGAACGGCGAGGTGTCGTCGGCCAGGGTAAGGGCTTCGTAGATCTTGGGCATTTGATCGCGGGGGAACTGAATATCCACCACGGCGCCGATGCACTGAACGATGGTTCCGTTGCTCATGTCGATTCCTTGCTTGATAGCATTTTGACGGGATGCAGGCTGCTCAGACGGCGGCCGCGCCCCCTACGATTTCCGAAATTTCCTTGGTGATCGCCGCCTGGCGGGTCTTGTTGTAGACCAGCTGCAGATCGCCGATGACCTTCTTGGCGTTGTCCGATGCCGCCTTCATGGCAACCATGCGGGCCGACTGTTCCGAGGCCATGTTCTCGGCCACGGCCTGGTACAGCAGGCCTTCGACGTAGCGCTGCAGCAGGTCGTCGATCACGCTCTTGGCGTCGGGCTCGTAGATGTAGTCCCAGCCGTAGTTCGACTTGACCTCGGCAGTTTCCGCCAGGGCCTCGGCGCCCGTCTGGAAGGGGTCATCCAAACCGCTGGCGAGCGGCAGCAGACGCAGGAACACGGGCTCTTGCTTCATGGTGTTGATGAAGCGGGTGGACGCCACGTACAGCGCATCGATCTCGCCGCTCAGGTAGGCGTCGAGCTGGACCTTGATGGCGCCCAGCAGGCGGTCGAGGTCGGGCTTGTCGCCCAGCTGCACTTCTTGCGAGACCAGATTGGCGCCGATACGGGTCAGCAGGCCCAGGCCCTTGTTGCCGAACGCCGTCGTCTGCACGCGGATGCCGCGCTGCTCGAATTCTTTGAGCTTGGCCAGCGTCACGCGGCTGACGTTGGTGTTCAGGCCGCCGCACAGCCCCTTGTCGGTGGTAACCAGCACCACGCCCACTGCCTTGGCGTCGCGTTCGGTCAGGTACGGATGGCGGTATTCGGGGTTGGCCTGCATCAGGTGCGCGGCAATCTCGCGCACCTTGGTGGCGTACGGACGACCCGCGCGCATCCGTTCCTGCGCCTTGCGCATTTTGGATGCAGCGACCATTTCCATCGCCTTGGTGATCTTGCGCGTGTTTTGCACGCTCTTGATCTTGGTTCGGATTTCCTTGATTCCGGGCATTGCGCTTTCCTGTTGTAACGGCTTGGCGGGATGCGGCCGGGGCTCGCCCCGCCCTACCGTAGGGCAGGCCCGAGGCCCGCCGCTACGCCAGACATTGCCTTAAAAAGCACCGTGCTTCTTGAAATCCTGGATGGCGGCAGCCAGTTCGGCTTCGTCGTCCTTGGACAGTTCCTTGGTGTCTTCGACACGCTGGATCAGGCCGGCATGCTTGGCCTTGAGTTGATCCTTCAGCGATTTTTCGAAGGCCAGGACCTGCGCCACGTCCACGTCATCCAGGTAACCGTTGTTGACCGTGTACAGCGTGACGGCCAGTTCCCACACTTGCAGCGGCTGGTATTGCGGCTGCTTGAGCAGTTCGACCACGCGCTTGCCGCGTTCGAGCTGGCGACGGGTGGCGTCGTCGAGGTCGGAGGCGAACTGCGCGAAGGCGGCCAGTTCACGGTACTGGGCCAGGTCGGTACGGATACCGCCCGACAGCTTCTTGATGACCTTGGTCTGGGCCGCACCGCCCACCCGCGACACCGAGATACCGGCGTTGATGGCGGGGCGCACGCCGGCGTTGAACAGGTCGGTTTCCAGGAAGATCTGGCCGTCGGTGATCGAGATCACGTTGGTGGGCACGAAGGCCGACACGTCGCCTGCCTGGGTTTCGATGATCGGCAGCGCGGTCAGCGAGCCGGTCTTGCCCTTGACGGCGCCGTTGGTGAACTTCTCGACGTATTCTTCGTTGACGCGCGCGGCGCGCTCGAGCAGGCGCGAGTGCAGGTAGAACACGTCGCCGGGGTAGGCTTCGCGGCCGGGCGGACGGCGCAGCAGCAGCGAGACCTGGCGGTAGGCCCAGGCTTGCTTGGTCAGGTCGTCATAGATGATCAGGGCGTCTTCGCCGCGGTCGCGGAAGTATTCGCCCATGGTGCAGCCGGCGTAGGCGGCCAGGTACTGCATGGCGGCCGAATCGGAAGCCGAGGCGGCCACGACGATGGTGTATTCCATGGCGCCGTGCTCTTCGAGCTTGCGCACCACGTTGTTGATGGTCGACGCCTTCTGGCCGATGGCGACGTACACGCAGGTGACGCCCTTGCCCTTCTGGCTGATGATGGTGTCGACGGCAACGGCGGTTTTACCGGTTTGGCGGTCGCCGATGATCAGTTCGCGCTGGCCGCGGCCGATCGGCACCATGGAGTCGATGGCCTTGATGCCGGTTTGCAGCGGCTGCGACACCGAGCGGCGGGCGATCACGCCAGGCGCCACTTTTTCGATGATGTCGGTTTCTTTGGTGTCGATGGGGCCCTTGCCGTCGATGGGCACGCCCAGCGTGTTGACCACGCGGCCCTTCAGTTCGGGGCCGACCGGCACTTCGAGGATGCGGCCGGTGGTCTTGACCTGGTCGCCTTCCGACACGCCGGTGTAGTCGCCCAGAATCACGGCGCCGACGGAGTCGCGCTCGAGGTTCAGCGCCACGCCGAAGACGTTGTTGGGAAATTCGAGCATTTCGCCCTGCATCACGTCGGACAGGCCGTGGATGCGGGTGATGCCGTCGGTTACGGACACGACGGCGCCCTGGGTGCGAATGTCAGCCGAAGCGCCCAGGCCCTCGATGCGGCTCTTGAGCAGTTCGCTGATCTCGGAGGGATTGAGTTGCATATTGACTCCTGGAATCCTGTTTGTCTGGCGTCAGGCGGCCAGCGTATCCCGCAAGCGGGCCAATTGAGCTTGTACGGAAGTATCGAGCACCTGGTCGCCAACCGCCACGCGCACGCCGCCGATGAGCGACTTATCGACCGTGACGCTGGGCTTGAGCTTGAGGCCTAACTTGGTTTCGAGCGCCTCGATCAGTTCCTTGACCTGGGCGTCGCTGAGTTCGAACGCGCTGGTGATTTCCGCCTGCGCCGTGCCTTCGTGGCGATTCTTCAGCGCGACGAATTGCTCGGCGATGACGGGCAGCAACAGCAGCCGGTCGTTGGCCACCAGCAGTTCGATGAAATTGCGAACGGCCTGGGGCAGCTGGGCCTTGACCAGGCCGGTAAACAGCCCGGTGCGCTGGGCATCGTCCAGGCGCGGATCGTTCATCGCTTCGCGCACGTCGGGATGGGCGGCCAACTGGGCCAGCTCGCCGATCAGGTCGGACCAGGCCGGCAAGCCGGCCTTGTCGTCACGCGCCACGCTGAAAATCGCTTCAGCGTAGGGCCGGGCAACAGTGGAAAGTTCAGCCATGGCGTTCCTGGATTAAAGCTGCGCCTTGAGCTGGTTGAGCAGCTCGGCGTGGGCGCGGGCGTCGACCTCGCGCTTGAGGATCTGTTCAGCACCCTTGACGGCCAGCGCGGCGACGTCGTCGCGCAGCGTATCGCGGGCACGCTGAACTTCCTGCGCGGCATCCTGTGCCGCCTGGGCGACGATGCGGGCGCGTTCAGCTTCGGCTTCACGGCGAGCCTGCTCGATCAGCGAGGCGGCCTGCTTCTCGGCCTCGATGATGCGGGCGTGGTTCTCGGATTTTGCAGAAGCCTCGATCAGACTGACGCGCGCCTGGGCCTGGGCCAGATCGGCCTTGCCCTTCTCGGCGGCGGCCAGGCCGTCGGCGATTTTTTGGCGGCGCTCGTCCATCGCCTTCGTCAGGGGCGGCCACACGAATTTCATCGTGAACCAGCCCAGAACGAAGAACACGAGCATCTGGAAAAAGATCGTCGCGTTCAGATTCACGGTCGTTCCTTTAACACCTTGCGGCTCCGGACGCGTCAAGGGCGCCACGGAGCACTCGATACTTTGCCGGCATGCGGCGAAAAATTTTCGCCGCCGCCGGCGTCAAACCCGCCATTGCGCCGGCGGGCGTTGCCATGGACCGTCGGGCTTAACCCGCGAACGGGTTGGCGAAAGCGAACAACATGGCGATACCCACGCCGATCAGGAATGCCGCGTCGATCAGGCCGGCCAGCAGGAACATCTTGGTTTGCAGCGCATTCATCAGTTCAGGCTGACGAGCCGAAGCTTCCAGGTATTTGCCGCCCATCAGTCCGATGCCGATGCAAGCGCCGATAGCGCCCAGACCGATGATAAGACCGCAAGCGAGGGCAACGAAAGCGACGTTGGTCATGACAACTCCTTGGTTAGAAATCTGAAGTCAAATTGTAAGAAAACGGTACTGCTAGGAATGCAAGAAAACCTTGCGCCCCGGGCGCGGGCGGCCTGCCCGCGCCAGGAATAGGGTCAATGCCCTTCGTGTGCCTGGCCGATGTACACCAGCGTCAGCATCATGAAGATGAAAGCCTGCAACAGCACGATCAGGATGTGGAAGATGGCCCACACCGAACCGGCCAGCACATGCCCGATGCCCAGGCTGATGCTGGAGGCGTTCAGGCCCGTCCAGGCGCCGCCCAGCAGGGCGATCAGCATGAAGATGAGTTCGCCGGCGAACATGTTGCCGAACAACCGCATGCCCAGCGACACCGACTTGGCGGCGTATTCGATCAGGTTGAGCAGCAGGTTGGCGGGAGCCAGCAGCAGCGCGCCGATGCCATGGCCATGGAAAGGCGCCGTGAAGAGTTCTTTGACGAAGCCGCCCGGGTGCTTGATCTTGATGCCGTAGTAGAGCATCAGCAGCAGCACGCCCATGGACATGCCCATGGGCACGTTCAGGTCGGCGGTGGGCAGGATGCGGTGGTAGTAGAGCGGGTCGCCGTGGTGGGCACCCAGGCCGGTCCAGCGCCAGATGGTGGGCATGAGGTCGACCGGGATCAGGTCGAGCGCGTTCATCAGGATGATCCAGAGGAACACGGTAAGGGCCAGCGGCGCCACGAACTGGCGGCTCTTGGCGTTGTTGACGATGCCCTTGGCCTGGTCGTCGACCATGTCGACGATCATTTCGACGAAGACCTGGAAGCGGCCCGGCACATTGGAAGAGGCGCGGCGCGCGGCCAGCCAGAGAAACAGCACCACGACCAGGCCGGTGAGAGCGGACCAGAACACCGAGTCGTAGTTGATGACGTTGAACTGGGCGATGACGGACTGCTTTTCGCCAATATTGTTCAAGTGCACCAAGTGGTGCTGTATGTACGCGGCCTGAGGTGTTACGTCGCTGGCAGCAGCCATTTGAACCCTACCCTGTTTGCTATGTGGCCGGATCTTGCGAGCCGGCCGTTTACATGATCTTTTTAAGCAGCTACGACAACTTGCGGAACAGCAACAGCACGAGATAGCCCTTCAGCGTGAGGATCAGCCCGAGCAGCACCGCCGGCCACACCAGCCAGCCTTGCGCCACACGCGACAGCAGCCACAACAGCAGTGCCGTCATGAGCAGCTTGACCATCTCGCCGAGGAAAAAAGTAACGGGGCTGGTTCGGCCCGACTTGAGGACGTTGATGAGCAGGCGCAATGCAAACAACGCATTGGGTATGAAATACGCCCCCGCCCCCGCCAACGCCGACAACCCTGCCGCCGCACCCGCAATGATCCCTGCAATTGCTGCCGCTGCGAGCCCCATGGCGCCCTGCGCCGCCAATACCCACAAGAGCCCCCGGCAAGCCTGGGCATCGAGTGCCGCGCGATCGGCATCGGTAAGCACCGGATTCTGTTCCACCAGGCTTTGCATCAGGCTTCCCCGCTCTTGCGGCAAAGACAGGCGCGGCAGGCTTACCGCGTGTTTTTATCCCGCAAGCGTCAAACTCGTAGAGTATAGCGTGATTCGTTTTGGTCGGGCAAATGAAGAAACCGACGCCGGATCAGTCCGGCGCCGGTTTTGCAACACGGCCGCAAGGCCGCCCCGGGCGGGGTCAGTCTTCTTTGACTGGCGGCGGCGCCCAATGGCCATCGAGGGCGATGTCTTTGGGCCAGTACAGCCGCATGTTGAGCATGAAGTTGCCCTGGTGCGGCGCGGGCAGCCAGTTGGCCGCCTTGCGCGGGCCCGGGTCATCGCGCTGGATGTAGATGTCCAGCGAGCCGTCGGCGTTGTATCGCAGGGGATCGGTGCTGCGCAGCGCGTAACGGCCGATGGAGTTGGCGGCCAGGCCCTGATCGGCGTTGTACAGGATCAGGGACCACGACGCATTGACCGGCGGCAATTGCCCCTTGTCGAAATGCAGCACGTACTCTTCGTCGCTGCGCAGCAGCTCGCCGTCGTCATCGATGGTGGTGACCGGGTACAGCGCGTCCTGCGGCGTGTTGGCGCCCAGCCCGGCATAGGCGATGGCGGCGCGGCGGGTGTAATCGGTGCCGTAGGTGCCGATGCCATGCAGCACCGTGCTCCAGCCGTTCATGGGCTTGCCCAACTGGGCAACCGCATCGGCGATGCGGCGCCCCGCCACGGGACGCGCGTCGGCCAGCGCCTGCTGCACCACCGGGTCGAGGCGGCTGTACGAAAAGGGCTGCGGGCCCGCCAGGCCGATGCGGCGCATGCGCGACAGGATCGCATTGTCGTTGGCGTGCGGCGGATTGGCGGCCAGCAGTTCCGAGAACACCGTGAAGAACGTGGCCGGGTCCATGGCGGCCACCTGCTGGCCGGGCGAGCCCTGGGCGTTCCAGGTAACCGACGAGACCGGGGGCGGCAGCATCGGGGCCGCGCCCACCGGCACGTAGCCGGGGCTGGCCGGGCTTTGCGGCCAGGTGGCCGGCTTGGCCGCGCCGCGGCGCGGCGGGGTGACCAGCGCGGGCGGCGGCGCCGCCATCGGCGAGGCAGTCATGCCGGCCTGAAACTGGTTGACGGCGCCATATTCGTTGGGCCCGCCAGTCTGGATGCGGGCGATCAGCCATCCCATGCCGGTGGGGCTGCGCACGACATCCGCGCCGATCGGCGCGGTGCCCTGCCAGTGCGGGCCGACGATGGCGAAGGTTTGCTCGCCATTGCCGGTGGTGCGGGTGCCGCGCGAGGCGAACTCGTCGGTCCACATGTCGAGCAGCGACAGCGCGTAGTAGCGGCCGCCCGAGGCGGGCACGCGCACGATCAGCGGCTGGCGCGAAACGTCGAACCAGAGGCTGGAATACAGCATGTCGGTGCTGGGCCAGGCCACGTCGGTGGCGCCGGGATCCGGAAACACCGTGCGGTGGCCGAACTGATTCATGGGCGCCTTGCCCGCCAGCGGTGTCTGCACCTGGGTCGAGGCCCGCCGCGTCGCCTCCATCAGCACCATCGGATAAGCGTAGAGGTAGGCGTCGACCGCGATGTCGCGCAATTCTTCGGCGGTAACGGCGGGGCTGGACGCGGCCGTCGGGGTTTCGGACACCAGCCGCATCGAGGGCCGCGGCTGGGCCAGGGCGGCGCAGGCAAAGCCGGCGGCCAGCGCGCCGGCCAGCAGGGCCCGGGGCCAGCGGCGTGTGAGGGGAAATGGACGGTTATGCATGGGGGGCTCCTTGTTCGTTGTTGGCAAACGAGCCAGCCATCCCGCCCGGAAGGGGATGGCCTTTTTCGGCATGACGCTGCTTCAGGATAGGCGCGGAAGCTGCAACAAGGTGAGATTTAAAGGTTACAGCCCGAAACCAACCGTCCATATTCCCCGCGCAATCCGTTTTTGTTCGCCGGGAGCCCGCGTAACAAGCGTTACTTGTGCCGGAAAGCCGGCGGGCGCTTTTCCATGAAGGCGGCCATGCCTTCTTTCTGGTCTTCGGTGCCGAACAGCGAATGGAACACGCGGCGCTCGAACAGCAGCCCTTCGTTCAGCGACGACTCGAAGGCGCGGTTGACGCATTCCTTGGCCATCATGACCGAGGGCAGCGACATCGAGGCAATGACAGTGGCGGCCTCGAGGGCTTCGTCCATCAGCTTGTCGGCCGGGACCACGCGCGATACCAGCCCGGCCCGCTCGGCTTCTTCGGCGCCCATCATGCGGGCGGTGAGGGCCAGGTCCATGGCCTTGGCCTTGCCCACCGCGCGGGGCAGGCGCTGCGTGCCGCCGGCGCCGGGAATGACGCCCAGCTTGATTTCCGGCTGGCCGAACCGGGCGGTGTCGGCGGCGATGATGATGTCGCACATCATGGCGAGCTCGCAGCCGCCGCCCAGGGCGTAGCCGGACACGGCCGCGATGACGGGCTTGCGGATGCGCTTGAGGGTTTCCCAGTTGCGGGTGATGTATTCGCTGCCATAGACGTCCATATAAGACCAATCTTTCATGGCGCCGATGTCTGCGCCGGCGGCGAACGCCTTCTCGCTGCCCGTGATGACCACCGCGCCGATGCCGTCGTCGGCTTCGAAAGCCAGCAGCGCGGCGCCCAGCTCATTCATGAGCTGGTCATTGAGCGCATTGAGCGCCTTGGGGCGGTTCAGCGTCAGCAGCCCGACGCGTCCACGGGTTTCGACCAGCACAAACGATTCGCTCATGGGGATGTCTCCTGGAAAAATAAATGTAGGTCAGTAAGATAGCGCAATGGACACCCCCGTAATTTACCGCCTAGAGCCCAGCGACCCCGCCGGCCATCGCTACCGCATCACCCTGACCGTGCCGCAGCCGGACCCCGACGGCCAGCGGCTGGCATTGCCGGCCTGGATTCCCGGCAGCTACCTGATCCGCGATTTCTCGCGCCAGGTCGAGACCTTGCAGGCACGGTCGGCCGGCCGCCCGGTCGCCGTCACCAAGCTCGACAACCACACCTGGCAAGCCGCGCCCTGCGCCGGCCCGCTGCAGATCGACTACACCGTCTACGCCTGGGACCTGTCCGTGCGCGGTGCGCACCTGGACGAGGCTCACGGCTTTTTCAACGGCACCAGTGTGTTCCTGCGGGTAGAGGGCCGCGAAAACGCGCCCTGCCTGCTGGACCTGGCCCCGCCGCGCGGCATTGCCGGCTGGAAGGTCTACACCAGCCTGCCCGAGGCGCGCGGCCACGCCGGCGCGGCCCGCCGGCACGGCTTCGGCCTGTACCGGGCCCCCGACTACGACGCGCTGATCGACCACCCCGTGGAAATGGGCACGCCCCAGGTGGCCCGCTTTACCGCGCACGGCGCCGAGCACGAACTGGTCTTCACCGGCGTGGCGCCCCGCCTCGACCTGAGCCGCATCGCCGCCGACGCGCGCCGCATCTGCGAAGCCCAGATCGCCTTCTTCGAGCCGCGCAGCAAGCGTGCGCCCTTCCTGGACAGCAGCGACCGCTATGTATTCATGACCATGGTGGTGGGCGACGGGCACGGTGGCCTGGAACACCGCGCCAGCACCGCGCTGATGGCGTCGCGCAAAGACCTGCCGGTGCTGGGCCAGCAAGGCCAGGGCGAGGGCTATCGCGGCTTTCTGGGGCTGGTCAGCCATGAATACTTCCATACCTGGAACGTCAAGCGCATCAAGCCGGCCGCCTTCGCGCCCTACCATCTGCAGCAGCCCGACCTGACGCGGCTGCTGTGGGTGTTCGAGGGCTTCACGTCGTACTACGACGACCTGATGCTGCTGCGCGCGGGCGCCATCGGCCTGACCGACTACCTGCGCCTGCTGGCCAAAACGATTACCAGCGTGGCGCGTTCGCCGGGGCGCCGCAAGCAGTCGGTGGCCGAAAGCTCGTTCGATGCCTGGACCCGCTACTACAAGCAGGACGAGAACTCGCCCAACGCGCTGGTCAGCTACTACACCAAGGGCGCGCTGGTGGCGCTGGGGCTGGACCTGACCATCCGGCGCGAGTCCGGCGGCGCGCGCTCGCTGGACGATGTCATGCGGCTGCTGTGGCAGCGCTACGGCCGCGATTTCTATCGCGGCAAGGCGCAGGGCCTGCCCGAAGACGCCCTGCCCGCGCTGGTCCGCGAAGCCACCGGCGTGGATGTGCGGCGCTTCGTGGCGCGCCACGCCTACGGCACGGCCGACGTGCCGCTGGCCGAATTGCTGGCGCCGCACGGCGTCGGCCTGCACTGGAAGCCCACGGTCAACATCCCGTCGCTGGATGTGCGCACGCGCAAACAGGGCGATGCCCTGGCGCTGGCCACGGTGCTCGAGGGCGGCGCGGCCCACAAAGGCGGCCTGTCGGCCGGCGATGTGCTGGTGGCGGTCGACGGGCTGCGCGTGGATGCGCCGGCCGGGCTGGAGCTGCTGCTGGCGCAATACCGCGCCGGCGACCGCGTGACGGTGCACGTGTTCCGCCGCGACGAACTGCGCGCCTTCACTGTGCGGCTGGCCGCGCCGGCGGCGCTGGACTGCGTGCTGTCGGTAAAGTAGCGGCCGCCCAGGTGTCAGGCTCCGCCAGGTGCCTGACACCGCAGTACGCCGCGGCCGTCTCAGTCCCTACGGTGTCCGATACCCTGCGGGAGTCGGACACCTGGCAACAGCCCGGGATGGTTCGCCATCTTCAGCCGGCGCCGCGCTCCCAGTGGCGCTGGATGGCCTTGGCGGCCACCACGCCATCGGCCAGCGAAGTCACCACGCAGGGGTGCATGCGGTGGGCGACCTCGCCGATGCCGTAGACGCCGGACACGCTGGCCTCGGCCGTGGCGGCATCGGTGCGTATATACCCGCGCGGGTCGCGCTGCAGGCCCAGGCCGTCGGCAAACGCGGCCTGCGGCTCCCAGCCGTAGAACACCAGAATCACGTCATAGGCCTGCCCATCCACCGTGCGCGCCGCGGGATCGACCCGGTAGGGGCCGACCCGCACGCCGTCGCGGCCGGCCCGCGACACCCATTGCTGCTGGGCGCGCACGCTGCGGGCGTACAGATGCACGCTGCGCGCGCCCCGGTTGCGCACATAGACGAAGTTTTCATAGGCGTTGTCGCCGCCGCCCAGCACGGCCACCGACAGGCCGGTGTAGTCGTGCGCCATGATGGACGAGCCCGGCCCCACGAACACGCCGGGCCAGGCGGCGTCGGCGGGGTGGTCCGGCAGGCCGCGCGCGCGCACGCCCGAGGCGATTACCAGGGCCCGCCCCCGGACAGTGGCGCCGGCCCCGCCGGCGTCCAGATCGACTTCGAAACCGCCCTCGGCGCGCCGCGCCTGCCGCGCGGCCGTGCCCAGGCGCGCCGGTACACCGGCGGCCCGCACGCTGCTGGCGATATTGGCGGCCACCTGCTGGCCGGTAACGCCGGGCAGCACGGCGATCCAATCGTCGGCGAACGGATTGTCGTTGCCCAGCCCGCCCAGGCGCGGCCCGGCCTCGACCAGCAGCGGCGCCAGGCCCAGCCGGGCCAGCCAGATGGCGCACGAGGCCCCGGCCGGGCCGCCGCCCACGATCACTGCGTCGTATTGCTGCATAGTCTGTCGTATTCCGTGTGGCAATGCCGTGCGCCGCGCGGGCGCATCAGGCGGATTGTAGCCAGGGGCCCCACCCGCCTTACAATTCCGGTTCTCTCTTCCAGGTATTCATCATGCCTACACGCCGCATCATCCTTTCCGGACTGGCGCTGGATGCCCGCATCGGCATTCTCGAACACGAGCGCAGGGCCACCCAGCCGCTGCACATCGATGCCGAGTTCGACGTGGACATCACCCGCAGCGTCGATGACCACGACATCCACAGCGTGCTCGACTACCGGCGGCTGCGCGAGGCCATTGTCGAAGAATGCACCCAGGCGCACGTGAACCTGATCGAAACGCTGACCGAACGGGTCGCGGCCCGCCTGCTGCGCGATTTCGACGAGGTACGCGCGCTGCGGCTGCGCATCAGCAAGCCCATGGCGTTCTCGGACTGCGCCGCAGTGGGCGTGGAAATCCAGCTCAATCGCCAGGCCGGCTGACTCTGACCATGCAAGACCTTATCGACACCCCCATCGCCGCGCGCACGCCGGCCGAAGAAAAAATCCGCCACGAAGGCAACAAGCTGTCCAAGCGGCTGGCGCGCGAAACCACCCGCGCCATCGCCGACTACAACATGATCGAAGCGGGCGACCGGGTCATGGTGTGCCTGTCGGGCGGCAAGGATTCCTACGCGCTGCTGGACATCCTGCTCAGCCTGCGCAAGCGCGCGCCGTTCTCGTTCGACATCGTGGCGGTCAACCTGGACCAGAAGCAGCCCGGCTTTCCGCCCGATGTGCTGCCCGCCTACCTGACGTCGCTGGGCGTGCCTTTCCATATCGAGACGCAGGACACGTATTCGATCGTGACCCGCGTGATACCCGAAGGCAAGACCATGTGCTCGCTGTGCTCGCGGCTGCGGCGCGGCATTCTGTACCGCGTGGCGGGCGAACTGGGCGCCACCAAGATCGCCCTGGGCCACCACCGCGACGACATCCTGGCCACGTTCTTCCTGAACCTGTTCTACGGCGGCAAGGCCAAGGCCATGCCGCCCAAGCTGGTCTCGGACGACGGCCGCCACACCGTGATCCGGCCGCTGGCCTACGTGCCCGAACACGACCTGGTGGCGTATGCCCGGTTCAAGCAGTTTCCGATCATTCCGTGCAATCTGTGCGGCTCGCAGGAAAACCTGAAGCGCCAGGAAGTGGCGCGCATGATCCGCGACTGGGACCGCCAGCACCCGGGCCGTTCCTGGAACGTATTCAATGCCCTGTCGCGCGTCGTGCCATCGCACCTGATGGACCGCGACCTGTTCGACTTCGCGGGGCTGAAGCCGTCGGGCGTGCCGGACGCCAACGGCGACACGGCGTTCGATCCGGTCGATCCGGAAGATCCGCAAGCCGAAGCGGGCGGCGCCTGTGCCGACGGCCCTGCCGGCGGCGACTCGGCCATGACGGAACAGAAAGTGGTGTTTGCCAGACTGTAGGCCCGCGGCCGCCAGCTGCCTGGCCGGGGCCAGGTGCCTGACTCCGAAGGTGTCAGACACCGTGCTGTTGAAACAGTCGTTGCACACTTCGGTGTCTGACACCTTCGGGGTCAGACACCTGGCAATACCGCCTACGCGTTCAGCACGCGCACTGGCTGGCCTGCCATCCAGGCTTTTACGGCCTCGAGCGCGCTGCGGTAGAACGCGGTGAAGTTCTCGGGGCTGACATAGCCCAGGTGCGGCGTCAGCACCACGTTGTCGAGCGCCCGCAGCGTGTCGGTGGGCGGCAGCGGCTCTTCGGCGTAGACATCCAGGCCGGCGCCGGCGATGCGCCCCTTGCGCAGGGCGTCCAGCAGCGCGGGCTGGTCCACCAGCCCGGCGCGCGAGGTGTTCACCAGGAAGGCCGTGGGCTTCATGGCGGCCAGCGCGGCGGCGTCCACCACATTGCGCGTACGGTCGCTGAGGATCAGGTGCACGCTGATGACATCGGCATTGGCGAACAGTTCGTGCTTGGGCACGAATTCCACGCCCGCGGCCTCGGCCCGCTCGGCCGTCAGGTTGGGGCTCCAGGCCTGCACCTGCATGCCGAAGGCCTTGCCCACCTGGGCCACCGCCGTGCCCAGCTTGCCCAACCCCAGCACGCCCAGGCACTTGCCGGCCAGCGGCTGCGGCATGCCGGTTTGCCACAGCCCGCGGCGCATGTTGGCGTCTTCGGTGACCAGGTTCTTGAACAACGCCAGGATGTGCGCCCAGGCCAGTTCGGCCGTGGCGGTGTTGGCATCGGCGCTGCCCGGCGCTCCGCACACCACGATGCCCTGGCGCGTGCAGGCGTCCATGTCGATGGCCAGGTTGCGCAGGCCGGTGGTGACCAGCAGGCGCAGCCTGGGCAAGGCCTCGACCAGCTGCGCCGGAAACGGCGTGCGCTCGCGCATGGCCACGATGACATCAAACGGTTGCAGGGCGCCGGCGCGCTCGCCTTCGGGCAGGTAATCGCGAAACGACTGCACCTGGACCCGCGGGCCCAGCGCGGCCCAGTCGGCGTAGCGCTCGGCCACGCCGTGGTAGTCGTCGAGCAGGGCAACCTTGATGACATCGGTGTTCATGAAGAGGCTCCGGTCATTGGCCCAGGCGGGCCTGGATCATTTCGAGCGGGGCGGCGCCATTCAGGCGGGTGCCGTCCTGGAAGAAGATCGCGGGGGTGCCGCGCACCATCAGCTTCTGGCCCAGCGCCAGCACCTGCTGGATGGGCGCGTCGCACTCGGCGGTGGCCGGCGCCTTGCCGCGCTGCATCCAGTCTTCCCAGGCCTGGGCGGGATCTTTGGCGCACCAGACATCGCGCGACTTGGTTTTCGAATCGGGCGCCAGGATGGGATACAGGAAGGTGTAGATGGTGAGATTGCTCTCGTTCTGCAGCGTCTTGTGCAATTGCTTGCAGTAGCCGCAGTTGGGGTCTTCGAAGATGGCCATCTTGCGCGAGCCATCGCCGCGCACCTGCTTGACGGCCAGGTCGAGCGGCAGCTGGTCGAAGGAGACCGAGCCGAGTTTTTCCTGGCGTTCGCGGGTGACGTCGCGGCGCGTCATGGCGTCGATGAGCGGGCCCTCCATGACCCAGGTGACCTTTTCATCGGTATAGACCAGGTCGCCGCCCAGCTGGACTTCGAAAATGCCATAGGGCGTGCGGCGCACGGCGGTCACGCTGAGTTCGGTGAAGCGCTGCGCGAAGCGTTCCTTGACGGCCTGGGCAGCCGGATCGGACACCGATTCGGTGGAATACGACTTGCCGGCCGGCGCCTTCGAGCCTGGCACCGTGGAATAGACCTGGTCTTGCCTGGCGGGCGCCTGCTGGGCCCAGGCGCCCCATGCCAGGGCAAGCCCCGCCACGCACAGCGCGCGGGCCAACAGGGCGGAAAAGCGGAAATTCATCAGTGCTCCTTGGGGCGGGCTAGTTGCGCGAGGCCCCGTCGATCAAGTGGCGTTTCAGGAAAGGGGAAGCGTCGACCCATTGCATGCCGGCATTGCGCAGCCAGGCCAGCGGCGCGGCACGTGTGCCGAACAGACGATACAGGCCATCGGTGGCCAGGCGCATGGCGAATACCGATTCGGCGCGGGCCCGTTGATAGCGGCGCAGCACGCGGGCATCGCCGGCCGTGCGGTAGGGTTCGCGGCCGGCCACCGCGCGGGCCAGGGCTTCGACATCGCCCAGGCCCAGATTGAGCCCCTGCCCGGCCAGCGGGTGCACGCGATGCGCCGCATCGCCCGCCAGCGCGATGCCGGGGGCCGTCATGCGGGCCTGGTCGAGGGTAAGCGGAAAGCCGTGCAGCTTGCTGCGCATGCGCAACCGGCCCAGGCGCCCCTGGGCGGCATGCGCCAGCAGCTGCTCGAGCTGCGCCGCCTGGGCCTCGGGGGCCAGGGCCTGCAAGGACTGGGCCTGCGCGTTGCGCATGGACCAGACCATCGACACCTGCGGCCCGGCCGAAGTATCGGGCAGGGGCAGCAGGGCCAGCACGCCGTCGTCGCGGAACCACTGGAAGGCGGTGCCATGATGCGCGAGCTCGGCGTCCAGGTGCGCCACCAGGCCGGTGTCCTGGTAGGGCACCGAGGTATGCGGGATGCCGGCGGCCGTGCGCAGCGGCGAGGCCGCGCCATCGGCGCCGACGAACAGTTCGGCCCGCAACCATTCGCCCGAGCTGGTTTCCACCGCGCCATCGCGATAGCCCACGCAGCGTTCGGGCAGCCAGGGAATGCCGAACATGCGCACGGCCTGCATCAGCACGCGTTCGATTTCGCCGGACTCGACGATCCAGGCCAGCTGCGGCTGGGCGGCCTGCCAGGCGGTCAGGTCGACCCGGCCATCGGCGTCGCCGTGGATTTCCATGGCCTGCACGGGCATGATGCGCGCCGCGGGCATGGCATCCCAGACACCCAGCTCGGCCAGAAAGCGCTGGCTGGCCGGCGAAATGGCGTAGACCCTCGGGTGGTAGGCGTCGGGATCGGCGGCGGGCACGGTGGCGGCGGGCGCCAGCAGGGCCACCCGCTGCCCGCGCCGCGCCAGGGCCAGCGCGCTGGCCAGGCCGACGATGCCGGCTCCGCAGACGACGATCTGGTGAGTCATCGCGCGCTGGGCTCCCCGGCCTGCTTGGGCCACAGCACCCACATCTGGCCGCGCTGCTTCATGCGGCCGGCCAGGGCGCCGGCCTCTTCGCCATAGCCCCAGTAGAAGTCGGCACGCGCCGCGCCGCGGATGGCCGTGCCCGTGTCCTGGGCGAACACCAGGCGCTGCAGCGGCCGGTCGGATGCCGGCCAGGTGGTGGCCAGGTACACGGGCGTGCCCAGCGGCACGAAACCGGTATCCACGGCAATGGCGCGGCGCGGCGCCAGCGGAATGCCGTAGGCGCCCTTGGGCCCCAGTTCGGGATCGACCACGGCCTCTTCGCGGAAGAACACCACGGCCGGATTGGCGTTGAGCATTTCGGGCACCCGGCCCGGGTTGCGCTGCGCCCAGGCGCGGATGTTCTGCATCGAGGCCTGGTCGGCGCGCAGCTCGCCCTGCGCGATCAGCCAGCGGCCGATCGATGCATACGGCTGGCCGTTGTGGTCGGCGTAGGCCAACCGGATGGTGGTGCCGGCGTCGGGGCCGTCGGTCAAGAGCACGCGGCCCGAGCCCTGCACCTGCAGGAAGAAGTTGTCGACCGGGTTGTCGATCCAGACGATGGCCGGCGGCCGCTGGCCCGAGGATTCGATGGCGGCGCGGGTGTCGTACGGCACTACGCGCTTGCCCACCAGCTTGCCGCGCACCCGCTTGCCCGCCAGTTCGGGATACACCGCCCCCAGGTCGATGGTGAGCAGGTCGTCGGGCACGGCATACAGCGGCCATTGGTAGGCCCCGCCCTGCCGGCGCGAGCCGCGCACCAGCGGTTCGTAATAGCCGGTGACCGTATTGGCGGCCGGACGGTTGTCGGCGCCGTTCAGGCGCCACGGCTGCAGGTATGTTTGCAGGAACTGGCGCACGGCGGCGGCGTCGGCGGGCGCGCGGGCGGGGTCGGCCGCCGCCGCGCAGACCGGCTGCCAGGCGCGCGGCGTGGCGCGCGCCGGCGCCGCCAGGTTGCCGCTGGTGGGCCGCATCAGGCCCTTGCAATTGCGGATGAACAGCGGCCAGAACTGCGACAGGTCGTCGCCCGACCAGCCCGGCAGGTCGGCCCAATTGGCCCGCTGGAAGCGGCCGCCCAGCGTGCGCGCGGGGGTGTCGCGCAGGGCCGACAGCGGCGGCACCACCAGCGGCCCCGTGACGGAGGGCGCGGCGGCGCCGGGCTGGCCCGGCTGCCCGGACTCGGGCGGGACTTCGGACAGGCTGCATGCCGCCAGCAGCGGCGGCAGGCACAACAGGCTAAGGAAACGCTTCATAAACCGTGACAGGGAAAAAGCGGCATGCCGGGCATCAGTGCAGGGTGCGCGGCATGGCCAGCAGGAATTCGGTAATGGGCACCTCGAACGGGATGCCGTTCTCGCCCACGCAATGGTAAGTGCCGCGCATGGTGCCCACAGGCGTGTTCAGCGGACAGCCGCTGGTGTATTCGAAGGTTTCGCCGGGCGCCAGCAGCGGCTGCTGGCCCACCACGCCCAGGCCGCGCACTTCCTGGACGCGCTGGTTGCCGTCGGTGATGATCCAGTGGCGGCTGATGACCTGCGCGGGATGCTCGCCCGTATTGGTGATGCGCACGGTATAGGCGAACACATACTGCTGTTCGGCGGGATCGGACTGCTCGGGCACGAAGCGCGGAGCGACGGTGACGGTCAGGTCGTACGGTTTCAAGGGCCTTTCCCGGTGGGCACTGGGCGGTTGAGCGGCGTGCCGCGCGGCCGGCGGGGCCGGGCCAGGCGGCATTCAGGTGCGGCAAACTACAATAATGGCACATTATGCCCGCGGAAACCCCGATCATCATGCCCACTGCAGCCCCGGCCGCCACCCGCATCGCCCCCAGCATCCTGTCCGCGGACTTCGCCCGCCTGGGCGAAGAGGTGCGCAACGTCGTCGCCGCCGGCGCCGACTGGATCCATTTCGACGTCATGGACAACCATTACGTGCCCAATCTGACCATCGGGCCGATGGTATGCGCCGCGATCCGGCCGCACGTGCAGGTGCCCATCGACGTGCACCTGATGGTCGAGCCGGTGGACGAACTGGTGCCGCAATTCGCCAAGGCGGGCGCCAACATCATTACCTTCCACCCCGAGGCCTCGCGCCACGTGCATCGCACCCTGTCGCTGATCCGCGACCACGGCTGCAAGGCCGGGCTGGCATTCAACCCGGCCAGCCCGCTCGACGCCATGGATCACGTCATGGACCTGCTGGACGTGGTGCTGCTGATGTCGGTGAACCCGGGCTTCGGCGGCCAGAGCTTCATTCCGGCCACGCTGCACAAGCTGCGCGACGCCCGCGCGCGCATCGACCGCTGGATGCAGGCGGGCGGCCAGCCCATCCTGCTCGAGGTCGACGGCGGCGTCAAAGTCGACAATATCGCGCAGATCCGTGCGGCGGGCGCCGACACGTTCGTGGCCGGCTCGGCCATTTTCGGCCAGCCCGACTACGCGGCGGTCATCCAGTCCTTGCGCGGCGAGATCGCCAAGGCCGGAACCCTGTCCGCCTGAGGCCCCCATGACCGCTTTCCACGCCGTGCTGCTCGACCTGGACGGAACCCTGCTCGACTCCATTCCCGACCTGGCCCACGCGGCCAACGCCATGCGCATCGAACTCGGCATGACGGCCCTGCGCGAAGAAGTGGTGGCCACGTTCGTAGGCAAGGGGGTCGACAACCTGGTGCGCCGCGCCCTGGCCGGCTCGCTGCACGACGCCGACCCCGATCCGGCCCTGTTCGCCCGGGGGCGCGAATCGTTCTACCGGCACTACCACCTGGTCAACGGCGACAAGGCCACTGTGTTCGACGGCGTGATCGACGGGCTGAAAGCCATGCGCGACCAGGGCCTGAAGCTGGCCGTGGTTACCAACAAGCCCACGGAATTCACCCTGCCCCTGCTGCAGCGCACCGGCCTGGCCGGCTTTTTCCAGGAAGTGGTGTGCGGCGACACCTGCGCGCGCCGCAAGCCCGACCCCGACCAGATGCTGTACGTGTGCGAGCGCCTGGGCGTGTCTCCGGCCCAGGCGGTGGCCATCGGCGACTCCATCAACGACGCCCAGGCGGGCCGCGCCGCGGGCGTGCATGTGCTGGCCGTCCCGTACGGTTACAACGAAGGCCAGGACGTGCACGGACTGGATGTCGATGGTATAGTTGGCAACATTGCCGAAGCGGCCCGGTGGATTGCCCTCTGGAACGCCGACCGGCAATTTTCTTCATTGCACAAACCCGTCAAATGAACGCTCGCCCCTTGAACCAAATGCGCAACGCCTCGTGGCGTTGGTGGCGTTTGTCTTCCGGGTGGCGATGATTCCCTTCCCGGCCCTGGACGCATCTGCCGCCTAGTGCCGAAGCTGTATGAAAAACAGCGCCAAAGCCCGGAACCGCAACTGGACCGGGCTTTTTTGTTGTGTGCCTGGTCCGTAGACCCAAAAAACCCACGAGACCCACATGACCGAAATCGAATTCAACGCACTGGCCGCCCAGGGGTACAACCGCATTCCGCTGGTAGCCGAGACCTACGCCGACCTGGACACGCCGCTGGCCATCTACCTGAAGCTGGCCCACAGCGGCCCGCAGGGCGGCCGCATGAGCTGCCTGATGGAGTCGGTGGTGGGCGGCGAACGCTTCGGCCGCTATTCGTTCATCGGCCTGCCGGCCCGCGTGGTGATCCGCGCCAGCGGCACCACCACCGAAGTGCTGCGCGATGGGCAGGTTGTCGAAACGCACGCCGGCGACCCCCTGGCATTCATCGAGCAGTACCAGGCCCGTTTCAAGGTGGCCCTGCGGCCCGGCATGCCGCGCTTCTGCGGCGGCCTGGCCGGCTACTTCGGCTACGACACCGTGCGGCACATCGAACCGCGCCTGGGGCCGGCGGTCAAGCCCTTTCCGGCGGGCATGGACGGCGGCACGCCCGACATCATGCTGATGCACGTCGATGAACTGGTCATCGTCGACAACCTGGCCGGCCGCACCTACCTGATGGTGTATGCCGACCCCACCCAGCCCGAAGCGTACAGCCGCGCCCAGCGCCGCCTGCTGGAGCTGCGCGGCCGCCTGCGCCGCCCGGTGGACATTCCGTACAGCCACGCCAGCATGCAGACCGACGAGCAGCGTGACTTCAAGAAAGAAGACTACCTGGCCGCCGTGCGCCGGGCCAAGGAATACATCGCCGCCGGCGACCTGATGCAGGTGCAGGTGGGCCAGGTGATTTCCAAGCCGTTCCGCGACGCCCCGCTGTCGCTGTACCGCGCGCTGCGCTCGCTGAACCCGTCGCCCTACATGTACTTCTGGAATTTCGGCGACTTCCAGGTGGTGGGCTCGTCGCCCGAGATCCTGGTGCGCCAGGAACAGGTCAACGACAACGGCGCGGCCAAGTCGCAGGTCACCATCCGCCCCCTGGCCGGCACGCGCAAGCGCGGCTCGACGCCCGAGCAGGACCTGGCCCTGGCCGAAGAACTGCGCGCCGACCCCAAGGAAATCGCCGAGCACGTGATGCTGATCGACCTGGCGCGCAACGACGTGGGCCGGGTGGCCGAGGTGGGCTCGGTGAAGGTTACCGACACCATGACCATCGAGCGCTATTCCCATGTCATGCACCTGGTGTCGAACGTGGCCGGCAACCTGAATCCCGGCATGAGCAGCATGGACGTGCTGCGCGCGGCGTTCCCGGCCGGCACGCTGACCGGCGCCCCCAAGGTGCGGGCCATGGAAATCATCGACGAGCTCGAACCCGTGCGCCGCGGCATCTACGGCGGCGCGGCCGGCTACCTGAGCTACGGCGGCGAAATGGACGTGGCCATCGCCATCCGCACCGGCGTCATCAAGAACGGCATGCTGTATGTGCAGGCCGCCGCCGGCATCGTGGCCGACTCGAACCCCGAGCTCGAATGGGCCGAGACCGAGGCCAAGGCGCGCGCCGTGCTGCGCGCGGCCGAACAGGTGCAGCACGGCCTGGACGAGCCCATCTGAACCCGCCGTCCCGTACCGCCACCCCGAACCCAGCGACCGCGCAACCCATTTACGCAGGTGCCCCATGCTCTTGATGCTAGATAACTACGATTCTTTTACCTACAACCTGGTGCAGTACTTCGGCGAATTGGGCGAAGACGTGCGGGTGGCCCGCAACGACCAGATAACGCTGGATGAAATCGCCGCCCTGAAGCCCGACCGCATCTGCGTGTCGCCCGGCCCGTGCTCGCCGGCCGAGGCCGGCGTGTCGGTGGCGCTGATCCAGCGCTTTGCCGGCCAGGTGCCGATCCTGGGCGTGTGCCTGGGCCACCAGGCCATCGGCGCGGCCTATGGCGGCGATATCGTGCGCGCGCAGCAGATCATGCACGGCAAGACGGTGCGGATCACGCACCAGGGCACCGACGTCTTCGCCGGCCTGCCCTCGCCCTACACGGCGATCCGCTACAACTCGCTGACCATCGCGCCCGACACGCTGCCCGACTGCCTGGAAGTGACCGCCACGGCGCCCGACGGCGACATCATGGGCGTGCGCCACAAGACGCTGCCCCTGTACGGAGTACAGTTCCATCCCGAGTCCATGCTGAGCGAACACGGGCATGACCTGCTGCGCAATTTCCTGAATATCCGATAAAAAGGGGACAACACCATGACCATCGCGCCCGCCGAAGCCCTGACGCGCTGCATTGAGCACCGCGAGATTTTCCACGACGAAATGCTGCACCTGATGCGCATGCTGATGCGCGGCGAAATGTCGCCGCAGATTGCCAGCGCGCTGCTGATGGGGCTGCGCGTCAAGAAGGAAACCGTTGGCGAGATCACCGCGGCGGCGCAGGTCATGCGCGAGTTCGCCACCCCGGTCGTCACGCCCAATCCGCAAGACCTGCTGGACATGTGCGGCACCGGCGGCGACGGCAGCCACACGTTCAACATATCGACCACCGCCATGTTCGTGGCGGCCGCCGCCGGCGTGCCGATCGCCAAGCACGGCGGGCGCAGCGCGTCGTCGTCGTCGGGCAGCGCCGACGTGCTGGAAGCCCTGGGCGCCAACCTGGTGCTCAGCCCCGAACAGGTGGCCGAATGCATCCAGGCCACCGGCATCGGTTTCATGTTCGCCCCGGCCCACCACAGCGCCATGAAAAACGTCGCGCCGGTGCGCAAGGAACTGGGCGTGCGCACGATTTTCAACATCCTGGGGCCGCTGACCAATCCGGCCAATGCCGCCAACCAGCTGATGGGCGTGTTCCACCCCGACCTGGTCGGCATCCAGGTGCGCGTGCTGCAGCGACTGGGCTCGCGCCACGTGCTGATCGTGCACGGCAAAGACGGCATGGACGAGGCTTCGCTGGGCAGCGCCACCCTGGTGGGCGAACTGAAGGACGGCGAAATCCGCGAATACGAGATCCACCCTGAAGACTACGGCCTCTCGATGGTGTCTAATCGAGGCATCAAGGTGGCCAACCGCGAGGAATCGCGTGAACTTGTCATCCAGGCGCTGGACAATGTCGAAGGCGTCGCCCGCGACATCGTCGCCCTGAACGCGGGGCTGGCCATCTATGCTGGCAACAAGGCCGACACCATCGGCCAGGCCCTGTCGCTGGCCTTTGAAACGATTTCTAACGGCTCGGCCCGCGCCAAGCTGGAAGAGTTCTGCGCATATACCCGGAAATTCCAGAAATGAACGATATTCTTGCGAAGATCCTCGCCGTCAAGGCCGAGGAAGTCGCTACTGCCCGCCAGATGCGCAGCGAAGCCGAGCTGCTGCGCGAGGCGCAGGCCCGGCAGGACGTGCGCGGCTTCGCCCAGGCCATCGAAGACAGGATCGCCCAGGGCAAGGCCGGCGTCATCGCCGAAATCAAGAAAGCTTCGCCCTCGAAGGGCGTGCTGCGCGAAAACTTCGACCCCGCCGCCATCGCCGCCACCTACGCGGTGCATGGCGCGGCCTGCCTGTCGGTGCTGACCGACGTGCAGTTCTTCCAGGGCTCGCACGACAACCTGCGGCGCGCCCGCGCGGCCTGCCCGCTGCCGGTGCTGCGCAAGGACTTCGTCATCGATCCCTACCAGGTGATTTCGGCGCGGGCCATGGGGGCCGACTGCGTGCTGCTGATCGTGGCAGCCCTGGCGCCGGCCCAGCTGCGCGAACTGGAAACCCTGGCCATGGAGCTGGGCATGGACGTGCTGGTCGAGGTGCACGACGCCAAGGAACTGGACGTGGCTCTCAGCCTGAAGACGCCCCTGCTGGGCATCAACAACCGCAACCTGCGCACCTTCGAGACCAGCCTGCAGAACACGCTGGACCTGCTGCCGCAGATTCCGGCCGGCAAGCGCGTCGTCACCGAAAGCGGCATTCTGTCGTCCGACGACGTCAAGCTCATGCGCGGCCACCAGGTCGATGCCTTCCTGGTGGGCGAAGCCTTCATGCGCGCCGAAGACCCGGGGGTCGAACTGGCCCGCCTGATGGGCTGAAATGATGGTCCCGCCGCCGAAGCGCTGCGCGGTAAAACACTGACAGGAGAGCCGCCATGAAACCGCTACTGTCCCTGCTGTCGCTGATCGCCGCCGCGCTGCTGGTGGCCGGCTGCGCCAACGGCAACCATCAGCCCGGCCCGCCGCACCCGGGCGCGGTCAACCCGTACAGCAATGGCGGGTTCCATGACGCGGGGCCGAACTACCCCGACACCGGGCGCTAGGCGCGGCGCCTACCTGCCGCCCGACACGTCGATGAACGAGCCGGTGGTGTAGCTGGCTTCGTCCGAGGCGAACCACATCACGGCGGCGGCCACCTCCTGGGCGGTGCCGCCGCGCTGCATCGGAATGGAACCGGCCACCCGGTCGACGCGGCCCGGCTCGCCGCCGCTGGCATGCATCTCGGTGTAGATGGCGCCCGGCCGCACCGCGTTGACGCGGATGCCGTCGCCCGCCACTTCTTTCGACAGGCCGATGGTCAGGGTGTCCAGCGCGCCCTTGGAGGCGGCGTAATCCACATATTCGCCCGGCGACCCCAGCCGCGCCGCCATCGACGACACGTTGACGATGGCGCCGCCGCGTCCGCCATGGCGCGGCGCCATGCGGCGCACCGCCTCGCGGCAGCAGACCAGCGCGCCCACCACGTTGGTGGCCAGGATGCGCGACACCCGCGCGGCATCCATGTCTTCGACGCGCATCTGAGTGTCCAGCACGCCGGCATTGTTCACCAGCGCATCGACGCGGCCCAGCTCGCGATCGACAGTCTGGAACAGCTGCACGATCTGGGCCTCGTCGGCCACGTCGGCGGCAACGGCGATGGCCCGGCCGCCTTCGCCGTGGATGGCGCGCACGACTTCGTCGGCGGCATCGCGGCGCTGGCGATAGTTGACGCAGACCGCATAGCCGCGCTGCGCGGCCAGCCGGGCCACGGCCGCGCCTATGCCGCGGCTGGCGCCGGTGACGATCATGACTTTATCCGAGGACATGGCATGGTTCCTGAGAGTGGTTAGGGGGACGGCGCTACGCCTGCGCGGCGGGGCCGCGCGCCGCCCATTGCAGCGCATCTTCGAGGCGGTCGTTGCCCCAGAACATTTCACGCCCCACGATCAGGCTGGGCGCGCCGAAAATACCCAGTTCGCGCGCGCGGTCGACCTGCCGGCGCAGGGCTTCCTTGGTGCTTTCCTGGCGCGCCTGCGCGATCAGCGCCGGGCCGTCCAGCGCCAGGCGGTCCAGGATACCGCCCACCACGGCTTCATCCTGGATATCCAGGTCGTCGACGAAATTGGCGCGGAACACCGCCAGGCAGAAATCGCGCCCCCACGGCTGGTCTTGCCCCAGCAGGGCCACCCGCGCCGACAGCACGCTCATGCGCGGGAACTGGCTGGGCCGGCGGTAGCCCAGGCCGTACTTGTCGGCCAGGCGCGCGATGTCGCGCATCATGTAGGCGCCCTTGCCGGGAAACAGGCGGAACGGCGAGTCGTTCCAGCCCTGCGCCTGGAAAATCGGGCCCAGCAGGAACGGCCGCAGCGCCACGCCGACGCCGGCCTGGCGCGCCAGCGGTTCGACCCGTTCAATGGCCAGGTAGCTGTAGGGGCTGGCGAAGTCGAACCACATTTCGCAGGGCAAGGCAGAGGCATTCATGCAGGGGGCTCCAGGATGAAAGCGACCCGCGCGTCGGGCAGGCCGCTCAGGACAATATCGCGATTGCCGCGCAGTTGCACGGCGTCGCCCGCGCCGAGCACGTGGTCTTCGCGGCAGCGGTCTTCGGATATCCACACCGCGCCGGACTCGCACAGGATACGCAGGCCGCGGGCCCGCCTCAAGCGCACGGCGGCCCGGGCCGACAAGGCCAATGACATTCCCGTGATGCAATACAGGCGGATCGGGGCGCTGGCCATGCCGGCTCCTGGCTGCCGCGCGGCCGTCGGGCCACGCGTGAAGAAAACGTTTCGTGCAGCCCCATTGAACGCTGGAAGCGTATGATTGTTCAACCGATTTTCACGCCGCATTCGCATGCGCTGACAGAATGCCATACCCTTTATCGAAGCTGCCGCCGCTGGACCTCGTGCGCGGGTTCGTGGCCGTGGGGCGGCGCATGAGCATCACCGCCGCGGCGCAAGACCTGCACCTGACGCAATCCGCGGTCAGCCGCCAGATCCGCGCGCTTGAAGCGCACCTGGGCGTCGCGCTGTTGTCGCGCGGTTTCCGTTCAGTGTCGTTCACCTCTGAAGGCGCGCATCTGTTCCGCATGGCCGACCCCTGGCTGACGCAGCTGGGCGAACTGGCCGCGCAATGGCGGGCGCCCGAGCGCCGCACACCGGTGACGGTTACCACCACCATCGGCGTGGCCTCGCTGTGGCTGCTGCCGCGGCTGGGCGAGTTCCAGGCGGCGCATCCTGCCGTGGACGTGCGCGTGGCGGCCGACAACCGGGTGCTGGACATCGATCGCGACGGGGTCGACATCGCCATCCGCTACAGCCCGCGCGAAGCCGCGCCCGAGGGGGCGCTGTGGTTATTCGGCGAAGCCGTGGTGCCCGTGGCGCACCCCTCGCTGGGCGTTGCCCGGCTGGATGCCGGGGCGCTGGCCGGCCTGGTGCTGCTGGAATTCGACGACCCCACCCGCCCCTGGCTGCAATGGGCCGAATGGCTGCAGGCGCATGAGCTGGGCGGCGCCCGGCCCAAGGGCATGCTGCGCTTCAATCAATACGACCAGATTGTGCACGCGGCGCTGGCCGGCCACGGGGTGGCGCTGGGCCGGCGCGCGCTGATCGAGCCGCTGCTGGCGCAGCAGCGCCTGGTGGCCGTGGGTGATGTCCAGCAAAGCGCGGCGCGCCATGCGTACTGGATGATATGCAGTCCGCAGCCGCGTTCGCCCGAAGTACGCATCGTGGCCGCCTGGCTGGCAAGCCAGGCGCGCGCCACGGCGCACGTGCTGGGTTGATTCGCGCTATCCTCGACGCACTCTCGCTTGCCATGGAGCACCGACTCATGCGCTTTCCGGCCTGTTTCCCCTCGCGCGCACTGGGCGCGCTCAGCCTGTCCGCCGCGGCCCTGCTGGCCGGCGGCGCATCCCCCGCGCTGGCCACCGCGCCGGCCCAGACCGCGCAGGCCCCCGGGTTCCATCGCATGGCGCTGGGCGACTTCATCGTCACCGCGCTGTACGACGGCTACGTCGACCTGGACCCGGCCATTCTCAGCGGCGCCAGCGCCCAAGACATACAGGCATTGCTGGCCAGCATGTTCGTGCCCGTCGAACCCGGCATGCAGACCGCGGTCAACGGCTATGTGGTGCAGAACGGCAAGCAAGTCGTGCTGGTCGATACGGGCGCCGGGCCCTGCATGGGCCCCACGGCCGGCGGCCTGGCCGACAACCTGCGCGCCGCCGGCTTCCAGCCCGAACAAGTCGACGCCGTGCTGCTCACTCATTTGCACCCCGACCATGCCTGCGGACTGCTGACGCCCGAAGGCGCGGCGCTGTTTCCCAACGCCGATGTCTATGCCGCCCGCGCCGAGACCGATTTCTGGCTGAGCGCCGCCGTGGCGGCGCAGGCCCCTGCCGACGTCCAGCCCTTTTTCAAGATGTCGCGCGACGCGGCCGCGCCCTACCAGGCAACCGGCAAATTCCTGACCTACCAGCCCGGCGAAGCCCTGCTGCCGGGCGTGCGGGCCGTGCCCACGCCCGGCCACACGCCGGGCCATACCTCGTACCTGTTCACCTCGGGCCGGCGAAGCCTGCTGGTGTGGGGCGACATCGTGCACAGCCACGCCGTACAGTTTGCGCGGCCGGAAGTCGCCATCGAGTTCGACGTGGACAGCGCCCAGGCCGTCGCCAGCCGCAAGAAGATCTTCGCCGAGGCCGTGCGCGGCCAGCTATGGGTGGCCGGGGCGCACCTGCCTTTCCCGGGCCTGGGCCACGTGCGCGCCGATGGCCAGGGCTATGCCTGGGTACCGGCGGCATACGCGCCGTTGCGGCAGCGCCCGGCCCGGCCCTAGCCGGCCGGGCCTACCCGCCGTAGCGCTCGAACCAATCGAGCATGCGGCGCCAGGCGTCCTCGGCGGCGTCTTTGCGGTAACTGGGCCGGTAATCGGCATGGAAGCCGTGGGGCGCGTCTTTATACAGGCGGATCTGCGACTGCCGGGCGGCTTCCGAGCCCTTGCCCAGCGCATCGCGCATCTGTTCGACGTCGGCCACCGGGATGCCGGCATCGGCCTCGCCATACAGCCCCAGCACCGGCGCGGCCAGCTTGTCGACCAGCGCGATCGGGTCGGTCGGCTTGATGGGGCTGGTGGTGTTGCGCACGTGTCCGTACCACGCGGCGCCCGCGCGCAAGCCGGGATTGTGCGCGGCATACAGCCAGACGATGCGGCCGCCCCAGCAGAAGCCCGTGACCATCAGGCGCTTCGGGTCGCCGCCATGCCCGGCCGCCCACGCCGCGGTGGCGTCCAGGTCGGCCATGACCTGGTCGTCGGGCACCTTGTCGATGATCTCGGCGCGCAGCCGGGCGATCTCGGTGTACTTGGACGCGTCGCCCTGGCGCGCGAAGAGTTCGGGCGCGACGGCCAGGTAGCCGGCCTTGGCCAGCCGGCGGCACACGTCTTGTATGTATTCGTGCACGCCGAAGATTTCGTTGATGACCAGCACGGTGGGCAGCGCCTTGCCGCCCTGGGGCGCGGCGCGGTAGGCCGGCATGTTGCCGCCCTGCGCCGGAATCTGCACCGGGCCTGCGTCCAGCCCGGCGGACGGCGTGGTGATGGCGGTGGCCGCGGCCGCGTGGCCGGTGGCGGTGGTGAAGCCCGTGGCCAGGGCAGTAACCACGAACGCGCGCCGGTCCAGCCGCAAGGGCGGCAGCAGGCTGTCGAACTGCGAATCTCGGGACATGGGAGGTCTCCTTGGGGGATGGGCCGCCCGCGCGCGGCCGGAAACCATTATGCATCCGGCCGCATGTCCCGTCTTGGC
Organism: Bordetella petrii; assembly: GCF_017356245.1. Taxonomy (NCBI): domain Bacteria; kingdom Pseudomonadati; phylum Pseudomonadota; class Betaproteobacteria; order Burkholderiales; family Alcaligenaceae; genus Bordetella; species Bordetella petrii. The sequence continues at coordinate 3,660,189 of NZ_JAFMZZ010000001.1, forward strand.
GTTTTGTTTACTAGTTTTCGCGCTCCAGGCAGCGGTAGACCAGCCCCGCGATGATGGCGCCGGCGATCGGCGCGACCCAGAACAGCCACAGCTGCTCGAGCGCCCATCCGCCCACGAACAGGGCCGGGCCGGTAGAGCGGGCCGGGTTCACCGACGTATTGGTGACCGGGATGCTGATCAGGTGGATGAGCGTCAGCGCCAGGCCGATGGGGATGGGGGCGAAACCCGCCGGCGCGCGCTTTTCGCTGGAGCCCAGGATCACGAACAGGAAACCGAAGGTCAGCACGACCTCGCACACCAGCGCGGCGCTGAGGGCGTACTGGCCGGGGGAATGCTCGCCGTAGCCGTTGGCCGCGAAGCCGCTGGCGACCAGGTCGAAGCCCGGCTTGCCGCTGGCGATCCAGGCCAGCACCGCCGCCCCGATCACCGCGCCGATGACCTGCGCCACGGCGTACGGCACCACCTCGCGCATCGGGAACCGCCCTCCCACGGCCAGGCCCACGGTGACGGCCGGGTTGAAGTGCCCGCCGGAAATATGCCCCACCGCGAACGCCATGGTCAGGACCGTAAGGCCGAATGCCAGCGCAACCCCCACAAAGCCGACGCCCAATTCGGGAAAACCGGCGGCCAGTACCGCGGTTCCGCACCCGCCCAGAACCAGCCAGAAGGTGCCGATGAGTTCGGCCGTGCAACGCTTTGATAACGAAGACATGATGCTTTCTCCAGGGAAAAACCGCAGTGAGCGTATCGCAACCACATCAAGCACAAAGTGAAGCTTTGCAAAGAGCGCGGCGCCGCGGCGGGCGCCCGATATGCTGGGCGCCGTGCGCACCGATTACCATGGCGTTTTCCATTCTGCCCCCGACGCCATGCAAGAACCTGCCAGCCACCAACTGTCGATGACCATCCTGATGACGCCGGACATGGCGAACTTCGCGGGCAATGTCCACGGCGGCACTATTCTGAAGTATCTGGACCAAGTTGCCTACGCCTGTGCAAGCCGCTATGCCGGCCACTATGTCGTCACCCTGTCGGTCGACCAGGTGGTTTTCCGCCAGCCCATCCACGTGGGCGAACTGGTCACGTTCCTGGCGTCGGTGAATTACACCGGCCGCACCTCGATGGAAATCGGCATCAAGGTCATTACCGAAGACATCCGCCGCCAGATCGTGCGCCACGCCAACAGCTGCTATTTCACGATGGTGGCGGTGGACGACAACGGCCAGCCCACGGCCGTGCCGCAGCTGGCGCTGCGCACGCTGGAAGAAAGACAGCGGCATGAAGCCGCGTGCGAGCGCCGCGAACTGCGCCAGGCGATGGAAAAACACCACCAGGAAATCAAACAGCGGGTGCAGGACCCCTTGGCCGACCCGGCCGCATAACACGCATGGGCGGCCGTTGTTGCAGCTTCACAACGATCCGGGCCGCCAATTTCTCGGGATTTTCCCTAGTGTGTGTATTCAGGTCTGTGTAACGAAGCCGCGCCCGCGTGCTTTGCCGGGCTCGGGGCCGGGCGCGCGGCCATCCTGCCACCAAAGGCAGGTGTCCATCTGATGTACGTTTTTTTAATGAATTGCGGGACCGAATTTATCCAGCAATTTGATCAAAAGCGGCCCGATGCGGCGCAATTGTTCAAGGTGAACGGCAGATAAAGCCTGCAGCTTGGCCTCGGCCTGGGGCGTGAGCGCGACGCGCACGCGGCGGCCGTCGGCCGGGTCCACGGAACGCGCCACCATGTCCATGCGCACCAGCCGGCTGATGAGTTCGACGGCGCTGTGGTGCTTGATGCAGAGTTTTTCGGCGAGTTCGCCCACGGTAAGGGCCTGCGCCCCGCTGCCCTTGATGGTGAGCAAGGCCTGGTGCTGCTGCGGCGACAAGCCCTGGCCGTGGGCCTCGGCTTCGCTGAAAACGGTGAAGCACCGCAGCGCATAACGGAACTCGGCCAGGGTTGCGAAATCGGCCGGTTGCAATTCCCGCGTTTCGATATCGGCTCCCCGGATGGTTAGAGGATTCACCAACAGAATTCTAAACTACATCGTGCTACGATCCATTCGACTTGGACTTATGCGTGCTGGCGGTGCGCTGAGTGTCCGGACGCTTGCAGAACCCGATATGGCTCGCGCCGCCGTGCCATATTTTTTTTTATATGTTTCATGTCCAAGCCTCATGCGTCCTCCGGCACTGCGTCTCCGCCTTTCAGGTTCCACCAACCTGGCACGGCACAATACGGAGACCTTCTATGCAGCTAAAGAACAAGCAGGATTTCTGGTCAGGGGTGATGTTCACCCTGATCGGCCTGGGATTCGCGGTTGGGGCCACCCAATACAACATGGGCACTTCCGCCCGCATGGGCCCCGGCTACTTCCCTTTCTGGCTGGGCATCTGCCTGGCCATACTGGGCGCCACCGTCGCCTTCGGCGCGCTTTCTCCCAAGGCCACCGAAACCACGATCGAGAAATTCGATTTCAAGATCCTGTTCATCATCATCGGTTCCGTTGTGCTGTTCGGGATACTGCTGCGCCCGCTGGGTCTCTATCTGTCGCTGTTCCTGCTGGTGGTGGGAAGCAGCGTCGCCAGCTATGAATTCAGCTGGAAAGTTGCCGTCGCCAACGCGATTTTCCTGGTGGTGTTCTGCTGGCTGGCATTCATCAAGGGTCTGGGATTGATCTTCCCGCTGTGGCCTTCGTTTCTGGGCTTGAACTAAAACCAAGGGGAAGACAACATCATGGAATTGCTGGATCACCTCGCGCTCGGGTTCTCCGTCGCGTTCACCCCTGAAAACCTGCTGTATGCCCTGCTGGGTTGTATCCTGGGCACGCTGGTCGGGGTGCTGCCGGGCCTGGGGCCCGTGCCCACCATCGCGATGCTGCTGCCGATCACGTACGTGCTGCCCCCGGTGGCCGGCCTGATCATGCTGGCAGGCATCTATTACGGCACGCAGTACGGCGGCTCCACCACCGCCATCCTGGTCAACCTGCCAGGCGAGACATCAGCGGTGGTAACTGTGCTGGACGGGCACCAGATGGCGCGCAACGGACGAGCCGGGGCAGCCTTGTCGCTGGCCGCCGTCGGCTCGTTCTTCGCGGGCAGCGTCACCACCATGCTGATCGCCGCCTTCGCGCCCCCGCTGGCCGAAGTCGCGTTCAAGTTCGGCCCGGCCGAATACTTCTCGCTGATGACCCTGGGCCTGATCGGCGCCGTGGTGCTGGCCTCGGGCTCGCTGCCCAAGGCGATCTGCATGATCTTGCTGGGCCTGCTGCTGGGCATGGTGGGCACCGACGTCAACTCGGGCGTGGCCCGCTACGACTTCGGCATCCCCGAACTGCAGGACGGCATCGACTTCGCCATCGTGGCCATGGGCGTGTTCGGCTTTGCCGAAATCCTGTCCAACCTCGAACAGAAAGAAAACCGCNGGTGGTGAACTGCGCGGCGTAGTCGGCGTAGCGGCGCGGCATGCCGGCCAGGCCCAGGAAGTGCATCGGGAAGAACGTGACGTTGAACGAGATCAGCGTGGACCAGAAGTGCAGTTTGCCCAGCTTTTCGTTGTACATGCGGCCGGTCCATTTGGGCACCCAGTAGTAGGCGCCGGCAAACAGGGCGAACAGCGAGCCGGCCACCAGCACGTAGTGGAAGTGCGCCACCACGTAGTAGGTGTCGTGCACCTGGATGTCGATCGGGGCCACCGACAGGATCAGGCCGGTGAAGCCGCCCATGGTGAACACGAAGATGAAGCCCACCGCGAACAGCATGGGGGTTTCGAAAGTCATCGAGCCGCGCCACATGGTGGCGATCCAGTTGAATACCTTCACCCCGGTGGGGATGGAGATCAGCATGGTGGCGTACATGAAGTACAGCTGGCCGGTGACGGGCATGCCGGTGGTGAACATGTGGTGCGCCCACACGATGAACGACAGCACCGCGATGGCCGAGGTGGCGTACACCATGGACGCATAGCCGAACAGCTTCTTGCGGGCAAAGGCCGGCACGATGGCCGACACGATGCCGAAGGCCGGCAGGATCATGATGTAGACCTCGGGGTGCCCGAAGAACCAGAACACGTGCTGGTACAGCACCGGGTCGCCGCCGGCGGCGGCGTTGAAGAAGCCGGTGCCGAAGTGGCGGTCGGTAAGCACCATGGTGATGGCGGCGGCCAGCACGGGCATCACGGCGATCAGCAGGAAGGCGGTGATCAGCCAGGTCCAGCAGAACATCGGCATCTTCATCAGGGTCATGCCGGGCGCGCGCATGTTCAGGATGGTGACGATGACGTTGATGGCGCCCATGATGGACGAGGCGCCCATGATGTGGATGGCGAAGATGGCCAGGTCCATGCCGGGGCCCATTTGCGCCGACAGCGGGGCGTACAGGGTCCAGCCGGCCGCGGTGGCGCCGCCGGGCACGAAGAACGAGGTCGTCAGCATGATGGCGGCCACGGGCAGCAGCCAGAAGCTGAAGTTGTTCATGCGCGCGAAGGCCATGTCGGATGCGCCGATCTGCATCGGGATCATCCAGTTGGCGAAGCCCACGAACGACGGCATGATCGCGCCGAACACCATGATCAGGCCGTGCATGGTGGTGAACTGGTTGAACAGCTCGGGCTGGAAGAACTGCAGGCCGGGCTCGAACAGCTCGGTGCGCAGCAGCAGGGCCAGCGTGCCGCCTTCCAGCAGCATGATGAACGAGAAGATGAGGTACATCGTCCCGATATCTTTGTGGTTGGTGGCGAACAGCCAGCGGCGCCATCCGTGCGGGGCGTCGTGCCCGTGCGGGGCATCGTGGGTCAGAGTGTCCATGGCGCATCCTGAAGTTAGGGCGGGCTGGCGCTGGCGGCAGCAAACAATGTGCCGCGTCGCCCGGAGACCTGATCCATATATTGAGCGCCTATAGTCCTGACATCTTCCTGAACGTTGGCCGCCCGATGCCGGCGGTTTTACAACTTACCCCGGCACATCCGGCGTTTTTTGCGCCTGTGCCGCCGGGCGGCCGCGGCGGCGCAGGCGGGCTTCCAGCCCGGCATAGACCAGCAGCGCGGCGGCCAGCGGCGCAAGGTAATACAGGGCGCGATAGGCCAGCAGCGTTCCCAGCACCTGGGCTTGCGAGACTTCGGGCGCCAGCATGGCCACGAACACGGCTTCCAGCACGCCCACGCCGCCCGGTATGTGGACCAGCGCGCCGGCGATGCTGCTGAGCAGCAGGGCCGCCAGCACCAGCGTGTAGGACACCTGGCGTTCGAACAGCAGGTACAGGATGCCGGCAATGGCGCCCCAGCAGATCACGGCCAGCGCCGATTGCAGCAGGGCAATGCGCAAGCTCGGCAGCGGGATGTGGCGCCGGCCCAGGTGCAGGTGCCGGCGGCGCGACAGCGCGCACAGCGCCAGATAGCCCGCCGCGACGGCCAGCATGGCGGCGCCGGCCAGCTGCAGCGCGACAGGGCTCAGGTGCCAGGCCGCGGGTGCCTGGTGCACGGCGAACAGCACGCCGAACAGCCACAGGTAGCCCAGCCAGTTGGTGAAAATGCTCATCGCCAGCACTTTGGATATCACCGACAGCCGCAGCCCCAGCCGGCCGTACAGGCGAAAGCGCAGGCCCACGCCGCCGATCAGCGAGCCCAGGTTGACGTTGGTCGCATAGCTGACGAAGGCCACGGCCATGGTGGTGGCCGTGCCCAGCTTGTGCCCCGTGTAGGCGCGGCCGATCAGGTCGAAGGCGGTGTAGGCCAGGTAGGCCACCGGCACCAGGCAGGCGCTTTCCAGCAGCACCGGCACGGGCATGTCCCGCAGGACGCGCCATACTTCGTGCCATTGGACATCGCGCGCCAGCCGTGCCAGCAGCACGATGGCGGCCACCATGAACAGGCCCGTCCAGTAGCGCCGCGTGCGCTTCCAGAAGCGGCGCGCGCCGCGCCAGCCGGCAGAGGAAAACACGCGGCGCGGCTCAGTCATGCGGGCGCTCGTCGGTGGGCGCGGCGGGCTGGGGCGGATCGATGCGCTGCAGCCGCGGGCGGCGCGCCGGCAGGGTCGCGGCCCAGGCCGGAAAACGGTGCAGTACATGGAACACCGCCACCCCGAACCAGAGCCGGCGCAGTACGCGCTTCATGCCTTGCTGCGGCACGATGCGGCGGCAATGGTGCTGGATCAGCTGATCCAGCGAGGCGCGCAGTTCCGCGGTGAAGGCGCGGTCGCGCACGACCACATTGGCTTCCAGGTTCAGGGCCAGGCTGAGCGGATCCAGGTTGCTGGAACCGACCGTGGCCCATTCGTCGTCCACGCAGGCCACTTTGCCGTGCAGCGGCCGCTCGCAGTATTCATAGATGATCACGCCGGCCGACAGCAGGTAGTCGTACAGCGTGCGTGCCGCCAGTTTCGCGATCGGCATATCGGGCTCGCCCTGCAGCACCAGGCGCACGCGCACGCCGCGGCGGGCGGCGTTGCGCAAGTCGCGCAGCAGCCGGTAGCCGGGAAAGAAATAGGCATTGGCCACCGTGATGTCCTGCCGCGCGGTGCGGAATCCGGCCCGGTAATAGCGTTCGATGTCGGTGCTGTGGCGGTCGTTGTCGCGCGTGACGAACAGGGCCGCGCCTTCGCCCGTGGCGCCGTGGGCCGAGCCGGCGCGGCGCGGCCAGCGCCGCCGGCGCGCGCCGCGCACGGCATCATGGGCAAAGCGGCGGATATCTTCCACAACCGGCCCGCGCAGCTCGGCCGCGTAATCCTGCTTGGCTTCCGGCCCGAACTCGGCCAGGTGGTCGGCCGAATAATTGATGCCTCCCACGAAAGCCACCTGGCCGTCCACGACGGTTACCTTGCGGTGCATGCGATGCAGGGCGTTGACGCGGAAGCCGAATACCCTGGGGCGCGGATCGTACACATGGAAGCGCACGCCGGCCTCGGTCAGCCCGCCGATGAAGGCCTCGTCCAGGCAATCCGAGCCGTAGCCATCCACCGTCACATCCACCTCGACGCCGCGCCGGGCCGCCTCGATCAGCACCTGGCGCAGTTCCTGGCCGACCGGATCGTCGAACAGGATGAAAGTTTCCAGCAGGACTTCGCGCCGCGCCGCGCGGATGGCCTGGAACACGCTGGGAAAGAACGCTTCGCCGTTCTCCAGCAGGCGTACCGTGTTGCCCGGGCGCCAGGCGGCGGTCATAGCCGCACCTCGGCCGCCAGCGGCGCGTGGTCGGACAGGTGGCGCCAGACCCGCGCGGCCAGCGCCACCGGGCGCGCCGCCGCCACATCGCGCACATAAATGCGGTCCAGCGCCAGCAGCGGCCAGCGCGCGGGGTAGGTGCGCGGCTCGCGTCCCAGGGTGGCGCGGAACACATCGCGCATCGAGCAGGCCGCCAGCAGCGGGCTGGCGCGGCGGCGCCAGTCGTTGAAGTCGCCGCCAATCAGCACCGGCGCGTCGTCGCCGATGCGCCGCACCAGGGCGCACAGCTGCCCCAGCTGCGCGCGCCGGTGCGTTTCACGCAGGCCCAGGTGCACGCATACCGCGTGCAGGTCGCCGGGCAGGTCGGGATGGCGCACCGTGCAATGCAGTATGCCGCGGCTTTCGTGGTTGCCGACCGAGACATCGTGATTGTGGTGGGTGACGATGGGCCAGCGCGACAGCACGGCATTGCCATGGTCGCCGTCCGGGTAGACCGCGTTGCGCCCGTAGGCGAAATCGCTCCACAGGCTGTCGGCCAGGAATTCGTATTGCGAGGTGGCCGGCCACGCCGCCAGGCGCCGGGCATGGCGGTGGTGCGAGCCGATGACCTCTTGCAGGAACACGATGTCGGGTTCGGCGTCGCGCAGCGCGGCCTTCAATTCGTGCAGGATGAACCGCCGGTTGAAGATCGTGAAGCCTTTGTGGACGTTGACGGTCAGCAGCTTGACCATTGTGTCGCCGTGTTGCTTGGTGGGTTCCTGACCTGGCATGTGGCTTTCCGTAGGCATGGCCGGCGGGTGGTGCAAGCAGCGTGCCCAGGCCGCCGCGCCGCCGGTGGGCGGCACGCCCTGGTGTCCTTTTTTACCAACAAGAGAAGAAAATTCGCTTTCCGTCGCCCGGGCCGGCCGTGGGCAGGCACGCTGCGTGCTGCCGGCCCGGCCGGCACGGCGTTGCGTGGTGTTACGCCGACCGGGGTGCGGCCCGGGCATACTGAGGGCCACGCCGCAAGCACGGCACGCAGGCCTGCCCGTGTGTCAGTTGTTGAAGAGGACGCCATGTTCACCAAGCAAGACCAGGTGCGCAATCCTTGGGGGGTCACCCGGGCCCGCCTGGAAGACGAGCGCGTCATGCTGCAGCGCATTGCCGAAGGCATGCCTTTGGCCGAGGTCATGGAACAGGTGCTGCATACCGTCGAGCAGCAGTCCAGCGTGGACCTCAGCGCGTCGATCATGCTTGCCGATTCCGACTGCACGCGCCTGCGCCATCTGGCGGCGCCCAGGCTGCCGCCCGAATTCGTGGCAGCGATCGACGACGTGCCGGTAGGCCCCCAGACTGCCTCGTGGGGCGCCGCGGCCTGCCTGGGCACGCCCGTCTATGTCGGCGACATCGCCACGCATCCGAACTGGAGGCCTTGGCGCGACCTGGCGCTGAGGCACGGCCTGCGGGCCTGTTGGGCCACGCCCATCAAGGGCGCCGACGGCAGCCTGCTCGGCGTGTTTTCGAACTACTACCGCGTCGAGCACTTGCCGGCGCCCAGCGATATCGACGCAATGGCGCTGGTGACGCGCACCGCGGCCCTGGCCATTGAACGCTACCGCACCCAGCAGGCGCTGCGGGAAAGCGATCAACGATGGCGCGGCATGTTCCAGCGCATGCAGGAAGGTTTTTTTCTCAGCGAAGCCATGCGCGACGATGAGGGCCGGATCACCGACTTCCGCTTTCTCGAGGTCAATCCCGCCTTTGAACAGCAGAGCGGCCTGCAGGCCGGCGACACGCTCGGCCATTCGCTGCGCGAGATGATACCGGGGGTGCCCGACCTGATCATGCAGACCTTCATCAACGTGGTCGAAACAGGCGAGTCGGCGCAGTTCGAGCAGGCGGCGCCGCATCAGGGGCGCGAAGCCTGGTACGAGGCGCACGTGCACAAAGAAGGACCGAACCGGATCACGGTGCTGGTGCTGGATATTTCGGCGCGCAAGGCGGCCGAAAGCGGGCTGTGGGCCGAGCAGCATCGCAAGAATTTCCTGCTGTCGCTGGTCGACCAGATGCGCGAGATCCACCAGCAGCGCGACATCGAGCATGTCGCGTGCGAGGCGCTGGGCCGGCACCTGAGCCTGGGGGTGGTCGCCGTCCTGGAATTCGGCGCGGACGCGGCGCGCGTCGTCACGCACTGGATCTCGGAGCAGGCCGAAGCCGACGGCGAGACCCTGTCCGCCGGCCAGATCGGCTATGAATGCGCCCGGGCCTACGAAAATGGCCGCACCTCGTTCCTGTCGCCTTTGCTGGCCGACCGCGCGGGCGAGGCCAGCCCGATGGCCATCGCCATTCCGCTGCGGCGCTGGGGCTGGCCAACCGGCGTGCTGTACGTGCGTCCGCATCACAGCCATCGCCTGAAAGGGCCGGATATCGCCTTCCTGGAAGAAGTGGCGGAATCCCTGTGCAATGCGATCGAGCGTTCCCAGTATGCGCGGGTGCTGGAGCAGCGGGTCGAATCGGCCATCGCCGAGCGCGACCGCATCTGGCGCCTGTCGCCCGAATTGCTGGCGGTGGCGAATGCGCGCGGCCACTTTGTCAGCGTGAATCCGGCGGTGCGCGCCATTCTGGGCTGGACGCCCGAGCAGTTCCTGGCGATGCCCCTGGAAGAGCTGGCGCACGAGGAAGACCTGCCGCGCATCAGGGAAAGCCTGATGCCCGGGGACGGCGCCGGCCAGAAAGTACGGCACCTGGAAAGCCGCCTGTTGAACAAGCAGGGAGGCTATAGCTGGATCACCTGGACGATTTCGTCGGCGCACGACAACTTCTACCTGGTCGGCCGCGACGACACCGATTTCAAGCAGCAGGCCAGGCAGCTGCGCCAGGCCCAGGCGGCCCTGCTGCAATCGCAGAAGATGGAAGCCGTGGGGCAGCTTACCGGCGGCATTGCGCATGATTTCAACAATATGCTGCAGGGCATCAGCGGGGCGCTGTACCTGATCCAGCGCAAGTTCGACACGGGCAAATACGATGAAGCGGTGCGCTTCATCGCCACGGCCATGGATTCCACCAATCGCGCGGCGCGGCTGACGCAGCGGCTGCTGAGCTTTTCGCGGCGCCAGCCGCTGGACCCCCGGCCGCTGGATCCCGCCGCCACGCTGGCGTCGATGGAAGACCTGTTCCGCCGCTACACCGGCGAAAGCATCATCCTGAAGTGCCGGGCGCAGCCCGGGCTGCAGATAGTGAAGTGCGATGCCAACCAGTTCGAAAGCGCCTTGCTGAACCTGGTCATCAATGCCTGCGACGCCATGCCGGATGGCGGCCAATTGGCGATCGAGGCACTGAACACCCGGCTGGACGAAGATTTCCTGCGCCAGCATCCCGATGTGCCGCCCGGCGAATTCATCGAAGTGCGGGTCGTGGACCAGGGCTGCGGCATGTCGCCGGAAACCCTGGCGCGGGCTTTCGAACCGTTCTTTACCACCAAGCCCATGGGCGAAGGCACCGGCCTGGGCCTGTCGATGATCTACGGCTTTGCCCGCCAGGCCGGCGGACTGGTGGCCATGGACAGCACGCCCGGGCAGGGCACCACCGTCAGGCTGTGCCTGCCGCGCTACCAGGGGCGGCCCGCCGGCCAGGATGGCCGGGCGGCGCCCCCGGCGGTCGACGCCGACGCGCTGCCCGAGGGCGCCGTGATCGTGCTGGTTGAAGACGACACCAATGTGCGTGAAATTGTGCGCGAAAGCCTGGCGGGCCAGCAGCTGCGCGTGCTGGCCGCGGCCGACGGCGAAGCCGGAACCCGTTTGCTGGCCGACGCCGCGCGCGTCGACCTGCTGCTGACCGACGTGGGCCTGCCTGGCCTGAACGGGCGCCAGCTGGCGGATATCGCGCGCGAATCGCGCCCGGACCTGAAGATACTGTTCATGACGGGTTATGCCGAAAATGTCGTGGACGGCAGCGAGTTCCAGGGCGTGGGCATGGAGGTCATCCTGAAGCCGTTCTCGCTGGGCGATCTGCTGCGGCGCATCCGCGAGATGCTCAGGGATGCGGCGCCGGTGTATTCTTCCGCGTCGAACTCGCCTGCGGCGGCGGACAAGGGCACGGGGCTGTCGCCCGTATAAGGCCCGGGTTTAAGGCCCGGGTTGCTTACGGCCGGGCAGGCGCCTCGGCCGGGGCGTCGCCGCCGGGCCGCTCGCGCGACAGCTGCACACGGCGTTCCGAAACGGCGAACGCGATGCCGGCCGTGCCCAGTTCGCGCAGCAGGCCCAGGTTGATGCGCTGCTGAATGTCCATGTAGTGGTTGTAGTCCGCGATCATGACGTAGTACACGGCTTCGAACACCAGCCCGCTTTCGCCGAAACTGGCGAAATGGGCCCGGTCGAATTTGGTATCGGGTTCCGCCTCGATCTGGCGGCGCACGATATCCGGCACGGCCGCCACGCCTTCGGGCGGCGTGCGATAGGCCAGGGTAAAGCCGAACACGATGCGCCGTTGCTGCATGCGCTTGTAATTCTGGATGGTCTGCTTGAGCAGCTCGGTATTGCTGCAGACGATCTGCTCGCCGCCCAGGCTGCGGATGCGGGTTGTCTTCAGGCCGATATGCTCGATGCTTCCCGCCACCGCGCCGAACACGACGAAATCCCCCACTTCGAACGGTTTGTCCAGGCCGATGGCGATAGAGGCAAACAGGTCGCTGAGTATGGTCTGCACGGCCAGGGCGACCGCCACGCCCCCGATGCCCAGGCTGGCCACCAGGGCCGTGATGTTGACGCCCAGGTTGTCCAGCATGGCCAGCACGACCATGACCCACAGCACGATCCGCAGCAACAGGGCCAGCAGCATGGCGGTGACCGCGCGGCCGCCGGCGCGGTTCACCAGGGCCCGCACCAGGCCGACGGTAATGGCCCGGTCGGCCCAAAGCGCCACCTGCAGGGCGGCCAGCACAAACCACAAATGCGAGGCCGCCACGGCCCAGGGAGCGATGACCCCGGTAATGCGCGCCGCCAGCAGCACGGCGATCAAGAGCAGGATCAGCCAGCTGGTGCGGCCCAGAATTTCCAGGGCCGCTTGCAGGCCCGCATGGCCGCGGGCGTCCAGGCGCCGCTGCAGCCGGGCCCGGGCCACGCCCAGGGCCGCCCGCATGGCGGCCAGCAGCACCGCCGCCAGCAGGGCGGCAAGCAGCCAGGCCCACAGCGGGCTGCCTGCCAGACTATGGTTGATCATCCATTGCACGCGCTTGTCCCGGCCATGAAACAGGCCGTCATGGACGCAAACCGCATGCCCGCGGGCGCGGGCCGTCAGTTCTGGCGCGTGGAAGAGGGCGTATCGGCGCTGTAGGCGCCCAGGCGGTTGTACAGGGTTTTCAGGCTGACGCCCAGGGTATCGGCGGTGCGCTGCTTGTCGCCGTCGTGGTGCGCCAGGGTGGCCAGGATGACGTCGCGCTGGGCCTGGCTCAGGGGCGTGCCTATGGGGAAGCACAGCGCGTCGTCGGCGCCGCCGCGCGCGTCGGGGGCAGGCGTGCGGCGGCGGAACTCTGCCTCGACAACGGTGTCGGCCAGGATGAAGGCGCGCTGCACCACATTGCGCAGTTCGCGCACGTTGCCCGGCCAATCGTATGACAGCAGCGCATCCATCATGCGGGCCGAGAAACGCTTATTGGCCTGGTGGGCGGTGTTCAGTTCATCCAGGAAGCGCTGCGCCAGCAGGCGCACATCGCCTTCCCGTTCCCGCAGGGGCGGCACGCGCAGCGGCACCACCAGCAGGCGATGCAGGAAGTCCTCGCGCAGTTCGCCGCGCTCTACCGCGGCGTAGGGGTCGCGGTTGGTGGCGCAGACGATGCGCGCGTCGGTGTGCAGCAATTCGCTGCCGCCCACGCGCTGGTATGTGCCGCTTTCCAGCACGCGCAAGAACTGTACCTGCAAGCCATCCGACATCTCGGTAACCTCGTCCAGGAACAGCGTGCCGCCGCTGGCCGATTCGAAGTAGCCGGCCGTCTGGCTCAGCGCGCCGGTGAAGCTGCCTTTTTCGTGGCCGAACAGCTGGGCGTGGGCGAGGGAATGGCTGAAGGCGCCGCAATTGACGGCGACAAAGGGATGCTTGCCGCGATCGCTGCCGTCATGGATGGCGCGCGCGATCATCTCCTTGCCGGTGCCGCTTTCGCCAGTGATGAAGACGGTGGCGTCGCTGCGGGCGGCGCGCGCCACCTGCGCGCCGAATTCCTGCATCAGCGGGCACATGCCGGCAAAAGCTTCTTCAAGCTGCGCGGACGTACGTATCGATTGCCTGGCCTGACCGGGCGAAATGGCCTGCATGCGTTCCCCCGAGGGCAATCCGGGGCTGGCCGCCCCGTGCGGTTATCTAATAGTGGAATCGATGATACGGCAGCCTATCCCTCCATTTGCAACCATGTGCAAACATTGGCAAACGTTGGTGGGCAAGCGCCCGGAATCGGGCCGCGCGAGCGCGGCGCAGAGGTATGCTGAAGCCAAGAAAATCCGCTGCGGCTTTCCGCCGTTGTCTGACTTTGTAACGGAGTAGCAATGCCTCATTTGCTCGTTCTGGACGATGACGAAGCAATACGCGAGATCCTGGCCGAGATTGCCCGCGAGCATGGCTTTTCGGTCGCGCAGGCCGCCACCATGAAAGACGCGATGATCCAGCTGCAGCGCCAGCAGCCCGACCTGGTGCTGACCGACGTGCGCCTGCCGGGCGACAGCGGCATGGAGATATTCGGCCGCATGCAGAACTCGGACGCCGAGGTGGTGGTGATTACCGGCCACGGCAGCATGGACAACGCGGTCGAAGCGCTGCGCCTGGGCGCCACCGATTACCTGGTCAAGCCGGTGTGCATGGAGCGGCTGTCGGATATCCTGAACCGCGTCGCCGCCGACCGCGGCGCGGCCGCCAATGACGGGCCGTTCCAGGAACCGGGGCGCTTCGGCAAGCTGCTAGGCCAGTCCGAATCGATGGAGCAGCTGTACGTCCAGCTGGCGCGCGTGGCCGCCACCGATGTCACGACGCTGCTGATCGGCGAAAGCGGCACCGGCAAGGAACTGGCCGCGCATGCCATCCATGAGCTCAGCAGCCGCAGCAGCAAGCCGTTTATCGCGGTCAATTGCGGCGCGATCTCGCCGCACCTGATCGAAAGCGAGCTGTTCGGCCATGAACGCGGCAGTTTCACGGGCGCCGACCGGCAGCACAAGGGGTATTTCGAACGCGCCGATTCCGGCACGCTGTTCCTGGATGAAGTGACCGAGATGCCGCTGGACCTGCAGGTGAAGCTGTTGCGGGTGCTGGAAACCGGGCGCTTCATGCGGGTGGGCACGCACCGCGAAGTGGCGTGCGATATCCGCATCGTGGCGGCCACCAACCGCAATCCCGAGCAGGCCATCCAGGAAGGCAAGCTGCGTGAAGACCTGTATTACCGGCTGAGCGTGTTTCCCATCGAGCTGCCGCCGCTGCGCGACCGCGGCACCGACATCCTGTTCCTGGCCGACCGCTTCCTGGCGGCGCTGAACGAAAAGTACGGCGAAGCCAAGCAGTTTTCCGGGCAGGCGCGCCAGGCCATCTGCGAATACGCCTGGCCGGGCAACGTGCGCGAGCTGAAAAACTATGTGCGCCGGGCCTACATCATGGCCGAGGACGGCCTGCTGGGCGCCGACGCCCTGCAGCCGCAGATCGCGCCCGATGGCGGCGGCCAGGCGGCGCGCGTCACGGTGCCGCTGGGCGTGACGCTGGCCGAGGCCGACCGCCGCCTGATCATGGCCACGCTCGAGCGTTGCGGCGGCATCAAGAAGCAGACGGCCGCCGTGCTGGGCATCAGCGCCAAGACCCTCTACAACCGGCTGGAAGAATATACGCGCGCCGGCCACACGGTCATGGACGAAGAGGAAAAAACCGGCCGCAGGGCCGGGCGCGAACACGGCGCCTGACAGGCACGACGCTTGCTGCCCCCGCCCCCATGGAAACCCTCTATGGGAGCAGGCATGCAAACGGTGTCGGATTTCATTCTGTCGCGCCTGGCGCAATGGGGCATTCAACGCGTCTACGGCTATCCGGGCGACGGCATCAACGGGCTGATCGGCGCGTTCGGCCGCACCTCCGAGCCGCTGGAATTCGTGCAGGCGCGCCACGAAGAAATGGCCGCTTTCATGGCATGCGCGCACGCCAAGTTCACCGGCCAGGTGGGTGTCTGCATGGCAACCTCGGGGCCGGGCGCCATCCATTTGCTTAACGGGCTGTACGACGCCAAGCTCGACCACCAGCCGGTGGTGGCCGTGGTGGGCCAGCAGGCACGCACCGCGCTGGGCGGCGACTACCAGCAGGAAGTCGACCTGGTCAGCCTGTTCAAGGATGTGGCCCATGATTTCGTGCACCTGGCCGCCAGCCCGGTGCAGGCCCGCCACCTGGTCGACCGCGCCATCCGCATTGCACTGGAGCGGCGCGCGGTGACCTGCCTGATCGTGCCCAACGATGTGCAGGACCTGCCCGCGGTGACCACGCCGCCGCGCGAGCATGGCACCGTGCACACCGGCATCGGCTTTACCTCGCATGCCGGCGTGCCGGCTCCCACGGCGCTGCAGAATGCGGCCGACATCCTCAACAAAGGCGAACGCGTGGCGATCCTGGCCGGCGCCGGGGCCCGCGATGCGGGCGACGAGCTGTTGCAGGTGGCCGAACTGCTGGGCGCGGGGGTGGCCAAGGCGCTGCTGGGGAAATCGGTGGTGCCGGATGACGTGCCCTATGTGACGGGCTCGATCGGCTTGCTGGGCACGCAGCCCAGCTGGCGCATGATGAACGATTGCGACACCCTGCTCATGGTGGGCACGGCCTTTCCCTATGGCGAATTCCTGCCGCCCGAGGGCCAGGCGCGCGCGGTCCAGATCGACCGCGACGGCCGCATGATCAGCCTGCGCTACCCGGTAGAGCAGGGCCTGGTGGGCGACAGCAAGGCCACGCTGCGGGCGCTGGCCCCGCTGCTGCAGCCCAAGGAATCGCGCCGCTGGCGCGACAAGATAGAAAAAGACGTGGCGCAGTGGTGGCAGACCGTCGAGGCGCGCGCCATGGTGCAGGCCCGCCCGGTGAATCCGCAGCGCCCATTCTGGGAGCTGTCGCCACGGCTGCCGGACCACAGCATCATCACCTGCGATTCAGGGTCGGCCGCCAGCTGGTACGCGCAGCATCTGCGCCTGCGCAAGGGCATGGCGGCGTCGCTGTCGGGCGGACTGGCCAGCATGGGCAGCGGCGTGCCCTATGCCCTGGCCGCCAAGCTCGCCCATCCCGACCGGCCGGTGTTTGCCCTGGTGGGCGACGGCGCCATGCAGATGAACGGCCTGAACGAACTGATCACCATTGCGCATCGATGGCGCGACTGGCGCAATCCGACGCTGGTCGTCATGGTGCTGAACAATGGCGACCTGAACATGGTGACGTGGGAACAGCGCGTGATGGGCGGCGATCCGCGCTTCAAGGATTCCCAGCTGCTGCCCGCGTTTCCGTACGCCGACTATGCGCAATCGCTGGGCCTCGAAGGCATCCGCGTGGACGACCCCGAGCAGGTCGGGCCCGCCTGGGACCGCGCCATCGCGGCCGGCCGGCCGGTGCTGCTCGAGATGGTCACCGACCCGGAAGTGCCGCCCATACCGCCGCATGTGCCGCTCAAGCAGGTGCAGAACTATGTAAAAGCGCTGCGCCAGGAAGACGCCTCCGGCGGCGCCGCCTTGCGCGCCACGATCAAGCAGTGGTGGGCGGGTTGACGCGTCCGGCACTGTTCCGCATTTGCATTGCCATTGAAGGAGTCCAACCATGATCCACATGCCCCATTCCGATCGTGCGGCCGACACCCGCGCGCACGCCGATCCGGCGGAGGCGCCGGTGCAGGACCCGCCGCGCCACCCGGACGACGCACCCGAGCGCACGCCGGACCGCAAGCCTTATCCGCCTGACAGCATTCCCAACCCCATGCCCGGCGTCGATCCCCAGCAGACGCCCGGCATCGACCGCTGGCAGGACGATGGCGAGTTCGAGGCCGCCTGGCGCCGCGCGACCCGGGAGCTTTGATGCACGGCGGCCCGACATGCGATAAGGACGCCTGCGGCGGCCGCGAGGCCGCGGCCCGGGCCGTGGCGATGGTGATGCCCATGATTGTGGCGGCCATGGCCGACCGGCGCGTCGGTGAAAGCGGCTTCCTGCATATCGTGGTGATGGATCCTGCCGCGCGCCCGCAGGCGCGGGATTTTGAGCAGGCGATTCTCTACGAAGAAAGCGTGGGAGACCGTTCGGCCTGGGATGCCGATTACGCCGCGTACGCGCGCGGCAAGGCTGCCATATCCTGGCGCACCGGCCTGGACAGCCATGCGGTATGCGAGACGCGTCCCCATCTGCTGCGGCCGGACGATGTCACCGTGTGGGGCAGCGTCTGCCTGGACGGCATCGTGGTGGGCGTCAGCGGCGCCAACCCCTGGTACGACGAGGCGTTTGCCGGCGCGATCGCGCACGCCTTCAAGGCCATCGCCAAGGCGCGCAGCCGCCAGGCGGACTGAACAGAGGCGCTGTCCCGCCGCGGCACGATATTTGCGTTGCCTGGCCCACACCCATGCCGGCGCGGGCCGGCAGGTTATACAAGGAGTGATTCATGAGCTTGCATACCCACCGCAACCGCGAGTCGAGCGAACGCGTGAAGGGCGGCCTGCGTGAGCTGGTCGCCGGGGTCGAGGACCTGCTGCGCTCGACGGCTTCCTACAGCGGTGCCGATATCGAGTCGACCCGCGACCGCCTGAAGCGCCAGCTGGACATTGCCCGCGAACAGGCCCACGAGTGGGAGCGTTCAGCCGTGGGCCGCTACCGGCATGCGTCGGCGGCCACGGACGAGTACGTCCACGACCATGCCTGGAAGACCGCCGGGTTGGCGATCATCCTGGGGGTGGCGATAGGCGCCTGCCTGGCGTCGGATCATTGGCGCCGTTGATTCCACCGGCCGGCCGCGGCCGGACCTGAATCGGGCGAAGGCGCCGCGCCTTCGCCGCGAGCCCATCCATGCCTGAAGACAGCAGCGCGGCCCGCGCGCGCCAGGAGGTCAATCGCAGCATTCTGCTGGCGCTGTGGAAGCACCGCGGGCGCACGGCTGCCGCGGTGGTATTGCTGGTGCTGGCCAAGCTGCTGATGGTGGCGGTGCCGGCGGTGCTCAAGCGCATCGTCGACACCCTGGGCGCGCAGGGCACGCTGCTGACCCTGCCTGTCTTCCTGCTGCTGGCCTATGCCTTGCTGCGCTTTGCCGGCAGCCTTTTCACCGAGCTGCGCGATGTGGTGTTCGTGCGTGTCACGCAGGCGGCGGTGGCCGACTTCAAGGTGCGCATGTTCGAGCACCTGCAGCGGCTCGGCGCGCGTTTTCACGGCTCGCGCCAGACCGGGGTGCTGGCGCGCGACGTCGAGCGCGGCACGGCGGGCGTGGGGTTCCTGCTGGGCACGGCCTTGTTCACCCTGCTGCCCACCCTGGTCGAGATCGTTTCCGTACTGGTCATCCTGATCGCCGGCTACAGCATCTGGTTTGCCGTGATCGTTGCCATCACGTTCGCGGCCTACGCGGTCATGACCATGGTGCTGACAGAACGGCGGGCGCCGTTCCAGCGGCAGATCAACGACCTCGATTCCATGGCCAGCGGCCGCATGGTCGACAGCCTGCTCAACTATGAAGCGGTCAAGCTGTATGCCAACGAAGAACTGGAATCCAACCGCCTGAGCAGCGTGCTGAAGCAGTGGGTGGGAGTGGGCATCGTCAACCAGCGCTCGCTGTCCGTGCTGCACATTACGCAGAGCGCCATCATTGCCTTCGGCGTGGCGGCCGTGATGCTGCTGGCGGGCAAGCAGGTGGTGGATTTCGACATGAGCGTGGGCGACCTGGTGCTGGTCAATGCATACATCATCCAGATCTGCCTGCCGCTGAACACCCTGGGGCTGATATTCCGCCAGGCCAAAGAGGCGCTGATCAACGCCGAGCGTGTCGGCGCGCTGCTGCTGATCCGGCCCGAGATCAGCGACGAAGGCGCGCTGCCGCCCCTGCAGGCGCGTGAAGGCGAGGTGCGCTTCGAGAACGTCAGTTTCGGCTATGAGCCGGGCCGGCAGATTCTGTGGGATGTGGATTTCACCATTCCCCCGGGCGCCACGGTGGCGGTGGTGGGCGGCAGCGGCTCGGGCAAATCGACCCTGGCGCGGCTGCTGTTCCGCTTCTACGACCCGGATGCCGGCCGCGTGCTGGTCGACGGGCAGGACTTGCGCCATGTCGACCCGAAAAGCCTGCGCCGCGTGCTGGGCATTGTGCCGCAGGACACGCTGCTGTTCGACGAGACTATTGCTTACAACATCGCTTACAGCGACCCCGGCACGCCGCGCGCGGCGGTGGTCGAGGCCGCGCGCGGCGCGCGCGTGGACGAGTTCATCGCCAGCCTGCCGGCCGGCTACGATACGCGGGTGGGCGAGCGCGGCGTCAAGCTGTCGGGCGGCGAACGGCAGCGCATCGCCATCGCCCGGGCTCTGCTGAAGAACCCGCCGATCATGGTGTTCGACGAGGCCACCTCGGCGCTGGACACACGCACCGAGCGCGCCATCCAGGCAGAACTGGCGCGCATATCGCGGGACCGCACCACGCTGGTGATCGCGCACCGGCTGTCGACTATTGTGGACGCCGACCTGATCCTGGTCATGGAGCATGGCCGTGTCAGGGAGCAGGGCACGCACGGTGAACTGCTGGCCCGCCAGGGCATGTACGCCCAGATGTGGAATCTGCAGCGCCAGCAGAACGCCCTGGAAGCCGAAGCCACCCGCCTGAGCCGGCAGCCGGTGAACCTGGTGGCGCTGGTGGCGGGCGTGCTGGACGGCGCGCGCCCGCTGCTGGACGCCAAGGGCGTGAACCTGTACACGCAGATTGCCAGCGAAGCCGCGCGCATCACGGGCGATCCCAGCGCGCTGCAGCAGCTGGTCTGGAACCTGTATGCGCATGCCGTCGCGGTGACGCCGCCCGGCGGGCGCATCGAACTGCGGCTGGCGCGCGAAGGGCCGCTGACCCGCCTGACCATTGCAGACGGACGGCCGCCGCCCGGCCAGGCCGCCGCCCAGGCGCCGGCGGCAAGCGAGCCGGACGTGCTGCGCAGCATGGCGGCCCTGGATCCGGCCCAGGTGCAGGCCGAGGCCGAACGCCTGGGCGGCGTATTGCGCACCAGCGCGACGCCGGCCGACGGGGTGGCGTATTCGCTGGAATTCCCTCTGCGCGCGGTGGATGCGCTGCCTGCCTCGGCCGCCGAAGTGGCCGGCATCGATCTGGCGGGCGTGCCGATCATGGTGGTCGACGACCAGGAAGATGCGCGCGGCCTGGTGGCCGAAGTGCTGGCCGACCGGGGCGCGGCCGTGCGCACCTGCGCCAGCGGCGCCGAGGTGCTGCAGGCGCTGCAGCAGGCGGCGCTGGACGAGTGGCCCGATCTGCTGGTGTGCGACATCTCGCTGGGCGATATGGAAGGCTACGAACTGATCGGCCGCATCCGCGCGCTGGAGGCCGAGCGCGGCGCGCCGCTGGGCGCCCGCATGCCGGCCATTGCCCTGTCGGGACATACCGGGCCCGAGGACCGCCTGCGGGCGTTGCTGGCGGGCTTCCAGATCCACGTGGCCAAGCCGGTGGATCCTCGCGAGCTGCTGGCCACGGTGGCCGCCATGCTGCGGCCGGACAAGCGGCCCGGCGCCGCGTCGTAGGCGGCCCGCGGCCAGGCCCGCGATTTCTTACTGCGGGGTGTAAGAAGTGCCGCCGCGCCCGGCGGCTGTCGGGCGCGGCCGCCGTGGCACACCGCTTGCTCAGTCTTTGCCGGGCGGCGGCCCGGATTCTCCGGAGCCCGCCGTGACATCTGCAGGAGACCAGCCATGCATTATTCAAACCGGCCCCCGCCGCGCCATTACGGCCGGGACTTCGACCGCCGGCCGGCCGGGTGGGGCGAGGAACAGGACGAGGGAGAACGCTATCCCCGTGAACACCACACCCGGCAAAGCGGCCGCTGGGGCGGCGAAGAGCCGGCCTACGGGCGGCGCTACGGCGAACGGCCCGCCGAGCCGACGGGCGGCGGCGATCCCAATTTCCATGGCCCGCAATACGAGCAGGGCGGCCGCTATCCGGGCACCCGGGAAGCGGGCCCGTTCGAGGGACTGCGCAGCCGCAGCGCCGATCCGGGCCAGAGCAGCTACGGCGGCTTCCATGGCGAAGACCCGCGCTGGCAACGCCAGCAGCTGCGCTATGGCGACGAGGCATATGACGACCTGGAAGAACCGGCCAGGTGGGGCGGCGCCGAGCGCCGCTACGGCTGGCGGGATCCGGCCCTGGCAAGGTCGCAGCGCATCACGCCGAAAGGCTATGTGCGTTCTGACGAACGCGTGCGCGAAGACCTGTGCGAGCGCCTGAGCCACAGCGGCCTGGACGTCAGCGATGTATCGGTGGAAGTCAGCGACGGCACGGTCACGCTGGAAGGCACCGTGCCCAATCGCGCCACCAAGCACGCCATCGAAGACTGTGCCGACGACTGCCTGGGTGTGAACGACATCCAGAACCATATCCGGGTGGGCGGCATTGCCCATCCCGGCATGACGCGGATGGAATGACAAGCTGCGCCATCCCACTTCAACGGAGATCGATTATGACCAATGACACGACAGGCCAGGCCGCCGCCGACGGCCAGACCCGCATTATCGGCAAGGGCAGGGCCACCGCCGACGGCCCCGGCCCCGAGATCATGGCGGCCGACACGCTGGTCGGCAACGACGTCTACAACCCGGCCAATGAAAAGCTGGGCTCCATCCAGGACATCATGCTGGACGTGCCGCATGGGCGCATCGCCTACGCCGTGCTGTCGCACGGCGGCGTGCTGGGCGTGGGCGACAAGCTGTACGCGATCCCATGGAGCGCGCTGGTGCTCGATACCGACCGCAAGTGCTTCGTCCTGGATATCGCCAAAGACCGCCTGAAGAACGCCACCGGCTTCGACAAGGACCACTGGCCCAGCATGGGCGAGAAGCAGTGGGCCCAGGAACTGTACGAGTATTACGACCAGCCTCCGTATTGGTAGGGCAGCGCCTGGTCCGGTCCGGGCAGCGCAGGCGCGCCGCCCGGCCTTACGCACGTCAAGACGGAGAGATGAGCATGAGGGAAAACGAAACCCTGGCGGGACGCGTTGTCCTGGTGACAGGCGGCGGCAGCGGGCTGGGCGCCGCGATCTGCGACATGCTGGCCGCCGAAGGCGCCAGTGTGGTGGTGGCGGACCTGGACGAAACGCGCGCCCACCAGTGCGCGCGCCGCCTGGCCGAGCACGGCGCGGCGGCCTGCGCCACCGTAATGGACGTGGGCGACCCGGCGCAGGTGGCCGCCGCCCTGGACCTGGCCATACAGCGCCACGGCAAGCTGGATGCCGTGGTCAATAACGCCGGCATCGACGTCACCGCGTCGATCGACGATCTGGAAGTGGCTGCCTGGGAGCGCGTGCTGCGCACCAACCTGACGGGCCCTTTCCTGGTGGCCAAGCTGGCCAGGAACCGCCTGGCGCCCCATGGCCATATCGTCAACATCGCCTCGACCGCCGCGCGCCGGGCCTGGCCCAACGCCAGCGCCTACCACGCGTCGAAATGGGGGCTGCTGGGGCTGTCGCATGCGCTGCACGCGGAATTGCGCGGCATGGGCCTGAAAGTCAGCGCCGTCATCGCGGGGGGCATGCGCACGCCTTTTCTGCTGGACCGCTTTCCCGATATCGACACCAGCTGCCTGCAGGATCCGGAGAACGTCGCGCGCGCCGTGCGTTTCGTGCTGACCCAGCCCGACGAGACGGTGGTGCCCGAGGTGATGGTGCTGCCCATGAAGGAAACCTCATGGCCTTGAGCCCGGCGGTATTCCTGGACAAGGACGGCACGGTGCTGGCCGATGAACCGTACAACGTCGACCCCGCGCGCATGGCTTATGCGGCCGGCGCCCGGGAGGGGCTGCGTGTGCTGGCCGCCGCCGGTGTGCCGCTGATCGTGATCAGCAACCAGCCCGGCGTGGCGCGCGGCCGCTTCGCGCCCCAGGCGCTGGCCGGCGTGGAGGCGCGCCTGGGCGCCATGTTCGGCGCGGCCGGCGCGCGCCTGGCGGGATTCTATTGGTGCCCGCACGATCCGCGCGGCAGCGTGGCGGCCTATGCCTATGCCTGCGCCTGCCGCAAGCCGCGGCCGGGGCTGCTGCTGCAGGCCGCCCGCGAACACGGGATCGACCTGGCGCGTTCCTGGTTCATCGGCGACATCCTGGACGATGTCGAGGCGGGCAACCGCGCCGGCTGCCGCACGGTGCTGCTCGACGTGGGCAGCGAGACCGAGTGGCGGCCGGGCCGCTGGCGCGCGCCCACCGCCAGCATGCCGGATCTGGGGCGCGCGGCGCACCACGTGGTGCGCGCCATGCGCGGCGAAGGCCGGGAGGCCGCATGAACGACGCGCAGACCGTCTGGGCCGGGGCCCGCCGTATTCTCTGCATCCGCCTGGACAATCTGGGCGATGTGCTGATGAGCACGCCCGCCATGCGCGCGCTCAAGGCGCTGGCCGGGCGGCCGCGCCTGACGCTGCTGGCCAGTTCGTCCGGCGCCGCGGCGGCGCCGTTCCTGCCCGATGCCGATGCCGTGATGCGCTATGACGCGCCCTGGGTCAAGAACGACGCCACCGACCGCCGGCACGATGCCGAGATGATCGAGCGGCTGCGAGACCAAAGATTCGACGCGGCCGTCATTTTCACCGTATACAGCCAGAGCGCCTTGCCGGCCGCGCTGTTGTGCCACCTGGCGGGCATTCCCCGGATACTGGCGCACAGCCGCGAGAATCCCTATCGCCTGCTGACCGACTGGGTGCGCGAGCGCGAGCCCGAACAGGGCGTGCGGCATGAAGTCCAGCGGCAGCTCGACCTGGTGGCCAGCGTGGGCGCCGCGGCGCCCGGCACGCAGCTGGCGTGGCGGGTGCGGCCGGCCGACCGGGAAGCCCTGCGCCACCGGCTGCATGCGGCAGGCGTGGCCGAGCCCGGCGGCTGGATCGCGGTGCACAGCGGCGCCAGCGCGGCCTCGCGGCGCTATCCGGCCGGCCACTATGCGCAGGCGATCGCCGCGCTGCGCCATGAAGGACGCCGCATCATCTTGCTGGGCACGGCCGCGGAGCGCGGCCTGGACGGCGCGCTGGCCGCGCAGCGGCAGGCCGTGCCCGGCCTGATCGACTTGTGCGGCGAGCTGGCCCTGGGCGAACTCGCGGCCACCATCGAAGCCGCGGCCGTGCTGGTGTGCAACAACAGCGGCCCGGCCCACATCGCCGCGGCCCTGGGCGTGCCGGTAGTGGACCTGTACGCGCTGACCAACCCCCAGCACACACCGTGGCAGGTGCCCAGCCGGGTGCTGTTTCACGATGTCTCGTGCAAGTACTGCTATCGCAGCGTATGCCCGCAAGGCCACCACGCCTGCCTGGTGCGGGTGAAGCCGCAGCGCGTGGCCGCCGCGGCGCGCGAGCTGCTGGCCGGCCGGCCGCAGCCGGCACATACGGGGCTGGCCGCCTGAACGGCGAGCATGGATAAGAAAGGAACCGTCATGTACACATTGGGAATCAACGCCGCCTTCCATGATTGTTCAGCCGCACTGGTGCGCGACGGCACGGTGCTGGCCGCGGCCGAGGAAGAGCGCTTCACGCGCATCAAGCACGGCAAGCGGCCGGTGCCTTTCTCGACCTGGCAATTGCCGTTCCATGCCATCGACTACTGCCTGGGCGCCGCGGGCATCGCGCTGCGCGAGGTCGACCATATTGTCTATGCTTTCGACCCGGCGCTGCTGCCGGCGCCGCCGCAAGCCGACGGGCAGATCGTGCTGCCGCTGGAACCCTCGCGCGCCGCGGCGCGCCCGCACGAGGGGTCGCCCTGGGACCCGCTGTTCACCTCGTATGTGCTGAATGCGCCGCGCCAGCTGCTGGACGGCGCCCCGCACCACCTGAAGGCGCGCTTCGAGGGCCTGACACTGGATCACATCCTGTCGCGCTGGATGTTCCTGGACCACCATCTCAGCCACGAGGCCAGCGCCTTTCTGGCGGCGCCATGCGATGAATCGGCGGTGCTGACGCTGGATGGCCGCGGTGAACGCGCCAGCACCAGCTATGGCCTGTTCAGCGATGGCCGCTACACCCGCCTGAAGCAGATCGAACTGCCGCATTCGCTGGGCCTGCTGTATGAAGACATTACCCGCTACCTGGGGTTCCTGCATTCTTCCGACGAGTACAAGGTGATGGCGCTGGCTTCGTTCGGCCAGCCCGAATATCTGCGGCAGCTGCGCGATATCGTGCGCCTGGACGAGCAGGGCGGCTACCGGCTGGAGCCGGCCCGCCTGCAAGAGCGCTTCGGGCCGCCGCGCCGGCGCGGCGCGCCGTTCGAGGCGCACCACAAGAACCTGGCCAGCTCATTGCAGCATGTGCTGGAAGAAACGGCCCTGCACATGGCCGGGTGGCTGCATCGCGAGACCGGCGCGCGCCATCTGGCGATGGCGGGCGGCGTGGCTCTGAATTGCGTCATGAACGCGCGCCTGAGCCGCGACGGCCCCTTCGACAGTGTATGGGTGCAGCCGGCCGCGGGCGATTCCGGCACGGCGCTGGGCGCCGCGTTGTACGTCGATTACCGGCAGCGCGGCGGGCCGCGCCGCTGGACGATGGAACACGCCTACCTGGGGCCGGAATACGGCGACGACGAGATCGAGCGCTTTCTTTACCGGTCCAGGCTGGCATTCCGCAAGCTGGACGACGTGGCCGGCGAAGCGGCCGACCTGCTGGCGCAGGAGAAGATCCTGGGCTGGTTCCAGGGGCGCATGGAGTTCGGGCCGCGCGCCCTGGGGGCCCGCTCGATCCTGGCCTCGCCGCTGGATAGCGGCATGCAGGCCCGCCTGAACGGCCTGAAAGACCGCGAGGACTTCCGGCCGGTGGCGCCGGTGGTGCTGGAAGAGCGCGCCGCGCAATGGTTCGACGCGCGCGGAGAAAACCCGTTGTGCGCGCCGTTCATGCTGTTCGTCTACGACGTGCTGCCGCATCGCGCCGCGCAGATACCGGCGGTGCGGCACATCGACGGCACCGCGCGGGTGCAGACGGTGCGCCGCGACCAGAACGAACGCTACCATGACCTGCTCGAGGCCTTCGAGCGCCGCACCGGCGTGCCGGTGCTGGTCAATACCTCGTTCAATACGCGCGGCGAGCCGGTGGTCTGCTCTCCGCGGGACGCTGTCGAATGCTTCTGGACATCGCCGCTGGATGCGCTGGTCATCGGTTCTTATCTGCTGGAGAAGCCGCGATGAGCGAGGCCGCGCAGTCGATTCAGGTGTCGGTGGTGGTGCCTACCCGCGGCCGGCCCGTGCTGCTGGAACGCTGCCTGCGGGCCTTGCTGGCGCAGGAATTCCCGCCCGATGCCTACGAGATCATCGTATGCGACGACGGTGCCAGCGCCCGGACCCGGCGGCAAGTGCAGGCGCTGGACGCGCCGCGTGGCGGCCGGCCGCGCATCCGCTACCTGGCCGCCGAGCACACCCGCGGGCCCGCCGCCGCGCGCAACCAGGGCTGGCGCGCCGCGCGCGGGCCCGTCATTGCGTTCACCGACGACGATACCGTTGCCGCGCCGGATTGGCTGGCCCAGGGCTTGCGCGCGTTGGGCCCGGGGGTGCAGGCGGCGGCGGGCGCCATCGAAATGCCGATTCCCGCCGTGCCCACCGATTACCAGCGCGATGCCGCGGGGCTGGCCAGGGCCGAGTTCGTGACCGCCAATTGCTTTGTGCGGCGCGCGGCCCTGGAAGAAGTGGGCGGCTTCGATCCGCGCTACACGATGGCCTGGCGTGAAGATTCGGATCTGTTCTTCGCCATGCTGGAGCGCGGCATGGAAATCGTGCGGGCCCCGCGCGCGCTTGTCGTGCACCCGGTGCGGGGCGCGCCGTTCGCCGCGGGCCTGCGCATGCAGAAGAAAGTCATGTTCGACGTGCTGCTGTACCGCAAGTATCCGCGGCTGTACCGGGCCCGCATCCGGTCCGGACCGCCCTGGTTCTACCTGGCGGGCGCGCTGTCGCTGGCCGGCGCGGTGGCGGCCGGCCTGGCGGGATACGCGGCCGCCAGCGCCGCCCTGGCCGCTACCTGGTTGGGCCTGACCGCGTACTTCTTCATGCGCCGGCTCGATGGCGTATCGCGCCGCCCGGCTCACGTGGCCGAGCTGGCGCTGACATCGGCCGCCATTCCCATTCTGTCGATCGCGTGGCGGCTGGTGGGAATGGCCCGCTATGGGATCCGTTTCCCATGAGCGCAGCCGCCGGTTCCCAGGGCCAGCCCGCCCGCATCGCCGTGTTCCGCGCCTTGCAGCTGGGGGACATGCTGTGCGCGGTGCCGGCCTTGCGCGCCTTGCGGCAGGCGTTTCCGGCCGCCCACCTCACGCTGGTGGGGCTGCCCGGCGCCCGCGATTTCGCGCGCCGCTTCGATCGGTACATCGATGAATTGATGGAGTTTCCCGGCACGGCCGATTTCCCCGAGCAGGCCGCGCGCGAACAGGGGTTGCCTGCGTTCTACCGCCATGCGCACGCCCACCGGTTCGATGTGGCGCTGCAATTGCACGGCAGCGGCCGGCATTCCAACGCAGTGGTGCGCGGACTGGGCGCGCGGCGCTGGGCGGGTTTCGTGCCCACCGGCCCGGAAGCCGTGCCCGGCAGCCGCATGACCTGGCCCGATCATCTGCCCGAGCCGCTGCGGTACCTGGCCCTGTTGCGCTACCTGGGCATCCCGGCCTTCGATTCCGCGCTCGAACTGCCGCTGTTGCCGCGCGAAGAGGCCGCCGCCGATGCCCTGCTGCGCCACGAGGGCCTGGACCCGCGGCGCACGGTGCTGATGCACCCGGGAGCGCGCCTGCCGTCGCGGCGCTGGCCCACCGAGCGCTTCGCACAGGTGGCGGCGGCCCTGGGCGCGCAGGGCTGGCAGGTGGCGTTGACCGGCACCGACGACGAGGCGGCGCTGGTAGCCGCCGTATGGCGCGCCTGCGGCATGCGGGCGGCCAACCTGTGCGGCCGGACCTCGCTGGGTGAACTGGCGGCGCTGGCCGGCCGGTGCCGCCTGGTGGTCTGCAACGACACCGGCATGTCGCACGTGGCGGCCGCGGTGCGCACGCCCAGCGTCGTGATCGCGTCGGGCAGCGACGTGCGCCGCTGGGCGCCGCTGGACAGCCGCCGCCACGCCGTCATAGCCGCCAGCATGCCGTGCCGCCCGTGCAGCCATGCGATATGCCCGATCGGACATCCCTGCGCGCTGGCGGTATCGGTGGACGAGGTGCTGGCCCTGGCGCGGCGCCAACTGGAGGCGAAACCATGACGCCGCATGCTGAAGCTTCCGGCGGCGCGCGCCGGCTGCGCATCCTGGTGTGGCATGTGCACGGCAATTACCTGTATTCGCTGACACAGGCGCCGCACGATTTCTATGTGCCGCAGCGCGGCGACGGGCGGCCGGGCTATGGCCCCCTGGGCCGCGGGATTCCCTGGGGCCCGAATGTGCATGGCGTGCCGGCCGGGCAGGTAAAAGACCTGCCGGTCGACCTGGTGTTGTACCAGTCGGGCCACAACCTGGCCGATGCGCCGATGCTGCTGTCGCAGGCGCAGCGGCGGCTGCCGTGCGCCTACATCGAGCACAACCCACCGGCGCCGCTGGCCGCTGAAACGGTCCATGCATTTCGCCACGAGCGGGGCCTGCTGGTGCACGTGACCCCGTACAACGCCGTCATGTGGGATGCGGGCGGCATGCCGCAACAAGTGGTCGAGCACGGGGTGGTGGACCCGGGCCCGCTGTATCGGGGCGACCTGGCGCGCGGCATTGTCGTGGTCAACCACCTGGCGCGGCGCGGCCGGCGTGTCGGCGCCGACCTTTATGCGGACGCCGCGCGGCACGTGCCGCTGGACCTGATCGGCATGGGATCGGAAGAGATGGCCGGCGGGCTGGGCGAGGTGTCCAATATGGAGGTGGCCGCCTTCATGGCGCGCTACCGGTGCTTTTTCAGTCCGGTGCGCTACGCCAGCCTGGGGCTGTCGCTGGTCGAGGCCATGCTGTGCGGCCTGCCGGTGGTGGGCTTCGCCGCCACCGAACTGCCTTGCGTCATTACCAGCGGGCGCGACGGCTATGTCGATACCCGGCCGCACCGGCTGCATGAGGCCGTGAGGCAGCTGCTGCACGATCCGGCGCTGGCGCGCGAATGGGGCCAGGCGGGCCGGCGCACGGCGCTGCGGCGCTTTGCCATCGAGCGCTTCGTTGCGGACTGGAACCGGATATTTGCCACGTTGACGGAGGCATCATGAAAGACAGTACGACGATATCGCCGCGGGCCCTGGTGGCCGGCGGAGCCGGGTTCCTGGGTTCGCACCTGTGCCGCAAGCTGCTGCTGCAGGGCTGGGAGGTGATCTGCGTGGACAATTTCCACACCGGGCGCAGCGAAAACCTGGCCGGGCTGGCGGCGCATCCCGGCCTGACCGTGGTGCGCCAGGATATCGCGCTGCCGCTGCCGGCCGAACTGCGCATCGACCGCATCTACAACCTGGCCTGCCCGGCGTCGCCCGTGCATTACCAGGCCGACCCGGTGGCCACCTTGCAGACCTGCGTGCAGGGCGCCGCCCAATTGCTGGAACTGGCGGCCCGCACCGGCGCCCGCATCCTGCAGGCATCGACCAGCGAAGTGTATGGCGACCCGCTAGAACATCCGCAGCGCGAAGGCTATTGGGGGCACGTGAACCCGGTGGGGCCCCGTTCGTGCTACGACGAGGGCAAGCGCTGCGCCGAAACCCTGTTCACCGAATACGGACATCGCCGGGGCGTGGTGGTGAAGATCGCGCGCATCTTCAATACCTACGGTCCGGGCATGGCCGCCGACGACGGCCGGGTGGTGTCGAACTTCATCGTGCAGGCCCTGGCCGGCCGGCCGCTTACGGTGTATGGCGACGGCAGCCAGACGCGTTCATTCTGCTACGTGGACGACCTGGTGGAAGGGCTGGTGCGCCTGATGGAAAGCCCCGCGCAGTTCAGCGGGCCCGTCAACCTGGGCAACCCGGCCGAGATCACCGTCTTGCGCATGGCGCAGCTGGTGCGCGAACTGACGGGGTCCCGGGCGCCCCTGCAATTCCGCGACCTGCCGCGCGACGACCCCACGCATCGCTGTCCCGATATCGCGCTGGCGCGCGACCGATTGCGCTGGCGCCCCGCGACGCCGCTGCCCGCCGGCCTGGCGCGCACCATCGACTACTTCCGCTGGCATCCGCGGCGAGCCCCGGCGCCCGCCGCCATGGCCGCGCAGTGAATGGCGAGGATATGAGATGGATCCGAAAGGCAGGCTGGTGGTGATCTCGCCGCATTTCGACGATGCCGTGTTCAGCTGCGGCGACTGGCTGGCCGCGTGTCCCGGCGGCACTGTCCTGACGGTGTATTCGGGGGTGCCGCCCAGCACCGCGCCCCTGCCTGACTGGGACCGCCGCTGCGGGTTCGCGCGCGCCGACCAGGCCGTGCTGGCGCGCCATGAAGAAAACCGCGCGGCCATGGCGGTGCTGGGCGCGCGCGGGCTCGGGTTGGGGCTGCTGGACGATCAGTATCAAGGGGCCGCCACCGTGGCCGGGCGGATCACCGGCATGCTGGCCTCGGCGTTGACCACTTTGCAGCCGGCCGTGGTGCTGATGCCGCTGGGATTGTTCCACCGCGATCACCTGCGCGTGTCGGACGCGGCCCTGACGGTGTGGCGGCTGTTCCGGCAGGCCATGAACAATACCTGGCTGGCGTATGAAGAAGCCTTGTACCGCCGCAAGCCCGGCCTGCTGCAGCAGCGCCTGGCCGAGCTGCGGGCGCAGCATGTGCTGGCCACCCCCGAAGCGGGGCCGCAATACCGCGGCGATCGCAAGACGCGCGCGGTCGCCGCCTATGCCAGCCAGCTCGGCGCGCTGGGACTCACGCCCGGACAGGGCGATGATGCCGCCCCGGAACGTTACTGGCTGCTGGCGCCTGAAAGCGGGGGGCAGGAATGATACTGGCCCGCCTTTCCATTGTGGTCCTGACACACAATCGCCGCGCTGAATTGATGCGCACCCTGCACGGCCTGGCCCGGCTGCCCGGCCGGCATCCGATCATCGTGGTGGACAACGGCAGCACCGACGGCACGGCCGAAGCGGTGCGCCGCGAATTTCCGGGGCTGGCCCTGGTGCGCGCGCCGGCCAACCTGGGCGCGGCGGGGCGCAACCTGGGAGTGCGGGCCGCGCAGACCGAATACGTGGCGTTCTGCGATGACGACACATGCTGGGAACCGCGCGCACTGGAAACCGCCGTGGGCATCCTGGACGCGGCTCCGGAAATCGGCGTGCTGACCGCCCGCGTCCTGGTGGGCGCGGAAGGCCGGCTGGACCATGCCTGCGCGGCCATGCAGGAAAGCCCCTTGCCCGAGCAGCCGGGGGTCGGGCCCTGCCTGCTCGGTTTCATGGCGGGCGCATGCGTCATGCGCACGGAAGTGTTCCGCGGCGCCGGCGGCTATTGGCCGCCGCTGCTGATCGGCGGCGAGGAAGAGCTGCTTGCGCTGGATGTCATGGAGCAGGGCTGGCGCATTGTGTACGCGCCGGCCGTGTGCATCCGCCACTGGCCGTCGCCGGCCCGCGATGCGCCGCTGCGGCGGCGCCTGCTGGCCCGCAATGCGGTCTGGACGGCCTGGATGCGGCTGCCGGCCGGCATGGCCTGGCACGCCACGGCCCGCGAATTCCGCCTGCAGCGCTCGGCCCGAGAGCGGCTGCGCCTGGCCCGCGACGTGGGGCGCGGCATGGCGGCCGTGCTGGCGCGCCGGCGGGTGGTGTCGCCCCAGGTACGCGAATTGCTGGCCTGCGAAGAACGTCAACGCCACAGCAGGAGGCCGTGATGTCCCTGATTGTCGCAGCCCGCTTCCAGACCTTCGAGCAGGCCGAGAGCGCCGCGCGCAACCTGTATGCCACAGGGTTCCGCGACGAAGACATGCATACCTTCTACGTCAACACCGCGGGCGAGCACGCCCGCTATCCTTTGGGCGGCGACCGGAAGGCCGATCCCGATTCGCGCGGGGCCTCGGTGGGCGCGCTGGTGGGGGCCGCGTCGCTGGGCATTCTGTTTGCCCTGGTGTGCGCCGTGATCGCCTGGCAGATCAACCCGTCGGCCGTCGCCGTGACCGCGGCCGGCGGGGTAGGGGCCTATATCGGCGCCCTGGCGGGCGCCCTGTGGGTCACCGGCCAGGGGCGGCGCCTGAGCCGGGGCACCTGGACCGAAGATATCCACCCGGAAGTGCGGCAAGCGGGCGTCCTGCTGGCGCTGCACATCCAGCCCGACCAGGAGGCCCGCGCCGTGGCCATTCTGCGTGAAGCCGGCGGCATGGACGTGGAACGGGCGAATGGCCGCTGGGCCAACGGCAACTGGCAGGATTTCGACCCGCTGACACCGCCCCAGCGCGAACCCGAGCCGGCGACTCATTCCTGACCCGGGCGCCGGATGCCGGCCCGAAGGAGCATGCTCATGCCGAACACACCGAAATCCGCGCCGCCGCCCGCGGCGGGCAGCCCCGGCGGGCGGCGCAAGACGGACCGGCCGGATGCCGCCGCCAAGGGCAAGATGCTGCCGCCGCGCGATACCGTCGAAGTGCCGCGCCAGCCGCCCAAGCCCATCGCCGGCACGCCCGACGAGGCGGCCAAAGACAGCCGGCCGGCGCGCGACAACCAGGACGAATCCAACTGGGCCGACGGCTCCAGGCCCCGGCCGCACGCCAAGAACGCGCGCTCGCACCTGCTGTAGCGCGCGGCCTCAGGCGCGCGGCGCGTGATGGCAGGCGCGCAGGAAATGCCACAGGCGCCGTTCATCGGCCAGCAAGCCGCGCGGCGCGGCCGCCGGCGCTTTGCGGGCGGGCAGGGCGCCGCGCCGATAGGCCTGCAGGATCGCCGGATGGATGTAGCACTGGCGGCAGACCGCCGGCGTATTGCTCAGCCGCGTCGCAACCTGTTTCACGACCTCGGCCAGGATGCGCCCGGCTTGGGCTTCGTCGTCCGCCGGCCGGGCCTGCAGCAGCGAGAAAGCCATCACCGAGCCCGCCCAGGTGCGGTAGTGCTTGGCGGTGAACCCGCCGCCGCCGGCCGCTTTCAGGTAGGTATTGACCATGTCCGAATCGATCGGCCGGGCCTGGCCGTCGGCGTCGCGATAGTGGAACAGCTGCTGGCCGGGCAGGTCCATGCAGCGCTTGACGGTGCGGGCGATCCGCGCGTCGTTCACGGTCACGTCGTGCGCCACGCCGCTCTTGCCGGTGAAGCGCAGCCGCAGGCGGTCGCCCGCCACGGCGGTGTGGCGGCGCTTCAGCGTGGTCAGCCCATACGAATGATTGGCGCGCGCATACTCGCGCGTGCCGATGCGGATCAGGGTGATTTCCAGCAATCGCACCAGCACGGCCAGCACCTTGTCCTGCGACAGGGCTTGCTGCCGCATGTCGCGCGCCACGCGGCGGCGGATGCGCGGCAGGCTGGCCGCGAATTCCAGCAGCTGGTCGTACTTGCCGGCGTTGCGCACGGCCTTCCAGTCCGCATGGTAGCGATACTGCTTGCGGCCGCGCGCATCGCGCCCGGTGGCCTGCAGGTGGCCGTTGGGCGACGGGCATATCCACACCTCGGTATAGGCTGGCGGAATGGCCAGCGCCTCGATGCGCGCGATCACCTGCGCATCGACAATCGCCTTGCCGCGTGTATCCAGATAGCGGAACTTGCCCGACCGGGTGCGCCTGCGCGTATAGCCCGGACGGCCATCGTCCACGTACGCCAGGCCGGCTTGCGCCAGCGGGAACGCGGGTTGCTGCCGTACGGCGTGTTCAAGCGATCTGGAAACGGAGGTGGTTATGGAAGGCTCCTTGAAAGATATCAGCGTGGCCATGCTGGTGGTGGACGGCTTCGAGCAGGCCGAGCTGACCGGGCCGCGCGACGCGCTGGCGGACCAGGGCGCGCGCACGGTGCTGGTTTCGGCCAGGCGCGAGCCGGTGCAGGGCATGCATCACGACCAGAAAGGCAATACATTCGAGGTCGACCTGACCTTTGCCGAGGCGCAGCCCGCCGAATTCGATGCCGTGCTGCTGCCGGGCGGGGTCGTCAACGCCGACGAGATCCGCATGCACCCCAAGGCGCGCGAGTTCGTGCGGGCCATGTGGGAGCAGCACAAACCCGTTGCCGTCATTTGCCACGGGCCATGGCTGCTGGCCTCGGCGGGCCTGCTGAAGGGGCGCACGCTGACCAGCTGGCCTTCGCTGCAGGACGACCTGCGCAACGCCGGGGCGACATGGGTGGACCAGGAAGTCGTGGTCGACGGCATGCTGGTCAGCAGCCGCAAGCCCGGCGATATTCCCGCCTTCAATCGCGAGATGCTGCGGGTCATCCGGGCGGCCGCCGGCGCGGCGGGCGGGGGCCAGGCGCACTAGGCGCGCCGCGCCCCCGCGCCGCGATTGCGCTGGCTCTGCTGGTCCTGGCCCGAGCCGACCTGGGTGGCGTGGCCGTCTTTCTTCGAGCGGCGCTGCGTGTCTCCATGGCTTTTCTGCATCTCGCGCGGCGTGTCGTCTTTCGAGGCGGCGGGGTGAGGTTGCGGTTTCATGGCGGGCTCCTTGGCTGGCGGACTGGCGGCCGGCGGCTCGCCGGCCAGCCAGGCCTGGTAGTAATGGGGCAGGCGGGACAGCGCATAACGGGCGCTGGCCTGCCGGATGGCATTGCGCGCACCGGAAAAGCGCTGCGTTTCGGTATAGACCACCGGGCGCGCATCGGCGGCGCCGGCCCGGAACAGCCACGCATAACACTGCGTGCCGGGTTCGATGCCATCGTCCGTGTCGTCGGTGACGCCGGTATTGGCGATGGCCACCGACGCCGGGCTGCGGCGGCTGGCGCCCAGCGCCATGGCGCGGGCCACGGGCTCGCTGGTCAGATTGCAGCGTTGCAGCAGGCCGGCATCCAGGCCCAGGCAGCGCAGCTTGGCTTCGGGCGCGTATGTCACGAACGCGCAGTCCAGCAGGCTGCCGGCGCCGGGTACGTCGGCCAGGGTGGCGGCGATCAGGCCGGCCGTGCAGGATTCGGCGGTGACCAGCACCAGCGACTGCTCCGACATAAAACGCGCCACGCGCTCGACTTCGTTCATGCTGCGATCTCCCATGGCCTGCCGCGTTCCCGCAAATGGCGTGCCCGCACCATGGCCTAATGCTCGACGGGCTCGCCGCCGACCCGGGCCCCGACGATCATCTCGGTGGTCCAGTTCAGCAGAATCGACGTGTAGGCCTGCTGGGCCGCCTTGTCGGTCAGGCCGTGGTCGGCGCCGTCGACGATGCGGTGGGTCATCGAGTGCGCGCGCAGGAAGGCCGAGCGGTAATTCATGATGGTGGAATGGGGAATGAAGGTGTCGTGCTCGGACTCCACGATCAGCACATCCCCGGTAAAAGCCTCGCAGGCCGCCAGGGCGCGGTTCTCGTCCGGGCCTACCCGCGTCAGGCGGTACGCCGCCAGGCTTTCGCGGCTGAGCGAACCCTTGGGCAGGTCCCATTCCTCGTCGCGGTACAGCGCCGGCACATGCAGCGCCAGCCATTTCACGGGGCGCATCGTCGACAAAATGGCCGCCAGGTAGCCGCCATAGCTGCTGCCCACCACCGCGATCTCGCTGCTGTCGATGGACGGGTGGTCCAGCAATTGGTCGTAGGCCGCCACCACGTCGCGCAGATTGTCGCCGCGCGAGACGCGCGAGCGCTGCGCCTCGGTGGCGGCGTGGCCGCGCAAGTCGAAGGTCAGGCAGATGCACCCCAGCCCGGCAATGCTGCGCGCGCGCATCAGGTCGAACCGCTGGCTGCCGCCCCAGCCATGGATGAACAGCACGCCGGGAATGCGGGTCTCGGGCGACAGGAACGTGCCCGACAGGTCTTGCCCTTCTACCGGAATAGAGGTGGCCTGGCTATGCGTCGCCATGCTGCACGACTCCCGCGGATTTGCTGATGCGCCCCACCTGGGGGTCGTCATCGTCATACACGATTGTGGCTTCGGGCAGCCGCGCGTCGTCGTCGCCGTAGCTTTCGTTGGTGCGCGCGCGCACTCTCGAACGGCCGGCGTCGCGGCTGAATGCCTCCAGCGCGCAGACTTCCGCCATGCTGGCGCCGCCGGCCCGCCATGATTGTTCCAGCACGCCGCGCCGGCAGTCGCCCGCGCGGCCCCGGCCTTCGGCCACGTCATAATTGCGGCGCGAAGCGAAGAAATCCGGGTAGCACTCCTGCACGGCGGCGTCGTAGCGCCGCGCCAGGTCGATGGCAGCCTGCAGCGCGGCCGGCCAGTGCTGCGCGGCCAGCGCGTCGAAGCCGCCGCGCACGAACAGGATGTCCGAGCCGCCATAAACAGCGTTGCCGTCGTTGTCGCGCGTCAGTTGCTGCGTGCCGACGTAGCTGGCCGTCATGCCGGGCAGGCGCACTGTGCCGACGCTGTAGGTCGTGACATCGTCAAGATGCTCTTCCAGCACCAGCCCGAACTGGGCCATTTCGTCCTTGTCTTGCGCGCGCAGCGCGTCGCGCAGCTCTGCTTCGTCGCAAACCCTGGCCTGGCCGCGCCCGGCCGTGGCCTGCACCGGCTTGACGCGCACCGCGCCGTGGCGCAGCAGCAGCGCGCCGGCGCGCAGCGCGTCTTCGGCCGAGAACACGGTGTACCCGGCCAGCACGGCATCCTGCAGCCGCGCGCCCATGCGCGCCGACCAGCCCGCGGGCGCCGGGGCCCGCGCGCCGTCGAGCAGGGGGTGCGTGATGGCCTTGCTGGCGACGAAATCGTGGGGCACCACGCCGCCATACAGGTCTGATTCCTGGCGGATGCCCAGGCGCGCCGCGGCCGGGCTGCCCAGCGTCATGGCGGGCACGTAATAGATGCGGCGCCCCGCCAGGCTGGCGGAGCCCGGCGCGGGGTCATAGTCGGCCGAGCAGGGGCAGCCCAGCAGGGCGGCGAGCCTGGCGGCCAGTGTGCGATGGCTGGCGGTGTCATGGGCCGAGGCGCCCAGGCGGCGGGGGTAGGCCACCACCAGGTCGGGGCGTGGTTCGGGGTTGCTGCGGGGCAGGGTCGGCATGGGCAGGCCTTGTCGTGATCGGCGGCCGTCAGCTACGCACATAACGTGCCTGAAGCCTTTCAGCCATTCAGCCAGCGCATGACCAGGGCCAGGGCGGTCAGCAGCAGGGCCGCGCCGATCCAGGCGGCGGCAATCCGCGCCAGGCGTTTCAATCCCTGGTTCTGCATCTTCAACTCCTTGATTTAAATGGGTTTTGTTTTAACGGTTGGGGGGTGGCATGGCATCGCAGCCGCAGTTTTCATGCCCGCGTGCGGGGCGGGGAACTGTAATTTGGCTGTCAGGTCTATTCAGGTTGTTGTAAGAAATGCTAAAACACCGTTTTCGTCCCTTATTCACTCGGAGATTGCATGCTTGAGTTTTTCCAGACCCTCAGCTGGGCCGCCGTGTTCCAGATCATTCTTATCGACATCCTGCTGGGCGGCGACAACGCTGTGGTCATTGCGCTGGCCTGCCGCAACCTGCCGGCCAAGCAGCGCATGCAGGGCATCCTGTGGGGGACGGCGGGCGCCATCGGCCTGCGCGTGGTGCTGATCGCGTTCGCGCTCACACTGCTGGCCATTCCCTACCTGAAAATCGTCGGCGCGCTGCTGCTGCTGTGGGTGGGCGTGAAGCTGCTCATCCCCGAAGGCGACGGGCACGGCAACATCAAGGGCGGGGCATCGGTGTGGGCCGCCGTCAAGACCATCATCGTGGCCGACTTCGTCATGAGCCTGGACAACGTCATCGCCATTGCCGGCGCCGCGCAAACGGCCGACCCGTCGCATCAGATCGGCCTGGTGGTGTTCGGCCTGGTGGTCAGCGTGCCCATCATCATCTGGGGCAGCACGCTGGTGCTGAAGCTGATCGACCGCTACCCGCTGGTGGTTACCTTCGGCGCGGCGCTGCTGGGCTGGATCGCGGGCGGCATGCTGGTTACCGATGTGGCCATCGTGGAACGCACGGGCGAAGTGTCCGGCGCGATGAAAATCGGCGCCGAGGTGCTGGGCGCGCTGCTGGTGGTGGGCCTGGGCCGCTGGTTCGCCGCGCGCAAGAAGGCTGCCGCGCCTGCGCTGGAAACCAGCAACCAAGAGGGCTGAAGCCGGCCCGCGCGCCACGGCGCCTGACGCCGGCACGGCGCCGCGCAATGCCTGCGGGCAGGCGCGGCCCGTGCCGGCGTTTTTCATTGCGCGTTGCAGCCGGTCCGGGCGGTTTGTCGCACTGCGGCAACGGGCTTTATCATGGCAGCGGCTCCCCGCCCGCGGGGCGCCGCGTTGCCGCGGCCCGCGCACCAGTGGCCGCCCGTCTCTCAGGAGGCCGCCACGTGGCTCGGCAAGCACGTCACACCAGACCCTTGGGCATGTATCTCGAATCGGCGCTGCCGCGTGCGTGGTCAGCCGTACCCTGGGCCTTGCAGGCGTGCTGCGCGCTGCTGTTGCTGGCGGCGCTGTGCCTGGGCGGCGCGGCGCGCGCGGCCGCCGCGCCCCAGCCCGCGCCCGAGGCGGCCGCCGAACTCACGCCCGCGCGCCTGGCAGACCTGCTCGACGATCCCGCCACCCGGCAGCAACTGATCGAGCGGCTGCGCAGCCAGGCTCCCGCGCCGGATGACGGCGCCGCGCCGGCCCAGGCAGCCGAGGCCCATCCGTCATTGCCGACCCGCATCGCGCGCAGCACGCAGCTGTTCCTGGCCGGCATGGCCACTGATGCCGGCCGCGCCGCAGACGAACTGAGCGCGCTGGCCAGCGGCACAGGCATGCCGCCGCAGCGGCGCGACGCACTGGTCGCCGAGCTGCTGGGCCTGGCCGCGGTCGCCGCGGCCACCATCGCCGCGTTCCTGTTGCTGCGTGCCCTGGCGTCGCGCGCCTATGCGCGCATCGACCGCTGGGTGGCCAATCCGCCGCCAGCCGCCGGCACGGCGGCGCGGCACGGCGCCGCCACGGCAGCCATGCTGCGGCGCGCCGCCGCCATGCTGGGAGCCCTGGCCATCGATGTCGCCATCGTGCTGCTGGCGGGCCTGGCCGGCTACCTGGTGGGGCTGTACGGATCGGGGCAGCGTGGCGTCATCAGCACCGCGCAGTCGCTGTTCGTCAATGCTTTCGTCGCCGTGGAAATCGCCAAGGCGCTGATCCGCGGGGTATTCGCCACGCGTTATCCCATGCTGCGCCTGTTCACCATGGCCGACGACGTGGCGCATTACTGGAACAGCCATCTGGGGCGGGTGGCGGCTGTCGTCGGCTACGGCCTGCTGCTGGCCGAGCCGCTGGCCAAGTCGCTGCTGTCGCCGTCCATCGGCGAACTGCTGGGCCTGGTCATCATGGTGGTGGCCTATGTCTACGCGGTGCGCATCATCTGGCGCAACCGCGTGGTGCTGCGCCAGCGGCTGGAACAGCGCGCCGCGAGCGCGTCGTCGTACTTCGGCACCTGGTTCCGCCTGCTGGCCCGCACCTGGCACGTGCTGGCGCTGGGCTATTTCACGGTGCTGCTGGTGGTCAGCCAGGTAGACACCGAAAGGGCGCTGCCTTTCATGGTCGAGGCCACGGTCCAGTCGCTGGTGGCGCTGGGCGTGGGCGCGCTGCTGATCGCGGCAATGGCCGGCGTGCTGGCGCGCCGCATCAGGCTGCCCGAAGACGTGCGCCGCAAGCTGCCCATGCTCGAAGCCCGGATCAATGCCTACGTGCCGGCGGCGCTGCGCGGCCTGGGCGTGCTGATCCGCATCGTGGTCGCCCTGTTCGTGCTGGACGCCTGGCGGGTCTTCGACCTGTCCAGCTGGATCGTGTCGGACGCCGGCGCGGCCGCGGTGCGCATGGTGGTCAACGTGGCCATCATCCTGCTGATCGCCGCGGTGGCCTGGACAGTGATCGCCAGCATCATCGAGCACCGCCTCAGCCTCAGCGAAGGCAACGGCATGCCCACCGCGCGCGAACGCACCCTGCTGGCGCTGTTCCGCAACGCCGCGCTGATCGTCATCGTCACGCTGACGGTGCTGGTGGTGCTGTCGCAGATCGGCGTGGACATCGCGCCGCTGATCGCCGGGGCGGGGGTGGTGGGCCTGGCCATCGGCTTCGGCTCGCAGAAGCTGGTGCAGGACATCATCACGGGCGTGTTCATCCAGCTGGAAAACGGCATGAACCAGAACGACGTGGTGCAGGTGGCCGGCATTTTCGGCACCGTGGAAAAAATCACCATCCGCTCGGTCGGGATACGCACGCTCGACGGCGGCTATCACCTGATCCCGTTCTCGTCGGTGGATGTGGTGTCCAACCACATGCGCGACTTCTCGTACCACCTGGGCGAATACACCATCGCTCACCGCGAGAGCGTCGACGACGCCATACAGCACCTGCGCCACGCTTATGAAGAGCTGATGCAGGACGAGCTGCTGGCGCCCGAGGTGCTGGAAGAAATCAGCATTCCGGGCGTTACCGCGCTCAGCGACAAGGGCGTGACCATCCGCGTGCTGATCAAGACCACGCCGGGCATGCAGTGGGCCGTGCAGCGCGGCTACAACCGCCTGGTCAAGAAGCACTTCAACGCCGCCGGCATCGAGCTTCCGTACCCGCACACCGTGGTCTATTTCGGCCAGGACAAGAACGGCTACGCGCCGCCGGCCAACCTGTTCATGCAGACCGACCGTCCCGACGAGCACGGCAATGCGCGGGCCGCCGGGCAGATGCGCCGCCGCCTGTCCAAAGAACAGGGCACGGCGGGCGAAGATGTGCTGGGCAACGAGCTCGACCGGGTGGCAGAGGACG
The DNA here is from genome assembly GCF_017356245.1 of Bordetella petrii. NCBI lineage: Bacteria > Pseudomonadati > Pseudomonadota > Betaproteobacteria > Burkholderiales > Alcaligenaceae > Bordetella > Bordetella petrii. The sequence continues at coordinate 3,701,183 of NZ_JAFMZZ010000001.1, forward strand.
CCGACGCGCCCGACGCGCCGCGGCCCGCAACCTGAGCCGCGCCATCCGCTATAGTCCGACAACCTTCCATCACGCCCTGATACGCACCGCCATGTCATCGACCATACGCCTGCCTTCCTTCACGCGCCGCCGCCTGCTGGCGGGCCTGGCATTGGCGCCCGCCGCCGCATGGGCCGCGCCGTCGACGCCCGTGATCCAGGTCTGGAAATCGCCCACCTGCGGCTGCTGCACCGACTGGATCGCACATCTGCGCGACCACGGCTTCCGGGTCGAGGTGCAGGAAGTGCAAAGCACGGCCGAGGTGCGCAGCCGGCTCGGCATCCCGGCGGAATACGGTTCGTGCCATACCGGGCTGGTCGACGGCTATGCCCTGGAAGGCCACGTGCCCGCCGGCGACATCCAGCGCATGCTGCGCGAGCGGCCGGCGGCCATCGGCCTGGCCGTGCCCGGCATGCCGCTGGGCGCGCCGGGCATGGACGGCCCCGAATACGAAGGCCGCAAGCATCCGTACGAGGTGCTGCTGGTCCGGCGCTGGGGGCTGACCCGCGTTTATCAGGCGTATTCGTGACGGCGCGATGGTAAGCAGGTGTCTGGCGCTCTGCGGGAGCCAGACACCTGGGGTGCCGGCCTGGCCCCTGGCGGCGCTGCGGCGATCGCCGCTCAGCGGGCCGGCGTGTCGCCGGCGCCCAGGTCCCAGTACAGCCCTGTCATCAGGGTCAGGCCCTCGCGCAGCAGTTCCGGCGGCAGGTGTTCGTTGGGCGCGTGCTGCGAGCATCCCGGGTACGAATGCGGCACCCAGACCGTGCGCAGGCCCAGCACTTCTGTGAAAATGTCGTTCGGCAGCGAGCCGCCCAGGTTGGGCAGGATCGCCGCCTTCTTGCCGCTGGTCTGTTCCAGCGATGCCACCGCCCAGCGCACCCAGGGGTCGTCCGGATCGATGCGGGTGGCGCGGAACATGGTTTCGCGCGTGGTCTGCACCTTCACCATCGGGAAGCCCTGGCGGTCCAGGTGGCGGCGCAGCGCGGGCAGCAGGTCGTCCGGATCCACGCCCACCACGAAGCGCAGCTGGCAGCGCGCCCAGGCGCGCGGCGGAATCGCATTGACGGGGGTTTCCGGGTTGCCGGTCTTGTAGGCCAGCACTTCGAAAGAGCACCAGCCGAATACCCGCTCGGCCGGCGACAGGCCGGGCTCTCCCCAGTCCGGTTCAATGACCGGCCCGTCGGCGCCGCCGTCGACCTGGCAGTCGGCCAGCGCGCGGCGCACGCCGGCCGGCAGCTCGGACGGCACCCATTCGGGCACGCGGATCTGGCCGGTGGGCGATACCAGGGTGGAAATGGCATGGGCCAGCTGGATGCCGGGATTCGAGATCAGCCCACCCCAGTTGCCCGAATGGTGGCCGCCGGCGCGGGCCTCGATGCTCAGGTCGAAATTCAGGCTGCCGCGCGCGCCCAGGAACACCGTGGGGCGCTGCGGGCTCAGGCGCGGCCCGTCAGAGGCGATCAGCAGATCGGCCGAGAAGCGGTCTTTGTGCTCGGCGCACAGCTCGCGCAGGCCCATCGAGCCGGTTTCCTCGCCCATCTCGATCAGGTACTTCACGTTGAAGCCCAGCTTGCCGCGCGTTTCCAGCACCAGGCGCAGCGCCTCCATGTTGACGCTGTGCTGGCCCTTGTTGTCGGCAATGCCGCGCCCGTACCAGCGGCCGTCCTGCTCGGTCAGTTTCCAGGGCGACAGCCCGGGATGCCATTCCGGCTCCAGGCCGCGGATGACGTCGCCGTGGCCGTAGCCGAACACCGTGGGCAGGGCCGGGTCTTCGATGCGCTCGGCATACAGGAAAGGGGCGCGCGCCTTGTCGTGGGTCAGGGTGCTGCAGGTGAAGCCCATGGCCTCGAACGCGGGCCGCATCTCCGATTCCAGGTAGGCCGCCAGTTCGCCGGCGCGCTCCGGGTTCTGGCTTTCGGTCGGCACGGCCAGCCGGCGGGCCAGCAGCGCGCGGAAGGCGCCGGAATCAAAACATTGTTCGGCATTGGCGATGGCGAGGGCGCGGCTCATGGCTGGAGGGTTCCTTGGGAAGACGGCGGATAAAGATGGCAGGCCACCAGCGCCTGTTCCTGCCGCAGCAGGCCGGGGCGGGCCTGCCGGCACTGCGGCATGGCATGCTTGCAGCGCGGGTGGAACGGGCAGCCCGGCGGCGGGTTGATCGGGTCGGGAAACGACAGCCCCAGCCCCATGTCGGGTATGCCCAGCCCCGGCTCGGGCGTCAGGACCGAAGCCAGCAAGGCTTGAGTATAAGGATGGCGCGGCTGGCGGAACAGTTCGGCGGCGGGCGCCGCCTCGACCACCCGGCCCAGGTACATCACCGCCACGCGGGTGGCGATATGTTCCACCACGGCCAGGTTGTGGCTGATGAACACGTAGGTCAGGTTGAATTCCTGGCGCAGCGCCATCAGCAGGTTCATGATCTGCGCCTGCACCGAGACATCCAGCGCCGACGTGGGCTCATCGCAAATGACGATCTCGGGGTTCATCACCAGCGCCCGCGCAATCGCCACGCGTTGCCGCTGGCCGCCCGACAGCTGGCCGGGCGTGTTGCCGGCCAGGCGCGCCGGCAGGCCCACCCGCTCGAGCATCTCGATAGCCTTGTGGCGGCGCGGGTTGGCAATGCCATGCACTTCCAGCGGCAGCGATACGATCGAGGCGATGTCGCGGCGCGGGTTCAGCGAAGAATAGGGGTCCTGGAACACCGGCTGCACGCGGCGCGCCAGGCTGCGCCGCGACATGCCGCGGATGTCCTGGCCGTCGATGCTGATCGTGCCGCCGGTGGTGGGGATCAGCCCCAGCAGCAGGCGCGCCAGGGTCGATTTGCCGCAGCCCGATTCGCCCACCACGCCCAGCACGCCGCCGCGCTCGACGCCCAGGTCCACGCCATTGACGGCGTGCAGGGTGCGGCGCGGCTGGAACATGCCGGTCTTGACGACGAAGCTGCGGCTGACATCGTGGGCCTGGATCAGCGCGTCCATCAGGCGGCCTCCCGTATGCAGCGCCATTGCCTGCCGGGCGGGGCCTGGTGCACCGGCACGTCCTGCCGGCACACCGGCTGCGCGTGGCGGCAGCGGTCGTGGAAGGCGCAGCCCCGCAGCTCGCCGGTCAGCGCGGGCACCACGCCCGGGATAGTGCCCAGCGGCGTGCCCGGCGGCGTGCGGCCCGGCACCGGAATACAGGCCAGCAGGCCCTCGGTATACGGATGGCGCGGCGCGGCGAACAGCTCGGCCACCGGCCCCTGTTCGACGATCTGGCCGGCGTACATCACCGCCACCTGGCGGGCGATGCGCGCCACCACGCCCAGGTCGTGGGTGATCAGCACCATGGCAATGCCCAGTTCGGCCTGCAGGTCGGCCAGCAGGCGCAGTATCTGCGCCTGTATCGTCACGTCCAGCGCGGTGCTGGGCTCGTCGGCGATCAGCAGCTCGGGGCCGCACATCAGGGCCATGGCGATCATCACGCGCTGGCGCAGGCCGCCGGACAGCTGGTGCGGATACTGGCCCAGGCGCTGCCCGGCCGAGGCGATGCCGACCTTCTCCAGCAGCTCCACGGCGCGCTCGCGCGCCTGCGCGGCGCTGGCGCGGCGATGGTGGCGGTAGTGCTCGGCCAGCTGCTCGCCGATGTTGTAGGCCGGGTTCAGCGCGGTCATGGGTTCCTGGAAGATCATGGCCATCTTGTTGCCGCGCAGCGTGTTGATGCGCCGCCGGCCGGCCCGCGACAGGTCTTCGCCCAGCACCGCCAGGCGCGTGGTGCTGCGCCGCGCCGCGCGCGGCAGCAGGCCCATGATGGCCAGCGATGTCATCGACTTGCCGCAGCCGGACTCGCCCACCAGGCACAGGGTTTCGCCGCGCCGCACCTGGAACGACACGCCGCGCACGGCATGCACGGGGCCGCGCGGCGTGTCGATGTCGACCCGCAGGTCCTGTACGTCCAACACGATATCGGAAGCGTTCATGCGTGGCTCTCTGTAGTGTTGAAAGACGCTAGGCTTTGTCTTCGGGCGTCAGCCATTGATGCAGGCCGTCGCCGGCCAGGTTGATGGCGAAGATCAGCAGCGCCAGCGCGCTGCCGGGAATGGCGATCAGCCAGAACGAAAAGAACATGTAGGCCTTGGCTTCCGAAATCATCAACCCCCACGAGGGCAGCGGCGGCTGCACGCCCAGCCCCAGGAACGACAGGGCGGCTTCCAGCAGGATGGCGCTGGCCGCCTCGAGCGTGGCGATGACGATCAGGTGCGGCACGACGTTGGGCAGCACTTCGCTGCGCACGATGCGCCAGGTTGACGCGCCCGCCGCCTGCGCGGCCGAGACGTATTCCAGCGAGCGCACCTGCTGGGTGGCGCTGCGCATCACGACGGCGAAGCGATCCCATTTGAGCAGGCCCAGCACCATGATCACTACCCACAGCGAACCGCCCACGATGGCCACGGTGGCCAGCGCCACCAGGATCACCGGCATCGACAGCCGGGTGGTGACCAGGAACGACACCACCATGTCGATGCGGCCGCCGAAGTAGCCGGCCGCCATGCCCAGCGCGGTGCCGATCAGGCCGGATATCAGCGCCACGCTGGCGCCGATCAGCAGCGAAATCCGCGCGCCGTAGAACAGGCGCGACATGTAGTCGCGGCCCAGCTGGTCGGTGCCCAGCGGATGCAGCCAGGTGCCCTTGTCATACCAGACCGGCGGGGCGGTGCGATGGGTCAGGTCCTGGAAGTAAGGGTCGTGCGGCGACAGCCAGGGCGCGAACAGCGCCACCAGGATGATCAGCAGCAGGATCGCGCCGCCCACCAGCAGCGCCTTGTTGTGGCGCAGCCGCCGCCAGGTCAGCCGGGCCGGCGTGGCGGCGGCGGGAACGGGAACAGGCGCTTCGGCTAGCACGGGGGGAATCGGCGCGGCCATGGATCAGGACACCCGGATGCGCGGATCGAGCCACGCGTTGGCCACGTCGGCCGCCAGGGTCAGCAGCACGTACAGCACCGACAACAACAGCACGATCAGCTGCATGACAGGGTAGTCCTTGAAGGTGATGCTCTGGTAGGCCAGATAGCCCAGCCCGTCCAGCGCGAAGATGGTCTCGATCACCACCGAGCCGCCCAGCAGGTAGCCCAGCTGCACGGCGGCCAGCGCCACGACCGGCACGATGGCGTTGCGCAGCGCATGCTTGAAAATCACCTTGCCGGCGGGCAGGCCCTTGGCGCGGGCGGTGCGGATGTAGTCGGCGCCCAGCACTTCGATCATGCCGGCGCGGATCAGGCGCATGAAGGCGGGCGCCACGTAATAGCCCAGCGCGATGGCCGGCATGACGAAGTGCTGCCAGGTGCCGCTGCCCGACACGGGCAGCACGCGCCAGGTGATCGAGAACAGCATGATCAGCAGCAGCGCGAAGAAGAAATTGGGCAGCGCCTGGCCCAGCACCGCAACGGCCAGGCACAGGCGGTCGGCCAGGCTGCCCTTGTACAGCGCCGCCAGCACGCCCAGCGGAATGGAGATCAGCAGGGCCACGCCCAGCGCCGCCAGGCCCAGCACCAGGGTGGTCTGCAGCTTCGAGAAAATCAGCGGCCCCGCATCCGTCTTGAAGTACACCGAGGTGCCGAAATGGCCGTTCAGGATGTTCCACAGCCAGTCGGCATACTGCACGGCAATGGGGCGGTCCAGCCCGTACGCCTTGCGGATCATGTCGATGTCGGCCTGGCGCGCGCCTTCGCCGGCCAGCGCCACGGCCGGGTCGCCCGACAGATGCAGCAGCAGGAAGGCCAGGATGGAAACCGTCAGCGCCACCAGCACCGCCAGTCCCAGCCGCCGGATCATGAATGCAAGCATGCCTGTCCTCCGTGTTGCCGCCGCATCGTCCGGCTTACTTCCAGCTCATTTCCCAGAAGCGCACCAGCTCGTCGGGGTACGGCTTGAAATTGACGTCTTTACTGGCCACGTAGTACACCGGCAGCGACCACAGCGGCGCGGCATAGGCGTGTTCGGCGATCATCGTCAGGGCCTGCTTGTAGGCGGCGTTGCGCGCCGCGCTGTCGATGGTGTGGTCGCCCTTGTCGAGCAGGTCGCGCACTTTCGGGTCGCGCGTGATGTCGTCTTTGCCGAAGGCGAAATACACCGGCGTCGAGGCGGACACGTCGTTGACCAGGTTCGAGCCCCAGGTCTGGTGCGTCAGCGAAGCCTTGCCGCCCCGGATCATGTCGCGCATGGCCGCATACTGCAGGAAATTCAGTTTTGCGTGTATGCCCACCGCCTGCAGGTAGTTGATCAGGGCCTCGGTCTGGTTGCGCTCGCGGTAGGCCACGATGTCGATGTCGAAGCCGTTGGGGTAGCCGGCCTCGGCCAGCAGCTTCTTCGACAGCGCGGGGTCGTATTTATAGACCGGCGCGCCTTCGTCGGTGCAGCCCACCTGCGACGGCGTGCAGATGGTGTTGAGCACTTCGGCGCCTTCGCCCACGATATTCTTGATGATGGCCTCGCGGTCGATGGCATGCAGAATCGCCTTGCGCACCCGTTCGTCTTTCAGCTGCGGGGCCGGCGTGTTGTCCAGGGTGTTCATCTGCATGAACACGATGCGCATCGTGTTGCCGCTTTTGACCTGCAGCTGGGGCAGGGTCTTGAGCTGCTCGGCCTGGTCCTTGGGCACGTGCATGATGAAATCCTCGCCGCCCGAGATCACCTCGGCCATCTGGGTCTGGCGGTCGGGAATGAAGCGGATCACCACCTTGCCGATCTTGGGCTGCGACTTGGGCGAGTCCTTGAAATAGTCTTTATTGGCTTGCAGGGTGATGGATTTGCCGGGCACGTACTCTGTCACCTTGTACGGGCCGGTGCCCACCGGCTTGGCGTTCATGCCCTGCGGGCCGACCTTGGCGTAGTACTTGGCCGGGTGGATGGCCACAGTGGTCGACAGGTATTCCTTGGCGGCGGGAAAGGGCTCCTTGGTGGTCAGGCGCACCTTGTATTTGCCCAGCTTCTCCACCTTGTCGATCCAGCGCACATTCTGCTGCGTGGTGGCCTTGTTCTTCGGGTCGGCCACAAAGTTCAGCGTGTACACCACCGAGTCGGCGTCGAACTCTTCGCCGTTGTGGAACTTCACGCCTTGGCGCAGCTCGAATTCCAGCGTCTTGTCGTCGATCTGCTTCCAGCTCTTGGCCAGCTGGCCCTTGTATTCGTTGGTCAGCGGGTCGCGGTACAGCAGCGTGTCCCACACGTTGGCGGCGATGATCACGCCGATGCGCACGTTGTTGAAATACGGGTCCACGCTTTCGGGGGCCTGGTCGTAGGCCATGCGCAGCGTGTCGTCCTGCTTGCCGGCCCAGGCCGGCTGCGCGGACAGCGCGGCGCCGGCCAGCAGCAGCGCGGCGGCGGGAAATCGAAAAGACAGCGGTGCAACGAAACTAACGCGACGTTCAGCCATGATTGGCTCCTGTAGACCGTACCGGTTGAGCGGAATACTGCGGTGTTGCGTGGATCGTTCCCTGACTCGCCGATGCCTCCTGGGCGGGATCCGGGTCTGGAAGCTGTAGCGGCGCCTTGGCATGCGCCAGGGTCCTCAGCGCGGCGTCGCATTTGCGCTGCAAGTGCGCGCGCATGATCGCCGCCAGCCGCTCGGCATCGCGCGCGGCCAGCGCTTCGGCCATGTCGATATGCTCGCGCATGGCCTGGTCCCATTTCGCGCGGTTTTCGTTCGACACGGACCGCAGATTCTGGATACAGGCGTTCTGGGTTTCGTACAGCCGCGCCAGCAGGCCGTTGTGGGCCGCCTGGCTGATGCGGGCATGGATTTCGCGGTTGGCGCGGTAGTAGGCGGGCAGGTCGCGGCGCGCGTGGCTGGCCATCATTTCGTAGGTCAGCGCGCGGATCTCGGCGATTTCCTGCTCGGTGGCGCGTTCGCAGGCGTAGCGGCAAGACAGCGCTTCCAGCCCGCCGATGACTTCGAAGGCTTCGCGGATGTCGGTCTCGGACAGGGCCACCACCTGGGCGCCGCGGTTGGGCTCGATGCGCACCAGCCCGTCGGCGGCCAGCAGCCGGAACGCCTCGCGCAGCGGCGTGCGCGACACGCCCAGCAGGCTGCCCAGCGCGCGTTCATTCAGGCGCACGCCCGGCGGAAACTCACCCTTGACGATGCGTTCGCGCAACTGCCCGGCAATGGCCGCGGGCAGGGTGGCGCCGTCGCCGGACGGCCGCACCGGGCGGGCCGGGGGAGCCGCGCCGGGGCCGGATTCGTCGGGCATCAGTGCGGGATTGCTGCGCATTGGTATACCAAATTGTCTTGGTCTTTTGGCGACTATAAAGCAGCTGGCAAGCCCGCCATCATGGGGGAATACCCTGAATTTTCAATACAAAACAAGGGTATAGGGGTTAATCATGATAGGGCAGGTACGGATACGGATTGCCTGGCAGAAGTGCCTTGCGTATGATGCTTCCACACGTTTTTTGGTTGTATACCAATTTATCCGGCCAGAGGCCCATCATGATTCCGCTGTACGCACACCCCTCGGGCCGCCATTTCCTGCAGATTCCGGGGCCGACCAATGTGCCGGATCGCGTGCTGCGCGCCATCGACCACGCCACCGTCGATCACCGCGGTCCCGAATTCGGCCGGCTGGGCCTGGCCGTGCTGCAGGGCATGCAATGGGTGTTCCAGACTCGCTCCCCGGTGATCATCTATCCGTCATCCGGCACGGGCGCCTGGGAAGCCGCGCTGGTCAATACCCTGTCGCCCGGCGACCGGGTGCTCATGGCCGAAACCGGGCATTTCGCCACGCTGTGGCACCGCCTGGCCATGCGCCTGGGGCTGGATGTCGAGCTTATCGAAGGCGACTGGCGCCACGGCGCCGATCCCCTGCAGATCCAGGCGCGGCTGGCGGCCGACACCGGGCATCGCATCAAGGCGGTGTGCGTGGTGCACAACGAAACCTCCACCGGCGCCGTCACCGACATCGCGCAGGTGCGCCAGGCCATCGACCGCAGCGGCCATCCGGCGCTGCTGATGGTGGACGCCATTTCGTCGCTGGGGGCCATGGATTACCGGCACGATGAATGGGGTGTGGACGTGGGGGTGGCCGGCTCGCAGAAAGGCCTGATGATGCCGCCCGGCCTGTCGTTCAACGCGCTCAGCGAACGCGCGCTGGCCGCCGCGCAAAGCGCGCGCCTGCCGCGCTCGTACTGGGACTGGGGCGCCATGCTGCCGCTCAACGCCAGCGGCTATTTTCCCTACACGCCGGCCACCAATCTGCTGTACGGGCTGCACGAGGCGCTGGACATGCTGCGCGCCGAGGGCTTGCCGCGCGTCCAGGCGCGCCACCAGCGCCTGGCGGCCGCCACGCGCGCCGCCGTGCGGGCCTGGGGGCTCGAAATCGTCTGCCAGGATCCGGCCGCGCACAGCAGCGCGTTGACGGCGGTGCTGACGCCGGACGGGCATAGCGCCGACGCCCTGCGCAAAGTTATTCTCGACCGCTACGACATGTCGCTGGGCCAGGGGCTGGGGCGGCTGTCCGGCAAGGCGTTCCGCATCGGCCACCTGGGCGACCTGAACGACCTGTCGCTGTGCGGCGCGCTGGCCGGCGTCGAGATGGGCCTGTCTGCCGCCGGCGTGCCGCACCGCCGCGGCGGCCTGCAGGCCGCCGTCGACTATCTGGCGCAGGCCGCCGCCGACGCCGCGCCGGCGGCCTGATGCCGCCGGCTTTCACGAAAAGAGGTAGCAACATGCAAGAAGCATTGATGCAGCAGGCGATCCAGTTCGCCCAGGAACACGAAACCGCCTGGGACCGCGAGGTCGACGGCGTATGGGGCGTGCACCAGCAGGACCCGCCCCCCTGGAACCGCCTGCTGGGCCCGGTGCACGACCGCGGCCCGGTAACCGGGCTGGTGGTGGTCGACGGCCGCACGGTGGCGTCGTGGGGCGAGCCGCAGCGCGCCGACCTGACGTTCAGCGTGGCCAAGCTGTACCTGGCCCTGGTGGCGGGCGTGGCGCACGACCGCGGCCTGCTGCCCGATGTCGACGAGCCGGTGCGCGCGCGCGTGCCGGGCATCGGCTTCGACACGGGCCGCAACGCGGCCATCACCTGGCGCCACCTGCTGCAGCAGACCAGCGAATGGGAAGGCGAGCGGTTCGGCGTGCCCGACCAGGTCGACCGCTACCGCGCGGTCACGTTCGGCGCGCCGCCGGCGGGCAAGAAGGGCGATCCCCGGCCGCTGCAAGAACCCGGCACTTACTGGGAATACAACGACGTACGCATCAACCAGCTGTCGTACGCGCTGCTGCACCTGTTCCGCAAGCCGCTGCCCGAGATCTTCCGCGAGGCCGTCATGCGCCCGCTGGGCGCCAGCGACGACTGGCATTGGGCCTGCTACGACAACGCCTGGGTCGAGATCGACGGCGAATTGATGCCGTCGGTGCCGGGCGGTTCCCACTGGGGCGGCGGCATGTCCATCAGCAGCGCCGACCAGGCCCTGATCGGCCGCATGCTGCTCGACGAAGGCCGCGCCAACGGCCACCAGATCATTTCGTCCGAATGGGTGCGCGCCATGCGCACGCCCAGCGCGCTGGCGCCGTACTACGGCTTCCTGATCTGGCTGAACGAGGGCCGGCGCATTTTTCCCAGCGTGACCGCATCCAGCTTTTTCGGCATCGGGGCGGGCAGCTCGTTCACCTGGGTCGAGCCCGAGCGCCGCATGGTGGTCATTGTGCGCTGGCTCGACTCGGCGCACGCCGATGCGCTGTTCGGCAAGATCCTGGCCGCCGTCGACGCCTGATCAGGCCGGCCGGGCGCGCGCGCCCGCCGCGGCGCGGCGCCGCGCCAGCAGCGGGCAGAACACCAGGCTGGCGACCAGCCACATTACCGCGGCCGACCACAGGGTCTGGCTCAGGAAGTGCGCGCCCTGCAGAATGCGCACCAGCGAAAACGCCAGCCCCGCCGCCGCGCCCAGGCCCAGGCCCCACCAGCGCCACCGGGCCTTGCCCAGCGCGCGCCCGGCGAAATACAGCGAAAGCAGGGCGTAGCCCGCGCCGGCATGCGCGCTGGGCAGGGCGTTGCCGGCCGCGGCGCGGCTCAGCGCCCACCAGTGCGCCGGCCAGGCGGTGTCGCCGCCGAACTCCAGCAGGTTATAGGGGCGGGGCATGGCCGTATGGTGCTTGAGCTGGCCGACCGCCAATTGCCCGACCAGGCAGGTCAGCACAATGGCCCACAGCGCGCCGCGCGCCGGCCGCCACCGCGCGTAGCGATAGCTGGCCAGCGCGCCCGCCAGCGCCAGCAGGGCCACGCCCACCGGCAGCGCCAGCAGCAGCCGGTGGCCGGCGAATTCGAGCAGCGCGGCGTGCCGCAGCGGGAACTGGCCGCTGCGCGGGTCGTACAGGGCGCGCGCAATGGCCATGTCCAGGCCGCTGTGCTGCGCCAGCCAGGCCGTCAGGCCCAGCAGCAGCGTGCCCGCCACGACATGGCTGAGCGTATAGGCGGCGGGCGGGGAAAGGCGATGCGTCATGGGTGCGCGAAGAAAAATCGAACCGCAGCATGCTAGGCCGCGCCGCGTCGAATTTGCGTGGAATGCGCGGCCGGCGGGCCGCGGCGTTGCGCGAGGGGCCGCTTGACCGCCGTCAACCGGCGCCGGGCCGGGCGGCACTACCCTGGGCGGCAGGCCGGGCGTCCGCCCGCCATTTTCAAGAGCATCGCCATGTATCAACACCTTCTCATCCCCATCGACGGTTCCGAGCTGTCCCATATCGGCCTTGCGCAAGGCCTGGCGCTGGCCCGCGCGCTGCAGGCCCGCGCCACCATCATGACCGTGCTCGACCCGGTCCATATCCCGCAGTCCGAAGGCGTGCGGCTGGCCGGCGTGCAGCAGCAGCTGCAGCGCCAGGTGCGCGAGCGCGCCCAGGGCTGGCTCGATGCCGCCGCGGCCCAGGCCCGGGACGCCGGCGTGTCCTGCGACACCCGCCTGCACGACGCCGGCCAGCCCTATGCCGCCATTGTCGAATGCGCCGAGCAGCTCGGCTGCGACCTGATCGCCATGTGCTCGCACGGCCGCAGCGGCATGGCCGCCATGGTGCTGGGCAGCCAGACCCAGAAAGTGCTGGCCAAATCGCGCATTCCCGTGCTGGTGTACCGCTAGGGGCGGGGCGCATGGCGGCGGGGGCCGCCATGCGCCGCCTGGGCCCGGGCCGGACTGGATATAATCATCAGTTCGGCCTTTTTCATGGCCTCTCGATGTTCCTTCCTTTGCGCGCCGCAGCGCGCCACCTCTATATGAAAAAACTGACCGCTGTCTTCCTGGCCTGCGCCACGTCGCTGCTCGCAGCTTGCGGCCAGGGCGACGACCCGGCGCCGCAGGCCAGCGCGCCTGCCGCCCCCCAGAAAATCGTCGTGGGCCTGGACGACAACTTCCCGCCCATGGGTTTCCGCGACGAAAACAACCAGCTCGTCGGCTTCGATATCGACATGGCGCGCGAGGCCGCGCGCCGCATGGGCATCGAAGTCGAATTCAAGCCCATCGACTGGAGCGCCAAAGAAGCCGAACTGAACGGCAAGCGCGTCGATGCGCTCTGGAACGGCCTGACCATCACCGAAGAACGCAAGAAGAACATCGCCTTCACTGCGCCCTACATGGCCAACCACCAGATCATTCTGGTGGCCCAGGCCTCGCCGGTGCAGGCCAAGGCCGACCTGGCCGGCCGCGTGGTGGGCGCGCAAGACGGCAGCAGCGCCGTCGACGCCATCAAGAAAGACGCCCAGGTGGCCGCCAGCCTGAAAGAGCTGAAGTTGTTCGGCGACAATGTCACCGCGCTGATGGACCTGTCGGCCGGCCGCCTGGACGCCGTCGTGGTCGACGAAGTCGTGGGCCGCTACCTGGCCGCCAAGCGGGCAGGGCAGTACCGCGTGCTGGACGAGAACTTCGGCACCGAAGACTACGGCGTGGGCGTGCGCAAAGACGATACCGAGCTGCTGGCCAGGCTCGACCAGACTCTCGACGCCATGAAAAAAGACGGCAGCGCCGCCCGCATCGCGCAGCAATGGTTCGGCGCCGACATCATCAAATAACCGGCCTGGCCGGCTGACGGGGTCGCCGCATGGATTACGTCATCTCCCTGCTGGGGCCGATGGCGCAGGGGGCCAAGACCACCCTGACGCTGTTCTTCGTGACCTTCGCGCTGGCGGTACCCCTGGGGCTGCTGCTGGCGCTGGCGCGCATTTCGCATTGGCGCCTGCTCAGCCAGGCGGTCAACGGCTACATCTGGCTGATGCGCGGCACGCCGCTGATGCTGCAGATGCTGTTCATCTATTTCGCGCTGCCGTTCGTGCCGGTGGTGGGCGTGCGGCTGCCCGATTTCCCGGCCGCGGTGGTGGCCTTCGCGCTGAACTACGCGGCCTATTTCGCCGAGATCTTCCGCGCCGGCATCCTGTCGGTGGACCGCGGCCAGTACGAGGGCAGCAAGGTGCTGGGCATGACCTACCTGCAAACCCTGCGGCGCATCGTGCTGCCGCAGATGGTGCAGCGCGTGCTGCCGCCCATGAGCAACGAGACCATCACGCTGGTCAAAGACACCTCGCTTATTTACGTGCTGGCGCTGAACGACATCCTGCGCACGGCGCGCGGCATCGTGCAGCGCGACTTCACCACCACGCCGTTCCTGGTCGCGGGCGCGTTCTACCTGATCATGACGCTGCTGCTGACCTGGCTGTTCCAGCACATGGAAAAACGCTATGCCAAGTACGACCAATAGCGCGCCGGCCCGGGCCGATGCCCGCCCCGTGATGATCGCCGCGCGCGATATCGGCAAGTCGTTCGGTTCGGCGCGGGTGCTGGACCAGGTGTCGCTGACCCTGCGCAAGGGCGAAGTGGTGGCCGTCATCGGCCCGTCGGGCTCGGGCAAGAGCACGTTCCTGCGCTGCCTGATCCACCTGGAAACCATCGACCAGGGCAGCATCGAGATCGAAGGCGAGGCCCTGGCCACCGCCTCGCCCGACGGCCCCAGCCGCTACGCGCGCGACGCCGACGTGCGGCGCATCTGCCGCAAAATGGGCATGGTGTTCCAGTCGTTCAATCTGTTTCCGCACATGACGGTGCTGCAGAACATCATCGAGGCGCCCGTCACGGTGCAGGGCGTGCCGCGCGACGTGGCCATTCCCAAGGCCGAGGCGCTGCTGCGCAAGGTGGGGCTGCTGAACAAGCGCGACAACTATCCGGCGCGCCTGTCCGGCGGGCAGAAGCAGCGTGTGGCCATCGCCCGCGCGCTGGCGCTGGAACCCGACATCATGCTGTTCGACGAGCCCACTTCGGCGCTCGATCCCGAACTCACCGGCGAAGTGCTGCGCACCATGCGGCAGCTGGCCGACGAGCACATGACCATGCTGGTGGTCACCCACGAAATGGGTTTCGCGCGCGAAGCCGCCCATCGCGTCGTCTTCATGGATGAAGGCCGCATCGTCGAAGAGGCGCCCGCTCAAGACTTTTTCCGGGCGCCGCGGCAGGCGCGCGCCAGGGCCTTCCTGGGCCAGATGCTGTAGCAGGGCGCCGCGTTTGCCACATTGTTACGTTCATTGAAAGAATTCATAAAATAAAACAGCATTTCTCCATGATCTGACTACCTTAGTAACGTTGCGCCGAATACAGAACCTTAACGGCGCTTACCGGCGGGCAGACAGGGAGAGAGGAGATGCGCACCTATCGACGCAGGATCGCCGCGTGGCTGGCATGCGGCGCCATGGCGCTGCTGGCGGGTTGCGCCGCGCCAGGCGGCAAGAAAGACACGATCGACATGGCCGGGCTGTCGCAGCCCGTGGAGATCCTGCGCGACAAGTATGGCGTGTCGCACATTTATGCCCAGAACCAGCACGACCTGTTCTTCGCCCAGGGCTTCAATGCCGCGCGCGACCGGATGTGGCAGCTGGACCTGTGGCGCCGCCAGGGCGAAGGCAAGATGGCCGAACAGTTCGGGCCGCGCTTCGTCGAACAGGACCGCGCGGCGCGCCTGTTCCTGTACCGCGGCGACCCGCAGGCCGAATTCGCCAGCTACCACCCCGAAGGGCAGGCCATCCTGACGGCATTCGCCGAAGGCATCAACGCCTACGTCGACTGGGTGAAAGCCAACCCCGGGCAGATGCCGCCCGAGTTCAAGCTGACGGGCACCGAGCCCGGCTACTGGAGCCCGCAGACCTCGCTGATCCGCATCTACGGCCTGACCCGCAACGTGGCCAGCGAAGTCAAGCTGTCGCAGCAGATCGCCGCGCTGGGGCTGAACGCCGTGCAGGACCTGGGCACATACGAGCCGCCCATTGCGCTGCAGGTGCCGGCCGGCCTGAATGTCAGCCAGATCACCACGGCCGTGCTGGCCGATTACACCCTGGCCCGCAAAGGGCAGAAATTCGTGGCGGCCGATTTTCCGCGCAGCCCGCTGGCCGCGGCCGGGCGCGCGGAACTGGCGCGCAGCCTGTCGGCCCACCTGCAGGCGTCGCTGGATCCGGGTTTCGACCCGCTGGCGCCCCGCTACGAAAGCAACAACTGGAGCATCGCGGGGCAGCACACCGCTACCGGCCGGCCCATCCTGGCGGGCGACCCGCACCGCGCCATCGCCATGCCCTCGCTGCGCTACATGGTGCACTTGAACGCGCCCGGCTGGAATGTGATCGGCGCCGGCGAGCCCGCGCTGCCCGGCGTGTCGATGGGGCACAACGACCGCATCGCGTTCGGGCTGACCATCTTCTCGTTCGCCGATGAAGAAGACCTGTACGTGTACGACACCAACCCGGCCAATCCCGCCCAATACCGCTATCGCGGCGGCTGGGAGAACATGCGCACGGTGGACGAGACGATCCCGGTGCGCGGGCAGCCCGCGGTTACCCGGCAGCTCAAGTTCACCCGGCACGGGCCGGTCATTCATGAAGACCCCGTGCGCCACAAGGCCTATGCGCTGCGCGCCGCCTACCTGGAATTTCCCGGCACGGCCGCCTACCTGGCCAGCCTGCGCCTGAACCAGGCGCAGAACTGGGACCAGTTCGTGGCCGGCATGGAAAAGCACTACACGCCCAGCGAGAACATGGTGTATGCCGATGTGGACGGCAATATCGGCTGGTTCGGCGGCAGCATCGCGCCGATCCGCCCGCGCAAGGACTGGTCGGGCATGCTGCCGGTGCCGGGCAACGGCGATTTCGAATGGAAGGGTTTCCTGCCGACCAGCTCGCTGCCCAAGTCGCTGAACCCGCCCGAAGGCTACGTGGCGACCGCCAACGAATACAACCTGCCGTTCGATTATCCGTACAAGGACATGGCGGCCCGCACCTGGTCGGAGCCTTACCGCGTGCAGCGCATCCGCGAGGTGCTGGCCGGCAAGAGCGGGCTCAGCCTGGAAACCTCGCAGCACCTGCAATTCGACAACCTGTCGATTCCGGCGCGCACCCTGACGGGCTATGTGAAACAACTGAATTCGGCGCAGCCCGGCGTGGGCGAGGCGCTGCGCCTGTTGCAGGAGTGGGACTACCGCACCGAGATCGATTCCTCGGCCGCCACGGTATATGAGTTCTGGCTGCCCGAAGTGATCAAGCGCGTGTCCGACCTGTATATCCCGCCCCAGGGGCGGGCGGCGTTCGGCGACCTGCCGACCCGCAAGGTGCTGGAAAAGCTGGCGACGCCGGACTCGGCGTTCGGGCCCCGCCCCGAGCAGGGCCGCGACGCGCTGCTGCTGGCCGCGCTGGACGACGGCGTGCGCAAGCTGACGGCCACCATGGGCACGGATTCCCGGCAGTGGGGCTGGGGCCGGCTGCACCATATCCAGTTCGAGCATGCGCTGGCCGGCCTGATGTCGCCGGAAACGGCCAAGGCCTATGGCACGCCGCGCTATCCGGTCAGCGGCGACAACGACACCGTGCACCGGGCCACGTTCCGCAAGTCCGACTACCGCCAGATCAGCGGCGCCTCGTACCGGCAGGTGATCGACGTGGGCGCCTGGGACAACTCGCGCATGCAGAACATGCCGGGCCAGTCGGCCGACCCGCGCAGCCCGCACTACCGGGACCTGCTCGAGGGCTGGGCCACCGGAAAGTACATACCCATGGCATTCAGCCGCGAAAAGGTCGAAAGCGAGCTGGGCGACAGCCTGACCCTGCGGCCGCGCTGAGCTTCACTTCGCCAGCGCCAGGCGCCAGGTGTCTGACTCCCGCCAGGGTGTCAGACACCGTACGACTGAGACGGCTTCGGCGTACCGCGGTGTCAGGCACCTGGCGGAGCCTGACACCTGAGCACCCGCGGAGCCAGACACCCGGCGCCGTGCATGCCCGTGCATCACCGGCCTTGCGCCTTCAGCCGGGCATCCAGCCGCGGGTACACGCGGCGTGCGTTGCCTTCGAAGATCTGGTGGCGCGCCTGCGGCGACAGGCCGCCCGCGTCGATATAGCGCCGGGTGTCGTCGAAATGATGCCCGGTGTCGGGATCGATGCCGCGCACGGCGCCGATCATTTCGCTGGCGAACAGCAGGTTGTCCACCGGAATTACCCGGGTCAGCAGGTCGATGCCCGGCTGATGGTAGACACAGGTGTCGAAGAAAATATTGTTGAGCAGGTGTTCCTGCAGGCGCGGCTTGCGCAAGGCCTGCGCCAGCCCGCGAAAGCGCCCCCAGTGATACGGCACGGCGCCGCCGCCGTGCGGGATCACGAACCGCAGCGCCGGAAAATCGCGGAACAGTTCGGAATCCAGGCATTGCATGAACGCGGTGGTGTCGCCGTTCAGGTAATGCGCGCCGGTGGTATGGAAGCACGCGTTGCAGCTCTGGCTGACGTGGATCATGGCCGGCACGTCGTATTCCACCAGTTTCTCGTACAGCGGATACCAATGCCGGTCGCTCAAGGGCGGGCTGGTCCAGTGCCCGCCGGAAGGATCGGGATTCAGGTTGACGGCCACGTTGCCGTATTGCTCGACGCAGCGCTGCAACTCCGCCGCGCAGGTGGCCGGATCCACGCCGGGGCTCTGCGGCAGCATGGCCGCCGGCACGAAATGATCGGGAAACAGGGCCGACACCCGGTGGCACAGCTCGTTGCAGATGGCCGCCCAGGTCGACGACACCTGGAAATCGCCGATGTGGTGCGCCATGAAAATGGCGCGCGGGCTGAAGATGGTGAGGTCGTGCCCGCGCTCGCGCATCACGCGCAGCTGGTTGCGCTCGATGGCTTCGCGGATCTCGTCGTCGCTGATGCGCAGCTCGGACACCCGCGGCATGGGCGTGCCGTCGGCAAGCGCCCCGATCTGGCGCGCGCGCCACTGCTCCAGCGCCGCGGGCGCCGTGGTGAAGTGTCCATGGCAATCGATGATCATGTCGTGCTTCCGGTGATTCAGTTGCTGGTGATGCCCGCGCTTTTGATGACCTCGCCCCAGCGCCGGGTTTCGGTTTCGAGAAACTTGCCGAACCCGGCCGGCGGCTGCGGGTCCACAATCGCGCCCACGCCGGCCAGGCGCTGCTGCACTTTCTGGTCTTTCAGCACCGCCAGCAGGTTCCTGCTCAGTGTATCGATCGCCGCGGCCGGCGTTCTGGCGGGCACCAGGAAGCCCCACCACACAGTGGCCTCGAAGCCCGGCACGCCGGCCTCGTCAAAAGTGGGCACGTCGGGCAGGGTGGCGATGCGCTGTTTCGATGCTACCGCCAGCGCGCGGATATTGCCGGCCGCCACGCGCGGCGCGGCCTCCAGCGGGTTGACCATCATGAAGTCCAGTCGCCCGCCGATCAGGTCGGTAAGGGCCGGCACGCCGCCCTTGTAGCCGATGTGCATGGCCTGGATGCCGGCCGTGCGCTTGAGCATTTCCACGGCCAGGTGCCCCGAGCCGCCCACGCCGGACGAGCCATAGTTCATCTTGCCCTGCCTGTCGTGCGCGGCCTGCAGCAGTTGCTTCAGTGTGCGGTACGGCGACTCGGCATCCACCACCAGCACCAGCGGGGCATAGCCCACGCGCGCAACCGGCATCAGGTCTTTCAGCGGGTCGAAGGGCAGGTTCTTGTCCAGCCAGGGGTTGGTGGCCAGCCCGTTGGCGCCCAGCAGCATGGTGTAGCCGTCGGGCTGCGCGCGCACGACTTCGTGCGTGCCGATGTTGGCGTGGTTGCCCGGCTTGTTCTCGACAATGACGGGCTGGCCCAGCCGGGCCGCCAGCGGGTCGCCGATGATGCGGGCCACGCTGTCGACCGCGCCGCCCGCGGCGAACGGCACCACGATGCGCACCGGGTGCGCGGGAAATGTCTGGGCGCGGGCAGGGGCGCTGCCCGCCCAGGCGCCGAAAGCCGCGCCGGCCAGGGCCAGGATGGCCCGCCAATGCCCGCGCCCGTGGTTGATCGAGTGGATACCCATGCTTGTCTCCTCCTTGGGGTTTCATATGAACGGGCTCTGCCGGCCCGGGGGGCTGGTACGCCAGGATTGCGTCCTCCCTCGATCTATGGTGCTATGCACGAATACTCGGGTCAAATATATATTTCTACCGGTTTTCCATATAAAAAACGAATACATGGACTTGCGCCAGCTACGCTATTTCGTGGCGGTGGCCGAAGAAGCCAGCTTCACCGCCGCCGCGCGCCGCCTGAATATCAGCCAGCCGCCCCTGAGCATGCAGATCAAGGCGCTGGAAGAAGCGCTGGGCGCTCCGCTGTTCGAGCGCGCGCATCGCAGCCTGCGGCTGACCGACGCGGGCCTTGTGTTTCTGGAACAGGCGCGCCTGACACTCAGCCAGATGGCCAGCGCGGTGCAATTGGCCCAGCTGGCCGGCCGCGGCGAGGCCGGCTTGCTGCGCATCGCGTTCACCGGCTCGGTGCCGCTGGTGCCGGGCTTCGCCCGCCTGGTCAAGACTTTCCGCCGTGAACGGCCGCTGGCCCGGCTGGAAATCGCCCACATGCCCACCGGCCAGCAATTGCAGGCGCTGCAGGAGCGCCGCATCGACATCGGACTGCTGCGGCCGGCGCCGCAATTCCAGCCGCCGCCGCACCTGGCGTTCATGCCATTCTGGAAAGACGAGCTGCGCGTGGCGGTGCCCAGCGACCACCCGCTGGCGGCGCACCCGGGCCGCATTTCCGTCAAGGCGCTGGCGCCTTATCCGCTGATCCTGTTTCCGCGCGAGATCAGCTGCGGGCTGCACGACCAGATCATCCAGCTGTTCAACCGCGCCGGGCTGGTGCCGCAGGTTGCCCAGGAAGCGCGCGAAGGCACCACGATAGTGGGCCTGGTGGCGGCCGGGGTGGGCATTTCATTGCTGCCCGATGCTTATGCCAGCCTGCGCACCGAGGGCGTGCATTACGCGCGGCTCGAAGCGGATGCCGCCCATTGCCCGTTGCTGCTGGCTTGCTGGAAAGACGGCCCCAGCGACCTGGTGCAGCGGTTCGTGAAGCTGGCGCGCAGCATCGTGGCCGACGAGCCGGCCGCGGGCGCGGCGGACGGCGGCCTCAGGTAGCAGCCGGGCCTGCTGCGTCGGCGGAGGGCGGGGCGGCGCGGGCCCGCACGCGGCGCGCATATAGCGCGCCCCACGCCAGGCCCAGCAGCGCCGTGGCCAGCGATCCCAGCAGCACGCCCAGCTTGGCCGCGCCCAACAGGTTTTCATTGCCGGCGAAGGCCAGCATGGCAATGAAAATGGACATGGTGAAGCCCACGCCCGCCAGCAGGCCGATCAGCACGATGCCGTCCCAGCCGACGCCGGGCGGCAGCCGGCACCAGCCCAGGCGCACCATCAGCCAGCTGATGCCGATGACGCCGGCCGGCTTGCCGGCGATCAGCGCGATGGCCACGCCGGCCATCACCCATTGCGAGCCGCCGGCCGCGAGATCGACGCCGCCCAGGGTGACGCCCGCGTTGGCCAGGGCGAACAGGGGCATGATGGCATAGGCCACCCACGGGTGCAGGGCCGTCTGCACGCGCACCACCGGCGGCAGCATTTCGCGCTGCGCCAGGCGCAGCCGCCGCAGCGGCTGCGCCTGGCCGCCGGACGCGGCCGCCAGGTCGCTGGCCGCGCGCGCCACCATGTCCAGTGGCCGCTCGCGCATGCGCCGCGACACCACGGGGGTCATCAGGCCCAGCACCACGCCGGCCAGCGTCGGATGCGCGCCGGTCATCAGCAGGCCGGTCCAGACGATGGCGCCGGGCAGCACGTACGCATAGGCCGAGCCGACGCCGATGTGCTGCAGCCCGAGCACCAGCGCGATGCCCAGCGCGGCCACCGCGAAGCCGCTGTAATCGAGCCCGCCGGAATAGAAAAAGGCGATGATCAGCACCGCGATGATGTCGTCGATGATGGCCAGCGCCAGCAGGAAGACCCGCACATTGCCGGGAATGGAGCGGCCCAGCAGGGCCAGCACGCCCACGGCGAAGGCAATGTCGGTGGCGGTGGGCACGGCCCAGCCGGCGCGCTGCACGGCCTCGCCATTGAAGGCCAGGTAGATCAGCGCCGGCACGGCAACCCCGCCCAGGGCGGCGGCCAGGGGCAGCGCGGCCTGCCTGAAATCGCTGAGCGCGCCTTCGTGGATTTCGCGGCGGATTTCCATGCCGACCACCAGGAAAAAGACGGTCATCAGCGCGTCGTTGATCCAGAAATGCAGCGGCTGCGCGAATTCGTGGCTGCCCAGCCGGAACGACAGGGGCGTGTGCCACAGGGCGTGATAGGAAGGGGAAAAGGCGGAATTGGCCCAGATCAGCGCGATGGCTGCGGCGGCCAGCAGCACGGCGCCGCCAACGGCCTCGATGTGCAGGAAACGTTCCAGGGTGGCCAGGGCGCGTTCGGCGAACAATTGCGCGCGCGGCGGATTCCGCAGGGCGGAGGGGTGTCGGGTCATGACGCAGGTATCCCGCGCGGCGGCCCGACCAGCGCATTGAACCTGCCGTGCCGCACGATGCGGCCGACACCCAGCCGCCATTCTACACAGCCCGCGCCGGCAGCGCGCGGCGCGCGGCTATTTCTTGTGGTTGCCGGCCAACGCCGCCGTGATGCCCAGGCCGATCAGCATGGCGCCGCCCACGTAGCGCTCGAACTGCAGGTAGCCGCGGCTGCGCCGCAGCCAGCGGCCGGCCGCGCTGGCCGCGAAGGCATAGCAGGCGTCGCTGGCCAGGCCCAGCAGCGTGAAAAGCAGGCCCAGGAAGACCACTTGCGAGGCTACGTGGCCGCGGCTGACATCGACGAACTGCGGCAGGAAGGCCAGGAAGAACAGCGCCGTCTTGGGGTTGAGCAGGTTGACGATGAAACCGTCGCGAAACAGCCGGCCATAGCGGAGCCGGGCGCGCGGCGCGTCGATGGCGGCGGCCGCCGGGCGCGTGCAGATTTTCTTCAGGCCCAGCCAGATCAGGTAGGCGGCCCCGGCGTACTTCACGATGCTGAACGCCAGCGCCGACGAGGCCAGCAGGGCGGACAGCCCCAGCGCGGCCGCCAGCACGTGCACCAGCGTGGCCGTATGGATGCCCAGGTCGGACACCAGGCCGGCCTTGCGCCCTTGTTCGACCGACTGGGTAATGATGTAAAGCACGGCCGGGCCGGGAATGACGAGCAGCACCAGCGCCGCGCTGATGAACAGCGCCAGGCTGGCGGTGCCGGGAATCACGAATTCCATGCTGCTCTCCTGGTGCGGCCGCGTGTCAGCGGGACTGCAGGGCTTCTTTGATTTTCTTGTCGGTGTTGTATTGGCTCAGGGCGTACACGGCCCAGATCGCCGCGGGAATCCAGCCGATGAGGGTGATCTGCAGGATCAGGCAGATGATGCCGGCGATGGGGCGGCCGATGGTGAAAAAGCCCAGCCAGGGCAGCAGCAAAGCAATGAGCAGGCGCATGGGTTGCCTATACGGAAAAACAGTCGGGCCAGTGTACACCGCGCCTGCGGCGCCCATCCGCCGCCGCGGCTCAATCGATTTTGTAGTCCATCCAGGTGGCCACCATGTCGCGCAGCCCGGAGCCCTGCTCGAATGCCTGCCTTGCGCCCTCGGCCTTGTTGCGGCCCAGCTCCAGGATATACAGGTAATCGGATACCTCGACGCAGCGGCGCACGTTCTGGTCGACCAGCACCACCGTCAGGCCCTCGTCGGCCAGGCCGCGCACGAACGCGTAGATTTCCTTGGATATCTTGGGGGCCAGCATGGCGGTGGGTTCGTCGAGCAGGATCACCGACGGCTCGATGAGCAGGGCCCGGCCGAATTCGACAAAGCGCTGCTGCCCGCCGCTCATGCTCGAGACCGGATCGCGCCGCTTTTCGGCCAGAATGGGAAACCGGGCATAGACCGAGTCGATCTGCCGCCGCACCCGGGCGCGGTCTTTGCGAAACGTCCAGCATCCCAGCAGCAGGTTGTCTTCGACGGAAAGATCGGCGAACAGGCTGCGGTTCTGCGGCACGTAGGCCACGCCTTGCCCGGCCCGCCGGTTGGCGGGGTCGCGGCTGACGTCGCGCCCCTGCAGCGAAATGCTGCCGCCGCGCAGCGGCAAGAAGCCGAACATGGTTTTCAGCACGGTGGACTTGCCCGCGCCGTTCGGGCCGATGATGCCGGTGACGCAGCCTTTGCGCGCCGCGACAGAGACGCCGTTCAGGATGGTGATGTCTCCGTGATAGGCAACGGTCACGTCGTTCAGGCTCAGGACGGCATCCATGCTGCTAGGCTCCCAGGTAGGCTTCGATGACGGCGGGGTCGGATCGCACCGTATCGGCGCTGCCCTGTGTCAGGATGGCGCCTTCGTTCATGACCACGATATGGTGGGACAGCTGGTAGATCGAGGTGAGGTCGTGCGACACCAGCACGACCGAGCAGTCATGCTGGACCGGGATCTCGGCGATCAGGTTGATGAGCTGCAGGGCCAATTGCGGATTGACGCCGGCGAAGGGCTCGTCCAGCAGGATGAGCTTGGGCCGCGCCACCATGATGCGCGCCAGTTCCACCAGCTTTTGCTGGCCGCCCGACAGCTCTTCGGCGTAGTTGTGCCGCAGCGCCAGCAGCCCTACCTTTTCCAGCCAGTAGGCCGACTGCTCGTCGCGCTCGGCGTCGCTGGCCTGCGAGGCCACCTGGGCGACATCCATGTTGTCCAGCAGCGTCATGTGCTGGAATACCCGCGGCACCTGGAACGTGCGGCCGATTCCCAGCGCGGCGACCTCGTGGATGGGGCGCCCGGCCAGCGACTGCCCGTCGAGCTCGATAGAGCCGGAGTCGGCCCGGTAGATGCCGTTGATGCAGTTCAGCATCGTGGTCTTGCCCGAGCCGTTCATGCCGATCACGCCCAGTATGGCGCGGGCCGGCACGTCGAGGTCGATGCCGCGCAGGGCCTGCAGCCCGCCGAAGCGCTTTTTCAGATTCCGCACCTTGAGCACGCCGCGCCTCTCTCAGCTTAATTGACGCTGGCCCAGCAGGCCAGACGGGCGAACGAAGATCACGGCGATCATCAGGGAGAACCCCAGCGCGGTCGCCATGGATGGATTCAGGTAGACGACCGCCACCTGCTCGGTAATGCCGTATATCAGCGCGCCCAGCAGCGCGCCCACGGGGTGGCCCAGCCCGCCCAGCACGATGATCACGAAGCCGATCAGCGTGTAATCGTTGCCCATGAAGGGGCTGAACGCAGGAAACACCATGCTGACGATGACGCCCGTGGCGGCCGCCAGGCCGATGCCCAGGCCGAACGCGAAAGCCGACAGGCGTTTCGCGTTGATGCCGACCAGGCTGACCGCATCGCGGTTCATGATGAAGGCGCGCAATGCCTTGCCGACCTGCGTGCGGTACAGGAACCACGCCAGCACGGCGACCAGCGCCACGGCGATGCCCAATGCGATCAGCCGGATGGTGGGCAGCACGATGTCGCCGAAGGTCAGGAACACCGGCTCGACCGGCACATCGAGGGTGCGCGCATCCGCGTCGAACACCAGCAGCATGGCCGCGCCCAGCGCGATGGACACGCCGAACATCAGCAGCAGCGAGCTGGTTTCGGGGTCGTCGGAACGGGCCAGCCGCGGCACCAGCAGGAAATACAGGCCATAACCGATCGCGAAAAACGCGATGAAGGCCAGCGGCAGGGCAATGAAGGGGTTGATGCCGAAAACCGACAGCATCACCCAGGCGAAATAGGCGCCCAGCACCAGGAACTCGCCGTGGGCGAAGTTCACCACCCGCAGCACGCCGTAGATGATGTTCAGGCCCAGGCCCACCAGCCCGTAGATCGCGCCCAGGATCAGGCCGTTCAGCAGGCCCTGTATCAGCAATGCATTCATGGCCTTTCCTTACGCGATGTAGCGGCGCAGCTGCGGCTTGCGCTTGAGCAGGCTGCCCACCACGCCGCGCGGCAGGAACAGCATCAGCGCGATGATGACCAGCCCCAGCAAGAGCAGGTTGAGCAGGGGGAAGCGTTCCCAGATCAGGTGGTCGATGCCGTACAGCGCCATGGTGCCGACCACGGGGCCGATGATGGTGCCGAAACCGCCGGCCATGCCGTAGATGATGCTCTTGGCGGTAACGAGCACGTGGAAGGAATATTCGGGGTCGACCACGTTGGTGTACCAGGCCTCGACGCCGCCGGCCAGCGCCGGGATCAGCGCGGCCAGCAGCCACGCCTTCAGACGCACGCGCGGCACGTTGATGCCGACGCAGGCCGCCGCGCCCGGGTCGTCTTTGATGGCCCGCAGCTGCCGCCCCAGCCGCGAGCGCGACAGCCACAGCACCACCGACAGCGCCAGCGCCATGACGGCCAGCATGGCGTAGAAGCTTTGCACGGGGTTGTTGGCGCCGGAAAGAATCAGCCCCATGCTGCCGCCGGTGTAGTGGTCGGGCAGGTTGGCGATGCCCAGGCGCACGATCGTGGCCAGGCCCAGGCTGACAATGCCGAAGTACACGCCCTTCAGGCGCAGGGTGGGGGCCATCAGCAGGGCGATGAGCAGGCCCGCCGCGCCGGCCGCCAGCAGGGACGGCAGAATGGGCAGGCCGGCGATCCGGTAGCAGATGCCGGTGGCGTAGGCGCCTATGCCATAGAACACCACATAGCCAAAGGGCAGGTAGCCCGTGAAGCCCACGCAGATGTTCATGCCGGTGGCCATGGCGATCCACAGCATCAGATAGAACGCGAAACTGATCTGGCCGGTTGCCAGAGGCAGCGCGGCCATGGCGGCGACCAGGGAAAGAAACAGCAATGCCGCGACGCGGTATCGCAGGCGATCGACGCCTTGATCTTGCTGGCGATGGCGGACGTGGGCGGCCTCGCTTGCGTGGACTTGCATCTGCCTGGCTCCGGAATCGGTTGACCACTGATGTCGGGAGGCTAGTATGCCTTTGCGAAACCTATAATTTCAAGTTAATTGTCATCAGTAAAAACCCTGAACCACGGCTGAACGCGCGCCTTATTCGGCGCGATACATCGCGCGCAGAACCTGCGCGAAGCGCCGCGACACATCGGACTGCGGGCGGTCGGCAGCATGGACCAGCAGCATGCGCAGCGGCAGCTCGGCGTCGATGGGCACGATGCGCACGTTGGGCCAGATGTTTTCCATGACCGAGAACTCGTCGACGATGGCGTAGCCCACGCCCGTGTTGACCATGGCGCAGGCCAGGTGCGAGGTGGGCACGTCGGCGAACACCTGGGGCGAGAGGCCGGCGCGGGCAAAGGCGTTGGCGGCCACCATGCCGAAATGCAGCCGCTCGCCCACCACGATCTGCGGCAGCGCGGCCAGGTCCTGCAGCGACACCCTGCGCCTGGACGATATCTCGTATCCGACCGGCAGCGCCGCCACCAGCCGGCCCTCGCACAAGACCTGGCTGGACAGGAAGGGGTGCTCGGCGGGAATCGACAGCACGGCCGTATCCACCTCGCCGCTGAGCAGTTTTTCCGCCACTTCCTGGATGGTCGTTTCCGTCTGGAAGCGCAGGAATGTTCCGGGATGGCGCGCCCGGAAAGCGGCCAGCGCCCTGGGCATCACGTGCGTGCTGAGGCTGGGGTTGGAGGCCACTTTGAGCACGCCGCCGCGGGAATCCGCGATGGCGCGGGTCATGTCGTTGACCCGCTGCAGCGCCTTCTGGGCGCGCTCGATTTCCGGCAGCAGGTCATTCAGCGCCTTGGTGGGCCGCAGCCGCCCGCGTATGCGCTCGAACAGCTCGATGCCCACCTGCGCCTCGGTCTGGGCGAGCATCCGGCTGATCGCGGGCTGCGTGACGTCGAGCTGCTTGGCCGCGGCGCTGATCGAGCCGGAGGTGACCACCGTCCACAGCATCTCGACTTGCTTGAAGTTCAGTTTTCGGCTCATGGCCAACCTATAAGTTTTTGGTATATATTATTTAGTAAATGAACCTGAAGTGCGTCGTAATGGTAGCAGTACCCACACCCGTCGATACCCTTTCACCCACATAAATGGGGAGACAAAAATGCTAGGACAAGGCTTGAACTTCGGAAAACTGGGCACGCAACTCGCCGCGCTGGCGCTGGGGGCCAGCGCGCTGGGCGCTTCGCCGGCCCGGGCCGACGCGCCGCCGGTGCGCATCGGAATGACCGTGTCGTCCACCGGCACCTTCGCGCTGGCCTCGCAGTCGGGCGAGCGGGGCGTCGAGATCTGGGTCGACGACGTCAACCGCCGCGGCGGCATCGAGATCGACGGGCAAAAGCGCCGCGTCGAGCTGGTCAAGCGCGACGACCGTAGCGACAAGCAGATGGTCGCGCGGGTTTATGAAGACCTGATCAACAATGAAAAGGTCGACATGGTGTTCGCGCCGTTCGGCTCGACCCTGACCGCCGCGGCCGCCACCGTCACCGAGCGCCTGGGCAAGTTCATGATGGTCTGGTCGGCGTCCAGCGACCCGATCTACGAGCAGGGCTTCAAGTATGTGGTGTCCGGCACGCAGATGCCCGCGTCGCTGCAGCTGCGCCTGCCCATGGAGTACGTCAGCAAGCTGGGCGGCAAGAAGGTGGCGCTGATCTACTCGGACGAGCCTTTTCCCACGGCGCTGGCCACCGGGGGCAAGGCCCAGGCCGAAAAGAACGGCCTGGACGTGGTGTTGTACGAGCGCTACCCCAAGGGCCAGAAAGACTTCAGCACCTTGCTGCAGAAAGTCCGCGCATCGGGCGCCGACGTGTTCTTCCCGACTTCGTATGAAGGCGACCTGATCAGCATCGCCCGCCAGATGAAGCAGTTGAATATCAACTTCCCGTTCACGTTCATGTTCTACGCGTCCACGCCGCAATTCCAGGCCATCGGCAAAGACGGCGACTACATTTTCAGCAATACCAACTACGATCCCGCCATCAACTGGAAGGTCAATGCCGGCCTGGACCGGGAACAGTTCGCCCAGGCCTATGCGCGGCTGTTTCCCAAGGCCGAGTTCGCGGCCGATTTCCAGACGGCGCTGGCCTACGGCTCGGGCGTCATTGCTGAAGAAATCATCAAGAAAGCGCAGTCCACCGACCCCGCCGGCCTGAAGCAGGCGGCGCTGGACCTGTCGGGCAAGCTGACCGTCATGGCCGGCCCCTATGAAATCAACGAGCAGGGCAAGCAGCTGCAGATGCCTTTCCCCGTGGTCCAGCTGCAGCCGGGCAAGGGAATGGTGGCGCTGTATCCCGAAGACGTGGCCACCGGCAAGCCCATTTATCCCATTCCGGCCTGGAACAAGCGCTAGCAACGGGGCCGCGAGAAGGCACATGGACGATTTCGTATTTCTTACCATCGAAGAGTTGTCGGCCCTGCTGGACCGGGGCGAGCTCAGCGCCGAGGCCCTGACGCGGGCCTACCTGGAGCGCATCGAGCGCTTCAACGGCACGCTCAATGCCTACGTCGAGGTCTTTGCCGAGCAGGCGCTGGCGCAGGCGCGCTGCTCGGATGCCAGAAGGCGCCAGGGCCTGGCGCTCGGCCCGCTGGACGGCATCCCCATCGCCGTCAAAGACCTGTGCGGCATGGCGGGCCGCCCCATGACCGCCGGCTCGCGCACCCTGGAAGGGCGCAAGGCGGCAAGCACCGCCACGGCGCTGCACAAACTGCTGCAGGCGGGCGCCGTGATTCTGGGGCGGGCCCAGATGGTGGAATACGCGTTCGGCGCGTGGGGGGTCAACCCGCTGCTGGGCACGCCCAGGAACCCCTGGGACAGCGCGGTGCACCGCGTGCCGGGCGGCTCTTCCAGCGGCAGCGGGGTCGCCGTGGCTGCCGGCCTGGCTGCCGCGGCCATCGGATCGGACACCGGCGGCTCGATCCGCACGCCGTCCATGCTGAACGGCATTACCGGCATGAAAGTCAGCGCGGGGCGCATCAGCCTGGCCGGCTGCATCGACCTGTGCCACACACTCGACACGTTGGGGCCGATGGCGCGCTCGGCCTGGGACGCGGCGCTGCTCACGGGCATCATGGCCGGCCCCGATCCGCTGGACCCGCGCACCTTGCACCGCCCCCATCCCGCCGTGCAGCTGCGGCGCGGCGTGGCGCCGGCCGGGCCGCTGGCCGGCAAGCTCATTGCCACGCTGCCGGCCGAGCGGCTGCCGCACGCCCTGGCTCCCGCCTGCGCGCAAGCCTACGCGGCGGCCGCGGGGCAGCTGCAGGCGCTGGGCGCCACGCTGGTCGAACCGGACATTCCTTTCGATTTCAGGCAGATGATGGAGCAGGTCGGCCAGATCATTGCCTGCGAGGGCTATGCCCTGTATGAAGCCGTCGCGCAGGACCCGGGCTCGCCCATGGGCGAGGCGGTGCGCCAGCGCATGCTGGGCGGCGCGGCGCCCAGCGCCCGCGATTATCTGCGGCTGCGCGCCGCGCACCGCGAGGCAGGCGCGCTGTGGCAGGCCTGGATGCAGGGCATCGACGCGCTGCTGATGCCGGGCCTGCCCATTACCGCCTTGCCGGTGCAAGGGCTGGACGAAAGCTCCACCGCGCTGTCCATCTACACCCGGCCGGCCAATTTCCTGGGCGCGTGCGCGCTGGCCTTGCCCGCCGGCTTCGACGAGGCCGGCCTGCCGCTGGGCATACAGCTTTATGGCAAGCCTTCGGACGAGGCGACCCTGCTGGAAGTAGGGCGGGCATTCCAGCAGGCCACGGACTGGCATCGCCGGCATCCCGAACTGGGGTGATTTTTATTTTTACTTATTAGCGCCTGTGGCGCCCGCCGGTGCGTAGCCCGGCGGTTTTTTTTGCCGCTGTAAATTGAAAATAAATCAATAAAAACAAATAATTAAATGATTTATTTAACATAAAATATCTAAAGTAAATTCTAAGTAAAAGCAGGGCGCAGGGGGGCGGTAAAAAAATGTAGAAAAACGCCGCAAGACTTGCATGAGCGCAATGCGGTACTTAAAGTGGTCACACAGTGATGCATTGTTGCATGCATCGCGGGTAATCCCGCGGGGCCGAATGAGCAAGTCTTGAGGCGCAGGCCAGGGCGTGTTTCACGTCCGCCCGCGATGTCGAATCTTCCCATCGGGTGCTCATGCGCAAGTCGATTGTCTCGATTGTTTTGTGCTGGAGCGTGCTCCTGCCCGGGGCGGCGTGGGCTTGCGATATGCGGGCCTCCTGGATGCAGCGGGCCTGCGATCGCGTGGAAGAAATCTGGACCACGGGCAGCAACGACCTCTATGTAACGGGGTGGGCCTGGCACAACCGCTCGATGTACAGCGCGAGCAAGATCCGCGAATTCAATGAGGGCGCGTGGGGCGGCGGGTACGGCCGCAGCATCTACGACGAAGACGGCGACTGGCAGGGCCTGTATGCCATGTCGTTCCTGGATTCGCACGCGCGGGTCCAGGCGATGGCCGGATACGGCTTCCTGAAAATGGCTCGCGTGTCCTCCCACTGGCGGCTGGGCGCCGGCTATACGCTGTTTCTGATGTCGCGCAAAGACATCATGAACTATGTCCCTTTTCCCGGCATTCTGCCCCTGGTGTCGGTGCAATACCGCAAAGCAAGCGTCAATGCCACGTATATCCCCGGCAAGGAAGGGACGGGCAATGTGCTGTTCGTATTCGGCAAGTGGTCATTTTGACCGGCCCGTCCCTGGGGATGGGCCGGCATCCGTGAATTCGGCGCTCCTTTACCAGGAGAGAGTGGATGGCGCGTATGAATGGCGTGTCTGGCCATGCGGGACGGATCGCGATCTTGTTGCTGACCACGGCGGCCGCCGGCTGCGATCGGCGCGCGGACGCGCCGGCCGCCGCTATTGCCCCGGTCGCGGTGTCGGTCATTACCGTCGCGCGCGCGCCGCTCGACTTCGATTTCGATGTGCCCGGCCGCATCGAGCCGCAGCGCACGGCCGAGATCCGCGCGCGGGTCGACGGCATTGTCGAGAAACTGCTTTATACCGAAGGCAGCGACGTGGCCGCGGGCACGCCGCTGTTCCAGATCGATGACAGCGACTACAAGGCCCAGCTGGCGCAGGCCCAGGCCATGCTGCAGCGCGCGCAGGCGGTGCAGAAAAATGCCGCATCGGTAGCGCAGCGGTTTCGCCCGCTGGTAAGCAGGCAGGCCGTCAGCGCGCAGGAATACGACGCGGCGCTGGCGGCGCTGGGCCAGGCCCAGGCCAACGTGGCCGATGCGCGGGCGGCGGTGACGCTGGCCCGGCTGAGGCTCGAGCGCTGCACGGTGCGCGCGCCGATAGACGGGCGCGTTGGACGGGCGCTGGTGACCGAAGGGGCGCTGGTCAGCGCCGCGTCGGCCACCTTGCTGGCGCAGGTCAACCAGCTGTCGCCGATCACCGCCACGTTCACCAAGTCGAATGCCGCCATGCTGGACTTGGCCGAGTATGTGAGTTCCGGCGCGCTGACCCTGCCGGCGGACAACAAGTTTCCCGTGCGCATCACGCTGCCCAATGGCCGGGAATATCCCGAAGTGGGCCGGCTCGACTTTGCCGATCTGGCGGTGGACCGGACCTCGGGCGCGCAGACGGTGCGGGCCCTGTTCGACAACGCCGACCGGGCGCTGCTGCCGGGGCAGTTTGTCCGGGGGCGCATCCATGTGGGGCTGCGGCAGGACGGCATGCTGGTGCCGGCGCGGGCGGTGCAGCTGAACAACGGCATCGCCAGCGTACTGGTGTTGGGGCCGGACGACACGGTGCAGCCCAGGCAGATCGAGATCGGCGAGCAGCGGGGGGGCAATTGGGTGGTGCGGCGGGGCCTCGACAATGGCGAGCGCGTGGTGGTCGACGGCTGGCACAAGGTCAGGCCGGGGCAGCAGGTCAGCCCGGCCGAGGACAGCGCGAGCCGATAGCGGAAGCCAGCCATGAACTCATTCTTCGTGTTCCGGCCGGTATTCGCCTGGGTTGTCGCGCTGTTCATCCTGCTGTTCGGCGCCATTGCCCTGCTGTTGCTGCCCGTCGAGCAGTATCCCAACATCGCGCCGCCGTCGATCTCGATCTCGACCAACTATCGGGGCGCGGACGCCGCCACCATCGACCGCAACGTCACCTCGATCATCGAAGAAGAGATGAACGGGCTCGACGACTTTCTGTACATGTCGTCGGTCAGCCGCGCCAACGGCTCGGCCCAGATCACCGTCACCTTCACGCCGGGCACCGATCTCGATGTGGCGCGCGGCCAGGTCCAGGACCGCCTCAGCCGGGTCGAATCGCGATTGCCGCAGGAAGTGCGGCAATTGGGCATCGCGGTGACCAAGGCATCGTCCGGATTTCTGATGCTGATTGCGCTGCAGTCCGACCGTCCGGATGTCACGACGGTAGAGATGGGCAATTTCGCGTCGAACAACATCTTGAACGAACTGCGGCGCATTCCCGGCGTGGGCGATGTGCAGCTGTTCGGCTCGCCCTACGCCATGCGCATCTGGATGGACGAGAGCAAACTGGCCAGCTACCAGATGTCGGCCGGCGACGCGCTGCGGGCAGTGCAGGAGCAGAACACCCAGGTGGCCAGCGGCGCGCTGGGCGACCAGCCGCTGCCGCAAGGCGCCCAGTTCCATGCGCAGATCGTCACGCAAAGCCGTTTTTCCACGCCTGAACAGTTTCGCCAGATCATTCTGCGGGTCAATACCGACGGCTCGGTGGTGCGGCTGGGCGACGTGGCGCGCGTCGAGCTGGGCAACGACAATTACGGCTTCCGGCTGCGTGTCAATGGCCGGCCGGCCGCCGGCATCGCCATCCAGCTGTCCAGCGACGCCAACGCGCTCAACGTCGCGCAGCGGATACGCGCGCGCATGGGCGAGCTCGAGGCGATTTTTCCCGCCGGGGTGCGCTGGTCGGTGCCGTTCGACATCACGCCGTTCATCGAGACTTCAATCCGCTCGGTCGTGGTGACCATGGCCGAGGTGCTGCTGCTGGTGACCGCCATGGTGTTCATCTTCCTGCAAAGCTGGCGCAGCACGCTGATTCCCACGCTGGTGGTGCCGATGGCGCTGGTAGGCACCTGCGCCGGCCTGTACCTGTTCGGCGCGTCCCTGAACCTGCTGTCGCTGTTCGGCATGGTGGTGGCTATCGGCATATTGAACGACGATGCCATCGTCATATCCGAGAACGTCTCGCGCATCATGGCAGAGGAAAAGCTGGGCGCGCGCGAGGCCACCCGCAAGGCGATCGGGCAGGTGTGGGGCCCCATCATCGCCAGCACGCTGGTGCTGGTGGCCGTATTCGTGCCCATGGCGATGTTCCCGGGATCCAGCGGCGCGATCTACCGGCAGTTTTCCATCACCCTGACGGTATCCATCGTGATATCGACCATACTTGCCCTGTCGCTGGGGGCGGCCCTGTGCGCCACGCTGCTGAAGCCGCCCGCGCCCGGCGGCGCCCCGGCCGCCAGTCCGGCGGCACGGCGGCTCGATTGGCTGCGGCGCGGCAGGCAATGGGGGTTCGGCAAGTTCAATGCGGGTTTCGACGCCCTGACGCGGGGCTATGTGCGCGGCGTGCAGCGCATGCTGGCGCATCCCGTGCGGTGGATGCTGGCGTTCTTGCTGGTGTGCGGAATCGCCATCCTGCTGTTCGCGCGGCTGCCCGGAGGATACCTGCCGCCGGAAGACCAGGGGTATTTCTTCGTGGCCTATACCGGGCCGCCCGGCGGCACGGCCGACGGCACCGAGCGGGCGGTGAGCCAGGTCGAGCAGATGCTGCGCCAGCAGGGCGCGGTGCGCAACGTCGCGTCGGTGGTGGGCTTCAGCTTCTTCGGGCAGGGGCAGACGGCCGCGATGTCGTTCGTCGACATGTATCCGTGGTCGAAGCGGCCCGATGCCGGCGATTCGGTCGACAGCCTGGTCGCGCGCGGCAATCTGGCCTTCCGGTCGGTGCCCCAGGCGCTTGTTTTCGCGCTCAATCCGCCGCCGATCCCGGCGCTGGGCAATGCATCGGGCTTTACGATGAAAGTGCAAGACCGCAGCGGCCTTGGGGGCGCCAGCCTGGAGCAGGCCGGCGCCGCCATCCTGGCGGCCGCGGCCCGCGACCCGGTGCTGGCGGGCGTGCGCATCGACGGCATGCCGCCGGCGCCGCAGCTGTACGTGGAAATCGACCGCGTGCATGCCCGCGCGCTCGGGCTGCAGGTGGCGCAGGTCAACCAGGCGCTGTCGCTGGCTTTCGGCTCGAACTATGTCAACGACTTCGTGCATGAAGGCAGCGTGCTGCGCGTGTTCATGCAGGCCGATGCGGCCCAGCGGGTGCGGCCGGAAGACATCGCCGCGCT
Organism: Bordetella petrii; assembly: GCF_017356245.1. Lineage (NCBI taxonomy): Bacteria > Pseudomonadati > Pseudomonadota > Betaproteobacteria > Burkholderiales > Alcaligenaceae > Bordetella > Bordetella petrii. The sequence continues at coordinate 3,735,745 of NZ_JAFMZZ010000001.1, forward strand.
GCAATTGCGCAACGACCGGGGGCAGATGGTGCCGTTCTCGGCGTTCACGCGCATGCGCTGGATCAGCGGCCCGCAGCAGCTGGAGCGCTATAACGGCTTCCCGGCCATTACCATTTCCGGCCAGGCGGCGCCGGGCCAGGCCAGCGGCGCCGCGCTGCGCGCCATGGAAACCATCGCAGCCGCCACGCTGGGCAGCGGCATGACCTACGAATGGACCGGCACGGCGTTCGAAGAAACCCAGGCCGGCAACCAGGTGGCGCTGCTGCTGGGATTGTCGCTGGTGGTGGTGTTCCTGCTGCTGTCGGCGCTGTATGAAAGCTGGTCGGTGCCGGTGGTGGTGCTGCTGATATTGCCGTTCGGGCTGCTGGGCGCGGCGGGATTCACACTGGCGCGGGGCATGTCGGCCGATGTCTATTTCAACATCGGGCTGGTCACCATCATCGGCCTGGCGGCGAAAAACGGCATATTGATCGTCGAATTCGCCATCAAGGAAGAAGCGCAGGGGCGCGGCCGCATCGAGGCCGTGGTCGACGCCGCGCGGCAGCGCCTGCGGCCCATCGTGATGACCAGTCTGACCTTCGTGCTGGGCATGCTGCCGCTGGTGTTCGCCTCGGGCGCGGGCGTGGCCAGCCGGCGCGCGGTAGGCACCAGCGTCATGGGCAGCATGCTCACCGCCACGATTTTCGGCGTGTTTTTCACGCCGCTGTTCTATGTGGTGGTGCGCCAATGGACCGGGCGGCGCGCCAGGCCGGACCAGCCCCAGGCGGCCGATGAGCCGGGCATGCCGTCCGGCGAGAAGGGGGCGTGACCATGCGGCGCGCCTGGCTGGCCATGCTGTTGTGCACCGGGTTGTCCGCCTGCGACCTGGCGCCCACCTATCAGGCTCCGGATCCGGTAATGCCGGACCGCTATGCCGACCCCGGTCCGGCGGCCGCGCCGGGCGCCGCCGCGCAGACACTGGCCTGGCAGCATTTCTTCGGCGACGAACAGCTGAAGTTCCTGTTGGCCCGCGGCCTGGCGTTCAACCAGGACCTGGCGGCCGCGGTGGCGCGCATCGAGCAGGCCCGGGCGTTCTACCGCATCGAGCAGGCGAACCGGCTGCCGGGCGTCGACGCCGGGGCCGGGGCCGGCCGCAGCCAGGCGCCGTTGTCCAGCCTGGACCCGGTGTTCTCCGACAGCCGCCGCACTATCCAGTTCAACCAGTACAACGTGCAGGTCGGCATCAGCGCGTTCGAGCTCGATTTCTGGGGCCGGGTGCGCAATCTTGGTGAAGCCGCGCGCCACCAGTACCTGGCCACCGTGGAAGGCAAGCGCGCCTTCCGCCTGTCGCTGATCGCCAATATCGCCGCCACTTATTACGCCGCGCGCGCGGGCGAAGAGGGCGTCGAGCTGGCCCGCCGCACTATCCAGACGCGCAGCTACGCGCTGCGGGTGGCCAAAGACCGCCTGGACGCGGGCGTGACCTCGCTGGTGGATTACGAACAGGCGGCCATCCTGCTGACCCAGGCGCAGACCCAGCTGGCGGAACTGCGGCGCACCACCGCCGAGCACTGGAACCAGCTGTGGGTGCTGGTGGGCGGCAAGGTCGAGGCGGCCCTGCCCATGGCCCGCCCCATCGAAAGCGCCGGGCAGTTCGAGAACCTGGACGCCGGGCTGCCGTCGTTCCTGCTGGCATTGCGGCCCGACATCCGGCGGGCGGAAGACATGCTGCGCAGCGCCAACGCCAACATCGGCGTGGCGCGGGCGGCGTTTTTTCCGCGCATCGCGCTGACCGGCACGTACGGCTATGCCTCGCCCGAACTGTCGGAACTGCTGTCTTCGCCCAGCGAGATATGGACCCTGGGCGCCACGCTGGGCCTGCCCATTTTCGACTGGGGGCGGCGGCGGGCCGGCCTGGACCTGGCCCGGGCCCAGCGCGACGAAATGGTGGCCAACTACCAGAAAACCGTGCAAACCGCATTCAGCGAGGTGGCCACGGCGCTGGAGCGGCGCGCCCGCTACCGCGAGCAGCTGGCGGCCCAGGCGCTCGCGGTGCGCTCGCAGCGCCGCCTGGCCGAAACGGCCGACCTGCGCTATCAGAACGGCATTTCCATTTACCTGGAGGTAATGGACGCGCGCCGCGGCCTGTTCGATGCCGAGCAGCGCATGCTGCTGCTGCGGGCCGCGCAATTGCAGAACGGGGTATCGCTATACGTTGCGCTGGGAGGAGGAGATGAATAAGGCGTTCAAGAAGACCCTCAAGATTTTAGGGTTGACGCTGGCCACCGCGGCAATCACATTGCTGGCCATCCGCATCTACGATGTCCGGCAGAGCCCGCCGCTGGCGCCCTGGCATACCTATGTGCCCGACGAGTGGCATGCCGACACGCTCGACCGGAGCGACTGGCGGCAATACCTGGCGCAAGAAGAGAAACTGTTTGCCCTGGTGCGCCAGAACGTCAACGCTAAGCTCAGCCAGGACGAAAAGGTCGAAAGCAACCGCTACTTCGAGGGCGCCCGGGTCAACCCCGGGCATTTCGCGCACGACTGGAACCGCTCTTACGTGCTGACGCCGGCGGGCGATCCGCTGGGCGCGGTGGTGCTGCTGCACGGCCTGACCGATTCGCCCTACAGCCTGAGGCACATCGCCGCGCATTATCAGTCGGTGGGATACGTGGTGGTGGCGATCCGGCTGCCGGGCCACGGCACCGTGCCCGCTTCGCTGACCGACACGGCCTGGCAGGACTGGGCGGCCGCCACCCGGCTGGCCGTGCGCGAGGCGCGCCGCAGGGTGCCGGCGCCCAAGCCGCTGCACATGGTGGGGTTTTCGAACGGCGGAGCGCTGGCCCTGATGTATGCCCTGGATGCCCTCGGCAACACCGAGCTGGCGCCGCCCGACCGGCTGATCCTGATCTCGCCCATGATCGGCATCACGCGTTTCGCGCGCTTTGCCGGGCTGGCCGGGCTGCCCGCCATCCTGCCGGCCTTCGCCAAAGCGGCCTAGCTGAGCATCGTTCCCGAATTCAATCCTTTCAAGTACAACTCGTTTCCCATCAATGCGGCCAGGCAGTCGTACGAGCTGACGCAGGCGCTGCAGAGTGAACTGGCAGCGCGCCAGCAGGACGGCAGCCTGGCCCGGCTGGCGCCCGTGATCAGTTTCCATTCGGTGCTGGATTTCACGGTCAGCACCCGGGCGCTGATCAACGCGCTGTATGCCAGGCTGCCCCAGAACGGCAGCGAACTGGTGTTGTTCGACCTGAACCGGGCCACCAAGCTGGGGCCGCTGTTCCGCCGAGGCATCGAATGGGCCATGGCGGGCACGCTGCCCGGCGAGCGCCGCAACTACCGGCTGACGGTCATCACCAACGCCAGCTCTTCGTCCAGCGACATGATCGAGCGGGTGACCGAAGCCGGCACGACCGAGGTGACCGACCGGCCCATCGGCATGCGCTATCCGCGCGAGATCTATTCGCTGTCGCACGTGGCCCTGCCGTTTCCCCCCAACGATGCGCTGTACGGGCAGCATCCCGACAACATCGAGGAATTCGGCATCAGCCTGGGCGCGATGTCGATGCGCGGCGAGGTCGGCGCCTTCGTGATCGGGATAGATTCGCTGGCCCGCCTGACTTCCAACCCGTTCTACGCCTATATGCTGGAACGGATCGACGGAGTGATCCCAAGATGAGACGGCTGCCTGGCGGGCTCCTGGATCCGTGCGGCGCCGCCGAGCTGCGGCTGTCGCTGCGCGTTATTGCCGGCATTCTGGTGCTGGGCCTGCTGTACCTGGCGCGCCCAGTGTTCATTCCGCTGGCTTTCGCCCTGTTCACCATCGCGCTGGTGGCGCCGGTGCGGCGCGCGCTCAGCCGGCGCATGCCGGCGCCGCTGGCATCGATAGTGACCCTGCTGGTCACCGCCGTGGCAGCGGCGATCTTCCTGTTCCTGGCGGGCTGGGGCTTCGGCCTGATCGCCCAGTGGATCATCGGCAACGCGGCCCGGTTCCAGCGGCTGTTCAGCCTGGAAACGGAAGGCATGCATCCTCACGGCGCCATGGTGCTGCGCCTGTTCATGGACAACGTCAATGCCTCATGGCTGCTGCGGGCCGTGCAGGAAATCGCGCTCAGAATCAACAGCATGCTGGGGCTGGCGTTCCTGACCATCATTTTCGTGGCGCTGGGCCTGTTCGAGTTCGACGAGGCGCCCGGCCGGGTGGAGCGGCTGCTGGGCGCGCGCAGCGCGCGCCGATGGATCGCGGTGGCCGAAGAGGTCGCGGGCAAGCTGCGGCGCTACATGATTATCCGCACCGTGGCCAGCGTGCTGACCGGCCTGACCGTGTGGCTGTTCACCATCTACGCCGGCCTGGAACTGGCTTCGGCATGGGGCGGGCTTGCGTTCCTGCTGAATTACATCCCGTTCCTGGGGCCGCTGGTCGCCACGGTCTTTCCCGCGCTGTTCGCCTACGTGCAGTACGAGTCGTTGCAGGCCAGCCTGGCCGTGTTCTTCGTCCTGAATTTCATCCAGGTGATCTACGGGTGCTATCTCGAGCCCAGGCTGGCGGGCAGTGCATTTTCGCTGTCGCCATTGATGGTGATGGCGGCGGTTTTCTTCTGGGGGCTGGTGTGGGGAATTCCCGGCACCTTTATCGGCGTGCCTTTGCTGATTGCCGCGACGGCCGCCTTCGGCGCGCGCCCCCGCGCCGCGGCAGAGCGCGAAATGCCGGCGGACAGCCTGGGCCGGCAATAGGAAAGGGAAAAGGGCGGGCGCGCATGGGGCGCCCATATCTGTGTTGACTTCTTCAGCCGAGGTGGACGATGGAACGCAGTACAGAAAAGAAGTTCGGGCTCATGGCCCTGACAGGGATGGTGGTGGGGTCGATGATAGGGGCCGGGATATTCTCGCTGCCCCGCACCTTCGGCGGCGCGACGGGCGTTGTCGGCGCGATTATCGCGTGGGCTATCGCGGGCGCCGGAATGTACACCCTGGCCCGGGTGTTCCAGAGCCTGGCCGAACGCAAGCCCGACCTGGACGCGGGCGTCTTCGCCTACGCGAAGGCGGGGTTCGGCGACTATCTGGGCTTTCTGTCCGCGTTCGGATACTGGATAGGTAGCTGCATCGGCAACGTGTCCTACTGGGTGCTGATCAAATCGACCCTGGGCGCGTTCTTTCCGGTGTTCGGCGATGGCAATACCGTCATCGCCATCGTCGCCGCGTCGGCCGGGATCTGGCTGTTCCACTTCCTGATCCTGCGCGGCGTGCAGCAGGCGGCGTTCATCAATGCCGTGGTCACCGTGGCCAAGGTGATTCCCATCCTGCTGTTCATCGTCATCCTGATATTCGCCTTCAAGCTCGACCTGTTCCGCTCGAATCTGTGGGGCGCGCAGGGCGGCGGCGGCGTCAGCCTGTTCGAGCAGGTGCGGCTGACCATGCTGGTCACCGTGTTCGTCTTCCTGGGGATCGAAGGGGCCAGCGTTTACTCGCGCTACGCCTCGCAGCGCTCGCACGTGGGGGTGGCGACCCTGATCGGCTTTGTCTGCGCCCTGGTGCTGATGGTGCTGGTATCGCTGCTGCCCTACGCCGTGATGGCGCAGGGCGACATCGCGGGCCTGCGCCAGCCGTCCATGGCCGGCGTGCTGTCGTCGGTGGTCGGACCCTGGGGGGCGATATTCGTCAGCGTGGGGCTGCTGATATCGGTGCTGGGCGCCTATCTGGCCTGGTCGCTGATTTGCGCGGAAGTGCTGTTCGCCGCCTCGAAGAACGAAGACATGCCGCGGGTCTTCGCCCGCGAGAACAAGAACGGCGTGCCGGCCGCCGCGCTGTGGCTGACCAACATCATCGTGCAGTTGTTCGTGATCAGCACGTACTGGTCGAACGACGCCTTCGCGCTGATGCTGAGCCTGACCAGCGCCATGTCGCTGATCCCGTATTTCCTGGTGGCGGCGTTCGGCTTCATGCTGGCCAGGCGGGGCGAAACCTATGAAAACGGCGTGGGCCGCAACCGCGACCTGGTATTGGCCGGCATCGCGGCCATCTATACCGCCTTCATGATTTATGCGGGCGGGCTGAAGTTCGTCCTGCTCGCGGCGCTGCTGTATGCGCCCGGATCGGCCCTGTATTACTGGGCCCGCCGTGAGCAGGGCCGGCGCCTGTTCACCGGATTCGAACTGGCAGTGTTCATCGTGGCATGGGTCGGCTGCATCGCAGCCATCATTGGATTAGTTCGCGGCTGGATCGCGATTTAACTTGCAGGAGTTGATCATGTCTGAAACCGTAGAATTCGGCGTCCATTCTGAAGTCGGGCAGCTGCGCACCGTGATGGTGTGCGCGCCTGGGCACGCGCACGAGCGCCTCACGCCGTCCAATTGCGACGCGCTGCTCTTCGACGACGTGATGTGGGTGGACAACGCCAAGCGCGATCATTTCGACTTCATGACCAAGATGCGGGACCGTGGCGTCGAAGTGCTGGAAATGCACAACCTGCTGGCCGAGACAGTGGCCATTCCGGAAGCCAAAAAATGGATCCTGGACCACCAGGTGGTGGCCGACCAGGTCGGCCTGGGGCTGCTGAATGAAATCCGCAGCTATCTCGACGGGCTGCCGGCGCGCAAACTGGCCGAAACCCTGATAGGCGGCCTGTCCACCGAAGAGTTTCCCGAATCGATCGGCGGCGAGCAGCTGCAGCTGATCAAAGAAGCGGCCGGCGTCACCGAATACCTGCTGCCGCCGCTGCCCAACACCCTGTATACGCGCGACACCACCTGCTGGATCTATGGCGGCGTCACGCTGAACGCGCTGTACTGGCCGGCCCGCCACGAAGAAACCATCCTGACCACTTCAATCTACAAGTTCCATCCGACCTTCGCCGGCAAAGTGAACGTGTGGTGGGGCGACCCCCTGGTCGACCATGGGCTGGCCACGCTGGAAGGCGGCGATGTCATGCCCATCGGCAACCGCACCGTGCTGATCGGCATGAGCGAGCGGACCTCGCGCCAGGCCATCAGCCAGCTCGCGGCGGCCCTGTTCGAGCGCGGCGCGGCCGACCGGGTCATCGTGGCCGCGATGCCCAAGCTGCGCGCGGCCATGCACCTGGATACCGTGCTGACCTTCGCCGACCGCGACTGCCTGCTGGTGTATCCGGACATCGTCGACCACATCCAGGCTTTCTCGTACCGCCCCGGCAGCAAGCCCGGCGAACTGGAACTGCACAAAGACAAGGGTTCGCTGACCGAGGTCATCGGCCAGGCGCTGGGCGTGCCGAAGATGCGCATCGTACAGACCGGGGGCAGCGCCTACATGCGCGAACGCACGCAATGGGACAGCGGGGCCAACCTGGTCTGCGTGTCGCCGGGCGTGGTGCTGGCCTATGACCGCAATGTCTATGCCAATACGCTGCTGCGCAAGGCGGGCATCGAGGTCATTACCATTGTCGGGGCCGAGCTGGGAAGAGGGCGGGGCGGCGGGCATTGCATGACATGCCCGATTGCGCGCGATGCCTGCGAATAGCATGGAACCGGCAAAGCTGTCGCGCATGGCCCTGGCGGCCATGGTGGTGGGGTCGATGGTGGGCGCCGGAATATTCTCGCTGCCCGGGGTGTTCTCGCGCTATACCGGCCCGCAGGGCGGGCTGGTGGCGTGGGCGATCGCCGGCACCGGCATGCTGACACTGGCGATGGTGTTCCAGTTCCTGGCGCGCCGGCGCCCCGACCTGGACTCCGGCATATTTGCCTACGCCAAGGCCGGCTTCGGGCCGTACATCGGCTTTCTGGCCGCGCTGGGCTACTGGACTGCGGCCTGTCTGGGCAACGTCAGCTACTTCGTGGTGTTCAAGGCCACGCTGGGCGCGGTGTTTCCGTTTTTCGGCGACGGCGACACCGTGCCCGCCGTGCTCGTGTCGTCGATGCTGCTGTGGGCCACGCACTTCGCCATTCTGCGCGGCATCCGGCAGGCGGCCGGGATGAACATGGTGGTGACCTTCGCCAAGATCGTGCCCATTGTCATTTTCATTGTCTGCGTGGCCTTCGCCCTGGACATGGACGTGCTCAGGGAAAACCTGCGCGAAGGCGCCAGCGCGGCAAACGGCAGCCTGCTCGCGCAGGTCCGCGGCACGATGCTGGTGACGGTGTTCGTGTTCCTGGGGGTCGAAGGCGCCAGCGTCTATTCGCGCTACGCCAGGCGCCGCGATGACGTGGCGGTGGCCACGGTGGCCGGGTTCCTGCTGGTGTTGTTGCTGCTGGTCTCGGTCACCCTGCTGTCGTACGGGATATTGCCGCGCGCGGAGCTCGCCAGCCTGCGCAACCCGTCGATGGCGGGCGTGCTGCGGGCCGCGGTGGGCCCCTGGGGAGCCGTGCTGGTCAGCGTGGGCCTGATGGTGTCGGTGGCCGGCGCCTACCTGTCATGGATACTGCTGGCTGCCGAGGTGCTGCATGCGGCGGCCCGCGCCGGCACCATGCCGGCGTTCCTGAGCCGCCAGAACCGGCATGGCGTGCCCGGCCGCGCGCTGTGGCTCAGCAACGGCATCGTCCAGCTCTTCCTGCTCGGCACGCTGTTCACCCAGGACACCTTCCTGCTGGTCAAGAACATGGCCAGTTCCATGAGCCTGGTGCCGTACTGCTTCGTGGCGGGATTCGGCCTGCTGCTGGCATGGCGCGGCGAAACCTACGGCGGCTGGAGCCCGCGCCGCAAGTTCGAACTGGCCATCGCCGCCGTGGCCACGATGTATGCAATCGGCATGATCCTGGTGGCCGGTTTCGATTATTTCGTGCTGTCGTCGCTGCTTTACGCGCCGGGCACCATCCTGTTCATTATTGCGCGGCGCGAGCAGCGGGGCACGCTGTTCAGGCCTGTTGAATGGTTCATCTTCGGCATCGTCGTCCTGGGCGGCGCGGCCGGGCTATGGGGGCTTGCCAGCGGAGGCATGCGGCTCTAGCCATTGCACACCGGGTGAGGCACACATGGTGATAACTGCCGAGCTTGCCGTCGTCCTGGCCATCCTGGGCGGGGCCATCGTGCTGTTCCTGGCGGGGCGCCCGCGCGCGGACGCCGTGGCCCTGCTGGTGCTGCTGCTCTTGCCGCTGAGCGGTAGCGTCACGCTGCGCGAGGCTCTGGAGGGGTTTTCCAATCCCAATGTCATCCTGATCGCCTGCCTGTTCGTCATTGGCGAGGGCCTGGTCCGCACCGGCGTCGCGCAACGGGTCGGCGACTGGCTCATCCGCCATGGCGGCTCCAGCGAGACCCGCCTGATCGTCATGCTGATGGCGGCGGTGGGGTTGATGGGATCCATCATGAGCTCCACCGCCGTGGTGGCCATATTCATTCCCATCGTGCTGCGCATCGCCCGGCAGTCGGCCATGGCCAGCCGCAAGATGCTGATGCCCATGGGCATGGCCGCGGCGATCAGCGGCATGCTGACCCTGGTGGCCACCACGCCCAACCTCATCATCAACAGCACGCTGGTCTATGGCGGGTACCAGGGCTTCTATTTCTTCGACTTCACGCCTATCGGGCTGGCGATCATGGCGGCGGGCATCGCCTACATGCTGGCGGCGCGCCATCTTTTGGGCGCGGAACCCGGCGCGGGAGTTCGGAGCCGGCCCGGCATGAGCGACGGGCCCGCCCGGCACGCGCTGCAGGCCCGCGACGTGGGCATGGTGGAAGTGATCATCCCGCCCGAATCGGGCCTGGTGGGCGATCCGGTGCGCCATTCGGCCGCCCTGCGGCTGCACGGCCTGTCGGTGGTGGGCGCCTGGCGCGGCCGCAAGGCGCTGGAGCAGTTGCGGGGCGCGCGGATCCATGAGGGCGACACGCTGCTGGTGGTGGGCCCCTGGAAGGGCATACTGTCGCTGCAGGCCGACGAGCACGACCTGGTCAGCCTGGCCCTGCCGGCCGAGGCCGAAGCCCTGGCACCGGCGCCCGGAAAAGCCCCGCATGCCCTGTTTTCGCTGGCCGTGGTGGTGCTGCTGTTGCTGACCGGCTGGGTGCCGAATGTCATGGCGGGCCTGATCGGCTGCCTGCTGATGGGGCTGTCCGGCTGCATTACGCTGGACGCGGCCTATCGGGCCATCAATTGGCGCAGCCTGATCCTGATCGTGGGCATGCTGCCGTTCGCCGTGGCGCTGGAGCGCAGCGGCGGGGTCGACCTGGCGGCAGAGCTTTTGCTGCACCTGGCCGGCTCGTGGGGCACTTACGGGCAGTTGGGCGTGCTGTTCCTGGCTACCGTGATCCTGGGCATCGCCATTTCGGGCACCGCCACCGCGGTGCTGATGGGGCCCATTGCGATCGGCATCGCCGAAGACCTGCATGTGTCGCCCCATGCCTTTGCCATGACGGTGGCCATCGCGGCCTCGGCGGCGTTCATGTCGCCTGTCTCGACGCCGGCCAATGCGCTGGTCAGCGTGGCCGCCGGCTACCGGTTCAGCGATTACCTGAAGCTAGGCACGCCATTGATGGTGATCGCCATGGTGATCAGCGTGCTGCTGATCCCGTTGTTGTTTCCCTTGTAGCAAAGACTGTGTTTTCGAGGAGCATTGCCCATGAAAAGCGTCCCCATTCTATTGACGGCGGCCTTGCTGGCAGGCTGCGCCTCGACGGCCGGTTCCCCTGACGACCTGGCGCGCTACGGAACGCCTCCCAGCGAGCAGGACCTGTACCAGCTGATGTCGCAGTATCGCGACACACTGCCGGCGACCCGCTACGTTTCCTATCGCGACAAGGGCTACCGGGATTCAGTGAAGAAGGCCAGCTACACCAACGAACAGGGGCAGCCGCAGTATGGCTGGGAATACGACTTCGAGGTCGCCACCTACGATTCGGTGGACCAGCGCCCCGTTGCCTGGAGCTCGCGGCGGGCCATTTTCTTCAATGGCCGCCCCATACGCATCGAAGACGGCTCGGGCAATCCGGTGCAACTGGGCAGCCCGGCCGCGCCGGCGCCGGCCACGGTGCCAACTCCCACGCCTTCCACCACCCGGCCCAGCCGCTAGCCGCGCGCCGGCCAGGGCGCGGTTTTCCTATTTTCCGGAGCGAACCTCATGTACAAGCACAGCAATGTCAGAACAGCGGGCGGCCATCGAGCGCTGGCGGCCGCCGTGGCGCTGGCCGCGGCGGCCGGCCTGGCCGGGTGCGCGAATCACCAGGCGTCTTCACGGGTCTACACCTTCGAGCAGACACAGCGGGCCCAGACGGTGGTGCTGGCGCAGGTCACTGGCGTGCGTCCGGTGTTGATACAGGCCGACAGCACCAGCGGGCTGGGCGCGGCGGCCGGCGGTGTATTGGGCGCGGTGGCCGGCAATGCGGTGGGCGGCGGGTCGGGCCGGCGCCTGACCACCGTCGGCGGCGCGATTGGCGGCGCCATGGCGGGCAACGCGGCGGAAAACGCCCGCAACCGCAGGCAGGGGGTGGAAATCACCTTGCGGCTCGACAGCGGGGAAACCCGCGTCATTGTGCAGGAAGCAGATGTGCCGGTGTTCGTGGGCCAGCGCGTGCAAGTCATCACGCAGGGCGGACGCACCCGGGTAGCGCCGGTATAGCCAGGAGAATCTCGTGCACGCAACGTCCATATTCACATCCGTTCTTTTGAGCACGCTCCTGGCCGGCGGCCCGGCCGCGGTGGCGCACGGCCCGCCCGGCCCCGCGGCCGGCGCCGGCGCCGGCCATGCTCCGGCCGCCGAGCCTATCCTGTTGCAGAACGTGCGGATTTTCGACGGCACTTCCGCGCGCCTGTCCGGCCCGAGCAGCGTGCTGGTGCGCGGCGGGGTCATCGAGAAAATATCCGGGCAGCCTCTGTCCGCCGAGGGCGCGCGCGTGATAGATGGCGGCGGGCGCACCCTGATGCCCGGCCTGATCGACATGCACTGGCACAGCATGTTCGTCGGCGTGCCCGTGGCGGTGGCCATGACAGCCGATGCCGGCTACCTGAACATCGTGGCCGGGATCGAGGCCGGGCGCACGCTGATGCGCGGCTTCACCACTGTGCGCGATGTGGGCGGGGCGGTATTCGGGCTGAAGCGCGCCATCGACAGCGGCGCGATTGCCGGGCCGCGCATTCATCCGTCGGGCGCCATGATCAGCGTCACCGGCGGCCACGGCGATTTCCGCAGCCCGGTCGATCTGCCGCGCGCGCTGGGCCAACCCGCCTCGCGGCATGATATCGCCGGCGACAGCGCCATTGCCGACAGCCCGGACGAGGTGCGCCTGCGCGTGCGCGAACAGCTGATGCACGGCGCCAGCCAGGTCAAGCTGACCGCGGGCGGCGGGGTCTCGTCGCCGCACAGCCCGCTGGACGTGGTGACCTTCAGCGAAGCCGAATTGCGCGCGGCCGTGCAGGCCGCCAGCGACAGGGGCACCTACGTCACCGTGCATGCTTATACGCCCGAGGCGATCCAGCGGTCCATCAAGGCCGGCGCGCAATGCATTGAACACGCCAGCCTGATGGACGACACCACCGCCCGGATGATGGCCGATTCCGGAACCTGGCTCAGCACCCAGCCGCTTCCGGAAGAGCTGGCCAACGCCTTTCCACGCGATTCCGACGAATGGCAGAAGGCCCAGCAGGTGTTCGCCGGCACCGACCGGACCTACCGGCTCGCCATCAAGTACCAACTGAAAACCGCGTTCGGCACCGACATTCTGTTTTCCAGCCAGCTGGCGCGCCAGCAGGGCCGCCTGCTGGCCAGCCTGACGCGCTGGTATACGCCCGCCGAAGCGCTGATCATGGCCACGGGAACCAACGGGCAGCTGCTGCGCCTGTCCGGCAAGCGCAACCCTTACCCCGGCGACGTGGGCGTGGTGCGCGAAGGCGCGCTGGCGGATTTGTTGCTGGTGGACGGAAATCCGCTGGAAAACATTGCGCTGATCGGCGATCCGGACAAGAATTTCATACTGATCATGAAGAGCGGCACCATCGTCAAGAACACGCTGCAGGCCCCATGACCACGCCAGCGGTACGGGCCCGCCCGCGCCGCTTTCCCGCTCCGGAGGCCCCATGCCGACTCGCCGCCGTTTTCTCGCCGGACTGCCCGCGCTGGGCCTGGCCCCCCGCATGGCTTGCGGCGCCCTGGCCGATGGCACCGCGCCCGCCTTGCAGGCTCGCCGCGTTCCGGCCTCGGGCCAGCCCGTGCCCGTCATCGGCATGGGCACGGCCGACAGTTTCGACGTCGGCGATGCCGAGGCCGAGCGCGCGCCGCTGCGCGAGGTCATGCGGCGCTTTTTTGCCGCCGGCGCCACGCTGATCGACACCGCGCCCAGCTACGGGCAGTCGGAAACCGTAGTGGGCGACCTGCTGGCCGAGCTGGGCCTGCGCCAGCGCGCCTTCCTGTGCACCAAGATCGGCGCGTCGGGCCGCGACGCCGGCCTGGCGCAATTCCAGCAGTCGCTGCGGCGCCTGAAAACCGACCGCATAGAACTGCTGCAGGTCCACAACCTGATCGACTGGCGCACCCAGATCGCGTTGATCAATGAACTGAAGGCGCAGGGCAGGGTGCGCTACTCGGGCCTGACCCACTACACCGAAGGCAGCCAGGACGAACTTGCCGACGCGGTGCGGGCAGCCCGGCCCGACTTCCTGCAGATCAACTATTCGGTCATTTCCACCGCCGCCGAAAAGCGGCTGTTCCCGATGGCGCAAGAGCTGGGCGTGGCGGTGCTGGTCAACCGCGCTTTCGATGACGGCCGGCTGTTTCGCCGGGTGGCCGGCAAGCCGCTGCCCGCCTGGGCCGCCGAGGCGGGCATCACGTCCTGGGCGCAGGCCTTCCTGCGCTTCGCGCTCAGCCATCCGGCCGTCACCGCCGTCATCCCGGCCACCAGCCGGCCCGACCGCCAGAGCGACAACCTGCAAGCCGGCACGGGGCCGGCGCTGACGGCGCAGCAGCGCCAGTCGCTGCAGGCGCTGGCGGGCTGAGCGCCGCACGATGCCCAGCGCCTGCCGCCAGCCGGATTTCCTGTCGCGCCTGCTCAACCTGCGCCCGGGCGAATCGCCCGCGGTGGCGGCCGGCCTGGCCATGTTCTTCCTGCTGTTCACGGCCTATTTCATGTTGCGGCCGGTGCGCGAGACCATGGGCGTGGCCGGCGGCGTGGAAAACCTGCAGTGGCTGTTCACCGGCACCTTCATCGCCACGCTGGCGGCTTTGCCGCTGTTCGGCTGGGTGGCTTCGGCGGCGCCGCGCCGGCATATCGTGTCATGGGCATACGGCTTTTTCGCGCTGAACCTGCTGGGATTCGCGGCGGTGCTGTGGGCCCGGCCCGACAGCGTCTGGGCGGGGCGGGCCTTCTACATCTGGGTGTCGGTGTTCAACCTGATGGCGATTTCGCTGGCCTGGAGCGTGCTGGCCGACTTGTTCGCCGGCGAGCAGGCGCGCCGGCTGTTTGCCCTGATTGCCGGCGGCGCCAGCCTGGGCGGGCTGGCGGGGCCGGTGCTGGGCGCGCTGCTGGTCGTGCCGCTGGGCCATGGCGGCCTGCTGCTGCTGGCCGCCGCATTGCTGGCCGCCAGCGCCGCGGCGGCGGCGTGGCTGCACCGCTGGCGCGACCGCCACCCCTTTGCAGGCGCCGACGCGCATGCCGGCGCCGCATCGGCCGACGCGGCGCAGCGCCAGCGGCCGCTGGGCGGCAACCCGCTGGCCGGCGTGGCCGAGCTGCTTCGCTCGCCTTACCTGCTGGGCATCGCGCTGTTCGTCACGCTGCTGGCCAGCGTCAACACGTTCATGTACTTCGAGCAGGCGCGCATCGTGGCCGAGCATTTTCCCGACCGTGCGCGCCAGACCCAGGTGTTCGGCCTGATCGATGCCGTGGTGCAGGCCCTGGCCATTCTCACCCAGGTATTCCTGACGGGCCGCATCGCGCAGCGCCTGGGCGTCGGCGTGCTGCTGACGGCCGTGCCGCTGCTGCTGGTGGCCGGGTTTCTGTGGCTGGCGCTGGCGCCGGTGTTCGCCGTGTTCGCGGTGGTCATGGTGGCGCGCCGCGCCGGCGAATACGCGCTGGTGCGGCCCGGCCGCGAAATGCTTTATACCGTGTTGCCGGCCGAGCAGAAATACAAGGCCAAGAACTTCAACGACACGGTGGTGTATCGCGGCGGCGACGCGATAAGCGGCTGGGTCAAGCGCGGCGTGGACATGATCGCCGACCAGCCCGCGCTGGCGCTGTGCATCGGCGCCGGCATCGCCCTGGCGTGGGCCGCCACCGGCGCGTGGCTGGCGCGCTGGCAGCGCCGGATCGAAGCGGGGCGGGCCGGGGCCGGCCCCACCGAGGCCGGCGCGGGCGGCTAGGCGGCCACGGGGCCGAACTTCAGGTTCACGTTCTTGCAGTAGGTGAATTCCAGCAGCTCGGCGAAGCATTCTTCGCGGCCGATGCCGGAATGCTTGACGCCGCCGAATGGCGCGCCCATGAAGTGCTGGCTGGAATTGTTGATCCAGACATACCCGGTCTGCATGCGCCTGGCGGCCCGATGCGCGGTATCCAGGTCGCGGGTCCAGATCGAGCCGGTAAGGCCGAAATCCACGCCATTGACCTGTTCGAACAATGTCTGTTCGTCGCTCCATTTGAACACCGACATGACCGGCCCGAAGACTTCTTCGCGCGCCAGGCGCATATGGGGCTGCATATCGGCGAAAACCGTGGCTTCGTAGAAGAAGCCGTTCTGCAATGCGCGATCGGCGGGCCGCCTGCCGCCGCACACCAGCCTGCCGCCGTCCTCCAGGCCGATCCGCACATAGTGCTCGACTTTTTCCAGCTGCGCACGGCTGACCAGCGAGCCCATGGTGGTGGCCGGGTCGGTGGGCATGCCGGGCCGGTGGCGCTGCGGCAGCAGGCGGGCCACCTGGTCCAGTACCCGGTCGTGAATGGATTCGTGCAGAAAGACGCGGCTTGTGGAACCGCAACTCTGCCCGGACCAGGTGAAGTTCATGCCGCCGATGATGCCATCCACCAGGCGCTCGAGATCGGCATCGGGATAGGCGATCAACGCATTCTTGCCGCCGAGCTCCAGCAGCACGGGCTTGAGATGGTCAGAAGCCGTTTTCATTACCGCCTTGCCGGTGGGCACGCCGCCGATCAGGGTGATCTTGCGCACCAGCGGATGCCGGCCCATGGCGCTGCCGCACTCCGCTGTGCCGCACAGGAAATTCACCACACCCGGAGGAAATATCGGCCCCACCAGTTCGGCCAGCTTCAGAATCGACAGCGGCGCCTGGTCGGGCGCCTTGATGACCACGGTATTGCCGGCGGCCAACGGAGCCGCCAGGCGGGCGGCGGCAAACATCAGCGGATGGTTGTATGCCACGATGCGGGCGATGACGCCCAGCGGCTCCTGGATCGTGTAATTGAAGTTGCCATCCCCCATGGGAATGGTCTCGCCCTTGATTTCAGTGGCCAGGCCGGCGAAATACTCCAGGCAATCGGCTGCAAAGTCCGCGTCGTTCGCCAGGGCAGAGACAGGGTTGCCGTTGTTGAGCGCGTCGAGCAGGGCCAGCGGCATGGCATGCTCGCGCAGTACGGCGGCGGCGCGGCGCAGATAGCGCGCACGCGTGGCCGGCGGCGTCGCCGCCCAGTCGGGAAAAGCCCGGTGGGCCGCCAGCACCGCCGCGTCGACGTCGGCGGCGTTCGCGACCGGCGCGCTGGCGATGACCTCGTTGCGGGCCGGGTTGATGGTGTCGGCATGGCCAGCGCCCGGCTCATGCCAGGCGCCGCCATAGTAAAGGCCGCGCCGGGTTGGCAGCGTGCCGTCGGGAATGTCGCAGGTCTGCATGGCTCATGTCCTTGTCACAGGGTCCGCTGCGCGGGCTTCAGTCGTCCGATCGGGTCAGGCCGGCCGTCATGGCGGGGCTGTAGCCCGTCTGCACCACGGCGTCGATCACCACCGCGGCGCCGTTTTTCACGGCCTGCACCGCCTCTGACAGCACGCTTTCCAGCGCTTGCGCGTCTTCGACAGGCCCGTAGGCGGCAAGGCCCTGGGCGCGCGCCATCGATGCCAGGTCGGGAGCCGGGTTCGCGATGCGCTGGCCTATCCAGCGGTTCTCGACCGGGCGCTGGCGCTGGCGGGCGACCTTCTCCTGGTGTACTTCGTCGTTGAAAAAAGAACGGTTGTTGCACACCACCATCAGCAGCGGAATCCGAGCATTGGCCGCGGTCCACAAAGCGTTGACCCCCATCAGGTAGTCTCCGTCGCCGATCACCGCGACGGGCAGGCGGTCGGAACCCTTCAGCGCCAGCGCCGAACCGATTGCCATGCCGGGGCCCGAGCCGATGCCGCCGCCGCCGTCGTAGCCCAGGAAATCCAATGGGTGGCGGAAATCCCACATGTCGCCGCTCCAGCTCAGGGGCAGCCGCATCAGGCAGGTTTTCTGGCCGTCCAGAACCCGGCGCAGCACGGCTGCCACGATGGGCACGGTCAGGGGGCCATGCGGGGCCGCCGCTGTCGCCGCCGTCGCGGGCCTTGCGGTGGAATGGGGCCGCGCCGGTGCTCGCGGCCTGACTTCCTGGTTGAGCAGATCCACCGCCGCCTCGGGTTCGCTGAGCAGGAACAGGTCGACAGGCGGCAGGCCCTGGTGGTCCATGCTCCAGCCATTGTGGCTGTACTGGTCTACCGACACCTGGATGATCTTGCTGGCCACGGTGTCGCCTTCCCAGGCCTGCTTCAGGGTGCCGGCCAGATCCAGCCAGTCCAGGCTGAGCACCACGTCCGCGTCGCGCAAGACCTGCCTGGCCGTCGGGTTAAGGAAGTGCCCGCTGGGCGCCGCGTGCAGCGGATGGTCGGTGGGGAAGGCGCATCCGACCTTCAAGTCGGTCAGCACTTCGGCGTTCAGGGTCTCGGCCAGCCGGACGCGTTGCCGCCAGCCGTGCTCGTCGCGGCTGACCCGTCCCGCCAGGATGACCGGCCGCCGCGCCGCGCAAAGCAGGGCGGCAGCCTGGCGAATCAGCTCGCCCCTGGGCTGCGCGGGCGGCGGCGCGGCATAGCGGGCCGGATCCGGAACGGAGGGGCGTCCGGCCAGCCTGGATTCCTGCAATGCGGCATCGAAGCATACATAGACCGGGCCCTGCGGCGCCGTGGTGGCAATCTGCCTGGCGCGCAGCAAGGCTTCCTGGGCGGCGGGCACCGATGCCGGCTGGGCATCCCATTTGATGAAGTGGCGCACCAGCGCGCCCTGGTCCTGCGCGGTGTGGATCCAGTCTATCCATGGCCGGCGCTTGGCGGCGTCGACCGGCCCCGTGGCGCCCAGCACAATGACAGGGACACGGTCGACCCAGGCGTCGAAAATCGCCATCGAACCGTGCATCAGGCCGACATTGCTGTGCAGGATGGCGGCCAGGGGCTTGCCCGCGACCTTGGCAAAGCCATGCGCGATGGCAACTGCATGTTCTTCATGCAGCACCACCATCATCTGGGGCTTTTCGTTGCCCAGGTGGTTGACGATGCTGTCATGCAGGCCGCGAAAGCTCGCTCCGGGATTCAACAGCACATACGGAATGTCCATCGCGCGCAGCATGTCGGCCAGCGCATCGCTGCCCCAGATGGTGGTGTCCGCCACATTGGGCGAGGGAATGTCGCGGCGCACCGGGACGACGGGAGAATCGGCCATGAAAGCTCCAGCTGGGGTTCAATCGGGTTTGATATGGGCGGCCTCGATGACGCCGGCCCAGCGCTTTTGATCGCTGGCGATCAGCTTGTTGAAGTCGGCCGCCGTGCTGCTTTCGGCAACAATGCCTTGTTCGGCCAATGTCTGGCGCACCTCGGGCAGTTCGAGCGCGCGCCGCAGTTCGGCATTGAGCCGCTGTATGACGCCCGCCGGCGTTCCGGCTGGCGCAATCATGCCTATCCAGATGTCGCTTTCAAAACCGGGCACCGTCTCGGCGATAGTGGGCACATCGGGCAGCAAGGCGATGCGCGTCAGGCCGGTGGCGCCCAGGGCGCGCAATTTGCCGTCGCGGATATGCGGCAACGCGGAATTGAGCGGGCAGAACATGATGTCCACTCTGCCGGCAAGCACATCGACCAGCGCCGGGGCCGTTCCCTTGTACGGGATATGCGTCAGTTCGATGTCCGTCATCGACTTGAAGACTTCCGCCGCCATATGCTGCGGGCTGCCCGAGCCCGCGGAAGCATAAGACAGGCTTTGCTGGCGCTGTCCGGCCAGCGCGATCAGCTCGCTGACGGAAGCCGCCGGAATCTTGGGCGACACCACCAGCACCATGGGCACACGGCCCAGCATGGTGATGCCTTGTATATCCGTCAGTACATC
This sequence comes from Bordetella petrii, assembly GCF_017356245.1. Classification (NCBI taxonomy): domain Bacteria; kingdom Pseudomonadati; phylum Pseudomonadota; class Betaproteobacteria; order Burkholderiales; family Alcaligenaceae; genus Bordetella; species Bordetella petrii. Next base: position 3,754,941 of record NZ_JAFMZZ010000001.1, read on the forward strand.
GAACGGCAGATCGGCATACAGCACCGGATTGACCGCAACGGTCTGATTGGGCGCGACGGCGATTGTGTAGCCATCGGCTTCGGACTTGGCCAGATAGTCGGTGGCGATGTTGCCCGCCGCGCCCGGCTTGTTCTCGACAAGCACCGGCTGCCCGAACGATTCCGACATTTTCTGGCCGAGGATGCGCGCCAGCACGTCGTTGGAGCCGCCCGGCGGCAAGGGCACGATGATGCGAATCGGCCTGGAGGGAAAATCCTGCGCGCGGGCCGCGCGGGGAAGCGCAGCAACGGCGCCCGCGGCGCAGAGGAAAGCCAATACTGAACGACGCTGGTATTTCACGATTGTCTCCCTTGTTGTTATGCGGACAGCCGCATCCTAGGGAGAATCCGCCGCCCCTTCAATCTTGAACATTGAATCAATATGAAGGTCCCGCACTACGCGGCGCGCGCGGCAAAGCGGCCGTCTTCAGGGCGCTTGCGGGCCCTGTTGGCCGGTCGACGTGAACTTCGCGCGCGGCCGCAGCATGGTGCCTTCGGCGTGTTGTTCGCGCACATGCGCCACCCAGCCTGCCAGGCGGCTCAGCGCGAACAGGGCAGCCGCCGCCTGGCGCGGCAGGTCCATCGCACGGGACAGCACGACCAGCGCCAGTTCCTGCCTGGGATGCAGGCCGGCCGTTGCCTGCATGTCTTCGAGAAAGCGGAAAATCGCCCGCAGTTCGCGCGTCAGCGCGCGGCGACGCACGATGTCCAGCAGCTGGGCGGCCCGCGGGTCGCCGTCCGGATACAGCGGATGATGAAATCCGGGCACGCCCAGGCCCTGGGCATGCAATTTCCAGGCGCGCCGTATCAGCTCGGGCCGGGTCCTGCCGTGCCCCAGGAAATCCTGGACGCGTTCGTACATGCGCCCCACTTGCAGGCCGGAAGTGGCGCACAGCGCAGAGGCCACGCAACTGTGCAGCGAGCCGCCCGCAGAGGCCACCACGCGCGCGTTGAATGTGCCGGGCGGCAGCTCATGATCCGCCATGAGTATCAGCAGGGCGCGCAACGCTTCCGCGTTTTCGAGTGTGGCGGCCACGCCCAGGGAGTGCAGCAGCGCCTGCACCACGGTTTCACCGCGCCGCATTGGCCGATAAGCGTGCTGCGGCCCGAGAAACCCGCAGCATGCCACCATCGCCTGCACAATTTCGCGCGCGTTGCAAAGGGTGCTGTCGCCGGCCAGCCGCTCTGCCGTGGCGCCCCGGTTCATTCCCTGCATCAGCACCACGGCGGCAAGAACCTCCAGCACATTGCTGCGGGGACGGCTTTCCGACATGGCCTGCGCCAGGACCAGCAGCTCGCGGGACGGCCGCTGCACCGGCCAGGCGGGAGAATGCGCCGGCAGCCGGGCTGTCCACAGCAGCTCGGCAACTGCTTCAAACGAGATGCCGTCGCGCACCAGGTCGCATGCCAGCAGGCCTCGGTAGCGCGGGCCGCGCGGCGTGATTTCGGTGATCGATGTCGGAAAGATCGGCTCTCCCCAGTTCATCGCCGATGCCGCCACCGCGCCGTGGCCGGCGCGCGCCGCGGAGCGTTTCCGTACGCGTTCTACGTCATCGCGGCTGTAGAGTTTGGTTTTCTGGCCCGGCTGGGCGATGCTGCGTATCCAGCCGCGGCTGACATAGGCATACAGCGTCTGCTGGCGTACATCGAGCAGCGCCATGGCCTCGGCCGCGTCGATGTAATCGCCATGGGCCACAGGGCCGCTTATTCCGGATGGATGCGGGTGACCTTGGTGCCTTCCAGGCCGATTCCGGCCATCAGGCCCTCCTGGCCGAACGGGATGGCATAAACATCCTGCGTGAGCGTGGTGGTGCTCATGCTGGCGGCGGCGCCTTTGTTCACCACCACCACGTTGGGCGCGGCGCCCAGCGACCAGCCGTCGCTGCGGTCCAGGTATTGCAGCGCCTTTTCGTTCATGAAGAAGAGGGCGTAGCTGAAAGTCTGGATGCCCGCCTGCAGCCCGAACGATGCGCCGGAAAGGTCGTAATAGGCTTCGGCGCGGCCCTTCCTGAGCAGCGCGCCGTCGCCGTTTTCACCGCCCACCAGCATGCCGGCCTTGACGATCTTGGGAAAGACCAGCACCGCCACCGCCTTTTCGGCCAGCGCGCGGGCCCTGGGTTCTTTTTCTTGCAGCTGCTTCAGCGCCTGGGCGGAATCGCGCGAGATTTCGGCGGCCGAAGCCGCCGACGCGCCGGGAGACCAGGCGGCTGCCGCGCCGGCCAGCAGCGCGGCGGCAAATAGCGCGGGCCGCGCGATTGAAGCTAACCGTGTGTCTTTCATTGCAGTGGCTCCGGAATTTCGCGGGACTGGCGCGACAAAAGGTCGTGCTGAGTATCGGTACTGCCCTGCGGATTGTCAACCAGCGCCCCCGCGTCCGGCATTACTATGCCTGCTTTTCCTGCGCAATGCGCCAGGCTAGGTGGTCCAGGCGGTCCTGCCCGAAGTACGGCTCGCCGTCGTACACGAACATGGGCACGCCCCAGTGGCGGGCGGCGCGCTGGTCGCTTTCGTGCCGCGCGATGATGGCGTCGAAGGCGGCCGGATCGGCGGCGATCTCTGCTTCCAGTTCGTGCAGGTCCAGCCCGGCGCGGCGCACCGCCTGTTCCAGGTGGTCGCCCTGGTCCCAACCGTCCACGCTGCCATCCCACAGCATGCGGCCGACTTGCTCGGCCAGTTCAAAGGCGCGGCCATGCCGGGTTGCGGCCGCGCCCAGCCGGGTCAGGCGATGGATGTGCGGCTGCTCTTGGGCGATTTCCAGGGTGTCCGGATCCTGCACGATGGGATCGGGGCGCGGCCGGCCGAACGGCACGCCCAGATAGCGCGCGGCGCGCGCCGAATCCAGCAACAGATACGGCCGCGCCATCTTGTCCTGGCGGGTGAAGTGCACCGGCAGCCGGACGGCCAGCGGCGACACGATCTTGAAGTTCCAGTCGATGTTCATGTCTTCGCGCATCGCGCGCATCCTGGGCAGGGCGATGTAGCTGTAAGGGCTGCGGAACGACCAATAAGCATCCACAACATGTTTGCGCACGGATTCTCTCCTTTGATTTTCCTGGCCGCGGGGATCCGGGGCCGCCAGTCGTTGCCGATGGTAGGCAAGACTTTCCATGCGGAAAAGCAGATAATTGGCAACACATCCATCACATATTGATATCTCTGCATGGATAGCCGGCAACTGCGGTATTTCGTCAAGACACTCGAGATCGGCAGCCTTACGCATGCCGCCCAGGCGCTGCATATTGCCCAGTCGGCGCTCAGCCGGCACATGCGCAACCTGGAAGACGAACTCGGGGTGCGTCTGCTCAATCGCAGCAAGCAGGGCGTGGAAGCCACGCCGCAAGGGGCGCTGCTGCTGGAGCACGGCCGCAATATCCTGCGGCAGTTCGAGCAGGCCAGACAGGAAGTCATGTCGCTGGGCGCCGAGCCCTTCGGCCAGGTGGTGCTGGGCATTCCCGCCACGGTCAGCCCCATTCTCATCCGCCCGCTGCTGGAAGCGGTAGGCCAGGCCATGCCCAAGGTGGTGCTGCGCATTATCGAAGGCATGAGCGGCCACTTGCTGGAATGGCTGCATTCGGGCCGCCTGGATATCGCGGTGTTGTTCGACGTCATGCCCAAGGCCGGCCTCAATACCGCGGTTATCGGGCAAGAGGCCATTTACCTGGTCGGGGCGGCGGGCAAGTTCAAAGACGGAGCCGAAGTCCCCTTGCGCGAACTGGGAAGATATCCCCTGATCACGCCCGGCGGCAAACACGGCATCAGCATGCTGATCCGCCAGGCGGCCGCGCGCGAAAACGTCGATCTGCAGATCCGTGTCGAGGTCGACGCCTTTGCCGAAATGATCGACCTGGTGCGCGAAGGCCTGGGCTACACCATGCTGGCCCGCATGGGCTTTCACCGCGAACTGAAGGCGGGCGCCGTGTCCCTGGCCCATATCGTGGATCCGCCCATTCTGCGCACGCTGGTCGTGGCCACGCCCAAGGCGCGGCCGCTGTCGCCGGCCGCCCAGTTCGTCATCGACAGCACCACGCAGCTGCTGCAGGCATTCATCGCCGCCGAGCCGGCCGGCAAGCGCCGGACGCTCAGGCCGCGCAGGCCGCCCGCCTAGCGCCGTTCACGCCGCATGCGCCTGTGCGCGCAGACTGCCCCCGCGCCTGCCGCGCGGAATGCCTGCGCCCCGCAAACCCCTCATCGATCTCAATTTGCGATGAATGCGATGCTTAATATCTGCTTTTCCGCTTGAAAGGCCTTTCCTAGAATTCACTCAAACAAAGGCGCGGCCCCCGCGCCAGGGAGAGACACCATGATGGCGCTGGCAGAAGTTCCGGAAGCAGGCGCGCGCGGCAGGGTCGGCGACATTTACGCCGACATTCGCGCCACATTGCGCGTACCGGTGGTGAACACCATTTATCGCCAGCTGGCGGTCATGCCGGAAGCCCTGGAATGGGCCTGGCTGTCGGTGCGGCCGCATCTGCTGTCGGGCGCGGTGGCGCGCCAGGCCGAGGTACTGCGGCGCGACGTGCAGCGCGTGCTGGATGTGTCCAGGCCGGCCGCGCTGCCGGCCAATGTGGTGGTTCCGCTCAGGCAGAAAAGGGATGCGGCGAACGTGGTGCAGGGCTACGAACTTGCCAACCGCATGAACCTGGTCTGCTTTACGCACTTGCTGCGCCAGCCCGGGGTGGGCCGCTCGGCGGCGAACCAGCCCTGGGCCATCAAAGACCACACCCAGGCCGCAAGCGGCGCCGCCATGCTGCCCGCCGCCTTGCCGCCCATGCCCGAGCTGGCCGACCTGGCGCCCGAGGTGCTGGCGCGGGTGCAGCGCCTGAACCGCCTGGGCGAGTATGCCGAGCCCAGGGCCGTGGCCGGGCTGTATCGCCATCTTGCGGTCTGGCCGCAGTTCCTGGAAGCGGTTGAAGCCTGGCTGACGCCGTGGAACCAGAGCGGCGTCCTGCTCAAGCTGCGCGAGACCGCGCTGGATTCGGTGGCCAGGCAGGCGCGTCTGCATCCGCTGCGCATGCAGGCGCCCGATGCGCGCGTCGAATTGCAGTTCCGCGGGCAGCTGCAATTGTTTTCGGGCGTTGTGATTCCGAAGATGATTCCGGTGGGCCTGCTGCTGGACAACTGGCTGCATCGCAGCGAGGCCGGCAAGATCGCCTGCTGACGCGGCAGCGCCAGCATCCTCTTTACTGTCCGTCACTCAGGACCGGCGCCGGCGCCGGCCCAGGGGTGCGCTGTTTCCGAATGGAACGACCATGCAGCCGAATTTCCTGTTCATCATCACCGACCAGCATCGCGCCGATCATCTCGGGTGCTACGGCAACCCCATCGTGCGCACGCCTCATATCGATTCGCTGGCGCGCCGCGGCTGGCGCTCGGAACGGTTCTACGTGGCGAATCCGGCCTGCATGCCGAACCGCGCCACCCTGATGACCGGGCGCATGCCGTCCTTGCACAAGGTGCGCTCCAACGGCATTCCTCTGCCGCTGCAGGCCACGACCTTCGTCGAGATCCTGCGCGTAGCGGGGTACCAGACGGCCTGCAGCGGAAAAATCCACCTGCAGCCCATGACGGGCGACCTGCCCATCCTGAAGCCCGCCGACGGCGCGGGTGCGCCGCCGCCCGAGCGGCTGGCCGATGCCTGGCATGGCGACGGCGGCCGCTACGACCAGGAAAGCATCCTGAAATGGCAGCAAGACCCCGGCCACGACCTGACGCTGCCTTATTACGGCTTCGAGGAAGTGCACCTGACCATGATGCACGCCGATGGCGCGCATGGCCATTATGGACGCTGGCTCGAGCAGCGGCATGCCCACGCCGACCGGCTGGTCGGGCCGCGCAACGCGCTGCCGCAAGAGGGCATTTCGGCCCTGCAGGCGTGGCGCACCGCGGTGCCCGAGGCCTTGTATTCCACCACCTACATCAAGGAACAGGCGATCGGTTTCCTGGAACGCCATGCCGACGCGGGGCAGGGCGCTCGGCCGTTTTTCCTGCAGTGTTCTTTCAATGATCCGCACCATCCCTTCACCCCGCCGGGCAAGTACTGGGACATGTACGATCCCGGCCAGATGCCGCTGCCGGCCGCCTACCGCCCGAATATCGGCGAACCGCCGCCGCCGCTGCGGCACTTGCTGAAAGAACGAGACGAGGGCCGCGCCAACCGCGAATCGTGGATGCTGCAGGCCGTCAGCGAAACCGATGTGCGCCAGGCCCTGGCGCTTACCTATGGTTCGATCACCATGATCGACGACGCGGTGGGCGAGATCCTGGCCACGCTCGAGCGGCGCAACCTGCTGCACAACACCGTAGTCGTATTCACCAGCGACCATGGCGAGTACATGGGCGACCACCAGCTGATGTTCAAGGGGCCCATTCATTACGACGGCCTGATCCGCGTGCCGTTCATCTGGTGCGACCCGCAGCGCAACGTGCGCGGCGGGTCGTCCTCGCCGGCGCTGGCCGGCACCATCGACATCGCCCGCACCATCCTGGCGCGGGCCGGCCTGCAGGGCTTCCATGGCATGCAGGGCTGCGACCTGATGCCGCTGATGGAAGGCCAGGTGGCGGACCTGCGGCCCGCCGTCATCGTGGAAGAAGACAACCAGCGCGCCTTCATGGGATTCGACCGGCCGGTGCGGATGCGCACCCTGGTTACCGACCGGTGGCGGCTGACGGTGTACCGCGGCGTGGAGTGGGGCGAGCTGTACGACCTGCACGCCGATCCGCTGGAACTGCACAACCGCTGGTCGGATCCGGATGTCGCCGATGTGCGCGCCGGCCTGCTGCTGCAGCTGGTGCAATCCATGCAAGAGCTGGCCGACGACAGCCCGCTGCCGAAGGCCCGCGCCTGAACGGACATGATTCATCAATAAACAGGGAGACTGGGATGACAGTGTTGAACGAGGCCGCGGCGCGGTTTGGCGAGCTGCGCATGCTGATCGACGGAGAATGGCTGGCCAGGGGCGCGGGCGGCGCGCAGCCGGTGACCGACCCCGCGACGCTGCAGGTGCTGGGCGAGCTGCCCCTGGCCGCCGGCGGCGAACTCGACCGGGCCGTGCACGCCGCGCATGCCGCGTTCGGGGCGTGGTCGCGCACGCCGGCCATCGAGCGCTGCCGCCTGCTGGCGCAGGCGGCGCAGCTGGTGCGCGAGCGCGCCGAGCTGATCGCGCACATACTGACGCTGGAGCAGGGCAAGCCGCTGGCGGAATCGCGCGGTGAAGTCATGGGCGCGGCGGAAATCTTCGAATGGTATGCGCAAGAGTCGCGCCGCCTGTATGGGCGGGTGATCCCGGCGCGCCAGGCCCATACCCGGCACTGGGTCACGCACGAGCCGGTCGGCCCGGTGGCCGCATTCACGCCCTGGAATTTTCCCGCGCTGACGCCCGCCCGCAAGATCGCGGGCGCGCTGGCCGCCGGCTGCACCTGCGTGATCAAGCCCGCCGAGGAAACCCCCGCCACCGCGCTCGAGCTGGCGCGGGCCTGCATGGACGCGGGCCTGCCCGTCGGCGTGCTGAATGTGGTGTTCGGCCATCCGGCGGATGTATCCGGGCACCTGATCCGCGCCCCGCAGATACGCAAGATCACTTTCACCGGATCCACCGCGGTGGGCAAGCAGCTGGCGGCGCTGGCCGCGCTGCACGGCGCCAAGCGCTGCACCATGGAGCTGGGCGGGCTGGCCCCCGCCATCGTGTTCGACGATGCCGACATCGGCGAAGCCGCGGCGGTGTGCGCGGCATCGCGCTTTCGCAACGCCGGCCAGGTCTGCGTGGCCGCCTCGCGCTTCTACGTGCAGCGCCAGGCCTATCCGCGCTTCATGGAGCAGTTCCGCGCCCACGTCGCGGGCCTGAAGGTCGGCAACGGCCTGGCCGCCGACACCCGGATGGGGCCGCTGGCCAACGGGCGCCGCCTGGACGCCATGCCCGGCTTCATCGACGATGCGCTGCAGCACGGCGGGCAGGTGGCCGCCGGCGGCGCGCGCCACGAAGGGGCCGGCTACTTCTGGCAGCCGACCATCCTGGCCGACATGCCCGACCAGGCGCGCGCCATGTCCGAAGAAACCTTCGGGCCGGTGGCTTCGGTGGCGGCTTTCGATACGCTGGACGAGGTCATCGAGCGGGCCAACGGCGTGCCTTACGGGCTGGCGGCGTACGCCTTCACGCGGTCCGCCGCCACGGCCATGGCGGTGGCCGACGGCCTGCAGGCCGGCATGGTGGGCATCAATACACCGGCGATTTCTCTTGCGGAAGCGCCGTTCGGTGGAGTAAAGGAAAGCGGGTATGGCAGCGAAGGCGGCACCGAGGGGCTGGAGGCCTATCTTTGCACCAAGTTCGTGGCCCACCGCGCATAGGGCGGCGGCGGGCGCCAGCCCGCCATACTGATCGACAACACAACGAAACAAGGGGTCCCAGCATGCGTAACATGGCAAAAATACTGCCTTTACTGGCAATTGCCGCGGCCGCCGTACACCCGCAGGCACAGGCTGACGCGTATCCGCGCCAGCCGATCAACCTGATCGTCAATTTCCCGCCGGGCGGGGCCACCGACCTGACCGCGCGCGCGCTGGGCCAGGCGATGACAGAATCGCTGAAGCAGCCGGTCATCATCGAAAACCGCGCCGGCGCCGGCGGCGCCATCGGCATAGGCGCCATATCCAGCGCCAGGCCCGACGGCTACCACGTGGGCTTTGTATCCGTGGCGGGCCTGACCACGCTGCCGCAGATGCGGCGGGTGCCGTACAGCATGGAAACGGTCACGTACCTGTGCCGGGCCTACGATGCGCCGGTCTTCATGCTGGTGACCCAGGACTCGAAATTCAAGAGCGCCCAGGAACTGGTGGCCTACGCAAAGGGCAACCCGGGCCGCCTGAATTACGCGACGGTGGGCCCCGGCTCGCTGCCGCACCTGGCCGCCCTGGACTTCGCCGCCGCCGCGAAAATCGACATCAGCCATATTCCGTACCAGGGCGAGGCGCCGGCCATTACGGACCTGCTGGGCGGGCACGTGGATCTTTATTTCGGCACCAACGCCGTGGCCACCGCGCACAACCTGCGCCGCCTGGCCGTGGCCGCCGAGGCGCGCCAGGACGATGCGCCCGATACCCCCACGCTGGCCGAGCTGGGCTATCCGGTGCGCCGCTCGATCGGCGGCGGCCTGATCGCGCCCGCCGGGCTCGACAGCCAGGCCGAACAGGCGCTGGGCCAGGCCTGCAAGACGGCGGTGCTCAGCCAGGGGTTCAAGCAGGCGCTGGGCAGCCTGAAGCTGGTTCCGGCCTACCTGGACGGCGCCGCGTTCAAGCGCGAACTGCAGGCCGAAGCCGGCGGCAACCGGAAACTGCTGGAGCGGGAAGGGCTGTTGGCGAAGTAAGACGCTTACCCGCGCCGCTGCGCCATCGCAGCGGCGCTTTACATTATCATCACGGACTGACAGCCTTATTTTCAGGGCAGCGTTTACCCAAGCACGACCGTGTTTTGCGCAATGCCATTGCGGGGTATGACATGTCAGGCCAGGAAACTGCAGGCGCCCGGGCGGGCAAGTTCCTTTCGGGCTGGGCGTTGGCCGTGCTGGCGTGCGCGCTGGCCACGGCCGCCTCGGCGCAGTCGGGCATCCGGCTGACCAAAGACGACCTGCAAAAGCGCGCCAATGGCGTGCTGGCCCTGATGTCGTTCTCGATTGTTCCCGACATCACCACCAGTTCGCTGTCCATCGGCGGCGGCGGGGCGGGGACGCAGGGGTCGAGCGACTTCTTCATGACCCAGCTCGGCGGCGGCGACACCCTTTCCGACAGCGTGCCCATCTATCTGGAAGGCGTGCTGGCGTACAGCCGGTACGACCCGACCTTTATTGCGACGCAAGGCGCGCAAAGGCGCAGCATTCCCACCAAATGGAACAGCCTGTCCGCCACGGGCGGCATCGGCTGGGACTTCAAGCTGACCGACGAATTGAAGCTGCGGCCCATCTTCAATTTCGCCCTGGGCAACGTCACCAGCGACCTGCGCGGCGCCAGCTGGTACGTCGGCCGCAAGACCGGGCGGGACGTGGAATTCCTGGACAGGGGCTCGCTGAATGCCTACGGCCTGGGCGGGTCCTTGATGCTGGACTGGGAACACTACCGTCCGGGCTATGAGGTGGATGTGGAGCTGCGGTATTCCGACATCCGGCTGCAGAGTTTCGAAAGCTCGGCGGCAGTGCAGGGCAAGGCGGCTGCCCGCTCGGCCAACCTGTGGGCCCGCTACCGGGCGCCCACCGGCATCACGTTGCTGCAACGGCCGCTGCGCTATGTGCTGGAACTGACGCATTCCGAGTTCCTGGGCGACCAGCGCGGCGTGCTGGGATTCGACCGCCTGACTGCCCTAGGCGCGGGCCTGGAGCTGGACTCCAGCGCCTATAACGTCATTGTCACCCGGACGCGATTGGTCGGGCGCTATGTGTTCGGCACCAATGTCCGCGGTTTTTCGGTCGGGCTCGCCGTCAGTTTCTGACGGGCCTGGTGCGATGCCATGGCCCCGAAACCTGGATTACAGACGCGCACGCGAGCGGTTCAACGTATCGCTCGGCAGTTCCCCGAAGGCCCTGCGGTAGTATTCGGCGAACCGCGACATATGCCGAAAGCCCCATTTGGTGGCCACATCCGAAACACTGGACGCCTGATCGCCGGTGAGCAAGTCGCGCAACGCGCCATTCAGGCGCGCGGTCATGAACCAACGGCTTGGTGTCATGCCGACGCCGCAGCGGAAAATCAGTTGCAGAGAGCGCAGGCTGTACCCGCTGCGCCTGGCGATCTCGGCCAGCGCAATATCGGCGTCGGTCCCGGACAGCACCAGCCGTTCGCATGCCGAGATCAGGCAATGGCGGCGTCGCTCGGCCGACAGAGTCCGCGCCTGGCGCGCGGATGCCGCGTCGAACAGCGCATCGACATAACCGGCCAGCAGCGACCCGCCAATCTCCGCAGCGAGTTCCGGCGCCATTCCGTTGCCACGCTGAAGCCCACGAGCGATACCCATTGCATCGTCGGCCAGGCATGTCAATGCAAACCTTCCGCCCGGCCGCAGACGTATCGACTGGACGGCGGATCTCGATATTCTCAGCGGCTGCCCCCTGCGCGCAAGAGCGGCTTTCTGGAGATGGTCTTCCGGTATGGTGAAGGTCACCCACCGGGAAGCATGCGAGGCGTGATAGAGCAGTTCGACCCCGGCCGGATAAATCTGGATTTCGTCCGCTTCGATCGCCGCCGTGTTGTACTTGGCCGTTTCACTGCCTTCCGCCACGAAGCCGATGCATAAAGCATCCCTGGGCATGCTGCCCTGGGCGGCCACCGGAAAGTCATAACGGCCCGTTTCCAGCCTGATATCGCCGAAATTCAGGCGCTGGTGCTCCATGGTTGCCCGCCTGGATGACAGCAGCCGATGTTCGAAAGTCCCGCCGTAAATGACATCGAAGGCCTGGGAAGGCTCAAAACCCGAATAAACGTGTCGCATGTAGCCAGGCTGGAACGACATGGCAAAAACTCCTTAGAGATTTCGCATTTCGGATAGTGTCCGTTTGAGATTAGCACTATTGTGCAATAAGTCGTAAGTTCGGGGCAGATTGTGTCGTTGATGATCGGTCGTTCCATGCGCGGACATGTTTTGAAAAATAACTATACAAACCGCGCGCCCATGCTTGGATGTGAATTTCTGCTGACACCTCAGTAGCGCCAATGTCCGTTGAGCACCGTTAGGAGTGGAAAGCCATGAAGACTGTATGCCATGATGATTTGGCCGCGTCCTTTCAGGGATGCGCGAAGAATCGATGCCCCAGCCCGTTTCCTGGCCCCGATCTACTGCACCTGGCACGGTCGATGGCGCTTGCCGGTCTCTGCCTGGCCGCGGCCTGGCCGGCCCTGGCCGCCGAAAGCCCGAAACCGGCCGAGCCGGCCACCAGGCAGGCCAATGCCGAACTGATGAAAGCGCTTCCGTTCTCGGACAAGACATCTTTCGAGCTGGCGCACAAAGGGTTCATTGCGCCATTGCCCCAGGCCATGATCAAGGGGGCCCAGGGCAACCTGGTGTGGGACCCGACCAAGTACAACTTCATCAAGGAGGGCTCCGAGGCGCCCGACACGGTCAACCCCAGCCTGTGGCGGCAGGCACAGCTGCTGAATATATCCGGCCTGTTCAAGGTCACCGACGGCATATACCAGGTACGCAACCAGGACTTGTCCAACATGACGATCGTCGAAGGCAAGGAAGGCCTGACGATCATGGATCCGCTCATCTCCACCGAAACCGCCAAGGCCGCGCTGGACCTGTACTACCAGCATCGCCCCAAAAAGCCGGTGGTGGCCGTGATTTATACGCACAGCCATGTCGACCATTACGGCGGCGTGCGCGGCGTGGTGGACGAAGCCGACGTCAAGTCCGGCAAGGTGAAAATCTACGCGCCCCTGGGATTCCTGGAGCACGCCGTGGCCGAGAACGTCATGGCCGGCACGGCGATGAGCCGCCGGGCCAGCTACATGTACGGCAACCTGCTGCCGCCCAGCGCCACCGGACAGGTCGGCGCGGGCCTGGGCACAACCACTTCGGCCGGCACGGTGACCCTGATCCCGCCCACCGACATCATCGAGAAAACCGGCGAAACCCGTACCATCGACGGGCTGACCTACCAGTTCCTGTATGCGCCCGGCAGTGAAGCGCCGGCCGAAATGCTGTACTACATCAAGGAAAAGAAGGCGCTGAACACGGCGGAGGACTCTACCCACACCCTGCACAATACCTATTCGCTGCGTGGCGCGAAGATCCGCGACCCGCTCGCATGGTCCAAGTACCTGAACGAAGCCCTGGCGCTGTGGGGCGATGATGTAGAGGTCATGTACGCCATGCACCACTGGCCGGTATGGGGCAACAAGGAAGTCGACGAGCAGCTGAGCCTGCAGCGCGATATGTACCGTTATATCAACGACGAGACGCTGCGGCTGGCCAACATGGGCTACAACAAGGAAGAGATTGCCGAGCAGATCCAGCTGCCCGAAGCCATTGCCACCAAGTTCTCGAACCGGGGCTATTACGGGTCGGTAAACCACAACGTGCGCGCCACGTACGTACTGTACCTGGGCTGGTTCAATGGCAACCCGGCCACACTGCATACGCTGCCCATTGAACAGGCGTCCAAGCATTATGTCGAAATGATGGGCGGCACGGACGCGCTGCTGAAGAAGGCTCGCGAATACTACGCCAAGGGCGAATACCGCTGGGTGGCCGAAGTGGTCAACTATGCGGTGTTCGCCGACCCCAAGAACCAGGCGGCGCGCGATCTGCAGGCGGATGCCCTGGAGCAGATGGGGTATCAGGCAGAAAGCGGCCCGTGGCGCAACTTCTACTTGACCGGCGCCAAAGAGCTGCGCGAAGGCGTCCAGAAGCTTCCTGTCCCGGATACCGCCAGCCCGGATACCGTGCGGGCAATGACGCTGGATATGCTGTTCGACTATTTCGCGGTTCGGCTGAACCGCGAAAAGGCCGCCGGCAAACACGTCGTGCTGAATCTGGACTTCACCGACACCAACCAGAAATACATGCTGGAAATGGGCAATAGCGTGCTCAACCACACGGAAGGCAAACAGGCCAAGGATCCGGACGCCAGCCTTTCGCTGACCCGCGAGACGCTCAACAACATCATGCTGAAGCAGACCACGCTGCAGGAGGCGCTGTCCAGAGGCGACGTGAAGCTCAGCGGCGATCAATCCAAGCTGAACGACATATTCGGGTCGCTCGACGATTTCGAATTCTGGTTCAACATTGTGACGCCCTGAACGCCGGGCAGGCGGATGCCTCAGGACCGGATCCTGGGGCATCGATTTCCTTTTTCGGGAGCATAATTGCCCTGTGCGCGCCGGGTCATGCAGCCGCCTGCGCACCGATGCCGCGGTGGTTCGCTCGATCCGGTGCTGGACCTCAAGGGCAGAACTGTAAATAATTGCCGGCAGAGCAGGGCTGTGAGATTTCCTACTGGGGTTGGAGAGTCATGATGGCGATATCGAGTCGATGCCTTGCCCGGTTTTTGCTGCCCGCGCTGCTTGGCGCCTCCGGAACGGCCTGGGCGCAGGCCTATAGCGCATTTTCAACAGATTCCATCTATGGCTCGTTGAAGCATGAGGAATCCGTGTCCTTCAATCAGGCCGCCGCCAAGGTGTTCGCCAATCCGAAGGATAAGGAAATACTGCTATGGACCAGCCCGCTTGCCGGCCGCACGCCAGTGTCGGGCAAACTGTATGCCGACGGTTCGCGGCAGCATGATGGGCTGCCGTGCCGCATGCTGCATGCCAGGCTCGAACGCGGCCCCAATCGCGAAGACTGGGAATTCTGGTTCTGCCGCCAGGCCGACGGCCAATGGAAGGCGATATCGCAAAGCCGGCGCTGAGGCCCGGCCATACATCAACCCACGGGCGCGTCCAGCTGCGGCCCGTACTTACATCCGATGGACCCAATCCGTGACGAAGCTTTTCTACTATCCCGGCAACGCCAGCATGGCGCCGCACTGCCTGCTCGAAGAAATCGGGCAACCCTTCGAACTCGTTCTTGTCGATCGCACGCAGAACGCCCACAAGTCGGCGGACTATCTCAAGCTCAATCCCAACGGCCTCATTCCCGTGCTGGCCGACGGCGACTTGGTGCTGTACGAAAGCGCGGCCATCTGCCTGCACCTGGCCGACACGCATCCCGAAAAGGGATTGGCGCCCGAGCTGGGCACGCCGGAACGTGCGCAGCTCTATAAATGGCTGATGTGGTTCACCAACACCATGCAATCGAGCCTGCTGGCCTATTTTTATCCCGAGCGGTGGGTTGACGCGGACAACGCATCGGGAGCAGGGCAGGTGAAGGCCCATGCCGAGTCGAAGATCGCGGGCCTGCTGGATCAGATGGAAGACCACTTGCGGAAATCCGGCGGCCCCTGGTTCCTGGGCGAGCGCTACACCGTGCTGGACCCGTTCGCCATGATGCTTTGCCGCTGGACCCGGGGCCAGTCCAGGCCCGCGCGCAGCATGCCCGAACTCGGCCGCTATTTGCCGCGCGTGCTGGCTCGTCCTGCCGTGCAACGCGCGTTGCGCACGGAAGGCCTGGAGCAGCCCTGGGTGTAATGTCGTTCATGTACCCGCACGGTGGAGATTTCTCGGAGATTTCGTATTTCGGATAGCGCAGGCCGTTGGTTGGCACTATTTTTACTGTAGCGTGCAGCCGGTGGGCCTAATGCCAGCCTGGCTGGCATGCAGTGTGGGTGTCTGCTGGTCAACGGAGTCAGGGAATGCGCTTCAAAACGGTTGCGTCGCACACCGACATTCCGCGCAGGACGATCCGGCCTGCCGCCAAAGCAGGGGTGGTGTTCATCGCAACGCTGTGGTCGGTGTCCTGCGGGGCCACCGAAGGCGGGTTGGGCCGGCAGATCGCCGGCACCAATGTCTTGCCCAATGCGGGTATCGTCGCTCCGACGCCCATTACGGTGGTTAACCTGACCCAGATCTATTTCGACGGAACAATCAGCGCCGGACGGGATGTGCCGATTGCCGGACAGACGTCGCTGGGACTGGATGGAAAAATATCCTTTACCCTGGCTTCGTTGCTCAAAACCTGGGATACCGGTACCGGCAGGTGGAATTTCGCTTCGGGCATCACCGTGCCCTATATTTGGACGAAAGTCGAGGCCAGGCTGAGCGGCCCGCGGCGCGGCGTGGCGGCCAGCGATACCGCGTCAAATCTGTACGATCTGTACGTAACGCCGATCACGGCGGGGTATCACTTTTCCGAGACCTCGCATATTGCGCTGAGCCTCAACGTATGGATGCCGACCGGAAGGTATGACGAAGACGACTTGGCCAACCCCAGTTTGAATACCTGGACGTTTGTGCCACAAGTCGCTTATACGAAAATTTTCCCGGAATCGAAATGGCAGCTCGATATGGTGGCGGGCCTGCAGCTGTACACGCGCAATTCGGCCACGGACTATCGCAATGCGCCGCTTTTCAGCCTGGATGTCATGGGGCGCCGGAAGTTCGACAATGGCGTCAGTGTCGGGTTGATTGTTGGAACGATACAGCAATTGGGCAGCGACAACGGGCCGACGGCCGATCGCCTGAGCGGATTCAAGGGGCGAGACTGGGCTCTGGGCCCGGTCCTGACTTATGACCGGAAGTTGGCCCATGACCGATCCCTGTCTCTCGGCCTTCGGTGGGTTCCCACGATCAGCAGCAAGAATCGGCTCGACAGCAACGATACCGTCATGGCGACGGCGGCGCTGATTTTTTAGCCATTCATCGGCGCAAATGGCAATTCCATTGATCCGTGTCTGCCTGCTGGCTGCAACCCTGGCCGCTGGCAGTCCGGCCATGGCCCAGCCTGGCTCGTTCACCGACCCCGACGATGGCGCCTTCGATGTCAGCGACTACCTGCTGAACCGGAAAGGTGTTTTTCCGGTTCCCATTATCATCACCGAGCCTGCGGTAGGATACGGCGGCGGGGCGATGCTGATGTATTTTTCGGAATCGCTGGCCGAAGCCGATCAGAAAGCCCGGCAAGCCGGCGAACCCGCGGCGCCGCCCAATTTCACGGGGATAGGCGCGTTGGCAACCGAGAATGGCTCGCGTGGAGCGGGATTGTTCCATTTTCATACCTGGGGTGGCGACCGGTTCCGCTATATGGGTGCGCTGGCGCGCGCCAAGTTCAACCTTGATTACTACGGCCCGCTCAATCATGGGCGCAGCTATGAACTGAAAGGCACTTTCCTGGTGCAGCAGCTGCTTGCACGGGTTGGCGATACCCGCTGGTATGTCGGGCCGCGCTATACGTACTTCAAGTCGGACACGCGCTTCACCGGCGCGGCTGCCAGCAGGCCTGCTTTTGGCGATCAGGAACTCAGCATCGGCAAGATCGGGCTGGTTGTCGACTACGACAATCGGGACAATATGTTTTATCCCACCAAAGGCAGCTATGCCGAGCTGGAAGCCCAGTTCGCTCGAAGCTGGCTGGGCAGCTCAAAGTCGTTCGAGACTTACCGCGCGCGTGGCTATACCTGGCTGCCGATCCATCCCAAGTGGACGCTGGGCTTGCGCCTGGACGCCCAGACCACCAGCGGATCGGTGCCGTTCTATGCCCAGCCGTATGTGGATCTGCGCGGTGTATCGCGCGGCCGGTACCAGGACCGGACCGCGCTGGCCGCCGAAATGGAATTGCGCTGGAACGTAACACCGCGCTGGTCGCTGCTGGGATTCACCGGGGCAGGCAAAGCCTATGGCCGCTGGAAATCGTTCGGCGACGCGTCCAATGTGGCCAGCGTCGGCGCGGGGTTCCGCTACCTGATAGCCCGCAAACTGGGCCTGGCGGTGGGCATCGATGTGGCGCACAGCAAAGATCAGAACGCCTTCTATATCCAGGTGGGCAGCGCCTGGCGTTGAACTTCGCGCAGATCATGATCGTGCCCGCGAGCGCTTCAGGGTATCGCTGGGAGATTCGCCGAATGCTCCGTAGTAGTACTGCGCGAACCGCGACATATGACGAAACCCCCATTTCATGGCAACATCCGATACGCTGCTTTCTGCGTCGCAAGTGAGCAGGTCGCGCAGCGCGCCATTCAATCGCGCAGTCATGAACCATCTTCCGGGCGTCATCCCGACGCCGCGGCGAAAGATCAGCTGCAACGCGCGCAGGCTGTACCCACTGCGCCTTGCGATATCGGACAAGGCAACGTCGGCCTCTGTGCCGGAAAGCACCAGCCGTTCGCACGCCGTAATCAAATGGTGGTGCCGCCGCTCGGTTGCCGAGCGCTCCGACTGGCGCGCCGGTCCCGCATCGAAAAGTGCATCCACATAGCCAGCCAGCAGCGAGGCCTGAATCTCTTTGGCCAGCTCGGGGGCCATTCCGCCAACCGGTTGAAGGCGCCGCGCCAGGGTCAACGCATCGTCGGTGAGGCATGTCAGCGCGGACCTTCCTCCACTGGACAAGCGTACCGAATAGGCCTCAAACCTGGACATTTGCAGAGGTTGTCCCGTGCGCGTGGTGGCAACCTGCTGAAGCAGGTCTTCAGGAACGACAAAATTCACCCAGCGCGACGATCCCGAGGCGTGATAAAGAAGCTCTACGCCTGCCGGATAAATTTGTATTTCATCGGTCTCGATGGCCGTGGTGTTAAACCGCGTTACATCGCCGCCTTCTGCCATGAAGCCTATAGAGACCGCTTCTTTGGGCATGCTGCCCTGGGCAATCACCGGAAAATTGTACCAACCTGTTTCCAGTCTGACGTCACCCAGCATCAGACGTTGATGTTCCATGGCCGTACGCTTGGAAGACAGGATTCGATGTTCGAAGCTCGCGCCATAAACCACGTCGAAAGCCTGGGACGGTTCAAAGCCCGAATAGACATGGCGCAGGTAGATCGGCTGAAACAGCATGGCAACCCCTCTTCCCAGATTTCGCTTTTCGGATAGCGCCCCGCAAAGATTCGCCATATTCTAACCACAGGTTATTCGTAAGGCTGAGTCTGAGCTTATGGCGGAGAACTACCGACAGGTCAAGGCGCGCATACGTACGCTGGAAGCAGAGGCGGAGCGCTTGCGCCGGCAGGAATTGCGGGACGTTCTGGCCGATATGCGTCGGAAAATCCAGGAATACCAGATCATGCCCGAACAATTGTTCGGACCGAATCTGTCGGATCTGGTGCGCTACAGGCACCCGGAAACCGGGCAGACCTGGAACGGCATAGGACGGCCGCCGAACTGGATCAAAGGAAAAGATCGTGACCTTTTCCATGTCGACTGACTACGCTGAATTGAAGCACCAATAAACAGCGGAGCCTTGACGAAAACAATAGAACATCAAAGACAGGCTCCGAGTACAGATATGCCAACTGGAAAAGGCCGGCTCAAACAACTCCAGCACAGGGGGTGAATCCACGAACGGCGGTCTGCATTGCGTTGTTCCCGCGCCATGGAATGGCGCTCCGGTTGGCAGGATATGGAGTCGGAACGTGAAACAGCAACTGAAAGTCGGTTTGGCAGCAGTCGCGATTCTCGCAGGGGCAGGGGTCTTGGGGGCCTATGTGGCGCACACGCAGTCCGACCCTGGTGCTCCGGCGGTGACACTGGGAGACGGCAAGAACGGGCCTGCCGGCATGGCGTGGATCGCTGGCGCCGAATTCCTGATGGGAAATGAGCACAAGCTTTCGCAGCCCAACGAACGGCCGGCCCATGAGGTGCGCGTCAGCGGCTTCTGGATGGACGTGCACGATGTCACGAACGCAGAGTTCCGGCGGTTCGTGGAGGCCACGGGCTATGTCACCACCGCCGAACAGAAGCCCCGCTGGGAAGACTTGAAACCGCAACTGCCGCCCGGCACGCCGCGCCCGGACGACAGCCTGCTGGTGCCGGGCGCGATGGTGTTCGTCGGCACGGCTACAGAGGTTTCGCTGCGCGACTACACCCGCTGGTGGCGTTTCGTTCCCGGTGCCAGCTGGCGTCATCCGCAAGGCCCGGGCAGCGACATCGCGGGCAAAGACGACCACCCCGTGGTGCAGGTGTCATACGAAGACGCACAGGCCTATGCCAAGTGGGCCGGCAAGCGGCTGCCTACCGAGGCAGAATGGGAGTTCGCGGCGCGGGGCGGCCTGGACCAGGCCACCTACAGCTGGGGCAATGATCTCAGCCCACAGGGCAAGCCCATGGCCAATATCTGGGACACCCAGCAGCAACAGCCTTTTCCCGTGGTCAGGGACGAGAAGATCCAGGTGGGCACCACGCCGGTGGGCAGCTTTCCGCCGAACGGTTATGGCTTGTACGACATGGCGGGTAACGTGTGGCAATGGACGGCCGACTGGTACAGGGCCGATGCCTTCGCTATTCAGGCGCAGTTTCGCGAGCCGCCGCTGGATCCTGCCGGTCCCGCCGACAGCTTCGATCCCGACGATGGCAATGTGCCGGCTTCTGCCCCCAAGCGCGTGACACGCGGCGGTTCTTTTCTGTGCAGCGACACCTACTGCATCAGCTACCGCGCCAGCGCCCGCCGCGGTACGGATCCGCTCAACGGCATGTCCCATCTGGGTTTTCGCACCGTAATGACCCCAGAACAATGGAAGCTGGCCCAGGCCCGCAAGGGTAGCGTCGCCAGTCGATGATCCGGAAGGCCGCTTGGGGAAGAGTGGCGTGTAGTAATCAAATTCGGGGAACAGGAATGGCGAATCGCGACGGCATTCTGGCGTTGGAGCACGCGGTCTGCGCGGCGGTGCTGGGCCAATCGGCGGTCATCCGCCATGTATTGGTCGCCTTGCTGGCCGACGGCCATGTGCTGCTCGAAAGCCTGCCGGGGCTGGCCAAGACCCGCACCGTCAAGGCGCTGTCTTCCCACCTGGCGGCAACGATGAGCCGCATCCAGTTCACGCCCGACCTTCTGCCTTCGGATATTACCGGCGCAGCAGTTCTGCAACAGGACGCCGAGGGGCGCCACCGCATCGAGTTCCAGCAAGGGCCGCTGTTCGGCAACCTGATTCTGGCGGACGAGATCAACCGCGCTCCTGCGAAAGTGCAATCCGCCCTGCTCGAGGCCATGGAAGAGCGGCAGATTACGGTGGGCGGCGTCACCCGGCCGATGCCCGGACTGTTCATGGTGCTGGCCACCCAGAATCCCATTGAGCAGGAGGGCACTTATCCGCTGCCCGAGGCGCAGATGGATCGCTTTCTGATGAAGATCCGGCTGGATTACCCTGGCGTCGAAGACGAGGTGGCCATGCTGGCCTTGCTGCGCGACGCATCTCCGGCAGGCGAACAGGCTGCCGTAAGGCTCTCGCAGGAGGCGCTGTTTGCCTGCCGGGCCGAGGTAGAGGGTTTGCATGTGGCCCCGGCAGTGGATCGCTACATCGTGGACCTGGTCAACGCCACTCGCCGGCCCGCCGACTATGACAACGACCTGGAGCGCTGGATACAGATTGGCGCCAGCCCGCGCGGCGCCATCGCGCTGGATCGCGCCGCGCGTGCGCATGCCTGGCTGTCCGGCGCGGATTTCAGCTCGCCGGACGATGTGCGCGCCGTGGCTCATGCGGTACTGCGGCATCGCCTGCATTTGTCGTACGACGCGGTCGCCGATGGAATTACCGCGGAACAGGCCATCGATCGGTTGCTGGACGCTGTTGCGGTGCCCGCATAGGAATAGTCATGATCCGCGCCGCGCACCCCGTCCACCCCACGCTGCTTGAGCTGATGGCATTGGAGGCGGCCGTGGCGGGCTTGTCATTTATTGCGCGCCAGCCGCTGGGCAGTGTGCTTGCCGGCCAGCACGGTTCGCGCTTGCGCGGACGAGGCCTGGACTTTGCCGAACTGCGCCGTTATGTACCGGGGGATGATTTGCGGCTGCTGGACGCGCGGGCTTCGCTGCGCCACGGCAGGCCCTACGTGCGCGCATACACAGAAGAGCGCGACCGGCCGACGATGATCGTGGTCGACCAGCGTATGAGTATGTATTTCGGTTCGGTGCGCTATTTCAAGTGCGCCGTGGCCGCGCGGCTGGCCGCGCTGGCCGCGTGGATGGCGTACCGTGGCGGCGATCGGGTGGGCGGGCTGGTGTTCGACGATAGCGGTGTGCGGGCGTTCAAGCCGCTGCGCAGCCGCGATCGGGTGCGGGCCCTGCTGGCCGGCGTGGTGCGCGCCAATGCGGCGCTGTCGGCTGAACGCCCAGAGAGGCCAGCCGCGCAGACTCTGGATGAGGCGCTGCGTGGAGTGCTGGCGCACGCTCCTCACGATTGCCTGGTCTGCATCATCAGCGACTTCGCTGGCGCCGGGGATGACACGTTGCGTTCGCTGAGGCTGCTGGCCGCACACAACGATGTCATCGCCGCACTGGTCTACGACCCGATGGCACAGAATCTGCCGAGCCGCGGACGCCTGGTGGCCACGCAGGGCGAATTGCAGCTGGAGATCGCCGTGGGACGGCAGCGCGAACGCCAGCCGCTGGCGGATTTCTTCAGCGGACGCCTGCGCGAGGTGGCGGATCTTCTGCGGCATAGCCGCGTGCCGCTGTTGTCCGTCAATACGGCCGATGACACGCTGCCGCAGCTGCGCAGCGAACTGGGCCGGCAGCAGATCGGGGCACGGATATGAACGACACGCTGCCCGGCCTGGATCAACTTCGCGAGTTGCCTTTGCCGGCGGCCGTCCCTTATTGGCCGCAGACGTGGGGCTGGGCGGTCGTGGGGGTACTGTTGCTGGCTGGTGCCATGTGGGCGGCGCTGTCCTATCGACGCCGGTATCGCCGCAATCGATACCGGCGGCAGGCGCTGCGGGAACTGGCGCATCTGGCTGGCGCGGCGCAGACGGATCCGCTGGCGGCGCGCGCCCTGCCGGGCTTGCTCAAGCGTGCCGCGCTGGCGGCGCAGCCGGACGGCCAGCGCACGAGAGTGGCCGCGTTGAACGGCAGGGCCTGGCTGGCCTATCTGAACCGGGCCGGCTCGTCTCCAGCGTTCCCGGCCGGCAGCGCGAAGGTGCTGGCGACGCTGGCTTATGCGCCCGATGCAGCAGTGCGCGCACTGGACCCGGGTATCCTGGGGCAGCTCATCGCCGCCAGTCGCGACTGGCTGGAGCGCCATCATGTGGCGGCTTGAGTATCCCTGGCTGCTTGCGGCCGCGCTCCTGGGGCTGGCCGCGTATCGATGGCTGCCGCCGTATGTGCAGGGCAGGAGCGCGCTGCGGCTGCCATTCTTCGATACGATGGCGCGGCTTACCGGCAAGTCGCCGGCACGCCCTGGTGTGCGCGGCGGCGGTGCTCAACTATGGCTCAACGCCGTGGTGTGGCTGCTGCTGGTGCTGGCGCTGGCACGTCCGCAATGGGTCGAGCCACCCTTGACCCACACTGAGCCGATGCGCGACATTTTGCTGGCCGTGGATATCTCACAGTCAATGGACAGCGACGATTTCCGCGACTCGCAGGGCCGTCAGTTGTCGCGCTGGAGCGCGGTCAAGACTGTGCTGGCCGACTTCATCGCGCAGCGCCCGGACGACCGGCTGGGATTGATCGTGTTCGGTACCGGGGCCTATCCCCAAGCGCCTCTGACGCGCGACCATGCATCGCTGCAGCTGTTGCTGAGCCAGGCCGCGGTAGGCATGGCGGGGCCCAATACGGCAATCGGTGACGCCATCGGGCTGGGTATCCGCATGCTGGATGCGGCGAAGGAGCGCGACAAAGTGCTGATCCTGCTGACCGACGGCAATGACACGGGCAGCGCGGTACCGCCATCTCGCGCGGCCGCGCTGGCGGCGCAGCATGGCGTCACTGTGCATACGATAGGCATCGGCGATCCCGCGGCAAGCGGAGAAGACCGAGTCGATTTCAATGCTTTGCGCGAGATCGCGCGCACGGCCAATGGCCAGTTTTTCCTTGCCCAGGACGGTGCTGCGCTGCGGGATGTCTACGCCACGCTCGACCGCATTACGCCTCGGGAAATCAAGACGCTGCGGCACCAGCCCAGGCGCGATCATTTCTGGGTGCCGCTGGGCCTGGCACTGTGCCTGCTGGTCTTGTGGCATGGGATGGCGGCATTGCGCGCCTGGCGAGATGGCCGCGTCGGTGCCGCGGAGTCCGGGCCGGGCGAGAAGGACGAGGCATGGACATCGACCTGAGCGCCTTTCATTTCCTGCGGCCCTGGTGGCTGTTGGCCGCACCGGCAGCGCTGCTGTTCTGGTGGGCGCGGCGCAACGAACGTATGGCGGCCGGGCGCGACAGCCGGATTGCGCCTGGCCTGCTGCCGTACCTGAGCATACGGACACCGGGCAGCTACGGCCCCCGGCCCATTGATGCGCTGGCCCTGGTGCTGGCGCTGGGAGCGCTAGCCGCCGCAGGCCCGACCTGGCAGCGTGACGAGCCCGCGTTCCTGGATAATGTGGCACCGCTGATCGTAGCGGTTGATTTGTCGTCGTCGATGGACCGCACTGATGTGCCGCCGTCCCGGCTCGAAGCTGCCAAGCACACATTGCGCGACCTGGCCGCGCGGCGCGCCGGTGCCAGAACAGGGTTGATTGCATACAGCGGCAGCAGCCATCTGGTGCTGCCGCCGACCGACGATGCAAATCTGCTGGATTTGTTCACCCAGGCATTGTCCACCGGTCTTATCGAGCGCCGGGGCAGGGATTCGGCCGGCGCCATCGCGCTGGCGGTGCGTGTACTGGCGGCCGAGCGTGCCGGCGGCACTTTGTTGCTGCTGACGGACGGCGCAGACCGCCAACAGCTGGATTCGGTTCGCGAACAAGCGCGGGCCGCGCGCGGCCTCCAGGTGCTGGTGATGGCAGTCGGGCAAGCGGACATCGACACCGCGGCCCTGCGTGAGCTTGCGAGCGCAGCCGGCGCGCCGCTCGGCAGCCTGACCGGAGGCCCCGACGATCTGGACTGGATCGTGCTGCACGCACAGCAGCATTTCCGCGCCGTGCAGGATGCGCAATCCGGGCCTGTTCACTGGAAGGATGCCGGATATTGGTTGTGCTGGCCATTGGCCCTGGTGGCGCTGCTCGCGATCCGGCGCGGATGGAGCGTCGCCTGGACGGCGTGCCTGCTGGCCGCGGCCATGACGAGCGTGCCGCCGGATACGCGTGCGGGTGGACTGGCAGATGCGTTCCTGAGCGCCGACCAGCAGGGCCGTCTGGCATTTCAGCATGGCCGCTACGGCGCGGCCGCACAGCACTTTCAGGATCCGTACTGGAAGGGCAGGGCAGCTTACCAGGCAGGCGACTACCCGGCCGCGTTGGCGGCATTCTCAACTCTGGAAACACCCGAGGGCTACTTCTACGCAGGCAATACGCAGGCTCGTCTGCGGCACTACGATGCCGCGCTGGCGGCCTACGACCGGGCACTGGCGATCAGGCCGGGCTGGGACGCGGCCGCTGTCAATCGTGGAATCGTGGCACGGCTGCTGGCCGCCATGGAGCAGCAGCAAGATCAGCAAGCCCAGCCGCCGGACCGCGTCATCGCGGACAAGACCGCGCAGGCCGGGAAAATGGCTGAAACGCCCGTGGCGCAGGCCGCTTCCGAGGATATGTGGCTGCGCAACCTGACGATATCGCCAGCGCGCTTCCTGCGTGGAAAATTCGCCGCCGAGGACGCCGCGGGAGGGGGGCCATGATGAGTTGGCGCCGATTCTTCGCATGGGCCCAGGCATGCCTGGCCGTGGCTTGCGCGCAAGCTCTTGCCCAGGAAGCGCCCGCGCTGCGAGTTACCGCACACCTGCAGACGCCTGCTCAGGCACAGGTCGGCGCAACCCTGAAATTGGAGTTGGAGGTTGCCACACCCACCTGGTTCACGCAGCCGCCCCGGCTTCCCGCGCTGGAGCTGCCCGGCGTCATGGTGACGGCGCCCGCCGGGCAGGGAGCCATCGTGCGCGAGCAGCATGATGGCGTGACTTACAACGGGCTGCGCTATATCTATTTGCTGAGCCCGACCGTCGCGGGCACGCTGCGGGTTCCGGCATTGACGGTAAGCGCACAAATCGGGCCAGGCCGAACGGCCGTCACAGCCAGCAGCACGCCGTTTTCATTTGATGTAGCGGCGGGCACGAGCGCGGCCGGCGGGCGCGGCGTTGCTACCGGCAAATTTACGATATCGCAGGGTTTCGACTCGTCGCCTGACCCCCTGGTCAAGGGGGGGCGAGTAACGCGCAGCATTACGCAGCGAGCCGAAGGGGAGCAGGCGATGCTGCTGCCCGCCGCGCCGCTAGACGATGTGCCGGGCTTCAAGCGTTACCCGCGCGAGCCGGAAGTCACCACACTGACAGATGGCCGTGGCGGGTTCGTCGGCGGGCAACGCATCGATCGTGCCGACTACGTCGCCCAGCAAACGGGCCAGCTTAGTCTGCCCGGCCTGGTCTTGCACTGGCGCGACAGCACAACCGGGCTGCCACGCCGACAAGAATTGCCAGGGCGGACTTTCTCGGTTAGCGCCGGGCCGCCGGCCGATCCGCCATTTTCACTGGCGCAAGACCTGGCGCAGTTGCGGCACGATCTGCGCTGGGTGCTGCCGGGGGCGTGGCTGGCGTGGGGGGCAGGCTTGGCGGTTGTTGTGCTTGCGGTGTGGCTGGGGTGGCCCTGGTGGCGCTGCGGCATGCAGGCAATGCGGCTTCGGCTGCGGCAGGCACGCATGCGCCGGCGTGGTAGCGAGCCCTGGCACTGGCGTGCCTGGCGTCGCGAAGCGCGCCGGGAAGCCGAGCCGTGGACCGCGTTCTATCGATGGCTAAGGGTGGCTGCCGGCGTTGATGACTTGCGCGCGGCCGTGAGGCGGCTGGGCAAATCTGACGCCGCGGCAGCCGATCAGGCATTGCGCGGCGCATACGGAAAACCCGCTGCCGGCGCCTGGCGCGCCATATTGCTCCGGGCTTCACCCCAATGGCGGCGCACCTGGCTGGCGCAGCACACACCGGCCCGGCCTCACGCTCTGTCTGAAACGTTGAATCCAACAGGGGCCGCCGGCCCTGCCAGCTCATTCAAAGAAGGAACACGATGATGGAGAGAACGCCCTTGGGAGCGTTGCGGCGCTGGGTCGCCTGGGTGGGGATGTCGGCCATCGCGTTGCTGATGTCGGCCTGCGCGGGGCCGCATGCGGGGTCGCACTCCGCCGATCTGCCGTCCTGGAACGACGGCCCTTCGCGGCAGGCAATCGTCGCATTCGTACAGGCGGTGACAGCCCCCGGCAGTCCGGATTTCGTTCCGGCCGAGCAGCGCGTCGCGGTGTTCGACAACGACGGCACGCTATGGAGCGAGCAGCCCATGTACTTCCAGGTGTTGTATGCCCTGGACCGCATTAAGACCATGGCGCCCCAGCATCCCGAATGGGCACGGCGCCAACCGTTCAAGGCAGCCATCGAGGGCGATCAAGCTACGCTGGCCAGATCGGGCCAGGCCGGGCTGATGAAAATCGTGGCCGTGACGCAAACCGGTATGAGCGTCGACGATTTCACCCGGGATGCCGCCGCCTGGGCAGCTACGGCACGCCACCCGCGCTTCAACCAGCGTTACATCGACATGACCTATGCCCCCATGCGCGAGTTGCTGGGCTACCTGCGCGCAAGCGGGTTCCAGACTTACATCGTTTCCGGTGGCGAAGTCGAGTTCATGCGTGCCTGGGCGCCGGCCGTCTACGGAATCCCGCCCGAGCAGATTATCGGCACGACGTTCGTGACCACTTTTGACAATCGGCCGGGCGCGCCCGTGCTGTGGCGCGAAGGAAAGCTGGCATTCAACGACGACGGCCCGGGAAAACCAGTGGCCATACAACGCCATATCGGCCGCCGTCCGATCATGGCATTTGGCAATTCCGACGGGGACCTGCAGATGCTGCAGTGGACCGCAGCAGGCGAGGGACGGCGCTTTGCCGGGCTGGTGCATCACACCGACGCGCGGCGCGAATGGGCCTATGACCGGACCTCGCAGGTGGGCCGCCTGGACCAGGCGCTGGACGAGGCCCGGCGGCAAGGCTGGACCGTGGTGGACATGCAGGCCGAATGGAGCCGCGTGTACTCGTTCGAACATACGAAATAGAGCTTGATGTGGGACGTAACGCCCTTGCGGGCAAGGAGAGCAATGATGAAAACAAGGCGATGGTTAAGCGCGGCAGTGCTGGCCGCCAGCGGGCTTGCCGCAATGGGAGCCACGCAGGCGCTGGCCCAGAATGCGCAGTCTAAGCCCCAGGCCGAGGCTCCGGGAAAGAGACCCAATATCCTCGTGATCTTTGGTGATGATGTCGGTCAAACCAATGTCAGCGCCTACGGCAAAGGCGTCGTTGGATACACGACGCCAAACATTGATCGCATTGCCAAAGAAGGAACGATGTTCACGGACTACTACGCCGAGAACAGCTGCACGGCGGGACGATCGACCTTCATCACCGGTCAAGTACCGCGCCGCACCGGGCTGTCGAAAGTCGGGATGCCAGGCGTAGAGGTTGGCTTGCAGGACCGCGACATCACTATTGCCCAGGCGTTGAAATCGCACGGATACAACACGGCGCAGTTTGGCAAGAATCACTTGGGAGACCGTGACGAGTACTTGCCCACCAAACATGGATTCGATGTCTTCTTTGGAAACCTATATCACTTGAATGCGGAGGAAGAACCTGAGCGACCGTACTGGCCCACAGATTCCGCCGGGATTTCGGCCCCTAAACCACGTGGCGTCATCAAAGCTTCTGCGGATGGCAAGATCGAAGATACCGGTGCTTTGACAGCCAAACGAATGGAAACGATCGACGACGAAACCGTCGGTGCAGCGTTGGACTATCTGGACAAACATGGCAAGGACGACAAGCCGTTCTTCTTGTGGATGAACACTACCCGCATGCACATGTATACCCATATCCGTCCTGAGCATCAGGGCAAGAGCGGCATGCCCGGCAACGCGTACGCGGATGGCATGTGGGAGCATGACCAGGATGTCGGCAAACTGCTGAAGAAGCTGGACGATCTGGGTATTGCCGACAACACCATCGTGCTCTACACGACAGACAACGGCCCCAACCAGTTCAGTTGGCCTGATGCCGCCACCACGCCGTTCCGCAACGAGAAGAACTCGAACTGGGAAGGCGCTTTCCGTGTGCCGGCCATGATACGTTGGCCGGGCCATATTCCTGCCGGAGAGATCAAGACAGGCATCGTATCAGGGCTGGACTGGTTCCCGACCTTGCTGGCCGCGGCGGGCGACACCGACGTCAAGGCCAGACTGCTCAAGGGTTGGACGCCGCAAGGGGCCAACAGAAGCTACAAGGTCCACCTGGATGGCTACAACCAGCTGGATTACCTTACCGGCAAAAGCAAGGACAGTGCACGGGAGGATTTCTATTATTTCAACGATGACGGCTTGCTGGTGGCCATGCGATACCGCAACTGGAAAGCGGTCTTCTGCGAACAGCAATCGCCGGGCGGGTTCGCCGTGTGGAAAGACCCGTTCGTATGTCTGCGTGTGCCCAAACTGTTCAACCTGCGTATGGACCCGTACGAACGCGCCGACGTCGTTTCCGATCAGTACTATGACTGGGTCGTAAAGAACGATTATCTCGTGCTGATGGCCTCGATGAAGGCCGCGGAGTTCCTGCAGACCTTCATTGACTGGCCTCCCAGCCAGCGCCCGGCGTCTTTCAGCGTCGACCAGGTGCAGGCCGAAGTCGATCGCAAAATCGAGCAGTATTTCGAGGACCAGGCCAAAAAGCAGGGCAAGTAGGCAGGCTGAAGGCGGGCGAGACGCCGATCTCGCCCGCCGGCCGGAGTTTCCTGGAGTCGTTTGATGAGTAGCCCGAATATGAGTCTGAGCACGCGTGTGCCGGTGCATGTTCCCGACGCAAGCGAACGGTCATTGGGGCTTATCGCGCCATCCGTGCTGTTGGCGCTGTCGGGCGCGGCGGCATTAGTCTTTCAGATCATATGGATCAAGCAGCTGTCATTGATCGTGGGTGTAGAGGTACACGCCATTGCGATGGCCGTCAGCGCATTCTTTCTTGGCCTGGCCCTGGGCGGCTGGTGGCTGGGGCGCAAGGCAGACCGCGCACGGCGGCCGTTGCGGCTATACGCGCAAATAGAAGCCGGCATCGCGATCGTGGCCCTTTTCGTGACCCAGGTATTGGCGCATGGTGCCTGGGTATTCGCGCGTGGCGAACTGCATAGCCCGTTGCTGGCCTGGCTGGCAGTGTTCGTTGTGATAGGAGCTGCGCCATTCCTGATGGGCGGCACGTTGCCGATACTGCTGCGGGCCGCCGGGGCGGGCCGCGTCGGACGGGCCGGCGCGGCCCTGTATGCGGCCAACACTGCCGGAGCAGTCGCCGGTGCGCTATTGCCGGCGTTTGTGCTGATTCCTGCGTTGGGTGTGCAGGCAAGCGCATCGGTGGCGGCCAGCCTGAACCTCGCCGCCGCGCTGGGCGCCTGGATGCTGGACCGGCGCCACCGGGCCTTCGGGGTCGGGCCGGTACCGGCAGATGCCGGCGAGTCCTGCCCGCTACCTGCCAGGACATGGTTGGCGATAGGGCTGTACACAGCAGCCGGCGCCGTTGCGCTGGGCTACGAGGTGTTGTGGTCGCAAATGATCGTGCCGTTCATGAGCACGCGCGCCTTTGCGTTCTCTATTGTGCTGGCCGTTTACCTGGCCGGCCTGGCGATCGGTTCGGCGCTATATGCGCGCTGGGAGCACCGGCTGGGCGATCCCTGGCGTGTCTTCGGTCTGTTGATTGCATGCGCGGGCGTGTTCGCGCTGCTGGAAGCAGCCGTGCTGGGGCGCTGGTTGGTCAGCGCCCAGAGTCTGGCCGAAGCGGCTGTGCGCAGTTGGACGAATAATGGCCTGGCCGGCATGAGCGCGCGTTTCACGATTGCGGCCGGCAGCATCGTCTTGCTACCCACGCTGCTTCTGGGCGCTGCGTTCCCGGCGGTGTTGCGCATTGCCGTGCCTCCGGAGCGGCGGGGACAGGGGGCCGGGGCAGTGCTGGCCAGCAATACTCTCGGCGGCATCGTCGGCACGGCAATCACTGCATTCGTGCTGCTTCCCTACCTGGGTACCGTACGCAGTCTGGTCCTGCTGGCGTTGATCGCCTGCGGGGTGGGCAGCATCGCCGTCTGGCAGGCGCGGCCCGCCGCACCGATGGGGCGCGTGCTGACAATAGCCCTGGGCGGCGCGGTGTTGATTATCGGCTGGGCGCTGCCGGTCGATCATCTTGCGCGCTTGCTGCCAGGCGCGCAGGGCGGCAACCTGCTGTTCTACGAAGAGAACCATGGCGGCACCGTGGCTGTGGTGGAAAGCGGTCGGGGCGACCATCGCTTTCGCCGCCTTTACATCCAGGGAGTATCGAATTCGGGCGACGCGATGCCGTCATTGCGCTATATGCGGCTGCAGGCCTTGCTGCCGCTTATCGTGCATGCCGGAGAACCGCGTTCGGCGCTGGTAATTGGCTATGGAACCGGCATTACGGCAGGTGCTTTGTCGCGTTATCCCGGGCTGGAGCGCCGCGTCGTGGCGGAACTTCTGCCGGGCGTATTGCACGCCGCGGCCTTGTTCAAAGGCACTTATGGCGCCTTGCAGGATCCCGGGCTGGACGTGCGCCTGCGCGACGGCCGGCGCGAACTGCTGGCCAGCGATGAGCGCTACGATCTCATCACGCTCGAGCCGCCGCCTCCTTCCGCCGCTGGCGTGGTCAATCTGTATTCCCGCGATTTCTATGCCCTGGCGGCCACACGCCTGAACGCTCATGGCATCGTGGCCCAGTGGCTGCCACTACCGACCCAGAACCTGGACGATACCAGGGCGCTGGTCGCCAGCTTCATCGCCGTTTTTCCACATGCTTCGCTGTGGACCACCGAACTGCACGAAATGTTGATGGTGGGCTCGCGGGATCCGCTGCCGCTGAATGCCGCCAGCATCGGCGGGCGGTATGCGCAACCTACCGTGCGTGCAGCCCTGGCAGAGGTTGGGATCGCATCACCGGCGGCCCTGCTCGCGACTTGGGTCACCGACCGCGGCGGCCTGGCACGCTTTGCCGGCGAGACGCGGGCCGTCACCGACGACTTTCCGGCAATCGAATACGCCAGCTGGGTGCGTCCTCGCGAAGTGGCACGTACTTTACCCGAATTGCTGGCTTTGCGCGGCGATCCGCCAGTGCAGGGAGGCGACGCGGCTTTATTGGCCGATATCGCACGTGAGCGCGCCCGGCTCGATCTGTTCTACCGCAGCGCCTTGGCGGCCTACCGGGGGGATCGCGAGGGCTGGGCGCGCGATGCGGCCGCGCTGGCCCAGGCGGGGCAGGGCAACGCTTATCTACGCTGGTTCATCGGCAGCCAGGGCGAGTAAGGAGCGGGATATGGACTATTCCTTTGTTCTCGTTGGGCTGGCGGCACTGTTCTTTCTTTTATTGTTTGCCGCCATCCAGGTCGGGCGCAGCCTGGGGAAACGGCGCCGTGCGGATGAGAACGAATCCGCGGGGACCGGAGCGGCTGCCATCGAAGCGTCGGTTTTTGCCTTGCTGGGCTTGCTGGTTGCTTTCACCTTTTCAGGGGCGGCGCAGCGCATGGCTGAGCGACGCAACCTGCTGGTGCAGGAAGTCAATGCCATCGGAACGGCGTGGTTGCGCATCGACATGATCAATGCCGCCGATCAGCCTCTGTTGCGAAAACAGTTTCGCCGTTATGTGGACGAGCGCATCAATTACTACCGGCACGTGGCCGATCTGGACCGGCGCGGCGAGATCGCGAATACGGTGGCGAAAATCCAGAACGAGATCTGGGCGTCCTCGATGCAGGCGGCTGCGCGCAGTGTGCCGCCATTTGCGGCCTCATATGCCAACGCTGTCAACGAGATGTTCGATGTGGCTTCAGCCCTGACAGTGGCGCAGAAGGTACATCCGCCGGTCGTGACCTATCTGTTCCTTGGTTTCCTGGCACTGGTGTGCGGCTGCTTCGTCGGCATGAACCTCGCGAACACCAGGCAGGGCAGTCTGTTCCATCAGGCGCTCTACGCGCTGGTCATGACGGCCGCACTGTACATCATTATCGATTTCGAGTTTCCACGGATCGGGACGATCCGTATCGACCAAAGCGACGCGCTGCTGATATCCCAGCGCAACGCCATGGTGGATCCAGCCCCTGAAACCAGATAGCCACGGTACGGAATATTCAGTGGTGCATGGGTGTCTCATGTTTTGTATTGCGAGGGTGGTATGTCGGGCCGGCATGCAATCGCAGAAAGAACAGCAAAGCGGGTTTCTGGCTGGCTGATCGCCCTGCTGGCCACAGCATCTGCAACAGCGGCATTTGGGCAATCCGGCATCCGCCTGTCTCACGACGATCTGCAAAAGCGGGCAAATGGGGTGCTGGCATTGATGTCGCTTTCCATCGTTCCCGACATTACGACGAGTTCACTGTCCCTGGGCAGCGGCGGGGCAGGAACAGAGGGGTCGAGCGATTTCTTCATGACCCAGCTTGGTGGCGGAGACACCATTTCCGACAGCGTGCCTATTTACCTGGAAGGAGTGCTGGCTTACAGCCGCTACGATCCGACTTTCATTGCGACACAAGGCGCGCAACAGCGTAGCGTGCCGACCAAGTGGAACAGTTTGTCCGCCACAGGCGGCATCGGCTGGGATTTCAAACTGACCGACGAATTGAAACTGCGCCCCATTTTCAATTTCGCCCTGGGCAACGTCACCAGCGATTTGCGCGGCGCCAGTTGGTATGTCGGCCGGAAAACCGGGCGGGATGTGGAGTTCCTGGACAGAGGCTCGCTAAATGCCTATGGCCTCGGCGGATCGTTGATGCTGGATTGGGAGCACTATCGCCCGGGCTACGAAGTAGATGTGGAGCTGCGGTATTCCGACATCCGGCTTCAAAGTTTCGACAGTTCGGCTGCTGTAAAAGGCGAGGCGTCGGCGCGATCAGCCAATCTGTGGGCCCGCTACCGGGCCCCTACGGGAATCACATTGTTGCAACGGCCGTTGCGCTATGTGCTGGAGCTTACACATTCCGAGTTCCTGGGCGACCAGCGTGGCGTGCTGGGGTTCGATAGGTTGACATCGATAGGCGCAGGGCTGGAACTGGACTCCAGCGCCTATAACGTCGTCGTCACCCGTACCCGGCTGGTAGGCCGCTATGTATTCGGAACCAATGTTTCAGGTTTTTCAGTGGGATTGGCGGTGAGTTTCTGACCAACGTCAGCAGACTGAGCATGGCAACTGCGCTGCGAATTTATGTCGTGCAGGCTCATCAGGATAGAGGTGTTACATGAGATCGGAGCAATCTGAGGACATCGATTCCGGATCATTCTCGCTGGTACGCAATGACCCGTTCTATCGCCTGCAGCGCCGTCTGGGGCTGATACCGGCCAATGGAGGCGGATTTGTACGGCGCGCCTTGTTTTACGCGTTGGTGGCGTGGCTGCCTCTGGTCATTGCGTCGTGGCTGGCGGGTACCGTAGTGCAATCGGCGGGAATCGCCGAGCCGCTGCTCGGCCACATCGGCATCCACGTGCGCTGCCTGGTCGCCATTCCCGTGCTGGTCCTGGCAGAAGGCGTGGCACAGCAGACTATTCCCCTGTTCATGCGCGAATTCCGCCGCACAGGCCTGATCGGAGATGCCCAGAAGCCGCAATTCGAGCAGGTTATTGCCGGCGTATTGCGGTTACGCAACCGGGCCTTGCCATGGGTCGTCATCGTTGGCGTAGTCCTGGCTTGGACGGCGGCCTTCCTGCTGGCGCCCAATCCCGACGAGATCCAATGGGCCGGCGCTGACAGCCGCAGCCTGGCGTTCGGCGCGTGGTGGTTCCTGCTTGTCACGCGCCCGATATTCTCGGTGCTGCTGCTGGCCTGGATATGGCGCCTGATACTGCTGGGCATCCTGTTGCTCCGGATCGCGCGCCTGCCTCTGCAACTGGTGGTCATGCATCCCGACCGTGTCGGCGGGCTCGGCTTCCTGGATCGCGTGCCGCTGGTCTACAGCCCTTTCATTTTTTCGGTATCGGCGGTTATGGCCGGGGCATGGAGCCACAGTGTTTTCTACCATGAGGTGCCGGTGCCTTCGCTGTACGTCCAGATGGCCACGCTGCTGGCGGTGTTGGCCGCAATGGGACTGGCTCCCATGCTGGTGTTTTCTCCCATGCTGCTGCGGGCCAAGAAAAGGGCGCTGCTTGATTATGGCGTTCTGCTTGCGCAGCATGGCCGGGCAGTCGACGCCCGCTGGATCGCCAGGCAAAGCATCCCGGATACTCCGCTGCTGGATGCTCCTGAATTGGGGCCGGTGGCCGACATCCAGGCGATGTACCAATCCGTGGCCGCGATGCGGGTGGCCATCATCAGCAAATCGGTGTTGATCAAAATCGTCTTGCCTGCCGCACTGCCTTTGCTGGCGCTGGTGGCCACGCAGTGGCCGCTCAAGAGCACCTTGTCCAAATTGCTGTTCACGCTACTGTAATCAAAGGAGGCACATTCGATGCGAATGAGGGTTCGCAACACCATTCCGCTCAGGCGGAATCTTGCGGTGTGATTCGCTTTCCCGACAGGAGAGTTATATGAAATGGCTTCTAAGGTACTGCATGGCATTGGCTATGCTTCTTTGTTTAAGCCCGCCCAGCCATGGCCAGACCAAGCTGAGCAACGAGCGGCTGGACCAGTTGCTGGCGCCGGTTGCGCTTTATCCGGATGCGCTGCTGTCGCAGGTGCTGATGGCGTCGACCTATCCCGACGACGTCGCGGCGGCGGCGCAATGGTCCAAGCAGCACACCGACCTCAGCGGTGACGCGGCGGTGAAGGCCGTGCAGAACCAGCCCTGGGATCCCAGCGTGCTGTCGCTGGCGGGGTTTCCTTCGGTGCTGGACATGATGGGCCGCCAACCCGATTGGACTCGCTCGGTGGGCGACGCATTTCTGGATCAGCCGAATGACGTAATGGATTCGGTGCAGCGATTGAGACTGCAGGCCCAGAACGCGGGAAATCTGGCCAGCAACGCGCAGCAGACGGTAACGACGTCAACCCAGAGCGGTGCGACGGTGGTCAGCATCGAGCCCGCTACGCCCAGCGTGGTGTACGTGCCGACGTACAACCCTGCTACGGTCTATGGCACATGGCCTTATCCCGCTTATCCGCCTGCCTATTATCCTCCGCCGCCCGGCTCGGTCTTTGCGTCGGCCTTGGTAAGCGGGCTGGCATTCGGCACGGGCATCGCGATCGCCGACTCGCTATGGGGCGGCTTCGACTGGGACGATCACGACGTGGACATAGACGTCAATCGCTACAACAACATCAACGTCAACAAGAAACTGGATGCGAGCCGGACCAACGTACAGTGGAGTCACGACCCATCCAGGCGAGGGAGTACCCCTTACCGCAGCGCGGACACGCGCCAGCGCTTCGACGATCAGCGCGTCAGCGCGCAGCGAAGCCAGGCAGGTCGGGCGGCCGGCCGGCCCACATCCAGGCCGGTGACAGACCAGCAGGCCCGTCGTGACCATGCACAAGAGGTCATGCGGCAACGCGGCGGGGCGAGCCCGGCCGCACGGAGTGCGGGCGGGCAGGCGAATCGGGCCGGCGCGCGCGCGAATGGCAGCCGCGCGCACGCAGGCAGCGCCAATCGCCACCGCGGCGATGCGCAGGCGGCGGCCATTGCGCGGTCGCGGGACAACAATCGTGACAATGCACTGCGCGGCGTCAACGGCCCGGCGCATACGCGCAACGGGACACGCTCGCATGCCGGGCAGGCCCGGCCGGCAATACAGCACGAAAATCGGCGCATGTCGGCGCCGTCACGCCCGCAGAGTGGCGGCATGCATGGTGCGGGACAACACGGACGGGGGCACGGAAGACGATGAAACGAATCAGACAATCATGGATTCGCGGCGGCGCGCTGGGCTTGATTGCCGCCGGTATCCTTTGCACCGCGGGCCAGGCGTGGGCCCAGGCGGCGTATCCCAGCGCGGACGCGGCTGCCGAGGCGTTCGTGTCTGCTGTTGCCACGGGCGATGACGACAAACTCGAGCATGTCCTGGGCGCCGATTTCCGGCGCTATGTCCCGTCGGACGCCATATCGCGCGACGATGTCTACGCATTCCTGGCTGCCTGGTTCAAGCATCATGAAATTGCGGCCACGGGGCCGGCCTCGGCGGCGTTCATCGTTGGCGAGCATGGCTGGTCTTTCCCCGCGCCTATCGTAAAGAACGCGCGAGGATGGCATTTCGATGTGCGCGCGGGGGCTCGGGAAATGCAGCAAAGGCGTATCGGCCGCAATGAGAGCGCCGCCATGGAAACCCTGAAAATATTGTGCAAAGCGCAGCAGCAGTACCGGGCATCAGTGGGAAAAGGCATACCGGCACAGCGGATCGTCAGCCGCGACGGCCGGTACGACGGGCTGTATTGGCCGCCAGACAGTCAGGCGCCCGCATCGAGCCCGCTGTCGGATGACGCCCTGGTGATGGGCAGCGATGTACCGGTGGATGCCGCTTTGCATGGGTATCGGTACACCGTCTTGCGGCCGACCGATCAAACAGGATGTGCATTTGCTGCCTGGCCCGCCGCATATGGGGTATCGGGTAAATACAGCTTTGCCATTGGCCCGGCAGGCGAGGTGGTCGAGCGCGATTATGGCAGGCAGTCCAGGGCTGCCGACTATGCTCAAGTCGGGCCGGGCATGGACAGCGGATGGGGCAAGGCCCTGCCTTGACGTAATTGTTAAAACGATATGGCGAAGATTCGTAAGAATTTCGCTTTTTGGATAGCGTCGCTTTCCGGTTCGAGATACCTTAATCTCAAGGAGGGCGGCGCAATCCATGGCAACCGTTAGAAGCAATACGATGCGGTGCATATATGTTTTGCCAAACGTTTCATTATTTGTTTGTTAGTTGCCGTTTTTTGTGTCCTTTCTGTTTGTTTTTCGCTTGAGATTATCTGCTCCATCGAAATTGAACATCAGAAAATGCAGCAGCGGCCCCCACCGCTGACACATATTCTGCCTGCTGTGCATCACCAACGCGAGGTGCGGTATGCGGCAAGAAGATTTACTGCGGCGTTCATTCCATCGGCCCCGACCGCCATCGGTTGATCGACTCTTTCGTCGGCTTATTGACGCGGGTGTTTACCTACATCGACGAGCCTGACGCGACTCTGCCTGGCTCGAGCCAGGCGGGGAGCAGCAGTGCAATGGCCGCGGACTCTGCGGCCGTGTACCACAGCGAGTTGTGGCTCTCCAGCTAACGCATAGCCGCTGCGTGGAGAGCAAGCCGGGAGGCACGCATCATGAAGACTTGCCCTGGATTTCGGCCGATTTCCCGCACGTTGGCGCTTGAGCCCCGGCTTTTGTATGACGCCGCCGCGGCGGTCGCAGCAGACCGCCAACAGGCGGACTCGCAGCCCGATCACGGCGAGGTTGGCGCTTCGCATGATGGCCAGCCGCCGGCCGGCAAGGCGTTGCTGGTGATCGATGGCAGGCTGGCCGGCGCCCAGGCCCTGGCCGACAGCGCTACGCCCGGCACGCAGGTGCTGGTGGTAGCCCCTGCGCAGGATGGCGTCGCGGCGGTGCGCAAGGCGCTTGAGGCGCTGGGCCAGGTCGATTCCGTGCAGATTATCAGCCATGGTGCGCCCGG
Source organism: Bordetella petrii (assembly GCF_017356245.1). Taxonomy (NCBI): domain Bacteria; kingdom Pseudomonadati; phylum Pseudomonadota; class Betaproteobacteria; order Burkholderiales; family Alcaligenaceae; genus Bordetella; species Bordetella petrii. The sequence continues at coordinate 3,793,044 of NZ_JAFMZZ010000001.1, forward strand.
CCAGCTTACGCTGGGCAGCAGCGTGCTTACCGCGCAATCCGCCGATACGCTGCGCACGGCCGGCTGGGAAGCCCATCTCAGCAAGGACGCGGATATTCTGCTCTATGGCTGTGGCACGGCAAGCTCGGAAAGCGGCGAGGCGCTGCTGAGCGCCCTGGCGCAGTCCACCGGCGCCGATGTGGCCGCGTCCAGCAACGATACCGGCAGCGAACAGGCGGGCGGCGACTGGACGCTGGAAGTGCGCACCGGTTCGATCGAAAGCCAGCTGCATATTGCAGCCGGCGCGCTGGCGCAGTTCGACGGCCTGCTGGCCAACGCGGCGCCCACTCTGACCCTGGATGGCAGTTCGGCCGACATTCTGCTGGGCAGCGACGCCACCATACACGCCACGGTCACGAATCCTTCCAGCCAGGAAGGCTACGCCCCGTTCATCGACGTGCTGCTGCCGGCTACCGGCTACGACGGCGATGATGGCGTCAGTTTCGTGTCCGCCAGCACCATGGGTATCACGCTGAAAAGCCATACGGTGACCTTTGGCGCGGACGGAACCGCCGAGCATCCGGTTGCGCGCGACCAGAACGGCGACCCCGTGGTGCTGCAAGCCTCGGATTATGGATATAAGCCGGGTGACCAGTTGGTGGTGCTGGAGCTGCCATATGCCGGCTTCGGGCAGGAGCAGCCCCAGATCGACGTGGATATCGTGGTGCGCATGAGCCCGCTGGCGGATGTGAACCAGGATCACAATATCAGGCTGCGGGCCGGCTTCCAGTATGGCAACGATCCGCTGGACAATCCGCAGCAGGACCCCTCGCTGGTCGAGGCGCAGTGGGACGTTTATGCGCTGCGTTCGACGCCCCTGGACATTACCCAGTCGCTGGATATGGTGGAAGGCGAGACAACCACTGGCGAAAATTACCCGCACACGCTGACCGTCACGGCAACGCCTGCGCCCGGGCAGACACTGCAGAACGTCGTGGTCACGCAGCAATTGCCCGACAGCATCCGCGTGCTCAGTATCACGCCCGCCGGCGGCGGCGTGGTCACCCGCCTTACGCTGGCCGACGGCCGGGTGCTGGAAGACCCCGCCGCTATCAGCGCGGCGCTGGCGCTGAAGCCTTATGTCGACTCGTACGAAGTCAGCTATGACGCGTTGAGCGCGCCGAGCGACACGCAGGTACAGTTCTTCGTTGCCGAGCAGACGGCCGCCGGCGAAAACGTGCTGGATCCCGGCACGGGATCGCCGCGCCAGATCCAGATTGCGCGTGCGCTGGCGACGGGGGCCTGGGATCCCCTGGATCCGCGCGATGTGCCGGAACATCTGCCATGGGTACCGGTCATCGGACGGGGAGATGACGTGGATTTCGTAGCCAAGTCAGTCACGTTGCACAAGAGCGCGTCCCTGGACACCGACAATGGCACGGCCGGGTTGTCTCCTGGCGATACGCTGCAATACCGCTACGACGTCACGCTTTCGGATTATTTCGCCATCGGCAAATCCGTGCTGGGGCAGGGCAGCCTCACGGTCACCGACATGCTGGGCGACGGCTTGAGTTTCAATGGCACGCCGGTGATGACCTTTACCCAGGACGGGCAGCAGTATACGGTGGCGCTGGTCTATACCCTGGGCGACAAGACCGCCGACGGCACGCAAGTCGTCTTCGACCTGGCCGCAACGATCGAGCAGGCCGGGCTGAGCATGCTGGCACTGGTCGGCGATCTGGCCAGCGACGGCACGCGCCAGTCGGCCACCACCGCCACCATCGAGTATCTGGCGCAGGTCGACCAGGCCTATCAGGGCGACTATGGCCAGGCAGAGATCAACGAAGGCGACGTGCTCAGCAACAGCGCGCTGCTCGCGGGCACCATTGTGCAAAGCCGTCTGAATGTCGGCGCACTTCAGTCAGACGGCTCCGAATTCTCGATGACCGTGCCCACCGGGAATGTCGACATCGGCGTCTTTCAGGTCAACGGAAGCACCGTGCCGGCCAACTATGAGCTGCGGCCCGGCGACATCGTTACCTTCGCGCTGCGCTACGATTTGCAGACAGGTGATTACGAGAATCTCAAACTGACGGCCTACCTGCCCAGCCCCGTATTTCAGCCGGATGGCGAGTGGTCGATGGGGGTGGGCGACCATCGCTGGTCGTACGGGCCGGGCGATACGCATCCGGGCAGCCTGCAAAGCGTCACGCCAGGGGCTGGCGGCGCGCTGGTATTCGACTTCGGCGATTACGCAACGCAGGCCGATCCCAGCGGCCAGGCGCGCATCGAAGTCTTGTTCACGATGCGCGTCAGCGACCAGCCTTTCGCCGACCAGCGCTCCATCACGGTGCTCGGCCAATCCTCGCAGCAGACCACGATTGCCCACGATCCGATGGTGGACACCGACAATGTGCTGATCCAGTCCGTCGCCGAGCCGGTGCTGTCCATCGGGCATGGCGTAGTGTCTTCCAGCGGCGGCACGGTCAGCGGAGCCACTGGCGACTGGACGGCGGCCGGCAGCACCGGAGCGGGCTTCAACGGCACCATTACCGACCTGAGCGCGCTGGAAGGGGCTGTTTCGGGTATGGACGCCGGCGACATCATCCGGCTGGCCACGGGCATCGAGAACCTGGGCGGCGGCGGCGCTTACGATGCCGTCGTGGACTTGCAGATTCCGGCTGGCGTGGCGCTGCTGGGCGGCACGCTGGACAGCGCCAACCTGCGTGTGGCGCGCGGCGACGGCACACTGTTGGTGCAGGGGCGCGACTACAGCATTTCAGGCAATACCATCACCTTCCTGGACGCCGACGGCCAGCCGTCGCTGCTGGCAGGACGCGCGGGCTCGGCCAACGACGCCAGCGGCGCGAACATGGTGGTGATTACCTACGATGTGGAGGCTGACAGCGCACTGGCAGCCTCCAGTACGCTGCAGACGGCGGCAGTGCTGAGCCACTATGCCAGTGTCGAAGGCGGCGCCGATTTCACGCCGGTAGACCTTTCCGATACCGCGGACGCCCAGTCGGCCGCGCCGGTCGTCACGAAGGGCTTCGCCGACGGCAGCCTGAGCCCCGACGATTCCAGCGCCAGCCATACCAGCGGCAGCAGCCTGGTCATCGGCGAGCGCATGCTATATGACATTGTGGTGACCCTGCCAGAGGGCACCACCCAGAACCTGCGCCTGAATGACCTGATTCCCGATGGCTTTGCGCTGGACACCGGTTTTGGCCTGGGCGGCTATGAGCTGATTACTCAGATGGCGCAAAGCGGCGCATTGAGCGCGGATTTTGCCGGCACGGTCAGCGTGCAGGGCCTGGCAGGAATGGGCGGCGACGCGGGAACCAATGGCACCGATGTGAGGCTGACGTTCAACGCCAGCAGTGCCGCCGCCAACAATGGCCAGGCCGACAACCAGTTCGTCATCCGCCTGGGGCTGGTCGCCGCCAATGTGGCCACCAATCAGGCGGGCACTGTACTGACCAACGACGCATCGCTGGTCTATAGCGATCCTGACGGCGACAGCCCCAATGGCAGCACTGCGCTGGATCGCACGGTCGGTGCCAGCGGCGGGCTGCCGTCGGTGGCGATCGTCGAGCCGACGCTGTCGGTATCGCATACTTCGGTGAATGATGGCTCGCCGGTCGGCGTAGACCGGGGCGATACGATCACCTACACCATTACGGTCGGCAACGGCACGGCAGCCAGCGATGTCGACGCATTCGACGTGCGCCTGGCGGATGTATTGCCTACGGAACTCGGCGAGGCCGAGATCATCGGCGTAACGCTGTATGGCGGGGTAACACTGACCGGCGGCGATTTTGTCATCGACAACGGTGTGCTGCAGCTGGATCCGGACGCCAAGCTGGATATTCCCAAGGGCGGCAGCCTGGTGCTGCAGTTCCGCGGAGTGCTGAACGACAGCACAGGCACCAGCGGCAAGGTGGACAACCAGGTAACGGTGGCGTGGTCCAGCCTGGGCGGCGCCGCTACCGGCGAGCGTACCGGCGCGGACGGCGCGCTGAATTCCGGAGCCTTGAACGACTACCGGCTGGTCAGCGTGCATAGCGACAATGTGGCGGCATCGGGCACGATCAGCCATGTGGGCGGCCTGGCCGACACCGCCAACGGCAGCCCGACCACCGCGGATGCGCAAGATGTCGCGGTAGGCGAGATCATTCATTACCGCGTCGCCCTGCTGGTTCCGGAAGGCACACAGCCGGATGCGGCGATTCGCGTGCTGCTGCCCTCCGGGCTGACATTTATGAACGATGGGTCCGCCACGCTGGGATACCTGGCCAACGCGCTGGCCGACGGATCGGCCGGGCTGTGGACGGACCGCACCGACTTGATTGTGGGCGGCACTCCGAATATCGACGGCGGCGTGACCGACCAGGCCAGCACCTTGCTGGCGCCCGACCTGTCCGGCGTGCGCGCCGAAGGGGTGCTTAATACCCAGGCCATCGATACCAGCGATCCGCAGGCGGTTTTCCTGCAGCTGGGCAACCTGGTCAACGCGAACCAGGACTCGGATTTCGAAGGGCTGTACTTCGAATTCAACGTACGTGTCGACAACGCCGCCGGCGTAGCCGCGGGCAGCCAGCTGGCGGTGCGCTCGGAGTTTCTCAGCGGCGGCGAGGTGCGATTCGGCACGGACACCATCGTGGAACGGGTCGTCGAGCCTCGGATCGACAATATCGACAAGCACGTCGATACGTTCGATCCCGGCACGGGCACGGCGTTCGGCGCAGCGGGATATTCCGTCAGTTTCTCCAATACCGGCACGGCGGCCGCCTACAACGTCGTCCTGACCGATACATTGCCGGCGGGCGGACAGGGCCTGACGGTGGTTGGGCTGACCATCGACGGCGTCGCTTACGCGCCCGGCGAATATCCGGACGGGGTGTCCGTGGTGGCCAGCGGCGACACCGTTACGGTTTCCCTGGACAAGCTCGCGGCAGGCGCTTCGGTCGGCTTGGCCTATAGCGCCGAATTGCCCAATAGCACGCTGCTCGCGGATACCTCGGCCACGGTGACCTATACCAGCCTGCCCGACGACTTCCAAAGCTATGCCGGCACCGACGTCGGCGCCGCCGGCACGGTGGGCGGCGAACGCACCGGCGATGGCAGCGGCCCCAATCTGTACCGCGACAGCGATGCCGCCGGCGTGAGCCTGATGGCGGGCACCCTGTGGAACGATACCGACAGCGCCGACGGCTCTGTTGTGCCTGACGGACCGAGCCTGGAGGGGCAGTCCGTTACGCTGACCTGGGCGGGCGCGGATAACGACTTGTCTACCGCGGCCGATAACCGTAGCTGGACGACCACGACCGATGCCAGTGGCTATTACTACTTTGGCGTGCTGGGCGGCGGAACCTTCCGTATCGATGCGCCGCCCACCATTACGCTGGCTGCCCCGACCGGGGTCATCAATGCCCGCATCGATAGCGACGGCGCTTCGGCGCTGGGCGAGGTCGTTGCCCAGTTCGGCGATCTGGGCGCGGCTGCCGATGGCAGCGTGGGGTATGTGGAACGCAACGATGGGCCGGTCAATACCGTGCCGGCAGCGCAAAGCATGGATGAGGATACGCAGCTGGCGATCGACGGGCTGGCTATCCAGGACCCGGATGCCGGCACGGCGGACATGCTGGTCACCTTATCGGTAGAGCATGGCAGCCTGACGCTCACCCTGGGCGCCGCCGAAGTCGTGGCCGGGGCCCTGGGATCGAATTCCATGCAGTTGCGCGGCAGCCAGGCCGCCTTGAATGCGGCGCTGACAACCCTGACATACGCGTCCGATGCCAACTTCAATGGCGCCGATACGCTTACCATCACGACGGAAGACCAGGGCCAGCGAGGCGATGCCGACGGCGATGGCATTCCATTCGAAAGCGGCGACGACAATCTCGGCGATACCGACACCGTCTCGATTGCCATCCGGCCAGTCAACGATGTGCCGCAAGGCGTGGACGACGCCGCGCATGCCATCGAGGCGGGAGGCGTGGACAACGACATACCTGGCGTCGACCCGGCCGGCAACCTGCTGGACAACGATATCGACGTGGATATCCAGACCAACGGCGACGAGCTGTCTGTTACCCATGTCAGCTCCGATGTGGACGAGCTCACGCTGGATCCACTGGCCGCCGAGCAGGCGGTGGACGGCCGCTACGGGACGCTGTATATCAACAGCGCCGGCGGCTACCGGTACGAGGTCGACAATGCGGATCCGGCGATCCAGGCGCTGCTGGCCAGCAGCACACCGCTGCAGGAGACCTTCGCCTATACGCTGAAGGACACGGCGGACACGACGAGTTCGGCGCAGCTGGTCATTACGCTGAGCGGCGCCAACGATGCGCCGGCGGCACAGGATGACAGCGGGTCGGCCCAGGAGAAGGGAGGCATCGGCAATGCCAGTGGCGGCAGTCCCGCCCAGGGTAATGTGCTGGACAACGACAGCGATGTCGACGCCGGCGATACCCGCAGCGTCACGCAGGCCCGCGGCTACGACGGCAGCGGGCCCGGGCCGGCCCAGCCGATCGCCAGCGGCAGCACCTCTGCCAACGGCACGGCCATCGCGGGCCGATACGGCACCCTGACCCTCGGCGCCGACGGCAGCTATGTCTATGTGGTGGACGACGCCAATGCGGCCGTCCAGGCCCTGAATGACGGCGAAACACTGAGCGAGACCTTCGATTACGCAGTGACGGATGCCGGCGGCCTCAACGCGCTGGCATCGCTGGTCATCACCATAGACGGCAGCAACGACAATCCGGTTGCGGTGGATAACCTCGGCGAGGGATACACGGCAGCGGTGGACACTTCCACTAACACCGTGATCGGGGTGCCGCGCAACGCGCAGGGCAATGTCATTACCGACGCCTATCCGGACAGCGATCCGGCTGCGGTCGACAGCGACGTCGATAACGATATGTCGCAGTCCTCGGTCTACAGCATTGCCCCCGAAGGCGGCGGCGCGACCCTGGTGCCGCCGGGAGCGGGTGCCGATATCCTGGCTGCGTACGGCACGCTGCATATCAACAGCGATGGCACCTATGTCTACGAAATAGACAGCCTGAACCCAGCCCTTGTTGCCCTGGGCGCCGGAGAAAGTGTCCAGGAGCGTTTCGTCTATGCGCTGGAAGACGCGGCGGGCGCGCGGGCCGATGCCGTGCTGACGATCCAGATCTTCGGCGTGAGCGACCAGCCGGTGGCCAGCAATGTCGTGGGCGTGGCGCAGGAGCGCGGAGGGATTGGCAATGCCACGCCCGGCCGCACCGCCCAGGGCGATGTGACGGTGAATGACGTTGAACCGGACGGCGATGCGCTGACGGTAACCGGCGCGCGCGGCGGAGCTGAATCCGAGGGCGGGGCCTTGTTGCCGCTGGGCCAGCCCATACAGGGCATTTACGGCACATTGACGCTGTTGGCCGATGGCACCTATCAGTACGACCTGAACGAGAATGACGCCGACGTACAAGCGTTGCGCACCGAGCGGGATATGCTGGTGGATGTCTTTACCTACTCGGTGTCCGACAGTGGCGGCCTGAGCGACCAGGCGGAACTGCGCATCCGCATTCTGGGCCAGGACGACGCGCCCGAGGCGGGCGACGATAGCGGCACGGCGACGGAGGCTGGGGGCACGGACAATGCCGCCGGCGGCCAGCCGGCTATTGGCAATGTGCTGGCCAACGACCAGGATGTCGATTCGGCTGGCAACGGCGAGCAACTGGCGGTGGCGGGCGCCCGCGCGGGCGATGAATCGTCGGGCGCGGTGCCGGATTCGGCCGGGTCGATCATGGTGGTTAGCGGCAGCTATGGCACCCTGACGCTGCTGGCTGACGGCAGCTATGTGTACCGCGCAGACAACAGCAATCCCGCCGTGCAGGCACTGGCCAATGGCGATGTTCTGATCGATGACTTCAGCTACAAGGTGCGCGACGCAGCAGGGTTGACCGACACAGCGCTGCTGAGGATCACCATCCAGGGTGCCAATGATGCGCCGGTCGCGGCTCCGCAGGACCTGACGGCAGAGGAAAAGGGCGGTACCGGCAATGACAGCGGCGGGCTGGATCCAGCCGGCAACCTGTTGCCCGCCGCAGGCGCCGACCCCGATACAGGCGACACGCTGCATATTGCCGGCCTGCGCGCCGGGCAGCCGGACGACGGCTCGGCCATGCAGGACGCGGGCAGCACCATACAAGGGCTGTATGGCACGCTGCGCATCGACAGCGATGGCAGCTACGTCTACACCGTGGATAACGATCTGGCCGCCGTACAGGCGCTGCGCCAGCCTTCCGATACCCTGGTCGAATACTTCACTTTCCGGCTCAGTGACACTGCCGGCCTGGACAGCGACGGACTCGTCACCGTGACAATACGCGGCGCCGACGATGCCCCTGTCGCGCAAGCCGACAGCGGACAGGCGATAGAGGCCGGCGGCACGGATAACGCGGCCCCGGGCAGTCCGGCCGAGGGCAACGTGCTGGACAACGACAGCGACGTGGATGCGGGCGACCAGAGCGTGGTATCGGCCATCCAGAACCCGGACAGCACCGCCGGCATCGTGGGCGGCGAGGCTGTCGGCCAGTACGGCACGCTGATCCTGCAGGCCGACGGCTCGTACCGCTACGAGGTCGACGATACGCTGGCGGCGGTGCAGCAGCTGCGCGCGGGCGAGTCGCTGCAGGAAACCTATACCTACACCATCCAGGATCTGGCCGGGCTGACGCATACGGCCACGCTGACCATCACCATCGCCGGCAGCTACGACGCGCCGCAGGCGCAGGACGATACGGACGCGGCCACGCCGGCCACGGCGATCTCGCCGGCGGTCGATGCCACGGGCTCGGTGCTGGCCAACGATACCGATGTGGATGCGGGCGACACCCAGGCGGTCGACGGCATCCGGGCGGGTTCGGGCAGCGACGGATTCACGGAAATTGGCGATGGGGCCACGCAGCGTATCGATGGCCTGTACGGCTGGCTGGATATCGCCGCCGACGGCACCTATACCTACCATGCCGACGAAACCAATGCAGCGGTGGCAGCCTTGGCGGCCGGCGAGCAGCTGCAGGATGTCTTCACCTACCGCGTCATCGATGGCGGTGGACTGACGGACCAGGCCGAACTGCGAATCACCATCAATGGGGCCAACGATATCCCGACAGCCAACGATGATGCCGCCGATGCGGTCGAAGCCGGCGGGACAGGCAATGCCGACCCGGGTATCGACCCGGCCGGCAACGTGCTGGACAACGACAGCGATGTCGACAATGGCGACACGAAGACGGTAGTGGCCGTGGAGGTTTCGGGCGAGGCCGGCAGCGTGGGCGGCAACACCGTGGGACAGTACGGCACGTTGGTGCTGGCGGCCGATGGCAGCTATCAGTACCTGGTAGACAACGGCAACCCCCAGGTGCAGGCCCTGCGCACCGCCGGCGAGACCTTGACCGAGACCTTCACCTATACCATGCGTGACGCGGCTGGCGTCACCGCTCAGGCGCGCCTGTTGGTGACCATCGCGGGCAGCGACGACGCACCGGTGGCACAGGACGATACCGGCGCCGCCGTGGAAGCCGGCGGCACGGATAATGCGACCCCGGGCAGTCCGGCCGAGGGCAACGTACTGGACAACGACAGCGACGTGGATGCCGGCGACCAGAGCGTGGTGTCGGCCATCCAGAACCCGGACAGCACCGTCGGCATCGTGGGCGGCGAGGCTGTCGGCCAATACGGCACGCTGACGCTGCAGGCCGACGGCTCGTACCGCTACGAGGTCGACGATACGCTGGCAGCGGTGCAACAGCTGCGCGCGGGCCAGTCGCTGCAGGAAACCTATACCTACACCGTCCAGGATCTGGCCGGGCTGACGCATACGGCCACGCTGACCATCACCATCGCCGGCAGCTACGACGCGCCGCAGGCGCAGGACGATACGGACGCGGCCACGCCGGCCACGGCGATCTCGCCGGCGGTCGATGCCACGGGCTCGGTGCTGGCCAACGATACCGATGTGGATGCGGGCGACACCCAGGCGGTCGACGGCATCCGGGCGGGTTCGGGCAGCGACGGCTTTACCGAGATGGACAGCGATGGAACCCAACACATCGATGGCCTGTACGGCTGGCTGGATATCGCGGCTGATGGTACCTATACCTACCACGCCGACGAGACCAATGCAGCGGTCGCGGCGCTGGCCGTTGGCGAGCAGCTGCAAGACGTGTTCACCTACCGCGTCATCGATGGCGGCGGACTGACCGACCAGGCCGAACTGCGAATCACCATCAATGGGGCCAACGATATCCCGACAGCCAATGATGACAAAGCCGATGCGGTCGAGGCCGGCGGGACAAGCAACGCCGACCCAGGTTTCGACCCGGCGGGCAATGTGCTGGACAACGACAGCGATGTCGACAATGGCGACACGAAGACGGTGGTGGCCGTGGAGGTTTCGGGCGAGGCCGGCAGCGTGGGCGGCAACACCGTGGGACAGTACGGCACGCTGGTGCTGGCGGCCGATGGCAGCTATCAGTACCTGGTAGACAACGGCAACCCCCAGGTGCAGGCCCTGCGCACCGCCGGCGAGACCTTGACCGAGACCTTCACCTATACCATGCGTGACGCGGCTGGCGTCACCGCTCAGGCGCGCCTGTTGGTGATCATCGCGGGCAGCGACGACGCACCGGTGGCGCAGGACGACACGGGCGCCGCCGTGGAAGCCGGCGGCACGGATAATGCGACCCCGGGCAGTCCGGCCGAGGGCAACGTACTGGACAACGACAGCGACGTGGATGCCGGCGACCAGAGCGTGGTGTCGGCCATCCAGAACCCGG